>CAWGMW010000001.1:0-1997762 GCA_963823805.1 uncultured Acidobacteriaceae bacterium | reverse complement strand
GACGCCAACGTGACCCGCATCAACCGGGAATGGCGTACCTGACATCCGGAATCGGCGGCAGATCGATGAACAGTCGCCGACTTAACATTACCAATTGCCGCTCGATGAGTGGATTGGCGATTTCGGGATCTGCAGTGAGGGACTTGGAATCGAGATGCAAAGTGGAAACCCCCATCTGTGCAACATGGGCCAGTTCCTCATCTCGCAGAGGTTTCGTGAAAGACATTACTCAATCAACTGATAAAGCCTCGGGAGTAAACTTTCTGAAGAGGCCCTCGATGGCAACCCAGACGCTCAAGCGGTGCCCTAAATCCACGTGTATAGCGAATGTCGGCTTCCAGCAGATGCTGTTCACGGGACCTGGGACCCACTGTCCGCACTGCGGGTCGAAACTGGAATTGGTCGCCCCGCCCCGCAGCAGATCCGCCAACAAGGGCGGAAGCAAGAGCGGCGGGAAATCCGTCGGCGGCAAGAGCGTCTCGCGGGCGTCCAGCAGTCCCACCCTGGGCAATAAGAAGAAACGGCGGAAAGTCACCCAGAAGAAGATGCAATTGAAGACGTGGGATTTATTCCTCAAACCCGAGTCGCGGAAGAGCGCGCCGCGCAAGGACGTAGGCAGGAAGCGCGGTTCGAAATAGCAAGGCGGAGGTGCGATCCATGGATGAACGGCTTACCGGCAAGGGAGTGCTGAGTAGCGGCGACAAGCAGTGGAATGTGGAATACGACTTCGTGATCACCACCTCGGTTGTGCGCAAGCCTGGCTTCCCGGCAGTGCAAGGCCGCAGCTCATCGATCGGCTCTGTATCGGCGACCGATGGCGCGTCTCTTGCCGAAGGCTACTACCAGCTCAGGACGGACGACGAGCACATCCGGGTAAAGAACAACGGCCTCGGGCAATGGACTATCCTCGCGCCGCTATAACTATCATGGATCTATGCCTCTCGGCCCGATCCTCATCTTCGACAAATCGTTTCTGCAGTCGTTGAACGTCGATGAGGCGGTGTGGCTCGACAACTTCTTTTTGACCGTGATCACGCCGCTCTTCTTCGTCGAGACGCTCGCCGATCTTGAGAAGGAAGTCCACCGCGGCAGAACGCCGGAGCAGGTGGTCGGAAGCCTCGCATATAAGACCCCCGATCTGCAGTCGTACATGGCTGCGCATCACGGCACGCTCCTCTGGGCCGACCTCCACGGCCAGAAGGTTCCCATGGACGGCCGCATCCCCCGCGCAGGCGGCAGGTACGTCACGTTGGATGGTAAACAAGGCGTCATATACGAACGCACGCCGGAGGAAGAAGCGTTCGCGCGATGGCAGCGCCACGAGTTCCTCGACCTCGAACGCCAGATCGCGAAGGTGTGGCGCCGCAACGTCACAAATATAGACCACACCGACAACTATGCCCTGTTCAGCGGGTTTTACGGGAGCTTCAGAAAGCCGAAAACGCTCGCGGACGCGAAGCATATCGCCGATACGCTCATCTCGCTGCTCGACGAGGAGAAGGCGCTCCTATTCGGCCTTTCGATGCTGGGCGTGCCAGCAGAAGAGCATGGCGAAATCGTCCAGCGGTGGGCCGCCGCTGGGAAACCGCCCCTCCGCGAGTACGCGCCGTACTTCATGCACATGTTCTCCGTCGATTTCTTCTTCCATCTCGCCATTGCCGCGGATCTCATCTCGCGCGTACGGCCTGAGGGAAAGGCGGACAACAAGGTAGACATCGCGTACCTCTACTACCTGCCGTTCTGCATGGTCTTTGTCTCGAGCGACAACCTGCACAAACGCGTGGTGCCGCTATTCCTCCGACCTGACCAGTCGTTCGTCGAAGGGCCGGACCTGAAGGCCGACCTGAAGAGGATCGATGACTATTACACGCAGCTTCCCAAAGAGCAGACGGACCAGGGCGTGTACAAGTTCGCCACGTCGCCGCCGGACGGCATTTGCCCAAAGGTCAAAGAGCTCTGGGATAAGCACCTCACCAGGCCGCGGGATGATGAGGAAGAGGCAGAAGGCGACGAAGAAGTCGAGGTGGACGGCGAACCCGAACAGGCGCCCCCGAAAGACGACAAGGCGCTGATCGACATGATCAACCGCGCGCAGTCCGAATCTACGCCCTTAGATCTCGATCCGGAGAACCTCCCGGACATCGACGATATTCAGTTTGCGCACGTCAGCCGGCTCGTCGTTCCGAAAAAGGGCAAATGGGTACGCATCAATCCGACGGAGGTAGGCGATGGTCAGAGCAAATCGTCGTAGGCGCCGAAGGCCATCAGGCGTTTCACTTCGGCTTTGAACTCAGGCGGATGTTCGTGGTTGGGA
This sequence comes from uncultured Acidobacteriaceae bacterium, assembly GCA_963823805.1. Lineage (GTDB taxonomy): Bacteria > Acidobacteriota > Terriglobia > Terriglobales > Acidobacteriaceae > Telmatobacter. Next base: position 1,995,448 of record CAWGMW010000001.1, on the reverse strand, counting down.
TCGGCATCGAAGCCCCGCGCGTGCATATTTGCGTGGATTATCTCGTTGAGGAGCGCGACCTTCAGCGTGTTCTCGAACTCCGTCACGCGCTCGGCAAGCCATATCTTCTTTGCGGCCGGTTCATAACATCCGGCACCATGGAATTTCGGGTTGTTCGTCACCTCTATCGAGACCGTGGGTCTTGTGCCGGGAAAATACTTGTCTTGATACTCGTTCGCCAGCTTCGATATTTCGTTTACCGACAGCGGACCTTTAATCAGATTCCATTGGTCGTCGATGAAGTACTGCGTCATAGGCTCACTCCCTTGCTCTGGCATTTTTCTGTGACGGCGCTACGATTAAGGTAAACCTCCACTTGTCTCCATTCCTGAACTGTCCTCGGAAACCAAGCAGTATCACAAGCAGCGCGTGCGCAGCCTGATAGTGCAGCAGCTGATGATCGGCATCCTCGGTATGCAGAAGCATCTTGCGAAAGATGGCTTACCGCGCGATCATGCAGCCGGACTCAACGAAGCGCGCGAGGCCTACAACAACATGTTCCAGATACTCTTCGATGCCGGCGTCTTCGAATGCAGCTAGGTATTGGGAAACGGCGTTTGCGACTGGAGCCGTCAGCCAAGCGCTTGGCGTGGCATCCCAGTCGCCATGGCGACTTTTGGGTACTAATACGCTGGAAGTTTGCGACAAAAACGAGCCCCAGTTCTGGGATAGGGCTTTGGGATTGGTCTCGAACGCGATCCCGAAGACAATCGGCACTCTGCTGCTGCCTTTTCGGGACAGAGTTTTGAGACTCTGAAGGCCTTGAATTTAGGGCATTCCGATTTCGTCCCGAAACTTACCTTTTATGAGACGCGGCGGTGGTGGGAAGCTTGAACGGTTGTAGAAACTTGCGTAACTCGACGCCCAAACCTTTTTCGGACCACTCCGCCTTGCCTGCCTTGTGCCGCTGCACCCAGCCGGGCACTGCTCCATGGCGCTGCTTATACCAATTGAATAGCTCATCGTGTTTAATGAAAAACCAAGGTCGCCCGGGTATCTCGCCAGCCGGGTCAGGAAACAGCATCCACATGTCATTCCCCCCGTGGCGCTTCCCTCCATAGAGCTTCCAGTGAACAAGAGGACGGCCTTTCATCTGAACCGAACGTAGTTCTCCTTCGGGTATGCGGATTATCAAGTCCTCGCCGGATACGTCAGCTTCTGGCCGATACACTCGATAACCGGCACGAATAAGGATGGCGGTCACTTCCGCGCAGTTTGCGGCTTCGATCAAATTGGTGGAGGTCGGCTTGCTAATGGTCATGAAACCTACCCCTTGTGGAACGGCTGGGGTTTTAGTGCGGTGTGTTCGTTCGCTTGCTGTATCAGTGCTTCAATCTGCGATGAGGATTGTCTGTACTTGTCGGCGAGGAGAGTTCGTAGCTCTTGCTCAGTCAATTCGCCATCGTTCGGAGACAAATGGGGGAAAGCCATTTTCTCCACGATCACCACGAATTTGACGGGGTGGCGGTCAATCCGCGTAACGGTTAGCGTTGGGATATCGGTCATGGGTAGCTCTACGTCGCCGACTGAAAACACGCTCTTTCCGATGTTCGATTCAAGAATCTTCTTGAGATCGAGGGCGACCTTTTCGTTCGGAGCTTTGAAATCGTAGGTGTGCTGATTGCCGTTCGCAGTTCCGGTGAAGCAAACATTATCATCGAAGATGCTCACGACTTTTTCGACCATGGATTCTTCGCTCGACGGTACGGTGTACGAAGTTCTATACGCGCCGCCGGGTTCCGGAGGCCATCCTTTCAAATCGCGAATTTTCATAATTTCCTTTCTCGAAACCCACCAAGGTGATTACACAGCCAAGGAAGAGGCGAAATCAATCCTTTTCGGGACGGGTTCCTCCGAACTTTGCCGTGTAACGCTCGAGCCGCTGATGTGCCTCCGATTTGATTGTCGAGCAGGATTAGGAACGAAAAACGCCGTTCACTCAAGTCATCCGGTCAACTGTTCCCAATGAGCGGGACATCGCCATTATATTCAGCGACTTGCTTATTCTGAAGTGCTGATTGTCTGCGACCGCTGACTTCCATAGATCTCTTCTGAAACATCCGAAAGGATCAATTCCCATGAAACCATCGAAGCTCTACGAGGCGCTTCATGCGCTGATCGGCGAACGTGTGCCTCTGCATATCTGGGGCGCGTGCGGCGTGGGCAAATCGCAGATCGTCGCCCAGGTGGCGCGCGATCTCGGAATCCAGTTCCTTGACGTGCGCGCCGTGCAACTCGATCCGGTCGATCTTCGCGGCCTGCCGCGAATCGCATCGGACCAGACCGAGTGGGTTCCGCCCAAGTTCCTGCCCAACGAAGGCAAAGGCATTCTCTTTCTGGACGAGTTGACCTCGGCGCCGCAGATGACGCAGGCCGGCTGCTACCAGCTCGTCCTCGACCGCAAACTTGGCGAATACGTGCTCCCCGAAGGGTGGGTCGTCATCGCCGCCGGCAACCCGGCATCGGAGCGCGGTGTGCATTTCGCGATGCCGCGGCCTCTGCGCAACCGGTTTGTCCATCTCGAACTCGAGGCCGACCTGAGCGACTGGTGCAGGTGGGCCGTAGGCGCGAGCGTGAGGCCGGAGATCATCGCCTTTCTGCGCTTCAAGCCGGACCTGCTGCACGCAGCCGACACAACCTCGGACGCCAATGCCTGGCCCACTCCGCGCTCCTGGGAGATGGCTTCACATGTTCTTTGCGGCGTGGCGCGCAGACAGAACACAGCTTTTCTAACCGGCGCTGGAGAGTTCGAGGCGCAATTGCTCGACGGGACCGTGGGGCAGGCCGCTTCTGCGGAACTGCTGGCCTTTCTGCGCCTCTTCCGCCAGTTGCCGTCGATCGACGAGATCCTGCTCAATCCCGACACGGCGCCGCTGCCGACAGAGCCATCGGCCCAGATCGCCATCTCGACGGCGCTGGGCCGGGTGATGAGCGATAGCTCCATCGCGCGCGGCCTCAAGTATCTCGACCGGATGCCCGCCGAGATGCGCGTGATGGCGATGCGCGACGCGGCGGCACGGGATCGCGCCATCACCCACACGCCGGAGTTCATCCGCTTCGGCATCGAGCACCAGGGAGTAGTCCAATGATTCAAGAACGCGCCATGCTCGCCGCCGTCCACATCAGCATCTGGACGGCCGTCAAACACGACCGCGGTGTCAGCCGCGACGTGGCCGAAAGGAACGGCGCTCCGATGAGCGCCGGCCGCTACAACAAGCAACTTCTGCGCGGGGCCGACAAACTCGACGAATTGCGCACGCTCGCCGGTCAGGTTCGTCAGTATTTCTACAAGATCACGTTGCCGTGGACCGACGAGGGATACCGCCTGTTGCCGGCAAATCTCTACTTCGATCTGACCGCGCGGATGCGGGAGTTCGAGGCCCAGTTCGAGCAGGGCGTCGAGGCGTTCCTTACCGTCTATCCGCAGTACATCGAGCAGGTGCGACCCGAACTGAATGGGCTCTTCCGCGAGGAGGACTACCCGAAGGCCGAGAAGCTGCGGCGCAAGTTCGGCGTCAAGCTCGAAGTCCTGCCCATTCCCACCGGCAACGACTTTCGCGTGCAGATGTCGGCCGAGGAGCAGGCGCGCGTCGCCCGCGAGATCGACTCGAATGTTCGGCAGTCGCTGGTGCGCGGGACCGAGGATCTTTGGAGCCGGCTGCGCGATGTGGTCTCGCACATGGTGGACCGGCTGAATGAGCCGGAATCGCGATTTCACGCGACGCTGGTGACGAACATCTTCGATCTGGTGGAACTGTTGCCTCGCCTCAACGTCACGGACGACCCGGAGTTGAATCGATTCGCCGAGGAAGCCCGCCAGAAGCTCTGCACCTACACAGCGCACGATCTCAAGAAGCATGAGTTGCTGCGCGTGGCGACGGCGGCCGATGCCGTGGGGATCGTCTCCCGCATGGATGAGACGATTCGCAACCGTGAGGCCGAGCAGGCTGAGACGAGGCTTGCAACGGTTGAAAACATCTTCGACCATATGTCGGCGTACATGGAGGCGCCCGCGGCGGCATGAACACGAAACTCCTGCGGCCGAGCGCATCCGCAAGGCGCGCACGGCGCTACTGCTCGATCATCCCTTCTTTGGCTCGCTTTTGTTTCGACTGAAGAGCGAAGAAGATCGCGCGATTCCTACTATGGCGACTAACGGGGTTGTACTCCGCTACAACCCTGTGTTCGTCGATACGTTGAACGCGGCGACGCTGGCCGGGGTGCTGGCCCATGAGGTCATGCATCCCGCGCTCCAGCATCACACCCGGCGGGCCAAACGCGACCCCAGGCGCTGGAACGAGGCCTGCGATTATGCGATCAACCCGCTGCTGCTCGATGCCGGTCTCAGTCTGCCGGACGATGTGCTCGTCGATCCGCGCTTTCGCGGCATGAGCGCCGAGCAAATCTACAACCTGCGCGAAGCTGAGGCGCAACCACAGTCCGATGATCAGAGCAAATCGGAGCAGAATTCAGGCACCGATTCGAACGATTCGGCAGGTGATGGGAATGAAAGCGGGACACCGTCTGTTCCAGAGAGCCAGGGCGGCATCGGCCAGGTGATCGACGCACCGGAAACCGACGACGATATGGCAAGCATCGAGGAACAGGAGCGCGATTGGGAGATCGCCGTCAACCAGGCGGCGACCGTCGCCCAGCAGGCTGGCAAAGTTCCCGCTGGCCTCAAGCGAACTCTTGAAGGCGCTGCGGAAGCCCAGGTCGATTGGCGGGAACTGTTGCGCCGTCTCTGGTCCGACACCATCCCGGCCGATTCGAGTTGGATGCGGCCCAACCGCCGCCACATCTGGTCCGGTCTCTATCTCCCCGGCGTTGTGCGCGAGGGCACGGGCGAAATCGCAATCGCCGTTGATTGCTCCGGTTCTGTCAATGCACGACAGTTGCGTCTCTTTGAGGCGGAGATCCGTTCAATCCTCGAAGGCCAGCGGCCCGAGCGGGTGCATGTTCTCTACTTCGACGCCGAGGTTCACAAGGTCGTTACCTACGTGGCCGGTGAGATGCTCCATCTCGAACCAGTAGGCGGAGGTGGCACCGAATTTGGCCCTTGCTTCGACTGGATCAATGAGCACGGAATCCACCCACAGACAATGGTCTTTCTGACCGATCTATATGGGAGTTTCCCGGAGTCCGCCCCAGATTACCCCGTGATCTGGGCCTCGACCGGCAGTCGCCAAGCGCCCTTTGGCAGCGTCATTCCCATGCACGCGGCGTAGCCAATGCCTGGCTCATTGGTAGTAACGCGCTACGGAGCATCCCTATGAACAAGCAATTCTTCATCTTTACCGATGGTTCGGCCATCGGCAACCCAGGTCCTGCCGGTTGGGCGGCTATCGTGATCCACGGGACAAGGCGGAAGGAGATCGCTGGATCGGTCCCGTGGTCAACCGCTTCTGAAATGGAACTTCGTGCAGCAGTCGAGGCATTGCGTCTGACGCCAGCCGGCGCCCGAATCGAATTGCGCTCGGACTCGGAGTTGCTCATCAACGGCATGCGCTTCCGTGTCTTCCGCTGGAGACGATTTGGTTGGCGCAATAGCCGCGGTTTCGAGTTACAACACCAGGAACTGTGGCGAGAGTTGCTCCTGTTGGGCGCGGATCGGACAATTCGCTGGCGATGGATCAGAGGGCACAGCGGCCATCCGATCCAATCTCGCGCTGATGTGCTCGCCTACCAGGCGGCCAGAGCAGTTGCCGTTCAGGAACGAATTGCCGCCTGATGCTGCTGGCAGACCACAACTCCAATGAGGAAAAGAACCATGTCAACGATTGCAGCAACAAATTCGCTCTTTGAGATCGACGCGGAACTGGACGGCCTTCTTGATGAGATCGCGGAGCAGGCCGAGCAGAAGGGAGAACCTCCAGAAGAACTCGTCGCCCGCTTCCAACAATTCTGCTCGGCCCACGGCGAGAAGGTGGACCGGATCGGGCGTTTCCTGCGCCGGATGGAGGCGCGTGAGCAGTTTTGCCGCAGCGAAGCTGCCCGGCTCAGCGACCGGGCCCGCGCCACGGCTGGCAAGGTAGAGCGAACAAAGAACATGGTGCTCTATTACCTGATGAGCCGTGACCTAAAAGCGATCGAGGGACGCGAGTTCACCCTGCGCGGGCAGAAGAACAGCCAGGACTCGGTGCGGATCACCGATGAGGCTGCGCTACCAGTCGCCTTTCGCAAGATCGATGCCCGTATCGGCGGTGTCCTCTGGGAAACGGTTCTTGCGAATCTTCCCGACGAGCTTGGCAAAATGCTTGAGGGCACAGTGGAAGAATCAAGGCCGGACACGGATTCGATCAAGGCGGCCATCCTGCACGAGGAACAGGTTCCAGGGGCAGAGCTGCGGCGAGGATGGCACTTGAGAATCAAGTAGCAGTGACCCCAGCCTCTGAGAAATTCATGTTCTCAAGGACTGTGAGTAGCGAAGAGAAAACACCGGATGAGGTCCGCGCGCTTATCAAGAAGAACTACGGAATCGAGCCGGCCAAGACCCTGGACCAGATGCTCTATAAGCGGTTCGCCAAGGGCAAGACGTTCTACAAGACCGCCGACGGCCGTTTTGGCCTGCTCGAGTTCAAGTCCACTACGGAAGAGATGCGCTTACCCAACACGGCCGCCTAGCCGGCAACCGAAACAGCAAAAGGGGCCTGGTTCTCAGGCCCCTTTTGCTTTGGCTGCTTTCTTCTTTACCCCGGTGGCATTGAATCTCTTCCGGCGTGCAGCGCTCCACTTGGGCGCGCAACACTATCGGCTCGATCTACCGCGGCCGACCTCACGCTCAGCTTCCGCAGCCTCGATGGCCAGAATGGCTTCTTGAATGACATTTCTCACGGACCCAACCCCCAAACGCGTAGTCATCATAGTAACCCGGCTCTCGACTCGCATATGCTGCCCAGAGGCAGACGCGAGTGCGGCAACACCTCGGCACAGTGCACTTGTCTACCCCAACGATTCGCTGCACACGATCCTCGGTATTGGGGTTTCAGCTTCATTGCGCGGCCCCCCTTGCAAGTTCCGAAGATTGTGTCGCAAGTAGATACTAGAAAGCGACTTGTACAGGTTCTGCCCGGTGACGTTGTTCCGGCGAAGTTTGTTCAATTCATCTCGGACTGCTCGCGTCAGGCCTGTCTGCCGGAACACGCCTTCGAGTAAGTTGAGTTTTGCTTTCTCGTCTTCATCCTCTACTGAGCTGAAATAGATGCGCAGTTCCTTCAACACATACCGCTGACCGTGAGACAAGGAGACCATGTTGTCCTTCTGCGACTTCCAAGACTTCACCTCCTCAATGAAGAGCCGTTTGACCTTCATGACCGCGGCGTTGTAGCCCTCTGGGACTGCATTTCCCTTCAAATCAGGCGCGCATTTAATCATTCCAAGAACCTTCGGAATATCACGCGAAGTAACCTTCCCTTTCTCATCCAGTAGAAAGAGCTGCTGGAACCGATCAGCCTGGCAGAACACAAACATCCCCCTGTTCAACGCGGGCTTGCCCGTCCGTATTCCATCGCGAAGCGCGGCAATGCGGTCGTACTCGCCGGGATTCTCCTTCTTGAGCTGGCGAAGGATTTCCTCGGCCTCATTCAGATCGACCAATTCGTCTTCGTCCTCAAAGAGACTCAGGTTAGTGCCACCATCCTTTTCATAAATGGCGTACATAGCCTCTTCGTTCAGCTGCTCCGACGGGTCGAGAATGGCGGAGTCTTCGCCGATAGTCTCGTGAATCTCACGAATGCGCTTTCCGAGTTTGTCTTTGAGCTTGAGTTCGCGTTCGAGGTTGGTTTCCGGCAGAAAGTTGAAACCGAACACAGCGTCATGCTCGCTGCCGATGCGGTCGATACGTCCGAACCGCTGGATAAGACGCACCGGGTTCCAGTGCAAATCGTAGTTGACGATCTTGTCACAATCCTGAAGGTTGAGACCTTCAGAGAGAACATCGGTCGCGATCACCGTGTCAAGTTCAACATCCCTCGGCCCAGCTTTGTATTCAGGGTTTGACTTCGGCGAGAAGCGCCCGACAATGCGAAACTTGCTTTTGTCGCTGCTGAAAATGACCTCGATCTTTTCGTCCTCTCCACCCGGATTGATGTTTTTGTACAAGTACCGTGCGGTGTCTGCGTATTGCGTAAAGATCAGCCGCTTGCCTTTGCTCAGAGGACTCTCTTTTAGTCGCCCCAACAGAACCTGTAGCTTCGCATCCTTCTCCGGCGTGATCGGTTCAACCAGAGCCTTGATGCGCTTCAACATTGCAATGTCATGCTCGATGTGGTCGCGCAATGGACCAATGTTGAAGTCCTCCGATTGATACCGGGTCGAGGCCTTCCTTAACTCATTCAGAAGGTCGGCCTCTTCCTGCTCGCTTGGGTCATAAAGGATTCCCTGCGCTTCCTCTCCTGCTGGTACGATCCCGGCATCCAACGCCTTCAAGAAAGCGTCATGTGTCTTTAGCAGCCTATCAATCGTCTGCTGAAAGGCGTATACGCTCGACTCGAACCGCTTGAATAAGAGCACACGGATCAAGCCGTGCAGATTCGCTCCGGCTCGGTGCAGGCTGGCATACGGCTCCTTCTTGCGCTTGTCCTCTTTTACATACCGGAACAGGCCGTACCGTGCGAAAGTCAAGCGATTGCCGGGGCGTTTCGGCGGCTGACTCTTGCCGTTGTCTTGGTCTTGCTTTCCGAGATACCCGCGCAACTCCTGATAGAGACCCTGGTACGTGTCTTCAATGCTGTATTCAATTGTTTCTAGTTCGCGCTTTGGGAAGAACTGATGCTTTCCGGCCACTTCAACGTAAGCTCGCCGGCGCCCGTCCAAGTATTCGCGGAATCGGGACGGGTCCACCGGCTGGTGCGTCACAGAGTCGTAACCGTACCAGCGGAGAATTGCGTTGCGCGTCCTGCGAATCAGAATATGGCGCAGCAGTTCCGGCAACTTGCGTTCGCCCTTCTCGATGGACTTGAAATACTGATTCAGGTCTGGAGGATCGACCGGCATATCCGTTTTGTCGTCCTGGTGGAACAGCTTGATTTGGCTGTAAACATCCCATGCGGACTTGTTTCGCGGCGTTGCGGTCAGCAGGCAGCAACGCCGCGATGGGTCTGCTGCCATGTAATCCTGCACAAGTGCATAACGCTGTGTGCCAGTATGGCGGAAGTTGTGACTCTCGTCGATCAGGATGAAGTCGCGGTCTTTATATTTGACGCTGTCCAGAAGAAGATTGCCGCTTCCTGTCGATTGCTCGAAAAGATGGCCGATGGACAGGACGTTGGCGTTCAGTTCGTACCTTTCGTTGTAGCTCTCCCACATCTCGATCAGGGGCGCAGGGCATAGAATCAGAGGCCGTGCGTGATCGGTACGCTCGAAGTGTTTCACGATGGCCGCGCCAATGAAGCTCTTGCCGAGGCCAACTACGTCGGCGACAAACGCGCCCCGGTAGTCGCGGATAATCTGCACGGCCTGCCGAACCGCAACTTTCTGAAAGTTTGCCAGCTTTTTCGTGATCTCATCGTCCCACAGGATGCTCCGGTCCTCTTCATCCTCCAGCCGGTCCTTTACAAGCGAATAAAGAGTTTTCATGTAGATGTCATAGGGCCGGACAGGCGCGAGCGCCCATGACTGCTGCATCTCGTTCATCAGCGTTTCGTCAAAGTCCTGAGATTCATCCCACAACTCGTCAAACCAGCGGACAAGTTCATCGTGGTTGTTGTTGCCAGGGACGACGACGTTCAATTCCGTGTTGTGGGATACGCCGGACAAAGTCAGATTCGATGAACCGACAACGGCAATGCCCTTTTCATGCTTGGTAATCTTCTCGCCCAGTAGATTGAAGGAGTCGCCATAGGTAAAGATGTAAGCCTTTGCGTGCATCCGGCCCTTGGTATAAATGCGGACCTTCAATCGCTTCTCTTCGATCAGCCGAACCAGAATCTTCACCGTGGCCTCGGCCTCATCCGTCTGGTCCATGAGTTCCACTGTTGCACGGATGTTCTCGGCGGTCTCGGCCGCCATGCGCTTGGTCTCTGTCTTCTTGGGGAAGCTCTGCTCCTCAGCCTTGTCGCTCACCAGTTCCAGACGGCGGTACCCTTCGGCTATCTGCTCCAGCGTCTCGCGGTTTGTGGTGTTGCCGATCAGCAGCCGCAACTCCTTCACAGGCGCCAGCGACTTGGCAATGCTTTCCAGGCCGGAAAGAAAGAAGTAGCCAACCGCGAAACGGCATGATTCGGTCGAGCCAAGAATCTCGTTAATGTGATCGACCAGCTTTTCGCTGCGATTGTCGATGATGTCGTGTACCGCCATTGGATTCAGCTTTCTGAGTTGGAATTGTAAACGCCTTGCATAAAGTCGCGGAACGGAGCCTGAACTCGCGCGGATGCGTCATCTACTGCGCACGTCTCACGCCAATTCAACGCGTCGCGATGTGGAGACAACTGAAAACTCAACCATCCCTGTAGATTCTCGAATGCCTTCGCTTCGATTTGCCGAACTCTCTCCCGAGTAAGATCAAAGTCTTGACCGATGGACTCCAGCGTTTCTTCGTCTCCATCGCCAATGCCATATCTCCGTTCAATTACCTGTCGCTGTTGTGGCTTTAGTTGGGAGAGTGCTTGACGGATCGCAATCTGAACCTGCTCTCTGACCACTGAGTCTATCGGGTTGCTCGCGTGAAGGGAGAGCCGCCAGAGCCGCCGGACAACTGGAGTCCGAAACAGCATCACTGGTCTCTCTCCCGCCGCCAATCCTTCTTCGTTTCCCTCAATCAGAGCCGGAAGCAATCTGACGGCGCGATGCACGGGCCAACGAATCAAATTGCATTTGTTGTGCAGCTCTCGAAGCATATTCTGCCGCACCCACCAATATGCCATCGTTGTAAAACGGTAGCCGCGTGTCGGGTCAAAGCGCCTCGCGGCAGTCATCAGGCCGATGCAGCCCTCTTGTACAAGGTCCGCAAGGGTCATTCCAACTCTAGGGACTTTCCGTGTCATCCAAACGACCAGTCGAAGGTTATGAACCACCAACCGCCATTGCTGGTAGCTCAGTTCGCTTCCATCGGGCGCAACCTCATCGCCTGTCAGATCTTCGCCGCGCTCCTGCACGGGCGTCAATAGTGGGTACTGCCCAGCCATGCGAATGAATTGCCAAAGCTCCCGCATCTCCTCATTCGGGTGCTCTGCGATGCGTTCAAAGTCGGTGAGCAGGTCCCCAATACTGGGTGTGGCGCCGGGAAAAGACTCGTCCAGATTCTCGGCCAGCTCGAATGCAGTGAACTCTTCGCCAGAGACATCATCCGCGGCATTAAGAGCGCAAAGGGCTTGCACGATCTCTGCCCGCCGGTCCTTTGGCCCCGGCAGCGGAAGGATGCGCACGCGCGGCTTCAGGATTTCATCGGGATAGATAATCGACCAGGTGGATGCCTCATTCAACAGCACAATGCAATTGGCGATATTCCGCTTTACCGCCCAGATCATCTGCTCCACGCTGCCGTCGCTGGGAATGTACTGCACAACGGCAATGACGATTGTGAAGACTTCGGTTGCGGCAAAGACCTCCAGGCTCGTCATGAATTTGATTGCGGAGGGCGGCAGAATGGAGAGGGGCAAAGGATCGCGCACTCGATCGTACGAAAGCAGTTCCCAGAATAGACGCTTCAACGAGGGTTCGCCATCAAAGGCATCCAGAAGCTCCTCAATCTGCACCGAGCTTCCGTTCTCAGTTCCACCTTGCGGTGACTGCGGAACGGTCTCGGCGCTAAACGGAAAGGCAAGCTGCGGGTTGCTCATCGGCTACCTATTCTCTACGTAATCTACCTCTCCAAGTTGAGCCGAGAAGGTGGTTGATATGTTCGACCACATTCTCTATGCAGTGATAAACCATGTCTTATGGCGACCCGTTATTCTTCCCCTTCGTTATCTGCGTTGCCGCGCCTAGTAACTGGACGATGGCGATTGGCTACTGGCATGGCGCTCGAAGAGTCGATTCGGTATAGGCCGTATGCCAACTGATCGATCTCTGATTGCCATTGTTCACATCTGGAGTCATCGCCGCTTTCCATACACTTTTGAGCGAGCTTGGCCAACGTGCCCTTTTCCTTGGGGGTTGCATTCGGAATCGGAAGCTTGCTGAGATATACAGCTTGCATTGCCAACGCTCCACCGACCATCTTGGAACATATCTGGGATAAGTATTCCCACGCTGCCGCTGAGTTTAGAATGGCTAAAAGGTACAGATCATCACAAGGCAACATAAACACTTTTCCGTTAACATATATGCCTTCCGGATCATATGCAAAACTCTGATACGTTGCGATTTCCTGATAGAGAATCTTGGGCCCTTCGAATGTAGAAATGTACTTTTCCTGAGGCTGCTGAAGCTCATACCATTCCTGGGCGTTGGCCCTGCGTTCGAGTTGCTCCTTATACCCACGAAGGTGTCGCACCAGCGTATCTGGAATCTTCTTCGAGTTGGATGGAGCAATATAGATTATCCATCTATGGCTCGGAGCAAGAGTCCAGCGCCGAATATCCTTGCCGACTGCAAACGGCCTGATGTACTTCGCGCATGACCGATCCCGTGAGAGAAGCTCGCGGCGTGTGGTGTCATCTATGATAAAGGCATCATTTAGTCCCGTAATCAAACCCCGGAATATCTTTCCTCCCACATACTGATCCAGAGGCAGACCTGATTCTTCCATCTTGCGAAGTCGCTCCGATGTCGCTTGGTCTGCTAACGTCCATTCGGCTCCTTCCAGTGCGGTTGTTGGGAGGCTCTTCCCGAACTGTCGAACCAGTTCATGCACATCTGGGTAAGGCGAGTCGAGAGATGTTACCAATGTCATGGTCGGCCGACTTGGTCTTCGGCCTTTGGAAGCTATGAAAATCATTGGGTACGTCGTAGCTGGATGAAAAACAGGGAGGTCTGCAAAGTCAACAATGCTGTCAATCCTGCATTGCTTGGAAACATACTCCCTCAGCTTGCCACCGTATGCGGCTCTGAACCACTTATTGGGAGAGATGAAGACAAACATTCCCCGCTCGCGAAGCAGCTCAATCCCGCGCGCATAGAAGTAGCAGTATAGGTCCGAGCGTTCTGCGTGAACCAGTGGATAGTTGGAGCGGAGAGTCGGTTTGATGCTCTTGAATAATTCCATCCGAACGTATGGTGGATTCGCGATTGTGATGTCAAACCCTCCATCCAGAAACACCTCGGCAAATTCAACCGCCCAATCAAATCCTTGGCCAGGCTTGTGACCGCTGAAGCCCGCAATGTCGGCTTTCAGTTTCTCAACCTTCTCCTTTAATCCCTTCTTTACTCCTGCGTGCGGCCGTAAGAATTCGTCCTTCGCCTTCATAAACTCGTCAATCAGCGGTTTGCGAAATCCCATTTCAAGCCCGCCGGACGGATTCGGCCCAAGCAAACTGTCGCCAACTTCTACTTTGTAGTCAAGATTTGGAAGTGGCTCTGGCTTTGCACCCTCAAAATCGACTGCCAACGACAGCCAGAGCCGAAGGCGGGCGATATTGACAGCGAAGGGATCAATATCTACACCGTAGACATTGGTTTGGATAATCTCCAGCTTCCGTTGGTAGACAGATAAGCTGTCCAGCCTGCGCGATTGGAAGAGCGCGGCGCGCAGATCAAGCAGCTCATGGAGCATTCCCAATAAGTACGCGCCAGAGCCACAGGCAGGATCGCAGACCTTCACCCGCCGCAGTGCGTCCAGAACGCTCTCTGCATTTCGCAGATCGTTCGGCTCAAGCTTCTCGACAAAGCGTTCGATTGCGTCTTTGCTCTCGCCCGCGGCATTCGTCTCCAGGTAGCCCTTGAGCGCCTCGCGGCACATGAACGAAACGATAGGCTTGGGCGTGTAGTAGCTGCCCGATTCATGCCGACCCGTGACCAGTTCCTCAAATATCCTACCCAGCATCTCCGGATCGACGGCCACTTCCACGTCGAGCGGCGTGCTCTCAGTGACCGTAAAGTTGAACTTCGCAAATAGGCCATTGAGAATGGCGCCCGTCGACTTGTCCGGCACCTTGATGTTTTCGTCATTGTCGTCCTCGTCGTCCTCGAAGAGTCCGCCGTTGAGGTAAGGCACATCGCCGATCAGCGTCTTGAGAAACCCGCCTCGGTTGATGCCTATCCTGTTTACCTCGTTTGTAGTGTTCAAGCCGTCAAAGAACAGATGCTTGAGCCTGTCCCGGTAGAAGTTCTTGTCAGAAATGCTGTTGTCTTTCAGGTGTGACTTCCAGAGAGCGGCCAGATAATCGGCGTCCCCGTTGAACTTGAGCCATCCCTTCTTTTGGATAAAGGCGATGAACATCAGGCGGTTGAAGAGGCGCTGCGTGTATAGGCGTTTGCGGTCCTTGTCGCGGCCAAAGCCGGTGATTGCCTCTTCCACTTCCTCGAATATCCGCCGGTACTCATGGAAGAATTCCTTCGTGACCGGCTCGACATCGAATGCCTGGTCATGCCGCTCCTGGATCGCGAGTGGCGACAGCCCGAAGAGGTCCGGGCTTACATCGGCAAGGTCGAGCAGCGTAATCCGTTCCGATGCGGTGCGGAGTTGTTCATATGGGCCAACAGTGATGCGCCGGAAAAGCCGCCGCTTTTGCGCGTCGTCGTCGTACTTGACGTTGAGAAAGTGGAAGTGCTCCTGCCTGGAGTTGGAGAAGACGAATAGCGCGTAAGGGTGTTCCTGCAGCAGCCTGGAGACGACGGGGCGTTCGTTCCCGATCAGCAGCTTGTCGGATGCCAGCCGGGCATAAATAACGTGAAAGGCGTCCGCCCCGGAAGCAAACAGAACTGGATCGTCGGCCAGCAGGCTGGCAACGCCCTCCTTCCATCCGCGCCGGGAGAGTGGCTCGTTTACCCGGTCGTAGTTCAGCTCGCTCCAGAAGAGCTTCTTGAGCGGTTCAAGGCCCTTGAGCCCATGTAGCAGATCATGCACGGCCTGCTGTCGTTGCGCCTTTGGCTCCGGCAATTTGACTCTCCTTGTCCTCAAGCCTGTAGCGCGCTCTGGAAGCACCAAGGATTGTCTAAGCTGCTCTATGCAAAGGCATTAGAGCCTCCATGGTCCAACTCAGGGTTAACCTGCTGAAACGGCTGAGATTAAGTTTCGATGCCAACTCCGAAGTATAGCTGAGAATGCGTCCCTATTGGCCTCGATCCTGGCCCGTAGATCTAGGAACCGGGCATCCGATGGTGGCGGGATGCACACCGTGGATCTCACCTTGCGGTGAGGCCGGGGGGGGGGTAGGAACCTCATGGGCAACACTTTCGCAGGGTCAGTCCAATCGGGCATGGACAGGAGAATGACGGTCCCGATCACAAAATACGGCCGAATATGGCGCAGACCTATAACGCTCAGGGCAGCAGTTCGTAGAGTTGCTGCATGAATTTCGCCGTGTTTTTTAGTACCTCGAGCTGGTCTGGTGTCATTGGGTCCGGGTCAAAATGCATCACGTCGTTTCGAATGGCACGCACTTCCTCTAGTTGTGTAGTCATTGAACTTTGATCGATGCTTATTGCGAGCTTTTCCCATACCTGAGGCCGTTGGAGTAGCCTTACGTAACCACCAAAGCTAAGATCAGAGATCGATTTTGGCGCAGGAACGCCTGCATCAGCAAATGCCAATGCCTCCAAGTCCTCGATTGTCACTTTGTCTTCCAACAATTGGCGGATGTGCAGCTCGATTTCTCTAAGCAGGAGAAATGGTTCGGCGAGCTGTTGGAATTGAAGGCTCAAATCGCTGGCAGTCACAATGCCTGTGATCCTACGATCATGCTGACTGCGCACGAGAACATAACCGTGTTTGACTATGGTCGGAATGGCGTCAAATAACGTGCCGTTACCGTCAACGACCTGAGCGTCCTCCCGGCAATGTTGTACCTTGTTGCATTCCCCGCCAAAAGTATAGCGAGCGCCGATTGACTTCCACGAAATCATGCCTTTGACTTCGCGCTCTCCGTGCATGATCGGCAATTGTGAATAGTCGAATTGCAGCATCTTCGTACCAAGAGCGCCCCGCATTCGCGATATTGTATCTGCCTGTAGCCCGTACTCATGGCGCTCCGCATCAATGACGGTGGCGTCACAGCATAGTAGATAATCGTAGCTATCTGTCAAGGGCGGAGTAAAAGGAGACCACTGTGGCGGAGTAAAAGGGAGCCAGCAGAGGGTTGAGGGTGTGGTTTTCGGGGGATGAGGGGCGCCGGAGCGTAGCGAAGGCGGCCCTCATCCCCCGAAGCGCGTTTGGGCGGGGGAGTCGGCCGGATGCCGAGCAGATTCAGAGCCCCGAGGAGTAGGTCAGGCCCGTTTGCGGCGGCTTTGCTTGAGGCGATAGGAGTCGGCGTTCATCTCCAGGATGTGGACGTGGTGGGTGATGCGATCGAGCAGTGCGCCGGTGAGCCGTTCCGAGCCGAAGATCTCGGTCCACTCGTCGAAGGGCAGGTTGCTTGTGATCAGCGTCGAGGCGCGTTCATAGCGCTGGCTGATGGTCTCGAAGAGCAGCTCGGCGCCGGTCTTCGACAGCGGAACATATCCAAGTTCGTCGATGATGAGCAGCTCGTGGGCGGCGAGTTGCTTTTGGAAGCGGCGGAGATACTTTTCGTCGCGAGCCTCGATCAGTTCACCGACCAGCGCGGCGGCGGTAATGAAGCGAACGCGCTGGCCGCGCTGACAAGCTGCCAGCCCCAGCGCCAGGGCGATGTGCGTCTTGCCGGTGCCGCTGTTGCCCAGCAGCAGGATGTTTTCCCTGCGCGTCACGTACTCGCATCGAGCCAGTTCGAGGACCAGCGCCTTGTTCAGCGCCGGAACGGCGAGGAAGTCGAAGCTGTCGAGGCTCTTGACCACCGGGAACCTGGCTTGCCGGATGCGGCGCTCGGTCGAGCGGCGGTCGCGGTCGAGCAGTTCCAACTCGGTGAGCCTCAGCAGATAGTGCGGGAAGTCAGTCTTCTCAACTGCACATGTGCGGGCCAGCTTGTCGTACTCGCGCAGCATGGTCGGCAGTCGCAGAGCCTTCAGGTGATGTTCAAGCAGAACCTGTGGCGTGTCGGCAGTCGTTGCGTTCATATCGCAGTCTCCCGGATCACGGGCGCGGCAACGGCGCTCGTGAGCAATGCCATGTAGTCGGTGGCCCGCGTGGTGCGAACGTGAGCGGCGGGCAGATGCGGCCAGTTAGCCATGTCCAGCCGCGGCGGCCTGCGTTCGATGCGGCACAGCACCAGGTGCCGCACGGCATCGAAGCTGATGGTGTTCAGAGCCAGCGCTTGTTCTACGCCGGCCGTGACCTCTTCCAAGGCGAAGTGCTCGATCAGCCGCAGCACCTGGATGTACTCGCGGCCTGCGTGCTTGTTGAGCCGCGCCTCCAGCAGCCGGCGCAGGTGAGCGAAGCACTCCGGCAGTTGCCAGTTAGTAAGTGGCGCGGCCTGGTCCAGAGCGCGGCTTTTGTGTTCGAGCAGCTCAAGGTAGTGCAGCGGATCATAGATGGCGGCTTCGCGTTCGTAACTGCGCTTGTGATCTGCGATCACGTCGCTGCCCGCTACGATCACGATGCGGTGGACGTAAGCCTTGACCAGCACTTGCCGGTGGCCGTACTGAGTCGGCACCGAGTAGTCGTTGGTCTTGTAGCGGACCAGCGAGATGGAGCTGACGCGCGCCGTGGTCTTATCGCAGGCTTCGAAGCGGGCCGGCGGCAACGGTAGCAACACGGCCCGGTCGCGCTCGAAGCGTTCGCCGATGGTCTCCGCGTGGCCGCGCAGCCGCTGTGCGCGCCGGGCGCGGCAATCGGCGGCCAGTTGTTCGTTGAGCGCCTCCCAGCTGGCTGCGCGCGGAATCGGAACCATGAAGTTGCGCCGCGAGTAGCCCACCAGGTTCTCCACCTTGCCCTTGTCGTTGCCCTTGGCCGGACGGCCGAACTTCTCGGCAAACAAGTAGTGACTCTGCAACTCGGAGAAGGCCCGCGTCTTCTTCCGCTCGCCATCGCCGAGTATCCGCGCCACAGCCAGCGTGGTGTTGTCATAGAGTATCCGCTTCGGCACGCCGCCGAAGTACTCGAAGGCGCCGGCGTGGCCTTCGAGAAATGCCTCGGTGGTCTCGGCCGGAAAGGCCTGCACAAAGCAGTCGTCCGAATGCGGCAGATCCATCGCCAGGTAATGCGCCTTCTGCTCCGCGCCGGCAATCACCACCTGGGCTTCGCCGAAGTCGGCCTGCGCCTCACCCGGCGCGTGCGTCAGCGGGATGAACATCTCCTGGCCGCCGATCTTCGACGAGCGCACGTAGTCCTTCACGATGGTGTAGCCGCCCGTGTAATCGTGCTCGGCCTTGAGCCGCTCGAAGATCCGCCTGGCCGTGTGCCGCTGCTTGCGCGGACGCTGCTTGTCGTCTTCAAGGATCGCGTCGATCACGCCCTGCCACGGACCCAGCTTCGGCCGCCGAACCGGCTTCTGCCGCTGGTAGCCCGGCGGCAACGAATACTCCAGCATCTTGCCAACCGTTTTGCGCGCCAGCCCAAACTCCCGCGCCGCCGCCCGGCGGCTCATACCCTCCACCAACACCGCCCGCCGCACTCTCGCGTAAAGCTCCACCGTCTTCATGCCTCCGGTATCCCACAGAAAACACGACTCCTGACGTTGCCGAATCAACCTCGGCAACCCCGAAGAAACCTGCTCGTCCGTGAAACCACAGTCTGGCGGGGTGGACTACTTTTACTCCGCCACGTCACGCCGCTATCGCGACGCTACGTGGTCTATTTTTGCTCCGCCGCGTACAGAGAATAACGAACGAGGCTTTGCACAGCGAGGGATTCATCTATTCGGATACTGGGGTCCGTCCGCTTAGCGACGACTCAGAACTCAACCTCTGATTTGCTCGTGATCCGCCAGGAGCAAAGCCAAGCCCTCGGGAAAAACCTTGCCACATGCCGACTTGCCGGGACGAATCCGAATCCGGCTCGACTTCCGGTCCGCCGACAGGCTGCCAGAAGTGACAGCTTATTGATTATAGGATCCCACGGAATCACACAGGGCGACGATGCGCTGGTCCGTGAAACATGTCTACCGGTTTGTCTGCAAGGGCACCTTTCGCAGAGAAAGCAGGCTCAAACTCAACCTGCATTTTCTCCCGCAACGTGATGTTATGTTGCTTCGAACTCGGGCACAGAAACCGGGAGTATCCTGCAACCTCGATGAAGGCGTATCCCGCCTTAACCTGCATCACCTTCCCGACGAGCTTGATGTTCTTGCTTGGGTCGCTCTTATCTTTTGGCCTATAGTGGATCGCGTGAGAATCCGAGTAGTTGATCTCGCGTTTTGTGGTCTCTGAGAAAATGCGGTCCGCTTGTGATAGGTCACGATTCATGAACAGCATTCCGGCATATATGGCGATGAAGCGCGCGTCGCGCATGCCGTAGAGTGACCCGAAGTTCAAAATGGCTATCGACTGCTCGTAGGGCCTGCCCAAATCCTCGAGAGCCTTGGCATACTCGATACAAAGGCGGAATTCATCGGGATTTTCCTTCAAAACTGGTTCGAGCTTGTCTATAGCTTTCTGCGGCTCGCCCGTGATCCGATAGGCCCGTGCTATGAGATATCGCGGGTAGACGGCTCCGGGCTGTTCGCTTATCGCCCGTTCGAGATCCTTCAACCGACTCGGTTCGTCGCCCAGCCATGCTTGTATGTCGGCAGACGCCACCCAAAGTCGTTCCTTGTTGGCCACGACCCGCAATCCCTGGCTGATTGTCGCCTCGGCTTTTGCGATGTAATCGGTGGATTCCTTGGGAACCTTCTTAGCCCAATCCAAATAGAGCCTAGCTAGAGATGAGTAACTGTATTCATCTTTGTCGTAAAGGCTGAGTGATCTCTGGTATGCTTGCTCGGCCTGAACCATCCGCCTTCGCCCCAATTCTACGCTCTCCGCCGCGGTCGCGAGCCTTGCGAGTACGAGGCCCTGCGTGTGGTACAGGACAAGGACGCGCGAATCTAACTCGATGGCTTTTTCGATCTGCGAAAGTGCCAGTTCCGGCTTATCAGCCCTGATCAGCATCCGGGAGTAGTGCTGGCGCACATACGGACTTTGCGGGTCCTTCTGGATGGCGGTCTCGAAGAAGAGCGTGCGGTTCTCCAGCGTTCTTAGGCTGTCCACTAGCAGATCGGACCGTATGAATTGCTCAAAGGCGTCGGCGTCGGTCTTGTAATTCAGATTCAGGGATTTGATCGCGGTGAGAAGCAGTGCTGCCTTACTTAGGATATCGCCGCACCGCTCCCATACTACGGCGGCGATCGTGCGGTGGCGGGCGCGCGCAACATAACTGCCGCGAATCGGGTCTATCAGGTCGTAGACGACAACGCCTTCCGTCGAATCCTGTGTGAGTTTGTACATGTCTGCGAGGGAAACTTCTAGTAGCTCGGCCAGAAGATTGTCCCGGACGAATGCGCCGTGTTGGCTAAAGGAGCAGACGACCAGATAGAGCCGTTTTGCAAGCTCATTTCCCATATTGCTGTATTCGTCTTCAAGAATGGCGTCAAACTGGTTGTCCTCGATCGCCTCGCGCAAGGTCACGAGCAGTTGTTTACCATGTTTGTTCTTGATCGCGGCGAAGCGCAGGTCCGCTGTCAGACCCTCAAGGGCGCCCAGCTCCCCATGCTTTTCCAAATATGTAAGAAGGCGCGTAATTTCAGGGTCGCTGAGTGCTTCCAGGCTGTTCTCCGAGGCGTTGAGCCGCCCCCGGCGCAAACGCCATTCGTTGGCCCTTTCGGCCATGAGGAACAGGGCTGGTAGTCCAGCGTCCCGCAAGCGGTAGACAGAGTCCAGGAGCGGGTCGCTGTGGTCGGCGGCGTTATCGACGATAAAGAACGGGCGTCTGTCCGGGAAAAGGCTTGCCGCGAAAAGCACATCGCCCACCAGAAGCGTAGCCCCTTCTTTGAGCATGAATACCGACCCCGCGCGATCTTCAACTAGTCGCCCGGCAAGTGTGTAGAGCAAGGTAGACATCCCGAAGCCCGCCGGCCCGAGGATCACTCGCGTAGATGGCTTGCGGGAACTGCTGGTCGCGTAGTCCAGCAGCTCGTCATAGACTTCTTCCTCGATGTCGCGCTCGAAAACGTCATGTTGCGCTATAAGTCCCCAATTTGCCTTGTCTCCCTTGAGGAAGCGGGACAAATTCGACGCTTCGTTGATAGGCGCCTGATTGACGTAGGTCCATGATCTCAATAGCCTGGCGAGTGGTGCGGCGCTGGTCTTGAAGTGTTCTGAGAGGTCCGATGGAATCGACTTCTCGATCGGTTTCAGCAGGTCGATGCTGGTGGGTGCCGTCGCGAGGTCAAGACGGGCCGCCTCGACGAAGTGCCGCAAATCGGTGTCTATGGTCGTGACGCCCATGCTGCGCAGTATCTCCTTGTCTATCGCAGGCGTGTGCGGCGCAATGCGGTAGGACATAGGGCGGGTGCCTGACGGCATCTCTGCGATGAGCTCGTTGACAATGAGTTTCCAATTGGGGTCGTTGTGGGAGTAGCCGATATACAGGATCGTCGATGTGAGCAGTTCCTTCTTCAGCAGGTCAAAGAGCATTCTTCGACGTTCGCGGAAGGTGCCGTAATCATTTTCCGTGATGACGACATGCGGTTCCTGAACGCTGAATAGGGCGCCATGGAGATGGTAGATGGGGACCTCAATCATCGGGTTTGGGGTCCCCACGTCTGCTGTGACGGTGACTACGACAGGGTTCTGAATCGTGTGCGCATTGAGCTCGTAGGCCCGTTCGATTCCGTTGTCATAATTGGTTGTGAAAATGGCCCTCCATGGTCGAGTGGAGAGCCAACACACGTCGTCGTTCGGGGAGATTTCTGTGAGCCGCTTCTGCAGGAATGCGTTGAGCTCTTTCCGCCCACGCTTACGGATCTCGACAACCTGCGAAATCTTGGTCAGATCGGTGCTCCCTTCGGCGTCGATTCCGAAGAAATCCGCCATTTCCGTCGCGAGCTTGGAGGCATCCGGGAGCTGTTCTCCGTCCTGATCCAAGAGGGAACCGCCAATTCCAGCCCCGACGAATAACACACACTCCCCAGATTCCAGCGCCTGGCGGAGTTCAAAAGGCACATGCGAAATAGCGGAGGCAAAAGTGGGACTAGTTGACATCGTGAGTCGGATGGCACCTCCTACGATGGAATCTTAGCAGGCGCGCCAGCCTCCAAAAGCCATTTGCTTTCATGAAAGCTTGGCTGGCGCACCGCAGGCTGAACGGCCCAGGGTTGCGCCCGCGACCTACACCCGCGTGTAGGCGTCCTTCAGGCCAAATGTGACTTCCTTGTCGTTCTGGAGCGATTCCAGAATCCCGGCCTGATACTCGACGCGCAGCGGCGGATAGAACGACGCGACCACCTCCTCCGGCGTGTTATAGATTCCAGGCTCGGTCCACAGATGCGGAGGAAACCCGTCCACACTAAGCCTGTAGCGGGATGGTGCGCCATCCGTGCCGTGAATCGGTTTGATCGTGATTTGCTGAAACTTCGTCTCTTCCATCTCTTTCTCCGGCTACTACACAATGATCTTCCGGAACGGTTGTCTCTCCGCAGGGTCGCAAAGGAACATCTGCCACATCCGCGGACGGCCAGGTAATAGCTGCTTTTCAGCCCGGCTGATCGAGACGTTAGGCATGAATCGTGATTCCAGGAACGTCGAGAGCAGCTCGGCAATGGTTTTCCACGCCGCAATGAAGACCGCGTCGGCCCACTTCGGATCGTAGAAGCTGCCAACCGTCGCCGCTACCTCGTCTTTCCGGTGTTCCAGGAAGTCGTTGCGAAATGTCGCGAGGTCCTGTTGCCAGTTTGTTCGCTGTCTAGTTAGGAACTCAGAGACATCGAGCAGAAGCTCACTTTGATTCTGTGCAACGAACGCCTCCAGGCCTTGCTTGAAGATCGCCTCCCGTTGAAACAGGAAGCCGATGTTGTACCCGAGTAAGGCAGTGACCTTCGGCCAAAGGTCTTTGTATCCATGCCAAAGCACTCTGGCGAAGTTCTCGTAGTGTTTCTTGCGATTCAGGATGGGAAGCGGCTTGTCCTTGTACAGACGAATCAGCCGCAACTCGTCGAACGCGGGTAACAGTCCCTCCAGGACCATGACCATAATGGCATCTGTGAGGTCCTGCCTATCCTGACCGTGGATATTGGTGATGTCCACCAACTCGTGGACTTCGTCGAAGTAGAACGACTGAAATTCCTCCAAGCCTTCGTTCGCACTGGAGAACTGCTCCGCCTTCCAATCTCGTGGCTCTTTGCCGTTGTCCTGCACCGTGTAGAGGCCCGACTCTCTGCGCAGGAACAGCTTTCCATCGTGTGCAAACGCCCCTTTGATCGCATCGCTCATCTCGCACCTCTACGCGTTCTCTTCCGGCGCTACCCGGCGGTCTTCCCACAACTGCTTCATCTCGCGTCCAAGGCCGTCGAGATCCGGGTAGATTACCGACTCGGTGATCCCGCAGTCTCTGAGGTCTTGGCGAAGCTGCGCACGCGCGTCATCGGCAATGGTGATGAGCTTGATAGTTGAGTCCGTCTTCCTGAATTCGTCCTGCATCCAGTTCGGTTCCGTGCCCAACACGATAAACCGGCTACGCTGTGCGGCGATGCGGCGCGTGATGTGCGGGAACTCCAGCACCATTGGCGGACGCGGAATGGGAACCTCGGCGAAGTCTTCTTCCGACACCGGCAGGTAGGAGTCTTCCCACGCGCTAGGATCATAGCCTTCGTTGGGACGCTTTTCGGCATAGGCCTCCCATGCGTCTTCGGCCAGCTTCATATCCGGCAGGGCTTTGAGTTGTTCGTTCAGGCGGTACGGTTCGAGCACGTATACGCGCGCATCATGCTTGTCGTTGCTCTTGTTGCGCAGCGCGAAGTGAAGAGCGATCAACGCCCCATCCGACCAGTCGAGCAGGCGGGTGGGACCTTCGTGATGCTGCATAAGGAAGTAGGAATCCCAATCCCAGTCCTCGCTGGACTCCTTCTCATGCTCAACAGCGTTGCGCATGAACTCATCGTGCAGGTCGTCTTCGATCGCCAGGAGCTTGCTGATCGGCTTCAGCGGGAGCGGCTTTCCGTTATCGCCTCTTGCGGGGCGGTACAACTCCGGACGCAGGATCGTGTCCTCGAAGTCCTTGCTCTCACCGCGAAACCAGAGTTCTTTGTGCTTCGGCAGCCCCCATGCTTTGCGCATCTCGCTTACACAATGGATGAAGTCTCCGAGTGTCGTTACAGGGCTCGTGCAGTCGATCGCCATCACATCTCTCCTTACGAATATGGCCCGATTGGCCGCGGTCCCCTCTCCACAGCTTCTTCGCCTATTATTCGCTGATGGGCGGCGCACGTCAATCCAGGGACCCTGGCAGAGAATCAACGCCGATTAGGTGGGATGGCGGCAATCGAATTGGCGTGTGTCCGGTCGGCGGCCTTAGTCCCCAATAAACGGGGTTATAGGTAACTTGCCTCGACTCAGCGGGCGCAGGACGCTCATTTGCCGCCAAATCGCCGAGTATGAATTCGAGCAGAGGCACAACGAACGAGAGGCAGCTGTCTGCCTGATCCGAGCCATCCAGGATAGATCCCCGAAACGCCGTTGTCTTGGTGGAACCCGTCGACTCCCGGGAACGTCGGCCACCACGTGGGACTCCTGGCGGAGTTCCTCGCCCACAGTTGACCACGGCCCTGAGGAGGGTCTACGAGCCAGCACGGTTCGGTGAGGGAATGCAGCCCGGCACTGTCTAATCAGACTGGAACCAGCGTAGGCTCCGAAAGGAGCGCCGCGATGAGGACCGTCAGTAGGCCGAGCTCCAGGCGAAGCGTGAGGCAGAGAGCAAGACCCGGGTGGAGGGCTCGCATTGGTCCTGGACCGCCTTAATCAATGCCATCGCAGGGAGTGGAGCACCGGCAGGAGCTATGCACTGACTAGCTTACAGAACAGATTGATAAGCATCATCTCGTCGATTGAGCCAGCGGCGGCGCTCCCGATGCGCGGATCAGCAACAACGATTGCCAGGCATTTGGCGCGAGATAATGCTACGTTGACCCGATTACGGTCCAGGATGAAGGCAAGTCCCCGCGATCCATATTCGCCGTAGCTGGAACAGAGCGACAGGATGCACACTGGAGCCTGTTGTCCTTGGAACTTGTCCACGCTGCCAACACGCGCGCCGACAGGAAGCGCGGTTTGGAGAGCGCGGACTTGTGCATTGTAAGGGGAGATGAAGAGAAAGTCCTCCAAAGCGAGTGGCTTTGTGACGCCGTCCGATGCGGTATACGGTCGGCCCAGCAACTCGTGGTAAACAGTTCTCACCCGTTCGACCTCTTCATCACTTCGTTGGATGTCTCCATCATGTTCGACACCGATGAAAACAATGCCGCTCTCCTTAGTGACGATTCCATGCGCATTGGGCGTAAGGTCGATCTTCTGTTGTGCGCAATCAGGGTGCGAAGCAAGGCGACCCTCATAGATACTCTCCGAGATGAAACGGCAAACGGATGGATGCATCCGGCGTGACTCGCCGAGAAAGAGACCATACTCCGAGGGCACGACTGCGTGGAAGACCGGCAGGTCAGGCACGCTGGCCCGCAAATCCTTGAGTGCGTACTGGAGCGACGAGAGCCCGGCATCGCCGGGATGAGTCCCCTGGATCGGTTGTTCGAGCTGCATCTGATCGCCAAGGAGAACGATGTTCTTCGCGCATCGAGCCATGGCTACGGCATTGGCCAATGACACCTGACCCGCTTCATCAATGAAGAGGAAGTCGAGCACGCCCTCCCATTCCGGCAAGGTGAAAAGCCACGCGGTTCCGCCTATGACGCCATTCGCGTACGCCGTGCGCGCCTCTTTATTGTTTTCGATGTAACGAAGCGCTGGGTTCTCCGCAAACAGCGGCCCTTCTTTCTCACCGCCGGCTTTGACTCCCTGGAGGAAGCTGCCCGTTTCCCTGGCGGCTTTACCGCACTCAATGAGCAAGTTGACCACGGCCTTATGACTGTTGGATGCGATGCCGATCCTCTTGCCCGCAGATAAAAGCGCACAGATGACGCGCGCCGCGGTATAGGTCTTCCCAGTTCCCGGAGGCCCCTGAATCACCAGACATCCACCAGACATTGAGTTTGCGACGCGAACGGCGGCATCAATTGTGGCTTCGCCTGCACCTTGCAATACCGACGCGGGCGCCGTTCGCCCAAGAAGAGCCGCAACGGGCGAGTGAAGGGTTCCCGCCAGGTGCTTCATCGCGACTTCGGTAAGGGCAGTCTGAATTGCAGCTGCTTGTACGTACTCGTACTGAATGAGTGATCCTTGACGAGGGAAGGAACCGCCAAACTTCTCCTTCAACCCCTTGTTGCCGATCTTGAGCTGAAGCGTGCCCTCGGACGTATCAAGCGCGGCCAGGGTGAACTTTCCCTCAAGGTCATACGTGAACATGACAGAGGTCTTTCCATCAGCAGTGAGTTTACATTCCTGTGACGGATCGAAGCGGTATGCTTGCACTTGCGATAGCTTCTCCGATGTCGGGAAGCCAACGGCCCGGACACCTTGAATGCAACCCGAATCGTCGCGAAGCTCTTCTGCTGTTGCCACAGCGCGGTCGAACATCCGCCACCACATTGGCTTTTCTTCCCTGCGGTGGAAGTCGAGCAGGTCAGCAAGAGCCAGGGAGAACTCATCGCCCCGTTCCCGAAGCGTCTCTATGGTTGCAAGTCTCGCGATAACCTCCGGAGACAGCACTTTCGGCGGCGTTGGAGCGGACGTTGCAGCAGCCGCGGCGAGGGCGAGAGAGTGTGTGACGTTGATGTCGTTTTCTTCCGCAACCGTTCTTAGCCATTGCAACAATTCCGCCGTAGATCTGCAATCATCCTCGTTGTAATCACGGATGCATTTGAGGATTGTGCTGTCCGACCAACCGCGCGGCTGCCCGCTCTCCAACCAGTGTGCATACTGAACAATGGAATCAACAGCGGTGGCGACTTCGGTAGAACGCGCTGGTCTATAGAGATGCTCCACCGACTTGATTGAATAGCTGTCCTCGCCGATGCGCAGACCATGGCGGACGGTCTGATAAAGATCGACGAACACCTCATTCCTGAGAAGGGTATCGACTTCATCCTGACGAGTGTCATGGCGCGTGCTCAGTCGCCTTACCGCGCTCACTTCGTATGCGGCGTAATGATAGATGTGCATATCTGGGTTCGATCTCCAACGCTCAAAGACCCAGTCGATAAATCCCTCGAATGCGCGTTTTTCCTCGGTCCGGTCATGTGCCCACCAATCCTTGAACTCTAGTGCGCCCGTCTGTTCATTCACGAAACAGACTCCGAAGAGATACTCGAGCCCCCCTGGGAACAGAGGATAGCCTTCGATATCGAAGAACACGTCGGTAAGATGATCGGGAGGCAATGCGGCAAGCCCAACGGACTCGCCATTCGGGCCTGCCTGGGGCAGAACCTCGTATCGCGCAGGTGCATCCGGTCGCCGCAACCGATCAGCGCGCGTTTGACATTGGAGGCGAGCCTGGGCGACAAGTTTTTCAAACGATTCAGCGGCAAGTTTGGGGACTGATGCCCCGGAGGCCGCACCGAGGTCCGCCATCGTTGCAATGCCGGCTTCCTTGAGCTTCTTGATCTGACCGACGGTGATTCCGGCAACTCTCACGAGGTGATCTGAGTCGTCGAAGAATTTCTCCGCATATGACGTCCAGCGGCCATGATCGGCCATGGGGAGCGGTTCGGGGCGATCTGAAATGTTCCCCGTGAAGTTCTCCTGCATAGAAAGGAAGTTTGCCCTGACGCGCCGGTAGTAGTGAATGAAGTCCTCTACTCGGAATTCAACTCGGTTTTTGCTTCCGAGGATGATCCCAAACTTTTCCGGCATCTGCTCCCCGGTCATGGCGGCCAACATCTCCGAATAGCAGCAGAGCTGAATGGCGTAATGCGGCTTCGGTGAGCGGGCAAGCTTTGTATCCCACACCTGATATCGTCCCGCCTCATCGAGGATGAGGAAGTCGGCAAAGCCAGCGAACTCCCGATCTTCCAATGCCGCCTGATAAATGATGGGAGCGTGCGCTTGAATCGCAGCGATTGTCTCCAAATGACCAACAGTGGCACCGTCTTTTGCAATCTCCACAAGGCTGGCGACAGACAACTTGAATTCTTTCAGCATGGCGTGTTCGTGCTGGTCTCCGGTCCGCGCGATGAGCTTCTGATCCTCGGTCTCTTGGTCGGGCGGCACCGCGTCGCGGTTCTCCAAGTAATACCGGTCCATCCACGATGCGAACGGCGATTGAGCATAGCGAACGAGATCGCTGGGAGAGTAAATTATCTGGCTTCCATGTTTTTTCATTGTTTGGACGGTCTTCCCCAGAAATTACGCTCAGAGTATAGACCCTTCATTGAAGAGGCACCATGGGCCAGCTCCGATTCATAACCATCCTGGATTCACAGATCGCTCGGCTCGAATGTGCCGGAAAGAGCAACGGTCACCGATTACACCGACATCGTCCCGATCACATCAATCCGCGCGGCGGCGCCTGGCGAGACGACCATCCTGAAAACATCCAGGCTGTCCATTGGTGGTGTAACGGGGAAAAGGGATCGAGCAGAGGGTGATCTCTGGCCAGTGCGCTATATTTCTCTCGCTCCATGACCGGATAGATCCTGAAACCCACAAACGTGATGCACATCACGCTGGGATAAAGAAGTTGCCTGCGGCGTTTTTCCGTTACTAATCTGCCAGAGTGCGCGCTCGTTTCAGAATCTCAGTGGCATCTCCGATTTCGCAAAGATTGAGGCTGGGCGCGATGGAGCGAGTGCTCCTCAACTCCCAGCCTCAGGGTTCCCGAAGACCTTTCTTACTGGACGGTAATAGTAACTGTTGTCGAAGTCGTGATCTTGGAGTTGACCGAGTCAGTTGCGGCTACAGTAAATGAGTAGTTACCAGCGGTAGTTGCCGGTGTGCTTGAGCCGCCTCCCCCCCCACCGCTTGTACCTCCGCCGCCACCGCAACCGATTGCTCCCGCGGCAGCAACCAAAAACAGCAAGGCCAGCATGGATGTCCAGCCGCGACGACGAAATGGAATGCCGAAGAACAGCAATGCCGCCAGTACCGCACCGCCACCACCCAACTTCCACAAGTGCTGATCTGTTGGCCGCGCCTGAGCAGTGGTCGAGGCCGCCGTCGTATTAACAGTCAGCGTCGAGGTGCCGCTGCCACCGGAGGCGATGGTCACGCTCGTCGGATTCAGCACGCATGTGGGAAGACTCTGTCCGCCAGAGGGCGAACTCGTCAGCGAACAGCTCAAATTCATCGTGCCCGAGTAGCCGCCGCTTCCGGTCAGGGTCACAGTCGACGTGGTGCTACTCCCAGGATTTACCGGCGAAGGTGCAGTTGTAGAGATCGAAACCGGCTCGACCGTGACGGTGGTCGTTGAGCTGGCAACCGTGTAGGTTGCGTCTCCCGAGTAGCTGGCTGTCAAAGTATTCGCGCCGTTGCCGAGCGTTCCGGCTGCAATGTTGAAGCTGGCCGTGCCGCTGGCCAATGTCTGTTGCGCACTATAGCTTCCGCTGCTCAGAGTCACGGTTCCAGTTGGTGTCGGATTGCCAGTACCGCCGTTCACCGAGACCGCCACTGTCAGAGGCTGCGCTGTGGTGATGGTGGATGCGGATGGCGTCACCGTCACCGTGGGGGTAGTCTTGGTCGGAGTCGTCACGGTGACCGTAGCTGATCCGGTGGCGCTGTTAAAGGTCGAGGAGCTAGACGAATCCGGCGTGTAGGTGACCGCCAGGCTGTCGCTCCCGGCGCTCAGTGAGTTAGCTGGAATGTTGATCGCGGCGCTTCCGCTGCTAAGAGTGGCAGCCGCTGAGGTGTACCCGCCTCCGCTCAGTGTCACAGTTCCGGTTGGAGTCAGGTTGCCAGTTCCGCCGTTGACGGCAACCGCCACTGTTAGAGGCTGTGCAGTGGTGATGCTGGAGGAAGAGGGCGTCACCGTCACCATGGGCGTGATCTTTGCTGGAGTGGTCACCGTGACGGTGGCTGATCCGGAGGCACTGTTGTAGGTCGAGGAGCTGTTGGAGTCCGGAGTATAGCTGGCGATGAGAGTGTCGGTGCCTGTGCTGAGCGATCCGGCAGGGATGTTGATCGTGGCGCTGCCGCCGCTCAGGGTTGTAGCTGCCGAAGTGTAGCCTCCGCCGCTCAGTGTCACAGAGCCGGTGGGCGTCGGAGTCCCGGCCATGGTTACCGTGACACTCAGAGCTTGAGTGGTGGTGATGCTCGACGCCGAGGGCGTTACCGTCACCGTGGGTGTGGTCTTGGCCGGTGTTGTCACAGTGACGGTGACTGATCCGGAGGCACTGTTGTAGGTCGAGGAGCTGGACGAGTCCGGGGTGTAGCTGACCGCCAAGCTGTCGGTGCCTGCACTCAGCGAGTTTGCTGGGATATTGATCGTGGCACTGCCGCTGCTGAGAGCGATAGCCGCCGAGGTGTAGCCACCACCAGTCAGTGTCACCGAGCCGGTGGGTGTCGGGTTGCTGCTGCCGCCGTTGACGGCCACGGTCACCGTCAGCGGCTGCGCCGTCGTGATGCTGGAAGCAGAAGGCGTCACCGTCACGGTGGGTGTGGACTTGGCCTGGGTCACGGTTACGGAGTTCGCACCCGCGGCGCTGTTGTAGATCGAGGAGCTGGACGAGTCCGGGGTGTAGCTGACCGTCAGGCTGTCGGTGCCGGCGCTCAGCGAGTTGGCTGGGATGTTGATCGTAGCGCCGCCGCCGCTCAGGGTTATAGCCGCCGAAGTATATCCGCCTCCGCTCAGTATCACTGAACCGGTCGGCGTTGGGTTGCCGTTTCCGCCGTTCACCGAAACCGTGACAGTAAGAGGCTGCGTCGTGGTGATGCTGGACCCAGAGGGCGTCACCGCTACAGTCGGCGTGGTCTTGGCCGGTGTTGTCACTGTGACCGAGGCCGAGCCCGAAGCGCTGTTGTAAGTCGAGGAACTGGGCGAATCGGGTGTGTAGCTGACCACCAGGCTGTCGGTGCCCACGCTCAGCGAGTTGGCCGGGATGTTGATCGTAGCGCCGCCGCCGCTCAGGGTTGTAGCCGCCGAAGTATATCCGCCTCCGCTCAGTGTCACCGAGCCGGTCGGAGTTGGGTTGCCGTTTCCGCCGTTCGCCGAAACCGTGACTGTAAGGGGCTGCGTCGTGGTGATGCTGGACGCAGAGGGCGTCACCGTCAAAGTCGGCGTGGTCTTGGATGGAGTTGTCACTGTGACTGATGCCGCGCCCGAAGAGGCGTTGTACCTTGATGAGCTAGAGCTGTCCGGGGTGTAGCTGACCGCCAGCGTATCGCTGCCCGTACTCAGCGACCCTGCAGGGATAATAATCGTTGTGCTACCCTCGCTCAGCACATTAGTAGTCGAGGTGTAGCTACCGCTGGTAATTATCACCACGCCTGTCGGTGTCGGACTTCCCGTACCACCGTTCACTACCACCGTTACCGTGAGAGGCTGTGCCGTTGTGATGCTAGCTGCAGAAGGCGTAACCGTGATCGTCGGTGTAGATGCTGACCCGGGAGTCAATACCGAAATAGAGTTGCCGATTTGATTCGCTATATACACATTGCCCGAGGACGGATCAACCGCAGCACCGGTAGGGTCTTGGCCAATTCCAGATGAGATCGTCTTCACAATGTCATTACTCGCCAGATCTACAATACTGACGGTGGAATCGCTCGAACTCGGGACAAATGCACAGCCATTCACCGCCACAATTTCAAACGGATCGCGACCTACGGCCAGCATTGCACCTTCTACGGTATGGCTCGAAGTATCGACTTCAACGATCTCTCCTTGTTGGGTTCGCGGAACATCCCCCACCACGAGGAGTTTGTTGTTGACAACAATTCCTGAGGTCGGCATGATCCCCAACGGGATTGTAGCGATTACGGCACTCGAACCAAGATCAATCACGCTAGCGGTGGCATCGTTATAGTTCAGTGCGTAGATCGTGTTGTGGACCGGATCGCTCGCGAGCGACTGAATCACTTGGCCTGCGTTAATGCTGGTCACGATCTGGCCGGATGCAGGGTTGATCACGTAAACCTGAGAAGGGCTACCATTACTTGACAGTACTGAGTCTCCGATATAGAGCTCATTGCCAGCCACCAGGCTTCCATAAGGTTCCACACCGACCTGCCAATATTGAGAGACTGTAGCTGTTCCGAGATTGAGTACCGCAACCTCTCCTTGAGAGAGATTACTGATTGGAATAAATGCCTGTGAGTTTATGACTGATACTTTACCTGCAAATCCCCCGGAATACTGTGTAAATGGAACAGTGGTGATCTGGCTCGATGTTGGGTCGACAATATAGGCCTGTCCAACACCACCCGCAACAAGCTTTCCATTACCAAATCCCAAACGCAGCGGTTGAGTGATTCCTGTAATCTGGCTTGCCGAGGAATATGATTCACAACTTATCTGAGCACCGGTGACAATCACCGAGTTGGTTCCATTTTGACTGCTGTAGTTGTTGTCGCCTTGATAGGCTGCAGTTAGCAGATCGGTGCCAACGGACAACGCCCCCGCAGGAACGTTGATCGTCGTGCTGCCATTGCTAAGCTGGGTGGGCTGAGAAGTGTAGTTTCCGCTGATCAACGTGACAGTACCCGTTGGCGCAGGATTTCCGCTTCCTCCAGCGACTGCAACGGTCACCGTCAATGCCTGCGACGTTGAAATACTCGTCAGAAGCGGCGTTACCTGAACTGTTGGCGTGATCAAGCTTCCAGAAATCCCCGTTCCGTTCAGAAACATTAGCACAGGCGAGGTAACAGCGTTGCTTGAAGACACGCTGAGCCACGCGGAGAAATCCCCGATGGAGTTGGGAGTAAACGTCACAGACGCAATGCATTCATTGCCCGCGTTCAAGCCGTAGCTTGGGCAATTATTTGTTTCATTGAAGTTGGCGGCATTTGCACCAGTGATCGCCACTGTTATCGGGTTAAGCTCACTTGAACCAGAATTGGTTATGAAGACCTGTCCAACTTGGCTTTGGACCCCTATTGCAGAACTGAACCACGGAGAACTAGACTGCAGCGTCAAAGTCGAAAGTGGTTGTTGCCCATATGTTATGCTAACTGTCCTGCTCAGCGACACTGTAAGAGTGCAGTAAGCCCCGTTGGCAAGATCGCATCCACTCCATGTCGCAAACCACCCGGGTGTAGGAAGCGCATAGATAGTGACGGCCGTGCCACTGGGAAAAGGATAAGTGCAAGTGGATCCACTTGAGCACTCTATCGGTTCATCGGTGCTAAAAATGGCACCTCCCACGGAGTTATTTATCGTTAGGACTGCCTGCGATCCATTTGAAGTAGTAAAGGTGTTGATCGCTCCTTTGCTCGTACCGGAGTTGTTGCTGCCGACAAGCTGGAAATAGTACTGCGTTCCCGCGGTCAATCCGGAGATATTCGCATCGAGCCCAGAACTCGTGTTGCCAGAGCCGAGATCCTGCGATGGTGTCTGAATTGCGCCGCTCAGCACGCTGCTGGTTCCAAAAAGGAAATAAGAATGGGTGTCGAGGCCATTGGGGTTGACTGTCCCAGTCAGAGTGGCGGAGGTCGTCGTTACCGAAGCGGCCGCACCTGTATTCACTACCGGTGGCTGCACACCCGAGGATGTTGAAAAACTCGCAACTGACCAATAACCAGGTAAATAAGGAGCGCTTGCTCGTGCATGGACCTGCCAATAATAGGTGCTGCCGGGCATCAGTAATCCACTGGGAGGCGAATAGTAGTTTATGCCCGTAGTCAACGATTGAGCTTGGTCGATCACACACGCAGAATCCACAGGGAGACAACTGGAAGCATTCGGGTCAGTTGGCAGCGCAGCCAAACTGCTCGCAACCATGATCCGATAGCCCGAATTGTTGGGAACCTGCGACCAGATAAATACCGGAGTTGTCGATTGGTTGGTTCCTCCATTCGGAGGCGAGGTGAGTGCAGGTGCCGGAAGAATCAGGCTAGAAGCAATAACTGTGACGGTTGTCGGAAGGGATGTTGAGGCGCTGAAATTGGCGTCTCCGCTATACGATGCCGTTATTGAGTCCGATCCAACTGGGAGAGCGGTCGTAGAATACGTGCCCGTTCCTGAACTGTCCAACGTTATCGAAGAGAGTGTGGTTCCATTATCATAGAATGTGATCGTGCCCGTTGGTGTACCGGCGGTCGATTGCACTTTTGCGGTTAGAGTGACCGTTGCCCCTTGGTTTATCTGTGTCGCGGAGGTTGAAGCCGTCGTGCTCGAAAGACTCTTGTCCGCGAAATTGATTGTGAAGGTTGCTGCCCATTGACCGAGTTGAATCGTTGGGCTGGGACTTGCTGTAACCGTGGGACTGCCCGCGCCAGAGGGACCGCCGGAAATATTTGAGAGTGAATATGTTCCGAGAGCAAGGTCGGACACGGTGAGCGGGATGGTGATTTCTGGCTCCCAATAGCCATTCGGACCAAATAACTGGTATTGGATGGTTCCGGTCCAAGGAGCTCCGTTGTAAGTTGCCTGCACGATGATGCTGGTTAGAGTTCCCTCTTCATTTGCATAAATCTGGTTGGCAATTGCAGTCTGCGTATCCGGCTGATTTCCGAGACAAGGCATGAGGTGCAACATTGAGACATTTCCGATTAGCGGCACCGACCACCAACATGCCGGAGTACTTGCGATTCCGATGTCAGAACTTAGATAACCTATTTGTACATCCTTGATAGGTGCTCTTGTAAACTGTGGCAGCACGTTAAGGTCGATCGACTGGCTCGGCTGTTGGACGACATCGTCCGACTCTCCGGTTAGAGTGTCCCAAGCAGTATTTATGTCGGTGAAGTAATCCTCGACCGCTTGAATTGGCGTGACGTTTGGTTTTAGAGGTAGTGCGTTAGCTACAGCAAGTCCGTTATAATTAAGTGCTTCGATCAGCCCGCTTCCGCCTGCGGGCTCCAACTCCAGTTCAGTCTTGTTTGTCGATGAATTTGCGAAGCACGCCAGATTGCCGAAAGAAAGCGCTGCTAATGGGGTGCCATCGTGAGGCGTGTCAACCGTTACAATATCTCCCACGTCGTTCGCGTAAGCGGCATTGCCCGATCCGGGAGCGCATTGCGGGGCAATATAATACGGCGTGTTGTTCGTGTAGTCATAGCATCCAGTCGGCGAGGCTAAATTCTCAACATAGGCCCGCGCGTCCAAGCCTCCCATACTGTGGCCGACGATGATAACGTCCCCTACGTGAGTGATTGCGGTTATTTGCTTGATCACCTGTGAGATCTCATATGCTTTGTTTAAAATAGATATCTTGGCTACGTTGTTTGAGTCCGTGGAATCAGCTATTGGATCGTACAACTGAATGCTGAAGAAGCGCGTGTTGGGTGGTATTGATGAAACCGCAATTTGATTTCCCGAAACATCCGTAAAGGTCGTTGTCTTTAGGACGCTGTCGTATTGAACGTAGTAGAGCGTGGAAGACGGGTACAGGCTGGAGTTGAGTTGCTGATAGAGTGGGCCAAGCAATGGGCCGAAGTCCGTGGCGCTTCCGCAAAAGCCGTGAACGAAGAGAATCGGTCGGCTCGGCGGCGAAATCTGTGCATGTGTAGGAATGGAATTTATACAGAACGCTAGTAATATAAACGCGACTAACTGCAGCCGCTTCAATATGCTCGTTGTGCCCCCACTGCGCGAGAACCTCCTTCCGCCGCGGAATGCGCTTTCGAGGTCACTCGCATGATCGGTTGCTGTGGCCGCAGCCTCAGTCTGCCGCCCAACTTCGCAGAGGGTCGTCATATGGACCACTGAATTGAACAACAGGGAGGGCGACTTAATCTTCATGACGATCTCCGTCCTTGCTTCCTCTGGCGCTGCGCGTTCAACTGCAATGAACGTGCGGTCGTACTCAACTTCGCCATCTCGCTGACTCATGAAAGTCGGCTATACCGCACCGTCCGCCTTGACGCTGGATGACCGCTTGACCAGAAGAATTGGCTACGCATTGGCACTGTAACCGCAAAGTTCTTGATAGTGGCCAGATGTAACAGATGGCGACGGCAGATGTGGCCGTCCTGTGTTCCCTGCCGATTCGTTGCATCCTGTACCCCGGACTGCAGGCGTCCCCCACTTTTCCGGGGACTTCGAGTAATGCAAATCCAGCCGCGGCGTGAGCGGAGGCGGTCTTCAGTTCTCTCGGATTGTGAATCCGAGCGAAGACTCGCGCATAAAGGAAAAGGATTGCCAGCAAGCCCCACGCCAAAGAGATTTACTAGCGATAATACGACTCTTGGGGCGAATTCCGCAACCGCTTTAAAATGAGCCCACAAGACCAGTGCAAATGTAGCCTCAGCCAATTCCTTGCCAATGCTCGCCAGTGCTCGGTTCGTCACGGATCCAGCTTGAGAAAATTGCCCTGGATGCTTAGCTGTGAAGACCGGTGGCGGACAGAGCTACGGGACATGCACAGGGATTGATACCCCGTCAGCCGCAACGGCCGCGTTCGAGGCTCACAAACCTGTGCGCGAGATGGTGGGGTTACGCCCCACAAAAGGCACTGCAACTCATGTTATTTCTGTCGATTATAGTTTCTGTTGCGGGATCGGTACCATGAAGTCGCCATTGCGACTGAAATCTCGGGACCTTCGCATCGGTGAATGCGCCACAACGGGCACTTTTTCGTGGCGCGTGTCGGCGTGTGTTGATTGTGCAGAATAGACGCAGTGTTTTTCACGGCAGAAATCAAGATCAAAGGACGTTCACCGTCAACGATCCGGCCTGCAGGCTCCCTCGTCGACCGCGACAAAACAACCGCCGATTGTGTGAAGGGATTCAGGTTTCTGACAGACTTGACTCATGAAGAACAGGTCTTAGCCGGCTAATGAAACCAGCGGAAGCACAAATTATCCGACAATTGAGATCCTCGTTGGCGTCTGAGAAACGGCCATCTGGAGCGATGGTCAGATTTCGCTTTCCTCTTCCTTACCGGGGTTGTCGTCGGATTCATCGCTTTCTTCCCCATTCTGGCTTGCGGTATAGGCTTCCCGCTCACGCTTGTCGCGGCGGACTGTGAGCAGTTGCGTACCTACGGTGTGCTTGGGGACGAAGCAGTAGTTATAGAAGGCCTCGAACAACGCCACGCTGGGGATTCTCTTCTGTGCAATGAGCTCGCTGAGATGGCGCGTATAGAGCGCCCGGAAGGCTTCTGGCGTGATGACGTAGCTCGACCGCTTGTCGTGCGTGCGAACTGTCGCCTCCAGCCAGCCCTTCTCGATCCAGGACTGGATCTCCGCCTTGCGTACATGGAGAATATTTGCCAGGGAGTGGATCGACATCCAGTCACAACGAATCTCGCGGATCTTCAGGTCGTATCGATGCAACGCGCAGCGAACCGATTTAGCGCTGCGGCCCAGCATCTTTGCGGTCTCTTCGACCGTGTGTGTAGCGATGTGCTCGCGAAGCGCGTCGATCTCGGCCTCGGTCCAGCGCCGATGTTCGTCGCGAATCTTCAACCCTGTCTGCAACACGAACCGCCAGCAGGATTCCCGTGATCGGCCAGTATGCCGTTGCAGGCGGCGAACAAGTTGATCGAGTTTCTCGCCGGACAGGACGCGTGCTTGGATGGCGATTGCTTTGGCCTCATCGTTCCACGCGCCGGCGGTGCTCCGATTCACGGCAGTCATTGGGCACCTCACAGAACAGGGGTGCGAGAATTTACCCGCTGCAAATAAAGCTCTCGGAAAGAGAAAAAACGGAAAGCGGCAACTTGTTTTTGAGAAGCCGCGCACATACATTGACTGCTGCTTTCAGCGCACGGCCCCCGATTGCGCGGATGATGGTATCCTCGCCAAATTGAGATGGAACATACTTCAGGACGCGAGCAGAGGAAGTCGCTTCTCTGATCGATC
Source organism: uncultured Acidobacteriaceae bacterium (assembly GCA_963823805.1). GTDB lineage: Bacteria > Acidobacteriota > Terriglobia > Terriglobales > Acidobacteriaceae > Telmatobacter. The sequence continues at coordinate 1,957,486 of CAWGMW010000001.1, read as the reverse complement.
GGAGCGCCTCCATCAACGCCTCGAAATCGAGCTTCTGATCAGGCATTTCTGTTTCCTTTCCTTACCGGTGCCTGCACATGCGCTGTCAAGTTCTCGACCCTGTAGCTTTGCAATCCAAAGGAATGGCCTTATTGGACCGGAACGCTACGAAGTGTTTCGGCGGCCTCCTCAGGAGACACTGGGTTAATCATGATGTTGATGCCGAGCTCGACCCCAGCTAGCGTGGTAAGGCGCGGCAAAATTGAAAGATGCCAGGTGTACCAGGTCGCCGCAGCGTGCTCAAAGGCCGCCGTGTGGAGTGCGACATTGTATGCCAGTTCGGGATGAACCGAGCTGAGGCGCGAGATCGCGTCGCGAAACGACGCTGCGAGCCCGCGCAATTCCTCGCCGGTCATGGTGGAGAAATCGGCCGAGCTCCTGCGCGGCGCTATGCAAATCTCGTATGGCAGTCCAGCTGCAAAAGGGACGAAAGTCAGAAAATGCTCGGTGATCGCAACGACCCGACTGCCGGAATTCGCCTCATCCTCAAAGACGCGCTGGTAGAGATTCTGCCCCTCTTCGTTGAAGTACTGAGCGGCACGCGCGTACCGCTCCTGAATCGACGTTGGGATGAAAGGCAGTGTGTAGAGTTGCCAATGCTCGTGGTCCATGGTGCCGCCGGCGACTCTGCCGAGATTCTTGAAAGCGAACCAGAACCTGGCACGGGGGTCCGACCTGGCGGATTTGTACCGCGAAATCAAGGCTCTGAAGAAATGCTCGATTTCGGTATCCGTCCTTGCATACACGGGGTAAATGTGGTGCCTCGTCTCGAAGACGACTTCGCAGCGTCCGGCGGGATCCTGGATGGCTTTGAACCCGGAAGAGGTACCGCATCGCTGATTCCCCCCGGAATCCGAGAAACAGGAGAACTTGTTGGGCACTACGCGGATGTCCCATTTGTCGCTCAGGGGGTCGGCGGATTCGGGCCAGACATATACTGCGGGCGGGGTCAACGCCGGAATGCACCCGGGGCACTGATGCTCGTTGTGCGTCTTTGGGCGTTTTGCCCGCTTGGGAGCGATGAGGACAGTTCGCTGGTTGATCGGGTCAAAGCGTGCTTCACAAAGCGAATGAGGAATAAAAGTCGACATGTCGAAATCACCTCCGAGGTGAGCCATGAGCGTGCAAATGGGACTCGGTTGGGAGTCCCATGTTGGGCTTATCTGGAGATGAGACACCGATCTAATAATACTGTCAATATCAATAATAGCATATGACATAATTTGTTATGTGATATTTTATTCTTTCATTATATCTATTAAATTTATGCTATGGTTCCGATGGAATAGAGACGGGGAAAACATGGAAAAGAAAGCCGATGATGTCTATGTTGTTGCAGCTGCTTATCTTAGCGGCCAAGGGAAAACGCAGGAAGAAATTGCTATTGACCTCGGCATCAGCCAGGCGCTTGTTTCGCGTCTAATCCGTCGCGCCAAGGAGAAACAGTACTTGGAGACCAGATTCGTGAGTGAGAAGGTCAGCGACGAGGATTTGACCCGCGCAAAAGCAAGACTCCGTAAGGGGCCTCTTCAGCAACTGCTCACCCAGGCAGGCGCTTTGGCTTCCGGCAAACCCATGCCCACATTTCACGTATATCCATGTCGCAGCCGGCACAGATCCGGAGCAACGTGGCGGCACCGTATCCAAATGTTCTCGAGCGACTGTGCGGATGATCTCGTAAAGGTTCTCGCCTCTGCATCTGTGATCGGAGTGGCCTGGGGTGAGATGGTGGCAAGCGCCGTAGATGCCATGCAGAGGAAGCAAGCGGACGGTCACGAATCTCCTCATCCCGGCAAGACGATCATTCCTCTTCTGGGAGAACCGCTCGGGCGCAATATCTCGCAGCACTCATCGAGTGTTTTGGCCTCCAAACTCGCAGAGACACTGAATCCGAAGACTGAACCGGGGAGCACTCTGTCACTGGCTCCTGTTCCAGCACTCATCCCTGCGGACATGACGAAGGCGGAGATCGGCACGATCCGCAAGCTCATACGCCGGATTACAGCCTACCGGGAGATCTACGGCGCCGAGGAAAGAGAATCTGATGGCGAGGAAAAGCCTGTGCCGTGGATTGATCGTGTTGACGCGATCTTGACTAGCATATCCACAGAAGAGCGGCCCCTTGGTTTCGACGACGACCGCTTGATCCGCGCCGCAGGCATCCGCAGGGAGAGGCTGAACGACCTGGTGATCGGCGATTTGTGTGGCATCGTCATTCCGCGGCCCAATCTCGATAGCCAGTCGAAATCCGAGATCGAAAACATCATGGCGCGATGGACTGGGGCTAGAGTCGAGCACCTTGAGGCGTGCGCGACCCGCGCGCAGAAAGGCGCTCCTGGTGTCATCGTACTCGCGATTGGGGCCAACAAAGCCTCGGTGGTTCACGAAGGACTGCGCAGAGGGTTAATTCAGCACCTGTTCATGGATGAGGATTTGGCTGACCGTCTCGGGGAAATCGGTGCGGCGCCTTCTCGCAGCTCCTGATTGTGATCGGCTGATCAACATATTGCTTTTCGCAAACAAGGTTTCAGGCTCAACCTAGTCCGGCGGACAACTAACTCGGCGTACACTTCGCAATTCGCGGCAACCCGTGATCGAGAATCCATCTGCACCCCTCGACGGCGAGAACGACACGCTCTTGTTTGAAAAACTGCAGGAGCACGCTCTCGCTCCTTACCTCAATTCGGAGCGCTAGGGATGTCCAGATCCAGCCGTCTTGAAGAGCTTGATCGACGATCCCGGCAATGTAACGCTAGACGCTCTCAACGATCCACATATTCTCAAGTGCGCGGAATGCACGCGCCTGCTCATGGAACTGCGGCAAAAGAAGAAGTTGCGCGAAGCATCCGAATAGACGGCGTTTTTGTCGGTTTCAGGATCGATCTGCCCCTTCTATATACCCTTTGTAGGAGCGCCATCCGCACGAAACACATCAGCCTACTGAATCGAATTGATCTCGCCTTCAAGCGCCTGCAAGGCGCGAAGTACCTCGTCGAATTCGGGCGGTTCCCGGTTGAACATATCGCGCATAGCTCTTTAGTCCCGCTCCAGTGCCGGTTGCTGGTTCTCCGGCGGAACGAGCCGGAACGAGCCCGGCCGGGCCAGATCGTAGTGCGCCCAGGAAGAATAGTAGAACCGCTCTTTGAACTCGACCACAGCCTGAAGTAAAGCGCGATCAGCCAGGGCCGCGTCTTTGACGGGGCTACTAGCCAGCTTGTAGAGATCGTAGTAGTGGCGCGAGTAACGGGCGGGAATTGTTCCCGGCCGATGAGCTTCCTGATGCAGGATCGTCGCCTTCTCCCAGAAAGTTCGTTCCGCATCGATCGCAACGACAGTGCAATCCGGTTCGGCAAACGCTTTCGGAAACGAGTCGGCCGCGTAGGGACGAATCGTTCTGACGCTAGAAGGAACCCACGAGGCAAGCGGTCCAATCTCCAGCCGGACCTCGGGACGGATGTAGGAGGCGCGGAACGCCGCCGGAAATCGCACGTTCACTGTTTGTGGATCTGATTCGTCGATGCTGGCGGCCAATCCGGCAACCGGTGTGAGGAGTTGGTTCAACTGGTTTAACAGCGTTTCGCGGATGTACTCCGCAGCTTTGGCGTTCATCTCCTGGTTGTAGCGGCTCTGTCTTGTCTTCGACTGGATGGGCTGGTATGGGTCGTTGCCCTTTGCTGTACCGTATCCAAGTAGCCGCCAATCGAGAATCAGGTCGATGTCCTCGGAAAAGCGTTCGATCAACCCGAAGACCTTGGACAGGCTGGTTCCGCCCTTGAAGACCATCTGCCCCTTGAGCGTCGGTTCCGCAAAGAGATGCTTGAGAGTCCAGCAGACCCAGAAGTCCTTTTCGATAATGGCGGGATTCATCCCGAGCCGGCTGGCCGACTCACCGAACAAATCCCGCCTGTCTGTCGCCGACCCGGCCGCGATTCTATCCATGTCGATCTTCTCCGGCGATCTGTTGAATGGCGGAATAGACCCAGCCGGTCACCGTTTTCGTGTCGGCTAGGACTTTGGCGCGCATCGGCTTGGGCAGCCACTCCCGGATCTTGGCGATGATCTCCGGGGTAATCTGCTCGGGGCCGAGAGATTTGAGCGCCTGCACAATCAGTCCGCTCTCCTTCAGGTTGGTTCCCGATTCCTTGAGTGCCGTGTGCTCGAAGACCAGTGGCGTGTTGCCGATCTGGTAGGCGCGGTCGGGACCGTCTGAGAGATAGCCGGCGCGCGCCGGAACCTGGGTTGAAAGCCCGAGAAAATTCAGCGCCGTGGCGCCGCTGGGCTGGATGCGCCAGCGGAACTTCCGCGCCAAGGCTGTGGCAACTTGGTCGAGATCGGGGCTGAGTTGCTGGCCGAGCATCTTGCTGAAGCGCGGATAATCGTAGATCCCCCGGATAACCCGGCGGATGCTGCCTTTCCGCTCTAGTCGGTGCAAGGCGGAATCGACGGTCGGGCGGCTGGCGAGATCCAGAAAGTCGCGTAGCGAGAATGCCCACCCTCCTCCATATCCACGGATGCGATATGCAATCGTATTTTCAATCACTTCAGCCATAATAAACCGCCACTTCTTGCAAGAAAAAATACCACCAATTTCTTGCAATTACAAGAGGTGTATTACAAGTGGTGGTCTCAGAAACAATTCTGCAGAAGTGCGTAGGACCATAATTCCTTTCTTTCTAATCAGATGGCCAAACAGTGAATCGAGCGGCAGGAGAATCGACTCTTGGACCACATGATCTGGCGCGAACCACTCGATACTTGGAGCATGTGAAAAGTCCGTCCGACGAGTGCCGCCATGCCCGGACACATTGAGGCGAAGGCTCCGATTGCCGACTCTTGCTCGCCCTACTCTATGGCTCATCCGACCGTGCTGGGTGGCGCAATCTGGCCTCAACCGGAATGATTGCTCAGATCGCAACATTCCGCCGTTCGACTATTCATCAAGCCGCGGCGCGGCGCCCTGGGGACACGAGGAAAGCAAGGCGCGAATAGCAGCACCGGGGAAAGACTTCGAAGTATGCATTGGGGCTCTGATCGAATACGAGGCGAAGAAGGGGTATCAACCAAGAACTACCGCAAGAAGTGTGACTTGGGACCGGACTTTTATCTTCTTCTGGAACCCAAGGTCGGTCCTCCTCTCCGGGGGTCTAAAACTGCGTAATGGACTATTTTTTTATTCAAACTTGCAAAATAGTCCACCATGGAATATAGTAGCGATTGTGAAAAAGCAGACTGGAAACAAAGTGATGGAAGAAGTAAGAACAGAATCAGGTGATATAGTCCATCTTGCCCGGCTTGCGCTTGCTGGCCGTCCGCAGGACGTTCAGACGTATATCCGTCGCCTTGCGCGCCGGTATCAGAGCCAGCTTCCCGACCTGGCATCTGAATTGAGCAAGTTGCTGCAAGAATCTCCCACCCGCCAGTCGCCTCTTCGCAAGGAAGTGTCTGCGCCGGTACCGGTCGATCTGGAATCGCGCCTTCAGTTGCTTCGCATCGAAGATGTTCCGACGATCGATGTTGAGCCCATATGGGAGCCTGGTGTGCGCCGATTCCTTGAACAGATCCTATCGGAACGCCGGCAATTCGATGAGCTGACCAAACAAGGGTTGTCGCCAACCCGTTCCATCATATTTACGGGTCCGCCCGGAGTTGGGAAGACCCTGGCCGCTCGCTGGATTGCTCGCGAGTTGCACCGCCCTCTCTTGACGCTTGATCTTTCTGCCGTAATGAGCAGCTTTCTCGGACGAACCGGCGCCAATGTCCGCCACGTATTGGACTACGCCAAGAGCGTGGATGGCGTACTGCTGCTCGACGAACTCGATTCCATCGCGAAGCGCCGGGATGATGCTACCGACGTGGGCGAGCTCAAACGGCTCGTAACGGTCCTTCTTCAAGAGATCGACGATTGGCCGGCGACCGGACTGCTCATTGCCGCGACCAATCATGCCGGGCTTCTCGACCCTGCGGTGTGGCGGCGCTTCGAAATGCGGGTTGAATTCCCGATGCCGAACGATGGGTCCATTCGCAAAGCCATTGAGAGGTTCCTTGGACAGAACAAAGCTTCTGCGGCTTGGCACGAAGTGCTGGCCGTCACGCTGCGCGGGCTCTCTTTCAGTGACATAGAACGAGAAGTCATGTCCGCCCGACGCTCAGCTGTTACTCGAAGCGCGCCGCTGGAAGACGTTCTGAGCGGCGTCGTGCAAAGCCGGGTGGAGCCTCTGGCCCGGAAGGAACGCGGACAGATTGCAATGTGGCTGACGGAGGCTGGCATTTCACAGCGACAGGTACATGAGTTGACCGGTGTCAGTCGCGACACAATTCGCAAGAATACAAAAGCGGGCAGCGAGGAAATGGCAGAAGAGGAGTAAGCAGATGGCGGAGCACAGCAATTTTCTTATCGGATACGGAGAGCGGCTTGCATCGGATATGGCCGCGCCGCTGGGCGGCGCACCAAAGCAGCATCCTTACACGTTTGCCGAATCCCGCAGGCGACTGACCCCAAAGGTGAAGGCTGCGGTAAGAGAGTTGGAAAGCCTTCCGCGCGTGCTCTGCCCCGGAAACCAGACCGTCGCTCTAGTAACTCTGCACCCTACTTACCTTGCCAAATCCTACTATCCGGCAGAGTTACTCAGGGCCTACGGGCTCGAGACCATCGGCAGCCGTGCCCGCGAGGTGGCGCCAGAAAAGTGGACCAAGAAAAAGCCGCCAACCTCTGCGGTTACCTCCGAGCTTTTCGTCGCAGGAACTCGTCCGCGCTTCCAGCATCTCGCTAACGATATCGGCAGTCTGCGCGAGGCTTCGGCCGGGGCTGGTGATCTGATCAAGATTGAGGACTTCCGGATGCAGCCGACTGCCGAGAAGTTGAAGCCCTTCCGCTCGGACGATGACGAACCGCTGCTGGAGGTCGTTCTCCACGCTCAGCCCGTCGCTGAAGATGCCTTTATCCTCTCCGGCTTCGAGGATTATCTTGAGAGCCTGCACGTCAATGCCGATCTCGCGAAGCGCCGCTTTTTCGCCGAAGGACTCTGCTTCCTCTCGCTCCGCGTGCCGCGCGAGATTGCCCCTGAAGTCGTTAAGTATTCATTCCTCCGTCTGGCGCGGGAGATGCCACACCTTCGCCAATTCCGCCCAGTATCGAGGGCCACCCCGGGATTCTCACCCTTCGCTTGCCGGCTGCCGGAGCAGGGACCACTTGACCAGGAGATCCGGGTCGCGGTCTTCGACGGAGGTGTGAGAGCAGATGCCGGACTTGATCAGTGGATCACCCGCAAGAAGACCAAGAACATTGGTGACGCTGTGCCGGAGTTCCAGAATCATGGAACTGCGGTTACTTCGGCGCTGCTCTTCGGGCCGCTTCAGGACGGTGTCACGGCCGACCGCCCCTATGCGCACGTCGATCATTACCGTGTGCTTGATGCGGACACGATGAAGGATGATCAGGAGGAACTGTTTAGTGTCCTCGAACGCATTCAGACCGTGCTCGAGTCGAGACCGAAGTACGATTTCATTAACCTCAGCGTGGGACCGGACCTCCAGATTGAAGACAATGATGTGCATGCGTGGACCGCGGTTCTGGATCAACTGTTCTCCGATGGATTGACCCTTCCCGCCATCGCCGTTGGAAACTCCGGCGAGCTGGACTGGGACTCGGGAAACGCCAGAATTCAGACTCCAGCCGACTGCGTGAACGCGCTGTCAGTAGGCAGTTGCGATCGCATTGGCCCGGGCTGGAAGCGGGCCAACTATAGCTCGATCGGTCCGGGCCGCAGCCCCGGCATCATGAAGCCCGATGGGCTGGCCTTCGGAGGGTCCAGCCGCGAGCCTTATTGGGTCCTGAATGCGGAAAAACCGGGAGCGGCCATGCCGATCACCGGAACCAGCTTCGCGACGCCCACAGCGCTGCGAACTGCGATTGGAGTACGAGCGCATTTTGGAAAACTGCTCTCACCGCTCGCCATCAAGGCGCTGCTCCTGCACAACTGCGATGACGGCGGACACGACAAGATCGAAGTGGGTTGGGGCCGCATTCCCGCCGATGTCAACGCGATCGTTACCACCGATCAGCACGCGGCGCACATCGTCTACCAGGGAGAACTGCGGCCCGCCAGCTGGGTTCGCATGCAGATTCCGATTCCCAGCGAGCCGATGTCGGGAATGGTGGGAATCACGGCTACTTTTTGTTTTGCCACTCAAACTGACCCGCAAGACCCGATCAACTACACGCGTAGCGGCCTGGAGGTTCGCTTCCGGCCGCATGACAGAAAGCGCACGGATCCCAATCAGATGCACGCGGACACCAGCAAGTTCTTCCAGGCAAAGGATATGTTTGTCGATGAGAGCTCGTTGCGAACCGATGCCCATCGGTGGGAAACGACACTGCACAAGAGCCGTTCCATGCGTGCCTCAGGACTGCACAACCCAGTCTTCGATGTGCACTACAACGCGCGCGAAGGCGGACGGAATGCGAAGTTGGCCGACAAGATTCCGTATGCACTGATCATTACCGTTGAATCGAAGTCGACGCGCAATCTCTACAACAAAATCCTGCAAAGGTACCCCACTATTCTTGAGGCACTAGCGCCGGTCGTCGAAATTCCCATCCGTACTTAACCGATCATCTTTTGAGGAAAACACCATGAGCGACGAGCACAAGCAGCAAGGCGAAGAAGCAAAGGTAATCGAACTGGCCGAGGAGATCGTGATCCTTGAAGAACTCATCGACCTCGAACAATGGGCGAAGGCCGGCAGGAAGCCACAGCGTGCGAAACGCTATCGAATCAGGATCGACAAAGAATACAAGGTAGTCGAGGTCCATTCGATGACCGGCAGAGAAATACTCGCCCTGGTTGGCAAGACCCCGGAGAAATACTTGCTCTCCGAAAAGCTCCACGGCGGAGTGGTCGAACCGATCAAACCCGACCAGGTTGTCGAGTTTCACCGTCACACCATCGAACGTTTTCAAACCCTTGCACTTGACCCAACGGAAGGCTGATCGATCCATGCGGAGACAATTCCAGCTCGGAGAGGAGGACTTGGAATGCCTAGCGGCGCGGGGACTCACCTGGGAGGCCATTATCGAAGCCAATTCGAAATGGATCATCGTTCATGAGTACCCCGTGCCGGAAGGCTACAACCATCGAAGTGCAGACGCTGCGCTGCGAATACCTCCCTCGTATCCCGATGGTGACATCGACATGGTCTATTTCCTCCCCCGACTAGCGCTCACTAACGGCAAGGCAATTCGAGCCTTGACGCCGCTCATGATTGACGGCAAAGAGTACCAACAGTGGTCGCGTCACAGGACACCTGAAAATCCATGGAGAGCGGGCCTCGACAATATCTGCACCCATCTGCTTCAGGTGGACAGTTGGCTGGAAAGAGAACTCAAGGGATGACGGAAACCTCATAGATGCGAATCAAGCTCAGACTCTCTCAGAAGGACCACATCGCGCTCCGGGAGCATCTGTTGCCAGGCGACGGGCTTGAGGCGGTTGCGGTCGCATTGTGCGGGAGGCGCCGGAGCCAGTCCAACCACTGCCTAACCCTCCGTTCCATTGTCCCGATTCCATATGACGAGTGTAAGGAACGCACACCCGACCGCGTCACATGGTCCACGCAGCGGCTTGTTCCTCTGCTCGAGGAGGCCGGTCGGAGAGACCTTGCAATTCTCAAGATACACAGCCATCCTGGAGGATATCCGCAGTTTTCTTCCGTCGACGATGAGTCGGACACCGATCTGTTCAATTCAGTCTTTGGGTGGACCGATAGCGAATTTCCCCACGCAAGCGCCGTGATGCTGCCCGACGGTCGGCTGTTCGGCAGGGCTATTCTTCGCGATGGGTCGTTTCAGCCGCTCGATTCGATCTTGGTTCCGGGAAATGACATTCATTTCTGGACGTTGGAGTACGGAGGAACGGTGCCAGCGTTTGCACAACGCCACGCACAACTATTCGGTTCTGGAACGACGCGACGTTTGCGGGAAATGGCTGTTGCGGTCGTGGGATGTTCGGGAACAGGGAGTCCGGTGATCGAGCAACTCGCGCGCCTGGGAGTTGGGAGGCTTGTGCTCGTCGATCCAGACCATGTTGAAGAGAAGAATCTGAATCGAATCCTAAACGCAAGGCGTGAGGACGCGTACCTCAAGCGCCCTAAGGTGGAGGTCATGGCTCGCGCCGTTGCTTCGATGGGCTTCGCCACCGAGGTTGAGATTATTCAGGAGGATCTTGCCACACCCCGAGCGGTCAAGGCCGTCGCAGAATGCGACGTTGTCTTTGGTTGCATGGATGGAGTGGAAGGCCGGCACCTGCTGAACCGTCTCGCGGCATTTTATCTCTTGCCCTATTTCGATGTGGGCGTGAGGCTCGTCGCCGACGGGCGTGGTGGGATCGACGAGGCTTCGGGCGCCGTACATTACGTGCGCCCGGATGGCACTACACTTCACGACAGGAAGGTCTACAACGCGGAGCAACTGAAGGCTGCAGGGCTCAAGCGCACGGATCCGAAGGCATATCGCGAACAGGTCAGAATCGGATATATTCGGGGAGTCGAAGAGGATCGCCCCGCCGTCATCAGCATCAATATGCAGATGGCAAGCACCGCAGTGAATGAGTTCCTCGCGCGCCTGCATCCCTACCGATACGACGACAACGGTGATTTTGCGGTTCTGAGGAGGAGCTTTATTCAGGGTACGGAGTATCGTGAATCGGAAGAAGCGCCTTCGGAATCTTTCTTTCGGCAACTCGGGAAGGCCGACGTGCGCCCGCTGCTCTCAATGCCGGAACTTAGCGAGCCTGAGGAAGTATTGTGAAGCGGCTTTCATCACTGTTCACGAAAGTTTGGGGCCTGGTCTCGCTCCCAGCCCGCTGGGTTCGGTCGCGCTGGTTTCAGCCAAAGCCTGAGCCCGTTCGCTTTACTCGTGTCGATGAGATGCCGGATCGGCTCAAATCTTGGACCGTTTACCTGTGCGGCGAGGGAGAGCATCTATGGGCAGCAGCGTTGATATGTCCCTGCGGCTGCGGCGAGGTCATCCAACTCAATCTGTTGCAACAAGCCCGTCCGTGCTGGAATGCTGTTGAGCACCCCGACGGAACGGTGAGCCTGGTGCCATCGGTCTGGCGTCAAAAAGGCTGCGGAAGTCACTTCTTCATTCGGCATGGCCGAGTGGATTGGTGCTAGTGCTACCGGACTTCCTCCTGGGCCCCGCATTGTGGTCGGGCGTTTAATATTTCCCGAAATATCGAGCGATATACTTGAGCGTAGCTGCTCGACTCTGAGGTCAGCATTACGCCGCAGAGTTTGCTGAGAGTGTGGTGGATTTTGTGCCGTAGCTAGTTCAAAATCAGTAGCAATTGGTCGCAATCCAGCGCTAAGGGAGGGGAGGGAAGATGGTTGTAACCTGCTAATCCGTAGTGACTTATCTCAATAGGTAGCAGCTCGCAAGGACACTGCCCGCATGGCTGTTAACCGAAGGGTTGTAGGTTCGAGTCCTACCTGAGGAGCCAATCTTCCCCCTGCATAAATCCTGCACGATCTTGACTTCGCCTCCCAACTGTCCCTACGATTGTCCTAAACCCGCTTTGAGGGATTCGCCAGAACCCAATATTCGGCAGGGCGAGGACAGATCTCATGAAATTCACCGTTTGGAGGCGTCATAACAGGGACGTTTGCGGCAGCACCAACCGCTACGAACCTCGGTGCGGTTGCCCGTTGCACGTTCAATTCGTCTGGAAAGGGGCCCCCGGCGTATTTGAGGGCAAGAAGCTCGCATACCAGAACAAATGGTCTTTGGAGACCCGTAGCTGGTCTGAAGCGCAGTCCAAAGTGAGGGACTTGGAGAAGCGCCTGAAGGACTTCGCCGAGGGCAAGGTAGTTCCCAAAGGGATGACCGTCGAAGCGGCATTGCAGGAGTGGTACAAATTCCGTGACCAGGACGGATTGGACAATACGAAGGCGAAACAGATGGGTGGCAAGCTCGTGGAGTGGTGCGAGAGAAATAACATTCTGTTGCTGACCGCTCTCACCACCGACAAGGTCATAAAATGGCGTCTGACGCTGCCGTTCCGTAGCGGGGACAGCAGCAGCTTGAGCGTTCACTGGTCTGTGATTAGTGGGTTCTTTTCGTGGGCTGCAGGGATGGGCTACATCGAGAAGTCTCCAATCCCGAACCCCAAGACGAATCCACAGTTTCGCATCCGCTATGAGAAGGCGGAAGTTAAGCCGCCAACCAAAAAGCAAGTCGAGAAGATTCTTGCGACCACTACGGGGCGAGTCCGGATCTTGTGCCAATTGATGCGTGAGACCGCGATGGCGCTTGTCGATGCCATGAAGTCCGCCATGTCGCAGGAGGACGCGGAAAAGTACGAGCTGTCGAAACCAGAGCGGCGTCCCCTGATTCAGGGGAAGGTCATTCGTGGCAATCGTACCAAGACCAACGAACGCTACCGGGTGCGCATCAGCGACTCATTAGCGAAGCAGCTTGAGGCGCTGGGCGAACCTGCGTTCCCTGGCACATTAACGCAGTGGCGCGAGAGGGTCAACAAGGCCATCAAGGACGCAGGTGTCAAGACGACTCCGCATGGCTTCAGGCACTACAAAATCACTGAGTGGCTTTCGGCAGGTGTGTATGTTGATGACGTGGCCGACATGGTGGGCACTTCGTCTAACGAAATCCGCAAGACATACCGTCACTGGATTAAGGAAGCTGAAGACCGCTTAGACGACGTACAGCGCGAGGCGTGGTTGAAGATGGGACTGGACGAGAACGGCAACGAGGTCGTCCATTGAACACATATGCAGGCTGCCACCTTCGAAATCGTATCGCTGTACGGGGAGAATCGAGGCCGAGACCCTGGCCGTCCTTCCGTTCCCGATTTTGGACGCAGGCTCTATCATTTGAACGCTTTTCCAAACACTGCGGGACACGTACGTCTATCTGCAATTCTGCGAAAGCAGCTTGCGTGGCGGAAGGTCGGATTTCCCGACCTGTCACCGGATCGATGGGAGGCAGCCTACGACGCGTTTCGGCATCGGATATGCGGTATTCGTTTTACCCAGTGTGTCGTCGACTACGATGGAACTGTTTGTGATCATAGTGATCGTTTTGTTGGGGTCAAACCGGCCGTAGCGAAATCTCTGATCGGCTTGCTCGACGCCGGCTTCAATCTCGGCGTTGCGACCGGCCGTGGAAAATCGGTACGAGAAGCTTTGCGCTCGGCTCTTCCGAAGCGTGTTTGGAACCTAGTTACGGTGGGGTTCTATAACGGTGCGGTCGTTCTTCCGTTAAGGAGCGACGATGATCTCAGAAATCAAGATCAATCCGCCCGCTTGCTAGAGGTAGCCAATGTGATTCGCCTGGCTGACATTCCGGGCATTAAACTCACCGTTCGTCCTCTGCAGGTCACGTTGGAGCTGCAGGACGCAACATCGGCTGACTCGCTTTGGCGTCTCACGTCCTCTCTATTGGCAAAGCATCAGATATTCTAGAACATCGCGAGCTGCTCTTCGACAGGCTGAGAGTAGATCCGAGGAACTTCCTGTATGCCTCGGAGACGAATCCGTTCGAGGTCTACCGTCAGCTTGTTCACGCAATCAAGCACTATGCCAAGTCTCTGGAGCCGCTCGGAGGTTCTAACGCCATCGTATCGGCACTTTCTAGTAAACTGCTGTCTATTGGAGCGCTGCTCGCTGCCTACGAACTGAAGCGGGCAGGGTCCCGAGTGGCGATCGCTCACATCGAAGCACACGGGCACCGAGTCGCTGTTGATATGACTGAATTGACTCGGCTTGCGAAAGACGGGGTCATCCATGCACTATGGCTCGCCGGAGAGTGTTATGAAGAGTAAAAAGCAGATCCCTCGTCTGGTCAGTTCAGGGTTCATTGCATTGGACGTCGTGCTCGGTCTTGAAGATCCGCTCGTACCCCGTTTTTACTGCGGAGGAACGACAGGCAACGTGACGGCGGCCCTCTCCTACCTTGACTGGCAGTCAATGCCAATCGGCAGGCTTGCGGAAGATGCGGCCGGCGAGTTCGTCGAGGCCGATCTCAAGCGTTGGGGAGTGGACACAAAGTATCTGCTTGGCAACGCCCCGAGCGCGACGCCAGTTATCGTCGAAAGGATTTTTGTCGGTAAGGACGGGTTCCCAAAACATCGCTTCCTATGGACCTGTCCGGATTGCGGTGCCTATCTGCCAAGCTATCGACCCCTATTAAGCGAGATGGCTGAGAGACTGAAGACGAACATCACGAATGTGTCGGTGTTTTTCACCGACAGAGTCTCGCGATCGAGTCTCATTCTGGCGGAGCATTTCAAAAGGAATGATGCGGTCGTCGTCTTTGAGCCATCTGGAGTTGGTGATCCAACCCTCTTTGTCGAGATGCTCCACGTTTGCGATGTACTCAAATACTCAGATCAGCGAGCAAAAGGATTCAGCGAACTTCTTAACAATAATAGTGTGCTTCTTGAAATTCAGACCCTCAGTGCCGAGGGGCTTCGTTTTCAGCTTCGCAGGCAACGGAGAGTGAGATCGTCCTGGGTAGCATTATCCTCCTATGACGTTGAGGTGAAGGACACTGCAGGCGCTGGCGATTGGACAACAGCCGGCCTTATCCACCGTCTATTCGGCGAGGGGAGGCAATCACTCAAGTCTTTGAGCAGGACAAACGTCTCGGAGGCGCTGCAATACGGCCAGGCGCTAGCGGCTCTCAATTGTCAATTTGAGGGCGCACGTGGAGCGATGTATCAGCTTCCGAAGCGAAAATTCCTCGATAGGCTGAGAGAGTTGACTCACAAGGGATCTAAGAGCGGCTCGCTGGAGAAGCCGGAAACCTCTGCTTTCGATCGCGTCATCCCCACAAGCGTCTGTCCAAGCTGTATCGAACACCGAAGCGTGTCACCGATAGGTCCGCGCGAAGACGCTATTGCAAAGGTCAATCGTAAACCGACCCTAACGCGATAACTCGGGTGATCGGCCCCGGCGCCATAGGGTCTCTCAGCAGATGAGCTTCTAATCAACCGGCGTGGCAATGACCTTGTCGCGCAACGAAACAATCGTTCCGACTATGAAGCCCGATGCCAAACTTGGACGCGAGATGAATGTGTTTATTGACGCCGAGTTGCGGAAGGCCAACCTTCTTCCGCCTGACGAGCTTCAGGCCATCCTTAAGCCGTGGCTGGCCCCTCTGCGGCAGTCATTCGAATTTGTGCGGCAGATTCAGCAAAGTTGGCTCGATTGGATCCAGCAAAACCGAGAGCAGCTTGCCGATCGAAGGTTCAAGCGAAACGGTTTTTCCGTCGAAGATGAGTTTCCAGTCCGTCGGGCGGATTGGCGTTACGACCTTATTACCGCAGCCACAGCAGCACAGGTGCGACGCGGTCGCGAATCGTATCGAGACATAGAGCGTTCCCTGTTCAAGCTCGTCGGGGATGAACTCGACAAACTCATGCTTGAAAACGGTCCCGAGTTTCATCCCAGTCGATCCTCATTTAATAGTAGGTTGGTGTCGATGCTGAATTGACTGTGGTGCTCATGTTTGAGATCTCGGTAGAAACCGAAAAGCTTCTTCCACTTGATGACGGCAAGGGCGGCATTTAACGCGTTCAGATCGGCGATTTGGATATTGCGGTTATAGTCATCGTCTCCCGGCGCGTCCTCGAAAGACACGCGGCTCCGAAGCTGGTCGCGCTTCTGCGCCGTGCTGGTCGTCACCCGCACAATCCCGCCTAGAGAGTTCTCCGTTAATTCGATTCCCATCCCGACATCGGTAAACGGGACATTAAACTCTTCAAGCTTCTCAACAATTAGTTTCTTGGGACCACCCTTGTCCAGGCACACAAAGACAAAGTCCATATCGCGCAGCTCCTCGACGTTCTCGGCGTCGAGGTGGACGGGATGCTCAACGATGCCGCGATGCATGTTGGAGTAGAGCGCCTTGAAATAGGTTACTTTTGGCTGCCTCGCCCTCAGTTCGACGCCGGATGCCGCGCCTGGCGACCGAAAGGCGTCGTGCTGATAGAAGGTATCGGCGTCATAGAGATGAATTTCCTTCACCGGTGTCTTCGCCACCAGATCCAGCACGTAAGACCCGGTTCCGCCGAGGCCCAGTAGCGCGACCCTTCTGTGCTTCAGTTTCTTCGTGACTTCGACGATTTCCGCTCGGCTGGAGGCGGTGTCGCAATAGGCAAACGGTTCTTCATCCTCGTCAGTTGGCGTGATCACGGGGAATGTTTTTGCAGTAAGCGTCGAATCGATTCTCTGTGCCGGGCCGGACAGGATGGCAACGTAGGTCGTCACCTGCGCGTAGTAATCAGGGTAAGAATCTGCAGGCTTTGGCTTGGCCGAGAAGGAGTGGTCGACCGCCACCCCTTCGGCGAGCGAATGAGAGTGGCTACTGTGCTTGATTTTGGCTATCTCCGAGCCGTCCTCATTGCACGGATGCTCACCGGAGAAATAAGCCACATGGGTGTCGGGTCGACCCGTTTGGTCGTCCGCCAACACGAGTTTGACAACCAGAATCCCGCGCTTCACCTCCTTCAACGAATTCACGTATGGAATTTCCTTCACCAGCAGACAGCCGGAGCGGACTTCCAAATCGTATCCTTCATCGCGCAGTCTCTTCAGGTCCACGCTACGATTTATCGGTTGCTGTGACATTGAAAATCATCCCGTTCTTCACCGCGACGCTTTGGCCTTCCTTGAGCGAACCTTGCGGGTTGACGCGCGGGCCGTCTTCATAGGAGACCGTGTACAGGATGTTCGTGCCGGCAGTCGGCGTCGGGAACGCTAGCTTCACGATTTCGTTGAAGGAAACCCTCCTCGTTGTGACGGTCTTCTTCTGCCCATTCACGATGATGGTGTACTTGCGTGGTTGCGCAGGGCCGCTGTGGAAATGCTCATCCTCACGAAGATGAACCGGCTCGTCGTCGTTTTCGACGATGGGATCTTCCCTGTCGCCAATGACCTCGCGAAAGAGGTCATAGCCCGGCTGGACATGGCCCAGCTTATAGAGCGCCTCGCCGGCAGTCGGATTCGGAGATTCATAGGGCTTCTCGTCGATGTGGATGCGGACGTGATGCTTGTGCTCGCGATGTTCCATTAGTTCCTCCGTGAGTTATTACAGGCCGCACTGATTCAGCGAGAGTAAGTTGTCGTTCCAGTCGCCGTCAGCGTGGGTTCGTACGTATGGGGCGCGGCCCGTCGGGTAAATCACCCCGAACGTCAGAACGCTTCCCGTTGTAAGGATCGGTTACGAAGAACGTGTTGGTCTTCGCCTCGATGCTCTCAATGACCTGTTCGCGCGTCCATTTCCAGCCGACCGCGGGATTACCCAGGTGCGTGATGTGCTCATGTGTGCTTTGCGGGTTGGGCTTAGTGATGCAGGTAACTTTCACGTCTGCCATGCTTCAGCTCCATTTCGGCAAATGCGGTCAATGTAGATTCTGACCTCATTGTACCATAATCTGCGGATATGAGTATCAGCGCTCAAAAAAAAGCCTTCAGAACAATTCGGCTGTGTGCTGAATCCCGGTATCCGTCAAAATCCCTTTTTTCAGCAAGCGAACGCGCGCCGCGTCCTGCGAGGTTTGGAAGCGCGAGGCCACGGAACCAACCAGCTTCTGGCCTGGCTCAGAAAGAAGCGATAAGTTGCTGTAAGACAGGTTGTTCTCGGCGCGGAATCGCTGGACTGTATCGAAGAGTGCGGCTACCGGCATGAGGATTGCGCCGCAGGCGTACCCGGCCTGCCACTCCATCCAGTCGCGCTCTTGCGCGCCGACGATGGTGTCGCGATGACACTTATTGCCCTGGGCGGTGTGCACTTGAGCAAAAAGAGAACCTGTTGCAGTCTGGCTATCCTCGAACATGAAGCGATGAAAATGAACATGGCCGTACTCGTGGGTTAGCGTCGTGCGAAGCCGGTTCTCCAGGTGCGCGGCATTAAGCGCGTCGGCGATTTTGACGACGGGCCGTTCGCCCGGAACGAACTCGGTGACGCCTTCGACTCCCTCACCCTCCTCCGACAAATCGGCGTAACTGTCGAGGTCGGCGTGCTCCTCTATAAAGACAGTGAGGTCGTCGGTCTTTATTGGAAACTCAGCTTTGCCGTTTCGCCTGTTGAGGAAGGCTAAGATGAGGCGTTCGCACTCAGAGTCCAGCTCCGCGGGCAGATAGTGCGGGCGCCGCGCGAACCGCCCCGTCCTGTCGGCCACCCATTTCATCATTGGCCGCCCTTCACCGTGCGGCGAAACGCCTTGAATGCCTTTTCAACCTTCTTAGGCTGAGTGGCAGCCATCTTCATCAGATCGCTGGGGATCGTGCCTGCAGCTAGGCAAAGCGTGTCTTTATCGCACCCAAGCAGTTCTGCCACCTGACCGATCAGGAACTCCGACGGTGGATTCCGGCGGTCATGCTCAATATCGTTCAGATATTGCGGCGAGATTGCCTGACCGTCTTCTTTCCTGACCTTGGCGGCAAGCTCCTTCTGGCTCATACCCTTGACCTTGCGCGCTTCCGAAAGTATTGCTCCGAACGTCTTCATATAGGTCCCGTTATTATTATCCGCTGATTTGAGAATTGGTGAATTCCTCGCCTACGGTCGAGGGGCGAGGAACCAAAGAATTAACTGGCTGCGCCGATTTGAATTCCGGCACCGATCGATTCTCGACGGCCAATGGGGTTATCGATTGAAGGAAATCAGTCGCTCGGAGGAGACTGATGATGTTCAATTCGATTCGTACGAACAAGTTCACATCATGTCATCATTCCGAGATTGGATGCTGGCACCACTTGTCTAAATGCGAGCGGGAATTACGATCTGCTAAGAAGCTTGGCTGCGTCCGACAGTTTCTCAAACTCGGAGACCCCACCTCCGATATAAACTTGACCCCATTGATTCGGGCTCTCCACGACCCCGTACCTCTCATCAAACGGTCCGCGGAACAGGCGACGATCGAGAGGCACGTTGGCACATGGATTCTCGTGAACACGCACACGGACTCGATTCAGCGAGAGGTCGCGATCTGTTCCCGCTGACTGCTCCACGGCCTGCCGATATTCCTCAACTCCCAAGTCACGTTCCAGTTTCTGTTCCTGGTCGTGTACGGAAAGGCGGAAGCGTTTTTCTCCAATCGCGTATCGCTCGACCACAATGACAGCGCTGATAATCGCATTTTCTGGCACCGAGTGCTTGACCGTCGCTTCTTCTCCCTTAGTGCTCCCTTGAGTTCTTGAGGAATCAGCTGGTCGAGCCTTCGGGGCCAGGGAACGGAAGGTGAGGCCACCGAGCATCGCACCCATAACGATCTGCCAGCTGAGGTCAATCCGCAGCTTGTCCGAGTTCTCGAGAATCAGGCAGCAGCAGTGCCCCTCCATATCTTTGAATCTCCTTCTCGCGGCGTTGAGCTTTTCGCGGATCGGACCATATGGATTAGGAGCACCGCCCCGCAAGCGGCTATCCTCCAGCTTCGATGTGAAATCCTCCACATCGAGCAGCATCTCCACCCCGTCTGCGCGTAAGCGGTAGTCCGGCCGGCTGCTGCTGTTTTCGACGACTGGCTCGACCTCGACGTCAGTGAGTCCATGAGATCGCAGATATTCTTTCAGCAGCGAATCCGATGGAGTTCTGACTAGCTCAGGTTTCTCATCTGCTGAACGGACTTCGAATCCCACGGCGGCCAGAATGCGGGTTGCGTCCATCGACGTGAAGTCGACGAGCGGAACCTTGAGAAGTTCCGACACGACTTGCTTGGGAGAGAATCGACGGCCCTGGATCCGCACCCAATACTTGTCGATGGCCTTCGGTTCCAGGCGCGCGACGAGACGAGTGATCTTTTCTGAATCGATCTCGTGATTGACGCCATTGAGGCGAACGGTTTTTCGCATACGCATATTACATACTCCTGTACATACTATAGATAATCTGTAGGCAACATTCAAGTGTTGTTAAGTTGCTCAATATAAATCACTTATATTTGATTACCAAAGATAGACGCGAATTTGTAGCCGATTTATCTCTGTGCTTTGTATACTGTTGATGTAGGGAAAGAAACGCTATGAATCAGAAGCAAACGTCGAACGCACAGATTATTCGCACTCGGGCTTCAGCGGAGATGAAACCAATGGCTCCAGGGTGGCGGCAGGCATTCGGGACTTCTGTCGTAGAGCAGACTGTGAACACAGTCGCAGAGGTGAGTTTTACATAAGCTCTGAAAGTAAGCGCCCCCGCGTTAGAGCGCGGGGGCAAACCATAAACCTGGCTGTTTGAGAGCCCGGAATATAGCTCTGCCATATTGTCTACCAATTGGCGATCCGGTGCAACAAGCAGCCCCTAACCAAAGCCAAAGGAGGCTGTCATGTTGCACGAGATAACTGTTGTCTGCCCAAGTTGTAATGTCGAGTTTCCTCTCACGGAGACTCTTGCTCAACCCATCGTTGCCGCTGAACGTGCGAAGATTCAGCGCGAGACGCAAGAACGTGTCGCCGCGCTGAAAGAGCACGAACAGGACCTATCCCAACGCCAACAGGCGCTGGCGGTCCTCAAGCAGGAGCTCGATGTTCGCCAGGCTGATATTGATGCCGCGGTCGAACAGCGGCTTCGTGCTGAGCGAGACGTCCTTGCAAAAGCTGCTGAAAAGAAGGCGGCGGATGCCTATAACGTCCGGCTGCTCGCTGTCGAAGAGGAGTTGGCTCAGAAACAAGCCAAACTCGCCGAGGCGGAAAGCACCGAACTCGTTCTGCGCAAGGAGCGCCGCATTCTCGAAGAGGATAAAGTGCGCCTCGAGCTTGAAGTCGAGCGTCGTCTTGAAGCCGAGCGCTTGCGCATTCGCGAAGCCACCCAGAAAGAAGAAGAGCAGAGCTACCTGCTGAAGTTGTCGGAGAAAGACAAGCTCATCTCCGACATGCGGAAGCAGGTTGAGGAATTGCGCCGCAAAGGCGACCAGTCTTCTCAGCAGCTCCAGGGCGAGGTTCTGGAACTGGAGCTCGAGGCCATGCTGCGGACTGCGTTCCCTGGGGACCAGATTGAGCCGGTCCCGAAAGGACGTTGCGGCGGCGATGTCGTACATAAGGTCGTCGGTTCCAACGGCCTTCAGTCCGGCGTGATTCTGTGGGAGAGCAAGCGCGTGCGCTCCTGGAGTAACGATTGGCTCGCCAAGAACCGCGAAGACCAGCGGCTCGTGGGAGCCAGTGTCGGCGCAATCGTGACCACCAGTTTGCCCAAGGGAGTCGACGCTTTCGACCACCTGGACGGCGTTTGGGTGGGAGCGGTGCGGTGTGCGCTGCCACTAGCCAAGGCGCTCCGTCATGCCTTGATTGAGGCAGCGATGGCGCGGGTTCTTACACAAGGTCGCGAAGGAAAGATGGAGCGGATGTACGAGTATCTCACCGGTCCACTTTTCCGCGGGCGCGTCTCTGCCATCGTTGAGGCCTGCGTCACGATGCAGGAGGACCTCGAAGCTGAAAAGCGCGCCTTCACAAGGGCCTGGGCCAAGCGGCAGCGTCGCCTGGAACTGCTGATTACTGGGACCGCCGGGATGTATGGCGATTTTCAGGGAATCGTCGGGCGCTCCATGCCTGAAATCGAGGGACTGGAGGTACCGCAGCTCAGCGACGGCAGGGGCGTGGAACCGTGGGATGAGCCGGAGAAAGAATCCGGCTAGACCGATGTATAGGCAGGATGGCGCCCGCGAGGGCGCCACTCCTGATCAGTCTGCGACCAATGCACACATTCAAAAGGATGAAGGGAAAGGAAGAGGTTATGGCGAGTTCTATCAATATATATGGGGCGGCGAAGCGGTCAGGTCAGAAAACGCGTCGAATCGCCAAATCGAGCAGAGATAAGCGTTGGCAGTCTGCGGACGCGGCACGATTCCTGTTCAAAGGGCAGTGCTACGACGCAGGGTCGAGGATCTTCCGGGCCTGCGATCTTTGTGGCGAACCGATTCGCCTGGTCTACGTATTGAAGGTGGTCGAATCTGCCTCACATCCCTTTTCTCCGGAAATTGCCAGGCTCGACGTCGGGGAATGTTGCTTCAGGAAGATTGAGGCCGTTAATCAGAAGCTCTACAGCCAGCTGCTGGCTGCAGCCGTCAACCTCCGGACCTACATGGAGGCGATCGAGCGCGACCGGAGGATCTTCGCTGGCCCGCAAGAGGCCCCGGAGTTAGAGACGGTCGAGTTGCCGCAACTTGAGGTGCCTGGTATGGGCGAGGATTGGGTCCGTCAGTTGTTTGAGGCCCTGGTAAGCGATGGAGGCAACCATGTGTAACTACAAAGACGCCATCGCTCGTGAAGCGAAGAGGTCCCTGGCACAGGGGAGGACGAGGTATGTTCCAGAGGCATACCTGAACAAAAACTGTCTTCCCAGGGCCCCCTGATGCAAGTAGATTGCCGGCCCCTCCTACTGCGGGCCGAAGTCAGAGTGCCGACCTGGAACGATTATTAGTCACGAAGAAAGGAAAAAGCGATGCCCAAGTGCAAGAAAACGACGAGTGAATCGGAACGAAATGGCCGGCGGTCGTCCCGGCCGCGGCCAGGGGGCTCGGATCGACAGGATTCAGTGCCCGCTTCTTCAAGAGGCGGCGGATATCTTCGGTTGCCGCAGGGAGAACCCGACATTGAAGCGCTGCGGTCCGTTACCCGCGAGTGGCTTGTTCCACGACTCGTAGAGAAGTTCCTTCGCATTCACGGCGTCGAGCTAAAGCACACGCGAAAGTTCGCCAATGCAGCCAACCAACTACAGCCTTCTTTACCAGGAGAAGGTTCTTTGATGCCTGCGAGCGCCGTCTCCAAAGAATTTCGATCGCAGGCAAAGAAGAAAAACCAATATCAGGGGCTTAAGTAAGGGGAGGTCACGGGTCGTTCACGCCCGTGCTCATCATGATTATGGAAGAACGGTCAGACCAATTCGCTGCTGCAGACGGAAGCCTGAAGATTCGCTGTGGTGTGTACACACGTTATTCTTCGGACTTGCAGCGCCCAGCCTCCAGCGAAGACCAAATTCGCAACTGTCGTGTCGGCGCTCGGGAAAAGGGCTGGACTGTGCTCGAGGAGTTCATTCGCAGTGATGAGGAACAGAGTGGACGTACGATGGTTGGGCGTGAAGGATTGGCCGACCTCATGCGCCTCGCCAAGCAGCGCCCGAGACCATTCGACTGCATCCTGATTGACGACACGTCGCGACTGGGACGGTATCTGCCTGACGTCCTCAGAGAATGCGACACCTTGATGCTGCATGACGTTTTCATCTATTTTGTAAGCGACCATCTCGATTCGCGTGACGAGAGTTTCAGAATCGTACATCTTATCAAAGGCTACGGCGATGAGCGTTACTCGCGGGATTTGGCGAAGAAAATTCATCGCGGGCAGGAGGGCTGCATTCGGAAGGGTTACACCGCCGGCAGCTCATGCTTCGGCTACAAGAACAAATACCTGCGCGACCCCAGCCAAAAAGGCGACCACGGCGAAGCCCGTGTCATCGGCGTGGAGCAGGCGATAGTCCCTGAACAAGCCGCCGTGGTGGTGCGAATCATGGAAATGCGGGCTTCGGGGTTGAGCTTCTCAGACATATCGAAGTCCCTCAACGCTGACAGCACACCGTCGCCTCACCGAAACTACAAAGGCAAAATACAAGACCATTGGGTTCCGTCGAGCATCAAGGCAATCACGAATAACGAGCTTTACCACGGTGTGCGGCTTTGGAATCGGACTCACAGAGAACTCAACCCGAGCGACGGCTCAAAAATCAAGCGAACGAAGCCCCAGTCAGAATGGGTGCGGGTCGAAGTTCCGGGTCTGCGAATCGTCTCCGAAGAATTGTGGGAACAGGTTCAGCAGATGAATCAGCGCATGAAGGACAAAATCTACGGCCGGCGCCAAGGCGGCCTCAATCGTTCAGAAGCCAGCCGCACATATTTGTTCAGCGGATTGATGACCTGCGGACTCTGTGGAGGAAAGTTCAGTGTCATCATTGGAGGCCATCCATCGAAGGTTCGCTATGGATGCACGAACCACCGTTTTCGCAACACTTGCAGCAATAAGGTGACTATCCGGCGAAACCGGTTGGAGCCGCAACTTATCGCTGCAATTTCCAAGAACCTGCTAGACCCACGCCTAGAGCAACAACTCGTGAAGGATTTTTCTGCGCAGCTCAAGACAGCGATTGCGCTGGAAGAGAAATTGGCCGCTGAAGCGACATCACAGGCGCCGACGCTGAAGGAGGAGCGTGCTGACTTGGGAAAAAAGGCAGGCCGCCTAGTCGGTGCTATCGGACAACACGGTTATTCGTCATTTCTCTCGGCCGAGCTCAACAAGGTAGAGTCCCGTATAGCGGAAATCGACCGCCTGCTGACAATGAAGCCGACGCCGAAGCACACAACATTCACTGACGAGCAGATCACAGAATTTCTGCGGCAGGAGCGCCAAGATTTCTGCGACGCGCTGGCCGGCGACGCTGAATTCGCCCGCCGCGAAATCCAGAAGCGTATCAGGAACTTGGTACTGACGCCGGATGGACAAGTCCTCGACGTATCTGGCGATGTGGCATTACTCGGAGCAGGCGATGTATTGGTGGAAAGTCCGATGGAGGGAATTGCTCAGCATTACATCGGCGCCTCTGTTTCGCTTGCGGGCGTCAGACTCGACCCATCACTGCCGCTAGCCGCTTGAAAATCAAGCCTAATTGACCGGACGGTTGCTCGTGTGGACGGATTCGAACGCCCGCCCCGCCGCTCCCAAGAGAAAACAAACGTCTTACTGAGGTCTATTGGAGTCTGGTGAAAATAACCATTTTTGATTGAATTAACTAGCGCCAATTGCTCGGCTCCTGCTAATCGTTTTGCACAATTTTGCTGGGCGGGGCCCATCACCATACCAGTTTGTCTCATGGACAGTAGCACAAAATTTGCCAGGCAGACCAATTCATGTATCGTGCTCGTATATGATTTGCACTAAGAAATGGAACCCGATCGTTTTCGTCCCAACGATAGCCTTGGCTGCTTACCTCTGGGCTCAAAAGCCTACGGTGCCTAATCCTCAAGAAACCGAACTTTGGACGCCGGTGCCCGCGATCGTGAATCCAGGCGTTACGGATTCCGCGCCGCCCTCTGACGCAATCGTACTGTTCGACGGCAATAATCTGGACCAGTGGGTGTCGGCCCAGGACAACTCTCCAGCACAGTGGACCGCTGGCGGCGGCGTGATCACTGTCAAAAAGGCGCCGGGCGTGGGTAACATCCAAACCAGACGGGCGTTCAGGAACTACCAACTCCACCTTGAGTGGAAGATTCCAGAGAATATAACTGGCACCGGTCAGGCACGGGGCAACAGCGGTGTGTTTCTCGCTTCCACTGGGCCGGGAGACCAAGGCTATGAGTTACAGATTCTGGACTCCTATAACAACCCGACCTACGTTAACGGTCAAGCCGGTAGCATCTATAAGCAAAGCGCTCCTCTCGTGAATCCAAGTCGCAGGCCTGGTGAGTGGCAGACCTACGATGTGGTGTGGGCTGCACCCACTTTCAACGACGACGGCTCGCTGAAAACTCCGGGCTATGTTACGGTGTTTTTCAACGGGGTGCTTGTGCAGGATCACTTTGAGTTGAGAGGCCAAACGCTGTATGCGGGCAAGCCATTCTACAAGAAGTACAGCGAAGCACCGATCAAGCTGCAGGCGCACGGGGACTCGAGCGAGCCAATTAGCTTCAGGAATATCTGGGTTCGGGAGCTGAAGTAGCATTCATTTCTGATCTGGATCGCATGCCTTCGCGAAGTTCATTTAAGAGGCCCTTTTCAAATGAGTGTCGACGGTTGATCTCAGGTATCGCCGCGGGCTTCCGCTCCCAGGCACACCGCGTACGACGCCTAGTTCTTGCAAAATGAAAGCGATCTCTGCGTTCTCCCGCTCAAATGCAATCGGCTGCTGATGTGCCTTTCCGCAGCTGGATCAACATGGAGTACCGTTCTTTCAGCTAGAACGGAGGCAGAGTGACCTGCAAATGTTTCTCATCAAGAGGAAATCATTGGTGTCGTCAAAGGGCAGTGTGAAGGCCTCTTCATGTTGTGACTGGCCTTGGCACGTTCCTTGAGAGAATGCCATTCGTGGGTGGAATAGGTCCAACACCGGCTCTACAAGTCACTCTGGCTGCAATTTGCATCGTGATCAGTTCCACAGAAAACTCCACATCGGCAAGAACGCCGCGCCCTTCTTCTGGCGGGCTCTCGCCGGGTTTCGAACCTCGCAATTGGTCCAATTCTATCTGGGCAACTCGGAACTCTGACAGGCCTCACTTTGGTTCCATTTCGTCCTGACAAGCTTCCTCAGAGTGAAAGCCCGACTTGGATCTGTGGAGAGTGGTGGCTTGACACACTGCAACTTTAGTGCGCGGAACGCCTCGGACACAAACCCGGTGGTTGGGGTTTTCGGGTTGCACATGCAAGCGAAGTCGGTTCCGCGCAAGCGGGTTCGCACGGGTCGTGCACGAGACCATGTTTTGTTTGGTGAGTGGTGATGTCGTAACTAACCGGGCGACCGACTTCGAGATTTGATCGGCGAAATTCGGATAGTCGGGGCTCCTGTTCCAGCGTGAGCTAACCCTAACCATAGTCTGCGTTGAAGCCGCGACAATCGCCTACACCGCGAACTGCTATATGATCGACAAGACCCGCCGGCCTGGCGTGGAAAACTTTGAGCGAAGACAATCATTTACGCTTGTTCAAAATGCTCGTGGCCGAAAACTCAAATGCGATTTCATTCTTTATTGCGTACGGAGCTTGGGGAGCAGATCAAGATCAGAGAAAGCGATTCACCCAGGCGCCCCCCTCCTATCCTCCTGCCCTTTCACAGCGTTGCTGCATATTCATAACAAAGATTCAAAGGTTCCTAATAGATTCACCCTCCCTTTCATTGGTTCCATACAGTGGTGGAGCCCGGGTTGTATTCTGGTTACCGGATACTGTTTGTGTGAAAAGTGTCTTCGATTACAAGGCATTGTCGGACGAAGTTGTTCTCAATAAATTGAGGAGCGATGGATCGCGCATTTTCGAGCGAGCGGAAGACTCACCCATTTGTGATATGCACCGGAAGCCTTATTTGGATAGGATGTCCGGTTTGGCCGGCACTGCGACGGTAGGCCATTCGAGTGCGACGGTATCTTCGTCCTCGGTAAACCGATTGGAAGCGGAGTTCCGTTTGGCGCATTCATCGCCCCCAAAAACCTGGTCCCGCAAGAATCGGGGTTGGGAACTTGGCATATGCTTATCTTCGTGAACTAATGACTTTCGGCCGTGGCGGGTTTGCTGATTCTTGAAATTGTTGAAAAGGAGCACATTTCCGATCATGCTTGGGATTTTGGCTCGGAGTCGACGGAGCATTTCAACCGACTGGCAGAAAGGTACGAGATCATCGGCGATGTGCGAATTCCCGGCCTCTTTATCGTGGTCGACGTTGCCGAGAGGCCCGAATGGAAGATGCCGGCCACAGCAAGTTGTAATAAGGCCTGGGGCTTTGCGATGGATCATGGTCTGATTTCACAATTCGGCGGCGAAGGAAGGAACATCCTCAAACTCAAGCTGCCGCTGACCTCCATGCAAGCTGAATTCGACAAAATGCTGAAGATTTCAGAGGAAACCATCACTTTTATTCGGCGAGAAGTTAGCCGCCAGCGCTCGGCGCAAATCACGGAGGCTGTGGCCGTGGTTCGCTCGTTGGCCGGCATGTGGGGATAAATGCGACTCGAAGGAAAAGTAGCAATCGTTACCGGCGCAGGTGCGGGAATTGGCAGGGCTATTGCCATGCGGTTCGCTTCAGAAGGCGCAACTGTGGTTATAGCCGAGATTGACGTTGATCGTGCGCAAAGCGTGGCAGATGCTATTTGCAAATCCGGGGGAAAGGCATGCTTTGTCCGTACAAACGTCTCCGACCAACTGCAGGTCGCGGCCATGGTAGAGCAGACTCTCTTTCGCTATGGCCAGATTGATGTCCTTTGCAATAATGCAGCCATCTTGCTTTTCGATCGAGAGGCTCCCGCTCATGAATTGAGCAGCGAAGTTTGGGACCGCACCATGGCTGTTAACCTTCGAGGTTATTGGCTTACCTCGAAGTACGTGCTGCCGGCGATGTTGCGCCAAAGGAGTGGCTCAATTATTCATATCGCCTCGCCAACCGGAATTCTTGGATTCACCCGCTTGACTGCGTACAGTGCCAGCAAGGCTGGAGTGATTGGATTGATGCGAGCAATGGCCGTTGACTATGCTCCTGAACATATCCGCGTGAACGCAGTTATCCCAGGCACGATTGATACGCCTATGAACGCACTGGAATTCTCCGATCCAGCAATTCGCGAACAATACGCGCAGAGCGCGCCTGCACGCCGTATCGGCATTCCCGAAGATCTCGCAGGGATAGCCGTCTTCCTCGCATCGGATGACTCGGCCTATTGCGTTGGGGGTATTTTCACCGTCGACGGCGGACTGACTGCGATGTGACGTTGTATAGGCTCGGTGTGACCAGGAGGATCTGATGCGCGAGCCCCGGTTGACGGTGGTCGGAAAATGTCACGATTCTCGTTCAGTAGACAGCTAACGCAGGGTTACTCGATGGGTCAGGTCACCCGAGCGCAAGAAGAGGTTGCTCACTATGGAATACAGACTCCTGGGAAGGTCGGGATTGAAAGTCTCTGCGCTGAGCCTCGGCGCCGCAACCTTTGGTGGCGGAACGGACTTCTTTCGGGCGTGGGGCAATGTTGGTGTTGAATCAGCTGCCCGCATGCTGGACATGTGCCTCGATGCAGGCGTGAACCTGTGCGATGTTTCGAATAACTACTCGTCAGGACTCGCGGAAGAAATTCTTGGCAGAGCGCTCAAGGAGAGAAGACACAGAATGTTGATCTCCACGAAGGCATTTTTTCCGATGGGAGAAGGGCCAAACGAGCAAGGAGCATCGCGTTTCCACCTGATCGAGCAGTGTGAAGCCAGCCTGCGTAGACTGAGCACGGATCACATCGACATCTATCACATTCATGGGTTCGATGCGCTTACACCTGCTGAGGAGACGCTCAACACACTCAACACAATGGTTTGTGCCGGCAAGGTGCGATATATCGCTTGCTCGAACTTTTCAGGATGGCAGCTGATGAAGTCGCTTGCGGCGTCTGACCGTTGGGGATGGGCGCGCTACGTGGCACACCAGGTGTACTACTCACTGATTGGCCGCGAGTATGAATGGGAACTCATGCCGCTCGGACTCGATCAGGGAGTGGACGCATTGGTTTGGAGCCCGCTGGGTTGGGGAAGATTGACCGGCAAGATTCGACGCGGCGTGCCACTTCCACAAGTGAGCAGGCTTCATAAGACATCGGAGGCAGGCCCACCAGTCGAGTCCGAATATGTCTATCAGGTTGTAGAGGCGCTCGATGAGGTCGCCAAAGAGACGAGCAAGTCTGTCCCTCAGGTTGCATTGCGTTGGCTGCTTCAGCGACCCACAGTGGCGAGTGTGATTATTGGAGCACGAAACGAAGAGCAGCTAAAGGAAAATCTTGCCGCGGAAGGATGGAGCCTAGCGACTCACCAAATCGAACAGCTTGATAAGGCAAGCGATCAGACACCTGCGTATCCATACTGGCATCAGCGCGCGGCGGCAGTATGGGGCGTGAACCGCAATTTGCCAGTTTCGATGTCTGATTACGCCGCTGACTAAAAAGCAAAGCAGCGAGTGTTTCGTTTCATTACGACGAGGAATCTATTTCTTGCTCTCGGTGAGATCGTGTTTTTGTATTTCTAGGGTACACACCGAGTCTACCCAACTGGCCGTATTGCATACTAGGCTCAGTTTGACTTTATTGTGACCGATGCGGATGAAAGCCGACGCGATTCAGGGTGCTTGTACGCTGATCTCTTGGCAATCAGATCAAAACCAAGTATGTCAAACTCTAGAATTGAGTCGATTGGACTCTCATTTTCGCAAGAAATGGACGACCTGTGGCCTTGTGACTGAAGATACAGTCGATCAACTCAGTTTTCGTTTGAATCCGCTGGTCTGTAGAGCCAGATATCCGATCCCCGCCGCCACCCATAACGCCCCCACTTGCATGGCTAGCAAAGAAGCGCTCAACCACATGTAAAAACAAATGGCGAATCCGAGCAATGGACAAATCAGATTTGTCCAGATTTGAGAGCCACTTCTCTGTCGCAAGCGTATAAAGTAGTGTCCCAGTACGGACAAATTCACGGCCATAAGTCCGAAGCATGCACCAAAGCTAACCAGTTCTCCGCTGCGATCCTCGTCAAGGAGCAGGGCGCCAACACATGCGATAAGGCCCAGCAATAGGATGCTCCAAACCGGAACGCGCGAAACCGGATGGAGATTGCCGAAGAACCTGTGAGGCAAGCGCCTGTCGCGCGCCATCCCGAACATGAGCCGTGATGCACTGACCTGGCTGGTGAGCGCGCCGGCCCAAGCCTGAGCAATCACCAAGAAGGCAATCAAGAAAAACAGGGGGAAGCCGCCGATCAGGCGCCCGATATCGGAAAAGGCAGTCTCAATAGGATGGAACTTCTGGTAGTCTGGCCAGATCAATTGGCCAAGATAGGTTTGGAGGACAAAAAGCACGCCCGACACGATGCAAACCAGCACCGTCGCGCGCGCAACATTTTTCCTCGGATCCTTGGCGTCCTCGGCCAACGTGGAGATTCCGTCGAAGCCAAGAAAGGAGATCACACCAAGAGGAGCGGCGGACATAATGTTGGTAAGCGAAAACTCGGGAGGATTGTAGAACGGCTTGACAGAGAAAAGGGTGCCTTGCCCGATCCCGCCATGAAGGGCCCGGATTGCCGCAGCCACGAACCACAGAATCGAAATGGCGAGTACCCCGTTGAAGGCGATCGTCGCCGTTAATGTCATTTCGATTCCGCATAAGTTGATCCCGGTGATGACAAGAGCTGTAACGATTGCCCACACGGGATAAGGCACAGATGGTACAAGCTTGTTCGACGTGACGGCAGCAATGATGACGCACAGTGTTGGCATCAACAAGTAATCCAGCAACATTACCCATCCAGCCACAAAGCCGATCACGGGGTGGATTGCTTTCGTTGCATATGCGTAGGTCGATCCTGCTTCTGGAAATGCAGATGCCATACGTCCGTAGCTGACAGCAGTAAAGCTGATGGCCACCGTAGAGATCAGGTAGACCAATGCGAATTGCCCATGCGACTTCACCGAGCCAACCCCAAAAAAGGTAAACGGGGCGGTCGGCCCTACAAATGCCAGCCCAAAAAGGATCAGGGCCCAGAGGGATATCACCCGCTTGAAACCTGACGCACCTGTCGCCTCCTCTTCGTTGCGCTGAGCGGAGAGATCTATCTCATTCATCTAGGTTCATCCGTGAAGCGGGAATTCTTTGACACGTAGGGCGAACTAGCGGCAAGCTCTCTTCGTTTCCAAGTCCTTGAGTGTTAAGGGAAAATGACCTTCTCGACGGTAGTGCCAATCCTCCGCTTGATTCTGGCGAGCGGTGAGCGTCGGATTGAGCTCGAGTCTAATTAGGTATCAGAGGACTGCATTGCTGTACCGTCGGTGTACCCTGACCCCGATCCCATGAGACGAGTCTATGGAGGCATAACCAGCTAGGTCAATCAATTTTCCGTCGATATTTGTTACGAACTAATTCGCCTGTGCGAAGGTTGTTCGTTCGAATTTCCTTTCGCCCAAGGGGTGATTCTAGACATAGCTCCAACTCTCTTGAGACGGCTGAACCGGGTAGTCAGACATCGTTGCGACAAAAAACCCTGATTTCTTGATAGAAATACAAAATAGCCTGCGTTAGAACGGATTCGATGATGGAGGATCAACGCACTCGAAACGAATGCCGGATCGGAGCAAGTGTGGATTCTTTGAAATACGTGATACCACTCCTGGTTCTAAGTCTGATGGGTACACTGGCTGCAGCTCGCCCGCATAGTGCGCCTCAATGGATGACTCTCGATCCCAGCGGGAAATTCCTCGTGAACCAGGTGACGAGCAAGCCGGTGTTCATCACTGGTGATGCCCCACAGACCCTGTTTGTCGAGGTCCGGGATGCCGATGTCGAACTATACCTTCGTGATCGTGCGTCCCGGAGGTTTAATGCATTATGGGTCTACCCGGTCGACAAGACGGATCAGACGCGCGCTCCCAAGAACTTCTATAATCAATCGCCCTTCGACGGTCCGGACTTCACGCACGAAGATTCTCGATATTGGCGGCATGTCGATCATGTCCTCAAGAGGATTCGAGCGTATGGCATGGTTGCTGTGATGGACCCAGGGTTTGTTGGGATGAGAAGTACCGACGGCTATTTCTCGAGCTATCTATCCTCGTCCGACGACGTCATGAGAGCCTACGGTGCGTGGATTGGCAAGCGGTACAGAGATTATCCAAACATCATCTGGTCGCTCGGCGGCGATGCGTGCAAGAAAGAAGACCGCATCTATAGGAAGCTGAACGATGTTGCCCAGGGAATTCGTTCCACGGATCCGAATCATCTGTTGACTCTAGAAGCTTGTAGGCAACAATCCACCTTGGACGCTTGGTCGCAATCGACTCCGATGAATCTGAACTGGGTGTATCCCTCTTGGCCGACGAGCCGGTCCGCTTGCGCGCAGGAAGCTTCTCGAACGCGGACCTTGCCTTCCATGGTCGGCGAAGACTGGTACGAAGGGGAGCATGAGATGAATCCGTTGAAGCTTCGCGAAGAAGCCTATTGGGCCATTCTCTCAGGTTGCACCCTTGGACGTTTCTTTGGCAATCAGGCAATCTATTCGATGGGAGGACCCTTGAACAAAATGGGCCAGTCCTGGCAGTCACAATTGGCCTCTCCGGGGTCCGTCAGCGAGGGGTGGCAGGGCGCGCTCATGCGCAGCCGAGAGTTCTGGAAGCTGACAGCTGATTCCTCGAATGCTGTCTTGACGGGCGGCATTGGCTCAGGTCCATCGATCTCGGTTGCGGCCTGCACCTCCGACAGTCAGACGTGCTTCGTGTATGATCCGGCCGGTGATGCGCAGGTCCCACAGATCGCTCTCTCTCATTTCTCCGGGGCCGTCCGAGCCTGGTGGTTCAATCCTTCGCGCGGCACCACGACCGATCTCGGCGAGTTCCCGAATCAGGGGACGAAGGAATTCATCCCTCCGGACGGGAACGACTGGGTACTCGTGATCGATTTAGAGAGTGCCCATCTTCCTCCGCCGGGCAGCGGTGATATGTGAGAAAGATGAGGATGAAACGGAATTGAGAAACGTCACGCGCGTGCGTGGCTTGGAGGTATTGGCCGAATGATTTTTGCTTCAGGACTCGAGTGCCCCGAAGGACCGGTCGCTTTGAACGATGGAAGTTGGTTGTGTGTCGAGGGTGGTGAGGAGCGAGGTTGCATCACGCAAATCAGCCCCGACGGAAAATCGAAACGCGCCGTCGCGAAAACCGGACGCCCCAATGGTCTGGCAGTTGATCGCGATGGCTTTATTTGGGTAGCGGAATCGAAGATTCCATCTCTTCTGCGCGTCAACCTCGAGGGGAAAGTGGAAGTTGTCGCGACTTCCTGCGAAGGCGAACCGTTCCTTTTTCCGAATGACCTCTGCCTCGGCCCAGACGGCGCAATTTATTTTACCGATTCCGGCATTCACATCGACGAGCTTGAACCAGGGGGAAAGCTTCGACCCGACTACAGACGGCTGCACTACGACGGGCGTGTATACCGGATCGATCAAACGTCGGGGAAGATCCGTCAACTCGATTCGGACATGGAATTCACGAATGGGATTGCTTTTGGACCAGATCGAGCCCTCTATTCGAACGAGACGCTTACGGGCAATATCTATCGCTATGCATGGAAGGATCCAGAGAACATTGGGCCACGCCGCACGTTCGGAAATGTCATTGCTTCGAACGCACCTCAGGAATGGATTGGCCCCGATGGCATGGCATTCGGAGCCGACGGCAACCTGTATGTGGCCGTCTACGCTCAGCAGGACATCACGGTGTTAGGTCCTGACGGTTCGGTCCTGAATCGTATGCGCACTCACGGAGCGCTACCCACCAACTGTGCCTTTGGTTTACCCGGGCAAAGGAAGCTCTACGTTACCGAATACGAGTTCGGACAGCTCGAAGTGTTCGAGATGAATACGGATGGCTTCCCTCTATTCGCTTGATGAGCCGAGTCTGGCGCTGGAGAGATTGGTCGCCCTTGCTTCCTTCTCCGCTCTTATCCTTGCTCGATCGTGAAAACTTCCTCGACCGCCCCTTTGCGAATCCCAAACATTTGCCGGTGGAGGTGAACCGTGCCATCGTGGTACCGCACAGATAATTCGATTTTGTCACCGACTGCGGGGGCGTTCGCCTGATCCAGCAGTTCGACGGGAGCATGCTCCGCGTGCAGGGCCTTTACGCGCAAGCCTGTCAGACCCTTGACGCTCGGTAGTCCTCGTTCGCCGCTAATCGCCTTCACCCCTGCATCCACGATCACCCGATCGTTTGTTGTTTTGCTGATGACGGTAGTGAGAACACTGAGGGCAGGCCGAAACTCAGGAGCAAACGGTGCATACCAAGTATCCATCAGCAGATAAGACCCCGCCTGAATCTCTGTTACCCCCGGATACATCCCTGCGACGTGATGGTCACCGGTACCTCCGCAGCTGACAATCTCAACTGAAATCCCTGACCGCTCGATCATTTGTTTCGACTGAACCAGCCATTCCATCGACTGGGTTACAAGTCTCTCTTTTTCGGGGCCGTGAGGAAGCGACTGCAGGTGTCCCTCATACCCCATCAGACCTCGAAAATGGAGACCACTTTCAACAATACCTTTTGCCAGCGTCACAGCGGCTTCTCCCGGAGGCACACCACAACGTTTCAACCCTAAGTCAACATCTACAACCACATGGACCTCGGCGTGCACTTCGCGTGCGACCCGTGCCAGGTCTCGAACCACCTTTGCATTGTCCACAGCGATGATGACGGGAACTCGCCGCGAAAACTCTGCTAGGCGCCGAAAAGGCTCTTCGCCAACAATTTCGTTGGCCAGCAAAATGTCCTTGATCCCGTGGCCAGCAAGTGCCTCGGCTTGCCATAAGCGCGCGCACGTAATGCCAGTGGCCCCGGCCTCCACCTGTCGCGTCGCTAAAGCTAAGACCCGATGATTTTTGAAATGCGGCCGAAGCGTAACAGGCTTACCCTGGAAAAATGTGGCCATTTTTTCAAGATTGTTCTCCATGATTTCGAGATCAACGAGCAACGCCGGAGTATCGATCGATCGAACAGGGTTTGAAATCATATTCCGGTCCTTTAATAAGATCGATGCGACAAGGCCAAATCGAATCACGCTGCGCGCTCGCGAGTCGACTGCGAGTCTAGGCCGAAGATGCCCGAGAGATCACACCTAGACGAGCTGTGTGCGAAGCGGAATAAAATCCTTGGATTCCAATTCGAGATACTCGTGCGCGATCTCAGTCTTATGGGCCGACTGACGATCTGTGATGAAGTGAAGTCACTCTTGTCTGAGTCACAGCAAATGCGAGGCCGTTCCAGTGTGAGGTGCTCATGACGTGGGCCCGCCCAAAGTGAGGCTATCTCCAGGCATTCGGAAACACCTGAGTCCCATGTTCTCCCTTCTCCAGCCACCCTAAGTAGATCTCTTGAAATTTTCTTGTCCGCACGCCGGCCTTACCCGTACCAATTTTCCAACCGTCGATGTCAACGACCGGTACAACTCCAGCCACCGTGTTTGTCATAAAAACCTCATCAGCTTCCGCGAAATCGTAAACTGAATAGAAGCCTTCCTTGACTGTCAAGCCCAGTTCGCGAGCCATTTGCATCACCGATGCCCGAGTGATGCCGACGAGGATCCCATGTGAAGGTGTGAAGAGACAATCACCGCTAATGCCCATAATATTGAATCCTGGACATTCGCTTACATAACCGAGGTGGTCTAACATGACAGCTTCATCAAAACCGCTGTTCCAGGCTTCGATTTTGCCTAAGACAATATTCAGATAGTTCAAACTCTTGATTTGCGGATCCAGGCTGTCGTGAGGGACGCGTCGAATCGATAGAACCTTGATTCGAATGCCACTATCTTTTTTCTCGGGGGTTACTTCAAACTGGGTCGGCCGAGCGTAAATGATCACACTGGGTTTCTCGCATTTGCGGGGATCAATCACGGGTTCGGGACTAATCCCGCGAGTTATAAGAAGCTTGATGTAGAAGTCGACGAGAGCATTTCGGTGCACAGTCTCAATGATCTTCTGACGCAGTTCCGCTCGGTCGATGCGGAGATCGATCCGGAGGGAATGCAAGGATTTGTATAGACGATCCAGATGCGGATCGAGTTGGAAGATGAAGCCATTTCGTCCACACCATGCCTCAAAGCACCCATCACCATACATCAGTCCATGGTCCAGAACTGAGATGTTTGCCTGGCTCTTCGGCAAGAAGTCTCCATTGACGTAGATGACTGGCTCGGGCGGCTGTGGCGGAACCAACTCCATTTTGATCATTTCCATTTTCTCCTCTCCAGAGCAGGCCTCTGGCGCCGATATTCGGATTCTTACTTGAGAAAGCCCGGTCAAATCATCACTTCCGCGACCTGCTGACTTTCGGGGATTCAAGGGAACTCAACGCTGCAAACTCTGCCAAGATGGGGTCTTCACCGCGGCAGACCGTTCAGGATTCATCGCATCCATTAGAAGTGAATCGAGGCAGTATTTCTATTAAGAAGCCGCTCATTTTTGTCAGTGACCCGCTCCAATTTCCGTTGCCCGCAAAAGATCAAATAGGATTTGATAGGGGGTGGCGCAGATTGTTAGGTCGGCAGGGCAAACGAAAGATGGACGGAAGGAGAAGGATGGTGCGCGAGAGTCGGCGTTTTCGAGGAGGGCCTAGTTTTGACCTAACGAGGACGAACTCTTCGCGGGCTGGAGGCGATACTGAAGCGGAGTCATGCCCGTGAAACGCCGGAAAATCACCCCGAAGTAGCTCTGATTGCAGAATCCGGTTTCTAGGCTAATTTCCACGGTAGTTTTGTTGGTTGAAGCGATGAGGTCTTGCGCCCGTGCGACCCGGAATCGATTCAAGTAGGTCACAAAGGATTGATCGGTTACTTCTTTGAAGAAATGCGTAAAGCAGCCATCGCTCATCGCGCAAAGCCTGGACACGTCTCGGACACGTATGGGCTCGTAATAGTGTTGCTCAATATGATGAAGAACGGGCTCCAACCGTCGGAGATTGCTCTCCTGGAGGAGGAGGGCTCCTCGCGTGGAGTTTAATTCCGAATAGTAATTCACTAGCGTCATCAGGATCATCTTCACGTATGTTCTGATCGCCAGACGCGATCGTTCCGTAGCGCCCGGCAATTCTCCATGGATCCTTCCGATAAAATCGAAGATCTCCCGGGAAAGCTCTCGGCGTCCTGAGATCACATTCGGGAGCGAGGCGTCGCGCAGCCTGAATGGCATTAGATATCTAAGATCATCGCCAAGATGTGAGCCCGAATCGATCAAGCTTGACTGAAACGAGAGAACAACTTCCCTTGGCGCGCGCCGCAACTGTCCCAAGGGTGGTGACCGGTGACGGAATCGGTTTCCCACGACTAGGACGTTGTTTTCACGCACGGTACAACTTTGATGTTCAAACTGGTAGCCCGCTTCACCCCATTCGTAGAAAACCACTTCGAGGTGGTCAGGCCGATGCATCGGAACGTCGTGATTACGATCCAAAACCATAAATCGCACGTCGACAGGGAAGGGGTGGGGAAAAGGCCAGACGTGCACGTTCGCAGAGTTGATCTGACGATCAACAAGTGAACTGACTCCCTCCCAAACAATTGTTTCTCGTTTCTGCATATGAGCCACAATGTTACACGGGATTGGCGTCAGTTAGCAATCGGTTCTTGCCATCGATCTGCGGTCATGGCATCTGTTCGGCTCTGGCACATAATCCGACTCCGGAAGGGAAGATCCCGCTTCAGAATTCTGGGCGATAAGTGCTGGAGGGTGTCCCATTTCGAAGGTGAAGGTCTTCCCCGCTGGGTTAGAGATCATCGCAGACATTTACGGATCCCATGTTCGCGAGATTCTTGCGATGCGTTTAAGATGCGGATTTACGCTGAAAAGCAGGCACACAGAGGCGCAAATAGTCGCTTTTCTGAAGCATTTGGAAGCGGGACCGAGGGCCCGTGCGGCAACTTTGAGGAATGCCCGGGATCACCAATCAATCCGCTGAAGTGGTATAGCTTGGCCAAGCGGGTCTTCCCATTCTCTTCGATGAAGCTAACCAGACTCAGACCACCTTAACCGTATATAACATCGCTGTACCTAATCTGCCATAGCTTGTTTGATCCACGTAAATCGGTTTAGTCGATCAAACCCTCCCTCTTGTTGGCGATGATATTTAGTCATTGCACTGTTGACACCAAAGGTGGATTCAATCATCCTGATTGAGCATGAAAATCCTGCGTACCCTAATATTGCTAACTCACTTTACCGTGCTCAGCGGTCTCGTCACCAGTGCAGAGGGACAATCGTTTGCCACTCACGACACTCCTAAGGGAGCGCCGCAACTTGTAATCATCGATACCGACATTGGAGACGATATTGACGACGCCTTTGCGCTGGCATTGGCCCTACGTAGCCCTGAGCTCCGAATCCTTGGCGTCACCACAACCTTTGGCGACACTGAACTGCGGGCGCGGCTCCTGGACCGCTATTTGGTGGCGGTTGGCCGGAGAGATATTCCTGTCTCTGCTGGACCAGCCACTCAGTCCAAGGGCACTTTGAGCCAGGCCGCCTACGCGCTCCACTCGCCAAGACGTGCATTTTCTGATGGCGCTGAGTTCATTCTTGATCAGATTCGCCGCCATCCTGGTGAAATCACGCTCATCGCTATCGGGCCGCTGTCGACTGTGCAAGCGGCGATCTCGCGCGCCCCGTCAACTTTTCGGAAGCTCAAGCGAGTGGTGATGATGGGAGGCAGCATCTATATCGGCTACGACAACTCCAAGACGGGAGTCCCCGGGCCCCCTTCCTCCGAATGGAACATCCATGCCGATCCGGCTGGCGCTAAGGCACTGTTGGCCTCTGGCGTGCCCGTCTTCATGATGCCGCTGGACGCAACCCAAATTCGTTTGCCGCTGGCTGATCAAGAAACAATCTTTGCGCAGGGCTCGCAACTTACAGATCAATTGACGCTGCTCTACCACGAATGGAGCGGCCCTGGCGCTTTACGGACTCCGACGCTCTACGATCCAGTTACAGTTGCATTCGCAACTCATCCGGAGTTATGCCCGGTGAGCCCGTTGCGCATCGAAGTCGATGATCAGGGCTTCACCCGTCCCGTCAAAGGTGCTGTGAACGCTCAAGTTTGCCTGAAGGCGGATGAGGAGGGATTTCTGACGCTGATGATGGACAGGGTGCTCAGGCCATAGCATCCTCGCCCGTCTGATGGCACTTTCGCTGGGGCTCCTGTTTGTTTGCTCCGTCGATCTGTTCGCTTTAGATGCAGTCTCCTCCAGAAGACCCCGATTGTCCGGCAGCAGCTTAGCATAGCGAAGTGCAGACATCAACAACTGCGAGTTGCTGGTTCTATCCAACCGCCTTGAGTGATCCGGTGGTGGCATTGGCGGGCTGGAAGCGGGCGTCGGTCCCCATTCAACGCGAGATTGTAAGCGCGGGAGTTGCCGGAACACGCAAATTGCAAAAGGCACTCGGTCCCCTTCTCGGCGTTGCGGCTAGCGGTAACTTCGGCACTTCTTCTAACATACCCGGCAGAGGATATCCATTTGCCTCGGTGATCGAGTCGGCGTTTCACCGCATTCGATGTTGAGCAGGCCGAGCAGTTCATCGCGGTGATTTCGGGACACAGTTATAAGGTTCTGTTTGTCCTCGCGACTACCGACTGCGGGCAGCCAAGCGAGTACAGTGCGCCAGCATATGCGAGATATATGGCGGCCGATCAGGGTATCTGGATTTCTCGCGTTTCGCGGAGGTCGGCGGACGAAGCTCCAAGTATGATCTTGTAGGTGCCAGATTCAATTCGCCATTCGGAGGAAAGGGGCGACCAGTATGAAAACGCCCGCGCGTCGAGATGCACCTCCACACGGCGTTTTTCGCCGGGTTGAAGTAGTATCTTTGAGAATCCCTTCAACTGCAGCGGTGGCTCATTGCCTTCGGCAATCGGCGGAAAGCCGACGTAAATCTGCGGCACATCGGCTCCAGCCGTCGATCCCGTATTAGTCACGTCGAAGCTCACTTTTACTTTGGGCGTACCATCCTTTGGCGATATTGATTTTTCGGCCGCCAGGTTAGAGTATGCAAATTCTGTATAAGATAATCCGAACCCGAAAGGAAATAGCGGCCTGATTCCTTCGGCCGCATATCCACGATAGCCTACGTTCAGTCCCTCGGAGTAATGCACGGACCGTCCGTCTCCGGGATATTGGCTGGCCGACCGAGCGAGCGTGTCATCGACCTTCGCGGGAAAACTGATCGGCAATCTGCCAGAAGGGTTGCTTTTCCCAAAAATCACATCGGCGATCGCAGCGCCGCCTTCCTCTCCCGGGTACCAAGCTTCGAGCACGGCCGGTGTTTCATCGATCCAGGGCATCAGCACGGCTGAACCGCTCTCGAGGATGACAATCGTATGTGGATTTGCGGCCGCAACTGCCATGACAAGTTGATCCTGCCTTCCGGACAGTTGAATCGCGTGATCGTGACCCTCGCTCTCGTTGTCGCCGACCATCAAGAGAACCACATCGGACTTGCTTGCCACCCGCACTGCCGCATCGATATCGGAACCGTCTTCGACATCGACCGCCACCCGCGAAGCGAGTTGTGCGGAAACCCCGTCTGCGGGCTGGATTGAGTAATAAGGGACAACGTGCGAACTGCCTCCGCCGCCCGTGACGGCTCGAATCGCTTGTGGCCCGATGAGCGCGATGGACTTCACCTGCGTGGGATTGAGCGGCAACAGATCGCGATTATTCTTCAGCAAAACCATCCCTTGCTCAGCGATCTCTCGTGCGATTGCGCCATGTTTCAGGACCGGAACAGCCCGAGCGAACGCCTTCGTGCCTCGGTTGCCATCGAATAACCCCGCTTCAATCATTTTCGTGTACCGCCGAATCAACATGTCATCAACCCGCGTAATCGGTACCTCTCCATCGTCAACAGCCTTGAGCAAACCCGCCGAAAAATATTCACCCGTGGGCATCTCCAAGTCCAACCCGGCGAGGGCGCTCGCAACCGTACTGTGCACCGCTCCAAAGTCAGACATGACAAATCCATCGAATTTCCAGAACGTCCTTCAAAACGCCACGCAGCAATGGGCCGTTCTCGCAATCGAACACGCCGTTCACTCGAGGATAAGCGCACATCACAGACGCCACATGCGCCTCCTTCACCGCGGCCTCAAAAGCTGGCAAGTAAATCTCGTGCAAGGCGCGCTCGCCGATCTCCGCGTTGAGGCTCATGCGGTCAGCCTCCTGGTTGTTGGCGAGGAAATGCTTTACGTTGGCCAGCACACCCGCGCTCTGAATGCCCTCAATGTCGGCCACGGTGATGCGGCTCGTCAGAAATGGATCTTCGCTGTAGGTTTCGAAAGTCCGCCCTCCTTGTGGTACACGAACGATGTTCACTGCGGGCGCTTCCAGCAATGCGGCGCCTCGTGCGCGAGTCTCTTCCCCCGAGAGTCTCCCGTAAGCGCGCGCGAGTCCCTCATTCCATGTAGCTGCCAGGGCAATGGGCGCCGGCAGCGCAGTGGCCTCGCCTCTCGGACCACTGCCACCCGGCCCAACTCCCGCAGGACCGTTCGTGATTTGCAATGGAGGAATTCCGAGCCTAGGTACTCCTGGCACGTATCGGAAGTGATTCTCATCGTAGATTCCGTGTACCTGCGAAATCTTTTCTTCGACCGTCATTGACGCGACAATCTTCCTTGCTCGCGCCTCTGCAATGGGAGATTCTTGTTGTCCCTGCTGACCTGAAACCGATTGCAGCACTACAAGGGCACTGCACACAACGAGCATGCGAGCGAGCGCACCGGTCGCATGCAAACAACTAACCGCGCAATCTCTCATGAATGCCCCTCACCACTTCATACGCGCAGATGAATGTGTGATACCCGTTCGCGATGTCGAGCACAAAAGTAGCAGACTTCATCGTCTGCCTCCTCGCGGCAAACTGATCAGCTCGCTGGTCCTAAAGGAGTCCATACGATTGGTTCCCGAGCGCCAGTAACTCTTCGAATCTAAAGGCGCACTAAGTCCTCAATTCCTCTCGCCTGGAGGTACTGTTCATCGGTGGCTCTGCTCTCGAGCACGATCGCCGGGCGCCGGTTCTGGCGGATTAGTTCCATAAATCTGTCGGGAATTGTCCAGACCTTGTCGCCGTCTTTGCATGGAAAGGCGGTTTCGGGAATAACCAAGGCCACAGAGCGTTTTAGTTGCTGTGGGGGATAACGACGCCATTCTTTGACGAGTTTAGCGAGAGTTCGACCGATTGGTTTGACGTGGTTCTTGCAATCTAAGACACCGAGGCCATATTCCAACTTGTCGAATCCCTTGATCGCAGGATCGATATCGTGGGAGCACCACCAGGTAATGCCCCACAGGTGTCCACATTCGACCGCGTTGGTCAAAAGCCTGGTCGTGTATTCCTCCAGATATTGCTCCGGCATCCACTCACTTGAAGTTCCGACTTCTTCAACCCACACCGGTCGATCCGGAGATTGGTGGAAGGCTTTGGCCAGTTCCACCATGTACTCCAGCAGATGAAGATTGCCTGCATCGTCGTACCGGTATCTCTGCAGGGCGCCAGACCAATAAGCGTAGCAGTGAATTACCGTTGCTGATCCTGTTGTCGCGAGTGCATGCCGGCTGAATCCTTTGTCTTGGAACCAAGGCCGGTGATCAACGCCATTCACATGGAACTTTCCTGGCGCAATTCGCTCGAGTTCAATGAGCATATTGCGGGCCCAACGATCCGCCGCCTCCAAGCTGACCTGATTTCCCTCTATGTCTTGCACAACATCGATTTCATTGCCAAGATCGAACCCGAGAAATTGAGGATGTTGTCTAATTCGACCGGCGATTGCACGGAAAAGTAATTGTTCGGCCTCGATGACCTCTTCGGAGGTGAAAATGTTGTCGAATTTCTGAAGCGGTGCAACCCAGGACGGCAAGTAGGCGAATCCGCTGAGCCATCCATTGAGAACGGTAACTTGGACACTCAAATCCGCTTTCGCAGCCAAATCGAGCAATTCGCTGAGTCTATCTAGAGCAGCGTGGTTCACAAAGTTGATGCCAGGCTGAAACACGGGCCAAAGGCACTGAATTCGAATGTGATCCATTCCCAGATCCCGAATCGCATAAAGGTCTGCGGCAACCGACTGAGCGTCCCAGTCCTGCCAGATGTACCACCAATTCTTTCGTGGCACGTAGTTCAGGCCAAACCGCAATAATTGTGATCCCGAAACTATGTTTTTGGCCAAGATGCCGCTGTCGGCCCATAACGCGCCGCGTCTGAGTACACCGCTCAAGAGCAGCGTCGACATCTGCAACAGCTGGCGGCGAGAAAATCTGCGCACGCTTAGGCGGTCAATTGCGCTTTCCGATGAGCTTCGGATTTCCGGTTCCTCTCCGGGTCGGCATTTCAACATTGTAGTTTTCTTTGGGCCTTCTATTCTGGAATTCCACCGCATGCCATACGATTGCGACTAGTACTGTGAGCCTCCAGGGACCAGACGTTCTCAAGTTCTACGGCAGAGCATTGTGCGTTTGCATGCATGAATGATTGATTATTCTTGGTGTTCAGGAATAGGCTAAGACAGTGCGTTACAGGTTCTTAACGGACCTGAGTCGTTGGCTTAAATGCAAACCGGCCAAATGATACAAGGCGTTAGCAGCGAGACTTGGAGGTCGAGACTTGGGCCAGCAGAAGGTGGATCGGCTCGCTCAGAGAGAAGCGAGCAAGGCAAAGGCTCAACTAGAGCGGATTCTGGAGAGTCCGTTTTTTCACGGTAGCCAACGGTGTAGCCGATTCTTGGAGTATTCCGTTGAAAACGTGCTCTCTGGCCGCGGGCAGGATGATCTAAAAGAGCGGGTTATAGGCTTCGAGGTCTTCCATCGCGATGCGGATTACGATACCGCACAGGACA
This sequence comes from uncultured Acidobacteriaceae bacterium, assembly GCA_963823805.1. Lineage (GTDB taxonomy): Bacteria > Acidobacteriota > Terriglobia > Terriglobales > Acidobacteriaceae > Telmatobacter. The sequence continues at coordinate 1,913,289 of CAWGMW010000001.1, read as the reverse complement.
GCACTGTTCGAGTGACTGCAAATGAAGTAAGGAAGAGACTGGCTCAGTATTACGGCAAATCAGAAGAAGAAGACCCGGTCATAGAGCTGCCTACTGGGTCATATGCTGTCGTTTTTCGCTGGCGACCAATTAGGGAATCAACGAGCGGCAAAGCTCTCGACGGCAACGAGCTTCTTGCAAATTCTCCGCTAAGCGAGATCGTTGATGTCGCAAGGCAACAGGTTGCAACCGGAGAACGTTCTGTAGAGCCCACGATCGCGAAACCTATAACCTTGCTAAAGTCCGTATCTCGCAGGCGTCTTTATTTCACGTCAGTAGTCATAATGACGATTGCCGTAGCCTGCTCTGCTTATATCCTTTCGCAACAGAGACGGGATGCCCGAGTTCTGCTGTGGTCTCCGCTTCTGGGAAGCCGAAGGGCCGTGACTATCTGTGTGGCGGAGCCAGTAGTATTCAGTCCAGAAACGGAAACGCAGCAGGTGCCGGCCGGACATGATGATCGGATGATTTCCCTTTCCAATTCGGTGGTCGGCGTGGGCGATGCGTATGCGTTAGCGCAAATTTCCGGATTTCTCGGATCGAAAGGCCACCCGTGGTATTTGTTGCCGTCGACCAACACTTCGTATCGCGAACTGGCGACAGGCCCAGTTATCTTAATCGGTTCGTTTTCAAACGTTTGGACGGACAAGCTCGCCAATGGTCTGCGATACGTTTTTGTCAAAGGTCCTCCCAACAGGCTGGTTGATAAATTTCACCCGAACGCTGGGTGGACCGTCAGAACTACTCCGGATTGGACCGCCCCTGAGGACTACGCAGTAATCTCGAGATTTCAGAGTCCCGACACCGGCGAGTGGATCCTCTACATCGCTGGGGCGACCAATCTCGGAACGGAAGCTGCAGGCAATTTCCTCGTTAATACGGATGAAGTCGCGGCGGCGATGACGGATGCTCCTCAGGGCTGGAGGACAAAGAACCTTCAGATCGTATTGCACGTGATGTCGCAAGACGGCGTTCCGGTGCGGCCCACCGTTGTCGCAAAGTACTTCTGGTAGAGGTCTCTTTAGAGGTACAGACAACAGGTGCGGAAGAGATCAAGCGCCGAATGCCAGCGTTCCTCAAACCCATGATCCGTCAGCGATTGCCGGCATTGGGCAGCAACACGAATACAACTCCGATCGTGCATCGCAGTCTGCCTCTCTCCTCCCTCGCCGGCCCCCAGCTCATACATTTGCAATTGTTAAGTACCTGTATCGAACCGTAACGCACTGATTTTGTGGACATCGCTCGTGTACGCTCCGGGCGTGCTTCTGCTGCATGAAAATCAGGCGGCTGACTGCGGTAGGAGCGGACATCGGAGATACACTCAAAGATTTTCGATGGAACAGCTTGCAAAAAGACGAATTGGTTTGTAACAAAGATCTGCGGAAACTTGATTGACCTCGCTCGTCATCCGTCCATAAACTCTCGTCACGAGATCGAGGTGTGGGTACACTGGCCGGCAGCGATGCAGTCTTAAGTTCTGGCATTTCCACCACGCAACTGGATGGGCGGAGTTCTAAGTCAAAAGGTGTTTTCGAAGCGTCACTTTGCGAGGTGGCGAGAAGCCGGGGTCAGAATTCTGAACGAGTTTGAGAGCACGCAAAGGCCGTTCACAAACAAGTCTTTTGGAGGAGGTTGAAAATGAGATTTCAAGTCGAGCGTTTCGGGGTGGTCTTCGCAGCATGTTTCTTGATTTTGTCACTCTCAGCTCTGCTGAGCGCACAGCTATACACGGGCACCGTTACAGGAGTGGTTACGGACACTTCGGGCGCCGTGGTGCATGGCGCACAAGTCCAATTGGTGGACGAACAGAAGGGGTTCATTTTCAGGGCGACGAGTGACGCTTCCGGGAGCTATTTGTTTCGGAGTGTCCCTCCCGGGAGCTACAGACTGTCGGTCGTCGTTCCGGGCTTTAAAACCGAGACGAGGAGCGGCATCGTCCTCGAAGTCGACCACAACGTAACGGTGAATTTTACCCTGCAAGTCGGGGCAGAAAGTCAGTCTGTGGAGGTTAAAGGAGAGGGGGCATTGCTTGATTCCCAAGACGCTGTCACCGGTCAGGTCATAGATCGCAAATACATCAATGACTTGCCTCTCGTCGGTCGGTCGCTTTCGGACTTGGCGTTCCTTACAGCAGGCGTGACGGAAGTCGATTCGAGCTGTCCGACCGACATGCAAACCCCTGGTGCGAATATAAACAGTTGTCCGGCAAATAACTTCATCTCTGATGGCAGCCGCATGGGCACTTCCGATTTGCTGATTGACGGCGTTTCCACGTCGTCTATTTTTCATAACATTCTATGGCCAGCCTATGAACCCTCCATTGACTCAGTGGAAGAATTCGCCGTACAAGAGACTAACTTTAGTGCTGAATATGGTTTCACCGGATCGACAGTCACCAACATCGTGACGCGCTCTGGGACCAATAAATTCCGCGGGACGGCCTACGAATACTGGCGGAATAAAGTGCTCGATGCCAATAGCTATTTCAACAACGCTGCAGGCATTCCCCTGCCGGGATTGAAGCTGAACAACTTTGGAGCCACCGTCGGCGGACCAATCAAACGCGATAAGACGTTCTTCTTTTTCGACTACGACGGTACGAGAGAAGCGACTTCGAGTACTCAGACCTCCGGCGTGCCCAGCACGGCAGAACGCGGAGGCGACTTCGGTGAACTGTGCGGCTATGCGGGCGGAACTTTCGATACGACCGGCATGTGCACGGCAGCTGGCGGGCAGCTGTGGGATCCTTATACGGGAGTTTACAGTGATGCAATGGGTGGTCCCGTTCGATCCGGCTTTATCCCGTACAACAACATGGCAACGTACCAAAGCCCCGGGAATCCCAACCTGAATGGCACCAACTATCAGCTTCCCGGGGGGGCCGGAAACCTGATCGATCCGATTGCGGCCAAGTACATATTATATTTACCACTCCCCAATTACAACGTCGGGAACTCTGCGTATAACCCCTATACCAATTGGGTGGGAGCCCCGGTAATAAATACCAATGTCAATTCTTTTGATATCAAAATCGATCAACGTTTTACTCAGCGCGATCTATTGAGCGTGAAGTATTCGCAAAGCAAAAACGTTCAGCCGCCTGAACCCTGTTACGGCAACGATAATCCTGCCGATCCCTGTGATTTAGGAACTTCGTTGGCCACAGCACATCTAGTGGCCGTGAATTATACCCACACTTTTACCCCTAGTTTACTGTTAATAACGACATACGGGCTTACGCGTGGATTTGACTGGAATGAGACCCCTGGCGAGGAACCCAAGTTTAAGGGCATATCTCCCTCGAAGACGCTTGGAATGCCTGTCTACATGGACATTTCAGGTTTCAACGAGCTTCCCCAAGTCGACTTCGCGGATTACTCGGTTCCGGGCAATCAATTCGGTGGATCCGGTGGGCAGCTTGGGACCGAGATCGATTGTTGTGAGCGCGAAGGGAATGACACTCACACGCTCGCGAACTCGCTCAATTGGGTTAAGGGTGCCCACAACCTGAAGTTTGGATGGACCGGGATGATGCTTCGTTATAACGACGAGCTGCCCTACACTCCGGCTGGAGATTTCAATTATGATCCCACCAGTACTACGGAGTTTCCGTTTTCAGGAGGGGGAGATGATATCGCGAGTTTCCTCACCGGCGTCGGGGGACCGGGCGCGAGCGGTTCATATGATGTGCCATTCGGCAGCGCAACGCAGAGTTTTCAATACGCCCTGTTCATCCAGGACAATTGGAAGCTCTCCAAGACTCTCACTTTGAATCTTGGCATCCGCGACGAAATGATCATACCCCAGACTGAACGCCACAACCGTTTGAACGAGCTTGATCCAACTGCGGTGTCACCGCTACAGGTGCCGGCTTTGGGAACGCTCCATGGTGGTGAGCTATACATGACTCCCGGCCACCGCAGCAACTTTCTCGCAAACTATAAGGACTTCGGACCGCGTATTGGCTTTTCGTATCAGCTTCGTAATAACCTCGTGGTCCGAGGTGGATACGGGATTTACTACTCGGTAGGGAACACCGTGACGGCTCACGGATCAGACCCCGGCTTTCAGGGCTTCGACCAACAAACATCCTGGCAAACCACGTTTAATAATGATGGCGCAACGCCATGGGGTAGATTTAGCGATCCGTGGCCGATTGTCGGACCCAATCTTCCCGCCGGCAACAGTTTGGGATTATTGAACAATGTTGGATTCGGAGTTAAAGCACCACTTCCTCCCGTTGATTCCAAGTCTCCGTATAGCCAGACCTGGACTTTGGGAATTCAGAGAGAATTTCCGTCTCAGATGCTTTTGGATATTACTTATGTTGGGAGCAAGGGGACTCATTTGTTGTGGGGATCCGATCTCAACTATGACCATCTGGGCCCTCAAATCGAAGCATACGACTCAAGCCAGATTGCCGGGCTTGAAACATACGTCCCGAACCCGTTTTACGGCATTATCACCAATGCAAACAGCTCCCTTTCGAGTTCAACTGTACGAGCCTACCAGCTACAACTGCCGTATCCGCAGTTCACAGCTTTCCAGGGTGACGCTGCTCCCGTGGCAAATTCGAATTACGACGCCCTCCAGGCGAAACTCGAGAAGCGTTTTTCGCATGGTGTGCAGTTTCTCGCGACTTATACCTGGTCGAAATCGATGGACAACTCCTCTTCAATAGGGAGTGCTGGTGAGCTCGGGGGATTTTCTTCTCTTCAGGATCCCAACAATCTGAGGGCAGAGCGCAGTTTATCAAGTTTCGACCTGCCTGCTGTGCTCCAGCTGACTTACACTTACGAATTGCCCTTTGGTCAAGGCAAGGCATTGGGGCACAATGCGAATTCCGTAACCAATGCCTTTATTGGAGGCTGGCGAACTGCGGGAATCTGGCGACTTAATGACGGTCGTCCAGAACCGTTGACGCTTCAGGGCGGTCACAGTCTTCCGACATATGGGTCGCAACGGCCAAACCTGACCGGAACCCTGAATTGCGCAAAGGGGTCTTGGACGGGCAGACTAAATAGCTATTTTTCCAACCCCGGTGTCTTGACAACTCCGGCCCCATATGCGATTGGCACCGCACCTCGAACGGACGGAAGCTGCCGACAGCCAGGACAGACCGACGCGAACCTGTCGGTCTACAAGGAGTTTGCCCTTCCGCGGTTGCCCGACGAGGCGCACCTGGAATTACGCTTGGAAAGTTATAATACGTTTAATCACCCTCAATTCGCAGGACCGAATACAACCGTCAACTCCGGTAGTTTCGGGGTAATCACATCACAAGTAAACTCACCGCGACAAGTCCAGGCAGTCTTGAGGCTGTATTGGTGAGAGTCATGCGCCGGGATGAACGAGGAGAAAACATATGCGTCATCAGGAGATCGTTCATACCCGGCATAACATTGGCCCGGCGCTGGTTTTGGGCCTTTCACTTGTCTTTCTTTTGTCGACTGTTCTTGGTGCCGCCGCTCCGATATATCCCTTGAAGGTCTCGGCGAACAACAGATATTTGGTCGACCAGAACGACACACCTTATCTCATGCAAGGAGACGCGGCGTGGTCGTTGATTGTGGCGGCGAAGGATTCCGAGGTCGAAGAATATCTCAGGAACCGGCAGCAAAAGGGCTTCAATGCGGTTATGGTCGAGCTTATCGAGCACCGGTTTAGCGACCATCCGCCCCTGAACCTTGACGGCGAAGCCCCTTTTGCAATTCCCGGCGACTTCACCACCCCAAGTGAGAGGTACTTTGCGCACGCGGATTGGGTGATCAAAAAGGCCGGCGGATACGGTATCCAGGTGCTACTGTTTCCAATCTATCTTGGGTACAAGGGCACTGATGAAGGGTGGATTGAGGAGTTAAAGAAGGTGTCCCCAGAACAATGTCTGGAGTACGGTGAGTATTTGGGAAAGCGATATAAGGACTTCGACAATATCATCTGGGTGATGGGTGGTGACCGCGACCCCAGGGACGTTCAGGAAAAGATCGACCTCATCGCCCTGGGAATCCGGGAGTTTGACAAGCGCCATCTTTTCACTGCGCATGGCAATTCGGAGCCTTCTACTCCTGAACAATTTGGAGCCGGAGGATGGCTCGACATTAATGCAAGCTACAGCTGCGATTTTGTTCATCAGCGCCTTCAGTCCGATTACAACAGCAAACCAATCATGCCCATCTTCCTGATCGAATCGTGTTATGAAGGTGAACACAATTCATCAGCAGTGCAAATCCGCAGGCAGGCGTACTGGTCCGTGCTCAGTGGCGGATTCGGTCATGTCTTCGGCAACAACCCTCTCTGGCACTTCAACGGACCAACCCTCTACCCGTTTGTAGGAACATGGCAGGAGGCGATGGATCGACCGGGTTCAGTGGACATGATGTATTGGGGGCGGCTCTTTCGCTCGCGACCCTGGTTTGAGCTGGTACCTGACCAAAAGCACGAGGTAGTCACTGCCGGCCTGGGCGAGTTTGACGGCAACGACTATCTGGCTGCAGGGCGGACGACAGATGGCAGTACTGTAATTGCGTATATGCCGACGAGCAGAACAATCAGTGTCGATATGACCAAGATCACCGGCGGTCGGGTCAGAGCCTGGTGGTTCGACCCGAGCAATGGACAAGTTTCAGACGGGGGAACGTTGCCTTCTACTGGAACTCATGACTTTACGCCGCCCGGAGAGGGAGATTGGGTTCTAGTGCTGGACGACGCTGAGAAGGAATTTCCCAAGCCCGGAGCCAAGCGATAGAAAAGACTCGGAGGCTCTTTCCGGTGACGAAGACAATTCCATAATAAACAACGCTGTGATCTTGATTGACCGTATTCGCCGTAGGTCTAAAGACTCTCTACACGAGAGTACACGGGGAGCGATTACCATTCCTGATTTTCAAGTGAAAGCCGGATGTATCGAGTCTTGGCCGTGAAAGCGAATAGCCGTGGGTGCGATGTTTTGTCTATGATGCATCGTGGGAAGATTGAATTTTCTGATCTCTTTTCAGTCTCGCGACCAAGCCGGCGGAATGTCTTCTGCGGCTTGGGCGCCGCGGTTCTTTCGCACGCTTTTCCAATCCATGCAACCAAAGGTGGCATTGAGCGTGGCCAAATCGAGCAGATCTTAACTCCGATTCTAGAGACCGATGATCCGAAGTTATGGCAGTTTGCCGTCGATATCTTTGAGAACTGCATATTCGGTCGAATGCAAGTGGCCGAGCCCCCATTCAGACACTCCTGGCTTTCGCCAGGCGGAGCTTATGTAGGGCAATGGTTATGGGATACCACGTTCCTGACTGACTTACTCGCCATCTTACCCGATCAAACAAATTACATCCGCGGAGTGTATGCAAACTATTGGGACTTTCAGGACCGGTGGTCCGCGGCAAAACCGGACTACGCTCACGGTATGATCGCCAACTTTATAGCCCCGGACAAGGGGCCTCGAGGGTTTGGCGGCGAGGATTGGCTCACTCACCCCGCCTATTCTCAGGCGCCCTTGTTGGCCTGGGGGGTGGAGCGAGTCTATCGACGGAATCACGATCTGACTCTTGTTCGCACAGCGCTACCCCGTCTCGAGCGATTTCACGATTGGTACTGGCGTGAACGAGATATAGACGGCGTGGGATTGGTGACCGTTGGCGCATACGATGGCATTGTTCAACGTGCACGCTATGAAACATACGACCATGAAGTCGATTTAGACGATCTTAAGCTTATGCCGCATCCGGCGCGCCCCGCAGGTGCGAAAAATGGCCCATGGTACGGCAACATCTATATCCCTGCCAATACAGCCTATCTGTTGCTGTCTGAGCAGAGCCTAATGCGATTGGCAATGGCCGCGGGCGAGGGCGCGATTGCAGCCCGTCGTCGCCCCATCGTAGCCAACGGCATCGCCGCCATGCGCCGACATATGTGGGATGAAGAGCAAGAATGCTTCCTCGCGGTTCGCCGCGAGGGTATGGCAAAAGTGGAGACTGCCACGATTGGCGGAATGGTGCCGCTTCAGGCTGCAATTCCCACTTCGCGGCAAGCCGCGCGCATGGCCGAAGTACTTGGGAGCCCCCATTGGAGTACGCCTGTGCCAATTGCCACGGTTGATGCAAAATGCGCGCAATACGAGAGTGGAGGCTTTTGGCGAGGTGATGTTTGGCCAGCGGCTGTATTTCAAACTCTCGAAGGTCTTGCCCACTACGGACATGAGGACGTTGCGGGACAACTTGCAGGCCTCCTGCTCGACAACGCACTCAAAGTTGGCGTGAGTGAACACTACGACTCACAGTCAGGTGCACCTTTGGGCGTGCCAAATCTGGGTATGTCCTCGGTGCTTCTAACGATCGCCTTAGAGGGGCTTAGCCCGCGGCATCCGATTCACCTTCGCAAGGGTTGAACAGTCTTGGAACGAACACAGTGAAATGGGTATGTAGGTTTTGCAGGTATGCACGCGGTAGGCCAACTGCCGTTTAGCCTGCTGTACTTCGTCAAAATGCAATCCGGTGGAAGCATCTTGTGTTTTCCTCAAGGTAGCTACAGCCATTCACAGGGAGCCGATGATAACGTAGGATTTCTTTCGCACATTTGATTGGAGTTTTATGCTTGGGAGGTCGGTACAAGCAGGAGGAGCGAGACCTCTGAGGCGAGGACGATGGAGCCAACCATGGAAGCGGGATTGGAGCCTGGCGGCGGGATGAAGGCGGTGCCTGGGCCGGTGGTGCAGATCGACGAAGGGCGCATTCAGGCGCATTTGGACGAGGTGGTCCGGGCGACAGTCGAGGAGACGCTGAATGGGCTTCTGGACGCCGAGGCGGACCGGCTATGCGGGGCGCGGAAGTACGAGCGAACCGAGGGCCGCAAGGACACCCGCGCGGGCAGCTATGACCGGCAACTTCACACCAAGGCCGGCGAGGTGACGCTGACGGTGCCGAAGCTGCGGAGCCTGCCCTTCGAGACAGCGATCATCGAGCGCTATCGCCGGAGAGAGTCATCGGTGGAGGAGGCTCTGATCGAGATGCACCTGGCCGGCGTGAGCGTGCGGCGGGTGGAAGACATCACGCAGGCACTGTGGGGCACCCGCGTCAGCGCCAGCACAGTCAGCGATTTGAACCAGAAGATCTACGGCAAGATCAACGAGTGGCGGGAACGGCCGCTGGTGGGCGATTTCCCCTACGTCTTCCTGGATGGTCTTTGGCTCAAGCGCAGCTGGGGCGGCGAGGTGAAGAACGTCTCGGTGCTGGTTGCGATCGGTGTGGCGCAGAGCGGTTACCGCGAGATTCTGGCGGTGAGCGAAGGCGCCAAGGAAGACACGGCCAGCTGGACGAACTTTCTGCGCGAGATGAAGCAGCGCGGTCTCAAGGGCGTCGAGCTGTTCGTCTCTGACAAGTGCCTGGGGCTGGTGGAGAACCTGGCGGACTTCTTTCCCGAAGCCAAGTGGCAGCGCTGCGTGGTGCATTTCTATCGCAACGTGTGGACCGCGGTGCCCACCGGCAAGGTGAAGGAAGTGGCTGCGATGCTGAAGGCCATCCATGCTCAGGAAGATGCCAAGGCCGCTAAAGAAAAAGCTCTCCAGGTAGTCGAGAAGCTGCGAACGATGCGGCTGGCCAAGGCTGCGGAGATCGTCCAGAACGGCATCGACGAGACTCTGAGCTACTACGCCATGCCGCCGGAACACTGGCGCTGCCTCAGGACCAACAACCCGCTGGAGCGGCTGATGCGGGAGATTCGGCGACGAACGCGAGTGGTGGGCGCATTTCCCGACGGCCAATCGGCGCTGATGCTGGTGGCCGCGCGGCTACGCCATGTGGCGGCAACCAAGTGGGGAACCAAACGCTATCTGCAGATGGACCGGCTGGCCGAAATCGTAGCCATCGCCTGACCGCTTTGCTCCTGGCCCCCATGGGGGCCAGGAGCAAAACAACCGCAACCCAACAACCTTCCTGAGTAAGACGGAAGATCGAAAGTGCGAAAAACTCTGGACACTACCGAATCGCTAGCGTCACCTCATTTGCGCAACCATCAAATTGAAAACAGAAGCATAATTCCACTTCAGGCATTCATCGGGCGGCTTCCAGTCCTAATTCAGAGCCACAATCGTGAGGTCGGCCGCTCGAGAGCTTTGTGGAACCTCAACCCGGAGGATGCGACGCAAAGCATCATACGTGCTGCCAGTCACGGCTTTGCCATTCAGGGCTGCCCTTATCTGAGCGCTGGGCCAGTCGTAGACGGAAATCTGTAGCGTTTTCCACCACGGATGGAAGCTGCCGCTCTGCGCAGTCATGTGCAGGGTTATGCTGCCAGGCCAAATCTCGCAAGTGTAATTCACACGCAGGTAGCGGCCGTTCTTATAGCCAAACGTGGTTCCGTCATCCTGATAAAGTGTCCCTCTGCAATCGGGCCCAGGATAGACACGGAGTTCAAGTGAACCCTTGGGCATTTGGTCCGTGTCCTGCATTAGCGGCTGCATTGGCAGAATCGATCCGCCGCGAACGTAGACAGGCAACACATCAATCTTCGGGTGGACCATCAGGCTCTCGAGCGAAGCACTCTGATTAGTCGTGTTCATGCCTTGCGCCGCAGTCTTCACCATCGGCGTCGTACGCCGCTCATGGGTGACGCGCAGCCCAGTCCAGTAGTCGTACCAGGATACCGGCGGGAAGACAACAGCGTAATCCTGTACCTCGTCTGGGTTGGGAGTCGGCGCAATGAGCAGATCGGGTCCGAAGAGAAATTCGTTGCCCGCATCGAGATCGAGTGGATGCCTGTCTGACGTAGCGTCAGGGAATTCCAGGAAAAGCGGACGCATGATGGGAATGCCGGTGCGAGACGCTTCCTCGGCGGTCGTGTATAGGTACGGAATCAGCCGGTAGCGCTCGTCGATGTAATGTCGCCGGACAGCTTCCATCGCCGGTCCTCCCACCCAAGGCTCCTGCGGATTGCTGCCATGTTCCGTGTGATCCCGGTCCATTGGGTTGAACGCCCCCACTTCAATCCAAGTCGTCAACAAGTCCATCTGCGGCGAGCCTGCATATCCTCCAATATCGTCCCCGGCCATATAAAAGCCGCATAGGCCAAGGCTCTCCAGCATGGGTGTGCTCATTCTCATGTAGGACCAGGAGCTGGAATTGTCTCCGGTCCAGGTAGCTGCGAATCGCTGCCCGCCTGCGAAGGTCGCCCGTGTGAGCACGAAAGGCCGCTGATTTGCCTTCAAGTTAAGCAAGCCCTCATAAGTGGCACGCGCATTCTGCATTCCCATAATATTGTGGACCTCTCGCTGTGTGGCCGTCCGCTTTCTCATGCCCGGCTCGTCGATCAGTGCTTGTACGTCGAGCGGAATCGTCTTCGTGGGGCTGTCAAAAACCGAGGGCTCGTTCATGTCGTTCCAGAAGCCCGAGACGCCATCATCATAAAAGTTCTTGTACAAGCTGCCCCACCACTCCCGCGAGGACTTCCGCATAAAATCCGGGAAGACGGACTTCCCCGGCCACACCTTGCCAATATAGAGCGATCCATCTGGATTCTTCAGAAAATGGTCGCCTGCCAATCCAGTAACAAAGGGCATATAGCCTTGGTTTGGGAGATAAGCAATATGCAAATCCGTAATCAGAATCAAATGGAACTGCATTCTCTTCAGCTCGTCGACGAACGAAGGAAAGCTCGGAAATTTCTCAGTATCAATTGTGAATGGGCGGCGCTTTTCTTGATAGTCGATGTCCATATAGAGCACATCTGCGGGAATGCGATCGGCGCGCAGATGTTGGGCGATCCCTCGCAGTTCCTGTTCGGTGCCGTAGCTCCAACGCGACTGCTGGAATCCAAAGGACCAGAGCGGGGGAAGCGGGGTGACTCCTGTGAGCCAGGCGTAGCCCTCTTCGACCTGCTTCGGCTCGGGTCCGTACAGAATGTAGTAATCGAGCGGACCGCCTTCGGCGCCAAAAGAATACTCATTGCGCAGCGTTTTCCCGAAATCGAATTCCGTTCGGCAAGTATTGTCCAAAAGGAGACCGTAGCTTACGCCGGCCCGGTCGGTCAGGAAGAATGGAATGCTGTCATATAGGGGATCGGTTCCTTCCTCGTAGTGAGATGCGTCGGTATTCCATTGCACGAAGGCCCCTTCCCTGCGATCTAGAGGGCCCGCTTTCTCGCCAAGGCCGAAGTAGTGTTCGTTCTCTGGCATTGTCTTCCACACGCGGAAGCTGATATCGCCACTGATATCGTCCGTCTTGAACTCGACAGGGTCTGCGTCCGTTACGATCAACTTTCCGTCACTGTTGAGAACAGAGATTGCGAGATTGCTGCGCTTTACGCGTAATTGCAGCAACCGCGTATCGAACCCTACGGAGGTGCCGTCCTGCACAGGTGTCACCTTGACGGCCGCACTCCCGGCCTCGGGCAGCACCGCCCAGGAGGCATCTTCTGGCAAATCTACGGTCGAAGACATCGTGATGCGCACAACGTCGTCACGCAGAGCTAGAATCCGAAGGACACCTGGCCCGCTGTGGATTCTAATTCCATTAGGCAAAGGTGAAGAGGAGTCAACCTTCTTCAGCACTAGAGTCTGCGCTGCTGCAGCTGCGGTAATGATCGACACAAAGACCATCGAGACAACAAATTCCGATTTTTTTCTTGCGTTCATCACTACTCACCATTCCTCACGCAGAGCACAGCTGTTTTCGGCGGCGGGTGCGGCTGCGGCAAAAAGCAAAACTCCTCGCGTCAAGGGATCTCGAAAGGTATGTCCCGATTTTATCGTTGGCCTCATAATGCTTGCAAAGAAATGTTCTTCATCGCTTTGTTGACACGGGTGTCCTTCGCAAACCCCATCTACGACTTGAGAAGGCAGATTCTTCGGTCCGACGCCCGTCCTGGTTGTCAATCGCCGAAGCGCTCCGTTGATAATTGAATTGATGAGCATCCTTTGGTTGATTCTGTTGGCACCTGGCATTATTCGAGAATTGGTATGCGACAATCCGGGTCTCGTTCGCTTAACTCTCCGTTCTCGATTTGCGGTGATTGTCGAGAATCCGATTCTTCGCGAACAACTGCCTTCAACCAAGAACAAAAGATCCAACTGCAGCGACGGGCGAACGCAGCTCGGCTTCGGTTGGTCTTCCAGTCGTGCCGATTTACTTGGAGATCCACTCTTCTGATCGTCGAGCCCCGCATCTCTGATCGGCTGCGTACCCAGTCATTCGCATTCTTAATGTCTTTCATGACGCTATTGAATCTGGAGCTCCGCAGTTTGCGCTCGTCGGCGTACAGTGATCCGTACAGAGTTGACGAAATGAAGCCGTCTCGCATTCCGGAGCTAGGGCGGGGCAGACCCTAGTCTCTCGTCTTACTTCTTTGGAACGCCAACAGATTCTTGCCACTGATGCGCAGCTTCTTCTTGCCCCGCTTGTATCGCCGCGTCGGCGTCCCCAAATCGACCACGTCCTTCATCTTCTGCATGAGCCGCAGTGCAGCGTCGTAGCTCACGTTTAGGATCGCTGCGACCTCGCTGGGCGCGTAGTTTCGCTCTGGCTCAATCTTGAACGTCCGCTTGCGCATCCGTTGCTTGTATCCATGGCGACCCGTGTTCGTAAGCACTTCGTAGATGTCTCTTCCCACCTTGCGGAGGTCGGGCTTGCGACCTTGAGGGAAATCGACGTTGAGCGACAACAAACACTTGCTGAGAATCTTGTCAGGGCTGAGTATGCTCATGTTTTCTTAATACCCGCTGTCCCTAAAACTGTCCTAAGAAAATGCGAAACAGGCGAAACCTGCGAAATAGGCGAAATCTTCCTATATGTATTTTCAACTACTTGCGTGTTTTCAATATGTTACGAAAGTGCCGCGGGGAACGAGTCCTACCTGAGGAGCCAAAAAACCATAGACTTACAACCCTTCCGTGCTGTTTTCCGTGCCATTCACTGCAAACTGAAAGCCAGCTCTGCAATCTTCCCATTCACTCTGCGCATATCACCCGATTCCGCGTCACCGTAAATGTTCATCGTTGTGCGAATGTCCGAGTGCCGCATGAGTTTCTGTTGGACACCGATTGGTGTTCCTATCGCGTCGATCCACATGCGGTAGGAGTGACGGAATGAGTGCGTCCCGATGTGTCCAATGCCACAGTCCTTGCCAGCGCGGTCCAGCTCTCTCCAAAACCCGGTGTAGGAGTAGGGCAGTCTGCCAATTTTCAGCGGACTTGCAAAAATCCAATCCCCGTCCGCTGGAAAATCCGTAGCACGCCGCCACTCTTTCAGCCGTTCAAGCAGCTCATCCGCAACTGCGAAGGACTTTCGAGACTCATCGGTTTTCACGTCATCCACGGTTTGCTCAACAATGCCCCGTTCTACGCGGAGCTGTGCATTGAGCCAATCAATATCCGACCATCGAAGGGCAAGGCACTCGGAGATGCGGAGGCCGAAACAGACACACATCAGAGCAATCGTTCCGAAAGGTTCCTTCAACTGAGAAACGAGCAAACGGAATTGCTCAACTGTGAGACTGCGGGGCTGCCGTATCCGCTTTGACGCGCCCTTCACCGTTACCAAGCTGATGGGGTTGACCTGGATTGGAATGTCCTGCCTCCACATCGCAAAATTCCATAGTGAGCTGAGAATCCCGCGAATGTGCGTGCGACTTTTCGGCGCAAGGTTGAGAGACTCTAACCACAGCTCCACAGGCCGGGCCTGTAAATCCGTGATTGGGCGCTCGCCCCAATTCGGCAGAATGTGGACTCGAATCCACGATTCATAGCCGCGCTTTGTGTCTTTCCGGGTAGGCATCTTTTCAGTCCGGTAGTGCTCCAACAGCGTCTTGACGGTTGGTACACCTGGAATGACGCGCCTATCGGTTTCGAGTGCATCACGTAGAGGCTTGGCAGCCTTCCACGCATCCGCTTTGGTGTTGAAACGCCCGAGTGCTTTTGAGCGTCTCTTGCCGTTCTCCCACCAATAGAAACGCCAAACCTTATCGCGTTTGTCCTGCACTACGCTTCCTGTGTTTACTCTGCTGCTCATTGAACCCTCCCACGTTCGGCAGCAGATGGCAGTGCCAGCATAGCATCCAGCTCTGCTTTCAAGAATCGCCATGTGATGCGCTGTGCGCCGGACAGCGAGTGTCCGGGAATGCGGCCCTGTTTGGCCCAAGCAAGAATGGTGCGTGGTTTGACCTTGAGGTATTGGGCTGCTTCGTTTGCGGTGAGCCATTTGGTCTCCACGGCGTACAGGCGGGTTTCCGTCATTGTGCCTCTTTACTTGAGCCGGACACCAACGTATGCCCACACTCTGCCGCGCCCTAGACCGTTCCCGTTGCCCTGCTCACCATCCCGGCGTACTCGCACATACCGCACATCCGGTTGGTGCTTCAATTCGCGCAAGATAGTTTCGCCTGAATCCATCGGCACGGAGCCGCGCTGCTCACCAATCCATCGAAGGACGGCGTGCTCCATCTCGTTGACGGTTGTCTCTGCGCTTGGCTCTGATTCCAGGCAGTCATCACGAAACTGCTTGGTCACGTCCAGCTCCGCGAAGAGTTGGTCAGTCTCCGCCAACACGCTTGCGGGCGGACGCAAACCATTCTCAATCACGTCCGGGCAGAGCGTGATGAGCCGGTATAAGATGCCCGGCAACTCAACATGCTGCAATGTGTGGTCAAGCGTGCGATCTTCGCGCCCGGTGAAGTTGGCGAGAAATGGGATCATGTGAACGCGCCCACGGAACGCCGGGTCTGCCGGTAGCTGTGGCCGGTCATTTGTCGGCAACAAAACCTTGTGCGTTGGCTTGAATGCAACTGAGTCTTGCCGCATGTGCGCGGCGCTCAGTGTGTCACCGCCGCTCATCAGCTTGAGCATGGACAGATTGAGATTGCCGTTGACACTCTCGTTCACGGTCACAAGCCGCTTGCCTTTCAAGCCCGCAAACGTCCGCTTCATTCCGTCATCCCCAAACCTGGACACGGTAATCTCACTCGGACGCAGAGGCCAAGCAAAACGGCCATCACCAAGAATCGCAGTCAACATCCGAATCAACACGCCCTTGCCGTTGCGCCCGCGTCCCCACAAAAAGAACAAGCCCTGATACGGGTCCGCCGTCAGACACAACGCACACAGCCGGAGCAAGTAGTTGGCAAGCGAACCATCACCGCACGTAATTTCGCTGATGAAGCGGTCAAACCGGGGCGTTGGGCAGTTGGGGTCTGGCGATACATCAATTCGTTGTGAGATGTAGTCCTCACGCCGCATGTCCCGGACGGCGCTTGTCCGCAAGTCAATCACTCGGCAATCCGGCAGTCCAAGCATGTACGGCTCGCGGTCAAAAGTCTCAGCTTTGACCGGAGGCAAATACGGCTTGACGCACCGTACCACGCCGCTGATGAACGCGGCATCGTAGAACCTCATGCGCGAATCCGGCCCTTTTTCCGGTGCAGGGTATCGGTCATGCAACGCCTTCAGATAGTCAGCCACAGCCTTCCACAGAATTGTGTCATCACCCGAAACGTCCCACCGCGTTTTGACCCACTGTGCGGTTGGGCGTCCAGGCGCGTCATACACCGCGCAAAAATCGTGATTGTCCCGAAGGAACGCTTCAGCCAAGGTCGCGTGTGCGATGAGAGGCAGACCGCCAAACACCACTTCCGGCCCGGAGGCTCCAAAGAAACTACGATCTGGAAAACGACGTTCCAGCTCTGCGCGAAACTCTTTCCATCCCTTCGATGCGCAGCGGTGCTTGCAGTCAAAGCCATAGCCTCCGCCCTCCGTGTACACAACGCACGTTGACGTGCCTGCGTTGGAGTTTTCATGCTCACCGGCCCACGGGCATTCAATTGGCCTGTACCACTGCTTGCCCTTGTTGAACCAGTCGCCCGTGGTTGCCACTTCATACGTGGCAAGGAAGCGGTCCAACAATTCCGTCTCACGCTTTACCTCTTCACTCATCACGCCCGTGTTGCCGGGCTTGGGAGCGCCGTATAGCTCGCAGAGCCGGTTCAACAGCACGTCCGGCATGGCTGGAATGATCTTCCAATCCGCTTTGTACACATTGCCGTTCTTGTGGACGCTGCCCGGTCCCGTCATAATCATGCGGTGCTGCTTAAACTCAAAGAGGTTCTCTTGGCCCTCCCGCGTTGCCGTCATGTTCCCGGCCTGTTTGGTCCGCATGGTCTGACGGTAGTAAAAGGCGCAACGGTTTGGATTGGCCGATAAGATCAGCAAAGAGTCGGGTATATCCGTTGCGTGTGAAGCGGAGGGAAAGCCATTTGTCTTGAACCAATTCGCCACCCACGAATTAATGATGATGGCCCGCGAGGCTATTTACAACGCAGTCTTCCATGCCGACCCGGCGAATATCGCAATGAAGGTGATCTTCGCCGATAATTATGTATCGCTCGGAGTAAAAGATGATGGCGCCGGCTTCGACCTTTCCATCCTTCCTTCGCAAGATGAACTTCACTATGGATTACTGGGAATGAAAGAGCGTGCTCGGGCCTTAGGCGGGACATTCAGACTGGATACGGAGATTGGTAAAGGTACGGAGTTGCAAATCCAGATTCCACGGGGGGCCTCCGCGGCGCAGAGCGCGATGCTGAGTGCATAATTATGGAGAATGAAGCCAAGATCACGGTCCTAATCGTAGACGATCATCCGATGATGCGTGTGGGAATCGCGGCAATTGTGAATGCGCGGAAAGACATGCTGACGGTTGGGCAGGCAGGGACCGGCGAACAAGCGGTGGAGCTGTTTGAGAAGCATCAACCGGATATTACGCTCATGGACCTTCGCCTGCCAGGAATGTCCGGAGTTGAGGCTATCCGTCAAATTCATAACAGCAGCCCCGAGGCGTGCATTGTAGTACTGACGACCTACGAGGGTGACGAAGATATTTATCAGGCTTTGGAGGCCGGCGCGCGTGCATACGTGATCAAAAGTATGCCTCATGAAGTTCTTATTAACGCATTACGCCGGGCGCATTCTGGACGCCAATATCTTCCCGCTCCTGTACTGCACGCGTTGACAGCGCGGATGCCTGACTCAGACCTCAGCTCGCGTGAACGCGAAGTACTCTCGTTGCTGGTGCGCGGGAAGAGCAACAAGCAAATTGCAGTCGACCTCGGGATTACAGAGGCAACAGTTAAAAGTCACGTGAGTACGATTCTCCTGCGCTTACAAGTTGATGATCGCACCCAGGCCGTGATTGCAGCTTTACGGCGTGGCCTTGAACACCTGTAGGCAGCCGGGACTTTGTAATTCCCGCTATCTTAAAAGGAAGCAAACCAATAGAAGTAGAATGACAGGTTCTAAGGCGAACAATCCGGCCTGCAATTGCGGCAGACATTTCGCCCAGTCGGGCGTGTAGGAGCGAGGTACATTTGAAAGCGATCCCATACGTAGTAACGATCCTGGTCTTCGCCTCTTCTGTTGCGGCCGCATCACCTCCCGAGACGATAGGCGAAACAATTACGATTCAGAGGAATGGTAGCGGCAGCGTGTTCGATGGTATTGGCGCAATTAGCGGAGGCGGAGGGAATTCCAGGCTCCTCATTGATTATCCAGAGCCCTATCGTAGCCAGATCCTAGATTATCTATTTAAGCCACATTACGGCGCAAATCTGCAAATTCTCAAAGTGGAAATTGGCGGGGACATGGATTCTACAGATGGATCCGAGCCAAGCCACATGCACACCCGGCATGACGAAAACTATAATCGCGGCTACGAGTGGTGGCTGATGGAGCAGGCTAGGGCCAGGAATCCCGGAATTACGCTGGTGGCGCTGCCGTGGGGGGCTCCTGGCTGGGTCGGCAACGGGAATTACTGGTCGCAGGACATGATCGACTACATCTTGAAATGGCTGGAGCACGCGAAGTTCGATCATCATCTGACCATGAACTATATTGGAGGGCGCAATGAGAATGGCTGGAACGACGCATGGTACAAGGAACTGAGCGCAGCGCTTCGCGCCAACGGCCTCTCGTCAGTCAAAATCGTTGCCTCCGACGACTGGGCCCCGAAACTTGTGTGGGGCATAGCGTCCGACATGAAAAAGGATCCCGGTCTGTACCGGGCGATCGATGTTGTGGGCGATCACGGCCCCGGATGGGGTGTGTATCCCACTCCGACAGCCGAGTCGCTGGGAAAGCCCTTGTGGGACAGCGAGTCTCATTTTGACGACAAGGTCGCTCCCTATAATGAGGTCGCCCGCATTATCAACCGAAACTATCTGAGGGGCAGACTTGTCGCGACCATTTTCTGGCCTATGATCAGCGCCATCTACGACAATCTTCCGTTTGACAATGTGGGGCTAATCAAGTGCAACGAACCGTGGTCCGGCCATTACCGCATTACTCCGGCTTTGTGGGTCACGGCGCAAACGACTCAGTTCACAAAGCCAGGCTGGCGATATATCGACAGCGCGTCGGGCTTCCTCGGCGGGGATTCCACCGGCAAACATGACAGCTTCACGACTCTCAGGTCTCCGGACGGTCTAGATTTCAGCACGATTATCGAAACCGTGGATGACCGGCAGAAGCAAGCCATCCATATCCGCTTGCTGGGTTTTCGGAAGAAGACTCTCCACGTATGGACTACCGACCCCGCCTCCGCGGACCCGTCCAGGTGGTTTGTCAAACTCGCGGACCTTCATCCGGTTCAGGGCCTGTATTCTCTAGCCCTGGACCCGGGACGCGTGTATACGATAACCACGACTACTGGCCAGTCGAAGGCAGATGCGGCGTCGCCGCCCTCTGCCCCATTTCCCATTCCGTATGTCGATAATTTTGACGAGTATGCCGCCGGTAACTGGGAGTCGCCAAAGTACTTTTCTGACATCTATGGTGTCTTCGAGACGGCAAGGTGTGCGGGTGACCGGGAGGGCATCTGCCTTCGCCAGGAGGTTCCCGCGAAACCTATAGCATGGAAACCAAGTGCAAATCGTCCGTTTACGGAAATTGGCAATCTGGGTTGGTCGAACTACCGGGTGTCAAGCGACATCCTGCTGCAGCAACCAGGCTCCGTCGACCTCATCGGTCGGCTCTCCGGGATGAGCTACCGCGACATACCAAACTCATACGTGTTGCGTGTCTCCAACACAGGGACTTGGTCATTGCTCAAGACTACAAGCAAAGAGGAGCAAGCCACTCTGGCTCACGGGAAAGTCAGTGTTTTGGGCATCAACCACTGGCACAACCTTACCCTTACTTTTCAGGGTGAAACCATCACTGCAAAGATCGATCACGAGACGGTCGTCACACTCTCCGACTCCAGTTTTACCAAGGGAATGGTCGGTCTCGGCGTGGTTGGGTACATCCATGCTGAATTCGATAATTTCGAGATCGAGACGCTGGGAGACAGTCATGCGCCATAGAATTCGGAACATGCGGCCTGCGGGCATCATTTTGCGACTGACACTGGTTCTGCTTATCTGCTTCTGTGCCGCAGCGCGTGCGCAGTCCTACGCCATCGGGGCAGATGTGTCGTTTCTGGGAAACGCGGAGCAGCACGGAGTGATTTTCAAGGATCACGGCATCGCAAAGCCCTGTCTCGAAATTCTGAAGGATCACGGATACAACTGGATTCGCCTGCGCATCTTCGTCCATCCTACGGTACTTCCGAACAATCTGCCGTACACCATTGCGCTGGCAAAGCAGGCGAAGAAACTGGGTTACAAATTCCTGCTCGACTTCCATTATTCCGACACCTGGGCCGATCCCGGCAAGCAGTTTATCCCCGCCGCCTGGCAGAGAAAAACGCACGCCGAGTTGGTGCTGGCGGTCTTCGATTACACGCGCGACACCATCGGCGCCTTCCGCGACGCTGGTGTCCTGCCGGATATGGTGCAAATCGGAAACGAGGTCACGAACGGCATGCTTTGGCCCGACGGAAAACTGCCGGAGAACTGGGATCATTTTGCGGAACTCGTGCAGGCCGGCATCAACGGAGTCGACGCCGGACGTGGGAACGGCGTGCGTCCGAAAATCATGATCCACATCGATCGCGGCGGCGACTCGGTGCGAACAAAGGCTTTCTTCGACAAGTTGCTTTCCTATGGCATTTCCTTCGACGTTATTGGGCTGGCCGCCAATGCGCCGGTTAAACTCCCCGAATGGAACAAAGGTGCCCACAGCCACGGTTTCCCCAGGCTCCGGCTCATACTGGCAGAGCAAGCACGTCCGGCTGCCATCGGGCGTGCAAAGATTCTCACGGCAATACCGCATCAATTCTGCTACTCGCTCATCTGTCATGCTCACCTCGAAAAATTTGCCCGGCCCGATGTACTCCCCACATCAAAGCCGGGCAAACCACACAGTTTGGAAGGCCGCATGTTTTGCCTTTGCGGGCTGTGTGGCGCGTTGGGCACCCGCAATTTCAATCTTGAAAAAGACCGCGCATAGTTGGAGATGGGCGAGTAGCCCGGCAGGGCCTATGCGCGGAATGATCCCCGCCTAATGTGTGGCTACTCCGGCCCACGCTCCCCGTATTGCAACGTGGGCCGTTTCGCTCAAACGTCAGTTGCCGACTGACGGCGGTTTAGCTGTGGCTGATAGAGACGGCCTGTACCGCTTCCGAGCGCCGGACGCGTCCGTCTACCCTGCGATAGCAAAGCAGGACGGTCAAGCCCTCCAGCGCCTTGGGCTGGTCAAGGATTTTGCAAAACACCCCAGAGCCGCCACTGTCGCCAATGACGTAGCCATCCGAGAATGACCCGAAGTGGATTGGTGTCACGCCCGTGGTGGTTGCAGACGGCAGGTCCGGCATGTTCTGTGAGAACGTCACCGGGTAGCCGTGGAGCAAATCTCGGCCATTCTCCCGAGTCCAGATTGGTGAGAAGAGGTTGGCTTGGGTCTGCGCCTTTCTGATGGCCGCTCCGGTTTTGCGATTCATCAGCCATCCGGCAGTGGGGTGGTAAACAGACTTCAGTGCGCCGATGACATCGGAAGTTGACTGGAGCAAGTACGCTCCGGTGCTTTCAACAGCCGTGGCAGTGCCGGTGCCCGTTCCCACGTTGGACACCAAACCTTGAGGCTGCCCGTTGCCGCTCCCTGTGACAAAGTAGCTTTCCTCCAGGATGTTCACAGAACGGATGAGGTCCATCACCGCGAACTGCTGGAAGGTTGCCACGTCTTGCATCAGTTCCCAAGACACCGGGTTTGCCACGCCAACCATGAAAGCTGAAAGCGTGAAGTTGTCAACGGTCGATGAGCTGGTTGTGAAGACGTTTGTCCCGGTGCCATCACCTTCAGCCTTGATTGCCGCTGTCGGAAAGGCAGTGCCGCGTGGAATTTTGATGTCCGTGGCTGTCGGGATGACACTGGCAATGGTTCTCACGCCAACATCAGGCGTTCCCAATAAAACGGTGTTCTGTTCCGTGGGAACACTTACGGCTGCGGCTCCGGTTGTGGCTCCGCCTTCATACGCGGCTGCTGAGAGGCCCGGAAGTGCGGGCAAAGCGAAGCCTCCAAACAGCGAGTCAAATCCCTCACTCAACGCGCTGGCAGCGTGCTTGCCGCCACTGCGGATGAAAGAAAGGAAGGACTCGCCGTATTCAGCGGACATCAGTTTCTGGTTGTGGTTCACGGGCTGTGCCGCACCGGGGTTATGTAGCCACTTGGGAGTGCCGTTCGCGCCAATGAGAGAGCGGATGCTGTTTTGCTCTTCACTTGCCCGCACAGACGCACCAAAGTTGCGAAACCGATCCATGTGGCCGTTGTATTGCGCCGTTTCGGATTCACTCATGCCGCGCTCCCCGGATGCGTTGAGGATGGCTTCAGCCGCGTGGAGCGCCTCTGCCTGTTGCTTTTTGAGGTCAAAAATTCCGATCATAGCGAAAATCCTCTAACTGCTCTGCCGTGGTGAGTAGGTAATCACCGCCAGCGGTGCGCTCTTTTGACCGGCGTACACCGGGAGCTAAGCGCGAAGGCACGGGGCTTTTTCCCTGTGCTGCAATTAGGTTTGGGCGGCAAACTCCCCGTCACCTTTCGGTGACTTTGCCGCGTTCACTGCCACATCTCCCACGCCTCCAGGTCACGTACTGTGCCCGCTATCGTGGATGACCCGCGCCGTTTTACGCGGGCGGCAAAACTTTGTGCGTCACGCCTCCCGCGTGTCCTGGAGCGTGTACAGGCGCTCACACCACGTCACGCCGTCATCAGCACGCAAGCTGTCATTGACGGTCAGCTCTACCACGTATCGAGCAAAGGCCGCCGTCAATCGGAGGGTTGTGAGAGAGTCCGATGGTTCCTGTTTGAAAATCACACGCGGAATCCCACGCTCAATAAATGCGATTCCAACGCCCCGAAGATTGCGTCCGCCCCATCGTGTCCGTAGGCTCTCACGCTCGGAATTGGAGTCCGCATTCAGGAGTAGAAATTCGCAGTCAGTCCCATCGGGATTCGACATGACATAAACCGCGTGTGTCGCATCGACGGCCATGCGCTCAATCAGGTTCATCGCTTTACCTTTCTGCATTCAGGGCGTAAAAAAGAGGTCCTCTTTTCGAGGGCCTCTTTGTTCGCAAACCAAATTCGTTTCAATTCCGTGCGTCGGGAATGAGTCCGTCAGCCCTGAATTTATCCTCAATTTTTCGCATGTAGGAGTGGAGGGCCAGCTCATTCAAGAGTGGCCCACGTGGGTCCTCCACAATTAGCGGGCGTGTGTGTCCAAAGATGGGATTCCGACTATCGGTCGTGTCCCGCACAATCACAAGGAATCCGATGGGTAGTTTGTCCGCGTGCCGCTCTGCGTCTTTAATCTCAGCAAAGCCTTTGCTCTTGACAGGCAGGAATAGGGCCTCCGGCACAAGGGCTGAAAGGTCCGGCTCTGCAAAGACACAAAGCACCATGGCGTCATCTGGATCGACGCCAGCGTCTTGCATTTTGACTGTAACGCTGTCCCGTAGCTTCCGGCCTTCCACTATTCCAGCCATTGCATTGAGTCTCAGGTCTTTCTTTCTCATGGGTGCGCCTTTCAAAGCCCAAGCAAGCCGTTGCGTCTTGCTCCGCTTGTTAATTCCTGCCGCAAATCCGGGATTCTGTACCGCTACCATGCCGCCTCCTATCTCCCCGCGTAAAACACCCATCTTTCGGGGCGGCACTCAATGCTACGCGCGCGTAGCCTCAGCGAAGCTGAAGGACTTGCGGTCTGCGCGGTTTCTGAGAGTTTGGATTTGCCCCGATATAACCGCGCCTTCACCGCAGAAAGCGGTGTGTTCGTCTTTTCAGCAATCTCGCTGAGGCTCATGCCCTGTAACCGATATTCGAGTACCGCACGGGACGGCGCATCGATTCGCCGCAGAATGAAGTCAACAGCTTCCTCTTGCTCCAGGGCTAGTAACCACTCTTGCGGTGATGGGCAGCAATCACGCGGTTCAAATGACGGGCTGTCCGCCTCATCTTCAGGGTTTTCGACTCCGGCGTTTCCGAGAGTCTTACGGTCCCGTTTGTCAAGATGGTCAAGCCTCTCCGCGCGCTTGCGCCGGACCACACGCCCGTTCTCATCAACCTCGCGGATGAATCGGGTGCGCTGGTAGTCCTTTACTAAGTTTTCCGCAATCGTGTACAGCCAACTCTTGACGCTCCCGTTGTTGTCAAATTGGTCCTTGTGCTCAAGCACGCGCACCCACAGTTCCGATGAAATGTCCTCCGCAATCGAAGCCGCATCATTCCCCGTCTCGCTCTGAATGCGCTGGACGATCTTATGACCGCGAATGTGACGCAAGATTGGCGCTTCATACGCTTTGAACAATTCTTCGGGATTGCAGCCCGTCGTGCTCATTCCGGCTCCATATGTGAGCTGATATTGCCTCACACTTTCTATAACGCCACAGCGAGAGTAAAAGTTGCAAGTTATTCGCAAATATTGAGTAAGCCACTCAAAAACAGTCTTGGCTGTGATGATCGACACATCGCAAAAGGCCCATTAGTACCGTGAGCCAATCTCCCTCATGCATGGGAAACCCACGTGCCCTGTCCACCTGTCCACTTCGTTATAGCCTATAAGCTACACAACTCTATCTCTCTCTTTTATATGTATGTTACGGAGGCGATAGAGCGCAAAAGTGGTGGACAGGGGTGGACAGGTGGACAGCCCATGCTAAGTGTCGTGGCTGCTTGCACTTAGCCGAGATGCCCTGTCCACTTGCTGAGGCGTTTAGGCAACTCCATTGACATCAACACCATAGGGGGCGGGTCAAATCTTGCAGAGGTGACCTCAGCAGCCCTCCGCCGCAGACAAACTTATACGAATTCCCAATTCGGGAAAAACATGGAAAATGTCAAGTTTCCTTGTCTTTTCGTCGTCTTTTCGCCTTTCCCGCGCATCCCGTTTGCACGTCCCGTTGTCACGGCCCGTTATCGCGTCCCATTTATCAGAAAACAAATGACTTATTTGACACCTGAGATTGTTTGTGGGATGATTTTCCTTCCCCAAACCTGGAGGTCACAGCCAAGGGAGGGATTCGCCATGCTGTACATGCACTTTTCGCCCGTTGGCCAGAGCCAATGGGAAGCATCCACGCCGGTCAAATCCAAACTGCCAATCGCCAAGGTAACGCGCCGTAACGGGCATTGCTCAGTCACCGTCAACCGCGCACTCAGCCGGGAAGAACTGGACAGCCTGTCAGCGTTCATGGAAGAGCACGAACGAAGCTGACGGGCACGCGGGTAAACTAAGCGAATGAAAACCTCGCTGCAATTTGTGTTCGTGGATGGCGCACGACACGATCTTCCACACACCATCATCGACGATGCCGGATTGCTTCCCAACGTAGGGGACCGGGTAGTGCTTGATGACGGATCATGGTTTGTAACCGAGCGGTATTTCGACTTCTTTAGGGAGGATGATTCGCTCAAAGCGTCCGACAATGCTCCCGTTGCTGTGAGAATGATGCTTTCAAAAGACGCGCCGGAATTGCCGTTGAGAAAGTAGTCCCCGAGCGGACCAAAAGGAAGGGGCAGCCGATTGGTCGCCCCTCTCTGCCCTGATACTGCTCACGTTTGTGCGTAATCACGTATGGGCCGTTTCGTCTGCGCGTGTGCCCGCTCTATCGATTCGATGAGAGGGGACGCAATAGGAAGCCCGTAGGCGCATCCGTGGTAACCGGCTAGTGGGGTAGCCTACCCGTTTTTGCGTGCTAGGGCTTTCTTATTCTTTGCGGGCGTCCAGAAGATCGCAACTCCATTGAGTGCCAACAAACCCGCAACGACAAAATCTCGTCTTGACCCAACCACTCCGCCTATCGCCGAAATGAGCGCAAATGCAAAGTAGGGCCAGGCTATCCGGCTGTCAAAACGGCTAACGACAATCGCCGCAAAAAGGGCCACGGCTGACATGAGCGACCACGTGACGATTGGCAAAGCACTGCTCTTTGAGTAAGCCCCGGTCACAATTCCGCTCAAAATATCAATGGCAAAGCTGAGTGCATAGGCAGCTCCGGCAGCCAAAATGAGTGAGAAAGTGAGGCGCATAGCTGCAATTGTAATCCTCTGCTTTTCCGCCCGGCGCTCAGAGTACAATCCTTCTGATGGAGATGAGCAAGTATTATTTCCGCTGCCCAAAATGCGGGCGAACATTCACCCAAACCGCCCCGCTCAAGACACGTTCATTCCTGCTCATGGCAATCTGCCCTAGCACGGTGCAATGCGGATGGGGTGGACGCCTCAGCTCAAAAGCAGCGTTCAAGACAGCGACGGTGAAAGTGAAACCTAGACTGACGATCCGTGGACGGAAAACAATGTAGATCGTACTGCAATCGCGCACAGATGACCGTAGGCGCGTTGGCGTCCGTCCTGGACGCTATAATCCTGTGCTGAGGTGCTCGGGGGGTGAAGTTGAACGGATGGAAAAGACTCGGGATTATCGCCTCGGTCGTGTGGATTCTCGGTGCGGGAATATGCACTTTCGTGGTCGTTGATGACGCCCGCATAAAGACGGCCAGCGGCTTCACCTTACGTTGTGAGGAAGCACCGGATGGCTCTCTGCGGGGGAGTGCCGAATGTGACAAGCTATCCACGGATTATCTTGCGGAAACCGGGAATGAGCCTTGGATAGAGGCGGCAGTTGTCGGGTTTGTTCCCGTGCCTGTTGGGTGGGGCTTGACCTATCTAGTTCTCTTCCTTCTGGGATGGGTTAAGCGCGGATTTGCACGGCCATAGCGCGTCCGTGCCGTTCCCGTGCCGTTCGCACTGCGTTATATCGAAAATACGGTATTACGTGCCATCTGCTGCGCTGTAGATTGTTGAAAGTGCGTTCTCAAGCGGATTCGAGTCCTACCTGAGGAGCCAAATTCCATCGACAATTTAGGGAAATTGGCCGCTAGCCCCCTCGCGTGACTGTGAGGGATTTTGTTGGGACCCCAAAGAACGGTCATCCTGTTGCCAGAGTCTGTGACGCGCCCCCCTTGCATCCCACAGTAAGAGAGCGAGCCGCGCCGGTATTCCAGGACGCTGTCAGACCTTCGACTGCGAGGGTTCCCACGCGGCAAAGTCATGAACATACTGGCGCAGGACGACCATCAACCATGACGCCGCGACAACCGGTCACTACAAGTGGTTCCTATTGCTCAGACAGCCTAGATATCCGTGACTAGGGTGAAGAGTGTAAGGGTAACTGGATGATGGTCCCAATCAAGCAACTGGAATTTATGTATTGCCCCAACCCCTTATGTAGGCTGCTGTTGCCGGGTCGGTCTTAACGGCGCCAGAGCATCCCACCTTTACCAGGGAACCGCAGACACCTTAAGGGGGTCTCACATGCGCGGAATCAAAATTCTACTCGGAACAACGGCACTTCTCGCCGGCCTGGCCCTGGCGCCAGCGGCTCAAGCACAACTTGTGATTAACATCGGCGTTCAACCAAGCTGTGCGTACGGCTATTACGGTTATGCGCCGTATGCCTGCGCGCCCTATGGTTACTACGGGCCCGGATACTTCTACAACGGCATCTTCCTGGGCATGGGCCCGTGGGGCGGCTGGGGTTATAGCCACGGCTGGGGCAGCCATCGCTTTGTGGGCGAAGGCGGAGGAAGCTACCACGGCGGACCTAGTCGCGTGGCATACCACGCCAGCAGCGCGCGGCCAAGCGGAGGCCATGCAACAGCGACCCGTACCAGCGCATCGTGCCCAGCCGGAGGCACGCGCTCCCGTTCAACGGCTTCACGTGCACCAGCATCGCACGCCGCTCCAAGCGGCGGTGGATCTCATGGCGGTGGTGGGCATGAAAGTGGCAGCGGTGGAAAGCACTAACCTATAGCTGCTGAATCAGGCGGCAGGTTGAACCACAAGCGGCGGAGCATACCAGCTCCGCCGCTTTGCTTTTGATGAAGCATTCTCTCGGCGCATCGAGGTCAGATGAGCGGAGCGGGATGTGAAGCATTAAGAGACTGGTCTGCTTTTTTCACGGAGCAGGATTTCGTCAGATTCGGCAGGCAAGATCGCTGAATCGATCGACTTGGACAGCCGTTGTGTCATCACCTGAAGGTGATAGCCCATGACTGCGAGGGTCATGGCCGCGCCTGCGCAATGGCGATAGCTGGTGGCCACGGTCAATACAAAGCGCCAGTAACTCCAGCGCTGCCGGCCGAAGACGCCCTGGCGGACGATCGATGTAACGAGGGCGCGCGCATTGGCCCGGGTCAGCCATCGCTGCCTTGTGTTTCTCTTTTCAGGCCGCGCATGGGTGCGGCTCAGGTAGAGCTTGACGCGGTCGTAGTAGGCCTCGCAGTTGTAAATCTTTTTCAGCACCTCGCGGTAGCCCTCTACCAACTTTGCCGCATCCATCCGAGGCAAGAAGTTAAGCCGGTCGCAGAACGTGTTGTCGCCGTCGCCCGCATCCAGAATCCGGCCCTCCCGCCACAGACGCCGGAAGAGTTGGGTTCCAGGCATGGCTTGCAGCAGTCCGACCATGGCAATGGGAATGCCGCTCTTCTGAATGAAGTCGACCATGCGGTCAAAGATGTCTTCCTTGTCAGTGTCGAAGCCGAGGATGAAGCCGCCCATCACCTGCATCCCGTAACTTTGGATGGTGGCCACGCTCTCGAGCAGACTGCGGCGCGTGTTCTGAAGCTTGTTGCTGGAGATCAGGCCCGATTCATCGGGGGTCTCAATGCCCAGGAAGACCGAGACGAAGCCGGCGTCTTTCATCAGCTGCATCAACTCCGGATCGTCAGCCAGGTTGAGCGAAGCTTCGGTATTGAAGTCGAAGCTGGTCTTGAACCGGCTCCGCCATTCGGCCAGCGCCACGCATAGTTCCTTGGCGCGCGCTTTGTTGCCAATGAAGTTGTCATCAACAATGAACACCGCCTCGCGCCAGCCGGCGGCGCGCAACTGGTCCAACTCCGCCAGCACCTGGGCCACGGCCTTTGTCCGCGGGCGGCGGCCGTAGATCTCGATGATGTCGCAGAACTCACAGTTGAAGGGGCAACCGCGCGAGTATTGCACGGCCATCGTTGAGTAGCGGTTCATCTTAAGGAGGCTCAGGTCCGGCAGTGGGCTGGTCTCCATTGGCGGCCGCTCATTGGCTTGATAGACCGGTTTCGCTGTCCCCTGTTCCAGATCCTGTGCCAGGCCGGCAATCAGGCTCTCGGCTTCGCCGATGACCACGTGGTCCGCCTTCAATTCGGCCGCCGGCACGCTGCTGGCGATGGGCCCGCCAACAATGGTGCGCAGGCCACGGGCGTGGCAACGCTCGACAATTTGGAGAAGCGACTCACGCTGGATATGCATTCCGCTGAGCAGAACCACGTCGGCCCACACCAGGTCGCGGTCGGTCAATCGCTCAACGTTGGTGTCCACCAACCGTTTCTTCCACGCTTGCGGCAGCAGCGCCGCCACCGTCATCAGGCCCAGCGGAGGCTGCGCGGCGCGCTTTCCCACGAATCTGAGCGCGTGTTTGAAACTCCAATAGGTATCGGGAAACTTAGGGTAGATCAGCAGGGCGTTCATAGACTGCTTCTCCGAAAAGAAGGGCGGGCCGGCGAGCATCAGGCTCCAGAATGGGTTTGGTGACTGGCCCCAGTGTATCGCGCACCAACACTGCAGCGCCCGAGACGGCGCACTTCTTCAGGAACAGATTGCTCCGAGGGGAGGGTGGAAAACTGTGCAAAAGGGATCACTTTCCCGCGAAAGGGATGGATTCTGAAGGATTGGGACCCTGCTGGGCGCCGGTGTCGAGCAACTCAACCGGCGCTCAGGCAGCTTTATAGAACGGAGCGGCGTCCGGAGACAAAGTTGAAGACCAGGATGATCAAAGCGACCACTAACAGAAGATGTATGAGACTGCCGGCTATGTGGAAGCTGAAGCCCAGGAGCCACAAGACAAGAACGATAACGAAAATTGCCCAAAGCATCGACAATACCTCTCTCGATTGCGGACGCCTGAGACGGGCAACCCGTCTCAGACGCACACAACACACTCACATGGAAGCGGCTAGTTTGAAGCAACCGCCTGAGCCTTTGCATCTCTGACTGCATCGATAAATCGGGTTGCCGATGGAGGGGTCGCCACTTCTCCGCGCAGAACGCGGTGTGTGGAGGTGTCGGGACCGTAGAAAGCATCCATCGAGCTATCGTCGCGACGCAAATCGGCGCCGGTCAGACTAAGTCCGGCGAACAGGCCTTTGGCGCGCGAGTAGGTCAGGATTTCAGTGTTCAGTTTCCAGTCGGTATCGGCAGTGGCATGACGCCCTACCGGTCCGGCTGCCGCGGAGGCGTCAGCTCCAAGCTGGAATTTGGCTTGTTCCATGCGCTGCATTCCTCTGTCGCCCTGGAAGATCATGACCAGATCCACGCCTTCGACACCGATCTGCAATCCCCAGCTTCCGCCGGTGATGGCAAAGAACGCCGGAGCGCTCCATCCGTCTTCGGTTCTGCAGGTGGCTACGCCCCTGCCGTTCTCGGCGCCAAACACCAAGCCGCCGCTGATCATGTGGGGTACTACGGCGATGCACCTGGCATGCTCCAGCACCTCTTCCGGAATGCCGTTATCGGGCGCGGCCATGATCTGGTGCAGCACCAACGTCGCATTGTCGAGCCGGTTCTGCACATCTTCGCGAGTCTCCGCACAGGCAACGGTCGCTACGCCCAGACCGAGCAATGCCACTAATGTCGTGAATTTTTTCATGCATCTCACCTTTTTCTACCCATGCGCAGCGTCTCGTTCATATTGCGCACTAAGGCGCACAAGGTAGCTTCACTTTAGAGTTGTTGACTGCCAGAGTCTGAGCAATAGGGCTCTCTCAATGGATGGCGGCCAATCCATTGATGCGGGGGAGACGCCAGGCAGCGGATTACTCATTTCCGTCAGTGGTTTTTGGGTGAATCCGGCGAATCTTGTCCCAGCGCATCTCGTAGGGGTTCTCTCGGGCGCCAGCGATTGTGGGGCGTTGCGGTGCTGGAAGCTGCAATGGGGTCTTGAAAATCCTCGAGACAAGTGAGCAAAATTGAACAGATTGCCTCGGGACTGAGGTTTCAGCCTTGTGCTAAAGTACCGCCGGGGCTGCAGAGTCGAAGGATTGCCACGGATGTTATTTTGAATGAGCAGCTTACTGGGTAAGAGGCCCCGGTTGCTGCTGCTTGTGATTGGCTGGCAGCAAAATGGAATGCAGTTTGAAATGCGGCGAAGCCGTGTTCTTTCCGCAAAGACCCGTATGATCGCTGCTTTAGAAATGAGGCTTGCCGGATGGTTGAGTTCGATAAACCTTCATTTGATGCCGCAGCCTTTCTCATGAGCGCAGGGCTGGGCCGAAGAATCGTCCAATTGGAGCCCAGGGAGGCCTTTTTTTCGCAGGGAGACCCGGCCGACTCTGTCTTCTATCTTCAAACGGGCCGGGCAAAGATCACGGTCGTCTCGGAGGCAGGCAAAGAAGCAACCATTGCGATCCTCTCCGATGGCGACTTTGTGGGAGAGGGCGCTCTGGCCGCGACGCCCGGGCTGCGACTGTCGACGGCCACCGCTACGACTGCCTGCACAGCGCTCAAGATAAGCCGGGAAGAGATGATCCGCGTCATGCACGAGGAACGCGACTTTTCCGACCTGTTCTTGAAATTCCTGCTGACCCGCAGCATGCGCATTCAGGCCGACCTCGTCGATCAGCTTTTCAACTCCAGTGAAAAGCGCCTGGCCAGGATTCTTCTGTTAATGGCTGAGTTTGGCCGGCCGGGCGAGCCGGAGCCGTTGATTCCCAAGATTTCGCAAGAGACCTTGGCAGAGATGATCGGCACCACCCGCTCCCGAGTCAGCTTCTTCATGAACCGTTTTCGCAAGCTCGGTTTTATCGAATACGACGGCCGCATTCGTGTCCACAAGTCGCTTCTTAACGTTGTCCTGCACGATCAACTGCCTGACGAGAAGGCCGAAAGACCCGTCGCTCCCCGGATCCCCGAGGAGTAACTCCGAGCCAGCCGAAGACATCCGCAGCAGTTCCTGTACAGAATTGAACAGTTTTGCGATTCCTTGCATGGGACACTCGCCTTGGTTACCCGTCTTCGCGGATTTCCGCGGGTCAGGGTGATTTCCATGAGCGGCTCATTTTCCCTAGACAAGATCGCTTCGGCCGTTGCTGCCGACGCCTTTTTTCAAAAGAGTCGTAGTGGAGCTGGTTTGGCAAAGATGATGAAATTCTTCCCCCAGCCTGAGCGATGGGCGCAGCGGTCTAGTGCTGCGCCTTCGCCAGTGTGGAACGCGAGATTCCAGGGCAACGCTGCTGGAGAGGGATGCGCGACGATTGAATTCCCGGAGTGCCTGGGAAATTTTCCCCAGGTTCTCAACGGCACGTCCTCCTAAGAGGTTGGAGCCGGCAAATGACGCCCCAACGGTTGCCAGTGGAGTTTCCGAGGCTGAGCTGCTTAGGCACCCTCTGACGATTAAGAAGCCAAATAATTCTTGATCGATGCGCCGGAAGTGCATTTCGGCGCCGATTTCGAGAACCGCGCGAGCTGAACCCACGGAGGTGGGACAATGAATAGCAATCGAGTGAACGGCAAGGTTGATGAGGTGGTGGGAAGCGTCAAACAAAAGGCGGGCAAGCTGACAGGCAACACCCCGCTCCAGGTGAAAGGAATTGCCCAGCAGGTGAAGGGAAAAGTTGTAAACACTCTGGGGAAGGCCCAAGATATAGTGCGTGGGGCCAACCAGAAAACCACGGCGCAACAAGGCACACGCCCGTAACTGGAGTTAACCAATTTCGTTTTGCCGGCATCCGCCCCATCCCGTTGGATTCGAGCGCTGCTAAAATCGCTCGGGCCCGGGATCATTACCGGGGCAGCCGATGACGATCCATCGGGCATCGCGACCTATTCCATTGCCGGCGCGCAGCTGGGAACCAAACTGCTGTGGACGGCACTGCTGACGTGGCCGCTGATGGCCGCGGTGCAGATGATGTGCGCCCGCATCGGCAAGGTGACGGGACAGGGCCTGGCCGCGAATCTCAAGCAGCGATTTCCAGAATGGCTGTTGCTGGCGTTTGTCGTTGCCCTGCTCATCGCAAATACGATCAACATTGGCGCGGACCTGGCGGGCATGGCCGATGCATCCTCCATGCTGTCCGGCGTCAATTCCCGTTGGTTTGTTGTGGCGTTCGCGCTTCTCATCTCATGGGCGACGATCCGGCTCCAGTATAAGCAGATCGCGGACGTTCCTGAAGTGGCTGGTTCTGGTTCTGTTCGCTTATCCAGTTACTGCGTTTGTGGTGGGAGCCAACTGGAGCCAAGTGCTGCACGATACCCTGATTCCTTCCATGCCGCTTACCAAAAACGAATGGGCAACGCTGGTGGCGATCCTAGGCACCACGATCAGCCCGTATCTTTTTTTCTGGCAGACAAGCGAGGAAGTTGAAGAGGAGAAGAGGGCGGGGCAAAGTTCGCTGGCCAAGCGCAGAGGAGCCACACCCGAGGAGCTCGAATTAAGAAATATCGACGTGGGCGTCGGCGCGTTTTTCTCGAACACAGTCATGTTTTTCATTATCCTGACCACCGCCATCACCCTCAACCGGCACGGCATCACGAATGTCGAAACTACCCGGCAAGCGGCCGAGGCCCTGCGGCCATTTGCCGGCAACTTCGCGACAACAGTATTCACGCTTGGCATTGTCGGCGCCGGGTTTCTTGCCATCCCTACGCTGGCGGGATCTGCCGCATACGCATTCGCTGAGACGCTGGGATGGCGAGAGGGCCTGAGCAAGAAACTAAGACAAGCGCGCTGGTTTTACGCTCTGATCCTGGTGTCGACGGGCGTGGGTGTCGCGCTGGACTTTATCGGCATCAACCCGGTAAAGGCACTCTACTGGACAGCGGTCATCAACGGATTGCTGGCACCATTCCTCATGGTCGCAATCCTGATTGTGGCAGCGGACAAGAAGCTGATGCAGGGCCAGCCGAGCTCGCGGCTGGGATGGACAGTTGTGGCATTCACCACATTGGCCATGTTCGTAGCGGGCCTCGCCATGTTCGTTGTGTAGCCGGGAGGCGCCGGACTGAGCAGCTTCATCGGGTAATGCAAGCTCAACGCCCGACGCGGAATTGATGGAGGTGACCGAACACCCCATAAAGATTCGCGATCCACAAGACCAGAACAACGACAACCAGGCCGTTTAGGATCGATTTGATTTGTGCCTGCATGGGGATGAACCGGTTCACAATCCATAACAGAAGCCCTGCTGCAACAAGCGTGATGAGTACGGTGGTAAGTGGCATTTCGTGTTCTCCAATCATTTCTTAGGTTTGGTGCCCCGAGGGCATCTTCGGGAAGTTACGAAGGATCGACTCGCTTAGCGTGGGAGCCATCAGAAAGAGGTGAACGATTGCTCCGCCTGACCCCTATTCTTCCAAGTCCATGGCGAAATAGCTGAGCCGTAATGCTCATCGGAAATAGTGAAAGAAGGAGTATTTGACGTGATCCGGCTCTACCGGAAACAGGCCATGCGGCTCACGCAGCGGTGCAGCTTAACGTGATGAAGCTGGAAGCAGGCCTTTCAGAATTGAAGCGATTATTCGGATGCGCCGTCGGGAGTTGGATTATGCCAGCCGCCATCCGCAGCGATGAGCGCGTCAGCTTGTTTCGGCCCCCAGGTGCCTCGTTTGTAACGGTGGACCGGGAGATGGTGCTTGAGAACCCGATTGACTACTTCCCAAGCAGCCTCAACCGCGTCTTCGCGGGTGAAGAGCGCCCCGTCGCCCTTCATGGCGTCGCCCAAGAGGCGTTCGTATGGCGTTTCCTCTCCGGGCTGGTCATCGCATAGGTAAAGCTCTCGCTCTTCTCCAATGAATTCCTCACCCGCAAGCTTCACGCGGGCGGCTAGAGCGATGGCGGAGCTGGGAGAGAGCCGGAAGCGGAGGTAATTCGACTGGCTACCAGCCTGCACGGCGTCGGCAAAAAGCTTTTGCGGAGGCCGCTTCAGCTCCACCAGGATCTCAGTTGCGGTTGTTGGGAGATATTTGCCCGAGCGCAAGTACCAGGGAACTCCCTCCCAGCGCCATGAGTCGATGAAGAGGCGCAGGGCGCAATATGTTTCGACATCGGAGCGCCTGGCCACGTCCGGCTCATCACGATAACCCAAATACTGGCCGCGCACGACATCGCCGGGCCTGAGAGAGAGCATGGCTTTAAAAACCTTTGCCTTCTCATTGTGGACGTCTCCAAAGTCCCGTCCCGCAGGAGCTTCCATGGCGAGGAGCGCCACGATCTGGAAGAGATGATTCTGGATCACGTCGCGCAGACAGCCTGCTGTCTCGTAGAACGCGCCGCGTCCGGCCACGCCGAAATTCTCCGATAGAGTGATCTGAACGCCGGCAACGTAGTTGCGGTTCCAGATCGGTTCAAGAAACGAATTGGCGAATCGGAAGTAAAGGATATTCATGATCGCTTCTTTCCCGAGGAAGTGATCGATGCGGAAGATGGAGTTTTCAGGGAAGACCGAATGCGCAACCCGGTTTAACTCGCGCGCGGAAGCCAAATCGCGCCCGAACGGCTTTTCGACAATCACGCGCGCGTTCTCGGCCAGATTCGCGGCTCCCAGTCCTTTGATCACCGTTTCAAAGAGCGCAGGCGGGATTGCCAGATAGTGCGCAGGACGCCGCGCCTTGCCGAGCGCGACTTTGATTGCCTCGAATGTGTTGCTATCCGCGTAATCTCCGCTCACATACTTCAGCAAAGACAGAAGGCGTTTCAGCGCTCGTTTGTCATCGATTCCGCCGGCTCGCTTGATGCTGTCTATCGCGCGCCGTTGCAGGCGCTCCAGGCTCCACTTCGGGAACGCAACACCGATGACCGGAACTTTGAGTGCGCCGATCTTCACCATCGCGTAGAGCGCCGGGAAGATCATTTTGTGGGCCAGGTCGCCGGTGACACCGAAGACGACCAGTGCGTCTGATTGCGACTCGGCCATCAGGCGCCCTCTTTCGGGCCAGTTTTCTCCTGGTGGCCACCGAACTGGAATCGCAATGCAGATAAGAGCTTGTCGGCAAAGGTGTCTTCGCCGCGTGAACTGAAGCGCTCATACAGCGCGGCACTCAGTACGGGGGCCGGAACCGATTCGTCGATCGCAGCTGTAATCGTCCAGCGTCCTTCACCCGAGTCCGAAACGCGGCCGGCAAATTTTGCCAGATCCGGGCTGTCGAGCAGCGAGATGGCGGTCAGATCCAGGAGCCAGGACGAGATCACGCTACCGCGACGCCAGACCTCGGCGATATCGGCGAGGTTCAGATCGTATTGGTACACCTCTGGGTTGCGAAGGGGCGTGGTTTCGGCGTCCACAGTTTGCTGCTGCTTGCCGACATTGGCATGTTGAAGAATGTTCAACCCCTCGGCGTACGCGGCCATGATTCCGTACTCGATTCCGTTGTGGACCATCTTCACAAAGTGGCCCGCGCCGTTGGGTC
The DNA here is from genome assembly GCA_963823805.1 of uncultured Acidobacteriaceae bacterium. Lineage (GTDB taxonomy): Bacteria > Acidobacteriota > Terriglobia > Terriglobales > Acidobacteriaceae > Telmatobacter. The sequence continues at coordinate 1,876,421 of CAWGMW010000001.1, read as the reverse complement.
CGCAGTACAAGTAGCCGTGCTCGGCAGTGCCGCCAATCTTTTCCCGTCCGGGCGTGCGCGGAGCCGAATCGATGGATGGCGCCAACGCGGAAAAAATGGGGTCGATGCGCTGAACCACATCTTTTTCGCCTCCGATCATCAGGCAATAGCCTCGATCGGCTCCCCACACTCCGCCGCTGGTTCCCGCGTCGACGTAATGGATGCCTTTGGGTTTCAATTCGGCGGCGCGGCGAAGGTCGTCGCGATAATAGGAGTTCCCGCCATCGATGACCGCATCGCCCGCCTGGAGCAGAGGGGTCAAGTCTTTGAGCGTCGCGTCAACGACGCCAGCCGGCACCATCATCCAGACGGCGCGAGGCGTTTTCAACTTTTTCACGAATTCTTCAAGCGAATTCGCGCCAACCGCGCCTTCTTTGGCAAGCGATTGCACGGCATCCGAATGAATGTCGTAAACAACGCAGTGGTGGCCGGCCCGCATCAGACGCCGGACCATGTTGGTTCCCATCCTGCCCAAGCCGATCATGCCGAGTTCCATGTGTTCCCCCTTTGCTCAAGTTCCCCAAAGCTCCTGGCCGCGGACCGTTCGAAACACATGCAGCGGCTATGCTTGCGGTCACATCTTAACAGAGCGATTGTTACGTTTAGATGCTGAAATGGCAATAAGCGACACTTCAGGCCTGGGATGTAATTCTCGGGGTGGCACCCGCTAGCGGCGGGGGATAAAAGCCAGATTGTCGCTCATCACGAAGACGGCGAGTGCCGCGGCCATGATCAGCGCGCACACCCAGAATCGCCAGTCGCGATGCATCCGCTGCCAGTAGGGACCGGGGTTAGTTTCACCATGATCGCCGCTATGTCCTTCGTGAAAGTGCCGGTTTCCTGTCATATCGCCTCCCTTTAATTTGACTCATTCGGAAAAGCAGCGGTATGCGAATCTTCGCTGTACACCGGAGCGAAACCCGAAAAGCTATGGCTTTTGAGGCGCCACGGCAGTGACCTGGACTGGCCGGTCGGCTTCGGTCGTGGATGAGCTTGCCACCGGTGCGGTATTGTCGGCCGGAATCTCGGTCCCTGCCGGATAGATGAGAATCTGGATCGAACCCCAATCCGGGTCCGGATTCGCGCCTGCCTGTTTGCCTTGCCCCAGCGTCTTGAGCTGGCTGTCATCAAAGCCAAAATTCTCGGCAAGATACTCGCGGATTACCATCGCCCTGGCCTCGCTGAGGATGAGATCCTTCTGGGTATCGCCATCCATGCCAGTGGAGACGACCACGACTGCAACTCCGAATTGAGTCTGCGCCAGGAAGTCGCCGGCGTCTTTGAGAGTCTTCTCGTCCTTCATCTTGGCCGAATCGCGATCATCAAAGATCTGCTTGGCTGAGTACGTGAAAGTCTTCTCGGGAGTCGATCGCGGAAGCTCAGCGATCTTATTCGCGGCTAAGCTGGCGGAGTCTTCGTATCCACGCTTTTTGAAATATCCGCTCAGTAAGAAGTTGTGTTTCAAGGCTTCCATATTTTCCTGGAAGTCCGTTACGCCGGCTTGTGCCTGCACCATCGTGGCCTGAAGCATGGTCGTGGCCTGTTCGAGGTTGTTGTAGACCTGCTTGTCATTCACCAGCGATCCCACGGTTCCCTGTCCCGAATCGATCTTGGCGCTAATCGAGTTCAGATGGGCTGTGGCCAAAGTTGTGTTGAGGACCGCCTGCTGGCTGCTATCCAGGATCGCGTTCGTCTTTGCAAGCAGTTGTCCCAATTCCAGAGGCGGTACGCTCCCGATGGTCTCGCCATCCTTTACTTCGGACTGCCCGGCAGGTCCAAACGAAATGGCTACATATTGATTGCCCAACATCCCCTCGGTTTCGATCGAAGCCACAGAGTCCTGCTTGATAATCGCGTGCGTGGATCTGGCGAGCTCCATGATGACGGTGACCTTGTCTCCCGGCTTCTTCGGCAACTCGATGCCGGTCACTGTTCCGCTATGCACTCTGCCCACCTGCACGTCGGCGCCGTCAGCCAGACCGGCCACATTCTCGAATTGCGCCTTCAAGTCGTAGGTGGAGCTAAACAGGTACTCTTTGCTTCCGATGATGAAGACTCCGGCAGCCAAAACTGCCAGTGCCGCAACGATGAACGCGCCCAACCTCGCCACTCTCGACATAAGCCCTCCTACGATTGCCTTAAGAACTCCTTCACAAAGCCGATGTCGCTTTGTTGAAGGTCTTCAAACGTGCCCTCGATCGCTACGTCGCCCTCATTCAGCATGGCGAGGCGGCCTGCAATCGTTTTGGCGCTATGCAGATCGTGCGTCACTACGATGGAGGCCATTTGTCGCTCTCTCTGGAGCTTGAGAATCAGCTCGTCGATTTCGGCAGAACTGATGGGGTCGAGTCCGGCTGTCGGCTCGTCGAGCAGCAGAATCTCCGGCTCAAGCGCCAGCGCGCGCGCCAGGCCCACGCGCTTTTGCATCCCGCCGGAGATATCCGACGGCATCTTATCGATGTCGCCGTCCAACCCCACCTCGGCCAGCAACTGCCTTACACGGCCGGCTCGCTCGGATTTGGACATGTCTCTGCGATGGTGTTCAAGGGGGAAGGCCACGTTCTCCTGGACGGTGAGCGAATCGTAAAGCGCTGCGCTCTGAAATAGAAAACCCATCTTTTTCCGGATTTCTCCCATGCGGTCAAGCCCAAGGCCGGCAAGATCCTGACCATGGATGCAAATCGAACCTGAGTCGGGTTTCTCGAGACCGATAATCAGCCTCAGTAGTACGCTCTTGCCCGTTCCGCTGCGTCCGAGGACGGCCAGGGTTTCTCCCTTGCTCACGTGCAAGGTGACCCCGTTGAGGACCTTGTGGCCGGCGAAGGACTTGTACACGTTCTCGACGGAAACGACGGGCGCATGACCGTCTTGCTTGGGTTCCGCTTGCTTCGTCGCGATGTCATAAGCTGTGGCCATATTTGTTTCACGGACGCCTCGAACAACGGTTACGGGAAAAAGACAAGAATGAATTTCACCAGCACAACATCGGCCAGGATAAGGAAGAGGGAGGCCAGCACGACTGAGTTAGTGGCTGCGCGGCCCACACCGGCGGCTCCTCCGCGCGTGCGCATTCCCTGAAAGCAGGCGATGAGCCCGATGATCAGGCCATAGACTGCGGTCTTGAATGTCTGCGGCAGGAATGCACTGAAAGTGGCGCCATTAAAGCCGTTTGCAATGAATTGATGGAATGAGAGCGGTTCAACCATTGCCTGCGCAAACCAGCCAGTCAGCAATGCGCATGCGTCGGTGGCGAGGGTCAGCAGCGGCAGCATCAGGATGCAGGCCGTTATTCGCGTCGCTGCCAGAAGCCGGTAGGGGTTGATCGCGGGGGCCTCGATGGCGTCGATCTGCTCGGTCACCTTCATCGATGCCAGCTCCGCGCCCATACCGGCGCCCACGCGCCCGCTTACGACCAGGCCGGTAATGACCGGTCCCATGACCTGAATCACGGAGTACACAAGAGTGACAGGAAACATCGATTTGGCGCCAAATCGACTCAGACTGTAGCGGGCTTCGAGCGAGAGGATAACGCCGATTGCGGCGCCTGCCATTGCAACGAGCGGCAGAGACTTCGAACCAACTTCGTCAAGCTGCCGAATCAGCTCGCGACCTTCATACGGCGGAGTCACCGCGGCCCGCAAGACGCGCCAGGAAAAGATGCCCAGGCTGCCGAACCACTCGAAAAAACCGTTGAATAGGTTGGTCGCATAACCTGCAACGGAGGACAGAGGTTCGATCCGCCGCACAGGAAAAGGAGGGTTGAGGCCCGCAACGGGTGTAAATCCGCGGTCGCTCATCGATTCGGGCCTTGAATTGGCGAGCCGTGCGCATTGTTCAGATGCATGCGTGAAATCAAGGCGTGCGGTCCGCTATAGAAGAACTCCGGGGCAATGTTGCCACCCATATACTCCAGCAGGCCGTAGTTACCCATCCGAAATGCATCCTTTGCCATACCCGTAGAGATGTTTTCAGAGTGGAGGTCTCAAGGGATGGTCATATTTGCACGGAACCGCCAATTGTTTGCGTTTGCAACGGCAGGGCGGCCAATCGGGGCGAAATTCTCCCCATTGGAGTGGATAACCGACGGAGCAGATGTCCAAAAGAGCACAGTCTGTGGACGAGCGTTGAGGGGATAATTGAGGAAACCAGCCATTTTCGCGGCTCGGCGCGGAGTCCGTCATGTCAGAGGTTCATGTTTCCCCGCTCATCCCCACGAAGATCTTATTGCCCATCGACTTCAGCTCGTCCTCCCAAGCAGCGTTGGAGATGGCAGCCGATCTTGCGAAGCACTTTCACGCGGAACTCCATCTTGTGAATGTGATTCCGATATTTCCCACCACGACGCTTCCTGACCTGGTTCCCGAAGCGGTGTTCATCCACGAAGCCAGAACATTTGCGGAATGGCATCTGGCGAAATGCCATGCAGCTTTAGCGGCCAAGGGAGTAAAGTCAACTTCCAGTGTCGAAGTTGGAAATGACATCTCCGGGAACATCATGCAAGTGGTGGACCGCGAGCATATCGACATGGTGGTGATCTCCACGCACGGCATCTCCGGGTGGCATCCGCTGGTCTTCGGATCGATTGCCGAAAAGGTGGTAAGGCTGGTTCAATGTCCTGTCCTGCTTCTTCACTCAGCCAAGCCTGACGCCAGCGGGGAGACTCCGGCGAGGCGTTCCACGGAATGGTGGTAGAGGAAACGCCGTAGCCCATCTGGCTGCGCTCAATGATGCCGGGCCTCCAGACGATTTCTCGGAGTGAGCAATATAGACCAGACGGCTTCTTTGACTCCCGGCCATGATGGACAGAGATTCATCGTAATTGCGGTCGATCACGGAGAGCTTTCCCCATTTTGCGCGAATGCCCACGGGCTAACTCGGGCCTGAGTTGCCGGCGTCAGGTTGCGAGGAGAGAGATGGCCCTTATTCCTTTGAGCACCGCGTTCGCGGCCTTTGAACCCATTGCCACAATCTCCAAATGCGGCACAAAGCGGCGACGCCACCCTGGGCATGAAGAGTCAACGCAAAACAGCCGGCCTGTAACGAGGTAAGATTTTGACGAGCGGTAACAGCAATCCATTCGATTCCGCGACCTTTCTTGCGAACGCTGGGCTCGGCAGAACCATTATCGAGCTGAAGCCGAAGGAAACCTTCTTTTGCCAGGGAGATGCAGCGGACTCTGTGTATTATCTGCAAAAGGGCCGGGCAAGGGTCACGGTGGTCTCGCAGAAGGGCAAAGAAGCCACAATTACTCTTCTATCCACTGGCGATTTTGTCGGAGAGGAATCTCTGGCGGCAATCGTAGGGCTGCATATGGCCACGGCGACAGCCGTGAACACCTGTACTGCGCTCAAGATCAGCGGAAACGAGATGATCCGGGTGATGCATGACGAACCTGCATTCGCCGATCTATTCCTCAAATTTCTGCTGACCCGCAGCATGCGCACTCAGGCCGATCTGGTGGATCAGCTCTTCAACTCCAGCGAAAAGCGATTGGCGCGGATTCTCCTTTTGATGGCGGAGTTCGGCAAGCCCGGAGAACCGGAGACCTTTATCCCGCCCATTACACAGGAAACGCTGGCGGATATGATCGGCACCACGCGATCGCGTGTCAGCTTCTTTATGAATCGCTTTCGCAAACTCGGTTTTATCAGCTACAACGGCCGCATCAAGGTCCATAAGTCTCTTTTGAACGTGGTTCTGCTCGATCAATTGCCTGACCACAATGCGCAGAAACCCGCCATTCCAACGGTCCCTTGAGCAGGCTCGGCAAGGTATTCACGCAGCATCGAGCTCCCCGCCTACAACCGAAGACACCACGCGAAGGCCCGCAGGCGGATCACGCAGCAGGCTGGTGCGGATCCGGAATTGAATCTATGCCCGCGTGAACCGCAAGGGCTCTGCAGCTGGTGATGATTAAGTTTGAGCCGTGCATTCTCACGAGGTCATGGGTTCTGAAGTCAGCCAGGGTGCGCGTGACCGTTTCACGCGATGCTCCGATGCGCTCAGCGATTTCCCGATGGGTCAGCGCGCACCGGATCTGGACACCTTCCGCAGTCCGTTGACCCTCCTTGCACCATTCCAACAACAGGTAGGCGGCTCTCGCCTTTGCGGACGATGTTAGGCCGAGTAATCGCAATCTCTCGCGGGCTCGAGCGAGTTCCAGACATAACTCGCGCGCGACATTTTGACTAGCCATCGGATGACGCGAAATAAACCTGAGAAAATCCGGGCGTCGCATCGACGCCACACTGCATGGGTACATCGCCTGCGCCCGAATCTCAGAGAAGTCGCCGGAAATGGCAGAAGTGAGCCCCAAGGCATCTCCTGCGCCCGCAACCCCAAGCAAGAATCGCCTGCCATCGGAGGAATTCATGGAGATATTCACTTCCCCTTCCAATAGGAACAGGATGCTGGAAGGCTCCTGTGCCTCGGTGATGAGAACTGTCGAGCCGGGGCAGTGGAAATGTGTCGCGAGGGACGCGAAGTCGCTCTGCGCTTCGAGTGGGAGATCTTTAAAGAATCCTTCTTTACCACGCGGCGTGCGGGCATCGCCCCGATTCACTCCATAGGCGACTGGCATCGGGAACTCGCGCAGAATGGGCGTCTCACCATTTCTAGCCCTTGTTGCGGCGAAGTCACCCTCGTTGCGGTCAGCCTGAAATTCACTTCTGGCCTGGCCATGAATTAGTTGCAAGGCTCGCATCGGTCTCCCTCCGACCCAATTGTTTGATCCCGCTGGTAGTTTCGGCCGGCGGACAATTTCGAATCCGCCCGCAGATTTGAATTTGCTGTTTCGATGCTTTTTATGCTGCAATGCCCGGCATGGCTCGTCTCGCGACCGGCGGCTTCGCCCGCTCGGCCATGAGCTCTTCGATACTATTGAGCAGCTTTGACGGCTCATTCCCGACTGTTGCGTCCGCGAAGCTGTCGCAGCCGGTTGAGCAGTCTGTAATCGAAACCACCGGCGTCTGTGAACCAATTGCCCGAATCAGGAAGGTCAATCTCTCCCGGCTATCGGCTGGGATGGAGTGGCCGAGGAGAACCAAGTCAAAATCACCATCCCTGATTTGGACGATGGCTTCCCTGATCGACCCTGTGGATGTGACGATGAATCCAGCAGACTGCCAGACTGAGCTCTGACTCGCCAAAAGTGAGGGATCCAGGCCAACGGCAAGAATGACCGTTAGGGACATAATGACCTCCAGGACGGGTACATAAGGCTCGACCGCTCAGGGAAAACAGGCCAAGTGTCGCATTAATATCTGATTCCTGGCGGACGTTCTGTTCACTATTGCTCATGTTTCCTTTTTCGTAGGGCTTTTATCAACTGAATTGCGCAGCGGTCTCACCCTCCTCATCGATGCCATGCTCGGATCGGCAACGAAGCGCAATCGGGTTCAAGTCTCACTTGAGGAGCCAATCCCTCAACAACTTAGAGCCATCGGCGACCGCCGATTCAGTGCGCCTAACGCCCGAAACAGGCGCTCGTGGTGGAGAGATTCTGAACGCGGCGCCGCCTTATCAAGATCTGCGATGCGCCCGCTTCATCTTGCTGTAATGGTCCAGAATCTCGTATAAATGATTCAAAAGCCCCGCAGAATTGCTGATTTAAATAGCTGTCAGGCCGCTCTGGACACGGCCCGGCTGAAAGCGAATGTGTATCGTTCATCCTATCGATCTTTTTTCGCACCACCAACGGCTGAAGAAGAGGAATAAGCATGAAGCAGGGAAAATCGAGCATTGCCAAGCCGCTGACGACGAATAAGCACCTGATCCGCTGGGTGGAGAAGATGGCGGAGCTAACGCAGCCGGCCGCCATTCACTGGGTGGATGGAAGCCAGCAGGAGTACGACTGGCTGTGCGATGAGTTGGTGGCATCGGGGACATTCATCCGGCTGAATGAGAAGAAATGGCCGGGCTGCTTTTACGCGCGCTCCGATCCGCGCGACGTGGCGCGCGTGGAGGACCGGACGTTTATCTGCTCTCTTTCAAAGGACACTGCCGGGCCGACCAACAACTGGATTGAGCCGTTCGAGATGCGCAAGAAGCTCAAGGAGCTGTTTAAAGGCTGCATGCGCGGACGGACGATGTACGTGCTGGCCTTCAGCATGGGACCGGTGGGCTCGCCGATGTCGCGCATCGGAGTGCAGCTAACCGATTCGCCCTACGTGGTGGTGAACATGCGCATCATGACGCGTATCGGTCTGCCGGTACTGGCTGAGATCGACCGCGACACGATGCGCGTGGTGCCGTGTATGCACTCAGTGGGCATGCCGCTCGACCAGGGACAAAAGGATGTGCCGTGGCCGTGCAACGACGAAAAGTACATTGTTCATTTTCCAGAGACGCGCGAGATCTGGAGCTACGGTTCGGGATACGGCGGGAATGCGTTGCTGGGCAAGAAATGCTTCGCGCTGCGCATCGCCTCGAACATTGCGCGCGATGAAGGCTGGATGGCCGAGCACATGCTGATTCTGGGCGTGGAGTCGCCGCAGGGCGAGAAGACGTATGTGGCGGCGGCGTTTCCGTCGGCGTGCGGCAAGACCAACCTGGCAATGCTGGTGCCGCCGAAGGCGCTGGGTGACTGGAAGGTGACCACGGTCGGCGACGATATTGCGTGGATCAAGCCGGACGCGAACGGTCAGCTACGAGCGATCAATCCGGAGGCGGGATTCTTTGGCGTGGCACCGGGCACCAGCGAAAAGACGAATCACAATGCGATGATGACGCTGCGCCAGAACACCATTTTCACCAACGTGGCTCTGACGCCGGACGGCGGCGTTTGGTGGGAAGGTATGACGGACGAGCCGCCGGTTGAATGCACGGACTGGCGCGGCGAACGCTGGACACCGGAGATTCAAAAGCAGACAGGGGCCAAGGCGGCGCATCCGAACGGCCGGTTTACGGCGCCCGCCAGGCAGTGCCCGTCGATCGATGCAGCATGGGAAGATCCGGCGGGCGTGCCGATCGGTGCTTTCGTCTTCGGCGGCCGGCGGTCGACGACAATGCTGCTCGTCTACCAGGCCTTCAATTGGAGCGCGGGGGTTTACATGGGCGCCACCATGGGATCGGAGACAACGGCGGCGGCGAGCGGCGCGGTGGGCCTGGTGAGGCGCGATCCCATGGCGATGCTGCCGTTCTGCGGCTATCACATGGGAGACTACTTCCGCCACTGGATCAAAATGCAACGTTCGCTCAGTTCCACGCCGCGGATCTTCAACGTGAATTGGTTCCGCAAAGGCGAAGACGGGAAGTTTCTGTGGCCGGGGTTCAGCGAGAACATGCGGGTGCTGAAGTGGATCGTGGACCGTGTGCACGGGCGCGCTCAGGGCAAGGAAACGCCCATCGGCTGGACGCCCTACTACGACGACATGGAGTGGGCAGGGCTGGACATTTCGCGCGCGCAGTTCGATCAGATGCAGGAGGTGGATCGCGCAGCCTGGCGCAAGGAACTGATTGGGCATGAAGAGCTCTTCATCGACGTTCACGACCACCTTCCGCCGGAGATGATCTACGAGCGCGAGTTGCTGATCTGCAGGATGTGAACGGCGCCGGACCGCGCGGGATCGGCGACCGGAATGCGGCTCTCAGACGGTAGTGCGTTCGACTGCCGGACGAAAGCCGAGCTGCAGAAAGAAATCGACGAGTAGATCCGCGGTTTCGTCGCTGGTGAACGGTGCGGCGCGAAGCACCAGATCGGCTCCAGCGCCGGCGGCCAGTTCTTCCGGCTTGGCGGCGATGGCGATGCATTTTTCCCGCCGGTTGGTGCAACTGGCCAGGTCGCCGATGGATTGGTGGGTGGTGGGAGTGGCGATAACGGTGCGCGGCGGCGCCATGCGGTCCACCAGCCAGAGGATTTCAAGCTTGGACTCGAGTTCGTCAGGGACGCAGTCGATCACGAGGTCGGCTTCGCGAACAGCGTCTTCAATTGAGGAAACGAATGTGACCGCGGGCAGAGCCTCGGGACCGAGCTCCTGACGGATCGATTCCCGCGCATGATGCAGGTTGGCGGGCATGACGTCCTCAAGCAGGACGCGATAACCGGCGCGGGCCGCTCCCAATGCGAGACGTTGGCCGAGGGGCCCGGCCCCGATGATAGCAACGGTGAGCACAAGCTTCAGCGGATTTAGAGACTCACTTGATGGCAAGAGCCGCGGCCACTTCCTCGACGCTGGGGCGGGCCTGGATCAGATGCTCGGCGACCTTGGCGCGCTCGTCGGCGGAGAGCGTGGGGACCAAAGCAAGCACCCGGCGCAGGGTCACGGCGACATCGTCAATGTAGTTCATCAGGCGGATAGCTTCTCCAGATAAGGGCATGTTTTTCCTCTAGGGTGAGTTCCATACCTATTGTATTGCGTGGAAGGCGCCGCATGCCCGCGTATGCTGGTGCGGGCGAAGTTTCAGGAACCGGTCTCATAAGCCAACTTTGTCAACTCGCAGGAATCATGGGGCCCGCCTTGTTGTTGGGTCCCACACATGCTCACTATGGGCGGTGGCATTTATGAGACCGGTTGTAGCAGAATCAGGGGGACATCATGGGATTCGATGTTACGAGGCGGCGTTTTTTCAAACTGATGGCCGCACTTTCCGCGGCCAGCAATTTACCATCGCGCGCCCACACGAGTGCAGCGCAGGCTTTGCCGTCGGGGATGAAGACCGTCAACCGGAAAAATCTTGTGGCGACGCAGGTGAAGGCCTATGCCTGGCAGGATGAAGGCATTGATGCGCTCCTCGACAACCTGCAGGAAAAAGGAAACGTCAATACGGTGTTCGCGTTCACGTTCAACTCCGAGGCGACGGATGTGAGCGGCAAGATTCCGCTGCCGGACCACGGAACGTATTCGAAGGCTCACCCGGAAATCGGGGGCGCGTTTTACGATTACGATCCGAAGTATTTTGCGGGTACGAGGCTCAAGGATTTTCACGCGGCAAGCAGCTTCAATGTGATTGGCGAAGTGGCGCCGAAGATGAAGACGCGGGGCATGGATTTTTTCGCCTGGGACTACAACAACACGAATGCCAACATGATGCGGCTGATTCCGGGGCTCACCGAGGTTGCGGAGATCGACGTGTATGGGAAACACACGGACGGTGCGTGCTGGAACCATCCAGACTACCGGGCGCTGCTCACCGGCAGGATTGAATCCTATCTTTCGGGTTACCCCGACCTGGTCGCTGGCATTATCTGGGGCTGCGAACGAATGGGTCCGCTGGATAACCTGATTGGCGGAGGCTGGGCGACGACCGGAATCTGTTGCTTTTGCCCGTATTGCCTCGAAAAGGCGCGGGACCGCGACATTTCCATCGAGAGGGCCATGGAGGGATTTATCAAGCTCGACCGGTTATTTCTGGCAGGAGGAAATGGACAGAGACCGGCCGACGGGTATTTCGTCACCTTCTGGAGAATTCTCCTGGATTATCCGGAGGTCCTGGCTTGGCACAAGATGTGGAACGACAGCTATCACGAGGTCCGCTCGGCGCTCTACGGAACCGCAAAAACTCTCGCTCCGCGGAAGCCGTTCGGGTTTCATATGGTTCAAAACATCACTTTCAGCCCGTTTTACAGCGCGGCCGACAATTATGCGACGGTCAAGAACTATGCAGACTTCATCAAGATCGCGACCTATAACAACGCCGGCGGCGGGCGAATGACAGGTTTCATCCAGCGACTGTGCGCGACGATCTTTGCCGATACGACGCCTGAGGAATTATCCCCTGTGTATATGAAGATGATGGGTTACGACGAAGCGCCTTACGGCGAACTTGCAGCCACCGTGACCTGCCCCCGATTTCTCATCCACTGATAACTGGAGTTTCCCGGTTTTGGTTTAGCTTCGAGATTAACTCGCAGCCGCCGTCGAGGCTGTGCGGATGTGGGAAGCGTTCTTTGCTTTCCACATCCGCATAGCCTGCATTTTGCCGGAACTCCTCCGGCGTTCTGTAGTCGAGCGAACTGTGCGGACGCTCGCAGTTGTACTCCTGCCGCCAGGTTGCCAGGGTACTCCTTACATCGTTCAGCGTGCGGAACCAGTGCGCGTTGAGGCACTCGTCGCGCAGCCTCCCGTGGAAGCTCTCGACGTGGCCATTCTGCATCGGCCTTCCCGGCTGGATGTGCACCAAGCCAACCTTCCAGTCCTCTGCCCAGCCCAGCATGCGTCGCGAGGTAAACTCCGGGCCGTTATCCGAGCGCAAGTTCTCCGGCCGGCCACGCTCTTCGATCAGCCGCTCCAGCACACGCGTCACGCGTCCGCTGCCCAGGCTGGTGTCGGCCTCAAGCGCCAAGCACTCACGCGTGTACGCATCAACCACGCTGAGGATGCGCACCATCCTCCCCGTCGCCAGGCCGTCGACGATGAAGTCCATCGCCCACTCCTGGTTGGGCCGGATCAGCCGCGGTTCCAGCGCACGATCCCGCACCAGACGCTTGCGCTTCCTGCGCCGAACCGACAGCCTCTCCTCCAGATACAGCCGGTAAACACGCTTCACGTTCACCTCGTGACCGCGACGGCTCAGCAGCGCATGCAGCCGTCGATAGCCATAACGCGGCTTCTGCCGAGCCAGTTTCACCAGCGCCTCGCGCAGTTCGATGTTGCGGTCCGCGCGAGGCTCATACCGGTAGCTCGACCGCTCCACCCCCAGCAGCTTGCAGGCCGTGCGTTCGCTCAACCGGAACTCCGCCGAGACGAACGCCACGTCTCCTCTTAGACCGGCAAGCTCCAGCCGTTTTTTCGGATCACTGCCTTCAGCGCTTCACCATGCAGGCTCAGCTCCGCCACCAGCAGCTTCAACCGGCGGTTCTCGTCCTCCATTGCCTTCAGCCGCTGCGCCTCGCTCACTTCCATGCCCCCAAACTTCGACTTCCAGCCATAGAACGTCGCCGCGCTGATCCCATGCTCCCGGCATAGGTCCGCCGTCTTCACCCCGGCCTCATGCTGCTTCAATATCCCGATGATCTGCTCTTCCGTGTACCGGCTCTTCTTCATCGCTCCGTCCTCCCGCTTAGATTACGAGAGAACTCCAGCTTCAACTGGTAGAGTTTTCCGGGGGCAGGTCAACCGGGCTCTCGGTGGACTACATTGCGCGCGAAACAAAACGCGCGATCGAGGATACCGGGCATTCCATTCAGATTTACCCGAGCGTGGACATTAATGTTCCGGTTCAACCCGGCTGGAAGCAGACAACGCCCGAAGGAGTGAAGGCGGAGGTGCGTGCGGCCTTCGCCGCCGGGGCCGATGGCGTGGTGCTTTCCAGGGAATACACGGAGATGTGGCTCAAAAACCTGGCGGCGGCAGGCGATGCAACGCGCGAAATCTTCGCCAAGTCCTGAGGAATGCGACGGGCAGACTGAAAAACACTGGAGGGACTCGCAAGAAGTTAACGGTCTGACACCTGTCAGGAGTTCTTACGGGTGCTGCTCGATGACAATTGGAACGGTGGCGGTGTTTCCTGACGCGGCAAGGCCGAGAAGATTTGTGGCGACTCCGGGCAGCGAGACAGGGAGAAACGTGACCGAGCCGTCAATGGCTGAAGTAGCCGTCGCGGCCTGCGTGGCCAGAAGCACTCCTTCGGTGCAAATGTTGTGCGGCGCGCAGGGCGGCGACCACGCATAGAGCGCTTGATAGAGCGCGACGGTGCCGCCTGCCATGGGGTTTCCGTCCATGTCGAGGAGGCGGAGCGCGATCTGGCTGGGCGTGCCTGGGGCGGCGATGGTCTGGCTGACGCCGGAGATGGGTTCGAGCAGAGCGTACTCCGGACGCGCGCCGTAGGCGGTAAACGCGACGCACTGGCTGGTTCCGTTGAGGCAAGCGTTGATGCTGACGACCTGGCCCTCGGCGAGCGGGCCAACGGTGAGGGATTCGGTGGCGATGCCGGCGGAGTTGGTGAGTGCAGCAAGCGGGCCTTGCGGGGCGATGCCGCCACCTGAGGGAGTTTGCCAGGCGACCGACTGGCTGGCGAGGGGAACGCCGTTCGAGAGGACAAGAGCTTGCACGGTCCAGGTAAAGGTGGCGCCGGCGGCAAGTGAAAGCCGCGGCGAGAGAGAGGCCAGGACCGGCGGAGTTCCGCCAGCAAATTGCGCTTCGACGTTCGAGCCGTTGGTGAGCGAGGCGGTGACGATGGACCAAGTTCCATCGACGGCGATCACGTTCATGGCGGCGCGGCCATCGCCGGTGGCAGTCACCGAGCAGACGGGAACTCCGCAGCCGAGCGTGGCCGTGCCGGCGGTGACGGTATAGATGACGGTGATGCCGCTAGCCGGCGTGAGCGAGGGGCTGAGAGCCGTGACGGTGAAGGGAAGAGGCACGCCGATCGGCACAGTGCCGGAGGGCGCGGTGAGGAGCGTCAGTGCGTCGCCCGTGCCGGAGTCGTAGCTGATGCCCCATGGAATGACTGCGGCTGCGTAAAGTGTGGGCTGGTCGTCGACTTCAACGTCGACCGAGCCGGTGCCGCCGGATGCCGCGGGCGGAGCGATGGCGGTGATCTGGTTCGGCGAGATACTGGTGACGAGCGCCGGCTGACCCCCGATCAGAACCGTGTCGGCGAGGCGAAAGCCGGTGCCTTCGATGGTGATGGGGCCGCCGGAGGCGGGCAAGTGCGCGGGCGAAACCGTGTCGGCGTAAAGCAGCCAGCCATCGTAGGCATAGTCGGGGCGGCCGTCGCCGCGCAGGTCAGCGATACCGATGCGGACAATGTCGTCAGCGCTCGAGGCCACACGCAGCCAGGTTTCGCCTGGAGCCAGACCATTGAGGCCGGGCGCTGCGCCAACCGGTGTTGTGCCGGCGGCGTCGAATGCATCCCAGACGCCGATGGACGGCATGGCCTTGGAGTTCGAGGGCGCGCCGGTCTCGTCGAGTGCCTGAGTGACGACGGCAAAGATGCGATTGCCGCGCACGGGGAAGGTGAACCAGTCCGTCTGGCCGACCTGACTCAAGCGTCCGCACCACATTCCCCCTGTGGGCACGGGGCGCGGCTCCTGCTCGGAACCGATGGCGTCGTTGAAACCGGCGACAGGCGAGTCACCCGCGGTGACGGTAAGCGTCTGCGAACTTCCAGGCCACAGGTTGGAGAGGGTGATGGTGTTCAACGCGCCGGAGGGCGAAACCTGGCCCTGCGTGTAGGGGCCAACGGAGTTTTCGAGAATATAGAGCGGATTGATCGCCTCAAAGGTGACCTGGTAGCTGGCGACTGTCGCGCCGGGAGGCAGCGGGATGCCGCTCAGGTCAAAGGAACCTTGGAGTGATGGATCATTCGAACCCCACATCGTAAGCGGGTTGCCACTCGCATCGGAGAATCCGGTGACGGGGTTGCCATGATTGCCACTGAAGGTCGCGCCAGTTACGGCCGTCACCGTGTATTGGTAGAGGGAATTTCCGTTTGCGTCGAGCGGGCGCGCCACCACGTTGACGCCCTGCATGCCGTAGCCGGTGCGGAAAGTGACGTCGCCCTGGATGGAGATGGTGTTGGACGCGGTGAGCTGCTTGCCGGAGAAGTTTGCCAGATTGGCGGCGGTGATGGGGTAAATGCGGTTGAGCGCGGCGACGTTGTCGTAGCGCAGAACCGTGGGGTCGGGGATGCATGCGCCACCGCTTGCGCCGCAAGCGCCGCTCAGCGGTTCCATGACGGGCCAGCCTTGAGTGCCGCCGGTCTCGCTGTTCACCGTTGCACCGGGATTGACTTGCGAGTCGTCGAGGCCGAGGACGCGGCCGAAGGCGCGCTCCAGCTCAAAGCTCATCATCTCCAGCATGTTGGAGTTGGTGGCACAGAGGCCGTTGAGGACGATGACCGCATGGGCGATCGAGGCGTCGGGGTTCAGGTTGTCCATCCATACGTAAACGCCATTGTTCTGGCATGCGTCAGGCTGGCTTGTGGCGGCGCCGAAGATCGCGTTGATCACTGAACCGTCGGCGTCGTAGATCACGGCCAGCGGATAGTTGGTGGCAGCGGGCGTGACGTTGGCAGGAGCGGTGATGGCGCCGGCCGAGTTCACCACGATGTTCGAGCCGTTCACGTCTTCATTGAGCGGGCCCATGTCCGTGAGGGTGACGCCGGCGGTTGGAACGGCGCTCCACAACGCAGCCGCCGCGTCGACCATCGCGGTGGCCTGCCGATTGGAAACCAAGCTCGAGAGCGGACCTTGATCGACGTAGTAGTTAACCTGGCCGCCGGCCCAGTGGACGGGCTGGCCGATTACGGCGGGATTGAAGAAGCTGGTTCCGGCGATGTATTTCGGTCCGCCGGCAACGGCACATGCGGGAACCAGGAGCAGCAGGGCGACGGCGATGATCACTCGGCGATGCGTAGAGGCGGCGCAGGCAGTTGCAGTGTGGACGGACGCAGAGACAGCGATGGGCACGAGACTCCCCAAACGTGCAGGATGGGGGCATGCGCAACTCCAGAGGCCATTGGCGATTGTTGGAGACTTCTAATGGAGGGACACTGCACGACAAATGAGAGAATTCAGAACAACCTTTGGAGTATGAGAGGTTTTTGAATGATGCGTGATTCAGAGCTGCCGCACATTTGGGTTGGAAGGGGGCAGGCGGGCACAAAGGATTAGAAATCGCTCATTCAGACGCGTTGATTATTGGAAGTCTCTCATCCAGAGCGTCGATTCCTGCGTCGGCGAGATTTGCCGGCCCGAGTCCGAGTCGCCATCCGTGTCATCCTATCTGAAGCGAAAGGCCGGCGCTGAGGGGTTCGCGGTGCAGGTCCTTCCGTCTACAATCGACTCGGGTAAACCCATGGCAGAGATACGCGATACCGTGATTCTTGGCTCCGGCTGCGCCGGATTGACGGCGGCGCTTTATACGGCGCGCGCCGGGCTCAAACCGCTGGTTCTGGAGGGCCACGAGCCCGGAGGCCAGCTTTCCATCACCACGCTGGTGGAAAACTTTCCTGGTTGGCCGGAGGGGATTCAGGGGCCGGAGCTGATCGGCAACATGAAGAAGCAGGCCGCGCGGTTCGGCGCCGAGTACCAGCACGCGCATTTGGAAGCGGTGGAAGTTGGGGCGCATCCGATTCGGCTGCGTACGTCGGCGGGTGAGCTTCATGCACGGACGCTGATCGTGGCTTCGGGCGCAAGCGCGCGGTGGCTGGGGCTGCCCAGCGAGCAGGCGCTCATTGGGCACGGAGTCTCAAGCTGCGCCACCTGCGACGGATTCTTTTTCCGCGACAAGGACATAGCGGTAGTGGGCGGCGGAGACTCGGCGATGGAAGAGGCGATCTTTCTCACCCGCTTTGCCTCGAAGGTGACGCTGCTGCACCGGCGCGATGCCTTCCGCGCGTCGAAGATCATGCTGGAGCGCGCCGTCGCACATCCCAAGATCGAGCTGCGGACGAACACGGTTGTGGACGAAGTGCTGGGCGTGGATGAGAAGGAAGTGAAGGGTTTGCGCCTGCGCGACGTGAAGAGCGGCGAACAGGACGAGCTGAAAGTGAGCGGGATGTTTCTGGGCATCGGACACGAGCCGAATACAAAGATGTTTGCCGGCCAGATCGATCTCGACGATGAGGGGTACGTCAAGACGACGAACAACGTGTCCACAACACGTAATGGCGCGATTGTGCCGGGTGTTTATGCATGCGGAGATGTTCAGGACCGGCGCTACCGTCAAGCCATCACCGCAGCCGGCTCCGGATGCATGGCTGCGCTGGAGGCGGAGAAGTACCTGGAAGAGCACGGGCACTGAGCGAGCCGGCAGCCACCCGCTACCAAGTGTGAAAGGCGAAGAAGGCCGCGCCGACCAGAAAGACCCCGGCGACAGCGTGATTCCAGCGCAGATGGGAACCGAAATAGTAGGTGGCGAAGACGCCGAAGACCGTGAGCGTGATGATCTCCTGAATCACCTTGAGCTGGACGGGGGTGAAACGGCCGTAGCCGATGCGGTTGGCGGGAACCTGAAAGCAATACTCAAAGAAGGCAATGCACCAGCTGACCAGAATGACCTTCCAAAGCGGCTGCTGCCCGTATTTCAGGTGGCCGTACCAGGCGATGGTCATGAAGATGTTGGAGCAGATGAGAAGAACAATTGTCCACATAGTCCTGTTCGATGCGCGGCAAACGGCGAGAGGTTTTGAGTTCGCGGAATTTTCCAGGGTTTCTCTTATGAGGACGCGGTGACAGCACTGAAGGAGAATCTGGAACGGCTGGAGGAAGCGATCGATGCGGCCTGTCGGGCGGCCGGACGCCCGCGAGGCGAAGTTGAGCTGATGGCGGTGTCGAAGATGTTTCCCGCAGAGGCCGTCGCCGAGGCCGCGGCGCTTGGGCTCACACTGTTTGGCGAGAATCGCGTTCAGGAATTTGGCTCGAAAGTGCTGCATGCAGCAGAGGCCGGAACCTGGGCGGTGCGCGAGAGATTGCAGTTTCATCTCATTGGGCATTTGCAATCGAACAAGGCGGCGCGCGCGGCGGAGCTTTTCGATGGGGTGGACTCGCTGGATTCGGTGAAGCTTGCGGAGCGATTGAGCGAAGCGGCGGGACGAGTGGAGAAGCGGCTGCCGGTGCTGATCGAAGTAAAGCTCAGCCCCGAAGCGACGAAGAACGGAGTCGAGCCGGAGTCAGACGAAGCTGCGAAGCTTTTGGAACGGCTTCCAGATTTATTGGATCTTGAGGTACGCGGGCTGATGACGATCGCCCCGTGGGGCGCGACGGAAGATGTAACACGGGCGTGCTTTCGGAGTTTGAGGATGTGGCGCGACCGATGGGCGGCTGCACATCCGAACCTGCGTTTGGATGTGCTCTCGATGGGAATGAGCGGAGACTTTGCGCTGGCGATCCAGGAGGGCGCGACACGCATTCGCATCGGCACGGCGCTGTTTGGCGCGCGCAAGCCGCCGGCGGAACGGCAAAGCCAGGAATCGGAGTTCGACTGATGCTGCGCGCCTCGGCGGACGGAATAACTCTTGCCGTGCGAGCGCAACCGGGCGCGAAGAGGACGGCCATCGTCGGAATTTACGGTGAGGGAACCGGGGCGCAACTGAAAGTCGCGGTGCAAGCGCCGCCGCTCGAGGGCCGGGCGAATGAAACGCTGATTGCGTTTCTTGCCGAAGCTTTCAGCCTGCCGAAAAGCGCGGTTGTGCTGGCGTCAGGCGAACTGTCGCGCAACAAAGTCTTCTTGCTGCGGGGAATGACGATGGCGCGGGCGACGGCATCGCTGGCGAAGTGGATGGTCGTTTAACTTAAGGCTTAGGCATCGACTGCCGCTGAAGTTCCTTCTCAAATGCCTGCTCGCGATCAGCAATATAAGCCTTGTATCCGGCGGGGTCAATGAAGGCATTCTTGTCGCCGCTCTTCCAGCGCGCATACTTTCCGATGAGATCGAAGTAGGAGCCGTGCGCCCCGAGAAAGATGTCGCACGGCAGCTCATCGAGCACTCGAAAGCCGCGCTTATAGTCAGCAGCGATTTGCGGATAGGCCTTGTTGCCAACCAGCTTGTAGCCCGGGTTCACATTTGGGCTGCCGACGATGACGACGTGCAGCAAACGGCCATTCTCGGTTTCGTCCAGTGTCCAGGTGGTGGTTCCCTTCGTATGGCCGGGAGTGAGGTGTGCGGTCAGCAAGGTGCCGCCCAGGCTGACCGTGTCGCCGTCGTGGAGAACGCGATCGACATGCACGGGCGGATATCGCTGGGACTTCTGGGCGCCATATTGGAAGTCGCTTCTGCCGCCTGACTCGACGACCGACACATCGCCAGCCATGACGTAGTATCTGGCGCCGGTGAGATGAATGATTTGCGCGCTGCCTGCGCAGTGGTCGATATGTGCATGGCTGATGAGCAGGATTTTGATGTCGTTGAAGCGAAAACCGAGAGATTCGACGCTCTTGCGGATCAACGGCACCGAGGTTTCGAAGCTCGAGTTGATGAGAACGAGCCCGCGCGGCGTGGCGATGAGATAGGAGCCGAGGTCCTGGCTCCCAACATAGTAGAGATTGCCCGCGATGCGGAAGGCAGGAAACGGAGTGGTCCATGCAGGATTGTTCTGGGCAGCCATCGGAACGGCTGAAGCGAATAGCACGAATAGCGCCAGGCGGAGCGTCAACTGGGCAGTCTTCATCAGGATTCTCGATTGTCGGTCCGATTGGTCAGCGTTTCGATTGCACGCTCAAGATGAACACCTCTGGAGCCTTTCACGAGGACGACGTCGCCGGGCCGCAGATTCTCGACTAGCCACTCGCCTGCGGCATCGGCATCGCGAAGAAAGACCGCGGGCACTCCGCCCGCACATGCGGCGGTGGCCAGGTGCTCCGCATTGCCCTGCACTGCAACCACAAGATCTAGGCCGGCCTCCGCGGCGGCGCGCCCACAGGCGATATGCAGCGCGGGTGCGTGTTCGCCCAGCTCGAGCATCTCGCCGGCAATGAGGATGCGTCGGCCTGCGGTGGGACGCGCGGCGAGGGTTCGGATCATGGAGCGGAGCGCCTCGGGGTTGGAGTTGTAGCTGTCGTTCAGAATCGTCACTCCGGCGATCTCGATGACCTGGCCGCGCTTGTCGCCGGCGGTGAGCGAGACGACTGCGGCCATCGCGGCGTCCAGATCCACACCGGCTTCAAGCGCTACAGCCAATCCGGCGACGGCATTCGACGCGTTGTGCGCGCCAAGCAGATGCAGGGTGAGGCCGCTCTCGCGCTCGCCAGAGCGAATGCGAATGTGCAGCCCGTCGAGATCCTCGACGGAAGAGAGGATTTGCGGCTCAGCGCAGGGTCCGGCGCCGAAGTAAACGACCCGGCCGGAGAAGTCGCGGCCAAATTGTGCAGCATAAGCGTCGTCGCAGTTCAGGAACACGACCCCGTTTGAAGGAAGCGCCTCGACCAGCTCGAACTTGGCGCGCGCAATGCCTGCCTGGCCATCGGCAAAGTTCTCAATGTGCGCGGAGCCGATATTGGTAATCACACCCCAGTCGGGCGCGGCGATTCGCGCCAGTGCGGCAATCTCGCCCGAATGGTTCATGCCCATCTCGACCACGGCAAATTCGTGCTCCGGCATCAGGCGCAGCAGTTGCAGAGGCAGACCGAAGTTGTTGTTGAGGTTGCCCTGAGATTTGAAGACGCAAAATTTTGCTGCGAGCGCGGCAGCAACAGCTTCCTTGGTGGTGGTTTTTCCCGCGGAGCCGGTGATGGCAACGACTCGGCGTCCCCACTGCCGGCGCACATGGTGGGCAAGCATTTGCATTGCTGCGAGGGGGTCCTCAGCGATGAGCAGCGGATGGGCCAGCGCAGCATCAGGCAGGGAAGCGACGCGCGCGCGCGAAACGACAGCAGCCACAGCGCCGCGTTCGAAGGCCGCGGCGACAAAGTCGTGCCCATCGTGACGCTCGCCGCGAACCGCAAAAAAAAGCTCGCCGCGCGCGATGGTGCGCGAGTCGATCGAGTAGCCGGCCGCAACCAGCGCACCTGCATTGGGCAGGCTGGCCGGCGCCTCGAGCACCGCTCCGGCGCCCATCGCCGCTTCTGCGAGCCAGAGATTCATTGCCCTACACGATAGCCCAATTGGGCAAGGATGGAAAGCGCCACCTCGGCGTCGTCGAAGGGGATCGTGCGGCCCGCGAGAATCTGCTCCTTTTCGTGGCCCTTGCCGGCAAGGAGAACGACGTCTCCGGGCTTGGCGGCCTCAAGCGCGAGACGAATGGCCGAGGTGCGATCGACTTCAACGGTGTACCCAGTACCAGTTGACTGCAGACCGGGTTCAATCTCGGCGATGATCGACGCTGGATCCTCGGAGCGCGGATTATCACTGGTGAGCACGACAAAATCGCTGCCTTCAGCGGCGGCTTGTCCCATCTTGGGACGCTTGGTGCGGTCGCGATCGCCTCCGCAGCCGAAGAGGGTGATGACGCGCGCGCCGGAGGCGGCGGTCATCTGGCGAGCGAGTGCCGTCAAGTTTCGTAGAGCGTCGTCGGTGTGTGCGTAGTCGACAATCACCGTGAATGGCTGGCCTGCATCGACGGGTTGAAAGCGGCCGGGGACCGGCTTGAGTGATGGGATGGCCGCGGCAAGCTGGGAAAAGGAAACGCCGCGCGCGTGGGCGGCAGTGAACGCCGCCAGGAGGTTAAGGATGTTTACTTCTCCGGCCAGACGTGAACTGACGCAGGCCGATCCGGCTGGGGTTTCGAGTTGAATGGTCGCGCCCGAAGGCGTGAGCACGGAGCTGGCCGCGCGCCATTCGCCGATTCCGATGCCAAATGTGCGAATCTCCGCGCCTGCATTGCGAGCCGCTGCGGCCAATTCCTCGGCGCGCGGATCGTGCGCATTGATCACCGCGACGCGCGGTGGCGGATAGACCGTCCCATCGAAGAGCAGACGTTTGGCGGCGAAATAGTTTTCCATTGTCCGGTGATAGTCGAGATGGTCGCGCGTGAGGTTGGTAAAGACGGCGACATCGAATGGGATTCCGATCATGCGGCCTTGGTCGAGGGCATGGCTGGAAACCTCGGTGATGAGTTCATCCGCGCCACGCGCAACACCTTCGGCCATCAATTCGAAGAGATCGCGCGACTCCGGCGTGGTGTGAATTGAAGGGCGCACCTCACCTGCGACATGAACCTCAATGGTGCCGACGAGAATGCTCGAGCGCGCAGCGGAGTTAAGAAGCGATTCGGTGAGGAATGCGGTGGTGGTCTTGCCGTTCGTGCCGGTAATTCCGGTGACGGCGAGCGAGCGCTCGGGATGGCCGAAAAATGCGGCGGAAGCCTGAGCTAGCGCGCGCCGTCCGTGTTCGACATGAAGAGTGGGCAGGCCAGCCTGGTAGACGATCAGGTGATCGAAAGTTTGAGCGGAGTCTGTAACGATGCCCAGCGCTCCGGCGGCGATGGCCTTCTCGACAAAACGATTGCCATCCGTCGAGCCGCCTTTCATGGCTACGAACACGGCGCCGTGCCGCACACGGCGCGAATCGTACTCGACGCAAGTAATGGGCGAGACGGAGCTGCCGGCTGAGCCGATTGATGCGACTTCGGAAATGAGATCGTTCCACTTCATCCCGAGGTTGATTGTAGATTGTGCCGCAGGACCGGAGCAGGCCGGATGACAGCCCGCGCGCAAGAACTCAAGGGTAGGTTCCCACGAACCTGGTCACGCCTTCCATCAGAACGTGTCGGCCGCCGTCGATATCGGCCGCCAGCTCGGCCTTTTCAAGCAGCGCCGACATTCCTGTCTTCATCAGGTCGTACTGTGCCTCTGCCTCTGCTTCAGTGCTGAAGAAGCGCGTGTGCATCATCCAACCGTAGATGCCACAGGTGATAGCGAATGGCGCGACGCTGGCGGCCCTTTCGAGAGTGATTCGGGCACCAAGGGAATGTTCTTCGTCGCGAACAATCATTCCTTCCTCTGAGCCGGTCTGGCCGAGGGTCGCGCCGTCATCCAATGGGTGCCAAGTTGAGCCGCTCACGATGAGAGCTTATCGCAATCAGCGTTGGCAGCGGACAACAATCTTTGTTCCGGGTGGGACCATGGTGCCGGCCGCGGGGGCCTGCTCACGCGCGATTCCGTTGCCTGCAATCTCGACTTCAAGGCCGGAGCTGCCTGCCTGCTCGATAATCTCGCGCATGGGCAGTCCGATCAGGGACGGCACGCGCAACTGCTGAGCATCGGCGATCACCACCGTGTTCGCGGGCGGTGACGAGGGCCGTTTTGATGGATGTCGAGGCAATGCGGCGGATGCGGTGGGGGAAGACTGAGCTGGAGCGCCCGTTTTCGCGGGTGCGGGCGAATTCTCGGCCAGCATAGATACGGATGGAGCCGGTGCAGCCGCTTTGGCATTCGAAACAGGCGGAGAGCGAAGCGGGTCGTCGCTGGGTAAATCGTTGGCGGCCTCGTAGAGAGCCTGGATGTTTTCGCTTTGCGCAGGAGCATCGTCCTCTTTGATCGGTGCGTCCTTCATTGAAGCCAGATCGACGGGGCGTACGTCGATGTCGTGCTGCACGCCGAGATATTCGAGGACCTGCTGCGCAACTTCGGCGAAGACCGGCGCGGAGACGTTGGCGCCGTAGTAGGCGCCTTTGGGCGAATCGATAACCACTGCCACCGAGATGGCCGGATCGTTCACTGGAGCGAAGCCCGCGAACGAAGCGATGTGCATAGTCTTCGAATAGGTATGCGTGACTGGATCGATCTTCTGCGCGGTACCGGTCTTGCCGGCGGAGGAATAACCGTCGAGTTGCGCCGACTTTCCGGTTCCAAACAGGACGACGCCCTCCATCATCTTGCGCATCTCGGCGGCGGCCATCGTGCTGATCACGCGATGCGCACCGGGCGGGAGAGGGCTCGGAAGATCTTCGCCCGTTCTGACCGGGCTGGCCACGAATTCCGGCGCCGGCTGGGACGCATCAATCTTTTCGGCGGATGAACCCGCAGGTGCAGGCTCGTCTTGCATCAGGATGTGTGGCGGCAGATAGGTGCCGCCGTTGGCAATGGTGGAGACCATGGTGACCAGTTGCAGAGGCGTGACCGCAACTTCCTGGCCGATGGCGATGGAACCGATGGAGGAACCATTCCACTTAGCGGGGGGGCGCAACAGACCACGCGTCTCGCCGGGCAGCTCAACGTTCGATCGCGTCCCAAAGCCGAAGCTCCGGATGTATTGGTAAAAGCGGTCCGGGCCGACCTTGAGAGCAAGCTTGATTGCGGCGACATCGCTCGATTCCTCCAGCGCTTTGTGAACCGGAATTACGCCGAAGTGGTCACCTTGATTGTCGTGAATCACACGGCCGGCAAGGGTGATCTTGCCGCCCTGGCAGTCGATCATGTCGTCAGGCGTGGTCACCTGCTGATCGAGCGCGGCGGAGTAGGTGACGAGCTTGAAGACGGAGCCCGGTTCATATACATCGCTGACGGCGTGGTCGCGCAGCAGATCGGGCGTGGTGTCGCGAATCTTGTTGGGGTTGAAAGTGGGGCGGATGGCGAGGGCGAGAATCTGCCCTGTATGCGCATCCTGCACGACCACGGTGCCGTTCAGAGCCTGCGTCTTCTGCATGGCGTGGTCGAGCGCTCGCTCGGCCATGAACTGAATGTTTTCGTCGATGGTAAGAACAAAGTTTCGCCCAGGTTCGGGATCGTGCTCGCTTGAGCCGAGGATTTTGCGGCGCGCGTCCATGGCCGTGTACATGAGGCCCGGGCG
The DNA here is from genome assembly GCA_963823805.1 of uncultured Acidobacteriaceae bacterium. Taxonomy (GTDB): domain Bacteria; phylum Acidobacteriota; class Terriglobia; order Terriglobales; family Acidobacteriaceae; genus Telmatobacter. The sequence continues at coordinate 1,851,273 of CAWGMW010000001.1, read as the reverse complement.
TCCGTGCAGATCACTGTCGAACTTTTCTTCAAGGCCGCCCAGGCCGTCGTCATCGGTTCCAACGTAACCCAGAACTTGCGCGGCGAGCTGATTGTCGGGGTAGAAGCGCGCAAATTCCTGCTGGAAATAGATGCCCTTCATGTTGAGGGCTTTGACGCCGGCAGCAACTTGCGGGGTCACGCGCCGCGCAATCCAGGCGAAGTTGCGACCTTCATTGAGCCGAGCAACGATTTGAGCCTCAGTGGTCAAGCCGTCTTCCGGGTCAGTGTGGACCAGCGCCGCGAGCGTGCGCGCGGCGGCCTGCTTGTCGGCGATCTGCGTGGGATCAGCATAGATCGACGGCACCAGGATGGTCATGGCCAGCTCGCGAAGATTGCGATCGTACAGGACGCCGCGCCGCGGAGCCACTTCAAAGGTGCGCTGCTGCTGCTTGGCCGCGCGCTCCACGAAGTCCTGGTGACGCACGATCTGCAGCCAGAACAGCCGGCCTGCAATGGCGCAGGCCCACACGACGAAGAAGAGGCAGATCAAAAAGAAGCGCGCCCGCTTGAGGGGCACGCCTCTAGGTGTTTGGGTACGGCTGCGAATGGATGGTACGGCTGCCGTCATGTCGATTGGGTCCGATTGCCTGGTTTTACTGAGCCGGGGGCGCTGGAGAAGCGACCTGAGCAAGCGTGGGTCCGGCAGAGGCCGGCCGGGCATCGGAGTACACAACCTGTCCCGGTTGGGGCTCGGCCAAGCCAAGCTGGCGCGCCATTTGATCGATGCGACCGGGCTGAGTGAGCTCGGCTTCGTTAAGACGCAATTGGCGATTCTCTTCGCGTAACTGGTTGAGCATTTGCTTTTCGCTCTCGACGCTGTAGCTGCTTTCGATGGCGTAGAAGTGCTGCAACCCGTAGATCATGACCAGTGAGAAGAGCACAACCACGGCGGCGGAAAAGACACGCATCTCGCGGACGCGAACGGGATCGGAGGCCTTGACGAGGCGGGTGTTGTCAAATTGCTTCACGAAATAGAATTCCGGAGTGCGCACGCGGCGGCGGCGCTGGGCCTGCTGCGCCATCATCGCGGCGTTATGCTCGTTGATCCGCGCGCTCCAGGCGCGGCCAGTTTCGAAATAGGTTGTTGCACATGCCGCCATCTTCGTTCTCCTCGCTCTGCCGGCCTATTGCCGTTCCGCTGCTCTCAGCTTGGCGCTGCGCGAGCGCGGGTTGCGGTTGATCTCTTCTTCCTTCGCAGTGACGGGCTTTCTGGTCAAAACATTCCAGATTCCCTTCTGCGCGCCTTCCCGGATGCTGTCTTTCGCGATGCGATCTTCCAATGAATGAAAACTGATGACGACGAGCCGTGCGGAGGGCTTAAGCAAAATTGGTGCGGCCTCAAACAAAGCCCGGATTTCTTGCAATTCCTGATTGACGAAGATACGCAGCGCCTGAAAGGTTCTGGTAGCCGGGTGAATATGTTTCATTGGCGGGACGGCTGAGGCTACGATCTTGGCTAATTGCGCCGTTGATGTAACCGGCCGCCCCCGCACAATGGCTCTGGCGACTGTCCGCGACCTCCTTTCCTCACCGTATTCGTAAATGAGATTTGCCAGCTCGCGCTCGCTCATCTCATTCACCACTTGTTCGGCGGTAGGCTGGGATCGCGTGTCCATTCGCATATCCAGCGGCCCATCCGCCTGAAAACTAAACCCTCTGCGCGCCTCATCGAAATGCAGGCTGCTTGCGCCAAAGTCGGCCAGCAATCCGTCCACTGAAGCCGGCTTTACGTGCTCGGCGATCGTGCTGAATGCTTCGCCGATCAAAGTCATTTGCGGCGCCCGGCTGCCAAGCTCATCGGAAACTTGCGCCAGCCTTGCCTTTGCCAACTCAAGCGCCTCGGGATCGCGGTCAAAACCAATGAAGTGCCCCGTCGATCCCAGTTGCCTGACGATGCCTTCGGCATGTCCCGCCAGGCCCAACGTGCAGTCGACGTAAGTGCCGCCGGGCCGCACGCGGATAAACTCCATTACGACTTCAAAAAGAACGGGCACATGGCGTGCTTTTTGCTGCGTCATGCGCGCCCCCCTGAGGGGCTTACGATTTGCTCCCCTCGGCCAGAATCCCGCCCACCTGTCTGCGATCGTCCGAGGTAAAGTTGCTTGCGGGCAGATCCTTTTCAAAAGCCGAGCGGTTAACCACCTCGAGGTGAGTGATCTTCCCCATGACGGCGAGATCGCCCTCCAGCATGGCCGTGGCGCGCAGGATCTGCGGCAGCATAATCCGTCCCTGGGCGTCCATCTTTACTTGTTGACCGTAATAGCTGGTCAAATCGAGGTACCTCATTACTGAGTCGTTCATCGTGCTATGTTTCGCCAGTTGAGCTTCGATCTTTTCCCACTCGCCAAGCGGCCAAATCTGGGCGCGTTTGCCGTCTTCGCTGGTCACATAGAGGTCGGTCACATTCGCGGCGTCCAGCAACTGCTTAAACGGGACCGGCAGCTTGAGCCGCCCGTTTTCCTCGATCTTCGCTGGATGATTGCCGCGAAACATCTTCCGTCCTCGTTTGTCTTTCGCGGCGACGAACATTCGAGTACCGCGACGCAAATTCCCTTAAGAGCCCTTCCGGGTTAGCCAGACTGGTTCCCCAGTCGGATTGGCATCCGGATTCCCGTCCCCCCAGATGGATTGGGAGTAAACTTAGGAGGAAAGAGGGGTTATGGATTGATTCCATAGGACTCCATCTGACTCCAAAATGTTCCATCTCGGTCGATAGTACCCCTGAAGTTCCTCTCCGCCAAGCAAAAAATCGGTGGAAACTGCAGGAAAACCAGGCGCTTTGCGGAAACGTCGACTAATAGAACAGCAATTCAAAGTGACCACAAGATATGGGGTTTACTGGTGTGATTCCCCGTCTGGACAGCCGTCTGTGTCTATGATAGGGGAACAAAAAGCGAAGAGTGGGGTCAGAGAGCAGAGAACAGAGATCGAGAAAGCCGATTCGAGTGGGCAGGTGGAGCGGAATGGACTAAGTTTCGCGCGCCCTCAGGCGCCGGTTTTCTTCCTGGAGCGGGCGCGCTGCCGGGCACGAGTCAGGACCAGATTCAATAGATAGACGAAGACGAGGATGTTGATGGCGAACAGGCCGACGCGAATCCATGAGATATGGCGAAAGATCTCGAAGAGCTCCCAGGGCAGGAAGGAAGCGGTGATGGCGAGGGTGAGGAACTCGCCCCAGGCTTTCTCGAGGTAAAGGCCGATGCCTTCGACCATGGTGATTGCGGCATAGGAAAAAGCAACGAAGCCGATGCGGCGCAGGAAGGGATCGTTGACGAGGGAGGCTTTTTCAAGGAGGAAGGTGACCAGTCGCGACTCCGGATTGAAGTGGAGATGGCGAGCGAAGAGGTCAATCTGATCGGCGAGGTCTTTGTGAAGGAGGCGATGAGCTCCTATGCCGATGCCAATGAAGAACAGTGCGTGGAGAAACTTATAGACCGCGATGAGGAGCAGCAGGCGATCGCGGCGCTGGCCGTCGTGGCGGGTTAGGAACGAGAAGCGAGGCATATTGGCGGGGAAGGGTGCTTGACTCAAGGGTAAATGATCAAGGGGCGGCGGAGTTGACGGAGCGGGCAGTTCAACAAGCGGGCGCAGCTACCTTCCGAGCTGGAGAAGTGTGTTGCGGTCGAGCGGTTCGCCGTCAAAAATGATGGCGGAGATGCGGCGGGCGTTCCAGATGTTGATGGTAGGGTCGGCGTCGACGACGAGGATATCGGCGCGGCGCCCCGGAGCGATGAGGCCAAGCTCGTTCCAGCTGAATTGCAGGGAATAGTTGTTGGTGGCCGCAGCCAGTGCCTCGCGCGGCGAGAGGCCGAGACGAACGAGTAGCTCAAGCTCGGTGTGAAGCGAGACGCCGGGCATGGTGCCCATGGCGTCAGCGCCAGAGCCGGCGAGGTAGTGAGGGAAGGCGGAGAAGATGGTCTGGTTAATATGCCAGAGGCGAAGGGCGGTCTGACTGGCCTTTTTTTGCAGATCTGTTTCCATCCAGCGCTGCGCTGCGGCGGGAAGATGCCGTGACCAGGTGGGGAGAGGGAACATCATTTCGCCGGTGGAGGGGTCTGTCGGATGGAACATGCGGCCAGGATCGAGAAGAGCCGCGGCAGGCTCCCGCCAGAGATCGCGATGGCCCGGGAGCTCAACGTAATAGAGGCTGAAGGCGGGCATGAGAGCGGCGTGGTGCGTGGCAAGGAAGTGCGCGTAGTCGCGCAGACGGGCGTCGGTGGGCGGAATGCGCTCTGAGTAGTCGTAAGCAGTGTCGGCGGAGGGGCCGTCGGGGTCGTCGACGAGTGGGCGCTGGAGCTCGTCGGGAATGACGCCAAGATCGTAGTGGTCCATTTGAACGAGCGCATCAACGCCCGCTTCATCGCCGACGCGGTTGGGCGTGGAAACAAACTGGCCGTAGGTGACGAGACCCATTTCGTGCGCGTGTGCAATGATCCACTGCGCGTTGGCGGCGGTGATATGGGCAGTGAGGATAAGCACGCGCGTGCCAATATGAGATGTATCGACCATCTGACGCGCGGTGTCCTGCGGGTTGAGCTCGGCGGGATGTGCGCCCTCGCGGAGCTTCGAGACCCACTCGGGATGGCGAGCCAGCAGGCTCCAGTTGTCGGTAACACCAATCGTGTCGATGGGATAGATGTGCGGGCTGGGCTGAGCGCCGGTGTCGATGAAGCCATGTTCCGAGTCGGCGCGGGCCACGACGGTGGTCACGCCCATGTAGAGGTTGGCGTTGGCCTGGGCCTGGGAGTTCATCCCGGCAAAGCCGTCGATGAGTCCGGGGATGAGGAATTTGCCGGTGCAGTCGATGATGCGGGCGTCTTTGGGGATGGAAACCTGGTCGGGCAAGCCAACGTCAGTAATTCGGCCGTCGCGGATGACGACAATTGCTCCGGCAATGTCGCGTGCCGAGTTGCCCCAGGCGGTGACGTTGACGACGGTGCCGCCGACAAGAACCAGCGGTACAGAGGTCGGCGGGGGCTCCGGTTGAGATTGAGCCGGAACCGAGGCCAGAGCGCAACCGATCACGAGCAGACCCGGGAAAAAGTGAAGCAGTCGCATGGAAGTGACAGTCGTAAGAGGATTGTCGCACAAAGGGGCAAAGACAGCGGGGTTAGCGGAGTTCGCGAATCGATGAGCCGCCAAGCCGGCGAGCCAGCGAGTGGGACTGGGTGAGTGCGGCCGCAGCGGCGACGATCAAGACGGGGAAACACTGAATGGTGTATCGCGGTTCAGGATTCTCCATGGCGCCGAGGACGATGAATCGCAGAATCAGATAAGAGCCCAGCATCCAGGGCCAGGGAACCCGGCGGCGGAGGAAAGCCCAGGCGGCAGCGGCAACGTAGAAGAGATTGATGAGGCCGAGGAAGATTGCCCATGCGGATTGGGCAGGGTGGTCGCTCCAGCGCCACCAGAAAACATCGAGGTCGTACTCAATAGTTCTGGGACGAAGCAGCATGTCGGCGTCGCGCAGCAGGGGAAGAGTGACGTAGTAGCGGAATGGCTGGTCGTGAATACGCTGATCGGCCAGTGCACCGAAGCGGGCGTCGAGCGAAGGCGGCAGCGTTTCGGTTTGGTTGTACTTGGCGATGAGCGCAAGGGTTTGCTCGCGCTGCTGCGGGGAGTCAAAGGCGCGCGCGGGAATGTCGGCGAGATCGATGGTATCCCCGGGGAAGTTCCAGCATACGTTGGCGGTGTTCACGTACTCGATGGTCCAGGTGCGGAGCCAGCGGCGCGCACCGGCAATCGACGGCTCGCCGGGATCGGCGTAACGCGGCGCGAGCGGCTGAAAGACATGGAAGTCCATCCAGTTGCGCACGGTCCAGGGGACGAGAGGGAGCAGAGCGGCGGCGCAGAAAATGAAAAGGGTGGCGAGGTTACGCTGGAGAAGCCGGCGGGTCGGTTTGGTACCGGGCCGCGTGCGAAGAGAGTGGAGGGACAAAGCCAATCCGATGGATGCGAAGAGGAGAATGCCGTCGGGACGCAGAAGCGCGGCGAGAGCCGAAGCGAGGCCGGCCAGGATCAGCGCGGGGAAGTCGCGGCTTCCTCCGGCCTGAGCGGCGAGGGCGCGGCCGGCTGCATAGAGACCGAGAGCAATCGCGAAGACTGAAAAGCACTCAGTCATCGCGATTCCTGCATAGGCAGCGGTAAAAGGGCAGAGCATGGCCAGCGCGAGCGCGAACTCGGCGGCGCGATCGGAGAGATGGCGTCGCGCAAAGGCCGCAAGCAGCAGGCCGGCGGCGAGATCGACGATGGTCTGGAAGAGAAAAACGGCATTTAGCCAGGTGTTGGGCCAGAAGCGCGCGAAAAGAAACTCGAACGTGGCGAGAAAGATGGGATAGGCGGGCAGGCGATAAGTGGTGGGAGAAAGATCGGCGCCGGAGCCCATGCCGTAAATGCCGTAGTGCAACAGATTGTGGCCCAACTGGAGGTAATCCAGGGTGTCATCGTCGCCGGGTCGCGGGAACCAGATGAAAAGTAGGCGCAGGGCCAAGCCCGCGGCGATCCAGAGCAGCCAGCGGCGGGGCCAATGAAACGGCCAGCGCGGCAAGTTGATGGGGTGGGACATATTGAGGAGGATAAACGGCGGGGCGCAGGAATTAGAGATTAGTAGGTGACAGAAACTGTAATCGTGTCGGTATAACTCCCCGGTGTGACGTACTGTTTCGCCGGAACCTGGCCGTAAACGGTGAGCGCCTGGGCGGACCCGCTGCCTGTTCCGCTCACCCAGTTGGTGGCAGAGGTGTTGCCCCAGTTGGTGGTGCGGCCAGAATTATTAAAAAGGCTGTATTTCAGCAATGCCGAGCCAGGGCCAGTCATACTGCGGCTGGTCACGGTGGCGCCGGTCGCCGTACCAGCATTCAGGCCGACAGTGTATGTGGTGCCACTGGTGCAAGTGACAGAGATCGTGGACGTGGAGTTGTTGACCGCGCCGGTGTAATTGCCGAAGGCGAGATTGGTCGCCGAAGCCGTGCAGTCTTTCACGCCTGTCGCAGTGACGCTGAACTGAGCGGTGGCGGTGGTGATGCCGGTACCTGATATGGAAGCGGTGATCGTATCGGTGTAAGTTTCCAATGCGGCAGTCTCCCCGGCCGGAATCTGCGCGTAGATGGTATAGGCTTGGGCGCTGCCGTTGCCGGTGCCGGCCACCCAACCGGTACTGGAGGAGTTGCCCCAGTTGGTGGTGCGGCCGGCGTTGCTGAACATTTGGTAGCCCAACAGAGCCGAGCCATTCTGCATCGACCGGGCGGTGACGGTCGCGCCGCTCGCCAACCCTGCGTTGAGGGCAACGTCATAGGCCTGGCCGCTGGTGCAGGTGACCGTGACCGTGCCGGTAATATCTACGACACTGCCATAGTAATTACCGAATGCAATGCCCGAGGCGTACGCTGAACAGGAGTTTGCCGCCGCGGCCGAATGGGCCACACAAGCGAGCAGGAGCGGCACGGCATAGGCGAATCTTCGCATCATGGCTCTTTCTCCAGGCAGCGAAGCGGACCAATAGAGGGGATTTCTCCGGTTACTGGTGCGTAATCGAACGCGGCCATGCAGCGCCGCCCGTCGGGGAACTCGACAGCAAGTTGGTTGTGGGGACTGAGATCCTCAACGTAGGCGTCTCCGTCGTAACCAACCGGGACGACGACGCCGGTGGCCCGCAGGGTCGCTGTACTGCCCAGCGGGACTGCATCTCCTGCCTTATCGACCAATCGCAGCAATGCGCCGTGACTGAATTTAATCGGGAACTTGAGCACAACGCCGGAGCGATCCTGAGGGCGCACCTCGCGCGAGGCGACGTCAACTGTGACGTCCGGCGGAATATCGGTGGGAGCAATGGCGATCTGGTTCAGGTCGAATGCACGCATGTCCGGCACAAGCAGACGCCCCGAGGAGTTGGTACTGCCGACGTCGCGGTTCTCCTGCAGAACGTGCACGTGGGCCATGGGACCCGTGTCGACAACGGCGAAGCTGTCGTAGATGGTGTTCGAAGGGAACAGCTCCCCATCGACGAGCGAGAATGCGCCTTGAGTTTCCAGGCGCAGAGTCGTCACCCCGCTGTCGCTGTCGATTCCGGCCGTGAACAAGCCTACGGGCGACTTGTATTGTCCCTGGGCGAATACGTGATTCGAATCGCCGGCGGAGATATAGGCCTGGTAGCCCCAGTTACCAACTATTGGCGCCGGCTGTTGCACATCGATCTGAGCCGAACCGTCCGAACCTCCGCTGGCGGTAATCGAATTGCGTCTGCCGAACGGGATGGTCAGGCCAATCTGTAGGCCGCTGCTGCCTTTGTTCACAAGATCGCGAAACTCCGTAGCGAAGAGAAAAACGTGGTGGATCTGGAGCGAATAGTTCGCGGACACGATCTGCGAGTGCTGGGCTGGGTTGGCATTTTGCTGGAGCGGCACCGGTGAGGGGTCCATGTTGACCGCGGCATAGGCCAAGCCACCGGAGCCAAATCGCTTGAGAGACAAGCCGGTGAAGGCGCTGAGCTGCTTGCGCGGGACGCCGTCTCCGTTTTCGGACGCCACATCGCGGTAGTTGCGATCGGCCATGATCGCGGAGGCACCCAGGCTGAAGATTCTACCGATGCGCTGAGCCCCGGCGGAGTACTGCGCACCGGCTTGGCCAGAGCCGAAGCTGGGCGCGACCGAAAAGTTGACCACGCCGAGATTGCCGATCTGCGCCACCCCGCCCACGCCCGCCATGAACGCACCTTGGGTGCCTTCAATACTGCTTTCGATCGTGAACTTCTGCGTCAGACCGCGCCGAAAGACGGCGGTCCCGGCCAGCTTTCCGTAGTTGTCGCTGATTGTGCCCCAATAGCGCCGAACCAGGCCAGCCTGCAAAGCGAAGGTCTGTAGGCCCTTGGCCAGCATTGTGGAGCTGGCGTAGAAAGGTTGCGTCACAGTGACTTGTTGTCCCATGGCATCCGTTACCGTCATGGAGATGGTGCCTGCGCCCTCGACCACCGGAAGCTGCGGAACCTCGAAGGGTCCGGGGGCTATCTGACTGGAAGCTGCGAGATTGCCGTCCGTGAGCACGTTGACGGTGGACGGAACCGCGGCCGAGCCGGTGATCGTGGGCACTGGGAACGTGACAAGATCGGGGCGCATGCTGAAATCGGAGTTGATCTGGATACCCTCAAGGTGAACGGGACGGGTCCAGGAAAGGCCGCCGTTGATGAAATCGCCCAGACTATAGCGGCGCAGGGAGTTGACATCAGCAAAAGTGTAGGACGAATCAAGGCGAATGGCGGTGGTTGCGCCGGGGGCGGGCGAGCCCGCGCCGGCATAGGCGAGCCAGTCCGAGCTCACGATTCCCCAAAGCGAGAAGGCTCTCGTCTCGAAGGATCCGCTGCCGCCCATCTGGCCACCAGAGAAAGTTCCGACGGTGTCGTAGTTGAGCGTCACGCCGGTTCCGCTCTCGATGACGCGGCGGCTTCCAGCCGGTTCTCTTCCCATGGGTTGCAACAATGCCGGCAGCAGGGCACTGTCGACGGCGGTCACTTGAAGAACCTGGTTTTTGGCGTCGAGAATCCAATTAAGTCCGGGCAAGTCAGACAGGCCAACGAGACCTCCGGTTTCAGAGGCGCGAGAGACAGGAACGCGGAAACCGAGATCGCGCAGTTCTTCAGGTCGCGCCCACAATGCACCGTGGCGCAACGTGAATTCGCCAATCTTTCCGACGGAATGACCGTTGACCTGAACGTCCAGGTACAAGGTTTCGTCGCTGGCTGGGCTGGTAGCCGAACCTGCAAATTGGCCGGTAACCGCCGGGCTCTCTGCGGGGGCCGTTGAGGAGACGGCTGGGCCGGTGGCTGCGGCCAATTGCGGCAGGCCGGCCATCATAAGGAAAACGATCTCAGCACCGCCGAGCCACTTAGCCATTGCACCTCAACGATCATGGTGCCGTGACGAAGCCGACCTGCTGCTGGATCACGCCGGCGTCCGTGAGGGCTGTCAACTGCAGAATCTCGCCTGGCAGCGGCAGAGCGCCTTGCGCGACGATGGGCCAACGCCGAGTGACGCCGGCGAGAATGTAGGGCGTTGCGCCGGACTCTTCCTTCAGCTTGCGTCCATCGCCGGCCGTCAGCACGATATCGTGGATGACTTCGTGGCTAAGGCCAACGTTGATTCCAACGAGGACGAGCTTTCCGGAATCGACTTCCAGATGAAACTGCACATGTGGAACCGCGCGCGTCGACGGCTCGGCGAATATAGGAATCGACATGCGTAGGACCATATGCACGATCCCTGGCTCGGCCGGAGGTGGAATCTGGTCGACGAGAATGCGGTAGGTTGCCTCACGGCCCTGCGGCAGTTGCCGGAGAATGAGCCGGATCACTTGTGACGCACCGGGTGCGATCGTGGCGATCGGAGGACTCAGTACCACTGCATCTGTGTCCGTGAGCTGATCGGTGCCATCCGTCTGAGCCCAGGCGAAGGCGCGAATCTGAATCGCGGTCTCGGTCGTCCCGGCATTGGTCACAATCAGGGACGAAGCCTTTTGTCCGGGCGAAAAGAAAATGTTGACAGGCAGAACCGACAGCGCCTGCGCGCTGGCCTCTGGGCCCGCGAAAATGAGAATGACGGCTGCGCCGGCGTACGCCAAGGCCGCCGCCATTCGACGGAATGAGTTTCGCAAAGTCATGAGGATCCCAAATGCAAATGTTGCAAACAATCAGTAAGTGACGGTAGCAGTAATCGTGTCGGTGTAGGAACCTGGTGGGACATACTGTGCCGCCGGAAGTACGCCGTATACCGTGAGTGGTTGGGCCGCGCCGTTGCCCGTGCCGCTTACCCAACTGCCGCTGGTATTACCCCAGTTGGCACCCGAATAGGAAGTCGTCAACAGCGAATAGTTCAGCCCGCCAGCGGGCTGGGTAATGCCCATTTGCCTGGTTGTTACTGTTGCGCCGGTCGTCAACCCTTGGTTGAGGCCGACTGTGTACGTCGTGCCGCTGGTGCAGGTAACCGTGACAGTGGAACTAGCGTTGACCACCGCTCCGGTGTAGTTTCCGAATGGCAGAGCGGTGGCGGAGACGATGCAGTCTTTGAGTACCGTCGCGGTAACGTTAAACGTGGTGGTTGCCGGATTCGTTTGCGCGACGGCGGATGTGGGGGTCAGACCCAGCGCCAGAAATACAAGAACGGCAGCGGGCAGTGTGTATTTTAGGGGATTTGAGAACTTCATGACACTTACTCCTGATCCATGAATCGTTTGAAAGTGAAATCGACGGCCGTTCGAGGAGGAGTCGGACGGGATCAGTTCTTATCTGAATCAGGCTTTCTGAATCAGAGTGGTATGAATGCCAACAGGCTCTGTCTTCATTTGCCGCCGAGGATCGAACACAGTTCTCCCGTGTTCGTTGCATACTTGCTCGCAAGAACGATGAATGCGCAAGCGCGGGCAGTTATTCAGCGATGCCCTCGCCCGACAATCTGTCATTGAGCGTTAATGGGACAATATCTGTTGCGAAAAATGGCTTCAATAGCACCATTCGGTCATCCCGCCGTATGTACCAAAGTAATAAATAGGTAGTTGAATCAATGCGGGCGAGGAAAGTGGGGCGCAAAGCTGCCGATCGCGGGAATGTGATCGATCAAAGTCTGGTAACGATCGTTGTTGCGCTTCCGCCGTGGGCGGGATCAGGTGCTATTGCCTAATAAGTCACTACGACAATCAACGTATCGGCAAATGCGGCGGCGGTAGAATTCCGCGCCGCGGAACGCTGGCCAAGAACGGAAAGTTCCGAAGCAGCGCCGCTGCCAAACCCAGACGCCGCACTGGTGCTCAAGCCTTGACCCCAGTTGGCAATGCCTCGGATATTTGGACCGGGTGCATAGCCCAGCAAAACAAAGTCGGAGTGGTTCGTCTCTCGAAGGCCCCTGCTCGCGGCGAGCGCCGGTGTTCCGCTGAGGGTGACCACGTAAGGGATGGAGTTGCTGCAGGCGATGGAGACAGCGGATGCCAGGTTCGGTGTCGCTTCGTAGGTTCTGAAGGCCGTGGCAGTGGCGGAGACCAGACAAGAGGCCTGAACCGTTGCGGTGACACTGATTGGGGCGCTGGCAGTCGCCGCAGCGAGGGATCTGGCTGCGAGTGCCGACGCCAGAATGCCCAAAGCGAATAGCAGAAGCGAGTCTCTCACGAACATTGCGCCTCTCCCGAGACCGGGCTGCGGCTCCGCTGTAGAGCAATTCTGGAACCGCTGTACCAGAAAGGACTCATGATATTTCTCTCATCGGCTGCTCTGAGAGAATCCTTAGAGATTCCGGTGGATATCCCGTCTTGAATTCAGTCTGCGGGCCGAGCGGAATGCCCGCGAGTCAGCGTGCAGCCGACTTCGGCTGCAAGGACGACGAGAGCGGAAGCGCAGTTCCTGCTACTTCAGCCGTTGGGACGGATTTGGCTCAGGAGGCGACGAGAGTGGGACGGCGGCGGCGCGTGAGGAGCGGCAGAACCTGGGCCAGAGCTGCTTCGACAGAAAGTCCGTAGCGGGCGCGGAGTGCATCGACTTTGCCGTGTTCGATGAACTGATCGGGCCAGCCGATGCGGACGACGGGAATGGATAGACCCATCTCGTCGAGAGCTTCAACGACAGCGGTGCCGAAACCGCCCATTTTGGCGTGATCCTCGAAAGTGACGAAAGCGGTCACGCGCGAGGCATAGCGCGAGAGAACTTCGCGGTCGAGCGGCTTGATGAAGCGGGGATTGATGACGGCGGCGGAGTGGCCGTCGGCCTCGAGCGTTGCAGCCAGCGACTGCGCCATCGTGATCATGGGGCCGAGACCTATGATGGCGACATCGGAGCCGTCGGAAAGGACTTCTGCCTTGCCGACGGGGAGTGATTGCGGCTCGGACTTGCGGGTCACGCCGGCGACGGTGCCGCGCGGATAGCGGATTGCGCTGGGGCCCGGCAGGTCGATCGCAGTTTTGAGCATATCGGCCAGCTCGTCTTCGTCCTTCGGCGCCATCAGGACGATCTCGGGAATGCTTCGCAGATAAGCGATGTCGAACAGGCCGTGATGCGTGGGGCCGTCGTCGCCGGAGAGCCCGGCGCGGTCCATGCAAAAGAGCACCGGGAGCTTTTGCAAACACACGTCGTGGACGACGGGATCGAAGGCGCGTTGCAGAAATGTGGAGTAGATGGCGCAGACGGGGCGATATCCGCGTGTGGCCATTCCCGCAGCAAAGACGACGGCGTGCTCCTCGGCGATGCCGACGTTGAAATAGCGTTTGGGGTGGCGGGGCCGAAAGTGATCGAGGCCGGTGCCGTTGGGCATTGCCGCGGTAATGGCGACGATGCGCGGGTCTTTCGCGGCGAGATCGGCAAGGGTATTGGCGAAGACCTCGGCATAAGTGGCCGAGCCATCGGGAGTCTTGCCGGTCTCAGGGTCGTAAGGCCCCAGGCCGTGAAACTTCTTCTGGCCGTCGAGAGCCGGCTGAAAGCCGCGGCCTTTTTGCGTGAGGATGTGGAGCAGGACGGGGTGGTCGAGGGACTTGAGGAATTTGAAGGTCTCGACCAGCAGCGGAAGGTTGTGTCCGTCGATGGGGCCGAAATACTCGAGACCAAACTCCTCAAAGAGGATGGACGGCCACAACATGCTTTTGGCGGCTTCCTCGGCGCGGCGAACGACTTTGATCGCGGTTTTGCCGCCGAAGCGCTCAATGAGACGCGTGGCGCGATCGTGCATGTGCTGGTAGTGCTCGTTGGTCACGATCCGGTGGAAATAGCGGGCCACGGCGCCAACGTTGCGGTCGATGGACCACTCGTTGTCGTTGAGGACCACGATCATGCGCTTGGTTTGGACGGCGATGTTGTTGAGCGCCTCAAAGGTGATGCCGTTGGTGAAGGCGGCGTCGCCTGCGACGGCGATCACATTCTCGTGACCACCGGCGAGGTCGCGAGCCACGGCCATACCCAGAGCGGCGGAGAGCGCGGTTCCGGCGTGGCCCGCGCCATAGCAGTCGTGCTCGCTTTCCGTGCGCAGCATGAATCCGTTGAGACCGCCCGGCTGGCGTATGGTTTCAAAGCGGTCGAGGCGGCCGGTGAGGATCTTGTGAATATAGGCCTGATGGCTAACGTCGAAGAGAATCTTGTCTTCAGGCGTAGAGAAGACGGCGTGCAGGGCGAGGGTAAGCTCGACGACACCTAGATTGGGGCCGAGATGACCGCCTGTTTTTGAAAGTGTCTGGATGAGGAAGGTGCGTATCTCCTCGGCAAGCGAGGCCATTTGCGCGTTGTCGAGGCGTTTGAGGTCGGCGGGAGAATGGATGGACTCCAGCAGTGTTCCCATGCACTTCCTTCCCCCGGGGAAAATCAATACGACCGGGAATCCAGGGAAAAGTAACCGGCTCGAGAGCGCCCCTGAAGCGGGGTCTGTGGTTCCGGGAAGAGAACCCGGGGATCGCCTGCGTTCAGTATACCTGCGCGGCAAAGCGCGGCTTTGGTGGATTAGACGCCGGGATTGTCCTAGGGTTTGGGTGAGAGTGCGGCAGCGGTAATTAGAAAGCGTCTATACTTGTCCCGCGGCTGGAGGGAAAAGAGCTGAATGCGGAAATACGCAATACTGCTGCTTCTCTGGGGTATTGCCTGGCCGGCAATGGCGGCTAAAACCATGTCCATCGATCAGGTCGAGCAATTGCTGTTCAAGCTTCACGGCAAGCCGGATGGAAAAGTGGCGGGGGAGCTTGAAGAAATCCAGCTTACGGAGCGGGTAAGCCTGGCGCGACTGACACGCTGGGAAACGGAGCTCCCTGGGAGCCGCACGCGCGAGACGCTGATGAAACTTGCCGACGAGTCGGCCTTTCTCACTCCGCCCGAGAGCGACGTGCTTCGAGATCCGCCGCCGGACGAGGACACACAACGGCAGATGCTGGAACACGCCGTCGAATACATCAAAACGACGATAACGCGGCTGCCGAATTTCTACGCGACGAGGGAAACGACGCACTTTGAGGACACGCCCTCTCAAGAAGCGGTCTATCGAAGCGGCAACAGGCCGATTGGGGGGGGCATGCGGGCGATGCGCGCGCCGGGAATGGCCGTCACGATGACGGACTACCGATCATTGCGCAGCACCGGGACTTACAGCACGATGGTGAGATATCAAGATGGCTACGAAGTGCACAGCTCGGCCGCAGAAAAGGGAAGAAAAGAAGATCAAGCAGCGGCGGGTTTAACCACCAGCGGCGAGTTTGGGCCGATTCTCGAGGTGGTGATGGGAGACGCCATGCGGGGCGAAGTGAAATGGGCGCATTGGGAGCAGGGCGCAAGTGAGCCCGTGGCCGTCTTCAACTATTCTGTGGCGGCGGATCAGTCGAATTACCTCGTGGGTATACCGGCGGGACCGAAGATCGATCAAGTTTATCCTGGCTACCATGGCGAGATCGCGATCGACCCGGCGACGGGCGAGATTCTGCGCATGAGCGTGGCGGCAGATCTGCCGCCGCCGTACGAGACGATGCAGACCGCCATTCTGGTGGATTACGGGCTGGTGACGATCGGGAGCCGAACCTATATCTGTCCCACGCACGGCGTAGCGTACTCGAAGGTTCCGGTTGCGGGCGCCGCAGCAGGGCTGCCGGACTCGACGGTGACGGTGCAAACGCAGTTGAACGATGTAGCGTTTACGCAATATCACTTGTTTGGATCCGAAGCACGCATCTTGACCGGTGGGACGGAAAAGAGCGATCAGGCTCCAGCGGGACCGTGGGCTCCGACTGTCGAACCGGGGACGATGTCGACACCGGGAGCCGCGTCACCTGCATCTGCTGGCGGAGAACCAGCCTCTGCCGCATCTGCGCCTGCACCTTCATCGACAGTAACCGGTGCCGAGCCAAATGCTGCCGCGACGGCTTCTGCCGCCGCGCCGGCCGTGTCTGGCGGAGCGGATGTTCCGTCCACGGTCGCCGGTGCCGGTTCTGCCGCTTCTGCTTCGCCTGCGTCGCCCACGCCTGCAGCTCCGATCGCAAGCGCACCGCTCGCGCCGGGGATGGCCGCAAATGTTCCTTCAGCTTTGCCTACGCAGTCGGCTTCCACAGCCGGTTCATCCACTGCGCCGCTGGCAACGCAAACAGTCCTGCACGCCAAATCAAACCTTGTGCTGGTGGATGTGGTGGTCACCGATCATGATCGAGCTGTGCACGGGCTGGATCGCGGGCGTTTCCACGTTTTTGAGAATGGGCGCGAGCAGGCCATCCATTCTTTTGAGGAGCACGCGCCGGCGCAGAGTGCGGTCCCCGCCGTGGCCGCGGCATTGCCGCCGAGCACCTACACAAACGCTCCGAGCTTTCCTGATACGGGCACGGTGAACGTCTTGCTGCTGGACGCATTGAATACACCAATGGGTAATCAGCAGGTGGTGCGCCGCCAGATGCTCGAATATCTGGGCACGATCCCGCCGGGAACTTCGCTGGCGATCTTTACCTTGTCGTCGCGGCTGCGCATGGTGACGGAGTTCACGACAGATGCCGAGCGGCTCACCAAGGCTATGGAGAGCGAAAAAGCAAATCCGCAGGCGTCTTTGCTGCTGAGTGCTGATACAGAGGGCTCGACCGCCATGGGAGCGCAGGCCGCGCTGTTGGCCAACAACGATCGCGACGATCCTGAAACCACGATGCAGGTGCTCGAGATGCTGCAGTTCGCTGCCGACCTGAAAACATTCGAAACCGACCAGCGCGTGCAGTTAACGCTGGACGCCTTCGATCAGTTGGCGCGGTATCTGGCCGAGGTTCCCGGCCGCAAGAACCTGATATGGTTTTCAGGATCGTTTCCGATTGGGCTGGGCCCCGACAACTCGATACCGCCTTCGTTACAGCGGGCAGGCTCTAACAATATGGATCCCCTTAAGGAGATGCGTGACTATGCGGACCGGATCGCGGAGACGAGCAGATTGATGTCGGCGGCACGCGTTGCGGTGTATCCGGTGGACGCACGAGGATTGATGGGGTTGCCGTCGGCGGAGGCAAGCTATGTTGCATCCGCCAATTTCATGGATAGCGGGTCCAAGAGGCCGATAAACGTACCGGCTATCGCCCCCGCGAAAGACAACGAAAGCTTCGCCACGCAGACTTCGCTTGAACATGCCTCGATGACTGCGATCGCGGACCAGACAGGCGGACGCGCGTACGTGGATAGCAACGGCTTCAAGCAGGCGGTTCAAAAAATTGTCGAGAATGGATCCAGCTATTACACGCTGAGTTATATTCCGCCGGAGACGAAGCGCAGCAAGGACTCGCGCAGGGATGCGTTCAGAAGAATTGAGGTCAAACTGAATCAAAGCAGCTACCAACTTGCATACCAGAGCGGTTATTACGTTGACGATTCGAGCGCGGCGCGGGGCGCCCTTGGTGATGGGACAAGCCCGATGGCAGCGGCCGCGATGTTAGGCGCGCCGCCCTTGACGGAGATTCTGTTTCACGCCCGGGTGCTCCAGGCTGGCGACCCACAACTGCAGGGAATCGCGCTCGATGCCGGCCCGGCGGGCGAGTTGCCGGCCGGTTCCAAGGCAGCTGCGCACCGTTATGTTGTGGACCTGACAGTGGATTCGCATGGTCTCACGTTTGAAGAGGAAGAGGGTGGCGTGCGACGGACGCGGATCGAATGTGCGCTGGCGGCTTACGATGGCGACGGTAAGCGCGTCAATTCTCTGGACCGCGGCATCGAGCTCAGCGTTCCTGCGGAACAATACGCACGGCTGATTGCTGCGGGAACCGGGATCCCAGTGCGGCTCGCGCTGGATTTGCCGGCAGGCGACATTGTCTTGCGCGCCGTGGTGTACGACCCGGGGAGCGCCAAGACAGGATCGCTTGAGATTCCGATGCGCGTGGCGGGCAAATAGAAGGAGCACGCTCGCCGCCTTCTACAAAATTTCGTCGGGATTCTTTGCCAACAGCACTACACGCTGGCCGCCGCAATGTGAACAATCGTCAGCGCCAACATCAAAACGCCGACTTGCGCGAATGGAATTCGGACCGACGCATCCGTGCCGCCAGGAGTTGTAGGATGGGCGCATAGACTTCAAGCTCATTGGAGGGCAGGAACGTGGCTGCAATGCGGAATCTTCTTTCATCGTTCATATTGATTGCGGGGTTGGCGGGGGCAGGTTCGAACGCGGCGTGGGCGCAGATGCTTGAGCCCGGGACGCAATCGCAAACGCCCAATCCTTTGGCTGACTCGACGGTAAAGCCGGGCAAGATGGTTCTCTACGACCTCGAGGCGCATTTTGCCAAGGACGTGGCGGAACGTGGCGGCGCGGCATTCGCATCATGGTTTGCCGATGACGGCGTAGCGCTGGGAAACGGAGCTGCGCCGCTGATTGGAAAAGTGGCGATTGCGAAATCCGCCAACTGGTCGCCCAAAGACTATCAACTGATCTGGACGCCAACCGACGCGATGATGGGGCCTTCGGGGGACATGGGCTATACGTGGGGCCATTATGAGGGTCACAGCAAGGACTCGAATGGAAATCCCGTGGTGACGAGCGGACGGTATATCACCATGTGGCGTAAAGAGCCTGACGGGAGCTGGAAGGTGGTTTTGGATGCAGGCGCCAACGAGCCCCCGGCAGCGGGCGATTGCTGCAAGCTGCCTTCACAGTGAACAAGTGAACGGTGGACGGTAAAGGGTGGAAGCTCAGCCGCGAGGCCAGTATTCGAGTTTTTTGTCGAACTCTGCCGGGTAACAATTGAAGAATGCCCATAGTAATCGCCAATTGAATCGAGTGGCGCACGAATTTGCGGGTACTTCAGTGGTACAGCTTTTTCCTTCATCTCACCGGATAGTGGAAGAGTCAAGTTTGTCAATCTCTTTGATACTGACAGCCAGGAATATCTATTTATATGAGCGCGATGGTCGGTTCGCATGGGGCAGAGAACCAGGAAGCGGTGGCGCGTCCGGAGATGGGTATCTTCGATCGCAACCCCGATCCTGCGCTCGACGAGCTCGTTGAGCTCGCCGCGGTGTTGTGCGATGCCGAATACGGTTACATCGGCTGGATGGACTTCAATCGGCTGTGGTTCAAGGCGCGGTTCGGGTTCAGGGCGACCGATCAGCCGCGCGCCAGCACCGCATGCCAATGGATGATGGAGAAGAGCGAGCCGCTGCTGATTGCGGACGCCAGCCATGATCCGCGTTTTCCTCCCGAAGGCATTCCACTCCCCGGCGCGGGTTCCTGCCTTTCTTACGCGGCGGTTCCGCTGTTCAGCAGCGACGAGCACATGATCGGCACGATGGCGGTGTTGTCGCGAAAGCCGGACCAATTCAAACTGGAACATCTGACGCTGTTGGAGATTCTTGGCCGCCAGGCGGTGACGCGGCTGGAGCTGTACAACCGAATCCGGCTGCAGGAGCAAGCGCAGCGGCAGCGGCAGCGGACCGAGCGAGCGCTGGCGATCGAACGTTGCTTTGTGGCCGCCACCTTGGACTCGATACCCGCGCTGGTGGCGGTGCTGGACACAGCAGGCCGCGTGGTGCGGATGAACTATCCCTGCGCGCAACTGACGGGGTTGAGCCTGGCGCATGCCGTTGGCCGGCCATTTGTGGATGAATTTCTGGAGCCAGATGATCGCGGGTGGGCGGCGAGCAAACTGCGCGAAGCGGCGACCGGGCAGGCTTCAGGACCGCATGAGACGTTCTGGAGGGCGGCCGGGGGCGAAGGAAGGCGCGTGAGCTGGACCCTGCGTCCGCTGCTGGGCCCCAACGGGGAGATCCAGTATTTGATTGTGAGCGGGCAGGACGTGACCGACCAGCGCGAGATGGAGAAGACGCTGCTCAAGAGCGAAGCCCGTTATCGCGAGGTGGTCGAAAACAGCCTGGGCTTTGTTTTTACCTGCTCCATGGAGGGGCGGCTGACTTCGCTGAACGCGTTCACGGCCGAGACACTGGGATACCGAGCCGAGGCGCTGATGGGGCGGTTTGTGACGGAGCTGTCCGACGCCGAGGGCGCAGCGGCGTTCCAGGATTGCCTGAACACGCTGGAGAGCGCGGAAGAGTGGCAGGGTGCATTGCCGTTGCGGCGCAGTGACGGCGTATACCGGCGCATCGCCGTGCGCAGCCGGCGCATGCAACTGCCGGGCGAACGACCGTTCGTATTGAACCACGGCATGGACGTGACCGAACAATACGAGGCCGAAGAGGCGCTGCACATGGCGACGCGGCAGCGCGAGTTGATTCTGGAAGCAGTGGACGACGGCATTTTCGGCATGGACCTGAACGGCAGGGTGAGCTTCATCAACGAGGCCGGAGCCAGGATATTGGGATATACAGCTGAGCAGCTTGTTGGCCGCGATCTGCACGAACTCATCCACCACAGCCACGCCGACGGGACTCCGTATTCGCGGTCGACGAGCCCGATTTTACAGGCGCTGCGGCGTTGCGAGCCGATCCGCATGCGGGACGAGGTGTTCTGGCGCCAGGACGGAACGGCAGTTCCAGTCGAGTACAGCGCCACGCCCTTGCTCGAGGAAGGCCAGGTGTGTGGAATGGTGGTCGCGTTCCAGGATGTGAGCGAGCGGCGGCGACTGGAGAAAATGAAAGACGAGTTCATCTCAACGGTGAGCCATGAATTGAAGACGCCACTCACTTCGCTGCGCGCATCGTTGGGATTGATTCAGTCGGGCACGCTGGACAAGCGGCCGGAGAAGCAGCGCCAAATGATCGATTTGGCGATCGGGAACTGCGACCGGCTGGTCCGGCTGGTAAACGACATTCTGGACTTCGACCGCGGAGAAAAGGGCAGGCTGCCGCTCAATCCAGAGCCGGTGGATCCAATGACGCTGCTGCGGCGGGCGGCGGACGTAGCTCACAACGCGGCAACGCAGGCACGCATCGAGTTCCAATTCGAGGTCAGTGCCGCACCGGTCTTCGCGGATGAGGGACGGGTGTTGCAGGTCCTGAATGAACTGGTGGGCAACGCCATCAAGTTCTCGCCGCCGGGCACGGCCATCCGGCTGGCGGCCTGGGATGTGGATGGAGTTGCACCGAGCGCCAGCGCTTCAGAAGTGGGCGCGGTGTGTTTCATGGTCGAAGACCAGGGGCGTGGCATCGACCCGGAGAAGTTGGAGCGCATCTTCGATCGATTCGAGCAAGGCGATGCCTCGGACTCGCGCGCGCTGGGCGGAACAGGGCTGGGGCTCGCGCTTTGCCGCAGCATTGTTGAGCAGCACGGCGGCCGCATCTGGGCGGAGAGCGAAGTGGGCAAGGGAAGCCGGTTCCTGTTCACGCTGCCCGCGGCAACAGCGGCCGAGACGCGATAAGACAACACGGCGCAAAAGGGCAAATATATACAGCTTCACCTGCGCAGGTCGCTTGCGACCGTTGCTTGCTGCGCCATGAGACACTGGCATCGGCGGCACTCCCCGCAGTGAGTCCACGGCCACCGGTTCATTCCTTATGGGTACATACACACGTTTTTTGAACTTGCTGTTTGGGCGGCCGCTGCCTACCACCGCCGCGCGCGCCGAGTGCATTGGACCCATCGCCGGCATTCCGGTCTTCGGGCTCGACGCACTCAGCTCGGCAGCCTACGGGCCTGAGGCGGCGCTAACGCTGCTCATCCCGCTTGGCCTGTTGGGCGTGAAGTATATCGTTCCGGTCAGTACGGCTATTGTGATCCTGCTGGTGATTGTGTTCTTCAGCTACCGGCAGACGATCGAGGCGTATCCGCACGGCGGAGGCTCCTACACCGTGGCCGGCAAGAACCTGGGCGAGGGCGCGGGACTGCTGGCGGCAGCGGCGTTGATGATCGATTACGTGCTGACCGCGTCAGTGGGAATTTCAGCCGGAGTGGGCGCGCTGATTTCGGCTGCGCCCAGCCTGCAACCGCACACGCTCGAGCTGTGCCTGCTGGTGCTTGGCCTTTTGACCATTGTGAACATGCGCGGCGTGCACGATACGGGCGTGGTATTCATGATCCCGACCTATCTGTTTACGGGAACGCTGCTGATTGTGATTTTGGTGGGTGGTTGGAATGTGGTCCATGCGGCGGGGCACCCCGTGCCGGTTACTCCGCTACCGGCGATTCCGCCGGCAACTCAGTTGGTGAGCTGGTGGCTGATCCTTAAGGTTTTCTCTTCAGGATGCACCGCAATGACTGGCGTCGAGGCAGTGAGCAACGGCGTGACGGCTTTCCGCGAGCCGACCCGCAAGAACGCCAAGACGACGCTGACCATCATCATCGCGCTGCTGATCGTCCTACTGGCGGGGATTGCGTTTTTGTGCCGTGCTTACGGGATTGCGGCCACCGATCCCGGCAAACCTGGATACGAGAGCGTGCTCTCGATGCTGACGCGCGCGGTGATGGGGCACGGGTGGTTTTATTACCTCACCATCGCTTCTGTGTTGCTGGTGCTGGCGTTGAGCGCGAACACCGCATTTGCCGATTTTCCGCGACTGACGCGCGCCATTGCGCTCGACAACTACATGCCGCACGTTTTTCTCATTCGCGGACGGCGGTTGCTTTATTCGTGGGGCATCTATGTGCTGGTTGCGTTGACTGCCCTGCTCCTGTTTCTGTTTGGCGGCGTGACCGACCGGCTGATCCCGCTTTACGCCATTGGCGCGTTCATGGCTTTCACGCTGTCGCAAGCCGGGATGGTGATGCATTGGATTCGGGAGGGCGGGCAACGGGCGCGCATCATCGTGAACGGTCTGGGCGCGGTAGCTACGGGCATCACGACAGTCGTGGTGCTGGTCGCCAAGTTCGCGGAAGGCGCGTGGATCACTGCGCTGCTGGTTGTAGTGATGATCCTGTTCATGCGCGCAGTCAATCGCCACTACGTGCGTGTGAACCGCGAGATCGACCTTGACCGGCCCTTTATTCCCGCCGAAGTGATTGAGCCTATTGTTGTCGTGCCGGTGGACCGCTGGACACGCATCAGCGAGAAGGCGCTCTCGTTCGCGCTTTCGATGTCGTGCGACATCCACTGCGTGCACGTCGAGACCAGCGATGATCCCGATCCATTTCGCGACGTGTGGGAGAAGGACATTGTGACGCCGTTGAAGGCGGCCGGCCGTTGTATTCCCAAGCTTGTTTCGCTCAAATCGCCCTTCCGCTACGTGCTTTATCCGATCGTGGACTATGTGCTGAAAGTGGAGCGCGAGCGCGAGAACTGCAAGGTGTGCGTGCTGGTGCCGGAGCTAGTGGTGCGGCATTGGTGGGAGGGTTTGCTGCACAACCGGCGCTCCGACCTGCTGAAAGTGGTCCTGCTTATGCGCGGCAACCGGCGCATCGTGGTGATTAATATTCCCTGGTATCTGGAGAAAGGTTGATCTCCGCGCCATTTTGCGCGAATTTCAGTCCAAGATTCGAGTGCTTCCTGTGCCCGTCGGCTTCGTGAAAGGCGGGGGGAGAGGATAGTCTAAATAGGTACCGGAAACCAGCCAGTTGCCTCCTCCGGAGCTCATATCCGCATCCGGGATGGTTCGCTTGCGCGCGGTACCGATTGAGGAGAATTACAAGTTGAAGAGGACGTTATTGTTCTTGCTTTTAGCCGCGGTTCCGGCCACGCTCGCGCCTGTAAGGGCCGCCGGACAGGTGAACCCTGAGGCGGCGCCCGGCCCGACCCAGGCCGCACCCTACAAGTACGAGGTGTTCGCGGGTGTTGCTTATAGCCGCCTCAGGCAGGTGCCCGTTTCGTTCAGCGGATTGGTGGGCGGAAAAGTTTCAGTGGCCCGCGACTGGGGGAAATATTTTCAACTCATGGGATCGGTGGATTACTACAGGTTGGGGACCGGCCACGCCGGACTCCCGAATCCCGGCGACCCCTCGATCTACACATTCATGGTCGGGCCGGCGCTCCACGCTGCGCTCTATGGGAATCTCAGCGGAGTCGTCTTCGGCGAGGTCGGCGGAGAGCATACCGGGGGCGAGAGCATGACGCCCAGTATCTCCTTTGCCGGTGGCTTTGGCGGGGGCCTTGCTTATAGCTTGACCCGCAATTTTGCCTTGCAACTTACCGGCGACCGCGTTGCCGCATCGTTCTCACTGCCCAACAACACTCCGCAGTTGAGCAACTCAACGAACCGCACCTGGAACGCGCGCGGTACGTTCGGCCTCGTGTACCGGTTCTGAGGGCGCGGACGGAAAACAAAGGGGGATGCTTGCGCATCCCCCTTTTGTTTTGCTCGGATGGAAATGCCAATCGGCCGAATTTCGGAGATCCTAGAACGAGAAACGCGCGCCTCCGGCGTGAGCTGGATCGAGCGCCACGCCACCTGCAGGTGATTCGGCCGAGAGGGCGAGCCTGCCCTCGGCCATGCGCACAGCAAGGCGCATTGCAGCCTTCATGTTCGTGGCGTCGGCTTGGTTGCGTCCTGCAATTTCGAAGGCTGTGCCGTGATCGACGGAAGTGCGGATGATCGGAAGTCCGAGCGAAACGTTGACGGCACCCTCGAAATCGATCAGCTTCATGGGAATGTGGCCCTGATCGTGGTACATGGCCACGATGAGATCGAATTCGCCGCGTGATGCGCGGACGAAAATCGTGTCCGGCGAGTGGGGACCGGAGCAATCGATGCCCAGGGCGCGGGCTTCCGCAATGGCGGGAGCGATGATTTCAGCGTCCTGCCGGCCGAAGAGTCCGTGCTCGCCGGCGTGGGGGTTGAGGCCGCAGACTGCGATGCGCGGCGCGCGGCGGCGCATCCAAAGCAGCGCATCGTTGCCGAGCTGGATGGTGTGAACGATGTGCGCCCGGTCAAGCCGGCAAGCCTGCTCAAGAGCGATGTGCGTGCTCACATGCACCGTCGCCAGCTTTTCTGAGTAGAGCAGCATCCGCGGCTCCGGCGCGCCGGTCAGTTCGGCGATGTATTCGGTGTGGCCGGAGAAAGCCTGGCCGGAAAGCGTGACCGCCTCCTTGTTGAGCGGTCCCGTAACCATTGCATCGGCCTCGTCGCTCATGCAGAGCTCGACCGCACGGCGAACGTAGGCGATCGCCGCAAAACCGTATGCGGCGCGAAGCCGGCCGAACTCGATGACGTGATCGGCGGCGAGCGCGCCGGTCTCGACCAGCTTGCAGGGCAACGATGCGGGGTCAATGCCGCAAATGCCGCGAGCGGCGTTCAACGCGGCCGAATCGGCGATAAGAAGCCAATGCGCGAGCGAGGCGACACTTTCATCGTGAAGAGCCTTGAGCGCAATTTCGGCGCCGATGCCGGCCGGGTCTCCGATGCTGATGGCGATGCGTGCCAGCCTGCTCATGCTTGACCTCGTAGCGCGGCAAGGATTTCGTTGAATGCGTTCGGCGAGCCGAAGCCGCCGGACTTTGTGACCACAGTGCATCCGTGCGCATCGCCTCCCTGCACGACGCCCCACGGAATGCCCGGCATAAACTCACCCTGGAGGATAAAGGAGTTGGCTTCGAGAGCGCGAACAGCAAGCTCCGCCGTTTCGCCGCCGGTGAGGATGAGCGCCTGAGGAGCGTACGAGCGGAACGTTGAGCGAATGCGGGCAGTAGCGCCGAACTGGAGGCGGAGTCGGAGAACGCGGACGTGATCGTCGTCAACCGAACCGAGCGTCTCAAGCTGGAGCTTGGTGACGGGATGGGAGGTTCCGGCGATGATCAGTGTGCGTGACGTATGAGGGACGAGCGCGGTCATCGGGCGCGCGGTAACCAGTCTGGCGAGCGCCTGAGCAAGGCCGGCCGAGCCCGCGTAGAGCAGGCCGGGGAGATCCTCCGCGGCGCGGGCCAGAGCGTCGAGATCGGCATCAGTCGAGGTGTCGCAGATCAACACGGTTTTGCCGGAGTCCAGAGCGGGCGCGAGTTCGCGGGCATGGGAGATTTGGAAGATCCGACCGCGCGTCATGATCGGAAAAAGCCGATCGAGGTGGATCGTCGAATGAGTTCCCGCTGCATCCTCGATCTCCAGGACTCCTTCGCGAACGGTGCGGCCTGCGGCGGGAAAAGCAGGGGCGAAAAGGATGGCGCGTGTTCCAAGCGCGCTGTGCGCGGCGAGCAGCTCATCGGCAACGGGACCCCTGGCGGCGGAGTCGACCTTCTTGAAGAAGAGCGAATTCGGATCGCCGGCAAGAGCCGTGCAGGCAAGGGAGACAGCACGGGCCGCGCGGCGGGGTGAAAGCGTGCGTGAACTGGTGTTGAAGGCCTGCACCGACTCCGGGGTCGAAAACTCAACACTGCAGCCGAACCAGACGCGAACCGTGCGCCCGGCGCGGAGAAAGGCCGCGCCGGCATCGCAGGCACCGGTGAGATCGTCGGCGAGAAGAACGATGCGGCCGGAGTGCGGGTCAGCAAATGACGGTCGAACGAAGTCCGTGTTGCGGGCTTCGATAGCCATGGGGAGGCCTCGCTCTGTTTCAAGACTATAGGATGGGCTTTCCTGTTGGGGAGTGCGGAGTTCTCCCGGAACGTTACCTTCGAGCAGAACCAGAGTAGTTGTGCCCTGTTAAGTTCTGTACGGGGTTGCCGCTCCCTGATGGTCGCGTCGACTTGAATTCGGCGCTTTCGGGATACACCGACTCTGGTTCCGCTGTCGAGAGCCACTGGACAAATATCGGGCGATTCCGCGAATGTGAATAGAATGGATCGCCGGAGCTTTTGCCTTTCCGCCGCCGCTACCCTTGCCGCTACCCGAAGCAGAGCGATTGCCACGCTGGCTCTTGCCGCGTCGGCGAACGGGCCGCTCATTACCTTCAGCGAGATTGAAGCAATCGACCGGGAGCGGATTCTGCGCGCAGCCAACGAATACCTGACTGCGCCGCCGATCACGATCACGGCATCGTCTTCGCCGCGCAGCAAAGGCGGCAAGCACGACTATTTTTCCGAGGCGGACTACTGGTGGCCGGACCCCAAGAATCCCAACGGCCCGTACGTCGAACGCGACGGCTACTCCGATCCGCAGAACTTCAACGATCACCGCCTGGCGCTGATCCGGCTTGGCCTGATCGTGCCTGCGCTCACGGCGGCTTGGCTCATCACCCAGGACAAGCGCTACGCGGAGCGCGCGACTGTTCATTTGCGCGCCTGGTTCCTCGATGCGGACACGCGCATGAATCCGTCGCTCGAGTATGCACAGGCGGTGTGGGGACATTCGCCCGGCCGGAGTTACGGCATCATCGACACGCTGCACCTGGTGGAAGTGACGCGCGCCGCGCGACATCTCGAAGTTGCGCAGGCCATGACGCCGGCCGAGTCCGCCGGCGTGCGCGAGTGGTTTACCGAGTACTTGCTGTGGATGCGCGCATCGGACAACGGACAGGCTGAAGAAGCGGCCAAGAACAATCACGGGACCTGCTGGACCGTGCAGGCGGCGGCGTTCGCGGCTTATATCGGGAACGAAAATGCGATGTCGCTTTGCCGCGAGCGCTACCGCGATCATCTTTTGCCCGATCAGATGGCGGCTGACGGCAGCTTTCCGCTCGAGCTCAAGCGTTCAAAACCCTACAACTATTCGCTCTTCGATCTCGACATGCTGGCGATGGTGTGCATGATTGCGTCGGCATCAGGCCTGTCGCCGAGCGGCGCGACGAATAACCTTTGGCAGTTCGCACTGCCCAACGGCAACCACTACCAGAAGGCCGTCGATTTCATGTTTCCGTACATCGAGGACAAGAGCAAGTGGCCGTACCCGCACGATGTTGAATATTTCGACGACCTGCCCAACCGGCAGCCCAGCCTGCTGTTTGCGGGCCTGGCGTATCGCGAGCCGAAGTACATTGCGCTGTGGCGCACGCTGCCGCCCGATCCCAAAACGCCGGAGATCATCCGCAACTTTCCCATACGCCAGCCGGTGCTGTGGGTGCGACCGGTGTAGGGTGTGTCGAGGTTCGCTGCAGGTCGTTCGCCGTAGGTCGTGAGTCATGAAGGCCGCGCAGGGCCGTTTTGGGGCGATTTGAGGTCGGTTTGGAGCCATTTTGGGGTCATTTCGCGGACAAAATCGACCAAATTTGTCCACGAATTTGAGGTCGATTTGTTGATTACAAAATGGTTAATGTCGAACCTTCGGGTTTTGAGGGTGTCAAACTTTTTTGTTTATTTAATTTCCTCCTGCGGCGGAGGATTTGTCGGGGCGGCCGCGACGCCTGGCCTCGCCGTCCGAGGTTGCGGGTGCGCCGCTGGAGGGATCGGTAGAAACCGTGGTAGCTGCCATGGAAAAACTCCTTCATCTTTAAGGCTAGCGATTTCGGGGAATTAATCGGCAAGCTTTGGAAAAAAGTTAATGAGTGAATAAGTGAATGAGAAATCAGTGGGTTGAGGTGGCTCTGGCGGGTGCGTTTAGATGGTTGGGGGCTTGACAGCGAAAAGCAGGGAGCAAAAAAGCGGACGGAAGACGTTGGGCCCTTCCCGAAGGAAGAGCCCGCGATACGCTGGTTAGAAAAATCAATTCACAGAGACGGTGAACGCGGTGGTCGGGGCCGGGGTTACCGGGTTAGTGCTTGAGCTGGTCACGGTAAAAGTATAGGATCCGGCGGCGGTTCCGGGATTGGTCGGATTCGTTCCGCCGCCTCCGCCACTTCCGCCGCCGCTGCCGCCGCAGCTTGACAGGACACCGATCACGGCCATCGCAACGATGATTCCGAGCATGGAGCGCCAGCTACGCCGCCGGGCGGGGATTCCGAAGAAGATGAGCACTGCAAAAACCGCGCCGGAACCGGCACCGAGCCATCCTTTGCCATTGCCAAGGCTTGGTTTAACGAGAGCTGAGACGGAGGCCGGGACGGTGACGATGGTTGCCGTGGCCTGGCCGCTTGTTGTGACGCCGTTCACGGTGATCGCCGAGCCGCTCGAATAGCTGATGTCACAAGGAGGCGAGTCGCCCATCTCGTTTTCAGGGCCCGTGCTCTCAATGCAGGTGAGAGTGACGCTGCCGGTGTAACCTCCGTTGGCCTGGACGGTGATCGTCGAAGTGGCTTGAGTGCCGGGTGATATCGAACCTGAGGGGCTGGTCGCACTCACGGTGTAGGTCGATGTTGCGGCCGCGCTCACGTTGACGGCGACTGTGGTGGTGTGGGTATCCGTGCCAAAGGCTCCGGTGACAGTAATGACGTAGGCACCGGTTGTTGTCGTTGCCGTCGTGCTGGCCGTGAGCACTGAGGTTGTCGTCCCCGGCGGAGTGACCGAATTCGGGTTCAGATTCGATGCGCCGCAGGTGAGCGGATTGGCTGCGCCCGGCGGAGCAGTGGTGACCAAGCAGGTCAGATTCACCGTATTGCTGAAACCGTTCAAAGGCGTCACGGCGATCGTAGAAGTGTCGCCGGTGTTAGCGCCGGCGCCCACTGCGATCGCGCCGCTATTGCTCAACGAGAAGTCCTGGGGCAGATTGACGTTTACGGTCACGTCGGTTGCGGAAGTGATACTGCCGGAGGTTCCCACAACGGTGATGACATAGGTGCCTTCAGTGGTCGTCGCTGATGTGTTGACGGTCAGCGTGGAGGTGACGAAGCTGGTGCTGGTAATGTCAACCGGAGTCAGGCTGAAGTTGGAGGCGCTGCAGGTGACGGGGTTGGCTGTGCCCGCAGGCGATGCGACGGTGCAGGTGAGGTTGACATCTCCGGTGAATCCACCGGACGGAGTGACCGTGATTGTTGAAGTGTTGCCGGTGGTGGCGCCCTGAACAACGGTGATGTCGCCGCTGTTGGTCAGCGTGATGGCGGGACTTCCGCCGGTCACGGCGGCGGTGATGGCCAGAGTATGGATGAACTCGCCGGTCGCCGCGTCCGCGCCGGTGACGAGAACGTTATAGTTGCCGTTGGCCGTTCCGGCGGGGACGTTGATGGTGAGCGTGGCGGTTGTGCTGCTCTGGTTGCTCAGCGCCACGGGGCTCGAAACGGAGCAGGTGACTGGCGTGGTGGCCGCGCAGGTCAGCTTCACGTTGCCGCTGAAACCGCTGACCGAGGCAACGTTGATGGTGTCAGTGCCGCTGCTGGCCCCAGCGCTTACGCTCACGGGCACGATCGTGGTATCGGGCACCAGTGTGAAGTCGGACTCGGGGTTCGGAATCGGGCTGCCGCCGTTCAATGTGAATTCCGACGGCGCGTAGTGGGCGTCGCCGCTGTATTCCAGGGTGATGAAATTAGCCCCCTGAAGGATGGACTGGCTGCTGATGGTTGCGGTGAAAGTGGAGACGTCGCCGGCTCCGGGCGTGAGGGGTATAAAGCCGAGATCGTAGCCGGAGGTGAAGAAGTAGACCATGCCGGTGGGTGCTGTGGTGCCGCCGCCAGTGACTGTGCCGTTGATGGTGATGGTGGAGTTGGGCGAGATGGCGCCGACGATGCCTGCGCTGGTGACGGACGGAGTGAGGCCGGAGCCAGCAACCACCACAATGCCGTTTGTGGCCGAAGTGACGATCCCGCCGGAGTAGTTGCTGTCGCCGCTGTAGTTGATTGAAACGGTATAGCTGCCGGGCGTCAGCGAGGGAAGGGTGATGGCGCCGATACCGGCCTGAGCCCCATCAGTTGGATCGACGCCAGCGCTCAGACTTGCCGATCCCGTGAAGCCCGCGGGCGTGCTGGAGAGCGTGACCGTGCCAGTGGGCGGCAGGACCGGAACGGGAGCAATGGCACTCTCTCTTGTTTCGGAATAAACGTTGTACTGGGCGCCATTCTCCGCGATGATGTTAAAGACCGTCGGCTGGCCACTGATGATTTGGCCGCTACTGTTCTCGTTGGGCACG
Source organism: uncultured Acidobacteriaceae bacterium (assembly GCA_963823805.1). GTDB lineage: Bacteria > Acidobacteriota > Terriglobia > Terriglobales > Acidobacteriaceae > Telmatobacter. The sequence goes on along the minus strand of CAWGMW010000001.1, from coordinate 1,820,607 downwards.
CCGAAAAAGAACTCCGGCGAGTCCTTGACCACGGTGAAGGCGATGGGCGCGGGGGCCGTGACCTTGTTGTAGCTCTGGTCGCCGTTGTAGGTTGCGCTCACGGAGTGGGCTCCGACAGCAAAGGGAGCGTTGTACTCGGCGTCGCCCTCGGCGTTTACCGCGGCGGTGTTGATTGGGTTTGAGCTGTCAGTGAAGGTGACGGTTCCTGTCGGCGAGCTGTAGATGAGGCTGGCGCAGTTCGTACCGAGGGTGATGCAGCTTTGCAGATTGGCAACCTGCGAGGTGGGAGCCACGAGGGCGCTGAGCATGAGCTGGCTTCCGTAATCCACTGACGTTCCGGGGTTGGAGGCGGAGGTATAGTACTCGCCGAGCACGGCGTTGAAGAGGTTGAGGTCCATGCCCGGCGTTTCAGGCGTGACGGTGATCTCAATGGGCGGTGTGGAGGTGCTCATCCCATTGTTTGAATCGCCGCCGTATTGGCCCCAGATATGGTAGGTGCCGCCGGGCAGGAAGTTGATGCCGCTGGGATAGCTGGTTGCGCTGGTGTAGGAGCCGCCGCTGAGCGAGAAGACAGTTTGGCCCTGGTTGACCGACTCGGTGCTGTCCGTCATGAGCGCCACATTGCCGGTGGGTCCGGTCCCCGTCACGGTCCCGGTGATGGTGATGGGGTTTCCGTGGGCGAAGCTGGTCTGGGACGCGGTCATGGTGGTGGCAGTGGAGGCCAGCTTGATCTTGCTCCAATCCGTGACCAGGTTGTAGGCGTCGATCGTGCCAAGTCCGGTGGCAAGGTTGTATCCGGCAGCGGCGTTGTATTCGGGGGTGGTCCCGGTTCCGATCTCGCCTTCGGTGAGGGTTCCTTGAAGCACGACCCCTTTACTGCCCGCTGAGATGCAATTCGGCGTGGGGGATGGCGACAGCTCACAGGGCACGGAGTTTGATCCGACCGTGACATCGTGGAACGCGGCTGGATATTGCGTTTTCAGAGCGTAAAGAATGTTGTCGGCTTGGCCCTGCCGGCCATTTTCCTCAACAACCAGCGCCATGATGCCGGCGAAGGCGGGTGAAGAGGCGGACGTACCGCCGACGCCATAAATCTGCACGACATCGCCGGCGCCCAATCCCGCAGTTTGGCAGTCGCCGTCTGTGGCGCAGATGGGATAGAAGCTGTAGTTGTAGCCGTTGGCGGAGAAGAGCGAGACGTTGGGCAGGTCGCGCACGCCATCGCCAGGCACGCCGGTTCCGGATTGCCATGAGGGCTTGGGGTAGCCTGCCGAGCAGGCGGTCGTCTGCCCACTGGAATTGTATGTGCCGGTGGCGCAGTTACTGGCGCCGCCGCTGCCGCCGGCTATCGACGTGCTGCCATCCTCGGCGAATTGGTTGAAGATGTCGAAACCGTACGGGCCGTCGTTCCAGGGCTGCTCGGGAATGTACTGCTTGATTGAAACGGCCGGCAATTGACTGGTGGTGGTGTTCCAGTAATTGGAGATGCTGGCGCCGCCGGTGGCGTAGTCGCTGTAGAAAAAGTCGGTTCCGCCGACGGCGACGTTATAGGGCGTGGAGGCGAAGCCGCTGACTGCCTGGCCGTCGATCGCGAATTCCTCTGAGTTATCGTTGTCGCAGCCTGCCGAGCCGTTGTCGCCGGCCGAGACCATGGCGGTTTGGCCCTGTGCCGCGGCCTGTTCCCACAGGCTGTTGAGGAATGAGTTGGTGGAACCGAGGGCGGATTCGCACTGGCCGAAGCTGAGGCTGATGACAGGCGCGACATCGCCGTAGACCGCGTGCTCCATGGCGAGAATAAGCCCGCTTTCGATGGAAGTGTCGCCGGCGACGACCAGATCGATGGTGGCATCTGGAGCCACGGCGCCGGACCACTCGACGTCGAGATAGGCTTCGACGGAGTCGTAGTTGGGGCCGTCGGGATTGTTAACGCCGTCTACGCCGGGATCGTTGCCGTCGATGATGACCTGAGGAGGATTTGAGGGCAGGCCGAAGAGCGTGCGGAATTGATTGACGAGATCGACGTTGATGTTGGAGTCGTTGATGATTGCGATGGTTTGGCCGGCGCCATTAACGTTGGCGTTATAGAGCGGATTGAGGTCGTATTGGACGGCGAAGTCGCCGGGCGCGAGGACATAATACGGCGTGATGCTGGAGCCCCACGTCCAACCTGGCGTGACCTGATGCGTGGTGGGATTGAGGGAAGCTTTTCCGAGCTTTTGGAGGTAACTTTTGGGGTGGAAGTTATTGAGCGAGGTGAATCCGCCGACGACTGGCGCGAGTGCCGCGGGAATATCGGGATCGTTGGCATTGGCGTAGTGGGTCTCGCCGTTGACTACATATTTGTGAATCTGGGTGTGGAAAGCGTCGCGCAATTGAGCCACGCTACCTGAGAATTCGAGCGTTGCCTTGCCTGGATTCACCTTGGAAATGGCAAAGCCGTGGCTGCCGAGCCAGGATTCGATGGTGGCGATGTCCTGGTCGGAAGATCCAAACTGGGCGCCGAATTGATCCGGAGTGAGCCATTGATGGTAGTTGGGCGAGCCCGGGGTGTGCATCTGCGCGATGAGCTGGCGGAGTGCGGCCTCCTGGGCGGGGCTACGCTGGAGCACGAGTTGCATGCGCTCAAGCTGCATGCCGTCGGGAGCGGCGCCACGGTCATTCGCTGCGTTGGCCAACGGACTCACAGTGTGGGTAAGCGTGACCCGTTGGCTTTCATCGATTGGGTTGACGATGCGAACGGCTGGGCCGACATGCTGTGCATTGGAGGCGACGGTACAGAGGAAGACACTGGCCAACACGCACAGGGGGAGCGAGCGTGAATCGATCATACGGGTGGTCCTGGACCCTTTCTTAAGAGAGACCCTCGAAAACCCAAAGAGTTGCCGCGGCCGGCAGAAATGGAGTTGTTATCAAACGCAAAAAACCCGGCAAAAAGCCGGATCCGCTCGAACAGTCCGACCGAGTTGGTCGACGACTTCATCATAATAGGACGATGGCCCCGGAAAGCGAAGGCGAGCCCGGCTGCGCGTGCCTCGCTGCTCGGCCACAAATGCCACAAAGAGGCACTGAATCAACCTCGATGGTTTGACGCCGAATGAAGGATAAAAAAAGCTGCCGCTTAGGATAAAGCCGGGTGACTCGGAGAGTTAGACGGGGCTTAACGTGGAAGGTTGAAGAACCTGGGCCCGGAAAGACCGAAATCAGACGCATCCGACGCGAACTGGGGAAGTGCGATGTGGGCGAGCTCGGGGAGTGTTGCACGGTTGGCCTGACTAGAATGTTTTGCCGAAGCGAAGCGGGTGGAAGCAGGCATCAAAGGGCAGGAAATGCAATAGACAAACGGTTTCTCACGGTATATCATTCGGTTTCCAGGTTGAAACTTATGTACCTCGATGAGTGGCTGCATGCGCATTTCGCTTTTCGTAACCTGTTATAACGACACGTTGTTTCCAGAGACCGGACGCGCGGTTGTGCGTTTGCTGGAGCGTCTTGGCGTGGAGGTTGAGTTCCTGTCCGGCCAGACGTGTTGCGGGCAGATGCACGCGAACACGGGGTTCCGGGGCGAGGCTTTCAGCCAGGCAAAGCGGCTGGTGACGCTCTATGCCGATGCCGAAGCGGTTGTGATTCCGTCATCATCATGCGTGGCAATGATCCGGGATCAATACCCCGGCCTGTTTGAGGAGCTTGGCGATGAGGCGCTACGCAGCGAGTTCGCGACGCTCGTGCCGAGGGTCTACGAGCTGAGCGAGTTCCTGGTCGACAAATTGGGTGTGGAAGATGTGGGCGCTTACTTTCCTCATCGGGTGACCTACCATGCGAGTTGCCATGGGCTGCGGGCACTCGAACTGGGAGAACGGCCTTTTCTGCTGCTCAGTAAAGTGCGCGGGCTGGATCTTGTGCCGCTTGAGAATCTCGATCGTTGTTGCGGATTTGGCGGGACATTCAGCGTGAAGAATGCCGAGGTTTCGTCGGCGATGATGACGGTGAAGCTCGATGACGTGCTGCGGACGGACGCGGAGTTCTGCACGGCGCTGGACAATAGCTGCCTGATGCATCTGGGCGGAGCGATGCACCGGCAGTCGAGAGGTATGAAGACGATTCACATGGCGCAGATCCTGGCCAGCACGGAGGATCGAGCGGGCGAGGTGCTGGGATGAGCGCCGTGGCGGAGCACGAGGTCCTGGTGGGGCGCGCGGGCAGGGATCGTCCGATTCTGGATCCGGCGCTGGCGCCGCCGTTTCCTGTGGCGGCGCTTCCCCTGCTCCGCAATGTGCAGTTGCGCAGGAATGTGGCCCACGCCATTGACGTCATTCAGGCCAAGCGCGCGCGGCTGGTTGCAGAGAAGCCGGATTGGCAGGCGCTGCGTGCAGCAGCCTCTCGGATTAAGGATGAGGCGCTAGAGAATCTCGGCGCGTACCTCGAGCTGTTCGAGGCGCGCTGCACCGCCGCCGGCGGTACGGTTCACTGGGCGACAGATGCGGCCGATGCGCGGAAGATCATTCTGGAAATTCTGCGCGAAGAGAAGGCCGATGAGGTCATCAAGATCAAGACGATGACCTCGGCGGAGATTCAACTGAACCCGTATCTCGAAGCCAACGGCGTTCGCACGTACGAGACGGATCTGGCGGAGATTATTCTGCAACTCGGCGAGGGAGAGCCCTCGCACATTGTGGTTCCCGCGCTGCATGTGAATCGCAGCCAGGTGCGGGAGATCTTTGCCCGGCGGATGGGGATTGAGAATCTCTCCGACGAGCCGGAGGCGCTGACGGCTGCGGCGCGGAATTATCTACGGAAAAAGTTTCTTTCGGTGCCGACGGCAATCAGCGGAGCGAACTTTATGATCGCCGAAACGGGCTCAGTCGCGGTGGTGGAGTCGGAGGGCAACGGGCGCATGTGCCTTACGCTGCCGCGAACCATGATCACGTTGGCGGGAATCGAAAAAGTTCTGCCGCGATTCGCCGATCTTGAGGTCATGCTGCAACTGCTGGCGCGCTCGGCCACGGGCGAGCGGATGAATCCCTACACTTCGCTCTGGACCGGCGTGACGCCAGGCGACGGACCTCAGAAACTCCACGTCGTGTTGCTCGACAATGGCCGTTCGTCGATTCTCGGCCGCAAGACGGAACGGCAGACGCTGCGCTGCATCCGTTGCGCCGCGTGCATGAACACCTGCCCGGTATACCGGCAAACCGGCGGCCACGCCTACGGGTCCGTGTATCCAGGACCGATCGGCGCGATCCTGACGCCGCAACTCGAGCAGATGCGGCACGCGCAGTCGTTGCCGTTCGCCTCGTCTCTTTGCGGCGCGTGCTACGAAGTGTGCCCGGTCAAGATCAACATTCCCGAAGTGTTGATTGAGCTTCGCGCGCGTGTGACCGACGATGAGCGCAAGCACGTTTCGCGGCTCTTCGATCCCATCTATCTCGGGATGCGCACGGCGAATGTGATCTTTTCGCGGGCATGGCTCTTTCATGCCGCACAGCGGACGGCCCAGATCGCCCTGCGCCTCTTCACACGCAAGGATGGTTGGATCCACTCTCTGCCGGGCATTGGGGCCAAGTGGACGCAGACGCGCGACCTGCGCGGCCTGCCGAAGCAGACTTTTCACGAATGGTGGGAGAAAAACAGGGAACAGGGAACAGGGAATAGAAAAAACAGAGACTCCGGGTGAGTTGGGAGTAGAGAACACGGATGAGGAGCGAAGGAGCGGAGTGACGATGAGCGTTATGACCGATGGCCGCGAGCGGGTTCTCGATCGCATTCGTGCGGCTTGCGGCGCCGGGCGCGATTCCGCAGCGGCGGCGGTAGATGCTGCGGAGCGCTTTGAACGGTTGCCGCGCGACTATGCAATCCGAGGCGAATTGACCGTCAGGGCCTGTCAGGAACTATTCATCGAGCGCCTTCGCGAATACGATGCAGAGGTGGTGGATTGCACGCCGGACGAACTGCCGGCCACGATTGCCATGCAAATAGAGGCCAGTGGCAAACGCCGTTTTATTGCGCCGCCAGGAGTTCCGAACGCGTGGCTGATTAAGGCTGCGTGGCAGATCACCGGATTCGAGTGGAATATCGACCACGACCTTCCAGTTGATGAAATCGAGAAAGCCGAGGGCGTGGTGACGGCCTGCTTTTGCGCGGTGGCCGATTCAGGCACCATTGTTCTGCATCACTCCGCGACCGAGGGCAGGCGCGTGATCACGCTGCTGCCCGATTGGCACTTGTGCGTTGTGCGCTCCGGCCAGATCGTGGAGACGCTGCCCGAGTATTTCGATCGCTGCAAGCAGCCGCCGGAGCTCGTCACATGGATCTCCGGGCCAAGCGCGACGGCAGACATCGAGATGACGCGCATCAAAGGCGTGCACGGGCCGAGATTCCTGAACGTGATCGTGGTGAACGACGGTGAACGGTGAACAGTGAACGATGAACGGTGGACAGTGAAAAGTGGGCTGTGAACAGTGATCTGTAAGAATCAACCGTCGGAAGGCGGGCGAGGGAAGACGCAATGACAGTTTCGGATACAAACGTTCAGAAGGTTGCATTTCGGGCATTGGATTCATTCCGGATCGAAATCCCCTCGTGGGGATTTGCGAACACCGGCACGCGCTTTGGCAAGTTTGTTCAGGCGGCGGCGGCAAGCACCATTGAAGAGAAGTTTGCCGATGCGGCCGAGGTGAACCGGTTGACCGGCGTAACGCCCACGCTGGCGTTGCATGTGCTTTGGGATCTGCCGGACGGGCTGAAAGACGTGCCCAAAGTAAAGCAATTGGAGAAGCGCTTCGGCATCCGCTCGGGATCAATCAATCCCAATCTCTTCCAGGATCAGGAATACAAATTCGGTTCGCTGTGCAATCCTTCGGCCGCGATCCGTGAGCGGGCGCTCAAGCACCTGCTGGACTCGATCGAGATCGGCAAGGCGCTGAGCTCGCGCGACATTTCTTTATGGATGGCCGATGGATCGAATTATCCGGGCACGCAAAGCATGCGCAAGCGCATCGGCTGGCTTGAGGAGGCCTTGCGGGTTGCGCACAGCCATCTGGCGCCCGACCAGCGATTGCTGGTGGAGTACAAACCCTTCGAGCCTGCGTTCTATCACACCGATATTGCCGATTGGGGCATGTCGAGCCACTTCGCGCGTCATGCTGGCCCGCAGGCGTGCGTGCTGGTCGATACCGGCCACCATTACAGCGCGCAGAACATTGAGCAGATTGTTGCGTGGCTGCTCCATACCGGGATGCTCGGCGGGTTCCACTTCAACGACCGGCGTTATGCCGACGACGATCTGACGCTGGGCTCGATCGATCCTTACCAGATCTTCCGTATCTTCCATGAGATTCACGCGGCAAGCGACGACGGTCTTGAGATCGACATTGCCTACATGATCGATCAGAGCCACAACCTGAAGGGCAAGATGGAAGCGATGGTGCAGACCGTGGTGACCGCGCAGGAGCTCTATCTGAAAGCTGCGCTCGTCGATCGTGAAAGGCTGGCGGAGTTGCAACAGAGTTGCGACCTGGTGGGCGCCGAGGAGCTTTATCGCGGCGCTTTCTGGTGCGATGTGCGCCCGTTGGCTCGTTCGTGGCGCGAGGCCCATGGGCTACCGGCTGATCCGCTGGAGGCGTTGCGGGCAAGCGGCTATGTAGAACGAGCTGCCGAGGAGCGCGGTCGCCGCAGTTCGGCCGTAAGCAGTTATGCGTGAATTTGTTCTGTGAAGGCTGGCGGGGGTGTGTTCCAATAGGGATATCAGCGGGAGGGGTTGTTGGCCAAGGCTAAGATCAAGCGGCTCTATCTGATTCCGATTCTCTCCAAGGCGCTCGACGTCATCGAGCTGCTGGAGCAGGACAATACGCCCATGACGCTGGAGGACGTTTACCAGCGAACTAACATCTCCAAGACCAGCGTCTACCGCATTCTGAAGACACTGGTGCATCGCGGCTATCTGGCGCAGACGCCCAGCGGCCAGTACCGGCTGGTATCGCGGCCACGTCGATTGCGCTTTGGGTTTGCCGTGCAGAGCGCGGAGATGCCGTTCAGCGAGGAAGTGGCGCACAGCGTGAGTGCGGCGGCGACGGCTTCGGGCGTGGAGCTGATTGTTCTCGATAATCGCTACGATCCCGCCATGGCCGTGCGCAACGCCGAAGAATTTGTGGCCAAGCGGGTAGACCTGGTGCTCGAATTCCAGGTGGAAGAAGCCGCTGCGCCTCGAGTGGCGCACATCTTCAAGAAGGCCGAGATTCCGATGGTGGCCATCGACGTACCTCACCCCAATGCGACCTACTTCGGCGTGGACAACTTTGAAGTTGGGTACGAAGCGGCATCCATCCTGGTGCAGTTTGCTCAAAGGCAATGGAAGGGCAAGGTGGACCGCGTGGTGGGCGTGGGATTCAAAGAGGCCGGAAGCTTTGTGCAGAACCGCATTTCAGGCGCGTTCGACGGAATCCGGGAACGGTTCAAGGAGCTGACGCCCGAGCAGTTCGTGCACATCGAAGGAAGAGGAATGCGCGAGGCAAGCCAAAGGGCGATGAGCGAATATCTCCGCTTGAGAAACCACCGTGAATACACGCTGGTTGCTGCCGCCACCGATTCCAGCGCGTTGGGCGTTCTGGACGCCGTACGCGAGGCAGGGCAGGAAGCGAACTTCGCCATTGTTGGCCAGGATTGCATTCCCGAGGTGCTGGAGGAGATGCGCACCGGATCGAGCGCGATCGTTGGCTCCATCTCGCACGAGCCCGAGACTTACGGGCCGCGGCTGATCCAGCTCGGAATCTCGATTCTTCGCGGGTACACCGTGCCTCCTTATAACTACGCGCATCACCGCGTGGTGACGCCAGATACGCTGAGCGCCGAAGACAAAGCGCGAAAGCCGGCGCATGAAAGTGCGGCACACGCGGTGCGGGTGGGCGAGCCGGCCTGAAAACGCCCCGAAAGGGGCCATTCTTAGTGACACATGCAAGCCGGCCTTTCGGTTTCGCCCGCCGGATTTCGGGTTTAAAACGATTTCCCTTCGCGGTTGGCTGTATCATGGATTGGAGTTTGAATCATTCCCTGTTCTGAGTGCCTCCTATGACATTAGCGACGACTGCATCTCCTGTTCTGCATTTTCTCGAGGACCGCTGGGATCCCACGGTGGCGGCTGGTCTCGATGAGCCTGAACTTTTGCGCTACCGCTCGAACCTGCTCGGTTCAGATCTGCGCATCACGAATTTTGCCGGCGGAAACACGAGCTCAAAGGTCGTCGAAACGGATCCGCTGACCGGAAAACCTGTGGAAGTGCTGTGGGTGAAGGGTTCCGGAGGCGACTTGGGCAGCATGAAGCGCACCGGCTTCGCCACGCTCTACCAGGAGAAGCTGCTGGCGCTGGAGGGCATTTACAAAGGCGTGGAATTTGAAGACGAGATGGCGGAGATGTATCCGCTTTGCGCCTTCCGCAATAATCCTGTCGCCGCATCCATCGACACGCCGCTGCACGGATTCCTGCCCTTTCCGCACGTGGATCACCTGCACCCGGACTGGGGAATCGCACTCGCCGCAAGCGCCAACGGCAAAATCCAAATGGATGAGTTCAACCGCGAGTTCGGGCACCATCTGGTTTGGCTGCCCTGGCAGCGGCCCGGCTTTGAGCTGGCGATGATGATGAAACGGATTGTTGCAGCGAATCCCGGCTGCGACGGCATCGTGCTGGGCGGGCATGGACTGTTCACCTGGGGTCAAACGCCGCGCGAGTGCTACCTGAACACGCTGCAGACAATCGACAGCATCGGGCAATTCATCGAACGCCGCGGACGCAGCAAGGGCAAAATTCGATTTGGGGGCGAGGCAGTGCCCGCGCGCCCGGACCGCCGCGAATTCGCGATCCAGATCGCTCCGTTTCTCCGCGGGCGCATCAGCGCCAGGCAACGGTACATCAGCAGTTTCTCTGACGCACCCGATGTCCTGCAGTTCGTGAATTCAGCACTCGGCAAGAACCTGGCCTTCCTGGGCACGAGTTGCCCCGATCACTTCATCCGCACCAAGATCCGGCCCATGTTTGTGCCTTGGGGCGCCAACGAAGATGTGGAGGCGCTGAAGAAGCAGATCGATTGCGCGCTGGCCGAATATCGCGACCAGTACCGTGCCTACTATCGCACTTTTGCGAAGCCAGACTCGCCCGCAATACGCGACGCCAGCCCCGCCGTGGTGCTGATTCCCGGGATGGGGATGTTCAGCTTCGGCAAAGACAAGACCGAGGCCCGCATTACCGGCGAGTTTTACACCAACGCCATTCACGTGATGGAAGGCGCGAGTTTGCTGGGCGACGGCCCAGTGAGCGGCACCGTACCCCAGTGCCCGCCGGGAATGGACCCGGCCAGCTTCAGAGTCCTTGACAACTATGTGGCATTGCCGGCCGCGGAGGCGTTCCGCATCGAGTATTGGGCGCTGGAAGAGGCCAAATTTCGGCGGCGGCCTCCGGAGAAGGAGCTGAGCCGCCGTGTGGCGTTCGTAGTAGGCGGAGCCAGCGGCATTGGTCGCGAAGTGGCGCGGCTGGCTGCGTCGCGCGGCGCGCATGTGTTTTTGGCCGACCGCAACGAGGAAGGCCTTGCGCGCGTGGCCGGCGAGATTGCAGCCATCGCGACGCCCGAGCTTACCGGTTACCACGGCGTCGACATTCGCAGTCGCCAATCGATTCACAAAGCTCTCGGCGAGGCAGCGCTGGCTTTTGGTGGCATCGACATTCTCATCAATACCGCGGCGCTGTTTCCGTCTACCGCGGAGGGCGAGATTGCCGACGAAATGTGGTCCGACACCTTGAATGTGAACGTGACCGCGAACTACCTGCTCGCCGACGAAGCTGCCCAGCTGTTTGAAGAGCAGGGGCTGCACGGGAACATCGTCTTCACCAGTTCTGCGAACGCGGTGGTGGCCAAACGCGGCAGCGAGGCTTACGACGTGAGCAAGGCCGCGCTGTCGCACCTGATCCGCGAGCTGGCAGTGAGCATGGCGCCCAACGTGCGCGTAAACGGCATTGGGCCCGCCACCGTGGTGAAGGGTTCGTTGATGTTTCCCCGAGATCGCGTGCGCGCCTCGCTGCGCAAATACAATATTCCTTTTCAGGAATCGTTCAGCGACGACGAGCTGCGCAGCCGCCTGGCCGCGTTCTACGCCGAGCGCACTTTGACGCACAAGGCAATCGGAGCGTCAGACTGCGCGGAAGCAATTCTCTTCCTGGCCAGTCCCCGAGCGCGCTGCACCACGGGCCACGTCATTCCCGTGGATGGTGGATTGACCGAAGCCTTCGTGCGCTAGTGTGAGCAGACCTAGAGAAACCGGAGTTTCGCTCTCGTCATGCAAGAAGCTGCGCGTATTGCTATCGATTTAGGCGCAGAAAGCTGCCGCGTTTCGCTGCTTCGCTGGATCAACGGCGAGCCCGTTGTCGAAGTCATCCATCGCATTCCGAACGGGCCGGTACGTCACGGCGGTTCGCTCTGCTGGCCGCTCAAGCAGATTCTCGCCGGCCTCGAAGAGGGTCTGCGGAAGTCCGCGGCGGCCGCTCCCGAAGGCATTGCATCGATCGGAGTCGATGGTTGGTCAGTGGACTATGTGCGTCTCGCGCCCGACGGCTCGATATTGCGCGAGCCGTTCTGTTATCGCGACGAGCGCACCACGGCGACCAAAGCAGAAGCCGACCGCATCATTTCGGCGTTCGCCTTGTATCAGCGAACCGGCACTTATCCACTCAAGATCAATACCGTCTACCAGCTTCTCGCCGATCCCGCGGCTGGCCCCGAAGAGAAAAACCAGAGACCTGAAGGAAAGAATCAGGGACTCGACGCGCGCGCTCCGTGGGTCATGTTTCCGGAGTTTGTTCTCTACTGGCTGAGCGGGCGACGGGTGGCCGAGTACAGCAACGCGTCCCACACGGGCCTGTTGAATCTGAAAACGGGAGATTGGGACGCGGAGCTCTTCAGACTGCTCGGGCTGCCGCTCGAAGCCGCGCCGCCAATCGTTCCGTCGGGCACGGTTTTGGGTCCGCTGATCGGACCGCTGGCGCAGCTCGACGCATTTCGCGCCACGCAGATCATTGCGCCCGCGACGCACGACACGGCCAGCGCCATTGCGGGCATTTCTACTGACATGAGCTCGGCCGCGTACATCAGCTCCGGCACATGGTCGCTGGTGGGCACCATTACGCGGGACCCGGTCACGACGAAGCACGCCTTCGACGCCGGATACACCAACATCGGCGCGGCGGCAGGCGGACTCTTGTTTCACTCGCTCATCAACAGCATGTGGGTGCTGAAGCAGTGCATGGATTCGTGGGCGGCGGACGGGCGTAAATGGTCGATCGATGATCTCGTCCAAAAGGCTGCTGCGTGCAATGCCACCGGCGGCGTGCTCGACATGGACGCAGAGACGCTGATGCTCGACAGCGGCATGCCGCAGCGCATCAACGGCGAGCTCACGCGTCTCGGCTTCGATCCCATTCCGGATGTTGCCGGAAACGAGCCGCTGTTCGCGCGCACGATTTTTGAAAGCCTGGCGCTCAGGTACGCGTCGGCGACGGCGAATCTGGAGAAAATGCTGGGACGCAAACTGGAGCGTATTCACATGATCGGCGGGGCGACACGCAACAAGCTGCTGGTCGAACTGACCGAGCAGCGGACGGGCCTGAAAGTCGGGATTGGCGAAACTGAGAGCTCGACCATCGGCAACCTGGCCGTGCAATTGGCCGCGAGTGAGGCCGCGGGCGAGCGCGTTACTCCCGCTGCCGTGCGCAAGTGGGCCGAGCAGTTGTGCCAGCATCGAAGATGCTGACGGCAGGGCACGCTATGCGCGAGAGAAGCTCAAAACGAAGAGTTGCGGAGTTTCATCGCGCCGTTCGGGCGGCGCTGGAGCCGCTGGCAGATGCAGAGCGCGCTGCTGGAGCGCGCGCCTACATGCGGGACAAGTTTGAGTATCTGGGCATCAGCACCCCGATTCGGCGCACGGCGGTTGCTCAGCTCATCAAGGTGTTCAAGCCGGGCGACGCGGCCGAGTTGCGCAAAGCGGCTGACGGCCTGTGGAAGATGCACGAACGCGAGTATCAGTATGTTGCAGTGGACCTGCTGGTCCGCTGCCACGGGGTGTTGAGCCTTGAGGACCTGCCCTGGCTGCTCGATTTGGCGCAGGAGAAATCATGGTGGGACACGGTCGACTGCATCGTGAAGGTGGTGGGCAAGATCGTACGGCGTTCGGGCGTAAAGGGAAAGCGTGCCATGGACGCGGCGGTGAAGCACGGCAACTTCTGGGTGCGGCGCATCGCGATGCTGCACCAGTTGGGGCTGCGCGACGAGACGGACACGGAGCGGCTCTTTCGCTACGCCGAGCTGCTCGCGGCGGAGAAGGAGTTTTTCATTCGCAAGGCAATCGGCTGGGCGCTGCGCGATTATGCGTGGCACGACTGGCGCGCCGTCGAGAAGTTTCTGAAGTCCGCGCACGGCGGGCTCTCAGGGCTGACGACTCGCGAGGCGAGCAAGAACTTCGCAATGCTCTCGCAGCGCGGTCCAGACAAGCGGCTCTTGACGCGGCCCCGCCGCAAGCCGTAATTTGACGGTACACGGGAAAGGAGGTTGATCCAGCCTATGAGCAAAGATTCTTCGAGATGTACCTTACGTGAGGTGACTGAGGCCTAGGGCATCGCGCCCAAGACTCAGGTAAGTCCATGCCCACCCCAGCGACGAGGACCTGTCGCCGGGGGCCCCGATTATCGGGTTTTTCCGTCATGGCTCTAGCACTCGCGGAAGCGCGATGGCCTTAGTCTAATCCCAACAGTCCACCGACAGCGGCCTGGGAGGTTCACTTCCCGGGCCGTTGTTGCGTTTGCGGTGAGCTCTCCCATGGACCCTTTTCTAAGATTTGACCCCGCTCCGGCACCTTTTCATGCCGTAGGATATGAGACACACGGGCGTGCTCCGATAAGCAGCGCTAGTGCGCTCCTGCGGCGATAGCGCGAATAACCGCCCGAAGCAGGAAGACAAGTGCAATGTACCCAAGAATCGTCGAGGCTTGAGCGGCGGTACCAACCCATTTGCATATGTTCTCAGTGATTGCGCCTCTTTTCAAAGCTTTCTGCGCCTCCGGGTCAGGAATGGGAATGGCTTCCATGCTGCTAGCGATACCCGCACTCATCATCGACATTCTTAGCAGCGCACGGCTCCCTTGAACGGATGCCCACTTTACGGAGCTGCTCATGTGAATCAGAGTTGCGATATTGAGATGGTTGTGGAGCAGGGACAGCATTATCGATAAGATGAACAGCCAGCAGCCGACAAACAGCAAGTTGGCAACACTATTCAATGCGTCCATTGTGATTGCTGAGTGAGACACCCCACCAATCACTGTAAACAGAAGCGTCAAGGTGGCACCATTGAGAAGAATCAGCTTTTCGTAGAAGCCTTGGCGCGCGCTAAAGACCTGGGATGAAAACTCCTGCAACCCGGAAAACTCTGACGTCAGATTCCGAATCTCGTCCCGAACCTGGGCCGGCAATTCGCGCGGCTTGGGTGATTCTTCGCCCATGATTGCCCTCCGATAATCTCGCATCCAGAATACGCCGCAAGCGCATTGGCCTTCCCGTAGACGCGCCGGTGAAAATCCGTGGCGGGGTAGGTGCAGCTATTTGAATTGCGAGCTATCTCGCCGTGCTAGAATCCCTGCCATGACTGACAACAAGAAACTCAAGGGCATGCAAGATAGAATTCGGATCAATGTGCATGAGCCCTACGAGGTTGAATATTGGTCGAAGAAATTCAAGGTCACGCCCGCGCAGCTACGCGGTGCAGTGAAAGCCGTTGGAGTTATGTCAAAGCGAGTCCAAGCGTACCTGAGTGAGAAGCGGGGCAGGTAGCTCCCATGAATTGGATTTTCGCGTTTCAACTGGCCGCCGCCATAATTACCTCTCTCGGGGGCGGCGGCGCGATTGTTTATGGGCTGTCAAACTACCTGGGGAAAATCTGGGCGGATCGGGCGTTGGAAAAGGAGAGGCACAAATATGCGGACATGCTGCAAACAGCAAAAAGCGGGTTAGACAAGGCCGCGAATCGCTATCAGGTTGAACTGGATTCACTCACGCTTGTCCACAAACTTCGGACAACCGAGGAGTTCACTCGCCTAGGACAGCTTTGGAAGCACATGGCGATTGTGCAAGACACATTCAAAGCGACGGCTGGACTCGGTCTGAAGCTAACCCCCGCCGATCCCGAATTAAATGAAAAGTACAAAGCGGCGCTGCGGCAGGCTTACGAAACCGCCCTTTTGGATGCGCGCAAATTCTTCTTGGAGGAAAAGCTGTTTATCCCGGCGAAGATCGCCAAATGCGCGGAGACAACGCTCGGCGCGGCCATAAAGGAGAAGAATTTTTATGACATTTTTTCCTCACACATCGAACCGACGGTGCGCCAACAATACACTCAAAATCTTCCGGGCATGCTCAATGCGTTTGAAGACGGGATGATCGAACTTGAGAAGCTGATGAGAGAGCATATTGAAGGAACAAGGCTGCGTCTTTTGACGGAGCGAGAATAACCGGACCCTCAGAAATTGCGCTAACGCTAATCTGTGCTACCGATTGCGGATTATGCGACTCTCGCATCTTTTTGCGCGTTGAAGAACCAGTAACTTACTGATTCCAAAATGGCATAATAGGTCCAATCCCAAAAGTCCACTGGCAGCGGCCTCGGAGGTTCACTTCCCGGGCCGTTGTTGCGTAAAGGCAGGGAACAAGAGACCAAGGGTACAAGGGAACAAGAGTACAAGGGAACGAGGGAACGAGAGGGCAGGGGGGATTTGGATGGAACAGGATCTGCAAAACACGATCGCACTGCTTGAGCGGACGCCGGCGGCTCTGGACGCGCTGCTGCGCGGATTGCCGGAGATATGGACAGAGAGCAACGAGGGCGAAAATACATGGAGCGTGCGCGTGGTGGTGGCGCACCTGATTCACGGTGAGGACGAGAACTGGATTCCGCGGGCGCGGGTGATCCTCGAATCCGGCGAGGGCCGGCCTTTTCCGCGGTTCGGCCGGGATGGGCACGTGCGCTATAGCCAGGGAAAAACGATGGAGCAACTGCTCGACACATTCGCGCAGGCGCGGGCAAAGGGGCTTGAGGACTTGCGCGCAATGAAACTGACTGCGGAGGACTTGCGGCGACAGGGACGCCACCCGTCGTTTGGAAGTGTGACGCTGTCGCAACTGCTGGCGACATGGGCGATGCATGACCTGACACATCTGCACCAGATTTCGCGAATTATGGCGTACCAATATCGAGAGGCGGTAGGACCGTGGGCGCGATTCCTGGGCGTGATGCAGTGTACCGGTCACAGCGCCAGCGCATAAAACGAGCGTCGATGCCGTAAAATCAGCCTAAAGATGAAGTGTCCATATTGCGGTTTCGGGCAGGATCGCGTGGTGGATTCGCGCGAGAGCAAGGAAGCCGACTCGATCCGGCGGCGGCGGGAGTGCGAGAGCTGCAACCGGCGCTTCACCACCTACGAGCGCATCGACGAGATTCCCTACATGGTGGTGAAGAAGGACGGGCGGCGCGAGCGGTTCGATCGGCAGAAAATTCTCAGCGGCCTGCTGCGCGCGTGCGAGAAGCGGCCGGTTTCGTCGAGCCAACTGGAAAACGTTGTGGACGCCGCGGAGAGCTTCCTCATCGATGCTCCCGAACGTGAACGCACCACGGCCGAGGTCGGCGAGCTCATCATGCAGCACCTCAAGGGCCTCGACACCGTCGCCTACATCCGCTTCGCTTCGGTCTATCGCGACTTCAAAGACGTGCGCGAGTTCAAAGAAGAGCTTGAAGGACTGCTGGCGAGCCACGGGAAGAAGAAAAGCTAGCCATTAGCTCTTAGCCTTTAGCTATTAGCTACATTCTCGCGGCGTGCGTCTTCGGCAAGACCAAGGGAAGTCCCATCCGGGACAAGGGCAGGCGCAAGAATTGCTTGAGCTAAGAGCTAAGAGCTAAGAGCTAAGAGCTAAAAGCTAAGGGCTAATAGCTCAAAGGAAAAAATGTCAGAAACCAAGACTCACAAAGTA
Organism: uncultured Acidobacteriaceae bacterium; assembly: GCA_963823805.1. Classification (GTDB taxonomy): domain Bacteria; phylum Acidobacteriota; class Terriglobia; order Terriglobales; family Acidobacteriaceae; genus Telmatobacter. Next base: position 1,803,557 of record CAWGMW010000001.1, on the reverse strand, counting down.
ACGCTCATTCCCGGCGACGGCATCGGACCCGAAGTCACGCAGGCAGTGGTGCGCATCCTTGAAGCCACCGGCGCGAAGTTCGAGTGGGAGCGGTTTGCAGCGGGCGCCGAGGCCTTCGAGATTCATGGGGAGTACATTCCCGCGGCGCTTTACGCGTCGATCGAGCGCAACCGCGTGGCGCTGAAAGGACCGGTGACGACGCCCATCGGAGGCGGGTTCAAGAGCATCAACGTGACGCTGCGCAAGAAGTTCGATCTCTTCGCTAATCTGCGGCCCATTCGCAATCTGCCGGGCCTCGACACGAAGTATCCCGGCGTCGATCTGGTGATCGTGCGCGAAAACACTGAAGGCGAGTACGTCGGACTGGAGCACGAAGTGGTTCCGGGCGTGGTCGAAAGCATCAAGGTGATTACCGAGAAAGGATCGACGCGGATTGCGCTTTTCGCCTTTGAGTACGCACGAAAGCATGGGCGCAAGAAGGTCCACTCCATACACAAGGCGAACATCATGAAGCTCTCGGATGGGCTTTTTCTGCGTTGCGCTCGGCAAGTCGCTGAAGGGTTCCCCGATATCACCTATGGCGAGCACTTGATCGACAACACCTGCATGCAGCTGGTGATGAATCCCTATCAATATGACACGCTGCTGCTCGAAAACCTGTATGGCGACATTGTGAGCGACCTTTGCGCGGGCCTCGTGGGCGGGTTGGGCCTGGCGCCGGGAGCGAACCTGGGCGTGGAGTGCGCGATCTTCGAGGCGGTGCATGGGTCTGCGCCCGACATCGCGGGCAAGGATGTGGCCAATCCCACGGCGCTCCTGCAGTCGGCGATTCTGATGCTTCGGCACCTGGATGAGACGGCCGCAGCCGACAAAGCGCAGAAGGCCCTCGAGACGGTTTACTCAGAGCGCAAAACGCTGACCCGCGACGTGGGCGGAACTGCCGGAACGACGCAGTTTACCGACGCGATTCTCGCGGCGATGGCTTAACGATTAGCCCTGCGGCCAAACTCGTCCTCTTGTACACTGGATAGAGTCAAGGCCATGAAAAACAAGTACCCAATCGGCATTCTGGGCGCGACCGGCATGGTCGGCCAGCGCTACATTCAACTGCTCGCGGACCACCCGTGGTTCGAGATCGCGTGGTTGGCGGCCAGCGACCGCTCCAGTGGGAAGAGTTACGGCGAGGCCGCCAAGTGGCGGCTGGATACGCCTCTGCCCGGGCGAATCGCGAAGATGATTGTCGCGCCAGCCGAGCCGGATAGCGCTCCGAAGGTCATCTTTGCCAGCGTCGACGCAGCCATCGCGCGCGAGATGGAGCCGAAGTTTGCAGCGGCGGGTTGCGCCGTGATTTCGAATTCAAGCGCCTTCCGCATGGCTCCGAATGTGCCTCTGGTCATTCCGGAGGTGAATGCCGATCACCTGCACCTGATCGAGGAGCAGCCGTCGCGCAAGGAATCGGGCGGCTACATCGTCACCAATCCAAACTGTTCCACGATCGGCCTGGTGTTGGGCCTGAAGCCGATCGAAGAGCGCTTCGGCATCGAGCAGATTTTCGTGACCACCATGCAGGCAGTTTCGGGCGCGGGTTATCCTGGCGTGGCGTCGATGGACATTCTCGATAACGTGGTTCCATTCATCGGCAGCGAAGAAGAGAAGATGGAGACCGAGACGCTCAAGCTGCTGGGTAAGCTCGAGGGCCACGGAGTTGCGCCGCTGGCCGCGAAGATGACCGCGCATTGCAATCGCGTGCCGGTGGTCGACGGGCACACGGAATGCGTGTCGATCAAGCTGGGAAAGAAACTGGGCCGCGAGGGCCGGCGCGAAGACATCTTGGCGGCGTGGGCGGAGTTCCGGCCGTTGGCGGGCCTCGAATTGCCGTTCGCTCCCGAGCAGCCGGTCGAATGGACCGAGCAGAACGATCGCCCGCAGCCGCGCCTTGACCGCAACCGAGGCAACGGCATGACTGTGACCGTGGGACGGCTGCGGACCTGCAACGTTTTGGACTGGAAATTTGTTCTGCTCTCGCACAACACCGTGCGCGGCGCGGCTGGAGCGACAATTCTGAACGCCGAGATGCTGGCGAGCCTGGGGAAACTGGAGCCTGCGGCGGTGGCAGCGGCACGCGCGTAGGCGAAAATGATGGCCGCGATGCCAGCGGTCAAAACGCCGGCAAACATTGGGAAGCATGAAATGAAATTGGTCGTGATGAAGTTTGGCGGCACGTCGGTCGAGGATGCGGCCGCCATTGAGCGCAGTGCCGCCATTGTGGCCGGGCGAGTGGCCGGCGGCAAGAATCCCGTGGTCGTGATCAGCGCCATGTCCAAGGTGACCGACCAGTTGCTGCGCGCGGCCGCGGCCGCGGCGCAAGGCGACCGCACCGGCGCACTAGCCATCAGCTCGCGGCTCAGGGCGCGGCATCGCGACACTGTAGCGTGCCTGGTGAGGGACACCGTTGCAATCGCCGCGCTGGTTCAGCTTATCGACCAAAAATTTGACTCGCTCGACGAGGTGCTGCGCGGGTTGTCCGCAATTCGCGAGCTGACCCCGCGCATCTCCGACCAGATTGTGAGTTACGGCGAGCGTCTCTCCAGCCGCATTGTGGCGGCGGCTTTCAGCGAGCGCGGTGTACCTGCTACGCACATCGATGCCCGCGAGATCATCGTCACCGATTCAGAATTCCAGAAGGCCGTGCCGCTTGACGACGTGATTGAGGTGCGCGCGGCGGAGAAACTTAAGCCGCTGATTGCGCAAGGTAGAGTGCCGGTGATGGGCGGCTTTATCGCGTCGAACGAAGAAGGGTTGACGACTACGCTGGGCCGCGGCGGATCCGACTATACCGGCGCGCTGGTCGGCGGCGCCCTCGACGCGGAGACCATCGAAATCTGGACCGATGTGGACGGTATTATGACCGCTGATCCGCGCGTGTGTCCCGATGCGCTGCGGGTGAGGGTGATCAGCTTTGAGGAAGCGGCCGAACTGGCCTACTTCGGCGCCAAGGTTTTGCACCCGGCCACCATTCTTCCGGCAGTGAAGAAGAACATTCCCGTGCTGGTGCTGAACAGCCGCAACCCCGCCAGCGAGGGCACGCGGATCATTTCCGTGGCGCCGCACTGCCAGAGTCCATTCAAATCGATCGCGGTCAAGAGGAAGCTGACCATCATCGACATCGTGGCCAGCCGAATGCTGATGACGCATGGCTACCTGAGCAAGATGTTTGCTGTATTTGATAAGCACAAATGCCCGGTGGACATGGTTTCGACCAGCGAGGTGAGCATTTCGCTCACTGTGGATTCGAATTCGAGCTTGCCCGAGATCGATGCTGACCTGAGCAAGATGGCGGATGTGAAGTACGAAGGGAAAAAGGCGCTCGTTTGTATGGTGGGCGAGGACATTCGCGGGCAGAACGGGATTGCCGCGCAAGTGTTCAACGCCATCCGCCACATCAACGTGCGCATGATTTCGCAGGGCGCCAGCGAAATCAACATGAGCTTCATGATCGAGGAGGACGATGCCGATGAGGCGGTGCGATCGCTGCACGCGGCGTTCTTCAAAGAGCCTGATCCGGCGATCTTCGACGTGGAAGCCAGAAAGCAGCTTCTAGCCTCTAGCTCCTAGCTTTCAGCGTGTTGTCTTCACGTTTGCATGAGGTTGGAGTTTCAAGCATAAGTTTTGCACAAACCTTTGATTCACCGCGGCAGAAGCTAGTAGCTAAAAGCTAATGGCCAGGAGCTGTATTACATGCTGATTCTCGTGCTGGGCAAGGGAAAAACGGGATCGCTCGTAGCAGAAGTGGCGCGGGAGCGGGGCCACGGCGTGCGTGCGCTCGATATTGACGAGAATGCACACGCGTCGGCGCTGACGGCGCCGAACCTGGCCGGCGTGGACGTGGTTGTGGACTTCACAACGCCTGAGGCGGCCGTCGAGAACATGCGCGCCGTGCTCGCCCTTGGCGGCCGTATCGTGGTGGGCACGACCGGGTGGTACGCCAAGCTGGACGAGATGAAGGCGCACGCCATGCAGCGCGGCGGCGGACTCTTATACGGGACAAACTTTTCTATCGGTGTGCAGAAACTCTTCCAATTGACGGCAGAGTTGGCAAAGCTCGAAGGCTACCAGTTCTCGATCGACGAGACGCACCACACGTCGAAGCTCGATGCGCCCTCTGGAACGGCGCTTACGCTGAAAGAGATCATTCTGTCGGTGCAGCCTGGAATCAATGTCCCCGTCGAGTCGCATCGCGTGGGCGACGCCAAGGGCGAGCACATTGTTCGAGCCGCGAGCGACCACGACACGCTTGAGCTTCGCCACGATGCGCACTCGCGGTGCGGTTTTGCGCTGGGCGCGGTGCGTGGCGCCGAATGGCTCTGCGGCAAGCAGGGCGCCTGGGAGTTCCGCGAAATCTTTGGTCAGTTGTAAGACCGTCCCGCACCAACGATCAAACGTCTATCGCTTTCCGTGCCTCAACAATCGAATTCAGCGGACGTTTCCGGTTTTCCACTCCGCGCGCGAGAATCCCGCACAGCATATTCGGCTAATTTGCGAACACTGATTCACACTCGCTGCACCACGCCGTTATAAACTTGACCTGTCATGGAAACGATAGGGTGCGGTACCGCAATTGTGACGCCGTTCAGGGCGGATGGATCGGTGGACGAGCCTGCGCTTTGGTCGCTCGTTAACTGGCAGATCGAATCGGGCATTGACTTCATCGTGGCGTGCGGATCGACCGGCGAAGCGGCCACGCTGGACGAGGAAGAGTGGCTGCGCGCTGTTCGTCTGACGATTGACGCGGCAGCGGGGCGGGTTCCGGTGTGGGCCGGATGCACGCACAACTCCACGCGCGTGCTGCTTCGCCTGGCCGGGCATCTGCGGCGCATTCCCGGCGTGGCGGCCGTGCTCTCAGCCAATCCGTACTACAACAAGCCGACGCAGGAAGGACAATTTCAGCACTTCCTGGCTCTCGCTCACGAGGTCGACCCGCTGCCCGTTTGCTTGTACAACGTACCGAGCCGCACGGGGACGAACCTGGAGCCGGAGACCGTTGCGCGGCTGGCCGCCGCGGCAAATAACATCGAGGCCATCAAAGAAGCGAGCGGAAAGTTGCCACAGTTTGCCGAGCTTGCGCATATCTTGCCTCGGGGATTCAAGATCTTTTCCGGCGATGACAACCTGGCGCTGGCGGTTATCGCCGTCGGTGCTCACGGCCTGATCAGCGTGGCGTCGAACGAAGCTCCAGCCGAGGTTTCGCGCATGATCCGCGCGGCGCTCGAAAATAACTGGGGCGAGGCCCGCGAGCTGGAGCGGCGTTTCTCGCGGCTCTTCGACGCCAACTTCTGGGAGTCGAATCCCGCGCCGGTGAAGACCGTGCTGAGCCTGATGGGAAAATGCGGCGATCGTCTGCGGCTGCCCCTGGTGCCGCCCGCCGCAGCCACTCGCGCCAAGCTGGAGCGGCTGGCCGGCGAACTGGGCCTGCTGAAGCACGCGCCGATTCCCGAGGGTGTTCGCTCGGAAGTTTTCTGAAGTAAATCGTGCGAAGCCCCGCAATTATGGAGCACATGTGTGAAAGACGGCGGGTGGAACCATTACGCGGTGTTCGCGCGGGACGATGGAATTCCGCGCATTTTGAATGGCAGGTTAATGGCTGTGCTGGTGGATGACGATCCCAATTCCACCAACAATGCCTCCGGGCTCTTCGGGCTCCAGATTGAAGGCTCGCCCTGCAAGGTCTCATTCCGCAATCTTTGGCTGAGGAAGATTGACTAAATTCGACTTTAACGGCGGTTGTTACCGTGGTAACTCGACGGCCAGTGGGTATTTTCCGTTATTGTTGAAACTTTTTTTGAATCCCACACAACTTCCGTGAATCGTTTGGTGTCTACTTGTACGACGGCAGAAAGTGACTTAAAACACCCCCCCTGCCGCTGTAATTAAATTTAGGCGAATGCTCCGTGCGCGAGCGCGCCCTGGAATGATCAGTTTTTTCCTGCCTGGGTCGTCGAGAACCGAACAAGTTTACTAGCTGCAGCTTGACCGATGGGTGTACTCCAGCCACGGTCCGAAGCCTCCTCGGCGTGCCCTACAAATGGATGGAAAGAAGATCGATCCGGCTCTCGCTCTCCACGCCACGTAGTTCCGCAAAAGGTGACCAAACTGTTATGTCTACCAAAGGATTTGAAAAGCTCTTCAGGCTGGCGCTGATTCCCCTGACCGCTGTCGTCCTGGTGGCTTCAGGGTGCACCAGCTCCATGACCACCGCAACCCAGCCCAACGTGCCGACGGGCTCGGCCTTTTTGGTTGGCACCGACGCGCCGTTAGCTGCGGTCGTTTCATTTCAGGTGCAGCTTATGGACGTTGAGTTGACCAATGGCACTACAACGACATCGACCCTGGTCCAGGGTACGCCGATGGTGGACTTTGCTCGGTTCAATGGCCTGCAGACCCTGGTGGACATGAATCAGGTTCCCGCAGGAACCTACACCGGCGTCACGTTCGTTCTCGGCACCGGGACGGTGGGCTACCTGAGCACCCCCTCCGGTGGAGGCGCGCCGACCATTGCAACGGCCCCGGCCGCCTTCTCGAACACCACCTTGACCTTCAATCTTCCTAAATCCCTCACCATCGGGACCAATACCCCGCCGGTGGGTCTGCGCATGGATTTTGATCTGGGCCAGTCGATTCCCGTTGATTCGAACGGGAATATCGAACTGAACTTGAGCGGCGACGTTACAGTGACTCCAACAATTGACGTCTCGACCGTCACTCGCACCGACACGTTCGCTCACATCGATCTGCTTTACGGATCGGTCGTGACCACACCGACAAGTACCACGGAACCCAGCTCGTTCACGATTCAGGGCCCGCACGGCGAGCAGTTCACCATCAACACCAGCTCGACGACCGAGTGGGATGGCGGGGCCAGCTTGACGGCGTTGAATACCAACAGCGTCGTGGAAGTTGCCGGAACTCTGGATCCAGCCGATCAGACTCTTGACGCCGACGAAGTGGCGCTCATAACCGACAGCAAGTTTTATGCGAGGGGTCTAGCCACGTACGTGACACCAGCGTCGGGCCAGGCTAGCAACCTTGACTTCTATGTGCGCGCAGTCGAGCCGTCTTCACTGCCCGATGTTCCGCTGGGCGGCATTGCTCAGGTGAATATCACTGGGAACGAGAACTACGGCATCTACTGGATGCACAATCCATTCACGCAGTTCCTCTTCAACTCGTCTGCCTTGACGCCTGGTCAGGAGATTGCAGTCGGCGGCACGGATGCCGAAGCAACTCCAGCCACCGGCACGGCAATCACGGTCAATCGCATCCACCTGGAGAACTGGGGCTATGAGGGAACGGTTGTGAGTGGCAGCCAGAGCTCAGCGCAGGGGCTATTCCAGATGCAGATTACCGGGTTCGCGGGACAGGTTGTCCCGTCAACGGTGACGGTGTATCTCGGGCCGGCATGCGACTTCCGCTTTGGCTTCGGGGCGTTCAACGACCTCAGCAACGGCACAAAGGTTCGCGTGGTCGGATTGTTGCTGAAGAACTCCACCAATGGCAACCTGGTGTTGCTGGCTCGCCACATCGATGGTCTCCAATTCACCGACATGACGACGGCAGCCTGGCAGTAACTCAGACGCACGATCAACCAAACGCCGGAGCTGGCCATGTGCCAGCTTCGGCATTTTCTTGTCCGGTTTTGAAGAGGGTTTGTGCGGAGCGACGCTCAAAACAGGTCGGCGATGGGCGGGAAGCTGAGCAGAAAACTCAGGAAGAGAAGGATGAACGCTGCCGCTGTGACGCGCGCCACTTCGACGTTCCGCCACGACCAGCGCCAATGGAGCAGGGCCCATGACGCGAGCCACAAGACGATCGCGCACGTCGTGATTCCAGAGAGCGGTCCAGTCGGCTTGTAGAAGTTCATCAGGCTCTTGATCGATGCGACTTTGTCAGTAAGGATGGCGAAGACCGCAACCAGGAACGAACCAATGCCTGCCGCAAGCACGGCCGCTGCGCCTGCGCCGTTGGGATTCAGTTTTGCTTGCGGGGCAGGAGATGTGCTTTGATTGCTCATTTCTGTTCTCCTTGGACGATTCGTATGGTCGAGCCGCCAGCTACGGGCGCGTTCTTATTGAGCATGGCGCCGAAGAAGCCCGCAATCCCGGCAGCGAGAAGCGAGGCCCAGACGAAACCCAGAACCGCGGCGCGAAGCTCGGGGTGGATTCTGAGGCTGCGGCGATATTGAGAAAAGACCACTGCCGCCATGGTGATGGAGATAGGCACGAGCCAGGCAACGTGCTCTTTCCACTCCATGCCGATGGAGTGCCACGCCGCGGTCGAGGGGTTTGACATCAGCAGGCGTTGCGGAAATGCAGCCAGGCTTGCGGTTCCCGGCGGCGGCACGGCGCGATACCACGGATAAATGATGTACGCGCCGGTGAGCACGGTGAGCCAAGCGAGCACCGCCATCGCGGTGAGGTAGATTCGCAGGAACCTTTCGTCCTCCTCCTTGATCTCAGGCCCGAGCGGTGAACTGTACCTGCGATACAGCTCAACCAGCGCGCCAGAACAGGCCATGAGATACAGCGCGCCGAATCCCATGCCGTGGATCATCGTCCAGAGGCCGCGTGTCGTGATTTCCATTCGCAACATCCTTTCTGGGCAAGGCGTGAAAAATCATGCCGGCATCGCCGTCAGAGCCCGTTTCTATTCGGAGGGGTAGGGAACAGCAGATTGTCCGCGGCCGCGTTCTTGTCGTCCGGCGGGCTGTTTTTCGCGTCCTTGCCCCAGGTCCAATACATCCCTACGTACGCGTAATTCTCGGTCTGGCCTGCGACGGAGTGGCCATAACAGAACAGAAACTGCTCGTTGGTGTTGTGCTTGAAGTGATAATAGCCGCCCACATCGATCATGGCGGAAGATTGCGTTTGCGCCGCTGCCGATCCCTCGGCGCCATGCGCAAAAACTTCGGCGCCCATCTCCCACTGCTCGCTCAGCTCGCGCTTGATCAGCCAGCCGGTGTAGGGAAAGTTGCGGTAGCCGGTCTGCGGGACCACCTGATAGCCGGCACCCCCGTCAAAGAGCCACTTGCCTTGGTTCTTTTGCAGCCAGATGGGTAATTTGTACCAGACCTTTCCAACACCGAGACCTTTGTCTGCATTGCCCGTCGGCATCTCGAACATGGTGAAGCTTCCGATCTGCGGAACGTGCCTGCTCTCTTTGATGAAGGCAATCTTGGCGCCAAGCTCCATGTCGGTAAGGCCGAACTCATCGGGCCCTGCGCCGGAAGGAGCGTAGACGGGATGGTTGAGCGGCGCCGCCACGCCCCAGGGCAGTATGGCGTGCAACTGCACTCGAGGCAGGGCGCCCCAGTTGAACTCAAAGGCCGGGCCGGTCGAATCCAACTCGACCGGAGTGCCGTCCACCCCGCCGAAGATATAGAACTCGTAGTGATGCAGGTCGACTGGAACCGGATCGTCTGTTTGATAAGGAGGGCCCTGCGCGACGGCTCGCGAGACGGCGAGAGCGCACAAAAAGAGAATCGCCAGTCCGAGGCGATTGCCTCCAGGGAGCATCGGTGTTTTCCTGTGGCGCGGAAAGGACTGCATTGCCGAAAGAGACATCTGGCGCAAACTTATATCGAAGTTCGATAAGAGTCAAGGCAAAATCCCGTGAAGGGCGGTATAGTGTTTTTGTGCAGAATCACAGGCGGGAACTTTTTTACGGGCTGATCCGCATCCACGTGCTGCTGCACGCGAGCCAGGGGCCTGTCTTCGGACTAGCGATGATGGAAGAGCTCGCGCATCACGGATATCGCATCGGGCCGGGAACGCTTTATCCTCTTCTTCACGGGATGGAGCGCTCCGGATTACTAAAAACCGTTCCCGGTCAGGCAGGCGGCCGGGCGCGGCGTCTCTATCGCATTACGGCTGCGGGACAGAAGGCTTTAAAGAAAGCTCGCGGGAAGGTGGACGAATTGCACCGTGAGCTGCACGAGGCGCATCCGCGCAAGGTTGGCCGAGTCCCGAAATGATTTCGCCGAGAGCAGTGAGCGAAGATCCTGTACGCGCCGGGACTTAGCGGCGGTGGTTTCCGCTGCCTCCGCCGGAGTGGCTCATCTTGGGCGCTTTCTCGTGCCCGCCGCCGAAGCTCTGGTGTCCTCCTCCAAAGCTCTTCGGCGCCTTGTAGGAGTATTTTGGGGCGCGCTCGCTGAACGACTTGGGCTGCCCGCCGCCGAAGAGATGGAAACCGCCCGAACGCTCGTTCCGAGCCATCGTATTCCCATAGTTCTCGTAGGAACGGTTTGAATTCCCGCGCGAATAATCTGTCTCCGGTGCGCGATACGACCTGGACGGGTTCGAATAAGCAAAGCTGGGCCGAGTGGCATAGGCCTGCGGCGCGGAATATCCGTAATTTGAACGGCCCGCGTACCCGTACCGGTAGCCGGGATTGCTATAACTCTGCGGCCTGTCGGAGTAGCCCGGATTCGTGTACGCCGGTGCGCGATTCGGGTAAGTCTGCGGACGATAGCCGTAGTTCTGCTGCGGCATCGCACGCGAGTAGTCCTGTGCGGGACGGTTATACGTTTGCGCGGGCAGTGCTGGACGTGTGTATCCGTAGCCCGGCTGCCGGGGCGCGCGGTTGGAATAGTTCAGCCGTCCCGGCTCCGGAAATCCCTGCGCGGGCCGGACATATGACTCAGCACCGCCTCGGTTATTCGAGAATCCGCCGCGTTGATAATCGCCGCCCTGGTTGTAGCTCTGCCGCTCGTCGTATCCCTGGTTCGGACCGTCGCGCGTGCCCCATGATCCGCCACGCCCATAGGCGCGAGGTCCACCGCGCGGCAGGCCCCAATCGGCCACCTGGTTGCTGTGCGTGGAATAGCCGGAGTGGTCGAACAGCAGCGCGTGCCCCAGCCAGTCAAAGCCCCATGCAAGCCAGCCAAATGGCATGCGATCGAAGGCTCCCAGAGCGAAGCTGAGTCCATATTGAATGGGAGCGCCGCCAAAGAAGTTGCCCAGCGCGCCGAACAACGAGAAGCCCGGATACGGCGCAATCGGCTGACCGTAAACATCCCACGGATTGTAGGTGGGCACGTACACGACTTGCGGATTTGTGGGAGCCAGCTCAACGTAGCCCTGGTCGTTTGACACTTCTTCCTGCGGAGTGGATTGCAGATTTCCGGCCTGCTCGGCGCGGTCACGCAGCACCTGCACGGTCTGCATCACGTCCTGCGGCTGATTGTAGTAAGCATTGCCCAGGTTCGAGGTCCACTCAAGATCGTGGTTCATCATGTCCAGCACGTCAGGGAATGCGGTGAGCGCCTTGATGCTCGGATCCCAACTGCTCTGCTCATTGGCGCCCTCAGCGATTTGATCGGGCGAGCTATAGCCCGCCGCGCGCATCTGCTGCAGCCACTGGTCCGCGACTGCTACCTGCGCGGGATAAGTTGAAGCAGCAAGAACCTGCGCCAGCAGCGAGTCTGGATAAAGCGCGATCGGCGCGAGTAGCTGCTCGAGATCCTCGGCGCTAAGCGCCTGTGCCGGGCCTTGGTCCGGCTCTTGATAAGGCGGCGCCTGCGTGCCGTTCGGCTGCTGGTCAGGGTAAGACTGCTGAGGGTAAGGTTGCTGCGGCGCGTACTGCGGTTGCTGATCCGGCGGAGGCTGCGGCTGATATTGCGGCTGCGAGTAGCCGTTTTGAGGCGCGGGCTGCGCGTACTGGCCGCTTGGGTATCGGCTGCCGGGATTGTCGCTCGGCGCTCCCGGATACGGCTGCTGGGCATTCATGTCCGCTGCAAACGCCAGCGCGAACACCGCGAGCGCCGCGCCGAAAATCCATCTCGTTGCGCCCGGTCTTTGCTGCGGAGAAAACTCGTGGGTGAGCGATTGGCGGGGCGTTTCGTTTGTCTGGGGGAGAAGCCGCGCTAAGGAAGAAACAAGCAAAGTCGTTCGGGGATTCATGGTCCCTCTCAGTCCATTCCGGTCCTGGGCAACGCCAGCCTCCGGTCCATTTAAGAACAGATGGGACCGAAGCAAACGGAGATCCGGCAGCCCGGGGGGAGGGCTTACTCATGAAACCCCAACTGGGGGGATTAGTTTTGTCTTTGGGGAGAATAGTCATCGGGCGGCCGCGGCTGGGCGCCCGGCCGATCGCCGCACTCGAGACGGCCCGGCCTTAGCCGGCTAACTCCTTCTTTACCAGTTCGCTAACCAGGCGCCCATCTGCGCGCAAGCCCGCAGCCTGAAGCTTGCCCTGGACGGCTTTCATCGCCGGGCCCATTTCCTTTACCGTCGGCTTGTGCCCCAGCGTTGCGGCCAACTCGCCAATCGCCTCCGCCACCAGCTTCGCTAGCCCTGCCTCGTCCAGTGCTTTGGGTAGAAACTCCTCGATGACCACGATTTCAGCCTGCTCCTTGGCCACCAGGTCGGGCCGGTTGCCCTTCGCGAACTGATCAATTGAGTCACGCCGCTGCTTGATCATCGTGGCCAGCGCCTGCTCGCTCTCGGCCTGCGTGAGCGGCTCGCGCTTCTCAATCGCCTTGTTCTTTAAGGCGTTCTTGATCAGCCGCAGCGTGCCTGTCCGCTCCGCGTCGTGCGCCTTCATGGCGATCACAATCTGTTGACTTACAAGGGCTTCAAGTTCGCCTGCATCGGTCATATTTGGTCCCTCAATTGCAGATTCTAATTGACTCCGCAGCACAGGTTTGCTTCGGCTCGAATTCGCGTGTCATTGATGCCGCGGGAGGCGCGCCAGTCTGCGAATTTCATCCTGCGATTTCAATTGATATTCCCCGTGCGATGCATGGGCTGGGCGAACGATGCAACCGCTGCGATTTTCGATTTTGCATTGCGAAATCGACCTCGCGCCGAGCCCGGAACTTTACTCGTTCGCGCGCATTTATACGAGTGTGGGAGGTGAAAAGCCATGAGGCACTGGAGGACGATGATTGTGGTTGCCGGGTTAGGAATCCTGGGGATGCAGGCGTTTGGCGCCGATATACCCAACCCAACCGCCCCTGCCAATCCTGCGCGCCCTGGCACGGTGAACTACATCGAGGGCACGGCATTTATCGATGGACGACCACTCAACAATCGCAACGTTGGAACCGCGGAGCTCGACGCCGGTCAGGTACTTACAACGCGCGCCGGCAAGGCCGAGATTCTGCTTACACCCGGTATCTTTCTGCGAGTCGACGATCGCAGCGCCGTCAAGATGATCTTGCCCGACCTGGCGCAAACGCAGGTTGAGCTCGAGAGCGGCCGCGCTGCCGTCGAAGTGGATCAAATCTTTCCCCAGAACATGATCCAGATCGTCGACCACGGCGTAACCACGCAGTTGATGAAGACCGGTTACTACGAATTCGACGCCAACCAGCCTGAGGCAATGGTGTTCGAAGGGCGGGCCGAAGTGGAAGTGGGTGACGGCAAATGGGATACGGTAAAAGGTCACCATGAGCTGGCGCTCGTGACAGATGGAGCGCGCGAGAAGTCGGTCGGCTTCAACTCGCATCCTACCAACGACGATCTCTACAACTGGAGCAGCCTGCGCTCACACTATCTAGCAGAAGCCAATAATCAGATTGCTGGCGAGTACGCCTATGAGCCTGGCTTCTATCCGGGGTGGTATTGGGATCCGTACATGTGGGACTACACCTACCTCGGCTGGGATCCCTTCCTTAGCCCATTCGGTTGGGGCTTTTATCCGTGGGGCGGCTTCTACGGCGGTGTCGGCTTCTACGGGGGTGGTTTCTACGGTGGCCGCGGCTATTACGACGGCCACGGATTCAGAGGAGGATGCGGTTTCCGTGGCGGCGGCGGATTCCGTGGTGGAGGAGGTCGGCGGTAACCGCTCCCGAGCTTCGCTACCCAAAGGATGGCCGGATTTGGGAATCCGGCCATTTTCTGCGCCAAAGGGGCTTTTTCCACATTTGAAGTAATCACAAAAACCACAAAAGTGTGTATTATGTGATTGCTGGTTCACTTCGAATGCCAGTCCAAAGCGAGGGAAAAAATGATTCGCAAGACTCGTCTTTATACTCCCGGCCCGACCCCACTCCTTCCCGCGGCTCAATTCGCCATGGCTGCGGCCGACATGCACCACCGCACTGCGGAGTTCCGCGCGCTCTTCCAGAAAGTGCTCGCGCAGCTCAAGGTTTTTGTCGGCACCAACAACGATGTGCTGCTCCTTGCCTGCTCCGGCACCGGCGCCATGGAGGCCTCGGTCTCGAACTTGACCTCGCCAGGCGACAAGGTTCTCGTGATCACGGCCGGAAAATTTGGTGAGCGCTGGACCGGCCTGGCGAAGGCCTTCGGCTGCGAGCCCGACGTGCTGACCGCGCCTTACGGCCAGACCTTCGACCTGGCAGCCGTACGTGCCGCGCTCAAGCCGGAGCACAAAGTCATTTACACGCAAGCCACCGAGACCTCGACGGCCGTTCGCCACGACGTCGAAGCCATCGCGAAATTGCGCGATCAAGTCGCTCCCAACGCGCTGCTCGTTGTCGATGGCATCACTGGTCTCGGCACCACGCACTTTGACGTTGATGGCTGGGGCATCGACGTGCTCATCGGCGGCTCGCAAAAAGCTGTCATGATTCCTCCCGGCCTGGCCTACTTGAGCGTCAGCGATCGCGCCTGGGCAGCAATGGAGACCACCAAAAACCCGCGCTACTACTTCGATCTGCGCAAGGAGCGCAAAAATGCTGTGAAGGGCGAGAGCGCTTATACGCCCGCTGTAGCGCTGGTCGCCGCTCTCGGCGCGGCCCTCGATTACATCGCCGGGCAGGCAGGCGGCGATCTCGAGAAGGGCCGCATTGCTTTGATCGACAACGCGCAAGTGAACGCGGCGGCCACGCGTGCGGGCCTTCTGGCACTCGGCTTCACGCTCTTCGCGCCCACTGCTCCGGCGGCGGCTGCGACTGCGGTTGCTGTGCCTGAAGGCATGGACTCGGGCGTGGTGGTCAAGGCGCTCAAGGCAAAGTTCGCGCTGGTAGCGGCTAACGGCCAGGGCGAGATGCAGGGCAAAATCTTCCGCGTCGCGCATCTCGGTTTCTTCGACTATCTCGACACTGTCGCGCTGCTTGGCGCCATGGAGCACATTGCCAAGGACAACCTCGGATTGCCTGTAAAGTTCGGCCAGGCCGTCGCCGCGGCGCAGGAAGTCTACGCAAAAGCAACTTCCAGCTAGGAGCTGGTTTTCATGCCTGAACTCACCTTCGGAGAAAAGCTGCTCATCGCGCGCAAGCAGCTCGATCTCTATCAATACGAAATGGCGGAGCGGCTGGGAGTGCATCCCAACTCGCTCACCAAATACGAGCGCGGCGAGGGCAAGCCGCACGCGGCGGTGGTGCGCATGTTCGACTTGCTTTGCGAGCAGCAGGGCATTCGCTTTGACGACTACACAAGCGGGTCCGCCGCGGCGGACAAGGGAGCAGCCATGAAGATCGTACTGGCGGAAAAGGTTTCTCCGGCCACTCTGGCCGTTTTTGCAGGCGAGCCGGGATGGGAAGTCAAGACGCACGACCAGTTGCCCGACGGTTTGCCTGCGGCGCTGGCCGATGCCGACGCACTCGTGGTCCGCAGCGCCGTTCAGGTAGACGATGCACTGCTAGAGCACGCACCCAAATTGCGCGTGATTGGCCGCGCGGGCGTTGGCGTGGACAACATCGACGCCGAAGCCGCCACGCGCCGCGGCATCGTGGTGATGAACACGCCCGGCGCTAATGCCGTTGCCGTCGCTGAACTCACCATCGGCCTGATGATCGCGCTGGCGCGAAAAGTGCCCGCCGCCAATGCCACGATGCACGCCGGCAAATGGGAAAAGAAAAATCTGCAGGGCACCGAGCTGCGCGCCAAAACGCTGGGCATTCTGGGCCTGGGGCGCGTCGGCCTTGAAGTCGCCAGGCGCGCGCGCAGCTTCGGCATGGAGATCATGGGCACCGATCCCTTTGTCTCCCCGGCCCTGGCGCGCGAAAACGGAATTTCCCTCGTCCCCATCGAAGAGCTCTTTGCCAAATCCGACTACATCACGCTTCACGTCGGGCTCACGCCGCAGACCACGGGCATCATCAACGCCAAAACCATCGCCACCATGAAGAAAGGCGTGCGCATCGTCAACTGCGCGCGTGGCGAGCTGGTTTGCGATGCGGATCTTGCCGCCGCGCTCAAAAGCGGCCAGGTGGCCGGCGCCGCGTTGGACGTATTTTCCGTGGAGCCGCCGAAGGACTCGCCCTATCTCGGCCTCGACAACGTAATTCTCTCGCCGCACGTCGCCGGCTCCACGGCCGAGGCGCAGGAGGCCGTTGGCATCCAGATTGCGCATCAGGTGTGCGAGTACCTCAAGCTGGGCGTAGTGCAGAATGCCGTGAATGTGCCATCGCTCAGCCGCGAGGAGTACGTGCAGCTTGCTCCCTACATCGACCTTGCCGGGCGCCTTGGATCGTTTCTCGCCCAGGCGGGCAAAGGCGGCGGAAAGTCCGGCATTGACGCCATTCACATCGTCTACGGCGGCACGCTCACCGAGGCTAAGACCGAGCTGGTGCGAAACGCGGCCATCGCGGGCCTGCTGCAGGGATCTGAGAATGTGAACCGCATCAACGCGGCCGCCGTCGCCGCGGAGCGCGGCATTCGCGTCCACGAGCAGAAAGAAGAGAGCCATCGCGGCGGCGCCGCCACGGTCCTCACGCTTGTACTACACACCGCACAGGGCGACAGTCGCGCCAGCGCCACCGTCATCCACGGTGAGCAGCCGCGCCTGCTGGCTTTTGATGGCATCGACGTTGAAGCTCCGCTCGAAGGTACCTTGGTGGTTTGCCGCAACCTCGACGTGCCTGGCGTCATCGGCCGCATCGGCACAATCCTGGGCGAGCAGGGAGTGAACATCGCCAACTTCGCGCTGGGCCGTGAGCGTCTGGGAGCGGCCACTCCGGGCAAGCCCGTGAAGGCGCTGGCTGTTGTTCAGGTTGACGAGCCGGTCGCGGAGTCAGCGCTTGAAGCGCTTAAGGTAATCGAAGCCCTGCTCGAAGCGCGCCTCGTCAAGCTGTCCGACGGGAAATGAGATGAAGCCGCCAGTCCGCGCGATGGGCAAATGATGGTAGCCTCGGGCCTACACTCTGGGTCTCCTTCCAGCGGCTGCAAAAAGCCATACAATGTCAGCATCATGTGGAATCCAGTTCTCGTCCTAGCGACATGGGCCAATCAACCGGCTCATTGGTGGGTAGAGTCGGACTGGTGGCTGGTTGGTATCGGTGCTGTCACTGCGACCGTGATCTGCTGGCAGTCTTGGGAGACCAGGAAAGCTGCACAGGCGAGCAAAGCAAGTGTTGCGATGGTTCTCTCGAAGGAGCGGGCTCGTTTAACAATCACAGTCTGGCGACATCTGTGGCAGCAGTCGGGAGCGATCGGGGAGCGTCTAGTGGCGCCTGCGGCCGAGTTCCAGGTTATGAACTGGGGACCGACGCATGCTTTCAATCTTCGATTTCTCCTTTCCTACATAGCCACTGAATCTGATCTTCCAGTTACTCTTCCTGACATGGAAGAAATTCCGCTTCGGGAAACAACTTTGGTCGGAGGTAAGGATCGTCATATCGCCAAACGTCTGGAACTCCAAAACATCGGTGACATCATTCAGGGACGTGCGTTCGTACAATTAGGTGGCAAGCTGATGTACAACGACGTGTTTGGTGACTCTCGCGTAACTACGTTCCGCTATATCTTCGCTCAGGACAAATGCACAACGCACGGTTCCGATGACGAAAACCTCGAAAACTAAGCCCTTCACAGCAGGGAGTCATCGATCATTTGCAGAAAGCTCGGCTCCGAATTCAAGCGTCAGCCCGGTAAGCCCGCCTTCGCCGTGTGCCTGTCCTGGCTCCGATAGGGCGGGATCGCCGGACCAGACCACCAACGAAAGCTCGCTCGGATCTCAGCATCCGCCAGCCCGCTGTGCCGGCTCGCCGCCGAACTCTGCATTGAATTGAGAAGGATTTTGGGCAGAAGAATCGTGCCCACTGAATGACAAATTCCTGATCGCGCACTCAATGTGAGAGCGATTCTCGCTCAAACCGAAGACCTGCAGGTCGTCACTTTGTTGGGTCGGCTACCCGGCCAAGGAAGAGCATGCTTCCCGATTGCGTGTCGAGCAGGATGAAGAGGAACGGATGATCGGCGCGGAAGACGATCGGCGGAGGCTCGGGGGCCTCGTAGCGCATCGCCGTTGCACGCATCACAATCGCTGTCGCCGCCGCCGCTTCCGTGCCCTGCTCGTCCACGTCAATGAACGCCTTGTGGATGGCGGCGCTGATCGTGAACTCCGGTTTGCCCGTCATGCCCGAAAAATCGGCCGAATCGCTGAAAGCCTGCGCCATACCCATCGCGCTCAGCGCGCTGCTCAACTCGAACTGCTGCGTCATAGTAAAGCGCGGCAGAGAGAGAATCACTTTGTCCGCGGGCTCGAGATTCTGGATCCAATCGCCCGCCCCGCCTGAGATGAACAACTGCTCAAGCGATGCCAGCCCTTCCTTCTCCTTCGGGAGCAGAACCACCATTGAAATCTCGTTCCCCGCGTAAGGCAGTTCGAGCGCCTGGAACGTTCCGCCATCGTAGTAACTGTAGCCGCCTGTGCGGTGCATCATTGGCGTCGTCACCCACTGTGTCGCGGAGAGGTGGAACTCCTCTTTCTGCGTCGCCTCTTTGTCGAACTGATCCTGCCAATCGCCTTTGAAGTAGATGGCGTTGGTGAGTACCAGACGGGTCGACTGGCTGAGGACGCCGGGGCTCAGCAGATCCTTGATCTTGTCGTTGGTTTGGTTCTCAACCCATGCGTTGATGGTCGCGCGCACGGTTTCGGGCGAAACTTTGAAGTTCACGCGGTGAAAGCCTGCGCCATAATCGCTCTGAACCAGCTTGAGGTAGCTTGCCTCAAAGTTCGCGTCCTGTTGCGCCCACAAGGCGTCGGCCACGCGCAACTCGTAGCCTTTGTGCGAGGCGTTCATCTCCGCGAGCAAAGCACCCATCGCCGGGTGCAGCCGATCCGGAGGAAGCGTGAAGTGGAAAACGTGTTGCATCTCCGTTGCCGTTTGGCCGCGCGCGCCGGCGTAGGCCATGCCAAATGCGGTCGAGATGCTCTCCGGCGAAAAGAAGAGGTTGCCCGGTTGCTTCGAGAGCTGCGCGTAGAGGTCGACGGCGAAAGCGTTGCTGCCTCTAACCGCTTCGACCTGGTCGGCTGGGGGCGCCGAAGGCGAAACGGCCAGAGCGCCCTGGACTGCGAACAGTGGGAAAAGGAGAATGAGCAACGACTTCATGCGAGCCTCCCGGACTGGCGTGCTGCGATTGGCGTGCTTCCATGCACCAGCTAACCGAAGAACGCAGCCCAAGGTCTTTCTTGCATCGAAAATCGTGACCAGCCGACGCGCCGTGGCCTGGCTATCCCATCAGGCCCTTGTGCCCCATCCAGCTGCGAAGATACGAGGCCTGGCCAAGGTGGTAGGTCTCGTGGATGGCCATGAAGCTGACGATACCGCTGACCTTGCCATCGAGGCTGGGAGGACCCTGGGTCGCAGGTTGGGCCAGCAAATCTGGCGAGACATTTTCAAACGTGGCGGCCATGACGTGGCCAGTCTCGCTCCAGATACTGAGCAACGCCTCCGGCGAAGGATAGGCAGAATCTTCCTGCAGCTTCCTGCCGCGCCCGAAGATCTCAAGTGCCGGCTGTGTTCACTCGGTGCCCATGAAGTGCAGAACCGCCCTGCGGCTCAGCGCCATGTGCCCAACAATCCATGCGATGTGGTTAATATTTTCGCCGGGACGCTTGAGCCATTCTTCGGGCGATAGGTCGCTGACGGTCTGCTTCAGGAAGCGCGAGTTGAAACGGTAGTTTTCAGCAGAATTGGCGATGACTGCGGGAACTGGCATGGGACCTCCTGATGTTTTCGCTGCGGGGGAATCTACGCCCGGCTCAAATACGCGCCCTCGCTCGTGTCGACGCGAATCTTTTCGCCCGCGTTGATGAATGGCGGCACCTGAACCACGAGCCCAGTTTCCAGCTTGGCCGGTTTTGTGACGCTGGATGCCGTTGCCGACTTCAGCCCCGGCTCCGTTTCCACGACCTCCAGGTCGACAGTTTGAGGCAACTCAATTCCCACCGGCTGCCCATCAATGTAGCTCACCTTGATCTGCTGGTTTGCGGTCAAGTATTCGACCGCGTCGCCCAGCGTGGAACTCTTGAGAACGGTCTGCTCATAGTCGACCGGATTCATGAAATAGTAGTCATCGCCGTCGGCGTACAAGAAATCCATGGCGATTTCGTCCACAACCACCTTCTCGATAGCGTCGGCGGAGCGAAAACGGTGCTCGAACATCGCGCCCGATTTGAGGTTGCGCAGCTTGGCCTGGATGAACGCGCGAAGATTGCCGGGCGTGCGGTGCTCGACTTTGAAAACCACGTGAAGCTGGTCGTTGTGCTTGATGATCATGCCCGGGCGTAATTGTGTGGCGGGAATCGCCATAGAGGTTGCAGCTCCTTGCTGAATTTGCGCGCAATGCGCAAAGAATATGCCGTTTGGCCTGTATCCAATTGTAGCCGAGAACAGCGTTAGGGCTCGGCCGGCGCACCCGTTTCAACGCGGTTTCTGAAGGATGGCTGGGATACATTTACTCGCACAGCGATGATTGAGAGGAGGCGCATGAACACAAAGCCTCACGGGCTCAGGAGGGAAGCAATATAGAATGTTCGATGTGCCGGTGAGTGGCTGCAACGTTCCTCGAACAGGCGGTTTGCAGCGCACATCGGAGAGGGAATTGCTCCGCACCACGAGTCCGCCCATGGAATGGCCCAGAAAGGAACCCGCGAACGCATGTCGAATCCAGTGACAATTTGCGTGATCGGCTCCGGATATGTTGGACTGGTGGCAGCTGCTTGTTTTGCCGACATGGGCCACCAGGTCATCTGCGTCGACAATGACGAATCGCGAGTGAAGCAGCTCTGCGAGGGCGGTGTGCCCATCTTTGAGGAGCATCTGCCAGAGCTGCTGGCCAAGCACCGCGGCGGCAGGGTCGGGTTCACCACTCATCTGGGAGATGCCGTTGAGCGGAGCGAGGCGGTTTTCATCGCCGTTGGCACCCCGCAGGGCGATGGCGGCGCAGCGGACCTGTCTTACGTCGAAGCCGTCGTTGCCGAAATTGCGCGAGCCATCAAAAGCTACAAGGTCATTGTGGAGAAAAGCACGGTTCCGGTCTACACCAACGACTGGATTCGGCGCGTGCTGCACCGCCATGGCGTGGAAGCTGGGCGATTCGACGTGGTCTCGAATCCGGAATTCCTTCGCGAAGGCACCGCTGTTGTCGATTTTCTGCATCCTGATCGCATCGTTGTGGGAGCCGCCAATGACCGCTCGGCGGAGGTACTGCAGCGAATCTATGAGCCGTTGACCGCCGGCGACTACTACGCGCAGCCCGGAGCTGTGCTCGGAACCTGCAGCAAGGCACGGCCTGCGCGCCTTCTGGTCACTTCGACACAAAGCGCGGAGATCATCAAGCATGCGTCAAACGCGTTTCTGGCGATGAAAATATCCTTCATCAATGCTGTAGCGAACCTGGCAGAGGCGGTGGATGCGGACATCGAGGATATCGCTGCGGGAATTGGCCTCGACAACCGCATCGGTCCAGGGTTTCTGCACGCGGGACTCGGATACGGCGGCTCGTGTTTTCCCAAGGATGTCGCCGCATTCCATTGGGTGGCTCAGGAACGGGGCATCAATCTGCAAATCCTTGAAGAAGTTCGCAAGATCAACGACACTCAGCGCGAAGTGTTCTTCAACAAAGTGAGATCGGCGTTGTGGACGCTTCGCGGCAAGCGGCTGGCGGCGCTGGGCCTGGCCTTTAAAGGCAACACCGACGACATCCGCGATTCGCCAGCCATTGCGATCATCAAACAACTGCTGCAGGCGGGCGCCATTGTCACGGCATACGATCCGGCGGCGATGGAGCGCGCCAAGGAAACGCTGCCGCCGGCCGCAAACATGAAGTACGCAAACGATCTTTACGAAGCGGCGAAGGACGCCGAAGCACTGCTGATCCTGACGGACTGGAAGGAATTTGCCGCCATCGATCTGGCGCGGCTGAACCGGGCCCTGCGTTTTCCCATCGTCATCGACGGTCGCAATTTATACAAGCCGCGTGAGATGCAGAGGCACGGTTTTACCTATGTGAGCGTAGGCAGGCAAGCAAGCTATCAGGCTCAGGAAGGCAAACCGCGCAACTTGCCGGTCTGAACGGGATTCTCAAGTGCCGCTCGGCGCGCGATTAGGCGTCCGCGCGTGCGCGCAGAGGGAGCACCTCATTTCACTTTAAGTCTTCAATTCTGGAGTATTGAAATTTGCCAAAGTCTGCTCTTGTAACCGGCGCTGCCGGATTCCTTGGTTCACATCTCACTGACCGCCTGCTTGGCGAAGGCTATTCTGTCCTCGGTGTCGACAACCTGTCCACCGGTGACTCCGGAAACCTCGCCCACCTTGCTCGTGATTCCCGCTTTTGTTTCGAAGAGCGAGATATCTGCACGGCCTTCGATCCGGGGCGGGTGGATTATGTCTTCAATCTCGCTTCGCCGGCCAGTCCGCCAGAGTATCTTCGCCTGGGCATTGAAACTCTGCGGGTGGGTTCCCTCGGCGTTGAGAATACACTGCAGATTGCTTCAAAGTATGGCGCGGGGTACCTCCAAGCCTCCACATCGGAGTGCTATGGCGACCCGCTGGAGCATCCACAGCCGGAAACCTACTGGGGCAATGTGAATCCGGTGGGTCCGCGTTCGGTCTACGACGAGTCGAAGCGCTTCGCCGAAGCCATGGTGATGGCCTACCATCGCTCGCGCCGCGTCGATACACGCCTGGTGCGCATCTTTAACACCTATGGCCCGCGCCTGCACCCGGGCGACGGACGCGTCATCTCCAACTTTATGATGCAGGCGCTACGCGGCGAGCCGCTCACCATCTACGGCGACGGCAGCCAGACGCGCAGCTTTTGTTACGTCGACGATCTCATCGAAGGAATTGTGCTCCTGTCGCGCAGCGAGGAGCATTTTCCCGTCAATATAGGCAACCCAGAGGAGTTCACGATCCTCGAATGCGCCAAAGCCGTGCTCGAAGTCACTGGCTCGCAGAGCGAATTGAGCTATATTGATTTGCCCGTGGACGATCCCGCGCGCCGGCGGCCCGATATCACCAAGGCGCGCACCTTGCTGGGATGGGAGCCGCGCGTCAGTCTCAAGGAGGGATTGAAGAAGTCTCTCCAATTCTTCAGGAGCAAGCTGTAGCTTTTTCGATTCCTGACTTAGCCGGCCTTCGACACGCCTTCAGCGTGGCGGCTCGTAGGGTTCGGCGCGCAGAAGATTCGTGAGGATGTCGCGCTCGTCCGGGCTGAACTGGTTCTGATAGCGTGCAGAGTTGAGCACGGTCGCGCGTTGATCGAGCGGCACCGAGCGCAGATCCTGAAAGGCGCGCTTAACCACGGCTTGGCGATCCGGCGGCAGCGCCATGAAACTGCGCCCGGCCTGGCGAACCTGCATTTGTTCCTGCGGAGACATGTGCTCCAGCATCTCGCTGCGCGCAAGGCGGCGCTCGCGCTGGTCCTCGGGCAGCTGATTCAGTTGGTGCAACTGCTGCACCAGTCGTTGCTGCGTGGCAGGGGGCAGGCGGTTGAAGCTCGGATCGTTGCGCAGCAAGCGCTCCTGATCTTCCACGGGAAGGCCCTGGTGGTGGTTCAGCCAGTCGCCTAAATGTCCCGGAGGCGCTGCGCCGGGATAAATGCTGCCGGTACGATTTCCGTTGGGATACTCAAGGCGCGTGTAGTTCGGCGCCGGAGTGCCAGGGCGGCCTCCGAGACCCGGGTTTGCGGACGCAGGCCGTTGCGCTCCGTTATATTGCGGGGTTGGCTGATAAGGTCTTCGCTGGGCTTGATACTGCCGCTGCTGATTTTGATACCGCCGCTGTTGATTCTGATACTGCCGCTGCTGCGCCTGATACGGCCGCTGTTGATTCCGGAACTGCCGCTGATTTTGCGGCCTGTTTGGCCGGTTCTGAAGCTGCGCATAACGCAGCGGCGCACGGCGTTCAAAGGTGCGTTGCCCGGGAGCCGCAACTGCGGTGAAACAAAGGAACAGGACCGCCACGGCCATCGCCGCCGGACGCATTCTTTCCGCGTTTGAAGTCCAGTTCACAAGTCGTTCTCCGAGCGGGCGCCTCCCGGCGCGAGGCTCCCGGCAAGCGGCCGAAATGTGAAAACGTTAATCTCCGTTCTGGCTGCCGGTCATCGCTTCCATCTGATCCAGCACCTGCGCATTGCTATCGAGCGTTTGCAGGTCGTGCACAACGGCAGCATTCTGGCCAGTCGGTTGCGCGGGCTGCATCCAGTCCGTTACGCCCAGATACGTGCCCCCGCCCACAAGCAACACGACGGTAAGCGCTACGGCCGCCAGTGGACGCACGTGCAATCCCGGCCCATACGCTACGGTTGCGCGCAGCCGCGCGATGGCGCCAGCCAGCCAGCCGGCTGGCGCGGCCTCGCGCTCTTCCCGCATCCTGGCGCCAAGCCGGGTAAGGAAATAAGGGCTTGGCGCGGGGGCCTTCCAGGCATCCAGCACCTGCATGGTGGCCTTCAGCTTCTTGAGCTCTTCCTGGCAGCGCCCGCACTCCGCAACATGCGCTTGAACCTTGGCAGAAGCCGGGCGCGGATCGAGCAGCAATCCGGCCAGCTCAGCGTCCATTCCCGTGCAATTCGTCTTCATCCGTTTCATGATTTCCACCCCATGTTTCCGCCGGTCGATCTTCCTCTTTTAGGTCTCCGGCTTCTTTTCACTTGTGCCTTCAAGCAAAATCCTTCAATTTGTCCCGCAGTGTTTGGTAAGCGCGAAAGAGCAGCGACTTGGTCGCCGACTCGCTCAATTTCAGCACCTCACCGATCTGCCGGTAATCCATCCCCTGGTACTTGTGCATCAACACGGCCATTCGCTGCCTCTCGGGCAGTGCCATCACGTGAACGCGGATGGCGGCCATCCGTTCATCCCGCAGCAACTGCTGCTCCGCCGACGGCTCATCGTCAGCCACATCGGGAGTCGTGCCCGTCTCCTCGTCCGTCTGATCCAGATAGACCGTCTGCGCCGACCGTTCGTGTCGCGTGTCGCGCGCGTAGTTCACGGCAAGGTTGGTCGCAATCCGGTAAAGCCAGGTGGTAAATCTGGCCTCGGCCCGATAGCTGCTTCTGGCACGATAGACGCGAAGAAACACTTCCTGTGCTAACTCTTCGGCAACTGCCTGGTTCCCGACCATCCGGTACAGGAAATGAATCATTGGCCGGTGGTACTTCGTCGCCAGGTAATTGAAACCGGCCTCATCGCCCTCGGCCACACGCAGCATAATGGCTGCGTCGCTTTTGGGGTCCAGTTCCGCTCTTAGGCCCACACCCGGCTCCGGAGTCGCTCCTGGTCGAAGAGCCGGACCCGCTCCCAACGCCGGACCGTTGAGGACCATCGTTGCCATATCTTCTGAAACCCCGTCCGGGTCAGAAGGTTGCGCCCCGTAAGCGGTTTCTTCCCCTGGATTTCCGTCTTCGGAGCCCTCTTCGCCCGAACCCGGCTGGGCGGCCTGCGCCAGGGCGTCGGCGCGGGCCAATCCGGAGGGCATTCGAGAGGCTCCGAAACCGGAGGAAGGCGCCAGCGCCGCTTCCCCCTGAAATGGGGGCTCGCTCTCCGGGCGAATTGAACGCGCTCTCCTGAACATGGTTCGCTTGGCTTGAGGCCCTCGCGCTTTCCGCACCGGAAACCCGCCGCGTCAGGCGGCCGATGGCAGTCGCAGCTTGGCCGTAAAGCCCTGCTGGTGTTACTCTACCCCAAGGGATGGCTTTTGTGGCGCCTGTCCAGCAAACGTGGAACCGGAACAGTTCTGCGGATGGAATTTGGCGCGAAAACTGCTTCCCGGCTGCGGTTCTTCGGCTCCTGATGTCTTCGGGTCGCTGGAATGCAAAACGCAACCCCTCCAATGCCTTTTCTGGGCGCTTAACTCAGCGGTAGAGTGTCACCTTCACACGGTGGAAGTCGTAGGTTCGAATCCTACAGCGCCCACCATATCAATGACTTAGAGGCAAGCTGACGTATTCGACTCTGCACTCATTGAACGTGGATAGAACTTCCGCACGCTAAATCGGCCGCATGGCTTCAGCTTGCCGGTCGCATAAAATCGCGCGAATCCTGAAAATGCTCCAGTCGTCAGTCCATTGTGCATCGTTCAATGGCGCGATTCAGGATTGACGGCACATCTGGGGAATGTTTTGCGGGGGAGAGGATATCCGGGCTGGCTAAGTGCGGACGTTGTCCCGTAGAAGTGCCTGGTAGGCTAGGGTCCGCAATTGCCATGGAATGACCCGGGCCGGCGTGCGCAACACGATGTTCCGGATGCACTCGAAGCTGTTCAGGAACCCGATCCTGAGCAACGCGAGCTGCATCCTTGTCCCCTGCTTCACGTAGCCAAGACCCCCTCTGCGCCTCTGCATTCCCGCACCGCAACGCGCGTACACCAGAACGTCTGCAAGATTCTCCAACCGGCAGCCATTCACAATCATTCTTGACCACAGGTAGTAGTCCTCAAATCCCGGGCAAGACCGGTAATTTCCCGCAGCCACCACGGCCGCTTTCCGGAACATCACCGTCATGTGATTCATCGGATTGCGATATTTTGCGAAGCTCAATAGAGCCGGACCGCTGCAGGGCAGTCGCCGGATCGCCCGCGGAGTCGACCTGTCGTCGTCGAATTCTGCAATCGCGCCCCCAACCACATCCACGCCGGGATTCGCTTCAAGGAAGGCAAGTTGCCTCTCGAACCGGTCCCGAACGCTGATGTCGTCGCCGTCCACGCGCGCTACGAATTCGCCGCGACATTGGTTGAGTCCTTCACAGAGCGCAATGCCCAGCCCCTTGTTGACGGGAAGCCGCACCGAAACGATAGGTAATCGGACTCTAAACGAAGCAATCACCGACGCAAGATCCTCCCCCAGCGGTCCGTCCTCAACCAGCACAACTTCATCCGCCGCGAGTGTCTGCCCGCAAAGGCTCTCCAGACTCTGGCGCAGGAACGCAGGAACTTCTCTTCCGTACACGGGCAGGAGCACCGACAGGCTCGATGGCATCACATCGCCCCCGCGAGCTCTGCGCCTGAAGGACTGCTCGATTGCAGGAGTTCGAAATAAAAACTCTGATACGAATTCGACATGTTGCGAGCAGAGATGTTCTCGAGAACGAACTGCGGCGGTTGGAATTTAGCCCTCGCATCCGCTGCGTCAATCTTGTCGAGAGCGGCCCGGACGGATTCCGCATCTCCGTGCCCGAAGATCGTCACCTGGTTTGGAAACAGGCCCTGGATGTACCGATGCGCCGGAATGTCAGAGACCAGAACGCGGATTCCGCACGCGCAGCCCTCCAAAAGTGCGGTGCCAAGTCCTTCGGAACTGGATGCGGAGATTAGGATGTCCGACGCTCTCAATAGGTCGCCGATATCGGTGCGCGCACCCAGGAAGACTACGTTTGAAGCCGCGGACGCGAGTTCCTCGCATTCCAGGCGAAGCGGCCCATCACCAGCGAAAACCAAAAGGCCGCGCCGCGATAACGCAGAGGCGCGGAAGCCGTTCAATACCGCTAGAGGATTCTTGAGCCTCCTCAAAGCTCCGGTGTGCACTACAACAACAGCGTCGGATGGCCAACCCTGGCGCTCCCGGAGCGCCGTCACGATGCCTGGGTCCGCGGCGGGATAGAAGACATCGGTCTCAACTCCATTAGGAATGGCCAGGGCCCTTACTCCGCGGCTTGACGCAACATCTGCGAGGGGCTTTGAAACCGCGACTACACCGGTTAGGCGTCGCAATGCCGCATATTCGCACATTGCTCCCGCGGTGCCGATCGAACGGCCGTAGGCGGAACGGTAATCGCAAAAAAGATCGGAGTGGAGGGTCGAGACCACCGGACATGCCGGGGCTGCCATGGCGGTTAAAATGTCTGCTCGAATTCCGTGGCAATGAACCAGATCCGGCTTGATCTCCGAGATCAGGCGGCGCACCCCTCGAACTCCGAATAGAAGAGAATTGGCGCGGGAGAGTCCCAGTTGCCTCACCGGGACGCCCAGACACCGAAATGCATCGACAAGACTGTCGGGTGGTTCTGGAGAGAGAGTGGCGATGACAGCCCGGTAATTGGCTGGGTCCAGGTACCGGGTGGTGTTGTACACCCCGTTCATCGGACCGCATCTCCCTAGAGATGCGACGATTGAAAGCACCGTGTAGGGCAAGAGGTCTCCTCCTTCCTGTCACAGCCGGCCGCCCGCGCTCCGGGCAGACGCCAAAAGCCGCCGGAACGCTGCAGTGAAATCGCTTCACGATGATCAGGCGGGTTTGAAGAAGCGCTGTTGGGCGCTGGAGCTTCCAGCCGGCGTGCCCCAGATTTGACGATGGTGATGAGGAGATTCAAGGCGTAGGTTCCGGCCATGAAGACGGACAGGAAGACGGCTGGCGAAGTGACAGTGAAGACCGAAGAACGCTGGACAAAGAAGAGCGAGGGCAGCGAGATGCAGAGAAAGAACATCGCCACGTTGCTTCTCAACGCTCTCGCTTCCCACTTCCGCAAGAGGAACCCGAGCAATGCGCAGCCGATCGCATACAGGATCATCACTCTTCCGCACAGATAAAACACGTCGAGAAATCCCGTTGAGCTAAGTCCGTTGCCGCCGGCAAACAGGTCGGGACTGCTTTGCGAGGAAATGTAGTCGAGGATATTGGCGGTTCCGACCGTTCCTATGCCGAAAAGGCTATACAGGTGGCGCATGGAAAGAAGTGAGCCGATGGTTGTGTGCAGGGGCGGAACGGGGAGCTGGAATGAAAGTGCAGGAATCATGAAGATGACTCCCTGACTGGAGAAGAAAAGAAACAAGATTTGATTCGCCAGGTCGCTCTGTGTCCGCAGAACCTCGACCCATTGGAAACCGCAGGCTGCCGCTGCAAAACCTGCCAGCAGAGGTCCCGTGCGGATGGTCTTTTCTCGGATCGTGCTGGAGTGCCAGAGCGCGACCAGAAGCCAGGTGCCCGCCTCCATCCTGCGTCCAAAGTAGATGCCGCAGAGCCCATACCCTATGACAGCCGCAATCATGATGCGGGTGTATTTCTTTTCGCCGACGATCACCGCCAGCGCGTACAGAGTGGGAATCAAATAACCGAGAATGGGCAGAATGCTGAACGAGGATTCCGCCTGGTTCAGATACAGGGCGGTGTAGCCGCCTGAAGCGAAGGCCGCGGCGCGCTTTTGCGCCAGGACCGGAAGCAGAACCGCGACAATGACCAATGCGGCAATGAAACTGCGCTTGCAGTAGGTTCTGTCTTGTTTGCTCAGGGGCGGCAGGCTGATGCGGGCGTCGCTGAAAAAAAGAAAGTAGCCGCCGAACAGGCCGGCGACGCCGACAATCCAGAAGACGAGCAGTTGGTAGAGATCCGCGCCGCGAGGCGCAACCAATTGGCCAAAGAGCAAGGTGTATACGGAGTCGTCCTGGGAGATCAGCGCGATCACTGGTCGCGGTGCCACCCACAGCAAAGTCCCGATAAAGAACAGGCCGATCAGGCTGGTCGCCCTGCCCGTGGTGTTGTAAATTGCAAAAGCGATGAGAGCCAAGGTTGCGATAAGCAGGATTGCGCCGGCCTCCGGACTGAGGGCAAAGCCCGCTGCGTCACTGAAGGCA
This sequence comes from uncultured Acidobacteriaceae bacterium, assembly GCA_963823805.1. Lineage (GTDB taxonomy): Bacteria > Acidobacteriota > Terriglobia > Terriglobales > Acidobacteriaceae > Telmatobacter. The sequence continues at coordinate 1,773,808 of CAWGMW010000001.1, read as the reverse complement.
ATCGTGATTGTAGCCGAGACGAGAATCAGGCCGGCGAGACGCTGGCAAAACACCCTGGCCGATACAAAGCTTGCGCGGTGGGAAATTTCTTCGTTCATGCCGCCTCGCCCTTGCAGAGCTCGTTCGGTCCGCGTCCGAGGTACACTCGGCGCGCGCGCGTGAAGATGGTCAGCGCGGAGGGCAGAGCGAACCCCGCGGTTGCGGCCAGGTAACTGAATGCCGCGCCGGCCGAGCCCCAGCCAGGCGCGGTGAGCGCCGCCAGCGCCAACGTGAGCGAAGATGCAATCATCGACTGAACCAGGAAGGGTTCTCTCTTGAAAGACCGCAGCAGCGTTGCCAGGATCTGGATGGCGCAGTTGGCCCCCGCCGCCGCTACCAGCACGACGAACAGTTGCGGCGAAACCAGGCGCGCCGCCAGCCGCGGACTGAAGAAGGGAAGCGCCGCCACGCCCGCGCACACGCCGAGAGCGATGGTCGCAAATGCAGCCAGCGACTGCCGCTGCGTGCGGTGGAAGAGCCGGTCAAGCTCGTGAAACGCCCGCCGCGCGATCATGCCGCCGAACGGAGTCGACTTGGTCGAGGTCCAGGCCAGGGCCAGAACCGTCATATATCCGGTAATACTCAGCGCCATGCCCATCTGACCGGCTACAACCGGGCCGCGCAGCGCGAACAGAATTGGAACGAACACCTGGGCGGTGAAGTAGTAGCACATCGAGCTCACGGCGATGCGCCACTGGAAGGGCCACACCTCGCGCCTCCATTCGATCGCTGCCTCGCCGTTGCGAGAACGCAACAATCCGGCGAGCAACCGCCGGTGGCCGTATACGAACAGCAAACCGGCTGCCATCTGGCCTGCGATTACCATCGTGGGCGAGTAAAGGCCGTGATGCATCAGCATCGGCCCCCACGCACATACAACCGCAGCGCCGGCCTGACGGAAGCGCATGGCGGCAACCGCACGCACATGGCCGCAGCCTTCCAGAAACGCGTAGAAAGGCATGCACCACAGGCTGGCTGAACCGACCAGCACCGCGGTCAGCCATGGGCCTTGCCAGGCGACTTGCGCTCCACCGCGCGCCGCATAGCGCGAGAAAAAAACCAGCCCCGTCGGCGCCAGGATCAGGGCCATGGCTGCGGCCGCCACGGTATACCAGCGGACGCTGAGCTTGAGCGCTGATGCCAGGCGCGCATGGGCTTGTGCGTCACCGCTTACACTGCCGCCGGCATCGAGCTCCAGATGCACACACTCGTGCGCGGCCAGCTGCTGGATCACGAACGAGAATCCCAGTTCGAAGACAATCTGCAGCGACACCAAACTCAGCAACGTGTAATAGTAGCCTTGCTCCACAGGGTTCAGTGCATGAACAATCAGCAGAACCGTTCCCGTGCTGCCCACAATGCTGGTGAGTCGCGCCAAAAAGGCATACGTCACCGCGCCATCCATTCCCAGGGCCCGCAGCGCTTTCATCGCGTCGCTCCAGTCCAGCCCTGTTCAAGCACCGCCGTCCAGCATCCATAGTGGCGGCGCAGGCGAAGCACGCCTCCAATCATGTAGGTAATCCACGCCGTTCCCAGAGCCAGTGGAAGCGCAAGAACGATCCCCGCCAAAAAAATCCAAAGCCTGTAGTGCGATCCGGGACGGTCCGGAATAATAGCCGGATCGACCACCTGGACCGTCGAACCCTGGCGCGCTTCGTCGATTCTCGCCACCTCATACTGGCTCGTGAGCAATTGGTACATCGCCTCGTGGTACTTCACCTCGCGCAGGGCACGCGCATAATCGAGGCCGTCCTGGGTCACCTTTCCTTTGGGCGCGATCAGGTCGCCCGTCACATGGTCGCTGTTCACGTCCATTGCGGCCAGCTGACTCTCCATGCCGGTCAGCTCCTGCTCCGCGCGAGCCATGTCGGGATTCTCGCTGGTGGCAAATTCGCGCATAGCGCGGACCTCTACCTGCTTTGCGGCCACCTGCGCGCGCAGCATGGCCGCCGAAGCAATCAGGGCACGTGACTGGCCATCGAGCTCCAGCACTCCGGTCCGCTGCTCGGTGTCCTTCAGGTTGTCTTCGGCGCGGGTCAGCGCATCGCGCTCCTCATTCACTTCTCGCTCAAAAAACAACCGCCGCTGCGCGGCCTCCGTTACCGCGAGCGACGCAAGCAGTTTCCGGTACTCTTCCACCCATCCATTCGCAAGTTCAGCGGCCCGCTGCGGATTTTTGTCGGTCACCGACAGCCGGATCAGTCCGTCCTTGAGCCCGTTTTCGACGGCCGTCATTTTCTCCCACCGTTTTCCTGCCGAAGAAACATAGCGCTGGTGATACTCCGCCTGAAGATGAAACCGTTCCACCATCGCGTCCTCTACCGTGCGGCTTTTCATCAGCGCAACCTGCATGTCGTTGGGATTTTTGATGTTCAGTCCCCCGCTCATCGACGCCAGTGCGCCCAGGTTGCCCAGTTGCGCCAGCATGGCCGCGCTCGTTGAGTTGCTTTGCGGCGGAACGATCACAACCGATGCCTTGTAGAGGTTGGGCAGTAGAATCGCCGTCGCCGATGCAAACAGAATCAGCGCCGTTGTCAACAAGCCCACCAGCCTTCCGTGGCGCAGCGCACTCAAAAGCAGCGAATGGAGTGGCGATTGGAGTGTTTCGTCGGTGCGGGCAGCAGGTTCAAGCGTCTCCGTGGGCACGCGTCACTTCCTTCAATGTTTGTTACGGCAGGTTCAACCGCTTCCTCGCCATCAAGAGGCTTGGGCAGCGAACCTGAGCGTGGATTTGAAAGCTGCGCCCAGATTACCCGCGAGCAGGGGCGACGAGAGGTGTGAATCGGCGCCGGTCGAGGCTCCGATTTCAATTCTGGGAAAATCCTCAGGAAGAGTCTGGATTTGGGAAGACGCCAAAAGCAGTTCGCATTTTCCGCGCCCGCCAACATTGGGTTGCGCGAAAAATGTTTCGTATATGAGAAACCTTTCATTCCCGCACTTCATTGCCATTCGCATGGCTTGTTGGGGCATGATCATTGCCACGGCCCTCGTCTTTCATCCGCGGTCGCTTCGTGCGCAGTGCTCCGACGATTCGGATCCCGACTCCCTTGCGTGCCAGATTCAGGTGACCTCCAACTCATCGGGCCAATCACAGGAGGCTCCGGCGGTCTTTGATGTCTCCGGGCCGGTCCAACGGCAGCCGCGCGCAGACCAATCGAGTGAGGCCTCGGCTGTCGGCAGCATCGCTCCAGGCTCAAACTATACGGAGAGGTCCTCGCAGCCGGAACCGACGGCGCAGGCGCGCTCACTCGGGCTCCCGCCGCAGCCGCCCACGGAGTTTCAGCGGTTTGTGGCCGCGACAACCGGCCAAATGCTCCCCATCTACGGAATTGGCTTATTCACCGGCCGGCAGGTCACGTTTGCGCCGGTCAACAACGCTCCCGCTCCGGCCGATCTCATCCTGGCGGCCCAGGATGAACTCCAGATCCGAATCTGGGGCCAGGTGAACTTCAGCGCCAACCTGCGCATCAGCCGCGAGGGCGATATCTACCTGCCGAAGATCGGGTCGGTTCATATAGCCGGCTTGACCGTCGCCGCAGCAGAGGACCATCTTCGCGAGTCGATGGACCGAATCTATCGCAACTTCGAGCTCACGGTCGACCTTGGCGAAATGCATTCCATTCAGATCTACATCACCGGCCAGGCGCGTCAACCGGGAGAGTACACCGTCAGCGCGCTCAGTACCCTGGTCGATGCCCTATTTGCCAGTGGTGGGCCTTCCTCTTCGGGCTCTATGCGGCACCTTCAACTCAAACGAGACGGCAAGGTTCTCACCGACTTCGACCTTTATGAACTGCTCGTCAAAGGCGACAAAACCGGCGACATGCAACTGCAGCCGGGCGACGTGCTCTACATCCCTCCCGCAGGCCAGCAGGTGGCGTTGCTCGGCAGCGTGCGGGAACCGTGTATTTATGAGCTGAGGGGAATAGAGACACTCGGCGCCCTTCTCGATTCGGCCGGAGGCAGAACAGCGATGGCCAATGGCTCGCGCATTTCGATCGACCGCATCGCCGACCACACGCAACGGACGGCTTTCGAGCTAAGTGGCGATGCAGAGGGACTCGCCGCAACTCTCGCCGATGGAGACATTGTGCGAGTCGACTCGATAGCCTCGAATTACCGCGACACCGTCACGTTGCGCGGATCGGTCGCCAATCCGGGCCACCTTCGCTGGCGTCCCGGAATGCACCTGAGCGATCTCATTCCCGATCGCGATTCGCTAGTGACTCGCGGATACTGGTGGCGCCGCACGCAACTCGGGCTTCCCGCGCCGGAATTCGCCGCCGCCCCCGATGACCAATACACGGCTGATAACCGGCGCGCGATCGATGAGCAACCATCGCTCGGATCATTTCCGGGAGAAACCCAGCACGCCGGAATCCGCTCCACGACTGGCCAGACAAGGATCGTCGGTAAAGAGCCGGCGAGTGGTGGAGCGGCTGATCCGGTTCCAGTGGCCACCCTGCCCAGCCCCAGCGGTGAAACCGATTGGGACTACGCCGTCATCGAGAGGCGCGATCCATCCACCATGAACACTTCTCTGATCCCGTTCGATCTCGGCAAGCTTGTCCTCGAGCATGACGCCTCGCAGGACCTTGCCCTTCAGCCGGGTGATGCTGTGACCATCTTTTCGCGCGACGATATTAAACTATCGGTCGATCGCCGAACCAAGTACGTGCGCCTGGAAGGCGAAATCGTCAAAGCCGGAGTCTACAGCGTGGCTCCAGGAGAAACGCTACGCTCCCTCGTGGAGCGTGCGGGCGGCCTGACGCCAAAAGCATACCTCTACGGTTCCGAATTCACGCGCGCGAGCACGCAAGCTCTCGAGCAGCAACGGCTGGACGAGTACGCCGATCGGCTCGCGCATCTCATCGAGCGGAATGCAATTTCAGGTCTGGAGAACGAAACCGGCCAGAACAACTCGCAAAGCTCTGTGCTGTCTGCAAACCAGGGCTTGGCCTCCCGACTGCGCCAGGCGCGGGCATCGGGAAGGATCGTGCTCAACCTTTCTCCTTCCAGCCAAAGCATAAGCGATTTGCCCGACATGATTCTGGAGGACGGAGACCAGCTCGTGATTCCATCTCGTCCTTCCACCATTCAGGTCATCGGCGCGGTCTTCAATCAGAACGCATTCCTGTGCGAAAACGACGCCCGGGTCAACAAGTACCTGCGCCTTGCCGGAGGCCCTGCCCGCGAAGCCGACCGCCATCAGATCTTCGTCTTGCGAGCCGATGGTTCGGTCGTTCATCGCGGCGACGGAAATTCGATCTTCGACTCATCAGCACTGGACAATCTCCGCCTTTACCCGGGAGACACGATCGTTGTGCCTGAAAAAATCGTGAAGCCCTCCGGCATTCGGGCACTGGCGGATTGGACTCAAATCATGTCGCAGTTGTCTTTGAGTTCCGCCGCGCTGGATGTGGTTAAGTGATTCGCCGTTCGTGTCTGAATGTTTCCTCATAATGCAGCCGCCAAAACCGCACCAAGATTGCCATGAATTTGCGTGGTTAGCTTCAGACGGTGAGTCCCAGTGACAGGTCTGCAACACCAACTCAAAGCCGATTGATCGATTCTGTTCGATTCTCGATGTCTGAGCCTCACCACCTGTGAATATCTTCGTTGAGGTGGGTTTCATGCAGTCCGTTAGCAGCCTTCAGAATCAGGAACTGACCCTTTCTCCGGCTCCTTTGAGCTTTATTCCTCTTAACCCGCCTGGCGCGGAGCAATTGCTCGAGTTGAGAACTGATTCTCCCTTGGCAAGCAAATGGAGCGTTTCGCTGGCCAAGCGCTTATTCGATTTTTTCGTTGCGCTGGTTGTGCTCATCGTTTTTGCTATGCCGATGCTGGGGATCGCGATCCTGATCCGGCTGTCTTCGCAAGGCCCCGCTCTGTTCGTCCAGCAGCGCGTGGGCCAGCGGGGAATTCTTTTCCCCATTTACAAATTTCGCAGCATGATCTCTTCCTCCGGCAAGCTGTCGGGTCCCGGTCTCACGCGCGGCGGCGACAGCCGCATCACGTGCGTCGGTCGAATTCTCCGCAAGCTCAAGCTCGATGAACTGCCGCAGTTCTACAACATTCTCCGCGGCGATATGAGCCTGATTGGTCCGAGGCCGAAACTGCCGCAATACGCAGCCATTCGCAACATGCCATTTCGCCCCGGCATCACCGGCGCGGCCACGCTTGCCTTCCGCAGAGAAGAAGAAGTCTTGCGTCAAGTCCATCCTTCTCTACTCGATGCCTTCTACAACCAACACATTCGGCCCATGAAGGCCAACATTGATCTCAATTACATGGCTCATGCCACTTTGTGGTCCGACATGCGCATCGTCGCGGCCACATTCCTCGCCTGTGTCATGCCCGCGGCTGACCGCTATTCTCCTATCAACCAGGAAGGCCGCGAACTCGGTAACCTCGATCTGTCGGCTCTGCCGTACTTCAGCAAAGATCAAACCTGCGAAGAGCTCTGAACGCTTCTCCGCGGTTTCTTGCAAAAAATGCTGGGATATCTTCGCACTTCGATCCTGCCTCACTGGATCGCCAGAAAACGCGCCGGAGAATCTCGCTCGTCTCAATGCAGAAGCCTCGCCAAGGGAGATCCCCATAATCGGCGCCCGACGCTGCGCCCACCGCGTCTCGCGGGAATATGATGGGTTTGCCCGCCGTTTCAGCTATATTTGCCAGGAAGCGTTTTCTCGCTGCGATTGCAGCCTGAATCCGGCGAGCGTCAAACCGCGCCGGACAACAGCGAATTGGCTGAAGCGCCGGCGTTTGAAGGCAGAGAGGTAAATTGTGAAGCGAGTCATTCACGTTTTTGCATTCATCATGGCTGTGGCAATGGCTGTTTCGGCTGTTGCAAAGGGAGAGACGAAGATGTCGATTTTCGGTAAAACTGCGGACGGAGTTCCGGTTCCGATCTACACGCTGACCAGCGGGAAGATTGAAGTAAGAGTCATGGCATACGGAGCGCATCTGGTGAGCGTGAAAGCCCCGGATCGCAATGGCAAGATGGCCGATGTTGTGCTGGGCTACGACGACCTGAGCACGTACCTGATCACACCCAACCCCTACTTAGGAGCAATAGTGGGGCGTTACGGCAATCGCATCGCCCAGGGCAAGTTCGCGATTGACGGAAATTCCTATCAAATTCCCGTGAACGATGGGCCCAACGCGTTGCATGGCGGCCCGAAAGGATTCGATCAATACGTCTGGCAGGCGCATGAAGTGCAAGGCGGTGTCGAGTTCACCCTCGTCAGCCCCGACGGCGACATGGGATTCCCGGGAGCGCTCACCGCCAAGGTCCGCTATACCCTCGAGGGCGCCACGCTGCGAATCGACTACTCCGCTACGACCGACAAGCCGACGGTGTTGAATTTGACGAACCATGCGTATTACAACCTGCATGGTGACGACCAAGGCAACATTCTCGACCAGAAAATCGAGATCGCCGCCGACCGCTTCACGCCGGTTAACTCGACGTTGATTCCGACTGGCGAATTGGCGCCGGTGGCCGGCACGCCGCTCGATTTCACCAAGCCAGAAGTGATCGGCGCGCGCATCGGCGCCGACAACCAGCAACTCAAAATCGCCGGCGGCTACGACCACAATTGGGTGCTCAACGGAAAAATAGGCTCATTGCATCTGGCCGCGATCGTCACCGATCCGGTGAGCGGGCGCAAGCTGACTGTGGAGACGACCGAACCCGGCGTGCAGTTCTACTCGGGTAACTTCCTCACTGGCGCCTTCACCGGCCGCCACGGCGTGAAGTATGAGAAACACTCCGGCCTTTGCCTGGAGACCCAGCACTTTCCTGATTCGCCAAACCACCCGGATTTCCCAAGCACGCTTCTGCGTCCCGGCGAAACAATGCACTCGACCACCACGCTCACTTTTGGTGTTGTGAAGTAATCGAAGCAGCTCGCGAATCAGAGCGCCGCCGTGAAGTCTCTACTTCGCGGCGGTTTGCTTTTTGAACCAACCAAGCCCGGCCGAGGTAGCTGCGGCAGGAATGTACTCGCACCCGATCCACCCCTCGTAATCCAGTTCATCGATCAAATCGAAGAGATACCCGTAACGCACCTCGCCGGTATCCGGCTCGTGGCGTTCCGGAACTCCCGCGATCTGGAAATGCCCCACACGCGTTTTCTTCGCGTCCGCGAGATACATCCGAATCCTCGCAGCCAAATCGCCTTCTTCCACCTGGCAATGAAAAAGGTCCATCAGAATCTTCAGGTTCGGAGCGCCGATTTCCGTCACGATCGCGTGCGCCTCTTCCTGGCGATTGAGGAAGAATCCCGGTATATTTCGCTTCGCAATTGGCTCAATCAGTAAATCGATGCCTGCCGCGCGCGCCCGCTCCGCTGCCCACGCCAGGTTCGCCGTGTACACGCCAAGCAGGAGCGCGCGGTCTGCTCCCTGCGGCGCGATGCCCGCCATCGCGTGAATCCGTGAACATTGCATTACCTGGGCGTACTCCAAAGCCAGCAAGAAACCGTCGCGAAACTCCTGCTCGCGGCCGGGCAGTGCCGTAGTTCCACGCTCGCCGGCCTTCCAGTCTCCCGGTGGAGAGTTGAAAAGCACCTGCCGCAGCCCATGCTCTTTGAGCTGCGCAGCCAGCGTTGCCGCCGGATAATCGTAAGGGAAAAGGTACTCAACGGCTGTAAAGCCATCGCGCGCAGCAGCGCCAAAGCGGTCAATAAAGCTGTGTTCCGTGTACATCAAGGTCAGGTTGGCGGCAAAGCGAGGCATCGCATTCACTCCATCGATTGGTAAATCATCTTGATGACTTGTCGGGACAATGCTACATGGCGCTCCTGCGCTCTCACGCCGTATAAAGCGCCGCAACTTCATAATCCGTAACGGACGGAATCGTGAACTCGACCGAACCGTCCGTCGCGTGGAATGGAATGTCGCGTTCGGCGCGCAGCAATTCGATGCGTGTGACGCGCCGGCCGGCGGGCAGATTGAAGCGAACCTTCTGCGCCCCAATCGGATAAAACTCGCTGAACCATCCGTGATGCGCGTTTGGGTTGGTGTAGTTCAGCACGTGAACCGCGTACCCCGGCTCGGTTTCCCACGCAAAGATCTCTACCAGTCCCTTTCCATCAACGTTCACCGGTGCCGGCGCGCCGGCCACCCAGCGAATTGCATTGAATAGAAGCCTCCTGAGATCTTGCTGCCCTGAGAGCCACATGGTCGGCTCGATGTTGCCCGGAAAATAGGCCAGTCGGCTGGCGCCGAGCTCGCGCAGCACAGCAGCCGGCTCATCGGTGCGGGGAACCCGCGGATACGAAAGCTCCGGCGGATACGCTGTGTAACCCGGCACCACCGTGAGCACGGGATTGTCCACCGGCTTCAGCGGCACCCGAAACTCCGCGCCTGCAATCCAATGTGTATCACTGAATCCATCGAGAATCGGATGCGGCCGCTCGATGCGCGCCAGGTAAGGATTCGCGTTCCCCAGCCGGCCGATCACCGGGCCCGCTGCATGAATTCCGAAGACGTTGGCCAGCCCGAAATCCTCGCGGCGCTCATTCCGCTCGTTGTAAATGCTGGTCTCAAACGTGGCAAGCAGCGAGCCGCCCTGGTTCACGTACTCGCGCAACTGCTGGCAATGTTCGTCGCTGAGCAACGCGGTGTTGGGCAGAATCAGAGCAGAGTATTTCTTGATCCGCTCCAACTGCAGCCGGTCTTCGTGCACATAGTCGAAGAGAAATCTTCCCTCGAGCAGCGCCGAGTACATCGCATCCATATATTGCTGCATCGAAAAATCGTGCTGCGGCTGGTAGAAGAGCTGCGTCCGCTGTCCCATCACCACGCCGATATTTGCGATGGTGGTCTTGTTCACCCAATGGGCGTCGTGTCGCGCAGTCCACAAAAAATAGTCGCGTCCGATCTTCTCCCAGCGCAAATCTTCGCCAAGACCGTTCTCTCCACCAACAACGTGATAGTAGGGAACCATCCCGCTGGCCAGAGACTGACTGAGCCAGATCACGGATTCAGCGGGCGACTTTGTGACTTCGCGCCAGCGAATCGGCCCAGTCGTATACGACCCTGTCACGTTGGTCGCCATCTTGCCGTCGAGCACGGCGTTGCACACGCGTCCCTGTTGCGCCGCGCCCCAAACCGGCGCGTTTTGCTGGTTGCGGCCCTGGTTGTCGCTCTGGAACCATTGGCAGACCTCACCCAGTTGCGCAAGATTCGGCGTAGCGTGAAAACCTCCGCCCATATTGCAGACGTAGAAGCTCGTCGCCTTCTTTTCCTGAGCGATTGAATCGTACAGCTTCCATAAGGTCGTAAAGCGTTCGTTGAACTTTTCCCAGTAAGCGGGCGTCTTGGCCGGCGGCAACTGGCGGCACTGATCGCAATAACATTCCTGCAATGCGAACGACGGCCAGCCGTTGGTGTAGTGCGCGTCCACGTCGTAACGCGAGTTCACCTCGCGCATCACCGCTGGGAAGTGGTCGGTCATGTACGTCGTAAACATGCACGTCTGAAAGAGCTCAGGAGCCTCAGCCGATGGAAGCGGCTGTCCACGCTCATCGCGCATGAACCACTCCGGATGCGCAGCCAGCGCATCGCCCCAGTTCAAGTCGGGGCTGTAGCGTGCGATTGTGTGCAGCCCGCGCCTCTTCGCCGCATCGTTCAACTCGCCCGTAAAGTCGCGCCCGTTCAGGTACTTTGCCGGTCGATGAAATGGAACTTTGCTCGGATAAAAGGCAACGATCCCGGTGACGCTGACAAAAACCGCGCCAACCTTCGCGCTCGCCCAATAGTCCGCCCACGCCTCCACGTCGAGAACCGCCGGATCATGCTCGGTGATGTTGGTCTGGCCGATGCGGCGCAGCTTCTTTTGCCAGGGAACGTCCGCCGCCGCTCCTGGAACCGCGCCAGCGGCCACGCCAGGCGAGCTCATGGCAAGAGACTCTCCCATTCGGACCAGTGGCACAGTTGCTGCCGCTGTTTTCAGAAATCTGCGCCGATCCATGGTGACCATGACCTCCGTTGCAATCCTAAAGGGTGAACGATGCCGGAAAACTGCAAGTCCGGACGCGCTATTTTCCGTGAGCGCTCAGCTGATCCAGCACCTTTTTCAGATCATCGAGCTTTTGCCCGGCGTCGGCCAATTTACCTTCCGAGGTCAAGCGCTGATAGTCCGCGAAGTCCTGGCTAGCCTGGCTAATCAGTGCACTCTGGCTTTCATTGGGCTGCACGGTTCCCGCAGGCACGGTTGCCCCTGTCCCATTCCCCGCCCCTGTCGCGGCTTGCGATGCTTCGCCGTTGGTAAGCGACGGCGCCTCTGCTCCAAAGAGCGAGCTCAGCGCGGCTTCAAAAGTCGGGCCGTAAGCGAGACGATCCTGCAACGCCAGCACCACGAGGCGCAACTCCGGCATGGGGCTCTGCGCGGCTTGCAGGTAAATCGGCTCCGCGTAGAGAAGCGCCTGCCCGCAGGGAATCACGAGGAGGCTGCCGCGAATCACGTGCGAGCCTTGCTGATTCCAGAGCGTAAGCTGGCCGGAGAGCTGCGCGTTCTGGTCGATGCGCGCCTCGATCTGCTGTGGACCGTCGACGAGCCGCGTCTTTGGAAAATCGAAGACCACCGCCTTGCCGTAGTTCGCCCCATCGCTGCGCGCGGCAATCCAGCCGATCAGGTTGTTGCGGTTGGTCGGCGTAAAGGGCAAAATCTCAACGAACTCCAGGCCGCTGGATTCGCCCGGCAAGGTCATCAGCACAAAATTCGGTTGCATCTCCTGCGCCGTTTGATCGCCCTGGCTTGAACCCGTTTGCGTGGCCACGCTCCACTGGTCCTCGCGGTTATAAAACACCTCTGGATCGGTCATGTGGTAAAGCGCGTAGATATCGGCCTGCTTGCTCAGCAGAGTCTCCGGATAACGCACGTGTGCCCGCAGCCACGCAGGCATGGCCGATTCATCTTTGAACAAATCCGGGAAGATGCCGCGCCATGCGGCCAGGATCGGATCCTGGCTATCGAATACGTAGAAGGTCACTGTGCCGTCGTACGCGTCTACCACAGCCTTCACGCTGTTGCGAATGTAATTCACAGATTCGTTTTCGAGATTCGACGGCGCCGAGTAAGGATAGCTCGCGGAAGAAGTGTAGGCATCGATGATCCACGAAAGACGCCCGTCTGCTCCGACCACGATATATGGATCTTGATCGAAGGTCAGGAACGGCGCCAGCGTGGAAACGCGCGCCACTACGTTGCGCCGCATCAGCAGGCGGCTCTCGGCCGTGATGTCATCGCTAAACGGAACCTTGGTCAGGTCGCCGCGATCGAAGGCCAGCAGCGCCCGGCGCAGGAAACCGCCCATTTCAATCCCGCCTGTGCCCTCATACGAGGAAAGATTGTTGCTCTGCCCCTGCGGATAATTGAACTCCTGCTGGTGCGTCTTCACGTACACATCGCTGTCGGTCAGCTCGCCAAAGTAAATCTCCGGACGCGTAACGCTCAGCCCCGGCACCGTGCTCTGTACCGGCATGTTGCTCAAGTAAAGAATCGGCAGCCCCTCAGGCGAAAAGCCGTTCACCGGGTTCATCGTGATGCCGTAGCCGTGGGTGTAAATCAGCTTGTCGTTGATCCAGTTCCGGCTGCTCTCGGGCAGCTTGTCCACATTCAATTCGCGCACCGCCAGCATCACCTGGCGCAGCGATCCATTGATCTGGTATCTGTCGATGTCGATTCCGGGAAAGCCGTAGTAGGTGCGAATCTCCTGCACCTGGCTCAGCGTGTCTTGCAGCGCATTCACGTCCCACAGGCGGATATTTTCGAGCGTGGCCTGATTGTGTTCCGCATCGACGGCGGCGACGCTTGTGTCCGCGGGAAACTCGCGCTGCGCAAAGCTGTCCAGGCCGTAAGCCTGCCGCGTCATCGCGATGTTATTGGCGATGTAAGGCCGCTCCTTGTCGAGTTGGTTCGGCTTCACGATAAATGTGCTCACGTACCATCCCGCGAGCGAGGCCACCACGTAACAGGCCACCGCGGGAGCCACCGCAGCGAGCATCCAGCGCGCTCGCGGCCGGATGACGCCCCCGGCTATCGCAATGACGGCGCCCAGCGCCAGCGCCACGGCGATAAACAACATCCCGATCAGCGTCACGTGCGCGTCAGTGTAGGTCACGCCATCGAAGATCGTGTGCTCCTGGAACAGCAGATCGAAGCGGCCGACATATTCGCGAATGGCCAACGCAAGCAGCACGAAACCACCGGCGATCGAAACGCCTCGCCAGGGCAGGGAAGCGGCTCCGCCAAAGCGTCCGCCCAGCGCGCGTCCTCCGCCCGCCGCGATGAGAAACAGCACTGCGAGAACGCATACGATCACCGCGAGCGTCAACAACCATCCCGCGATCATTTCCCATGCCGGCAGGGTGAAGAGGTAGAAGCCGAGCGGCCGTCCGAAGATCGGATCGGTAACGTTTCCTGTGCGCGGCGCATACCAGTAGAGAGCCAGCGTCTGCCACTGCGCTTCCATGGCAAAGCCGGTGGCCAGCGAGACCAGGAGCGAGCCGATGATGGCAATGGCCCGCAAAAACTTCTTCAGCGGCAGCTCGATCGGCTTGCCGGCAAAGAAAATTGTGTGCGTGTCGGGCAAATCGGCGGCATGGCTGTGGCGCAAAACCAGAAACGCAGCGAGCAGGATCAAAAACGTCAATCCTGCGAAGACCGCAAAGGTCCCCCACTCAAGGCCAAAACTTTTCCAGAAGACGCTGGCGTAGCCGAGCGAGCGAAACCACAGCAGGTCAACCCAATAGGAAATCGCTGTGCGGCCGCCAATGAAAATCAAGATGACGACGGCGAGGAAGAGATAAAGCACCAGGCGCGGACGCTGCCGTTTGCCGCGCGACGGCCAATCGATCGTTTCGGGCATTTTCCACCCCACTCAGGCGACAAGTGCGCGCTGAGTTACCCAAGAATTGTACAGCGGTGGAGCAGGGTGGTTCCGGCGAGCGGCTTCAAGCGAATCGAGTCTAGATCAGCTCGCTCCGCCCGGTGATGCTCAGCTCTTTCACAATCTTGCCCACGTCCTGGGAGTGGTCGCGGTGCGCGATGAGCAGCGCGTCTTCGGTATCCACAATCACCAGGTTCTCCACGCCAACCAGCGCGACAAACTTCTTCGGGCTGAAGATGTAGTTATCGCTGGCTTCAATGGAGATGTGCCCAGTGGTATCGGCCACGTTGCCTTCGGCGTCGCCGCGAAGCCGCGTCTCCACCTGGTACTCGTAGAGCGAGGCCCACGAACCGAGATCGTTCCAATTGAACTCCGCGGGAATGCAATAAAGGTGCGAGAGATGCTCGCCCTTCGCGGATCGCGGCTCCAAAACCGCATAGTCAACGGAAATGTTCTCGCACTTCGGATACGTGGTGCGGAAAACCTCGTCGAATTGCGGCGTTCCCCATGCGGCGGCTATCGCCTCCAGCAGCGGAGCCGTCTCCGGCACATGCTCGCGCACGGCATTGGCCAGCGTCCGCGCCGACCACAGAAACATCCCCGAATTCCAGTAGTAGTTTCCCGCCGCGACAAACTCGTCGGCGCGATTCTGGTTCGGCTTCTCGATGAACCTGCGCACATGCAGCGCCGAATCGTCCTGCGTCAGGTCGCCGGTTTCAATGTATCCATAGCCCGTTTCAGCGCGGAAGGGCTCAATGCCCAACACCACGATGTTCTCCCCGGCTGCGGCCGCAGCGATGCCTTTTTGCAGCGCCTTCAAAAAGCGCGGCTCGTCGGCAATCACGTGGTCCGACGGAAACACCCCAAGCACAGCGTTGGGGTTGTCGCGCTCAATCAGGAATGCGGCCAGCCCGCAGGCCGGGGCCGTGTTGCGCGCCACCGGCTCCTGCACAATTTGCGCAGCCGGCAGACCGGGCAACTGGTCGGCGATCTCGTGAGCCAGGTACTCGTTGGTAATAATCCAGGTCTTATCCAGCCCCGCCAGCGGCTTCAGCCGCTCCACAGTCTGCTGGATCATGGAGCGCTCGCCATCCAGCGCCAGAACCTGCTTGGCGTGCGCGCGCCGCGAGCGCGGCCAAAACCGCGTGCCGCTGCCTCCGGCCAGAATCACGGGACGAAAGTCGATTTGCTCTAACATTTGAAGAACCATCGTACTCGACAGAGACAACGTTTGCCCATAGAGGAACGAATAAATTTGGCCAGCTCCCTTCTGCGGCGGCCTCATTTGACCCATTGAGGGAAGCATTCGTCCCGTGCGCCCCACATCGGCTTTCCCGGCGCCGCCGCCCTCGAAGTGTTAGCAGGCCCTGGCGTAAGCTAACTGCAATGCCAAGCCTGCGTCAGGGTTCCATCCATCTCGGCCGCGTTGCGGGAATCGATCTCTACCTGCACTGGTCCTGGTTTGTCGTCGCCGTCATCGAAATTGGCAGCCGCCAGGGCCGGTACACCTCCCTGGTTTGGAGCGCACTCGAGTATCTCGCCCTCTTTGCCATCGTCCTTCTGCACGAGTTCGGCCACGCCCTGGCCTGCCGCCAGGTCGGCGGAACGGTGGACCGCATCATGCTCTGGCCGCTGGGCGGCGTCGCATACGTCAATCCGCCGCAGCGCCCTGCCGCCACACTCTGGAGCCTCGCCGCCGGGCCCCTGGTCAACGTCGCTCTTCTGCCCGTCATTGGTGGCGCATTTCTCGCGGCTGGCGCGCTGGGTTGGACCAATTCCTTTCCCAACGCCTCCACATTGCTCAGCTGGATTCTGTGGATCGACGTCATCCTGCTGGTCTTCAACATTCTGCCTATCTACCCGCTCGACGGCGGCCAGATTCTTCGCTCCCTGCTCTGGTTCTTCATGGGACGCGCCCGCAGCCTCTATGTGGCTACGATTCTTGGATTTGTAGGTGCGGCGGGCCTGGTCTGCCTTGCCTTGTGGATGCACTCCACCTGGTCATTGCTCATCGCCGGCTACATGCTTCTCAGCTGCTGGGGCGGATTCAAGAGCGCACGGACCATGATCCTGCTGGAAAAGCTGCCGAAGCGAGAGGGCTTTGCCTGCCCGAGCTGCGGAGTCCACCCGCCAGTTGGCCCACTTTGGAGATGCGCCGAGTGCAAACAGACCTTCGACACATTCCAATCCATGGCCGTTTGCCCCCATTGTGGATCGGAGCCCCCCAACACCATGTGCGGCGAGTGCCGAGCCATGCATCCCATCGGCGCGTGGGCGGCCGCCGCAAACTCGAAGCCTGCCGAGGAAAGCAGTGCTTCACTCGCGAATCGCTAGGTCCGCCTGAATAGTTTTGATTCGTGTCGGGCCAAGCGAAGCTCGGGGCGCCTGATCACTGACCCCTGAAACCTGACCCTTGCCTACCTCAGTCCCGTCAGGAATTCGCCCATCCGGCGTGTGCCCTCGTCGATATTGTCCCGCGTTACGGGATACGAGATGCGCACGTGCTCGCCGGTTCCGAACGCCTCGCCCGGCACCGTCACCACATGCCCCTCGTGCAGCAGCCGGGTGGCCAGTTCCGTCGCGGTGCGGATGCCGCCCTTGCCCAGGTACGCCGAAATATTCGGGTACACATAGAAAGCGCCTTCCGGCTTGGTGCAAGTCACGCCGGGAATCTTCGCGAGCGCGGCCAGCATATAGTCGCGCAGCCCAATAAACTCCGCGCGAAACTCCGCCACGCACTCCTGCGAGCCGCTCAGCGCCGCGATCGCCGCCTTCTGCACAAAGCTCGTCGCATTCGAAGTCGACTGCGACTGCAGCTTGCTCAGGTTCGCGGCCACCGGCTTTGCTGCCAATGCATATCCCGCTCGCCATCCGGTCATCGAGTATGTCTTCGAGAGCGAGCCCAGGATTACGATGTGTTCCTTGGCCCATGTGAACGACCCGCCCGACACCGGCTTACCGGCATAATTCAGGTAAACGTAGCACTCGTCCAGAAGCAGAAAAATCCCGCGGTCGTGCGCCAGGTGGACGATCCGCTCCAGATCCTCCGCCGACACCACCGACCCCGCCGGATTCGACGGCGAGTTCAGAATGATCGCCTTGGTCCGCGGTGTAATCGCCCGTTCAATCGCGTCGGCCGTAATGCGGAAGCTCTCCGCTTCGCTCGTTTCGAGGAACACCACTGTCCCGCCCGCATACTGAATGATGTCCTTGAAGCTCACCCAATAGGGAACAGGCAAAATCACCTCGTCGCCGTGGTCCACCAGTACCTGGATCGTGTTAAACAGCGCCAGCTTGCCGCCGGACGTGAACACCGCCTCGTCGATCGTATAATCCGATCCGAAGTCGCACGCATGGCGCTCCACAATCGCCTTGCGCACGTCGGGAATCCCCGGCACCACGGTATAGCGCGTGAAGTTGGCTTCAATCGCGGCAATCGCCGCGTCCTTGATGTGCCGCGGAGTGGCAAAGTGCGGCTCGCCCGCGCCAAAATCCACCAGGTTCACGCCTTGTGCGCGCAGTTTGGCGGCCTCGGCGGCCACAGCCATCGTCGCGGAGACCTCGATCCGGCCAATGCGGTCGGCAAATACTTTTTGAGGAGCTATAACGGTCATGTCTCTTCCATCTTGACAGATTTTGCGGTGCGCGCAAAGTTCAGGCTGTGGATGCGGCGCCTCAGTTCCCGTTCTTGATCCGCGCGCGAAGTTTCTTCACCACATTCGGCGGTACCAGCCCGCTGATGTCGCCGCCGAAGCTGAACACTTCCTTCACCATGCGCGAGCTCACAAACGAGTAGCGCCCCGCCGGCTGCAAAAACACCGTCTCCACGTCCGGCGCCAGACGCCGGTTCATCAGCGCCGTCTGGAACTCATGTTCGTAGTCAGAGATGGCGCGAATCCCGCGCAGCACCGCTGAAGCGCCCACCTTCCGCGCAAACTCCACCATCAGCCCGTTGAACGTCGCCACTGAAACGTTGCCCAGCGCACCCGTCACCTCCTCGAGCATCTCCACGCGCTCTTCCAGGGTGAACAGCGGATTCTTCACCGGATTGACGAGGATCGCCACCGTCAGGTGGTCGAATAGCTTCGATCCGCGCTCGATCAGGTCCACATGGCCATTTGTCGGCGGGTCAAACGTCCCGGGATAGAGCGCTTTCACAGGCATTTGGGCTCCAAGGCGATTCTAAGTCATCTGCTTCTGCAACCGGTCCATCAGATGGTCCGGCAAGAGTCTGCCCCCAGTCTGCCCGCCAGTCGTTTTCTGTTCCCGCTCACCGTTCCCGAGCCCCAACCTTTTGTTGTCAAGACCCTTCGTCCCAACAAATCTCCCAACCTGTTGATTTCATTCGCGAGATTTCCAGCCGAAGTTTGCCGGTTAATTCCGCGATGTCGTTATCCTTGTCTTGTATGCGGCAACTTCGCCATCTCGATCAATTCACCGCAGCGCCGTTTCTCTGCCCGCCAGGCCCCCGCAGTGTAAATAAGAAAAAAATTTACACCCACAAAACCCGAAGTAACGACATCAATTCTTTTGTAATCAACGAATCGACCTCAAATTTCACCTCGTTTTTTCGCGATTTTTCGCGATTTTTGCGCGATTTTACACTCAAAGCGGCCCTGATTCGACCCGAAACGCCCTGCGCTCCGTGCGCCTGCTGCGTCGAGCCTGCCATTCCCAGCCGACCGACGGACAACAGCCAGCTCCCTCACATCTCGCCCACGCCGGGGTTTTGGCAGCGTGGGCGAGCGTATGATGTGGGTCAACGATCATGCCCGACATTGAAGCCCTTCTAAACCGCTGGCAATCCGCCGGCGTTCTCGATGCGGCAGCTACCGCCCGCATCCGCGCGCACGAAGCAGAACTCGCCGCGCAGTCAGCGCACAAAGACACCTCGGGACTCAAATGGCAAGGCATCACCGCGCTCATCCTTGGCGCGATCCTGCTGGCCTGCGGCGTCGTGCTGTTCATCTCGGCGCACTGGGACGAGCTCGGACCCGGCGCGCGCTACACGCTCGTCATCGCCATGGTCGCCGTCTTCCATATCGCTGGAGGTCTCGCGCGGCCTAGCTTCCACGGGCTCTCCACGGCGCTCCACGCCGTGGGCACTGTCGCTACGGGCGCAGCCATCGCGCTCGTCGGCCAGATCTTCAACATTCAGGACCACTGGCCGGCCGCAATTCTCCTCTGGGCGCTCGCCGCTCTCGCTGGATGGACGCTGCTCCACGATCAGGCGCAGGAAATCCTCGCGCTTCTGCTTGTCCCCGCCTGGATCTTCTGCGAGCTCGCCTTCCGGATCGGTGACCATATTGGCGACAGCGTCTACATGGGCCGCCTTTACTTCGTCTGGGCCATCCTCTACATCACGTTCTTCATCGCGTCGAAGCGCAAAGCAGTCCGGGGAATTCTCCTCGGGGCCGGCGTCATCGTCGCGGTCACGGGCGTCGTGATGATGCTGTTGACTTGGGAGTCGTGGAACTCCGACCAGACCTTCATCCCCTTCAGCACGCGCGTCTGGGCCTGGATCGCCATCGCCGCCATCCCGCTCATCATCGCCGCATTCCACGGCCACAAGGGCCTCGTTCCCATCGTCGTCGCGATTGCCTTCGTGATCGCGCTGCCGTGGTGCTATCACTCCTTCATCCAGAGCTACACGCACCCCAACGGTGCGACAGACACCTGGGTCGTTACCGAGTACACACTCACCGCTTACGCCTTGGTCGCTGCCTTCGCCGTCTTCCTCTGCTGGTGGGGCGTGCGCCTTGTCTCGCGTGCGCTCGTCAACCTCGGCATCGTCGGCTTCGCCGCATCTGTCGTTTGGTTTTACTCAAGCGACATTCTCACCAAGGTCAACCGCTCGCTCGGGCTGATCGGGTTGGGGATTCTCTTCCTCGCCGGCGGCTGGGCGCTTGAAAAGATGCGCCGCCGTATCCTGGCGCGCATGACGGCTTCGAATCTTCCGGCGTCGACTGCAGTTCCGGCCGACGTTACCCCGAGAAACGTGACTGGAGCCGCGCAATGAAACTGGGCCGCTTCACAGTCTCCGGTGTCTCCATCGCGCTGCTCGTCTTCCAATTGCTCATCGTCTCGTCGATCGCAGGCAAATATCTCTGGCAGCGTTTGCGCTGTCCGAGCGTGTGGGCCCGCGCTGCGGCCATCGATCCCGAGCTGCCCATGCGCGGCCGCTACCTTTTGCTTCAGCTCACCGTCGACGGATGCCAAAGCACGCTGCCCTCCGCCAAGCTCGCCACCTTCCCGCGCGACGTCAACGGCGCTGTCAAGCCCGGCCCGTATGTTCTGCGCCCGCAGCCTGTCATGTTTCGTGCCAACCTGAAAGTTGAAAACGACAAACTCGTCGCCGTGCGTATCGAAGGTCAGGAAGATTCCTCAACAGGCCAGGAGATTTCCGCCATGCCGAGCGCGCCTTGCGACCAGATGCAAGTATCCGACCCCGTCGACTTCTACATCGCCGACACCGCGAAGAGCCCGCTGCCGCTCCAGCCCGGTCAGCAACTCTGGATCGAAGTGACCGTCCCGCCCATTGGCCCGCCTCGCCCGCTCCAGCTCGCTCTGAAAGACAACGGCGCTTGGAAGCCGCTGGCATTCTGAATACCGTGCGCGGGGAGGACTATGTGAGTGATGCGGAGAGAATCGTGAAGGAGCGGGAACCAACCGCGCGTGAACACTGGAAGCAAGGCGAGATGCCGCTTTGCGAAATCCTCACTGCGAAGGGCAGGCAGCTTGGCTATGCGCGCATCGTCCGCACTCGGCCACTGCAGGAAACGATCGATGCAGCGTGGCAAGACGCCGCACACCGTATGGATGTCAAGTGAAGCGGCCTGCGACGCTCAATGCGTCAGTCTTTATCGGTGGAATTGAGATCGATGAGTCCTTCCGGCAGCGCCATCTCCACGCGCTTCGCTTCAAGGTCGATCTTGCGCAGATAGCTCTTCGCGAACGGAACCAGCAATTCGCCCTTCGCGCCGCGCACCACCAGCAACGGCGCAGCTCCTCCGCTCCGGTCCACGTTCTCGATCTCGCCTAAGCGAACGGGCTCCGCGCCGGCCACATCGATCAACTCGCAGCCGATCAGGTCGCCGATGTAAACCTCGTCTTCACTCAGCTCCGCCCGCTCCGCTTGCGGAATCGCCACAATGAGTCCGGCCAGCGTCTCTGCATCCGAGATCGAATCCACTTGCGCGAAGTGCAGCACGACGCCGCCCTTGTGCAGCCAATGGTTCTTGAGTTCTACCTGCCTTGGCGCCCGTGCAGCAGGCCGCGCGCCCGCCGCCGCAGACACGCCCGCGTCGAACAGCCAAAGCTGCCGCCGTTCCTCAAACTTCTCAGGAAAATCAGTGAGAATCTCGGCGAAGACCTCGCCTTTTCGGCCCTGCGGACGGCGAATCCGCGCCAGCCAAACCCACCCTTCGGGCTGTTCCGGCACGGCTACCTCCGGCTACGGAATCGAGCGGCGCGGACAAAGGCCATGCTAGCCTTCGTCGTCCTCTTCCAGAATGTCGAGCGTGTAACGGTGATGCAGCTTCATGCTCACCGCGCCCAGGATGGTCCGCACGGAGCGCGCCGTGCGCCCTTGCTTGCCGATCACCTTGCCCACGTCCTGCGCCGCCACGCGGAGCTTGAGAATAGTGTTCTCATCCCGGCTCACGGCCTCCACTTCCACGGCGCTCGGCTCATCCACCAGGGCCCGCGCAATCTCGCGGACCAGTTCGTCTACTTGCACCAGATCGACTTGGGTCATGATCGTGCTTCTGACCTCTTGCGTTGGAGTTTTGTTGACATTGATTCTGTCCGCGAATGGTAACACTTGAAACCCGCTGCGAGCAAAGACTTCGAGCCAAGCCTGCCGCGCCCCGTCCCGAGTCACGTCCCGCTCAGGCGGGCAAATCAGGCTGCGGCCGGGTCCGTAACCTGCGCCGCGGTCTCAACCGAAGGCTCTGCTGCCGCAGTCACCGGGTGTTTGGCAATAATCTTTGCCACCGTCGGTGAAAGCGTCGCGCCCTTGCTGCGCCAGTACGCGATCCGCTCATGCTTCAGGTCGACGCTGGCCGGGTTGGTGCGAGGATTGTACGTGCCGACAACCTCGATGGAGCGGCCATTGCGGGCGCGGTCCTTCTCAATCACGACAATGCGGTAGTAGGGCTGTTTGCGGGCGCCGAAACGCGCCAAACGGATCATAACCACGATGAATCGATTCCTTTCGGCTTCCTGATCTTGAGTGAAGTGGTCCGGAGAGTTTCCCGGCCGGTTCCGGTCCCGCGTTCACCCATCGAGCTGCCAAATCGCAGGGGTTCCGGCGCAACAACGGCCAGGCAGATGCGCCCGGCCGCACACATCACAACATCTAAGTATCGCCGAAACAGGGCAGTTGAGGCAAATCGGCGCTCCATGGCTGCCGAGGCCCCGGAACGGCGCAACATTCACTTTCATGCGCCCAGCCAGTCCGTGGCTCTCGCTTATGATGGCAGAACCAGCTCCCGGTTTCGCCCAATGGCGGCTTCGGAATCGGACCGCTGGATCGAAACCATGAATCGCGAGTATCAAAAATGCCGTTCCCGCCCGTTGGGCCGAGAGATGGAACTGCTCATCTTCGGTCACTCGGGCTTGCCCGTGCTCGTCTTTCCCACGTCGGGCGGACGCTTTTACGAGTTTGAAGACCGCGGCATGATCGCGGCTGTCGCGCCCAGGCTCGATGCCGGTCAGGTGCAGTTCTTTTGCGCTGACTCAGTGAATGACGAAAGCTGGTACAACCGCAACGCGCCGCCGCGCCAGCGGATCGCGCGCCACAAGCAGTATGAGGAGCACGTCCTGGACGAAGTTGTCCCGTTCATCCGGCAGAAGAATCCCGACGCGCGCCTCCTTGCGTTTGGATGCAGTCTCGGCGGCTATCACGCGGTGAACATCTCCCTGCGCCACCCGGAGATATTCAGCGGATTTGTGTCGCTGTCTGGCGCCTTCGATCTCACCAGCTTTCTCGACGGCTATTACGATCAGGACTGCTACTTCCATCTGCCTACCCACTATCTTCCCCGACTCACCGATCCGTGGTTTCTCGATCGCTTCAGGCGCAACAGGTATGTGCTCGCCACGGGTTGGGACGACCAATGCCTGGGCCAGAACCAGGAGCTCGATCGCATCCTGAATGACAAAGGAATTCCGCACCAGATCGAACGTCTGGGAATCGCCGCACTCGCACGACTGGCCGGCCTGGCAGCGGATGGCGCAGCAGTATCTGTGACTGCGCGCAGATTGTAGTTCGCTTGAAAACTTTCTCAGGAGACAGTGCAATGAGCCAACTCAACCCGTACGACAGCTTCCTTGACGGCCGTCCGATCGATAAGATTCTGGCCTCAACCGCGGATGCCATCGCCGAATGTCTCAAAGCGATCGGCCCAAACCGGATCAGCCTGTCGCCCGCTCCCGGCAAATGGAGCGCGGCAGAGATCGTCTGCCACCTCGCCGACTGCGAGATTGTCTTCGGATTCCGTTTCCGTCAGACTCTCGCCGAGGATGGGCCAACCATCCAGCCCTTCGACCAGGACAAATGGGCTGCGCGCTACTCCGGCGTTCCGGCAGCCGAGGCGCTTGCGGCCTTCTCTGCGTTGCGCAACTCGAATTTGCGATTGATTCGCGATGCGCTACCCGGCGCAGCGGCCAGGTCTATGACGCATCCCGAGCGCGGAACCATGACCTTTGAGACGGTCGTTGAAACCATGGCTGGCCACGACCTGAATCACCTCGGCCAGTTGCGCCGCATCGCGAGCCAAAATTCGTGACCGGCGAAGGGCCGCCTAGAGCCTGTTATTAACTTTCCCGCGGGCGGCGCTGGGAGCCAATTCTTCTCAGCTCAAGGAGCGAGGAGCGACGAATATGGAGTTTCTTCGAGCGACGAGCGACGATGAAATGGGGAAAATTGGCCCCAGCCCTTCGGGTTGCGGCGTAAATCGGGCCATACTTCGTTGTCATCCTCGACTGTGGACCCGCCACAGCCTTCGGACTCCGCCTCGTCTGGCCCGATTTTCGTCCACAACGCCGCCGCGCGCGAAAGTTAATAGCAGGCTCTAGCCCTGACGTACACTGTTGCCGGGCTTGAGAGCCGGGCGATCCGAGCCGAACGAATTAAGGTCGCCACGTGACGGGGCGGTGGCACTGCATGAAGATGATTGGTGTGCTTTTCGGCGTGGAAAACAGTTTCCCCAGCGCGCTGGTCGAGCGGATCAATGCGCGAAATCCATCCGGCATCCAGGCTGAGTTTGTTCAAACGGGTGCAGTGCACCCCAATCGAAAGCCGCGTTACGTCGTCATTCTTGACCGCATCTCCCACGAGATTCCGTTCTATCGCGCATTTCTCAAGCACGCGGCCCTCGAAGGCACGGCGGTTATCAACAATCCCTTCTGGTGCGAGGCCGACGACAAGTTCTTCAACTACGCGCTGGCTGCGCGACTGGGCGTGGCTGTGCCGCCGACCGTACTGCTGCCGCACAAGGATTATCCAAATGGGACCACTGCGAAATCGCTTCGCAACCTTGAATTCCCGCTCGACTGGGACGGCGTGTTTGCGGCCATCGGCGAGCATGGTTTCCTGAAGCCGATCCACGGCGGCGGCTGGCGCGATGTGCACGAAGTGTGCGGCCGCGACGAGTTCTTTCGCGCCTACGACCAGTCGCGTGACTTGTGCATGGTTGCTCAGAGGGCCATCGAGTACACCGAGTATTTCCGTTGCTTTGTCGTGGGGCCGAGGAAAGTTCGCATTATGCCCTACGATCCGCGGCGGCCGCACGCTGAACGCTATCTGCGAGGCGCCCCGCGTGCCAGCACGCTCCGCGCCAAACTGCTCTTCCGCCGCATGGAAGAAGATGCGCTCAAACTCTGTCGCGCGCTCGGCTACGACTTGAACTCGGTGGAATTTGCGGTCGAAAATGGAATCCCATACGCCATCGACTTCCTGAATCCAGTGCCCGACGCCGATGTGCATTCGGTCGGAGCCGCCAACTTTGAATGGATTGTCGATCAGGTCGCCCAGCTCGTGATCGCCCGGGCCAACGCCTCCCCGCGGGCGCCTGCCTTGCGCTGGCCCCAGCTACTGGGCGCCGCAGCGCCCAAAGGCCGCCCAAAGAGCAAGCAGGCGGCGAAGAAGCTCGATACGCGGCAAGCGTAAACGTCAGGCCGGGGCTGCAGTTCCCGCTACGCCAGCTCAACCTTCAAAGTGATTCCGATGTCAGAAAGCTTCTCCGATGGCGTCTGAACCTTTAAAGCAGTGTCGTCCTGCTTCCAGTTTGGTTTCGCCATTTGACCGAGTATCTCCACATTAATGATCTTGCCGGGCTGTTGCGGACTGGCCAGTCCAAGAGCCTGCACCACGACTTCCTTCTCTGGCCAGCCCATGACAAACGCATACAGCGTGCTGCCCTTAGTCGTGAAGCGGACATCCACAGCAGTGAGGTCGCCCTGATTGTTCTCGTTGAACCTTCCGGTAGCGATCTTCACTTGCGTGGATGGGCCTTCGCCATAGATTTTCCAGGGGCGTGTCGCGTAGATGCCTTCGCTGTTGATTTGCATCCACGCGGTGATGCCCTCCAGCACCTCCATCTCCTCAAAGTCGAGCTGGCCTGAGTTCGGCAGCGGGAAGTTCAGCAGCAGGTTGCCATTCTTGCTCACGATGTCGGTGAGCAGATCGATGACTTTTTTTGGAGTCTTGTATTTCTGCCCGCGCTTATAATGCCATTGCCCGATGCACGTATCGGTTTGCCAGGGGTTTTCCGCGATGCTATCCGCCACGCCGCGTTCGTGATCGAGAGCGCAGGTGCCAATCGCGCAATCCGACGGCTCTTTGCTCGTGTAGACCGCTTCCACCTTGCCACCATTCAGCCGGGCGCTTTCGTTGTAAAGGTGCGACACCATTTTGAGGCCATATTCCTCAAAGGGAAGGTGGCCGTCGGTATAGAGAATGTCGGGGTGATACTTGTCGATCAAATCGGTCATGCGGTTCAGATAGTGCTGCCGCCAGGAGTCCGGAATACCGTCGTCATTCCAAACCAGTTTGTCGACGAACGGCACGCAGCCTGCATCGTGATAGAGGTCGGCGTACTTCGGATCGACGCCGTCGTAAGGAATGCCGGCCATTGGCCCGGTCTTGTCGGCGCCGTGGCTCACCGCAAACCATTTGTAGCTGATCCACAGATGCTCGCTGACGCCGAAGCGCAGGCCGTGATTGCGCGCCGCTCTTTGCCAAAGGCCGACTACATCCTTCTTCGGCCCCATGTTGACCGCATTCCAGCGAGTGTATTTCGAGTTCCAAAGGTCAAAGTTGTCGTGGTGGACGCCCATGCTGAAGAAGTACTTCGCACCGGCCCTCTTGTAGAGACCCATCAGATGATCCGGATCCCATTTTTCCGCCTTCCAAAGATTGACCAGATCCTTGTAACCAACCTTGGAGGGATGGCCATATGTTTCGCAGTGGTACAGATATTGCGGCTGGTCCTGCACATACATGTTGCGGGCATACCAGTCGCCGTCTTCAATCGCGGACTGCGGTCCCCAGTGCGCCCAGATGCCGAATTTGGCATCGCGAAACCAGTCAGGAATCTTGTAGGCTTGCAAAGATTCCCTGGTAGCCACGAAGGGGCCGGCCGCGGCCAGGGTGTGGGCCGCCTGTTGCGAAGGCGCAAACTTCGACAAAGCCAGGGCGGAACATGCGCCGCCCATCCATTGAAGCAAATCCCGGCGATTCATTTTCATGAAGAAGCTTCCCTTTCCCGCATTGGTTCGAGCAAACGTGTCGAATTGGACGGCGCGGTTGACTTCGATTGCCCACTCTATTCTGCGGCGGAAGCGGCTATCGCTCCTGCCTCATTTCAATTCTTCGTCCGCGCAGACCGCCACCTTGCCGCATTTTCCTGAGGCCATCAGCGCGTAGGCCTCGCCGGCGCGCTCCAGCGGAAACCGGTGGGTGATGATTTCAGCCGGATGCAGATTCCATCGCACCAACCGCTCCACGAGTTCTTCCATCAGCCAGGTCGATGTGACCCATGAGCCATAGAGTGTCTTTTGGTCGTGAATCATGTCGGGCGAAGGATTGAACTCAACACGCCCGCCCTCGCCGAGGAAAACGATCCTGCCCCATTTACGGGTGGCGCGAATCGCCGTGGCCCGCGCGGCGTCGTTCGCCGAGCAGTCGACGGCACGTTCGACGCCCATTCCTCCAGTGAGCCGTTTGACTTCGGCTACGTTCTCGGGTCCCGAGGCGAGAACCGCGTCGCAGAGTCCAAAGTCGAGCGCGATCTTCATCCGCTCCGGCACCACGTCGATTCCGATGATCTTTTGTGCGCCGAGCTTGCGGCAAAGGACGCCGGTGGCCAAGCCTACCGGTCCCAGGCCGGTAATGAGCACTGCGTGGTTTCCGTTGATTCCAATCTTTTCCAGGCCCTCGTACACTGTCCCGAAGCCGCACGCAACCTGCGCGCCATCGGCGTAGGAGAGTTCATCCGGCAGGGCGATCAGGTCTTTCTCCTCGGCCAGCATGAATTCCGCCATGCCTCCGTCGCGCTGCCAGCCGTATGCGCGGCGATATTTTTCACTCGTGCACGAGATCATGTATCCGCGCCGGCAGTCGTTGCACACGCCGCAACCCGAGATGTGGTAGACAATCACGCGGTCGCCGGCTTTGAAGCGGCGGCAGCCCGGGCCTGTAACGACGACTTGGCCAGCAGGCTCGTGCCCGGCAATCACGCCCTGGTAGCCCTCAGGGCCTTTGCCCAGATGCTCGTGGTAAATGCAGCGAATATCGGAGCCGCAGATGGTCGAAGCTTTCACGCGCAGCAAGACTTCTCCGTGACCGGGCTCCGGCACAGGCACCACGCGCATCTCAACGGCCGAGTTGCCCGGTAGAAACGCTGCGGTCATCGTGGCTTTCATTCGACTTGCTCCCGATTGCCTTAGACGGTGTTCGAAGTCTCCCCACGCATCTTACGCCGGCGTGATCTCCCCGTTGAGGTCCCAGAGATCGTCCCAGGCCTGGCCCTCTTTCCACAGGAACACCTGGCCCTTGATCAAGCGGCAATTGCGATCGATTGCTGCGATCGATCGCATCTCCTCATCGGTAAGCGGATCGCCTGTAACGCCCTCGAGATTTGCGCGATAGTGGTGGACGGAGAAAGGGATGGGTGTTTGCCCGCGCTGCACCGCCCACTTGATGCACACCACCGCGGGATGGATTCCGTGGCGCTGGGAGATGCGGACGATCACTGGATCTTCGGTGGGCGCGCTGTCCTCGGGAGTCCGGTCCCGTTCCGGCCGCCCCGGCGACCCGATCGGGCAGTAGCCGACAGGCTGTATTCCGTTGTCGAGGACGAAGCGGAAAAGTTCAGGCTGCTGGAAGTGCGGATGCAGTTCCATTTCATTGACCGCGGGCTTGATGCGGGCGTCGCGCAGAACAAGCTTCAGCTTGGGGATGGTCATGTTGGAGGTGCCGATGTGCCGCGCCATGCCCATGTCCACCAATTCTTCCATCTTGCGCCAGGTCTTCATGTAGCTTTCGTGGATGTAGGGTCTTGCGTTGGATGAGCGCGAGGTGACGTTGCAACCTGGGGGATGAAAATTGGGGAACGGCCAATGCACGAGGTAAAGATCGAGGTAGTCGAGGCGCAGATCGGTCAGCGATTGGCGGCAGGAAGCGATTACATTCTCCTCGCCGTGTTTGTCGTTCCAGAGTTTCGACGTGATCCAAAGATCTTCGCGCTTGATTCCGCTGCGGATAATCTCCTGAAGCGATGCCCCAATCTCAGCTTCGTTGCGGTAAACCGAGGCGCAATCGAAATGCCGGTAACCGGCGGCTGCGGCTCCCTTCACAACCTCGGCGATTTCAAATGCGGAGACGCTGTCGGATCCAAACGTGCCCAGGCCAATGGCGGGCATTTTGGCGCCCGTATAGAGCTTTCGCTGGGGAATGGCTGCAAGATCGACGGAACGGGCCGCAGTGGAATTGGACATGCGCGATCAGCCTTGAGCGAGAGAAGTTAACGCGATACTCAAGGAAGAATACATTCGTCCGACGTCAATGTCGACCAGTGTTTGATCGTTGCAGCGGAGGAGAGAACGATGCCCGACAGACATGCTTACGCGTTCGCGCGAACCAGGAGGCAGGTAATGTTGTCGTGGCCTCCCGCCTTATTAGCGGCAGCGACAAGGCGTGAGCAGAGATTCTCGAGGGACAGGTCAAGGAGGAGCAGAGATTCGATGAGCGGGTCGGAGAGTTCGCGGGTCAGGCCGTCAGAGCAAAGCAGAAAGAGATCGCCAGGTTCGGTCTCGAGTTCGAAGATGTCGGGCGTGACGAGGCTCTGCGTGCCCAGGGCGCGGGTGATGACGTTCTTGAGCGGCGAGCGAGCAGCTTCCTCCTGGCTCATCTGGCCCATGCGGAGCTGCTCCTCGACTAAGGAGTGATCGAGCGTGATTTGCTCGAGTCTCGAGTTGCGCAGACGATAGCCGCGACTGTCGCCGACATTGATCATCCAGGCGCGTCGCTCGTCCACCAGCAGCGCCACGAGCGTCGTTCCCATACCGGTGAGCTCTTCGCTGCTCCGCGAACGGGAGAAGATGGCTGCATTGGCGGCGGCGACAGCTTGCTCGGCATCGACGGCTAGCGGATTCGCGCCCAGCCGGTTGGTGAGCAACTGCATCACCTCAGCAACGGCCAGGCCGCTCGCAACTTCCCCCGCGGCAGCGCCGCCCATTCCATCGCACACCACGTACACGCCGTGCTCGATGGAATAGCCGAATGCATCCTCGTTGGAAGGGCGCTTGCGGCCGCGGTCGGTAAGCGCCGCGGCCGTATAGTGGACGACAGCCGTAGCCAAGAAAGAAACCCCCGTCGCTCAGTGTACCTAAAAACGGGGCTGTGGGGAGGTAACCGCAGTGGAAGACTGGGTACTGGTGTCATAAGTTGCTGGGCCGGTCGGAGTCGCAACGAGGAAACCTCGCGTCAACGTTCGCGGGAGCAACGCGATGAAACGGTGCGCCATCATGGCTTCTTCCCTGCACGGTTTCTTTATCGACCCGACGCGGCAGCGGGTGGCGGCGTGGCCGGGGGAAGGTCGAAGACCTGAATGGCGCCTGCGTTGAGCAGCGCGACTCGGCGGCCGGAAGGTGAGATGGCGACGTTGCCGCCGGCGTCGAGGATGGGGCTGACGGGCGAGACCAGGGCGATGTCACCGTTGGCGGCGTCGAAGACGGTCACAGACTGCTCCTTCACGTCACTGGCGTCCATGGGCGCGAAAGTGTAAATGGAATGCGTGGCGTCAAGGGTCTCCCATGCCAGACGCGAGCCGTTGGCGGCGACGGCGAGTTGCGGCCAAACCTCAGTGGGTGGCGCCTGCGACTTCCAGAGGATTCGGCCGCCGGTGGTCATGGCCACAAGATTGCTCTCGCCTGATGGACCGCAACCGGTAGCGAGGATCTCCTGCTCCGTAAGGAATTCGTCGTCCGGCTCGCACGTGGACTCAACGCGGCCGAGCATTTTGCTGCCGCCGGTGAAGTAGCTCAGATTCAGCACCCACTTTGTTCCCTGGCTGCGAAGATTCTCGAGATAGCCCACGGAGTTTATGGGCAGATGAACTGCGGTGCGGACACGGCTGACCAGCATGACCTCACCGGAGTCGCGGCGCAGAATGCGGACCACCAGATCGGGGTGGTCAGTATCGCCGGAGGAGTCCTGATCGGAGGTGACGGTGGCTGAAGCGGTCGATGGGCTGGAGACTTCTCCGGAATCGGCAGCCTTCTTCATAGGCTCGCTAGAGTTGGTGACGAGGAAATGCTGTCCGGGATCGACTTCAAGCCAGAGCAGCGAACCGGGAAAGTCGAGGTAAGGCTTGAGCGTGAGTGTGGCGTCGCCTTCGAGGAGGTTGTTGCGGTCGCGCAGCAGAAAATGGCCGTTCTTGAGCGGCCACAGGTATCGGACGCGATCGTGAACGGTCCACATCGCCTCTGCCTCGACTGTCCCCTGGGGCAGCTTGAGCACCACGGCGCGAATCTGGCGCTCGTTGCTTTCGTCTCCGTTGGAAAGATCGCGCCGCAGCAAGCCCGGCACGCGGAAGGTGAACAGCAGCTGGTTTTCGTCAAGGAAGTCGAGCGAGGCCATCGAATTCCGCGCACCCATATAGATGGCGCCGGGCCCTGTGAACCCGAGTGGATCAATCGGAATGGCGAACGTGGGCGGCAGGGAGGGCTTGTCGGGGAAACGGTCGATGAGGAATCGCTCTTTGACCGCAGGCGAGGATTGGGGCTCGGGCGCGGTTCCGATCTGTTCCGGAGCGGTCGGGTTTGGCGCCGGTGCAGGCGGGATCTGCTCCTGAGCGGCGGATGGAACCTGTGCTAGTGCGGCGGCCAGCACCAGTGGCAGTGCGGCGCGCGCGAATAGGGCGCCTTGCCTTTGGCTAAACCGCGCGAGTCCGAGTCCCCACACCATCGATGAGTATTCTCGCCGATGCGGGCTTGACGACGAAAGCCCACCGGGCTCTAATGTTCCCGAGCTCGTGTTTTTCCAGGCAAGGAGGTGAAACGCATGAGCCTTCCTGCCGCCCGGCTGCTCTTCTGGTCGCCGAGGATCCTCGCCGTTGCCTTAGCTATCTTCCTAAGCCTTTTCTCGCTGGAAGCCTTCAGCGAGTTTCACGGATTCTGGCATATTGCGCTCGCATTTTCAATCGGTTTGGTTCCGGCATTGATCGTGGTTGCCGTGCTCGCTGCCGCCTGGAAGTGGGAGTGGATTGGAGCGGTGGTCTTCGCGCTACTGGCGGCGATCTATTGGGCGAACGCGCTTCATAGACATTTTCTGAGCTGGCCGATCTTCCTGGGGATCCCATTGCCTCTGCTCGTGATAGCTGGACTGTTTCTGGCGAACTGGATGGAACGCGCGAAGCTGCGCATTGCCCATTGGGCGCCCGAATCAGGGAACCGCGCAGGTGCATGAGATTGCCAGAGACGTCATGTGCGACAGTAAATGAGAGATGGCAGAGGACACGACGGCCGGACGAAACTCACTCGCGGGAACACGCAGCGGCAGTTTCAGATTTCTGGGATACGGTGCGTGCGCACTGGCTGGAACTCTTTGGGGCACAGGGTTCTATTGGGGCAGACTCGCGCTCGATGAGATGAATGTGGAGCACATGGTGCTCTACCGCTTTCTGTTTGCCTGTCTGGGCATGGCGCCCGTCATCTTCACCCACCGCGTGCGCCTTACTGCCGGTGAATTGCGGACACTGCTGCTGGCTGCGCTCCTTGGCATTCCCATCCAGTTCCTGTTGCAATTTCATGGCTTGGCGCTGACCACGGTCAGCCACGCTTCGCTAATGGTAGGCGCGATGCCAGTGTTTCTTGCGGTGTCGGCCGTGCTGTTTGCCGGCGAGCAGCTGGATTGGCTGAGTTGGCTAGCTTTGTTCGGGTCAACCGCGGGCGCAGCGATGGTGGTTTTAGGCGGCAACCACGCCACAACCGGGCGCGAAACGCCAACGCTCGCCGGTGACTTGCTGGTTATTGTCTCTCTCGTTTCGGCGCTGGCCTGGATTCTGCTCAGCAAAAAACTGATGCAGACACACAGTCCTCCCGTGGTGACCGCGTACACCATTTACTCAGGAACAATCATGATGGTGATCTGGATGGCCGGTTCGCGGCTGTTCGGATTCATGGTTCACGCGAATGTGGAGCCGATGCCATTCGCGCACATCAGCACGACTGCGTGGGTGGCGCTCGGGATCAGTGGACTCCTTTGCACTGCGACGACCACTCTGCTGTGGAACTGGGGTATTCATCATGTGCCGGCATCCCGCGCGGGTGTGTTCCTCAACATCGAGCCGGCGCTGGGCTCTATTCTGGGCGTAGAACTGCTGGGTGAGAAGCTGGGTCCCTATGCCTGGCTTGGGGGCGCACTGATTCTGGTCGGCGCAATTACGCTCACGACGCGTGGGCACGAACCGGCGGTCATCTTGGAATAGTTGCATGAGTTTGCGTTAGCATCGGGGTCATGGATCAGGCCGGAGCTTTGTCGCCCGCGCCGCGCAACCATGACACTGCGCGAAGCAAGCGGCGCAACCTGACGGAGATCGGCGTTGCCTATGCGCTGATTTTGGCCGTCGAGTGGACCCCGCGCCCCTGGCAGCGGTTGCTTTGGTTGGTTGCGGCGATTGGGATTGCGCTCACTCTTTCAAGGTCGTTTGACGGCCGGGCGGCGATGGGATTGCGCGCGGCAAATTTCGGCCGCTCATTATGGATCGTCGGCGCTGCACTGGTGGTGGCGGGTGTCGCGATTACATTTGCGGCGTGGAAGCACACGCTCCTGCTACCGGATGGCTTGTTCGCTTTTATCGGGACCTATATCGCATATGCTGTGTGGACCGCAGTCCAACAGTTTCTGCTCCAGGGATTCTTCCTTTTGCGGTTGCTGCGTGTGATTCCCGGCGATTGGAGGCCCGCGATGGCAGCGGGTCTACTCTTCGCGGCCGCGCACCTACCCAATCCGGTTCTTGTCCCAATCACCTTGCTGTGGGGCTTTGCCTCTTGTCTGCTCTTTCTGCGCTACCGCAATCTCTATCCGCTGATGATTGCACATGCCATCCTGGGGATCACTGTGGCCATCACCATTCCTGGGCCCCTGGTGCACAACATGCGCGTCGGATTGGGGTACCTTACCTATCGCCCTCACTTGCATGCGCAGCATTTGCATCGCCTATCGCAACCATAGCGACCAGATGGCGTCGACCGTGGCGTGCGTAACGGCGGATGCCCCGACTCGGCGTTGAGCCCGCCATGAGCGGCCATAAAAGATTCCAGCTATCGCAGCCAGCAGGACGTAGCGCCAGTTGAAGCTCGTGGTGCGCTTGTTGAAGTGAGCCAGGCCAAAGAGGCAGGCAGTAGCAAGCAGCGCGCCATAGCGTCCGATTCGTTTTTCAAGCAGGTTCTGCAACCATCCGCGGAAAAACAGCTCCTCAGGAACCGCAACAAAGCAGAAGGTGAAGAACCACGCGCTGGCGATGGCTACGAAACCAGGCCAGACCCCGTGGAAGTGTAGGAAGCCAAGCCACAGACCAAGTGCCAGCGCGATCGGCGTGTAGATGGCGGCCTCACGCAGCCCGATCCCGAGATCTTTGAGGCGTAGGCGCAGATCGAAGCCGGTTCCGTTGAGTTGCCGGATGAGGACGAAGCCGTAGACTCCGGCGTCGAGAAGAAGAATCTTGTTGAAGATTGCGAGATGCGCCGGCCATGCGCTCTCAAACCAGCGCAGATCGACGGCCAGGCCCAGTGCGGCCAGAACCACGAAATCGCGCCAGTTGCCGCGCTGAGCAGAGTCGATGCAAGCCGCCTGCCAGAGCAAGGTCGCCACGGCTGCAGGGAACAAGGCGTACAAGGCAAACCATTGCGCGCGAAAGACCCCCGAGCCGCAGGCGACGAGAACATATGGAACAGAGAAGGGGGCGGGAAGAGCGAGCTGTGCCCAGGCCGGGAGCTTGCGCACCCAGATTGTCATGGCCTTGGGAAAGAACGCCACTGCAAAAAATGGGGCCAGCGTGAGCAGCGCGGCGATCGTATTGGCAGGAGTGATCATCAGCAATATCACCATTGTCCTCCCGCGCACGGATAGGGTCGAAGAAACCTTGGTCACCGATGGGCAGTGATCGGGGGTAAGGTTGCGGCACAATCGGCCGATACTTCCTTTGGTCATTCGCGGAGGCTCATTTGACTCTTCTCACTTGGAACCACGCCTGCTCGGTCGGCGTTCGGGCCATGGACGATCAGCACGGCATTCTGATGGATGCCATTAACGAGCTGCGCCTGGCGTTGGTGCGCGGTTGTAGCCACGAAAAGACTTGCGAGCTGCTCGACCAGTTCATCGAATTCACGCGGATGCACTTCTGGAGCGAGGAACAGTTGATGGTGCAGACCGGATTTGCCGGTTTGGACGACCATCGCGCAGAGCACCATCGAATGCTGGCCGAGATTCTGCAGGCGGCGCACCGGCTGCAATACGGCGAGGCGTTACATTTGCGGCCTATGCTGTGCCAACTTCACGATGGGTTCCTGGAGCACATCGAGCGGGTAGATCAGGAATACGGTCCCTGGCTGCGTGAGCGCGGCATTTGCTGATTGGTTGTCTGAGTCGCCCAGTCCAGTGCCCGGAGCGCGTCCGTCCTGCATTGCGAATTTGCTCAGCCTGGTCGATTTCTTGCCGATAACCTTCATGCTGGAGATTACCGGCAGGAGAATTTCATGGCGCTCTTAACATGGGATAGCAATCAATATTCAGTAGGGGTCAAATCCATCGATGGTCAACACAGTGTGCTTTTTGGGCTCATCAACGATCTCTACGAAGCAATGAGAAAGGGCCAGGCGCAGAAGCTGACCGGTGCGTTGCTGAAAAAGCTGGTGGACTATACGCAAACTCACTTTGCTGCGGAAGAATAGATGATGGCGGATGCGCAGTATCCGGGGCTGGCGGAACACCAAGTCAAGCACCGCGACCTGATCAGGCAGGTGGGGGACTTCGCTTCCCGGTTCGAAAAGGGCGAAATCGCGCTGAATCTCGATTTGATGACTTTCTTGCGCGACTGGCTCACCAACCACATTCAGAAGGTGGACCATGAGTATGGCCCGTGGATGAATCAGCACGGCGTTCGATAGACGAGGTGGGGCAACTTTCGAGGCGGGTCGGCGTCGCATGGAACCCCGCGCGGTGTCAGCTCTCGAAGGAAAGCTGCGCGGCGGCCCACACCGGCGCGGAGGGCCTGGGCTCAGAAGCAAGCTCGTAGACGAGACGCTCAAGCACGAGCCGCTTGTCGGGCGGAGAGGAGCGCAGCTCGAAATCGGCGCGGGCCACCAGGCGAAGCGCGCGAGTAAGCTCGCGCCGGCTTTTGTAACGGCGCGCCTGGCGAATCAGGTCGTCGGCGGCGAACGGCGGCATGCGAAATCCTTGCCACAGCGCCTGCCAGATGGCGCGCGAGTCGCGCACATTCTTTTCCAGAATTACCAACATCTGCCGGAAGGTGCGAGCCAGCATGTAGAGATGGCCGATCGCGGCATCCTCGCCGGCGTCGGAGCTGTTGAGCAGGCCTTGGAGCAATGCCAGCGCGCGGACGCGGTCGCGGGCACTGATGGCGTCGGTCAGCTCGTAAAGCGTGCGCTGCTTGGCGCTCAGCACCATGGTCTCCACGTCGCCGAGGGTAATTCGCCCGCGCCCCGAAGTGTAGAGCAGCAGCTTCTCCAGTTCCGACGACACCAGCATCATGTCCGCGCCGAGCGCGTCCACCAGTTCTCTCGCGGCGTCGGCTTCCAGTCGCAGACCCGATTCCTGCGCTTTGGCCGTGGCCCAGCGCATGGCGTCTTCCTCGCCTACACGAGCCAGCTCAACCATGCCGCAATGCGCGCCCAGCGTCTCGGTCAGGCGCTCAAACCGATTTTTGTCGTCGAGATCCATGCGCCGAGTGTCCGCGGGAATGCGCAAAAAGTCGGCGATGAACAGCAGCATCGCCTGCGGGTTTGGGGATTTGAAGTAACGCTCCAGCGCGGCAAACTCTTCTTTCTTGGCGCCACGCGTATAGAGCTGGCGCACGTTGCGAATGAAGATCACCTGGAAAGGAGCCATTAAAGAGGGCGTTTGCGCGCGGTCCAGCACTTCGAAGATCGAGGTCGAAGTCAGATCGAGGTCGGAGAGGCAGAAGTCGCGAAGATCGGGCGGAACGAAGGCCTTGAGCACGGCAGCTCGACAGCGGTCGAGGAGAAAGATTTCATCGCCGGCCAGCACGTAGCCGGGCTTGAGCTTTCCTGCGTCTGTCGCGGCAGCTTCAATCTCCGCGACGAAGCGGCCGACTGAGCTGAATCCCGCACCCCAGCGTAAGCTGCTCAAAGCCCACGCTCCATTTCCGCGCGCTTGCACGCCGCATCCCCCATGCGCGTACAGAATACAGGCCTTTGTGCCTTGTTACCAGCGCGGAAATCCGGTCCGGAATCAAAAGGTATGCGGCTTGGGATGCCGTTCAGAATCCTTCCAGGACGTCGGCCACAAGCTGGCGCGCAAACTGGCTGGAGAGCCGCTGAATGGCAGCCGGGTCTTCCTGGATGAACGTGGGCAGGTTGGTGGAAGATTGATACTGCTCGCGGAAAACATAATTCTTGTTCTGGTAGAGGATTCTGCCGTCGTGGGCGGTGAGCGTAACAGACGCCACGATAGTTATTACGAAGCTCGATGACTGCTGGGTGGCGGCGTTGTAGGTTAGCGGCGTTGTGGTCTGTTTCAGAATCGTGCCATGGAGGACCGCATCGGCGTCGTCGCCTGAGTCTGGCGTCACACGGAAACGGGTGCGCGAGGTGAACTCGCGGATGACAGCCTCAGTGAGTGCCTGCTCGGTGCCGCTGGCTTCAGTGCGCGTAGCGAAAACGGGCACGGCGAGCGTTCTGATGTCGGGAGGAAGATGCGTGGCTGAGCCCAGTGTGTGATAGCCGCATCCGCTCAGGCTGAGCAGGGAAAGCAAGGCCGAGAGAGCTGCAACGGGCAGGAATGCGGATGGACGCATGTAGCCATTCTACCGCTCGGCCATTCTATCGCCCGGCTTGACAGCACTCGCCGAGCAGCTACACCCACGCGGTCGCCAATCGTCCGAGGCCAGGTGCGGGCAGCTTCAGTCCGTCTGCGCGATGGGCGAAGTACATTCCGTTCAGTTCTTCTGCACCCTTCTGTTCAAAGCGGGGGAATCCCGCGCGAACGAACTCAGCATCGAGCTGCTCGGGCGTGAAGAGTAACCGAAACGGTTCGCCGGCTCTTGCCACGCGCCTGGCTAAAGCGTGAAAGGCCATGCGGTGGAAAATGCTCATTGCATGTGGGGAGATCCCGTAGTCGAAGCTGACGGCCGTGCCGGCATGCAGCGCGGCGATGGTATCGAGTGTCGCGCGGAAGGCCGGCAACGTAAGGTGCGGCACCACGCCGAGCCATCCGAAGAACGCTGGCTTGGTGGCGTCGAATCCTGCTCCCGCCAAACCCGCCGCCAGAGTCCTGTGCTCGAAGTCGAGCGGGACAAAGGTCAGATTGGAGGGCGAGACAATCGCGGCTGCGGCGAGAAGCGTGCGCTTCCACTCCTGCGTTGCGGGGAAGTCGACCTCGAAGACGCGCAGTTGCGAAAAGGGATTGCGATAGGCGAAGGTGTCGAGGCCGGCGCCAAGAATCACATACTGCTCGACGCCTTGGGCGACGGACGCGGCGAGCTGGTCCTCAGCGTAGCGGCTGCGCACAGCCATGAAGGCGCGGAAGGCGCGCGCGATCGGGTGCATCTCGCGAGCGGGGTCGTAGCCGAACTCGCGGCCGAGCAGCGGAATCGCAACCGGATCCGTGAGGACGCAGGGCTGGTCGAGAACCTGGTGGACGGCGCGCCGAAGGGCCACGCGAAGAGCAGTTTTGCTGGCGCGGCCGGTCTCCATGTTCCGGAGTGTATATGAGTTACTATGCCCCGCAAATGCTGCCCCAGGGCACGCGCTGAAACGTCATTGAGCCATCACGCGCGTAAAGGTGATGGTCTCCTTCGCCTGCTCGTTGTTCAGTATCATCGTGTTCGGCCCGTTGAAGACGTATGCATACCTGGATCCCGGCGGCTGTGGCATGTTCACCACCCGCTGTACATTGCAGACTGGGTCGCTCGGAATTCCGCAGGGGACAAGGAGCATCCTGGTCTTCGGTGACCAGTTTGTGACCGTAAAGACGATGGTGTTGGGTGCGACGAGCTGATAGGGGCCACTTTGCATCGTCTGCGTGCCACCAGGCGGCGGCTGTCCCACTTGCATGTATTGACCGTTCGCCGCAATCGTAATGGTGAGGGCACCGCTCTGGAGTGTCGTGCGCCATTGGCCAACGACACTGGATTGTTGCGCACGCGCCGCCTGTGGGCAGCAACCTATCGCTAGGCTGCCCGCGAGAATCGCCGGAAGAACCAGGCGCAGAGCCGCGTTGCTGGTCCCCGAGGGAATAAGGGAGCTTTTCACACACACCTCCTGAGTTTTGGTTGGAGGGGATGAACGCATGATAGCACCGGCGATTTTGGACAGGAAGATGATTTTTCCATTAATCGGAATTCGCGCCGGGCCCCTAAGCGGCGCGTATCAAGTCCGACGCATATTGAGAGTGGCGCGTATGCTGATTGCCATGAGCTGGACTAATAGCTGGATTGGATGGGCACTTCTATCCGCTGCATTTGCGGCGGCAACGGCCCTTTTGGCCAAAGTGGGTGTGGCGCATGTTGACTCGAACCTGGCCACGGCGCTGCGCACCAGCGTTGTTGTGGTGTTCACGTGGGGCATCGTGCTCGCGTTGGGCAAACACGGTGAAATTCGCACGCTCGATCGCCGCACTGTACTGTTCCTCACGCTGTCGGGACTGGCGACTGGACTGTCGTGGCTGTGCTATTTCCGCGCGCTGCAGCTTGGGCCGGCTTCGCGCGTGGCTCCGCTGGACAAGCTGAGCGTGCCGCTGGTGATGGTGTTCGCATGGCTTCTCCTTGGCGAAAAGCTGAATGTCGCGGCGCTCATCGGCGGAGCGCTGATAACAGCGGGAGCAATGGTGATGGTGTTTGGATGAAAACCAACCACTAATCACTGTCTTTATACTGGAACGGATGAAATCGCCGGGGAAAGCTGAGCCTATGCGTCGCATCGTACTGACCGGATTCATGGGCTCGGGGAAGACGACTGTCGGGCCGATAGTGGCTGAGCGGCTGGGCTGGAATTTTGTCGATGTTGACGACGTGATCGCGGCCGAGGCAGGAACGACGATTCCCGAAATCTTTCGTAGCGAAGGCGAAACGGAGTTCCGCAGGCGAGAGCGGACGGCGATTGCGAGCGTGGCGCGTCGCGAAGGGCTGGTGCTTGCGCTCGGCGGCGGAGCCATCGAGGATGCAGAGACGCGCATGCTGCTGCTGAGCGCAGCCGAGACGCTGGTGGTGCACCTTGAGGTCGAGCTCGAGACAGCGCTCGAGCGATGCCGCGGCACTGAGCTTCTGCGGCCTGTTTTTGCCGATCAGGCCAACCTGGCAAGCCGCTACGAGCGCAGACTACCGCTCTATCGCATGGCGCATGTCTCCCTCATTGTCGACACGCTCACTCCGGAGCAGGTTGCCGACGCGATTGTGCGCGCCGCCGAGGGCACATAGGCCGTCCCGGCTCGTGATCATCGTGAAAGCCGCGTGGGCAAAACACAGCGGCGACGTAACTCCGCAACATCCAACTTTAGGCGAAGTGCTGCCAGCCTTGAGGAGTGAGGGTGACCGCGCCCTTCGATGTGAGGAGCGTGATGGGTGGGGCGGTTTTGCCTGCGTCGACGATGCGGCCGATCTGTGTGACCGGAACGCCTTCAATGGAGTTGGGAACGCGGGCGGCGGGCGGCGCGGTGAAGACGAGTTCGTAGTCCTCTCCGCCATGCAGAACCTGAACAAGGGTTGCGCCGGGGGCGAAGGGCAGGGCAGCGGCGTCGAGCTCCGCGCCAACGCCAGACTCAGCGCAGAGGTGAGCGAGATCGGTTGAGAGGCCGTCGCTCAAGTCGATGGCGGCTGTGGCCATGGCGTTGCGCGCAAGCCAGAGGCCCTGCGCTACACGCGGAGTGGGGTAGAGATGAGGAGTGAGCAGCTCCATGAAGCGCGGGGGAATGTGGGGAAGCGCTGATGACTTTGGGCGTGGGCGCGCGCTCTTGAAGTCGGCTGCGAGTCTGGTGAGGTGGTGGAGGCCAACGACGGCGGCGCCGAGGCTGCCAGTGACGTAGATGAGGTCGCCGGGGTGCGCGCCGGAGCGAAGCAGAGCTTCACCTTGCGGAACCGAGCCGGTGAGGACTACGTCGGCAACAGCGAGGGCTGACTCGGCAAGGTCTCCGCCGGCAAGCGGAATATGATGGGATTGCGCGAGAGAAAGAAAGCCGTCGAGGAAACGGTCGATCCACGACGTGCTCCGCGCTTTTTGGCTTTGGACGAGGTTCCGAGGTAAAGCCAGCGACAGAAACGCAGCGACTGGACGAGCGCCCATGGCGGCCAGATCGCTGAGTCCGCGGGCGAGAGCACGGTGGCCGACGGACTCGGCTGGGTGCCATTCGAGGCGGAAGTGGCGGCCCGCGATGGAGAGGTCGGTGGTTACAGCGAACTCTTCGCCGGCGGCCGGACGAAGGATGGCGCAGTCGTCGCCGATGCCGAGGCGGAGCTCGGGAGTGAGGGTTTGAGCCGCGCGAAGGCGAATTCTCTGGAGAAGGGCCAGTTCACCCATCTTGGAAGGATTCGATTTCTTCGGCGCTCGCGGCATCTTATTGTGAGGATAGGATACGGCGCGGCGGGTCGAACCGAAGCCCGAAATCGATACAGTTTCGAGGCCCGTTCATCGGATCCGATCACTGGCCGATGGTTTAGGCAGGTTCGGCGCGAGGTGCGCATTCGGGTGCGTAAGTAGTTGTGGTTCAAGGAGAAGGCAGGCGACGGCTTGTTGGAATGTTTTAAGGACGTCCGGGGTGCCTAAGGTAATGGTCCTGCAACGGATTCGTTGACCCGGTCTCGGACACTCTGCTACGCTTGGGGGACGTTCTCGCAACTGCTCCAATGGAGCGCTAAGGTTCTCTTGAGGGTTCTAAAGACCCGCAACTGATCGACTTCCCCCGATCTAGAATCTTGATGACTGGCTGGTCGCCGGGGATTGCAGGCAATGATGCTACGCAGGCGATATTACATACTTTTTGTAGCGCGCGATGAGGACGGCCAACTACGGAAGATTCCGCTTCCGCTGAAGTATGTGTACGGATTTGTGGCAGCGGCAATCGTGGGAGCATTCACGATTGTGGGCTTGGCCGGATCGTACACGCGCATGCTTCTGAAGACAGAAAGCTACAACCAGGTAAGGGCGGATCGCGAGACGCTGCGCCAGAATTACCAGCGCATGGCAGAGATTGCGCACAATCGCGGCGTGCAGGTGGCGAGCCTGGGCGCGCTGGCTAACGAAGTCTCGGCGCTGTATGGGCTGAGGCAGAATAAGTTGCAGGCTGCGGAGGAGACCAAGACAGCGGGAGTGGGGAGCAAGACAGCGCCGGCTCCGGCGGGGCTCGCGCAGGCAGATGACGCGAACCAGCAGCAGGTTGCCAACTCCATCGACATGTTTTACGCGCTGCGCGCTGAGGCGATGTCAGGCGAGGTTTCGCGGGCGCTGGAGAGCGGGCTGACCCCCAACTTTACCGGCGATTGGACTGAGCTGGCCGAGGCGCCGTCGATGTGGCCCGTCGAGGGCCGCGTGGCCTCGAGCTTCGGCGAACGCGAAGATCCCATCAATGGCGAAGGCGCGTTCCACACGGGGGTCGACATCGACGCACCTTACGGAACGCCCGTGCGCGCGGCGGCCGATGGCACTGTAACCGGAGCGCAGATGGGCGCCGGCTACGGGCGCGCAGTGACATTGGATCATGGGCACGACGTGATGACGCTCTATGGGCATCTCTCGGCGGTCGCCGTGTATCCGGGGCAACACGTGACGCGCGGCGAAATCATCGGGTACGTAGGCGAGTCGGGACGCGCGACGGGTCCGCACCTGCACTACGAAGTGCGCCTGCACAATGTGCCGGTGAATCCGTACAAGTATCTGCGCGTGACCTACGAGCAGGCCACGAACCTGGACGACGGTACGTCACCGGGTCAATAAGCGAGATTAAGGGGAAGGAACAAACGGCTCCCGGCAACGGGGGCCGTTTTGTTTTGGGGCGAAGTGTTGAGATCGAAGGCTGTCGCGTCGCTGTCAGAACGACGGGGTGGGTGACGGACAAGACCACACCCGGGATCTGCGCCGGCTCGAGCTGGATCGGCGGAGTTACGCGTGGTATCGTTGACGGGTTGCGTTTTGAGGAGAGATTTCCATGCGTCTTCGTCTTAGCTTTCTTGCCCTTCTTTTTGGCTTCGCGATTCCCGCCATCGCTCAAAATCCACAGGATCGGGCCGCCGACATACAGACGGCCTTTACGCGCGCGCAGCACCTGAAGCACGGAATCAACGCTTCGGGTTGGTTTGCGCAGTCGCGCGATTATTCGGCTGAACATATCGAGAGCTACACCGACGATGCGGACATCGCGCTAATCGCGAAG
Organism: uncultured Acidobacteriaceae bacterium; assembly: GCA_963823805.1. GTDB lineage: Bacteria > Acidobacteriota > Terriglobia > Terriglobales > Acidobacteriaceae > Telmatobacter. The sequence continues at coordinate 1,730,737 of CAWGMW010000001.1, read as the reverse complement.
ATGGGATTCGATCATGTGCGGCTGAGCATCGATCCCATGCCGCTGGCGGCGTCGATGTACGGCTTTCCGGGGACGAACGCCGATTTTCTCAAGCAGCTGGATCACGCCGTGGACACGATGCTTGCCGATGGGCTCGCCGTCATTATCGACATTCACCCGAGCGACGACTTCAAGCAGCGCTTGGGCACCGACGATCAGGCCGTGGAGCGGTTTACGTCGATCTGGCGCAGGCTCGCCGCGCACTATGCCGATCGCGATCCTAACAAAGTGTTCTTCGAGATCCTTAACGAGCCGGAGATCCACGATGCGTACCGGTGGGCCGGGATCCAGACGCGCGTGGCCGCGGCCATTCGCGAGGAAGCGCCGCATCACACCATCATTGCAGCGGGCGCGGTCTGGTCCGACATCTGGGATCTGCTGGCCATCGAGCCGCTTGCCGACGGTAACGTGATTTACAACTTCCACTTCTACGAGCCGCGTGAGTTTACGCACCAGGGCGCAACGTGGAGCACGCCGTGGTACAGCTACGAACACGGGATTCCGTACCCACCGACGGAGAGCTCGATGCCGGATCTGCTCAAGGAAGTTCCGACTGCGGTGGATCGTTACAACATGCAGAAGTACTGGCTGGATGGGTGGAACGCGCATCGCATTCAACTGATGATTGACAACGCGGCGGTGTGGGGCCGCGACAATCATGTCCCACTCATCTGCGACGAATTCGGCGTCTTCCGCGACCACAGCGACCCGGTGTCGCGCGCCAACTGGCTGCACGACGTGCGCACGGCCTTCGAGGCCGACGGCATCGGCTGGGCGATGTGGGATTATCGCGGCAACTTTGGCGTAGTCACCAAGGAGAAGGGCCAGCCGGCGCAGGTGGATGACTCGGTGGTCAAGGCGCTGGGACTGCCGGGACACTGATTCATCAGGGCCGCGACGCAATTGTTCATTCTCGCCTCCGCTTGGCGGCCACGTTGTCCGATTGATCCAGGAACAGCTCGAGGTTGTCGAGCTTGCGATCCCACGCGGGACGGCGCGCGCGCAACCATTCTTCGGCCGCCCGCAACCCCGATGCCTCAACCCGGCAACTGCGCACACGGCCAGTTTTCTCGGTCTTGACGAGGCCAGCTTCCTGCAAGATCTGCAGATGCTGCACCACAGCGGCGAGCGACATATCGAAGGGCTCAGCCAGAAGCGACACCGATATCGGTCCAAAGCTGAGGCGCTCGAGCATCGCGCGTCGCGTCGGGTCGCCGAGCGCTTGGAAGACGCGGTCGATATTCGGGGAGCTACGTTTCATCTGCCACGCCGTCCTCCTTTATGCACCGGATTCTCGCGGATTCGCGGCTCACTCACCAAGCTCTTTGACCAGCTTACCGAGCAGCTTTTCCCATCCATCCTTGCGCATCTCGGGCCCGTCGGCATTTTCAAAGTACGCGCCCTGGTGGGTGAAGAGCAGATCCGTGCCGGAGCCGTTGGGGATGAGCTCGATGGTGGCCAGCGATGCGGAGAACGGCGTTCCATCCATGCTCATCTTGTATGCTGCGACGATGCGGCGCGAGGGGACAATGTCCTGATAGATCGTCTCATTGACGAGGGTCTTGCCGGTGACGGGGGTGCCGGGGCCCATCTTCATCTGCGCGCGCTCGCGGCCGCCGACCTTAAAGTCGAGTTCGTGTCGTTCGAGCGCATGAGTCCCGCCGCCAAAAAACCAGCGGCGCTTGGTGGCCTCGTCGGCAAAGGCCGCGAAGACGCGGTCCGGTGAAGCCTCGAGGTTGCGTTCGAGTTGGAAAGTGCTGTGAACGACGGTTGGCTTGGTCATGGGAATCAAACTCCTGAAGAGAAATAGTCAAGTTGTAGCTTAAGTATTGCGCTGCCACGACCTATTGTCAAGTGAAAACTTGAGTATTGTTGCGGAGGGCGTGACGCGAGTAGGCAGTAGGCAGGTGGGCTACGCCTGAGCGATATCACGGGATAAACGAACCAAACTGGAGGCGCTTGGCGGGCGAAGTCTCACTGCGGTTGCAAACCGGCTTGGGCGAGCATTCCAAGGAACTGCCGCATTGTGCACTCGTCGATGGCTACTGCGACCAGTTTGCCGTCTCGGTCGAAGACGAAAGTCTGAGGAATTCCGACGATGTGGAACTGCTTGTGCACTGCGCCGTCGGAGTCAATGAGGACGGGCGGATGATAATTCGCGGGAGCAAGAAAGCTTCCCACAGTGGAGGGATTCTCGTCGCTGATCGACAGAACTACGAGCCCCTGCGATTGGAAGTGTGTGTAGATGGCATCGAGGGCGGGGAGCTCGACGCGGCAGGGCGGGCACCAGGTGGCCCAGAAGTTGACGAGAACGATCTTTCCGCGCAGTTCGGAAAGGGTCCACTTTTTGTTATGGAGATCTTTCAGCGTGAAGTCGGCTTTGGCGACGTTGGCTTCATCGGCAGCTAGGATTTCGTTGGCCTTCTTATAGAGCGGATCGTCGAGCGAAACTGTGACGTGCTCATACCGGGCAAGCCGCGCCAGTTCGAGATAAGGATCGCTTGGCTGACCATTCTTTCCGCGAACGGGCGTCTCGGCGAGGGCCTTCGAGAGCGCGTCAGCTACAGTCTGCAAAGCATCCTGACCCTGATCGCCTTCGGTGACAAGGTTTGCGGCGCCGTAGGCGAGTTTGACCTTTTCCATGCCAGGCGGCAGCGCACTGATCTCGGTTGCGACTTTGATGGTGGCGATCGGACGTTGCTGGTCCGATAGCGAGCGCAGCTTGCCGAGTTCGCCGGCGATTTTGGACAGAGACGCCTGTGCATGGAGATGCGGAAGGGCGACGAGGACGGCAGCAAGAAAAAAAGCAGAGGAAATGCGGGTCGAGATGCGGGTCATCGGGAGCCTCGTTCGAAACTGGAATTGGCGGAAGTTCCGGTTGGCGGGAATTGTAAACCCAAACCATGCGCCGTTGATGACAGCTAGGATTTTTGGGCGAGGGCGAGAATGCGCTCAGAAACGGATTCGATGATTTGCTCGTGGACCTCGTCGATCGAGAGTTCGCCTTCGATCAAAACGACGCGCTCGGGCTCTCGGGCGGCGATCTCGTGGTACTTTTCCCAAACGCGGCGGAAGAAAGCGTCCTTTTCGGTTTCGAAGCGGTTTTCGTCGCGGCCGGTTTCGGACGCGTCGCGCTGGTTACGGTTGCGGGCGCGGGCAAGAGAGGCGGCGAAGCTGGGTAGGAGCAGGAGAGTGAGGTCGGGCTGGAGGCCGCGGCAGAGGCGGCGATGGAGATCGAGCACGACCTCGGAGCCGAGCCGGCGGCCTCCACCCTGGTAGGCCTCGGTGGAGTCGGTGAAGCGGTCGCAGACGACGACCTGACCGGCATCGAGGGCCGGCTGGATGACCTCAGCGATGGCTTGCGCACGATCAGCAAACATGAGCGCCATCTCGGTCATCGGGTCAAGACCACGCGAGCGGGAGTCAAGAAGGATCTCACGAATGCGGTCACCGATGGTAGTGCCGCCCGGCTGGCGGAGCAGGATGGTTTGCTGGCCGCGCCGGGTGAGCCATGCCGCCAAGCGCTTGATTTGCGTGGTTTTGCCTGACCCGTCCAAGCCTTCAAGAGTGATAAAAACACCGCGCGGCATGGGCTGAGTCTATCACCGGGTCAACGGTTGCAGACAAACGCATTCTCGTTGTGTTACAAGAAGTTTAATTTCCCAGAATCTTGCCGTGGGCGGGCCCAGAGAGGGCTGCGCTCCTTTGGAGTGGAAGATGAGTTTTCGTGTCACGCTCAAGATCTTTTTCTGCGCGGTGGTCTTTGCCGCGCTGCCGGGGAGCCGGCTGGCCGCACAATACCTTACGCTGGAGGGCCAGACGGGCGGGTTCCTGACGCCAACAGCCTATGTGGTCTACGCGGAGAGGGGGAGTGTCTTCTCGCATCCTGCCGTCGGCTTCCATTTCATCGACGCTTCGTCGGTCATCGGTGACATTGAAACCTTCAGCATCACCGAGGGCTTCGCCAGCCGGGCGGAGGCCGGTTACACCCGCAGTGTGCATCAGTTTGGAGACCAGCCCACTACAACGGCCACACCCCTCGGTCTCAGCAACCTGTGGAACTACTCCGGCTTGAACGTATTCCACGGCAAGGTCGTCGCGTTCAAGGACGGACAGTTCGGCGCATGGATGCCGGGCATTGCCATTGGCGGCGTGATCCGCACCAACGATCACTTTGTCTCGGGCGCGGCCAACAAGATGCTGACAGGAACGGACAAGTCGTTCACCAACGGCGACGTGTACGTTGCCGTCACCAAGACTTGGGCGAAACCTCCTGTGCCGTTCCTGCTGAATCTGGGCTGGAAGGCCACCAATGCCAACATCTTCGGCATTGGCGGCCAGAGCACTCGCTTTGGCGGGCGGTTTTTCGGCGGATTGGGCATTCCGCTGCCCATCGGCCATGGAATCGTCGCGGTGCCGTCGGCAGGATTCACGCAGGAGCCCAGGACTTCCGTGAATCTGAACACCCTGCTGAACGCGGCGCTCTATCAGTGCGAGGCTGCACTCGTCTGCAATCCCGCTTCGTACCCGCTTATGAGCGCCCATATACCTACAACCCTGGACTACGCTGTGCGCGTGACCCAGAAGGACAAGCCACACTTCGCATTTGACATTGGCGTGGGCCAGGTGGCGGGAAACATCGGATCTATCTGGGTCGCGAATCCCTTCTATCCTTCGGTGGGCCCTCCGGTTGTCACCACGCCGGTAAACCTGCAAGCGCGGCACGTGGTCGGGATGGGGCTTAGCTACAGGTATTAAAGCGGTTACAAGTTGTGGAAAACCCACCCTCCGATGCAACTTCTCGGTGCCGGAGGGGTTCCAATTGCCATAGACTGGATGCGCTTTTGAGCCGGACAATCAATCCGCTCGAAGAGGCTTAATCCGATCAAGATCCAAGGAGGTTCCCCCATGCGAAGTTCCCGATTGATGCGGGTGATTCTGCTCGCTCTGCTTGTTTGTTTGATCCCCGCAACTTCAAGCGCAGCGGTTTTTATCAGTGTAGGATTTGCTCCGCCCGTGCTGCCGGTGTATGTGCAGCCACCGTGCCCGGAAGAAGGCTGGATGTGGACACCCGGCTACTGGGCCTATGGCGATGACGGCTACTTCTGGGTGCCTGGCACCTGGGTTCCCGCGCCTTACGTGGGCGCGCTGTGGACGCCCGGATACTGGGGTTGGGGTAGCGGCTTGTATATATGGCACCCCGGCTACTGGGGACCGCACGTTGGCTACTACGGCGGCGTGAACTATGGATTCGGCTATATGGGCATCGGCTTTGTGGGCGGCATTTGGGCCGGCGGAGCCTTCCGCTACAACACGGCTGTGATGCACGTGAACACGACGGTCATTCACAACACGTATGTGGACAACACCATCGTGCGGAACAATACCATCGCTAATGATCGGCATGTGGCCTACAGCGGCGGGCCGGGCGGCATCAATCATCCGCCGACTGCGCAGGAGAACCGTTATTCGCACGAGCAACACATGGCGCCGACTTCGTACCAGACGCGGCAGGAGACAGCAGCCAGGACAAATGTGAACAGCTACGCCAGCCACAATGGTGGGCATCCGACAAACATGGCGACGACAAGACCGATGTCGGGCGGAATGCACGGTTCGCCTACAGGAGGCAACCACTACAGCTCGCCGAATTCGAATATGGGGAATCGCAACACGGGACCGGGGAGTCCAGGCGCTCCAAGCAGCAAGACCTACAACGCGTTCCATTCAAATACATCGAATCGCCCGGCGCCGCAGCCACATTCGCCGCCGCAGCACGAACCGAACTCCGCGCCGCACGGAGGCGCCGGAGGTGGAGGCGGCGCTCACGACCACGGCAAGAGCCACTAAATAGATTCTTCCCCTGGAACGCGAAAGGCCCACGGATATGCCGTGGGCTTTTTTGCATTGGCTGGTGAACGGCGAGAGGAAATCGCTGATCACTTGTCTGGCATGGGAGCGTAGTAGCCTTCGCGCGTAATCACCGTCAGGTCGCTGTTTCCGGTTTTCAAAACAATCTTGTGAAAGTCGCCGTCGGTGTCGACCTGATCGGGAGTGTAGGTGAGCAGATACTGCTGGCGAAGAGCGCCGGCAATCAGGCCATAGATGTCCTCGAGGTTGTCCTTCTTTTTCGCTTCGAAGAATTGACCACCAGTGCGCGAGGCGATCTCCTGCATGATCTTCTTGCCGTCGAGTTGCGGAGCATTGTTGCCACCAGGGTGCCGGCCGCCGCCCCCTCCTCCGGGCCAACCGCCTCCACCGCCTGGATATCCGCCGCCAGGATATCCCTCGCCACCCATGCCGCCGTGATGTCCGCCGCCGGGAAATCCGTTCTGGCCGCGATCCTCCTCACCTTTGAAGTAGATGGTGAAGACCTGCACTCCGGCGCGATCGGCCGCGTCGATTGCGTCGTTCAAGGTCTCCTTGCTGCCGCGATCGACGCCGTCAGAGAAAACGACCAGGGCCTTGCGGCCATCCTTGGGTTTCATCAACTCGTCAGAGGAGAGATAAATGGCGTCGTAGAGTTGTGTTCCGCCGCCTCTGGACGCGCCATGGTCTCCGTATCCGCGGTCGTCGCCGCTCGTCTCGGGGCCCTGGCTGCTGTGCTCACGCGAGGTCGGGGTCATGGCATCGATCTCGTGGTCCAGCTTTTCGCGAGAGTTGGTGAAGTCCTCGAGCAGTTCCACCTCGCTGTCAAAGTGAATAAGAAAGGCTTCGTCGCCTCGGACACCGGCGTTAGACCCCGGCGACGTGGACCCGTCGCCGGAGGCCCCTGCTTTGGGATCGGCAGGCAGCATCAGGTCGACGAACTTTTCCGCGGCCTTGCGCTCGCTGTCGATGGCTGAATAGACGCTGCGGCTGGTATCGACGAGCAGGCCGAGGCGGAAGGGCAGGCTGCTCTCTGTCGTGAAGCTCTTGATGACTTGCGGACGCCCGTCCTCGGTGAGGGTGAAGTCCTTGGCGGTCAGGTTGGTGACGAGGGCGCCCTTTTTATCAACCACCGTGACGGGGAGCAGGACTTCCCGCGCCTGCACTTTGATATTGGTCGTTGGTTGCGGGGTGGAAGGCTGCTGGGCCGCATCGGGATCGCGCAGGCAGGACAGGGCAATGAGCGACAGAGCGAGGTAGAGGGAAGACCGGATCTTCATAAATTCTTTTGGTTACACACTTTCCACGGGTTTAGACGCATCAGAGTCCGGTCCGTTGACCGATTGGGTCGCGATTGCGGCCTTGTGTTCGCGAGTGGAGGGTCACTTTATCGCAAAAGGTCTTCGAGCGTGGTGCTGAGGTCGGTTTTATCATCGCGGTACTTGACGATGGCCGGGGCGTAAAGACTCAAGCCCCATTCCTGCCCCTTGCCTTTATTGACGGCGCGTGCGCCGGGAACGACCACTGCATTTTCAGGAACAATGAGGGGAAGATCGCCGGAGGCGCGAATCACCGAGCCGTTCACTAAATCGAAGAGTGGAGTGCCGCGGGTAAGGATGGCGCCGGCGGCGAGCACAGCGCCTTTGCGCACGATTGTCCCTTCATAAACGCCGCAATTGCCGCCGACGAGCACATCGTCTTCGATGACCACAGGGCTGGCATTCACGGGTTCAAGCACACCGCCGATTTGTGCCGCCGCGCTCAGGTGAACACGCTTGCCGATTTGAGCGCAGGATCCGACCAGCGCATGCGAATCGACGAGTGTTCCTTCGTCGATGTAAGCGCCGACGTTGATGTACATGGGCGGCATGCAGACAACGCCGCGAGCGATGAAGGCTCCGGCACGGACCGAAGAGCCGCCGGGTACGAGGCGGACGCCATCGGCGGCGGTGAAGCGGCGGGCGGGGTACGTGTGCTTGTCGACGAATGAAAGGCCGCCGGAGGGCATCTCTTCGAGAGCGCCGATGCGAAAGCCGAGCAGGACGCCGCGCTTGACCCAGGCATTCACGCGCCATCCGGTGTGCGAAGCAGTGTCAGGCTCAGCGGCGCGGACTTCGCCTGCCTCAAGCGCCGAACGAAGCGCGAGAAACGCAGTCATAGCAGCGGCGTCGGAGGCGGCAGCCGGCCCGGCGGCGAAGTGCCGCTCGATCTCCTGCTCCAGTTGGCTGAAGTTCATCGCAAATCGAGTGTAACAAGGCAGGGACCAAGCCAACCCAGCGAAGTGGACCTGTCGCTGTGGACCCCCCGGCAGGGACTGAGGGGCCTGGCTTGCAAGTTGGCGAGCGGCGAGGGAAGGTGGAACATGGGGAACAAGCTCTCGTCAGGCGGAATAAATAGGGACGATGGTCGGTCTGTTGCGAGAGCCGCGGTTGGCGGCGATGGGCTGCAGGCGGAAGCAGTTCTTCCCAGAGGGAATCATGGCGAGGGGAATGGGCGCGTCGCCCGGCCGTCCATTGAAGTTCTTTGATTCGAGCCAGGCGCAGAGCCGGGGGTCGCGGATCTCCGTCTGGCCAAGCCAGAAATCGGGACTCAGGCCGCATTGGATGAGCAGGTGGTCAAGGTGCAATTCGATGACGTTGATGTCTCTGGAGAAATATCGCCGGACGTTGCTCGCCCCCACTTCGACTCCGGTATACGCATGGCCCTTGCATTGCGTTTTGACAACCATAAGTCCCTGCCGAGCGATTCTTTTGAAGTGCGGTCGATGAGGCACGATAAAGCGGTGCGAAGTCAGGCGGATGAGGCAAGTCTATGGAGGAAACCTGTCTTGCGCTTGATGCAGTGAAGGAAATGCGAGGCGGAATTCCTAATTTGAGACAAACGTGACATGGGGGGCAATTCGGGACACGAAGCCGAGGAACTCGATTCGGGACCTAGACGCAATGATCGAAGCGCAACCCGCCATGCGTGTGCGATACTCGAAAACGACATGTACAAGCGAGTTGTTCTGAAGCTTTCGGGAGAGGCGCTGGCCGGGGAGCGCGGCTTTGGTCTGGATGCGGAAAAGGTGTCGGAGATCACCGGCGAGATCGCGGACGTGCACGCGCTGGGCGTGGAGATCGCGATCGTGGTGGGCGGAGGGAACTTTTTCCGCGGCGTGGAGGAGCAGGCCAAGGAGATGGACCGTGTGAGCGCGGACAACATGGGCATGCTTTCCACCGTCATCAATGCGATCGCGCTGCAGGATGCGCTGGAACAACGTGGGGTGCAGTGCCGCGTGATGACGGCGGTATTGATGAATCAGATTGCCGAGCCGTACATCCGGCGGCGCGCAGTCCGGCATCTTGAAAAAGGTCGGATTGTCGTCTTCGCAGCCGGCACGGGGAACCCGTTTTTTTCGACGGACACCGCGGCTAGCCTGCGCGCCATGGAGATCAAGGCGGATGTACTGCTGAAGGGCACCAAGGTGGAGGGCGTTTACAACGCCGACCCGGTGCTGGTGAAAGACGCCGTGAAGTACGACCAGGTTACGTACATGCAGATTCTGCAACAAGGCCTGAAGGTGATGGACCTGACCGCAGTGAGCATGTGCAAGGACAACAACCTGCCCATGATCGTCTTCAACATGAATCAGCCGGGAAACATCAAGCGCGTGGTGATGGGCGAAAAGGTTGGATCGTTGGTAACGGCGTGAAAAAGCAGGGTATAGGGAGTAGTCAGTAGGGAGTGGGCAAGCTGTACCAGAGCCGCAACCAGTAAACCTGGATTTCCGCAGTTATCTTCTGATCCCAGATCCCCGATGCCTTTTCCCTGTTTCCTACTCACTAGTCACTACTTACTACTCCCTATTTCCTGTCACTTGGAGACGTCTAACAGTTCGTGGAGACTCGCAAGCCAGCACCGCTGAAGGCACTTACGGGCTTGCGCTGCTTCGCGGCCATTAACATTGTCTTCTTCCACTTTTCCGATCCCAGGTGGTTCGGTTTTCTGGCACCGGTGGTCAATGCCGGGTATATCTCGGTCAGCTACTTCATTCTGCTGTCGGGATTTGTGCTGGCCTACAACTACGCCGAGCGCGCGCGGAACGGGGAACTGGATCGCAAGCGTTTTTGGGAGGCGCGATTCACGCGCATTTATCCCATCTACTTTCTAAGCCTGTTGCTGAGCCTGAATTTGCTGCGCTCGGAGTACCAGACGCACACGCACGCAATGTTCTGGACGGGCATGGTACTGACGCCGCTGCTGCTCCAGGGCTTCGTTCCCGCGGTATCAACGTTTTTGAATACGCCAGCCTGGACGATGTCGGCCGAAGCCGCCTACTACGTGATCTTTCCCTGGGTGGCGAAGTGGAAGCGCCCGCAGCGAATGGCGCCGCACCTGATGAAGATGGCCGGTGTGTGGGCGCTGGGTCTCGTTCCGGGCGCTCTGTATATGGCGTTCAATCCTGATGGAATCGCCCACCCGGACCGATGGAGTTACGGCACATGGCTGTGGGCGCTGAAATATACGCCCTACACGCACGTCTTCAGTTTTGTTTTTGGAGTGATGCTGGCTGACCTGGACCGGATGATCGAGCGCACAGCGCGATTGCGATTGTGGCTCGGGATCGTAGGATTTGGCGGGATTTATGGTCTTTTGAGCCTGGGGCCGCTGATGCCCTATCCAATCATGCACGACGGAGTGCTCATGCCTCTGTTCGGCTGCATTGTGTTAGGACTAGCGGGCGAAAACCCGCTTGCCAGCGCACTGGGAGTGCGTCCACTGGTTTTCGTGGGCGAGGCCAGCTACTGCCTCTACCTTCTTCACTTCAACTTGTGGAACCTGATTCACGGCTCGCACTTGCTGGATGCGCTTGGCTTGGTCCGCTTCGATCCCTGGATCAGCTATGTTCTCCTGATTGCGCTGGCCATCTTCGCCCTGCATTTCATCGAAAAGCCGGCGCAGCGGAAGCTGCGCGAGTGGATGCATGCGACGACGGTCTTGAAAAGCGAGGGAGCAGGAAATAAGGACTAGTGGTGCGAAGTCAACACCGAAAGTCGAGTTTGGATGGAGATCCGCTTCTCTGCCCGCAATTCATCGCGGCCCGAAGCATGCGGAAAGCCCAGCCGCGAGGGCTGGGCTCTTCTTGATGCGGATGTTCAGCGCCGCTACTGAGGCGTTGACAGGGCATGGTTCCCGTGCGGTACGGCAATCAACGCAGTGGGGTTCGCGCCGGTGGGATAAGGAGTGGCCTGCGTTGGCTCAATGGTTCCGTCACTGGGATTGAGCCTGAAGCCGGAGACGGAGTCGCCCAGATAGTTGGCGGTGTATACAAAAACGCCCTCAGCCGGATCCACGATGATCGAAACCGGGTCGGTATCGGTGGTCGTTGCGCTGGCGCCGGTGACGCTCACGTCCTGGGAAGGTGTGCCAGTGGGCAGGGAAATGGAATAGGCCTCGACCGATTCATCCAGCGAATTGGACAGGTAAATAAAGATTCCCCGGGGATCGATGACAACGGAAGTCGGTTCGTTGCCGGTTCTAAAAGGGCCGTTGATCATGAACTGCAGCGCATCGGTTGAGAGCACCGAGTATCCGATCAGTTCGTTCGAGGCGAAGTCAGTGACGTAGACGAATCGGCTGATGGGGTCGGTGGTCAGGGCAGATGGCTTGACGCCGGCCTGATAGGGGCTGCCTGAAACCGCAGTCAATGCGCCACCCGAGCTGACAGCATAACCAAAGAGCCAACCTGGATTGGCGTTGCTGGTGGTAGTCCCGCCGGGATTGTAAGCCGATTTGTCAATAGCGGTGACGTAGACGGCGCTGCTGTTTGCAAGCACGGTCACGCCCGTAGGCACCATGATGTCGGTCGAGAATCCGGGGACAGTAAGAGAGAGTGTCGCGGTGGCGGTGCCGATGGCGCCAGAGCTAAGGGCATACTCGGTGAGTGTGGCAGAGGCGGTGCCCGAGACGACGTAAAGGTAAGTTCCGGCGGCATTGACTGCAATCGACACCGGAGTATTCGCGAGGGTGATGCTGTCCTTCATGGTGAGGATGCCGCTGTCGGAGACGGAGAAATGAACTACGGAGTTGTTGCCCTTGTTGGCAACATAGAGGTTGTAATAGTCGGATGTGGTGGCCAGTGCAACGGGGCCGGAGCCGCCGGAGGAAACAGGCGAAGCGGCAGTGCGCAGTGCGCCAGATTTTGCGTCGACGGCATAGGTGTAGATTTGTCCGGCGCTGCCCGACGAGCTGCCTGCGGAGCTGGCCACGAAAACATAGTCAATCGTGACCAGATTGCAGGCAGTTAAGAACGAGGCCAGGATCAGGCCGATTGCAGAGACCAGAAAAAGCTGGCTCAATTTACTAAACTTCATGCGCTTCCTTCGTCATGGGCCCGTCAAGAAGAGCCCCAAGAAAACTCGTTATTGTTGCCCCGTGATCATTGTAAAAGCCGGATCGGGGGAATTGCCACCGACTCCGCTGCCGGAGCGAATGCAGGCTCTCACGGCTGAATGCCGCCTCCCGTGCCGTTGTGCGGGATTGCGGCCACAGCCGTTGGATTGTCGTTGCTTGGAAAAGGAGAGTTCTGCGAATCGAGAAGTGTTCCGTCGGTGGTGCTCAACTCGAAGCCTGAAACAGTGTTATCGAGGAAGTTGAGTGTGTAAAGGAAATGCTCCGTCGAGGGGTCGATTCCGATGGCCACAGGTTGCAGACCTGTGGCGTACGTGCCAATGCTCGTTAGAGCGCCATTACTGATGGAGTAGGCGGTGACATTACTGTCCTGCGAGTTGGTCACATAGGCGTATGGATAAGATGGATCGACGGCGATGGCGGTGGGTTGATCGCCGGCGCGGAATGGGCTGCCGCCGAGCGGGGTCAAGTTGCCGCTATTTACGGCGAACCCCCGCACGTTGCCGCTCGAGAAGTCGGTGACGTATACGTAGGTGCTGTTCGCGTCGCTGGCGATGGCAGAAGGCTTGACGCCGGCCGCGAAGGGAGAGCCGCTCAAAGGTGTGAGAACGCCGCCTGAGCCGACAGAGAAACCGAAGACGTAGCCTACATTTGGCACGACCGAAGAGTCGTAAGCGGTGACGTAGACATCAGAGCCTGAAGCAAGGACATTCACGGCGGTGGGGACGATGACGTGCGAAGCGTTCGCGCCAGAGAGCGTGAGCGGCCAGTATTGCCCGTTGACTGCAGTGTTGGTGACCGGCGGCGTTTGAATTGCAACCGGCGTGGAGCCGCTTGCAGGGGTGAGCGGAAAAACGCCGATAGAGCCGGAACAGGGTTCCGCGTCTGAACAAATCGGAAGCGGCTGGTAAAGGTCGACAATAAACATATTCGTCTTATTGACAGCGATGGCGAGGGGAAAGATTCCCGGAGTATTGACGGTGTTATAGGGATAGAGCTTTCCGTCGGTGCCGATGCCGAACTGCACGATGGTATTGTCGTCCTCGTTGACGACAAAAAGGCTGCCGTAGTCGACCGAGACGGCCTCAGCCACGGGGTTGCGCCCCTGTGAAGGGAAGGGCGATGTAGGAATCTGGCGCATGCGGCCGGATTCGGAATCGATCTCGAAGACGTTGATCTCGCCGTAGTTGTCGGCGCCGGCTGCCTTCGCGCTGGCCACGTATACGAAGTCGACGGTCAAGGTCTGCGTTAACTGGGAACAGGCAGTAACGAGCGAGGCCGCCAGCAGGCTGGCCGCGCCGACCAGCAATAGCTGGCTCGATTTATTGAACTTCATGCGCATCTTTCATGAACGCAGCCTGCACGCAGGCACCTAAAAAACAGCCGGTCAAAAATCGAATTCCGGCGAATCGAAATCTCAGCGCAAATACCAAGCAGCGGCGCCGGAGTTCAGCCAAGGTCTGCTGATAGACCATCAATTCGGGCAGGCTTCGGACGGATCCGAGCCTGGCATCTGGGCCGGTCCGCCAGAACTTTCTTGCTCGCGGCCGGCGGACGCGGCGCGCCACTAACTTGTGCGCCCATCAACCAGGCACCAAGACGCCGGGCCCTGGAGATTGTAGGTGCTGGTAACACGTAAATCGTTGAGGTCACCGGTATCCGGTTCAAGGATCCGTCCCGTAACCGTGGAGTCGTATTGGTTGGCTTCATAGATGAACTGGTCGGAGGGGTCCTCTACGATGCACTGCGGGCCCGACCCGGAGCCCGTAATGATCGTTGTCTCATCCGCGAGGAAGCTGAGCTGGTAAGCCGGCGCGGTCGTAAGAAAATAACCTACGATGCCGCTTTCCGGGTTCGGCCCTATGGTGTTGTTCCCTTGGTTGGCGACATAGACAAACTTCCCCTTACTCTCAAGCAGGACATAGATGGGGTTGGCAAGAGTGGGGTCATCGGGAACCGCACCACTTGGCTCCGCCTGCAAAGCGCCACCGCCGCCCAACGTGAACGGAAGAATCTGGCTTTGCGAAGTGGTTGTCGCGCCGTTGAACGTGACCGTGATGGGCTCGTTATCGAGCACGTAAATGACGCCGCCAGCCTGAACGATCGCCGTGCCCTGATCAATACCGAGCGGCTGGGAACTGTTCTGGCTGAGCGTCAATTGTCCAGAGGTGGCCGAGTAGTTATATGGGAAGACCAGAGCGCCACCCGTGTACGGGTAGCCCGTTGGATTAGGCGCGCCGGCGAGAGTGAGAAGGGTAGAGCTGGATAGCAGGAAATCGACCGGGTTAGCCAGTATCGGGAAATAGGTGATCGGCTGGCCACTGGTCGTGGCTGTCACCTGGGCATTCACAACCAGCGAGAGACGGCCGGTGCTCTGGTCGATCTTGAAGACGGTGACGTCGCCGCAGGTGGTCACCGAATTTCCCAGGGCGAGCGCGCAGTTGTCGGTACTCGAGGGGCTGGCATTGTCGGGAGCGTCATGGTCCAGCACAAAAAGATAGCCGCCAGTGGAATCTGAAATCATGCGAAATGGGTTGATGCCCTGGGTATAGAAGGTCTCCTGCGGAGTGAGAGTGCCATTCCCGCCAACAGCAAACTGCGTGATGTTGGAGTTGAGGCAGGCGCTGGCGCCAGTGCCGTAGCAGTCTGCGCTGCCCGATGCGGTTACGCCGCGATTGAGGACATAAAGGAACCGGCTACCGACGGTCAACACGGCGCGGACCGGGTTGGCTCCCCCGGAGGCAACAGGCAGAGTGTTGATCGGCGTCAGCCGGCCCGTGTTGTGATCGATTTTGAAGCCGGAAATGATGCCGTTACTGCCCGTCGAGGCGTTGACGGTTCCCGTCACATACAAGAAGCCAACCGTATAGCTTTCAACGCAAGACGTCACGCCGAATACGATGGCCGCCGAAAGTGCGCCGATCGCGAGCGCCTTGCCGAATTTCGTGAACTTCATGCTATTCCTTCATCCTGGTCAGGGTTGAGCTGCCAAGTTTCATCGTTCCCGAGCAATGCTGGGTTGGGATGGAGTCCCTGATGAATTGTAAAAGGCGAGGGCGGGTTGTGCCTAGTTTCCCCCTCGGATTGGTAAATACCCCGACCTGGGATTGCACCGGCGCATCGTGAAGGTGTGACCCTCCATTCTGATACAGTCTGGCATTCAGTTTTCCGGCGTCGGTCGACATTTGGACGTGCAGGGCCGGGAAAAGTCAACGCCTGAAACGTGGCGAAGCGGGGCTGCAGGCGCGCAGGGACGGCATGAGGCCCGGAAGGCGAGAGAATAGGAATATGCGGAGCCGATTCCGGATCGTTTGTTCGATTCTTGCTGGATTGAGCCTGACCGGGTTTTGGATGGCGCGCGGACAGGACGTGCATGTCCGCGTTTCACCCGATGTTAAGACGGGGATCGAGGGCACCACGGAATTCCCTACGATTCAGATGGCAATGGACCACCACCCCTTTGCCGGTATTGGATCCGATGGCAAGCCCAGCCGGGTGTACATCGAGATTGCGCCGGGCGTGTATCACGAACGCGTTATCGTGACGCAAAACCATATGAACATCACGCTTGTGGGCATGGGAAAGACTCCGGAAGATGTGGTGATCACCAACAGCCTGAATGCCAGACAGGCCGGGGGAACGTTCTTCACCGAGACCGTAGAGATCAACGGTACGGGATTCGAGGCCGACAACATTGCTTTTGAAAACGCCGCCGGAAATACGGGGCAGGCGGTGGCTGCGGCGGTGCGGGCGGACAAGGCCATCTTCAAGCACTGCCGGTTTCTGGGCCACCAGGACACGCTCTTTGCCGACTATGGGCGCCAGTATTATGTCGACTCCTATATTGAGGGCGGAGTCGATTTCATCTTCGGAGACGCGACGGCGGTCTTCGACCACTCGGAGATCCATGCCAACGGGCCGGGATACTTGACCGCGCAATCGCGCACATCGCCCGAGCAGACAACCGGCTACGTGATCATCGACAGCAAAGTGACGAGCGGGATCGACCCCAATGCGGGATCAAGATTAGCTGCTCCGTTGCGCGACACGATCAGCCTGGGGCGGCCATGGCGCCCGTTTTCGCGCGTGGTGTATATCAACACGGAACTGCCCGCCGACGTGATCCCAGAGGGCTGGAATACATGGGGCAAGACCGATATCGTGCCAAAGGCGTACTATGCGGAGTTCCATTCGACGGGGCCGGGAGCGAACGCTGCAGCTCGGGTGTCCTGGTCACATCAGCTGACAACGCGGCAGGCCGCGCAGTTCCGCCCGAAAGTGTTTCTGGCGGGCCAGGATGGATGGGATGCGGTGGCTGCGGCGGCAAAGTTGCCGTAGGCGCCCAAGACTGTCTTTACAGGCCGCCTGCCCCCCTGCCACACTGGAGAGTGGACACCCAGACAATTGCCATTCTCGATTTTGGGTCGCAGTACACGCAGCTCATCGCGCGGCGCATCCGCGAGCAGAATGTGTTTTCGGTAGTCCTGCCGTGCACCGCGCCCATCGCAGAGATTCGGGCGCTAAAGCCGATCGGTTTGATCCTTTCGGGCGGGCCGTCGTCGGTGTATGACGTGGACGCTCCTCCCGCGGACCCGGAGATTCTGGAACTCGGCGTGCCGGTGCTCGGCGTCTGTTACGGGCTCCATTACATCGTTCATCACCTGGGCGGGTTGGTGCGCGGAGCGCCAAAGCGCGAGTACGGCCATGCGAGAGTCACCATTGAGGACAGCAGCACGCCTTTGTTTGCGGGCCTGCCACCGGCGATTCAGGTGTGGATGAGCCACGGCGACGAAGCGGTGGAGCTGCCCGCCGGCTTTCGCCGCGTAGCAGCCACATCCAACGCGCTCGCCGGCATCGCTAATGAGGAGCGGGGC
The DNA here is from genome assembly GCA_963823805.1 of uncultured Acidobacteriaceae bacterium. Lineage (GTDB taxonomy): Bacteria > Acidobacteriota > Terriglobia > Terriglobales > Acidobacteriaceae > Telmatobacter. The sequence continues at coordinate 1,713,563 of CAWGMW010000001.1, read as the reverse complement.
ATTTGGGCAGTACAGTTCCATCCCGAAGTGCAACACACACCTCTGGGGCCGAAACTCATCCGAAACTTCCTCACCATCTGCGGAGCGCGCGGCGACTGGACGGCGGCGCACTTTATCGAGAGCACCGTTGCCTCCATCCGCGAGAAGGTTGGCGAGGGTCACGTGATCTGCGGGCTTTCAGGCGGTGTGGATTCGTCGGTGGCAGCAGTGCTGGTGCACAGGGCAATCGGCAGCCGGCTGACCTGCATCTTTGTGAACAACGGTGTTCTGCGCAAGAACGAGTTTGCGAGCGTGCAGGAAAACCTTCGCGGCAAGTTGGGCCTGAATATCGTAGCTGTGAACGCGAGCGCGCGTTTCCTGGAGCAACTGGCCGGCGTGACCGATCCGGAGGTGAAGCGTAAGCGCATCGGCGCGGAGTTCATCGCGGTCTTTGAGGACGAGGCCAAACGCATCGCCGAGGAGACGGGCGGCCCTGAGGGCAAACTCGACTGGCTGGTGCAGGGGACCCTTTATCCCGACGTGATTGAATCGTCGAGCGTAAAGGGGCCGAGCCAGACCATCAAGAGCCACCACAACGTGGGCGGCCTGCCCGAGCGGATGAAGCTTAAATTGATAGAACCGCTGCGCGATTTGTTTAAGGATGAGGTCCGGCGCATCGGGCGTGACCTGGATATGCCGGATGAAATTCTGAGCCGGCAGCCGTTCCCGGGGCCGGGGCTGGCAGTGCGCATCTTGGGCGAGGTGACGCCGGAACGCGTGGCCCTGCTTCAGGCCGCCGATGAGATTGTCGTTGCCGAGATCAAGGCCGCAGGGCTCTATACAAAGATTTGGCAGAGCTTTGCGGTGCTGCTGCCGGTGATGAGCGTGGGCGTCATGGGTGACCAGCGCACCTACGCCTACACATGCGCCATTCGCGCGGTGCATTCGGAGGACGGGATGACCGCCGACTGGGCGCCCCTGTCGTACGAGCTGCTGAAAAAGATCTCCAACCGCATTGTGAATGAGGTGCGCGGGATCAACCGCGTAGTGTACGACGTGACCTCGAAGCCGCCGGGAACCATCGAGTGGGAGTAATTTGCCATTAAAGCAGCCGCGCGCTTCGCGCGCCACTGAGGGCGGGAACTAGCGCGCCCCTACCGCCCGCTCTGCGCGGCTTTTGCGAAGTGGAAGATGCAGTTCACTTGATGTGTGTCCGGGTCGGCCTTTACATCGTATGTAGTAATGACGGATTGCATCCACTTTGACAGCGTCCGATCCTGCTTCTCTGCGCGGGCCGCGAAGCCCGAGACGTAGCTTTCATCAAATGCGTCGCCGGACGCTATCTTCCAGAGGCGCGTGAGTCTGGCGGCCATCGCATCGGGCGCGCCGTCGAAGTGGATCGTGCCCATTCGATAAAGCGGTCCGGGATCGATCTCGATGCTGTAATTCACAATGTGCGTGGCTTCGTTGAACGAAGCGTGCGAGACGACGGAGCAATCGAGATAGCCTCTGGCGTGGTAGGCGTCGCGGACAGCTAGGAGAAAAAGATCGAGCGGCCTGCCGGAACCGGCTTGATACCTGGACAGGAGCTTCTCAACCTCCGAGCGCGAAGCCAATGCATCTGGCGGATAACTGATTGTCCCGAGCTTATAGATTCCGCCTTCTTTAATCGTGACCGAGAAGGGTATCTCGACGGCCAAATCTGAGGCCTGGCCCGAGACGATGGGTAGATCAACCTGGCTCACGTCGACTTCGACGGCCGCGTAACCCAGATCCTGGTAAAGATCCTCAAAGGCGCGCTGAAGCCCGATTGCAGTGTTCTCTGTATCGAACTCGTTTCCCGTCTGGCCATTGACGAGAGTATTGACCTTGGCCTGCATTGCCGGCGAGACGCCTGCAAGTTGGATTTGGCCGATGCGCACCGGCGGCGAGGTGACAGCGAAGTCGATGGCGGTAGTTTTCTTGGGGCCGAGGCCGCTGGTGAGAGCGACTTTTACCGTCGCCTTAACGCCTTCGTCCGCCAACATTTCTTCAAACGTTTGGCGGATTCCCTCGACCGTAGAGCCGGTGGCGGGCAACAGGCCGTGATAGAGGGGGAAACGCGCGTGGAGTTTGTCGTTGAGATCTTCACTCGGCTTGAGCGGCAGATTGTCGAGATGCATGGGAAAAAGCTGGCTAGAGGGAGTCAAAGAGAAGAGCAATCCCTTGTTGTCGTTGCCGAATTTGACGACCGCGAAAAACCCCGTATCGCTGAGCTGCTTGGCGTGCGCTCTTACGTCGTTGGCGCTCAGGCGCGCGCCCGGTTTCAGGCCGGCGGCCGCGAGCAGCTCCTCCTGTGTATATTGGGCCGCGCCTTGAAAGCGGATCGCCTTGGGCGGAGCCTTCTTTTGCGCAAGCAACTGAAGCGAGCAGAGTAGAAGTAAAGCGGCAATCTGTCGAGCCGGTCTGTTCATGCTGCGCCAAGATTAGCAAACCGCGCACCGGCTGCAACAAGAGGACGCAATCAATCGCCAGCGGCCTGAGGGCGAAGCGCCGCGACCTCGCGGCCGAGCGCATCCAGGCGCATCCAGTTTGGCCAGCAGTTCCTCGTGCTGCTTGTCGGCGGGTGAGGGTTCAAAGGCCTCTACATAAAACGTTCCATTCGACTCCAACTCGCAATGCCGTACATTGTGGATGCTATCGAAGCCCTGGCGGTGAATCACATCGAGCAGCTCCTCCCGGGCAAGCGACTCGCGCTGTAAAGCCTTAAGGTCGATTTGGCCGTTGCGGATGAGGACTGTGGAGCGCCCTTCAAACATCCGCGTGAGCTTTGGCGAGCGGAAGAGCGCGCGAACGACCAGCCAGTTGATGGCCAGCAGCGCGAAGGCGCCGATGATTCCGCCGGAGACGGAGTTGTCGTCGCCGATGATGGCATTCTGCACGGTGTTCGAGAGCGAAAGCAGAACGACCAGGTCGAACGGGTTGAGCTGCGCCAGCTCGCGCTTGCCGAAAATGCGCAGCAGCACCACCAGAGCAAGGTAGACGATGGCGGGTCGAAGCAGCTTCTCCATAATGGGAAGCGGCAACTGGAACATGTCGTTGAAGATCGCGGAGTGCGGCATGGAATGAGGATAGCCGCCGGTCACCTGTTCGCGAAGGTTTTTCTGTACAAACTGGGTTCCGCGTTGAGCGTATCTAAGGCCAACGATTCGTCTGCTAGAGTGAGGATGGCGAGAGAGCCGAGGCAGTTTTCAGAGGGAGTACCAGTGACTAAATTGGCGCCATTTCGCATCGAGCCCATCTTCACCGCGCGGGTGTGGGGATTCCGCGATCTGCGGCCCTGGTACGACCGCGTGGCCGAGGGCGACCCCATCGGCGAGGTATGGCTGACGGGCGACGAGTGCCTGATTGCGACCGGGTCCCACGCGGGCGAGCGGCTGGGCTCGCTGTTCATTGAAGAACACGATGCGTTGCTTGGCCCCGATTCGCCACACCGAGATGCGCCCGGGGCAGACTCGCCGCTCCCGCCGCAGGCGGATTCCCCATTATTGATCAAAACCATTTTCGCGAAGGAAAAGCTGAGCGTGCAGGTGCATCCCGACGACAAGTTGGCGCAAAAATACGGCCAGCCGCGCGGAAAGACGGAGTGCTGGTACGCGCTGGCAGCGGAGCCCGGAGCGGAAGTCGCAGTCGGAGTCAAGCCGGGGACGACACTCAGTGAAATCGAGGAAGGCATTCACGCGGGAACGCTCGAGGCGAAGCTGAACATGATTCCCGTCGCGGCCGGGGACACCATCTTTGTCGATGCCGGGACGGTACACTCCATCTGGCCGGGATCGATTTTGTTGGAGACGCAGCAGAACGCTGACCTGACCTACCGCATGTACGACTACGGACGTCCGCGCGAGCTGAACATTGAAAAGTCGCTTGAAGCGACAAAGCTCACGACGAGGGCGGGCAAGGTGGCTCCGCGCCAGCTCGCCGACCGTACGGTGCTGATTGATGTGGAGTACTTCCGCATGGAGCGAATTCTGGTTGGTGGCAAACTGACGAGCGAAAGGCTGTGCGGCGCAGGCGGAAAGCGCGGGCTGGCATACCTGTTCGCAGCCAGCGGAGCGGCGCGGCTGACAAGCGCTGATTTCGAGGCCGTCGATCTGCCGCCGCGCGGGATTGTTGCGGTACCGGCAGCTTCGCCGGAGTTCGAGTTGGAAGCGGCAGGCAGCGCGGGTGAGCGGCTCGAACTGATCCGCATCACGCCAAACTGGCCGGCAAAATCCGCATGAGAGCGACGTGCAGGGTGGACGGCTGAGCGTCGGCGCCACCTTGAACTTTTGCACAATCTTTAGCTTTGCAACCCCGCCCTTCAGGCAGAATCTAAGGTGATATGAGCTTTCGACTCGCAGTTTCCTCTGATCTTCGCGGCGCCGTGGACGCGGCGGCCGCCGACTGGCAAGCCAACCATAAAGTCGAGCGTTTCTGGCAGAAGGACCCCTCGCTTTGGACTCACGATGGCGAGGAGCAATGGATGGGCTGGATCGACATTGTCGAGCGGCAACAGAAAGACCTCAAATCGTTCGTCAGCCTTGCGGGAGATGTGAAGAGCTCGGAGTTCCAATCGGCTGTGCTTCTCGGCATGGGCGGCTCGAGCCTGTGCCCCGAAGTGCTGGCCAAGACATTCGGGCCGCAGGCGGGGTTCCCGGAACTGCACATCGTCGATTCCACTGATCCGGCGCAAGTGAAGTCTGCCCGCGACGCTGTGGACCTGGCCGAGACGCTGGTGGTGGTTGCCAGCAAGTCCGGCTCCACGCTCGAGCCGAACATCCTGAAGCAGTTTTTCTTCGAGGAGATGGGGCGAGCGGTTGGCGCCGAGGAGGCAGGTAGTCACTTCATGGCCATCACCGACCCCGGCTCGAAGATGGAGCAGGTGGCGAAGGCCGACGGCTTCAGGGGCATCTTCTATGGCGATCCGCAGATTGGCGGCCGCTACTCCGCGCTTTCGAATTTTGGCGTGGTGGCGGCGACAGTGGCTGGTCTCGACACCGCCAAACTGCTGAGGGAGGCAGCCAAAGCAGTGGCTGCGGCCAAGCTGCCCGTGGGGGACAATCATGGCGTGCAGCTTGGTCTGCTGCTGGGGACCGCGGCGAACTCGGGACGCGACAAGATCACTTTCTTTACTTCGCCGGAGATCCACGATCTGGGCGCGTGGCTGGAGCAACTGATCGCCGAATCCACCGGCAAGCAGGGGAAGGGAATTACGCCGGTGGATCGCGAGGAGATCGGCACGCCGAGCGTGTATGGCAAAGACCGCGTGTTCGCGTATGTGCGGCTGAAAGGCGCCGCCGACGCAAGCGCCCAATCGGATCTCGATGCGAAGGTTGCGGCTCTCCAGGCCGCGGGCCATCCGGTGGTCTACTTCGAAATCACTGACCTCTATGAGATCTTCGGGCAGTTCTTCACCTGGGAGATTGCCACTGCTGTCGCAGGCTCGGTGATGGGCATCAATCCCTTCAATCAGCCGGATGTGGAAGCGGCGAAGATAGAGACGCGCGCGCTGACGACCGAATATGAAAAGAGCGGCAAGCTGCCGCAGCGCACGCCCTTCCTGGTCGACGGCGGAATCGCGCTCTACGCGACCGATGCGTACGCCGCAAAGCTGAAGGGTGCGGCGCCAGCTGCAACACTGGCCGGAATTCTGCGTGCGCATCTCGATGAGCTCCGCGCCGGAGACTATTTTGCCACCGTTGCTTTCCTGCCCATGTTTGAGGAGAGCGAGGCGGCCATCCAGGGATTCCGGCACAAAGTGCGCGACCAGAAGCGCGTGGCCACTTGCCTTGGGTTTGGGCCGCGCTTTTTGCACTCGACCGGGCAGGACTACAAAGGAGGGCCGAATACGGGCGTATTTCTGCAGATCACTGGAGCCCATGCCCAGGACTTGGATATTCCCGGCCAGAAATACAGCTTTGGAGTGGTGATCGATGCGCAGGCAGCCGGGGATCTGGCAGTGCTGGAGTCGCGTGGACGCCGGGCCCTCCGGGCGCACCTTGGCGCCGATGTGGCCGCGGGCCTAAAGGCTCTGGGTACAGCGATTAGTGCGGCACTGGCCTAGGGAACTTTTTCGCCGGCGCTGGGTTTAAGCGGTTAACAGGCTCAGGCGAGTCTCGTCTAACCGATTGAGCCGATGAAGCCAGTTCGAAAAACCGTTTACCCGGCGTGAGTTTTTGCCGCCGGTCATGACGGAGGAGAAGCAGGAGAAATGAAAATGAATCGTACCCTGATAAAGAAAATGAGCAAGCAGCTCATGGCATGGATGGGGTTGACCGTACTCTGCACCGTGTTCGCGCTTGCGCAAGATGCGGGCGGACCGGCCCAGCCTCAAGGTCAGCCGGCTGCACAGCAGGGGCAACGCACCGACGGACAGATTGAGATGGACGTGGTTCACGCTCTGGACGCTTCGGCGGCGCTGAAGAATGACTTGATCACAGCGGCCACGATTCAAAGTGAGGTTACGCTTTCAGGAACGGTTTCGACCGATGCGTCAAAGCAGTTGGCCGAGTCGATCGCCGCGCACGTGGACGGTGTGACCAAGGTTCATAACAATTTGCAGATCGGCAATCCGGGCCCGGACGCGCAAAGCCCGCAGCCGGCGCCTGCCTCCGACGAGATGCCGGATCCGGATCAGTCGCAGGCGCAGCGGCAAATGGCGAACTTGCCGCCGCCGGGCCCTGCTCCTGACGCGAATCCACAAGATCAAGGGCCACCGCCTTCGGCGAACAACCCGCAGCAACCGGCTTATCCGCAGCAAGGCGGGTATCCGCCGCCGCCTCCGGCGCGGCCCCAGTACCAGAGTCCGCAGTCTTCGCAATATCCGCCGTACCCGCAGTACCAGCCCGCACCTCAGGCGCCCGCGTATCGGCCTGCCAGGGGCTCCGTGACCATTCCAGCGGGAACGCTGTTGCAATTGCGCACCAGTGAGCCGGTCGATAGCAAAAGGGCCAAGGACGGGGAGCCAGTTCAGTTCACAGTGATTCAGGACGTGATTGCCGGAGGCTATCTGGCGATTCCGCGCGGTGCGACAGTGCACGGCGTGGTGTCTGAAGTGAAAAATGCCGGCTCCGGCAAATTGGCCGGAAGCTCAGTGCTGGCGCTTGAACTCACTTCTCTGGATCTCGGCGGACAAAGCTATCCGCTGAATACGGATCAATTCAAAGTGAAGGGCCCGAATAAAGCAGGCCAGACGGCGGGCAGCGCAGTGGGCGGTGCTCTGATTGGCGCCATCATTGGCTGCGCAATCGGCCGTGGTCCAGGCTGCGCCATCGGCGCTGGGGCCGGCGCGGCCGGGGGTACTGCCGCTTCGGCTGCTTCGGGAGGACCGCGCGTCTGGATTCCCGCGGAGGCTCTGGTCACGTTCCACATCAATGCGCCGCTCACAGTGAATCCGGTGAGCCCACAAGAAGCGGCAAGGCTGGCCCAGGGACTGTATCCCGGCGGACCAAGCCTCTACCGGCGCTCGCCCTACGGGCCGGGCTACTATGCCGGTTACGGCTATGCGCCCTACCCTTACGGATATCCACCCGTCTACTACCGGCCGTATTACATCGTCGGCGGGGCGTACTACTGGCGGTAAGAGCAGGGAACAGTAAGTTGTGAGCATGAACGGGCATCCGCCGCGGTGGATGCCCGTTTTGCATCGGGAATCAGCGACGATCCGCGCGCGGCGTGCGATCCACTATAATGGCAGAGTCGCATCGAGCGAGAATCGCGCATTCGCAGGCGCGCCGCGCATGCAGCAGATTCCATGCTGCCGCCCGCCGGCAAGGCTTGCCCGCGCTCAGAGAGTTGAAGGTTGAAGTCCATCCATGATTCGTTTCCTGCAAACAGATAATCGCATGGTCAAGGCGCTGATTGTGGTCATAATCGGCGCAGCTTCGGTCACCATGGTGTTGTACCTGATTCCCGGCCTGGGCGGTGTAGGCTCTTCGGCACCCGACACCTACGCGGTTGTTTATCCGCACTGGTATAGCCGCATTCTGTCCTCCGGCAACAGCATCAGCCAGGCGCACGTTGAGGCGATGACCGAAAACCAGCTGAGGCAGCGCGATCCCCAGTACGCAAACAATCCAATGATCGTGCAGATGTTCGAGCAGCAGGTTGGCCAGCAGCTTGTGCAGGAGCAGGTGATGCTTGTGGAGGCTCACAAGCTTGGAATCTACGCGACCGACGACGACGTGCGCAAATGGCTGCGTACAGGCCCAACGGGTGAGGTTCTCTATCCCAATGGAACTTATATCGGCGACGATGCCTACAAACAGTTGATCGACGACCGGCTGCACGAGTCCGTGCCGGATTTCGAAGACGAAATCAAGAACGAGATTACGATCCAGCGGCTGCAGGCTTATATTACTGCCGGAGTCACAGTGAGCGATCAGGAGGTCCGCGACACCTACCTCAAAGACAACATCAAGATCAAGTTCGATTACGCGGTGATCTCGTCCGACGATCTGCGCAACACAATCAACCCCTCTGACAGCGATCTCGAAGCGTTCTTTAAGACGAATGCGGCGCGCTACGCGAATGCAGTGCCGGAAGAACGGAAAATCACCTACCTCGCATTTAGCGAGAGTCAGATTCCGGGTGGCGCTCAAACGCCGAGTCCGCAGGCTGTTCAGCAGTATTACAACGAGCACGTTGCAGACTATTCCGTGCCGGAACAGGCCAAGTCGCGGCACATTCTTATCAGCGTGCCGCCGAACGCCGACGCCAAGACCGATGCCGCGGCCAAAGCCAAGGCGGAGATGATTCTGAAGCAGCTCCAGGCGGGCGGAAGCTGGACTGACCTGGCGAAGAAATACTCTGACGACCCGGGAAGCAAGGACATGGGCGGCGAGCTGGGCTTTGCGCAGCGGGGCAAGATGGTTCCGGCGTTCGACAATGCGATCTTCACGCAGAAAATTGGCGACATTGCAATTATCCGGACCAATTTTGGCTACCACATTGTGCAGGTGGAGGAACGTCAGGCCGCGCATACGCAGCCTCTGAGCGATGTGCAGGCGAACATCGTTGCAACGCTGACGCGCCAGGCCGAGACAGCGGCCGAGGACAATTATGCGCAGCAATTGACCAGTGAGGCGATCAAGAACGGTCTGGAAAAGACGGCTGCGGCGCACCATTTGGATGTGGTGACCACGGATCCGGTGGCACACGACGGCGTGATTGCCGCGCTGCCCGACAGCGCGCAGATTCTAGCCAAGGCCTTTGAAGCCAAACAAGGCGATCCGCCGCAATCGGCGCCAACGGGCGAAGGATATGCGATCTTCCAGGTTACGGGCATCGTCCCGGCGCACTCGCCCTCGTTTGCCGACTGGAAGAGCCACGTGCTCGACGACTACCGCGAAGAGCAGCTTCCTTCGCTGCTGAGCCAGAAAACGAAGGCACTTGCCGACCAGGCGAAAGCGACGAACGATCTGGCAAAGGCTGCCAAGGCGGTGGGCGCGACGGTGAAGACCAGCGACTTGGTGGGCGAGAACGGACAGGTGCCCGATTTTGGCGAAGTGGGCCAGGTGGCGCCGCAGCTCTTCGACATGAGCGTCGGGGCGATCAGCGGACCCATCGACGCCGGCCGCACCGGCGTTGTCGTGAAGATTGACGACAAGCAGGAGCCGACCCCTGACGAGATTTCCAAGAACCTCGACCAGATGCGTGATCAGCTTTTGGATCAGCGCCGCAATGAGGCATTCAGCGTCTTCGTGAGCGGCGTGTGGGACGACTACAAGAAGCACAAGCTTGTCGTCATCAATGCCAAGCCGCAGGGACCTGGACAGCAAGCGCCGGGCACGTAAACGCGGAATTCTTCAACGGCAAAAGGCCCGCGGCCATTGGTTGCGGGCCTTTTTGTTTCCGTACTTCCTGAAGGCTAGCGTAGGCCAGTGGTTGCAACTGGCAATCCGGTAGCAGGCCAGCGGTCGGGTTGTGCGTCGAGGTTCGGAGCAATCGATCCGCCCGGAAATGACGCCGGGGCGACGGTCACATTCCATCCATCGACGACGATCAGCGCGCCTTCGCCTTTGAATTCGCTTGCTGCGGCCTCAATGTCGACGGATTTTGTTTCCCCGGGGACCAACGAGACGTAGTTGTCGCTGTAGAAGACCGGCAAGACGCGCGCTCCGGATTTTCTGCGCAGTTGCACGTGGGCCATCAGAGCGATGCTCTTGGTTGGGTTGTGCAGCAAGACGCGCAGTCTGCGTTGGCCAGCTGCATTTTCTTTCGGAATTTCCACGTTCGCGGTGAGCTTGACCATCGGCAGTTGATTCAGAGCAGTGAGGTCATCGGGGTCGCCGGGCTGAGCGCGCCAATAGAAATTGGTCGAGAGCAATCGGCCGGCGGCATCGCGCAGATCCAGCTTGATGAAGTGAACCGTCGAAATCGAAGCCGGAAAATCGATCGGCCCGAGATCGGTGGCAGCATCGGGAGCAGCGGTGAGCTTGGTTTCGTGTTCGTACGCGAGCGATCCGTCGAGGTTGTAGACCGCGATGTGCGCGAGCAGATCGCTCGCTGGCTCGGGTTTGTTGTTGATGACCTGCACGTCTTCCGTAAGCTGGTTGAACTGAATGTGTACCAGCTCGGAGGCGTGCATCACGGCGAAGTAGGAGGACATCGGCTCCAGATCGTAGTGGTAGATCTGCCACACGAAGCTGGGCTGGGCAGGATTGCTCATCCACGTGATGACCGCCGTAGTGGGATGGAAGAGCAGCGCGTTGCGGCCCTCGTACATGGCGCGGAAAGCCTCGTAGTTGGCCATCTGTGCCTTGCGCACAAAGTCGGCGAGGTTCGCGATCTTGCCATAGCGTCCGGCGAGGATCAGCGGGTAGAGTTCCCCGTGCTGGTTGCCTTTGGCCAGGTCGTGCGCGGCCCAATCGTCGTCGATCGTTTCCCAATCTTTTTTGGGCATCATGCCGCGGATGGATTCAAGCGTAGGGATTGAGGCGCTGCCTGTCTCGGTCTTGAAGTAATCGTCGGTGACAGCGTAGAACTCGCGCGGCGCACGCCAATAGTAGGGCCCATGCGAGCGCACGCCCGGACCATCGGTCGAATTTGGCCAATAGAGTCGCGTGGGATCGACTTCGGCGAGCAGCGTGCGCAGAGCGGCGTCGATCTCCGGTGGCGGGTCGCCCTCATTGCGCGCGCACCACAAAACGATCGACGGATGGTTGCGGTAGCGCAGAATCTTGTCGCGCACATTGACGATGTAGGTCGGTATATCAGCGGGATCGGGGCCGTCATTGGGATTCGGCTGGAAAAATTCGTCCCACACCAGCAAGCCGTACTTGTCGCATAACTCGTAGAAGTCCTCGCCGGTGCTCTGGCCCACCCAGTTGCGAATCAGATTCAGGTTGGCCAACTTGTGCAGCCGGATCTCAGCGTCGAGCCGCTCGCGCGGAATGCGCTTCAGCGCCTCGTCGAGGCCCCAGTCGCCGCCCCGGATGAAGATGGGCACGCCATTTACAGAGAGGGTCAGCGTGTCGGTGCCGGGGACGGAGTAACTGATCTTTCGCACGCCGAAGTCGACATCCTGCGTGTCCGAGATGGTTTCGCCGGTCCTGAATTCGAGATGGAGCTTGTACATCGCCTGCGCACCGTAGCCATTTGGCCACCACAGGCGCGGGTGCTCCATGTGCAGCGCCGGCGTGCTCTTCGGGTCAAACGTGACTTGCTGCGTATTGTGAGGCGCGAGGGTGATCTGGCGCTCGAAGACGACGTTCTCGATGGTTCCGCGAACCTCGCCATCAACCGGTTGGTCGCTCACGTTTTCAACGGTTGTCTGCACTGTGATGTCGGACGAGTCGGTTTTGGGCAGCGGCAGATCTGTGGTGACGAGCGGGTCTTTCACGACAACCGGACCTGTCGCAGAGAGAAAAACCTTTTGCCAGATGCCCGTGTCGCGATCGCGCACCGCATCGAGCCAGTCCCAACCGATGGTGGAAAGAAACGTGGGCCCGTCGAGGGCGGTGATTCCACCATTCTGGCCGACGCCGTTGCGCCAGGTGTGTTCGTGGGGCACTCCGGGATGCGGTTCTGGGGTAACCAGTACAGCCACGACGGCGAGCTGGCCGGGTTTCACTTGCGCAGTAATGTCGAAGATGCCGCGAACGAAGGCGCCGCGAATAGTGCCCACCTGCACGCCGTTCACCCAGACTTCGGCGGAGTAGTTGATGCCGTCAAAGTTCAGCCAGACGTGGCGACCCGTGTATGCGCTGGGAACACGAACAACGGTCCTGTACCAGTACGAAGTGTGGACGAGGCTTTCGGGAATGATCTCGGGACGTTCGTTCTCGCCGTAAAGCGGCTCGGGATAGACATGATCGTTGACCAGTGTTGTCAGCACGGTGCCCGGAACCGTGGCCACGTACCAGCCGCCGGTGTCGAAGCCGGCCGACGAGACCTGCGCGCCGGATTGCGGGACTTTTGCCACGTCCTGCAACTGCCAGCCGGCCGCGAGCGCTACGGGTGCCGGAGGCGCAACAGCCGCGGCGGGGATCGCCGAAATCGCGAGGATGGAGACGAACGAGAAAACGCCAAGGCAAACAGGCGAGAAGCAGGTCTTCAAATGAGGGCTCCCTTAACGATTGAGTCGCAAAACAATTCTGCTCAGATGCACGCCCAACATTGTCTCAAATGCGGCGGCCTTTCGGGGGACAGCGATGCATCCAGTAAGATCGGCTTCATGGAGTTCCAGCGATCCTCCGGAGTTTTGCTGCACGTAAGCTCGCTTCCATCGTATGGCGGCATTGGCGACCTGGGCCCCGCGGCGCACGAGTTTGTCCGCTTTCTTGCTCGCGCCAAACAGCACGTTTGGCAGGTTCTGCCGCTGTGCCCTACCGGATATGGCAACTCGCCGTACGCAGGGTCGTCGGCGTTCGCCGGGAATCCATCGCTCATCAGCCTCGAGTTTCTCGCCGACTGGGGCTGGATCGAAGGCGCGCGCATCGCTGGGCTGGCCGGGCGTTCCGGAGCTGTCGACTTCGACCAGGTTGAGGCACGGAAATTGCCGCTGCTCCAGGAGGCTGCAGGAAACTTTCTCGATCGCGGGCTCGACGACGAGGCGCTCGTCGAACAGTGGGCCGATTTCGAAGAGTTTTGCCGCGATGAGGCAGCCTGGCTCAACGACTACGCGCTTTACGCCGTGCTGCGGCGCGAGTTCAAGACGGGCGCATGGACCGAATGGCCGGAGCCGCTGCGCCGCCGCGATCCGCAGGCACTGGCGCGGGCTGAAGCAGAGCGTGTGCGCGCGGTGGCCATCGAGCGAGTGCTGCAATTCGCTTTCGCCGAACAATGGGATCTTCTCCAAAAGGCTGCGGCGCGCAGCGCAATCAGAATCCTGGGCGACGTGGCCATCTTCGTCAACATGGATTCGGCCGACGTCTGGGTTCATCCCGGAATCTTCGAGCTGGACGACGACCTCAAGCCCATCCGCATCGCGGGTGTGCCGCCGGATTACTTTTCGCCCACCGGCCAGCGCTGGGGCAATCCGCTCTACCGCTGGGATGTGCTGGCCGCGCGCGGATTCGATTGGTGGATCGACCGCATTCACCGCGCCGTGGAGCTCTACGACATCGTGCGGCTCGATCACTTTCGCGGCTTCGAAGCGTACTGGGCAATTTCCGAGGAAGAAGAGACTGCAATCAACGGCGAATGGATCAAGGCGCCTGGACTTGAGTTGTTTCGCGCGCTCGAGGCTGCGCTGGGCCCGCTGCCGCTGGTGGCTGAGGATCTGGGTGTCATCACTCCGGAGGTGGACGCGCTCCGCAAAGAGTTGGGAATGCCGGGGATGAAGGTGTTGCAGTTTGGCTTCAGCGACAAGGGAGCGCACACGCACCTGCCGCAGCATTTCACGACGGGCACGGTGGCCTACACCGGCACGCACGATAACGACACGACACAGGGATGGTGGAACTCCGCCGGAAAAGCGGAGCGTGCGGCCGTTGAAGCGCTCGTTGGTCCGGTATCCGACCGGCCTGCATGGCCGCTGATTCGCGCGGCCGAGGCGAGCGTGGCCGAGATGGCGGTTATTCCCGCACAGGATTTGCTGGAGGTGGGTTCGGAAGCGCGCATGAATACGCCGGCAGTGCCCACCGGCAACTGGAGCTGGCGCGCTCCCGAGAACTGCTGGACGGATGAGTTGGCTGAGCGCTTGGCCGCACTCGCCGGGGTCACGGACCGGGACAACGATCCGCTCGGCGAAGCGAAAGAACAAGGAACAGCGAATAAGGAATAGGGAATCGTGGATTCTCCCGGTGACGAACGCCGGCCCTCAAGAGGCAAAAGCCGCCGGTCCCCGGCGGCGGCTTTTCTTGATCGCCGATTCCTGACCCCTGTTTTAAAACGGAATATCGTCGTCGGAGATTTCAGCAGACTGCGCGAAGTCGTCCGCGGCGGCGGGCTGGCGCTGGTCCTCGTTCACGGCGGCATTTTGAGAGCTCGACGAACGGCTGTACCCGCCGCCGCCCTGCGAATCGTCGCGCCCTGAAAGCAGCGAGAGATCGTTGACGATGATTTCGGTGCGATAGCGCTTGGCTTTGGTGTCCTTGTCTTCCCAACTGCGCGTCTGAATCTTGCCTTCAATAAACAGCTTGGAGCCTTTTTTCACATAATCGCGAACGATCTCGGCCAGGCGCTTGAAGGCGACCAGATTGTGCCACTCAGTGCGATCTTGCCAGTTGCCCTGCGCGTCCTGAAAGCGGTCGCTGGTGGCGAGGGTAAAGTTGGCCACCATCGTGCCGCTTGGGGTGGAGCGAATCTCAGGGTCCTTGCCTACGTTGCCTAGAAGAAATACTTTGTTCACGCTCTTGGCCATGTTCTTGCTCTCCTCGTGTCCCACTGCCGGCGTTGCAAGGGTGACGCAAGACCGGGCCGTTCTTGAAAGAATCGCCTCGCCCCGCGCAGCCGCTGCCGGTTTCTGGGCAAAATCCTAATATACCCCTTGAATTCGCCATCGTGCCCGGTAGCGAATCATGCCGTGAAGCTCAATTCATCCGCCCCAGTCCGCGAAACTGATGCGCGACTGCTTCGAGAAATGTTTCCACGCTCGTGTCCGGAGGAATGGTCAGCCCCGACTTGGCGCAAAGAGCCGCGGCAATGCGGCTGGCAAGCGCAGCACGCGTAGCCAGATCCAGGTCGAGGCGCCGCGCGAAGAAGCCTTCGAGCACCTCGAGGTCGGAAGCAGACAGCTTGGCTAGCGCCGGCGCTGGCAACACAACGCGCAGGTGCGGCGGACCACCCCACGGACCCTCCCACGCCCCCCCACTCGTCTGTGTTGGCCCCGGCGAAGGAATCGGCGACTCCGCGATGAGCGTCGGCGCCGTAAAGGTGCGCGAGGAGCTCTCGCCCCAGTGCGGCGAATCGACCTCGCGGTCGCGCACCACGAGCGTTCCGGCAACCATATCGCCAAGCCGCTGATTCCGCCGGCTGAGGAAGATGGCGACAATGCCCACCGCGTAGAGGCCCGGAAGATAATCGACGAAGCGAACCAGGTTCCGGGCAAGTGCCTCCACAAAGTTGATGCCGCGGCCGGACTGATGAATGACACGGATTCTGGCCACGCGCTTGCCCGGCGTGCGCCCGTTTCCAAAAGCCTCAAACAGCGCGAAGTAGCCCCACTGCAAAAGAAAAATGATCAGTACGAAGATGCCGATAGCCCAGTTGGCTGAAATGCCGCCGAAAAAATGCAGCGCTGGAATGATGATCGCGGCCACGATGCCGAGAATAAGGAAGACAAATCCCCAAATGAGATAGTCGACGAGGATAGCGATGAAGCGGCTCCCGATGCCGGCCAGTGGCAACTCGATGGCCACCAGCTCCGGGGTGTCGATGTTAAGCTGATCTCCAATCGGCTCCATGGCGATCATCCTCTCCAATCAGTGGCTCGCGAAGCGCCGGCCTTACTGGGACCGTCTGGCCGCGTTGCTAGGCGAGGCCGGGGCGGGTGGCGTCCGGCACCTTTCGCGCGCCGAGCTGCGCGAGACTGCGCTGCTCTACCGGCAGGCGGCGAGCGACCTGTCCACGTTGCGCCAGGACTCGACGGCGCGGGCCTACGCCGAGCACGTCAACCAGTTATTGGCTCGCGCCCACCATATCATCTATTCCAGCCGCCGCAAAGGCTTCCTTAAAATCTTCTATTTTCTGCGCGACGAGTACCCGGCCATCGTGCAGCGGCAAATCCGCTATGTACTGCTCGCTTTGGTCCTGACGTTGTCCGGCGCATTGCTCGGATCGGTGTTGACGCAGGCGCGTCCGCAGTTCATGCGCCACATGCTGGGGCCGGCGATGGTCGAAACCATCGAGCGCCACGAAATGTGGACGCATTCGATTGTCGGCATCGAGCCCGTGGCCTCGAGCGCGATCATGACCAACAATCTGAGTGTCTGCTTTGTGGCCTTCGCCGGCGGCATCGTCTTCGGCCTCGGGCCGGTCTACTCGATGTTCTTCAACGGACTTTTGCTGGGCGTCATCGGTGTGGCCTGCGCGCAACACGGCATGTCGGTCGATCTGTGGAGCTTCGTCGCGCCGCACGGCTCGCTGGAACTGCCGTCGATCGTTCTTGCCGGGGGCGCCGGGTTGCGCCTCGCGCACGGCGTGCTGTTTCCTGGACTCTATCGCAGGCGCGACTCCATCGCGCTGGCAGGTGTCGAGGCCACGCGCCTCGTCTCCGGCGTCATTCCGCTGCTCGTCATCGCGGGCACGCTCGAAGGATTCTTCTCGCCCTCGAACGCGCCTGTCCCGCTCAAATTTGCCGTCGGCGGTTTGCTGTTCACGCTGCTGCTGGTCTGGCTCTTCCGGCCGTTAAAGCCGGTGCCTGAGATCGCCCGCTAGCCGCAGCGCCATGCTGCTCAAAAACTTCGCCACCTTCCCAGGATTCCAAATAGTTCCAGCCTGCCCATCGTCTGCCCGGAACATGTGAGACCGGACCGGTTCACTTCGTATGGTGCCCCTTGGCGGAAACTCAGCGACAAATTGAGTGTCTTTATTCGATCGGAGCAGTTTCTTTGGGGCGATAGCGAGGCTTCTTCATCAGGTAGCCAATGGGGATGAGGCACACGGTGAGGATGACGAGAGCGTGGATGGTGTCGATATAGGCGAGCACATTCGCCTGCTGCACCATCATGTCGTAGGTATGAGCCATGGAACGGCTGGCGGCGCCTGTGATGGAGTAGCCCTGCCTTTGCATTACACTGCTGAATCCATGCTCGAGGATGTTGTAATTGGCTGAACCGGGATAGACATGCGCGGCCAGGTAGTTTTGGTGTACCTGCGCACGGCGCACCAGCATGGTGCTTATAAAGGAGATTCCGAGGCTGCCGCCAATGTTACGGGCAAGCGCGGTGAGTCCGGAGACTTCGTTGTTCTTCTCCTGCGGCACGCCCACATAGGACATCACGCTGATCGGCACGAATAGGAATGGCATGCCGATCACCATGATCACGCGCCAACTGGCCGCGTCCCAGAAACTGATGCCGAGGTAAAGGCTCGAGATACGCCAGATACCGAAACTCACCCAGGCGAATCCGAAGCAGATCATGGCACGGGGATCGATTTTTTGCCCAAGGAAACCGACGATGGGCAAGAGAACAATTAGCGCGAGGCCGCCCAGCGAAAGCACCATTCCAGCCTCGGTAGCGGTGTAGCCCATGATTTCCTGCAGGAACTGCGGAATCATGACGGTCGTAGCGTAGAGCGCGGCGCCGATGACGAGCATGACCAGCTGGGTCATTGCGAAGTTGCGGCTGCGATAAAGAGAAAGATCGATGATGGGATGAGCAGTGGTAAGCTCCCGCCAGAGAAAGGCGATGAAGCCGATGCCTGCGAGGAAAGCGCAGGTGACGATGAAGCGAGAGCCGAACCAGTCTTTCTCTTGCCCCTTGTCGAGCATGATCTGGAGAGCGCCGATGGTGACGGCGAGCAAGCCGAGACCGATCCCGTCCATGCTCCCGAGTTTCTTGCGGACACGTTTCAAGTAGGGCGGATCTTCAACGATGCGGCTGGTCAAAACCATAGACAAGATGCCCACGGGAATATTGAGGAAGAAGATCCAGCGCCAGGTATAGTTGTCGGTGATCCAGCCGCCAATCGTCGGTCCGATGGCAGGCGCGACGACGACGGCCATGCCATAGATGGCGAAGGCTACGCTGCGTTTGTGGGGGGCGAAGGTATCGGCGAGGATGGCGCGTTCGCTCGGCTGCAGGCCTCCGCCGGCCGCGCCCTGAAAGATGCGGAAGATGACCAGCATAGCCAGAGAGTTGGCCAGGCCGCAGCAGAAAGAAAAGATGGTGAAAGCCGCGACGCAACTCATGTAGAAGCGCTTGCGGCCGATGCGGTTTGCAATCCAGCCGCTGATGGGGAGAATGATGGCGTTGGAAACCAGGTAAGAGGTCAGAATCCAAGTGGCCTCGTCGTAACTTGCGCCGAGTGAACCGGCAATGTGCGGAAGGGCAACGTTGGCGATCGAGGAATCCAGCGCTTCCATAAAGGTGGCGAGCGTCACCGTCAAGGCGACGACCCACGGGTTGAACCGTGGTTTCCACGTCTCATCAAAATGAAATTCGCTGTCGGCGTCCCTTAGTTTCGCTGTGGAGGCCGCGGTCGACTGCGCCATGCGCGCTCCCCGAAGAATTTTTTTCTTGCAATGCGATTCCGATACCGGAACTGGCAGGAAGGGACGCTGTCAAACCAAGAGTTCTCTGCTCTAAGCCGGGGAAATGCCAAGGACACTGTCGATCGCAAGCAGTCCTGCTGACAGAATAAATCAATCATCGAGCTGCCGAGTCGAAGCGGGTAGCAATCGCGGTCGAATAGGGATA
Source organism: uncultured Acidobacteriaceae bacterium (assembly GCA_963823805.1). Classification (GTDB taxonomy): domain Bacteria; phylum Acidobacteriota; class Terriglobia; order Terriglobales; family Acidobacteriaceae; genus Telmatobacter. The sequence goes on along the minus strand of CAWGMW010000001.1, from coordinate 1,694,757 downwards.
TGCGATTGGCCTGTCAAGGAATCTATGCGCGACTTTCTTCGTAATCCACTGAAAACATTCGCCCAAAAGATCTGTCAAGTTTGCCGATCATTTCCTGCTTCCAGTGCACAATCGTTTCATGATCGAACCAGGCCAATCGGCGCGACGGATGCCCTCCGCTGCCCTCGCGTTCATGGGCTCGGTTTCTAATGGAAAATCGCCAAGAATCACCGAAAGGCGAAGAAAAGGAGAGGAAAGGCGGTCGTAACTTCTTTCGTTGGAAGAATTTACGAGGTAAACCCTTTGGCATCAGGAATTTAGAGTAAATGATCGAGGGTGCAAATAACTGAAAACAAACCTCTTAACTCTAAAAAGGGGTGGGGGGAGGGTATGGGGATATCGAAAAGCAAATAGGCTACCTTGCAGCGCTCCTCGCAGGGGAAACACAGGCTACACCAGCGCCCGCTCTTTCACCTTCAAATATTGGTTCAGCACGGCGGAGGTGAGCCGCGCGGGATCGAGGTCAAGCGTGAGTGCGCCCTGGTCGCGAAGGCGTGCAAGGAGCAACTCACGGCGGGTTGTCAGCTCCTGCGCGGCGGAGGCGCGGAACATTTCTTCAACATTTCTGGGTCGCGCATTCGCGATGGCTGCGACGTTGGGCTGGGCCATTGCGACAAAGAGCAGCACGTGGCGATGCAACAGCTGCATGGCCCCGTCGATGACTTCGGGTCGCATGGCGGTTTCGGCCAGGTCAGTGATCCAAAGGATGAGCGCGCGGCGCGGCTGCCAGCGATTGAGAGCGGCTGTGGCGCGAAGGTGGTCGGCTTCGCTCGATTCGGCGCGCGCCTGCGCGAGAGCCTCGACAATTTGCCGCAGATGCGCATGGCCGCGGTTGGGAAGTACGCGCTGTTGCACATGCTGGCCATAGACGAGGAGGCCCACGCGATCGCCGGAAAAAAGCGCCAGTTGCGCAAGAGCCACAGCGGTGGAGCAGGCGTAGTCGAGCTTGGAGTGGCCTCGCCGATCCTGATTCCCCGCGTTGTCGAGAATTCTGCCGCGCAGCAGCCTGCCGGCGTCGAGAACGATCCAAACCGCCTGGCTGCGCTCGGTCTGATAGCGGCGCGTGATCAACTGGCCGCGCCGCGCGGTGGCTGTCCAGCAGACGTCGCGCAGATCGTCGCCCTCGAGATATTCGCGGAGGCTTTCGAAGTCGCGGCCCAATCCCCGTTCGCGTGCCCGGCGGAGCTGCAGATCGATCTGGCGGCCGCGGGCAAGAAAAATCTCCTGATCCTCGCCCTGGCGCAGCGCTGGATAGACGCGCACCGGCTGCTCGAGCGGCGCCATGGCCCAGCGCTCCACCAGCCCGAGTGGAGAGGCATAGCGAATGTAAACCGCTCCGGCTTGTACATCGCCGCGCTCGCGCGGCTCAATTTTGTAACGCAGCGTCGCTCGAACGCGGGGAAAGACGCGTAGACTGCGCGTAGCGGGCGCGGCGACAAGTGCGTCCGGCAAGTCATCGATCAGCTTGCACTCAAGAATCGTCTTGGCGCTGTGCTCGACGGCCAGCTGAATCTCCGTTTCGCTGTCCAGAGCGGGTACGTTGCTCCAGGAGCGTTCAATCGCGATCTCGCCCGTGGCTGGCAAACGCGATCCGTCGAGGATGACCGCAAGCACCACTAGCGCATCCCAAACGAGCATTCCATATCCCCAGGTGGCCCGAAAGAATCCCGGCAGCGCGAACAGGAGACCAATAGCCAGCAGCCAGATGGTGCGCGGCGTCAGGCCAAACGCGAAGCGGCCGCGTCGCTGGCAATTTGCTCGCACCGGCTCGGGATGGAGCGAAGGGGAAATCATCCCCGCGGCACCGCGACCGCAGCGACGACGTCATCGAGCACGCGATCGGAGTCGAAGCCCTCGAGTTCGGCTTCGGGCTTGAGCAGAATGCGATGGCGCAATGCGGGCAGAACGGCGCGCTTTACGTCGTCGGGAATGATGTAGTCGCGGTCCTCGAAGGCGGCGAAGGCCTGCGCCACGCGGAGCAGGCAGATGGCTGCGCGCGGGCTGGCTCCGAGCGCCAGCATAGGCCATTCGCGGGTGCGGCGGACGAGATCGAGAATGTAGCCGTAAAGATCGTTCTCGACGCGGACGGCGCGAATCTCGTCTCGCGCGGCCGCGAGAAGCTGGGCGGAGAGCGGCTGAATCTTCGCATCTTCGAGCAAGTTTGCGCTGCCGGCCCCGTGATGCCGCTCGAGCATCTGCCGTTCGTCTTCAGGTGCGGGATAACTCACTTTGATCTTGAGCAGGAAACGATCGAGTTGCGCCTCGGGCAACGGATAAGTTCCTTCAAAGTCGATGGGGTTTTCGGTGGCGAAGACGGTGAACCATGGCGGAAGCGGACGCTGCACGCCGTCGCTCGTCACCTGTCGCTCTTCCATGCATTCGAGCAGCGCGGCCTGCGTGCGCGGAGGCATGCGATTGATCTCGTCGACGAGGAGCAGGTCAGTAAACACTGGCCCAGCGTGAAAAGTAAATGTGTCGGTGCCAGGCCGGAACATCGTGGTGCCGAGAATGTCTGCGGGCATCAGGTCGGGCGTGCCTTGCACGCGCTGGAAGCCGAGCCCAAGCAGCCGACCGACCGACTTCACGATGAGCGTCTTGGCGATTCCCGGCACGCCCTCAAGCAGCGCGTGTCCCTGCGTCAGCACGGCCACCAGAACCTCGCCGATCACCTCGCTCTGGCCCGCGATGACGCGTCCTAGCTCCGCGCGCGACGCGGCGAGCAACTGTTGAGTCGCCGGCAAAGACGCCTCAGGCGCCGTGTCCTGTTCAATGTTCCTGTCCTCGGTCATTCCGGTCTCCTTGCTTTCGCTCCGTCGATCTTATCGTTCATATGAATCAGATTCTCATCGATGCGCCGGCCCCGTCCGCGCCGCCGCGACCAGCAGCTCACTGTGCCGGCTGAGCGCCTGGACTAAAGCCAGGGCGCTTTTTGGCGGCAGCTTGTTGTTGCTCACAGCCTCTTCGCAATCGGCCAAGTCCTTTTCAAGTTCCTTTGCAGCCTGCGGGAAACGGCGGCGCAACGCACTAGCCAGATCTTCAGCGCTCATCGTCGCGCCTTTCAGCCCGCACAGGTCGCCCATCCTGCGCCGGAAGCGCTCGTATGCGAGTTCGACCGCCGTTGTCGAGGCTTTGGCTTCCGCGTAGAGCGAGCCCAGCGCCTCGAGGAACTCGACGGGCGAAGCGCGCACGGGAGCGGGAAGGTCGCGCACCGGGCCGCGCCGCCTGCTGAAGCTGAAGAGAATCAGGAGTGCGATGGCAACCAGACCGGCTCGCAGCATCCACATTGCCGGCCCGCTCGCGTAAAACCACTCCGTGCGCGTCTCGCCATGCAGCGATTCGTCCCAATAAATCTGGTGGCCTTCGCGCGAGCCGAGCGCATTCAGAAAGAGGTCGAAATTATTGGCGCGTTCGATGGAGCCATTTTCGAGCGGCGTGGAGCTCGCCCACCAAATAACCTCGCCTTTGCCGTTGGCGTACTCCACGACCGCTGGCGTACCTGTGCAGTTGTATTGCACGCGATCGAGTGGGTGCTGGAATCCCCATCCGGCTTCAGGAACCATCCACACTTCGCCGGAATTCGCCAGCGGATCGAGTCCCTGTGGCGTGAGTTTGCAGGCGACGTCAAACTGCTCCGGCGGCTGAACGTTTCCATCGGGCGCCAGACCGCCTCCCACCCACCCGGTGACCAGAACACGGCCTCCGCGCGCCACGATGTCGCGCACCGCCTTCAAATCTTCCGCCGCGATGTCACCCTGATCGGGCTCGGCAAAGATCACCACCGTCTGCTCGTCGGCACGCTCGGCCAGATCGCTTAACGGCTGCTCCCAGCGCTGTACGTTGTAATCGCTTGCCTGCAGCATCTCGTATGCGGCGTGCGCACCGTGTCTGCCGGTTAAGTAAGAACTTGGCACGGTGTTCTCGTCGTCGCTTTCGTTGCGAGACAAGAATGCGGTGACGAAGGCGAGCACAAGAACCGCGACCAGGCAGCCGATGAGCAGCCTGCGGTCCTTCGAGTCGAGCGAGGCGAAGAGTTTCATTCCGCCGCCACCCCCAGCGTTGCAGCTATCTCCAACGCGGCCTTGAAGTCCGAAGCCTGTGCCGTGCGGCCGCCGTACCACGTGCGCTCAAAGCTCCTCGTGAGTGCCGTAAGGTTTGGCTTGCGCGGATCGGTTCCCTTGAGCAGAGCGAGATATTCGCGCGGAGTCCGGGCACGATCCGCCGGCCACAACCGCTTCGATTCCAGCTGTGCAATCGACGCCCAATAGAGGAAGTGAATCGCCTCACGCCACTGACCCTGTGCCGCCATCGCTTGCGCGTCGCGGAGCCACAACTGCCACTCGCGCGCGGAGGGCGCGCCGGGTGCAGGGTCAACATCGGGAATGAGCCGGATACGTGAGCGCCGTTCGATGCGCAAAAGAAACCAGACCAGCGCAGTGCAAATGGCTACGAGCAACAGAATGCGCAGCAACCACACGATCCACGGAGCGCGAGAACCGAAACGCACCAGTGAGGAGAAGAACTTGTCGAGCAGGTTATAGAACCATTCGCGAAGTCGCCCCATGGTCGACTCCTCGGTAACTCCGCGATAAGCGCGTTGCGAAAGAATGGCGCTGAGGGACTTTCGCTGACTTGAGTAGTCGGGACTGGCTTCGACTGGACTTTGTGCCTGGCTTGCGTCCTCCTGCAGGCGTTGGCGCGCTGCGGCCAGCAGTGCGTCCACTGAGACAGGCTTTTTGTTCGCGCGGGGCATCGCGTCGAAGATGTCTTTCTGTGCCGCACCGCTTTTTTTCGCGGCGCGCGCCAGCACAGAGCGCAGCCAGTCGTAGCGGACCTCGCGCGTCTGCGAGCCGGTGGCGGGCAGCCCTTGAACGCGGTCGTCGGGACCAATCTTCGCCGGATCGCATGCGGGAAAACTTGTTGGCGTCGCGCCAGCTGCGGTGCCCTGTGACTGGCACGCAGCGACGAGCGCATCAAGATCCTTGAGGTGCTGCTGGTATTGCGCCACGGTCACATCGCGCCATCCGGCGTTGGATGAGATTTCCTGGGAGCGCGCGGCGGGAGGCCCCGCGGCACTGAGCGCGAGCAGCGCGATAGCCGCCACTCGACGCGCAGCTGCGTTGTGCCAACCTGAATCCGGCCACTCCAAATTCATCGTTCTTCCACGGTATCAGGAGGCGTGACCGGCCCGGAAATGCCTAGGCTTTCGGCTGACGGCATCGCGGATGCGTGCTGCGTAAGCCCAGCCTGCTGCATCATCCACTCGATGTCGAAGCCTTCCTTGCGGATGCGTTGGTCGTAGTAAAACAGCACGAGCGCGATCCAGGAGACGGGAGCAAGCAGTACCTGTACGGTGAAGTCCACAACGAGATAGAGAACTGCGGCCACAATCGCCGCTGCTGCGACATATTCCGAACCTTGGCCCACCACTCCCGCCACCGCGCCCACGATTGCACTGACGATGTATCCGATCATGGATCCGGCCATGGCCAGTGCGAAAATTAGCAGATATAGTACGAAGATGCGCCCGCGAGTCCCTTGGCTCAACTTCCATGCGCGCTGCAGGGACTCCCACGCAGGCTTCTTCTCAACAACGCAGACGGAAAGACCAATCGAGTAGCACAGTGCGCGCCAAATGATGACGCCGAAGGCTGCAAAACCAATGAAAAACGTCAAGAAACCAATCGCCAAGCTGGCAGCAGTGCCTCCACCCCCAACCAGCGTCACCGAAAACAGCAGGAAACCGATGACCACGCCGGCAATCGCTCCCGGCACCAACGCGATAACAATGGCCTGCAGAATTCCGAACCACAGATAGCGCCAGAACCAGGGCCGAACAGCATTGAACACGCCACGGACGGTGATGTTTTCGCCGCGGTGCACCTTCGCTGCGGCCTCGGTCAGCCCCGCGTAAGAAAAGACAGCCGCCGCGACATAAATTGGGAGGACCACGAGCACAAACAACGCAATCAGCACGGCCATCGCGGGGCTGAAGGTCGTGTCGCCGGCGTTCTTCAGGCCCGGGACCGCAAAAACGGTTCCCAGGGCCAGCGCAGAAACCGCAATGATGATGGCGATGGGCAAGGCCGCCACTCCCGCAAAGAGCCAGAAGTTGCGCCGGTAGAGCTGAGCAGTACGATCGAGAATCTCCCCAAGCGTAGAGGGCCGTAGTGTCTCGCTCATGGGAGTTCTCCTTTGCTCAGGAATGTTCCGGCATCGACAACTCAGGTTGTGGGGCAAGCCCCGCAGCCTGCATCATCCACTCAATATCGAAGCCTTCCTTGCGGATGCGCTGGTCGTAATAAAAGAGCGTGAGGCCTGCGGAGTAAATGGGGCCAATCAATGTGCTGGTCACGAAGCCGCCGATTTGAGCCACCACCATCCAGAGCAGAGGAAGCGGCTGGCCGGGATGTTTTAGAGCGAGGGCGATCACGGGGAATCCGAACAGAATTCCCAGCAGCATGCGCACTGCGTAAACCAGCAAACCGAGAACGAGGATGCGCCCGCGCGAACCGAGGCTGAGTTCGACGCTGCGCCTGATTGCGCCACTTGCATATAGGTCTTCCACCACGCAAGCTGGAACCGCCAGCGAATAGCGGAGCGACATCCAAACACCATAAAGCAGAGCCACAAAGAAAAACGGCAGCATGATCAGCATTCCGATGCCCGCAGCGGCGACCGCTGTGGGGTCTTGATGTGCTGCGTGCTGCATCGCCGCCGGGTTGGTCATAAAGTCGTGAGGCAGCACGGTAAACGCGATTCCAATGAAGGCGACATACAAGGCGGCAAAAGGCGTCCACGCGCGGAATGCTGTGACGGTCATGAGCCACAAATAAGTTCGCAGCCGGGGAAGAACGCTTCTTGCGGCTTTACGAATCGTCGCGGGCTTGTCGAGATAAACCCAGGCCACCGCCCGATTGATGGCCGCGATCGACAGCCCGGCGAGCATCAGGATCACAAGCGCTTCCAGGACTGCGATTGACGCCGTGCCCCACCGCCAATGCGCCATCAAGTTCGGATAGCCGAGCAGAATGAGCGAGCGCAGATACAAAAGCTGCACTGCAAGCATAATTCCGGCGAAGATGGCGGAGATTCCGGCAAAAAGTAGGAAATGAGTGCGATAGAGTTCGGCGGTCCGGTCAAGGATTTCGCCGAGGGCCATTGGCCTTAGCTGGTTATTCATTTGATCCCCTGTACACCGGTGACGCGCACCCTGCGGGCCAAAGCCGCGTCAGTGCCGCGAAGGCGCTCGCGGATGGTCGCGCCCAGAACAACCCTCGGCGCAGGCTCCTGAATTTGGGTGCAAAAAAACGATTGCGTGAACGCTTGCACGGATCGTAGCACAGGGTAGACATTTGCGGCGGCGCAATTTGGCGCCTACTGAACGCAGTGCGGGCCACTTGAAAAATTCTTGCGAATTTGGTAACTAATCCTTTAGTTGTTCGTCTATAGGAATGTCGATACGTTGCGGTTTGGCAGATTTTCTTATTGGGATCAACGAGTTAAGAATGCCGCCCAAGAAATCCAATACGCTGACCGAAGCCGAGCTCAGGCTGATGAAGATCCTCTGGCGGCGGGGCGAGTCGGCCGTTACCGACTTGGTGGAAGCCCTGCCCGAGGGCCAGCAGCTGGCCTACAACTCGGTGCTCACCACGATCCGAATCCTGGAGCAGAAGGGCTACGTTCAGCACCGCCAGGAGGGACGCGCGTTCGTTTACCAGGCGTGCGTCGCCGAACACGAGGCAAGCAGTTCGGAAGTGCGAAACGTGCTGAACCGCTTCTTCGGCAACTCGCGCGAGAAGCTGGTGTTAAGCCTATTGGGCGACGAGGGGATTTCAGCCGAGGAGCTGCACCGGCTCAAAGGCGCGATCCGCCGCGCGGCTCCCGACAAGGAAAATGCCGGCAAGAGGGGCGGGAGATAAGAATGCCCTTGATACACACAGCGGATGCGGTTCTTGCTGGGTTTGCGCAGGGTGTCGCGCCGGCATTCGTCGCGGAGCTATGGCAGGGCGCAACGGTTGCGGTTGCCTTGGTTCTCTGCATGCGGCTCGCGGCCAGGGTTTCTGCGGCGTACCGCTTTGCAGCATGGGCGGCCGGATTTGCGGTCGTGGCCGGCTTGCCGTTTCTAACGTTGCTCACACACTCCGGAAGCGTGAGCGCAGCCGCGCCGCTTGCCGCAGGTGCGGCAAGACCGTGGCTCGAGTTAGACAGCGGCTGGGGATTCGCCATCGCCGCGCTATGGCTTGCTGCCTCCGCATTCCGCACCGCTGAGCTCGCCTTTCACTCGCTGCGCCTGCGTAAATTGTGGCGCGACGCCACTCCGGTTGAAGCGGAATGGAACCTTCGCGCGCTTCTTGCAGTCGCATCGCCTGCGCGGCCTATCGAGGTCTGCACCACGCGCGATCTCGACCGGCCCAGCGTGATCGGGTTTCTCAGGCCGCGAATTCTGATTCCGGAGTGGCTCTTTTCGCGGCTGACTCCGAGCGAATTAGAACAAGTGGTTCTGCATGAAGCCGAGCATCTGCGGCGGCGCGACGACTGGACGAATCTCCTGCAGAAGCTTCTTCTTGTTGTGTTCCCTTTAAATCCGGCGCTGGCCTGGATGGAGCGGCGCCTTTGCCGCGAGCGCGAAATGGCCTGCGACGAGGGCGTGGTTCAGAGGACGCAAGCTCCGCGCGCTTACGCGGCCTGCCTCACTACTCTCGCCGAGCGCGGACTCCAACAGCGCGAATTGCTGCGCCGTGCACAGGCGCTTTCGCTTGGCGCATTCGAGCGACGGCCGGAACTGGTTCATCGCGTGCACAGCATTCTCCGTCGCAGGCATGCACGCCATCCTCTGGCGGCTGGCGCCCTGGTCGGCATGGTGAGTTGCGGCCTGATCCTTGGATCGGCTGAGCTGGCACGCAGTCCGCAGTTGGTCGCGTTTGTGGCCGCGCCGAAGCCGGATAGAGAAGTGGCGACTCTCGCGCCGCAAGATGGAAGCGAGGGAATGGCGGCCGCCGACGCAGCGTTCCAGTCCTCACAGCGCCTCCGCGCCATTGAGACTAAAGCGACTGTGCCTGTAAGCCGCAACGCGGCCGTAAAACCCGTTGCTCCTCGACCGAGCCGCAGCGACAATTCATCGGATGGAGTAACGGAAACTGCGATGACGGACGCACCCGCACCCCGTGCGGAACTGGTGAAGGCCGTAACGCCAACATCTGGGGATGCTCCGGCGCACAGTCAGGAATTTGTTGTTCTCGCAGCATGGGAAGAAGTGCAGACCTCCGTGACACAGCCCTCCGTGACGCAGACCTCCGTGACGAGGACAAGAGCAATCGCCGATTATGACACCGGCGCGAACCCACAGCAGCAGGCCGTCGACACGACCAGCCAGCCTGCTCGAACTCGGTCCACCGAGATCACCGTCACACAAATAATCCTGGTGGTTTATCCAACAGGCTCCGCGGCGGCCAAGCAACCAGCGTCTACAACAGGCTTCCATTCCCACAGCCCGGCCGCACCGTCTGTTGTTAGCGGCCGCATGGGACTTCAACTCTAACCCTGAACCTCAACATCAATGGAGATGCATCAATGTCTATGACAACTAATTCATTAGTAGTGAAGGCAAGAAAGCTCGCAGTCCCGGTGGGTATTCTCGCAACCATCCTGTTTTCGCTCGCGTTCTTCTTCGACCACAGCAGAGCGCATGCTGCTGCCGCTGCTGGTCCGCTCGACGAGAGCAGCGTGTCGTCGCTCGTTGCTCTCGATAACGCTGTCGAAGACGTTGCGTCGCGCGTCACGCCGGCGGTGGTCAATGTCGCGGTCACCTCGCGTGTCTCACCGGACGACCAGGACTCCGAGGACGGTGGCCATAACTTTGGTGGCATCAACCCTCAGGATCTGCCTCCCGGATTCCGCCAGTTCTTCTTCGGGCCTGGCGGCCAGCAGATGAAGCCGCAGCCCCAGTTTGAGCATGGGGTGGGGAGCGGAGTGATTTTGTCACCCGATGGATACATCGTGACCAACGACCACGTGGTCGACGGCGCCACGCAGATTCGCGTCACATTAAATGACCGGCGCGTCTTCACCGCAAAGCTGATCGGCGTGGACAAACTGAACGACCTCGCGGTCATAAAAATCGACGCGCAAAATCTGACCAGCGTGCCGTGGGGCGACTCCAGCAAGGTGAAGCCGGGCGAGACCGTGCTGGCTTTCGGCAACCCCTTCGGCAACTTCCCCTTTACCGTCACCCGTGGCATTGTCAGCGGCCTCGATCGCCCCAATCCTTACCGGGACGATCCGCGCAAGCCGGGCGCATTCATCCAGACCGATGCGGCCATCAATCCCGGTAACTCCGGCGGTCCGCTGGTCAATGCGTACGGCGAGGTGATCGGCATTAACACCTTCATCATCTCGGGCAGCGGATCGTTTGCCGGCGCGGGCTTCGCGATTCCGTCGCAGATCGCCGAAGCAACGGCGCAAGCGATCATCAAGAACGGCAGCGTGCACCACGGGTACCTGGGCATCAGCATGAACGACGTGACGCCCGACAACGCCGGCTTCTTCAACCTGCCTGACGCGACCGGCGCCATCGTTAGCCAGGTCACGCCGGATTCGCCGGCAGGCAGAGCTGGCTTAGAGAGTGGCGACGTGCTGCGCGAACTCGACGGCAAGAAGATCCCCAACGGCAGCATGCTGCAGGTTGCGGTGAGTGAGATGACGCCAGGCACTGCAATCCAACTGGGCATTCTGCGCGACGGCAAGCCGCAGACGCTGCACGTGACCGTTGGTGAGTTCCACAAAGACGCCAGCGAGGAGGCGAGCAACGACGGGCAGGGCGCCGCACAGCGCGGCAGGCTTGGACTGGCTGTGGCCAACCTGACTCCCGACCTGCGCCAGCAATTCAACCTGCCCGATCAGGTGAAGGGCGCGGTGATTCAATCGGTGCGCCCCGGTAGTCCTGCAGACGACGCGGGCCTCGCGCCTGGCGATGTGATTCTCGGAGTCGACCGGCATCCCGTCGAGGATGCGGACAGCTTCGTGAACCAGCTTCATTCCGAGCCGGCAGGAAAAGATGTCCTGCTTCTGGTCTGGGCGAACGGCGGCCAGAGCTACCTGGTGGTGCACCCGGACGAGAACTCCCAAAACGGCGAGTAACGTTCGGCGAACAAAGATCGCCGAGTATTGTTTTTCACTTCATGAGCAATGGGCGCTGCGCACGGCCGTCGCGCCCTTACGCTCCGGCCCCAACGACAAAAGTCTGTCGTTGGGGTTTGATTTTGTCGCGCCGATTTTGCAACAATGCTTCGCCTTGAACCGTCTCCTACAATGCATCGCATGCAGCAATTGCAAGTTCGGCGGGAGATTGCCGGGACAGTTGTCCCGATGCTTCACGGGCAGGTAGCACGCAGAACCGATTTCGTGAGGCAAAGGTAAAAGGTCGTCGCGGTCGGGCGGCTCAAAATACCGGGGTGGCGAGTCGGGGTCTGCCGGGGGGGAGACTCCGATTCTTCAGACCTGGGACAACAAAGTGCCCCACGCGGGAGTTGGTAGACAACCCGTGTGGGGCGCTGTGTGTACGAGAACAGGGAATAGCCGGCGTTATCAGGCAAGAGAGCAGCGAACAGCCTGCACTGCCAGCCGCCAGCGCCGGCGAACAACCTCACTGCGTCGGGGTCGCGGCCGGCGTCACGGCCACAATCCCGCAATTCACTTTGGTCAGGCCCGCCACGGCCGGTCCTATATCGAGGTTGCCGAATTGTTCCGTCTCTCCGGGTTTAACCGCAGCGCCAGTTTGGTCGGTTAGCTGGACGTGCTTTTGCGCCAGGTCGGAGCCGTTCTGGTCATATTGGTCGCACTCCATGTCCGCCGATTGTATGGCCACGTTGGACTGGTTAACCCATTGCTGGTTGGAGAGCTGCACATCGCCATTCACCACGCTCCACTGCGTGGTGTAGTTCTGCTGCGCGACCAGCGCGGCATTCGATCCTCCGGGCTGCGGGGCCGGCGTCGGCGCAGCTCCCGGCGTCGGCGTCGTTGCCGGCGGCGTTGGAGTTGTTCCCGCTGGCTGGTTTGGTTGATCGTGCGTGCCGATCCACCAAAACCCGAAGAGGGCAGCGGCAATGATGACCACCCACCAGGCCCCTCCATGGTGCGCGGGCACCGCCTGCGGCGCGACGATCGGGATCTGTCCCGGCGGAGGATAGTACTGCGGATAGGGCGCCACGGGCGGCGCGGCTGACGGCGTCGCCTCCGGAGGAGGTGCAACCGGAGCAGGCGCTGCAACCGGCGCGCCCGCCGGCGCAGCCGCTGCGCTCACATCGTGCCCGCAGCTTGGGCAGAATTGCTCATTGCCTGACAACTGTGCGCCACATTTTCCGCAAAATGCCATACTTGCCTCTTCTCCCCGGCATGCTCGCGCATGCTGCTCTCAATCGGCCGCAGGATTCATATGCCTTCCCTGGCGCCGTTCAAGCTGGAATCTGTTTTTTGCCGACTGCTTATCACGGATTGTACGGCTCGTGAACGCCTTCTGGAAGAATTTAGCGGAAACGATCGAAAACGAAACTGTGAATCTGTGAAGCTGTGGCTTTAGGTGATTGATTCGGCGGGCTCCACAGTTTCACAGCTTCACAAAAGAGCATAGGGGGGTGGGGTCGGGAGCATGGGGGGTGGGGGGCGGAAACAGGGAATAGGAAGTAGCCAGTAGGGAGTAGAGAAGCGAGAAAAGGAAAGACCGCGGGCCGTGAATCGTGGACCGTGCAACGTGGCCGGTCGCTGTTTGCTTGTGAATGCGCGTTTCTGGTTTGCACGTCGATCTCTGATCTCTGATTCCTGAAGCCATTGTGCGCCAAGCGGGCATAATGATCGGCAAACTTGGGAGAGAAATTGTGGAGCGGGGATCCGTTGGCGGATCAAGGGGTTAGCGGGTTTGCGGGGCGGCGGAGGGCGGTGCGAGGGGTTGACAGGGCGAGGCAGGGTTAAGTGGCCGGAAGCGCGGGCAGCGAGAGGCCTCTTGCGAGGTTCGAGGAGTGCGCAACGAACTTGTCTACTGCCCCGCGTCACCTGCAAAGCAAGACAAGGGCCTAGGTCTGTGCCCCCTGTTGAATTAGAGCGTCAAGAAGCGTTTGCCGAGTTTTCGACCCTGAGGGCCCCATTACATCAGCAGTGCGGGGATGCCATGCCAAAGCAATTTTTCTCTTTAGGGAATCCAATGAGTCGTCTTCCACCACCACGTAGGCGCTTTTTGAAGGGGAGGGTCTAATGTGAACGGGCAGTACAGCTGCAAATACTCCTGTCTCCACTGCTGCAACACATTGCCCGATTGAGTCGCATACCAGTTCAGGCTCGAAGGCTCCGCCCAGTCCGCCGGCGAGATCTGCTACCTGCATCCGAAGTTGCTCTTCGCTACCTATCGCCGCGTGCGGACATTTGAGCAGGGCGTCACCTACTGTCAGCATTCCTCGGGTGGGAACAAGTCGCTCAGGAACAAATATGGCATAGCTTTGCTCACAGATAACGGCATGCTTTAGCGGTTTTTCCAGTGCGTCCACTTGCAAAAGGCCGAAATCTATTCTCCGCTCATTGAGTTGATGCAGGATATCGCTCGTCTGCAGGCTGCCTACTGTGAACCGGATCGGCTGGCTTGGCCGGCGCACTCGTCCGATCGCTGGAACCAGCAGCCATTGCAGGAGGGTATCGCCGGCTGCGATGCGAATTGTAGAGATTTTGCCGCTCGCCTGGTTGCGGAACGCTTGGAGCGCGAGGAAATGCTCGCGAGTGAGTTGTACCAGCGATTGGCCCGCCGCTGTCAATTTGACCGACCTTCCAGCCCTCTCCGTCAGTTCCACGCCGAAATATTCCGACAACTCGCGAACTTGGTGGCTGAGACGGCTCTGTCTTCCGAGGTCGTTATCGGCGGCCCTGATTAAGCTGCCCGCTTCGCCTAGCTTAAGAAGGGTGTTGAGTCGTTCGTGAGACAGTCCACCGGTTTTGAATAGATCCTCAAACATGCGTTTATCGCAAGTATACTGCATTATTCATAGTTGTTAGCGCAACTACGATTGCCGTAGCGTAGGCACATCAGTTCGATCCTTGGAGGCCAACTATGAACACGAATGAAGCAGAAGTCCTGAACGCAGCGTCACTTGATCTGAATGGTCCTTTTTACACGGGGTTCCTGGCGAAAACGCGCGATGGCAACCCCGCCTACGGTGCTGATGAACAGGCGTGTATCGAGCACACGGTTGTTAAGCTCAAGACGACCGACGCCACCAAACCGATCATCCTGCTGGGCAAGATACAGTCTGGCAAAACGAAAACCTTTCTGGGAATCACCGCACTTGCATTCGACAACGAATACGAAATCGCCATCATCCTCACAAAGCCCACTACCGCCCTGGCGAGGCAGACCTGCATACGGGTCACCAAGGAATTCGCCGAGTTCTTGGAAAGCGACCAGGTGAAGATCTATGACATTCTTGAGCTCCCTGACCGCCTGACGCAATTTGAGCTGAATCAAAAACTGATCTTCGTAGTGAAGAAGCAGACCCACAACCTCGATCGTTTGTCGGAGGCGCTGCTCCGCACTTACCCGCAATTGTCCGCTCGTCACATCCTGATAATCGACGACGAGGCGGATAATGCATCCATTGGATACGTCCAGGACAAGAATCTCGGTGTCCAACTTCGCACGATTGCTGGCCAAGTTGACGAGCTGCGTCGCACTTTGCCAAGCACATCATTTCTTCAGGTCACAGCTACGCCCTATTCCCTTTACCTTCAGCCGGAGGGGTCGCCTTTGCCCAACTCGGCGCTGGCTCCCGTGCGACCCCAATTCACGGAGCTAGTTCCGGTTCACACTGACTACGTTGGCGGTAAATTCTACTTCGAGGATAGCCATGCAACCAATAATCCGGCAGCATTCGTTTTTAAGCCGGTCAGTGAAAGTGAATTGGAGGTCCTTCATTCAGAGGACCGCCGCCGGTTCAAAGTCGAGGAGTGCCTCACTCATGGAAAGGTCGCCGGATTGCGTTCAGCTTTACTCTCCTTCATAACTGCTGGATGCCTGCGACGTATCCAGGACGAGCAAGCCCAACGCCGGCCAAAACGCTTCGCCTTTCTCTTCCACACGGCAGCCGGAAAGGCGTCTCACGCGTGGCAAGAGAGTGTCATTCTGCACTTCGAGGAGAAACTGCATGCGGAAGCGTTGGTCGCTTCGGTCACCCTGCGCAATCTGATACAGGCAGCTTACGACGACCTGGGCAAGTCTCTGCTCGCGGCGAGTCAGCCCGTCCCGGCCTTTTCGGAAGTGCATAGTCGTGTTCTGGAAGCCCTCACGGGTGGCGAACTGATGATAACGAAGGTGAACTCCGAGGCACAGGTAGCGGCGCTGCTTGATGACGAAGGCCAGCTCAAACTCCGCACGCCGCTAAACATTTTTATTGGAGGCCAGATACTCGATCGAGGCATTACGATCGCAAATCTGATTGGATTCTATTATGGAAGGAACCCGAAAAAGTTCCAACAAGACACTGTGATGCAGCACTCGCGTATGTATGGCTTCCGACCTCTGGAAGATCGCGCGGTCACGCGGTTTTACACTGTTCCGTATATACACCGCGCAATGCAGCGAATGCATGATGCTGACTCAGCTTTGCGTGACCGCATCGAAGCCAGCGGTAGCGACCAACTTGTTCACTTCATTGAGCTGGACTCAAATGGTCGAATCGTCCCATGCGGGAATGAAAAGATTCTTGCCTCGAACATCACCACGCTTCGCGCCAGCAGGCGCATCCTTCCGGTTGGGTTTCAGACCGATTACAAGACTCGTCTGTTGCCGATTACCGAGGAGATCGACGCTCTGCTAAAAACCTCTGGACCTTTCCCTGGAGATGGTGAGGCGCCCCCTCCCTATGAGGTTCCTCTTGATCTGGCGTGTCACATCGTTGATCGACTGGGGCCGACCTTTGTTGAGTTTGCTCCGGGATATGAGGATCGTTGGGACCCGGCCGAATACAAGGCAATTCTGAAACATCTCAGCGACAACAGCCTCGATCCGGCTCAAAAAGGAAAGGTTTTTCTGCTGGTGCGCACCGGGCGCAATCTTAATCGCCTTATCAGTAGCACTTCCCACGCAGAGTTTGCTGATGCTCCCGATACCACCCGTACGGAAGGGACCATAGCCCGCGCGGCGGCAATCAATATCCCGGTCTTGATGATGATTCGACAAAATGGAGCCGAGGCCCAAGACTGGCGCGACTGTCCATTCTGGTGGCCAATTATCATGACTCCGGCTAATACGCGCACGACACTATTCGCTCACGCTCGTTAGCAGGATTGAGAGCGCCTTGGCGGGTGGCAAAAATTTCACTCGGCCACCGAGGTTGGGTGCCCCGCTCGTGACCCGACACAAGGCGAAACACAAATGCAGGTCCCTCGGCTTCGCTTGCCCATGATCGCGCTGCGATTAATGGGGCCCCAAGCTGCTCCGCTCAGGATGACACGGCGTGGGGTGGGCAAGTCGCGACGCGTTCGGCGCAACCCAAACTTCTGTCAACCCCCTCCCCATCCAATCGCACCGGTCAAAATCACTTCAACCCGCTGATTTCTCATTCACTTATTCACCCTTCACTTTTTTCCCCAAGTTTGCCGATTAATGCTCCCAAATCGCTAGCCTTAATGATGAAGGAGCGTTTCCATGGCAGCCACGACCGTTTCTACCGATACCGTTGCAGCCGCACCTCCAATCCTGGCCGCGCCAGCCCGGCCCCCCTCGCCCAACGAGGGCGCCTCGAAGGGCGAGACCAGGCGTGAGAGCCTGCCGTCAAACCCTCCTTCGCAGGAGGAAATGAAATAAAGAAAAAGTTTTACACCCACAAAACCCGAAGTATCGAGGTTAACGTTTTTAAAATCAACAAATCGCTTCAAAAGTCGTGGACAAATTTGGTCGATTTTATGCGCAAAACCGCCCCAAAATGCGGTAATTATCCCCCCATAGCAAGGGGGGGTGAACTGGCCAGCCCAGAAGAGGTAGCGGAGTTATTCAGGTTGGCAGACAAGGTATGTGACGGGATACGCGATGTGAGCAGGCGGCTGGGCCGGATCACGAAGAGGGTTGATCGGCTTGCGGTGAAGAGGCGGGCTACTGCTCCAGCACCTCCAGCCTCTGTTCGACCTGCGAGAGTCGCGTCTTGAGTTTCTCAATCTCTGCATCGGTCGAGCGCAGTTTCTTGCTGAGGCTGCTGGTTGTTTCCCTGTCCATGCGAAGAATAGGGATACCGGCTGTGTTGAGCGTCATGCCGTGGTGTTTTTTCTTTGCTTTGCGCGTTGCCATCATGCCTCCGAGGGAGCCGGTTTTTTGCTTGACGCAAGAGAGGGAAAAGAATACGATCTCGAAAGGAACAAGACTGGACGCGGAGGGAATCGAACCCTCGGTAGCTGAGTTTTGGAGACCTGCTCCGGACCAACCCGCGCCCACAGAGCGGATGAGTTATCTAATGGCTCATCCGCTTTTCTCTGTCTGAAAGTATACCTTGCAGCGCAAGTCAATGTGTGCAATCGCCATGAAGAGAGACAAACCCATCCCACCCCCGACGCGGCAAGCCTTCCATGACTTGCTGGACAAGGCCGCGACTACTCAGGTAGGGCCAAGAGCCGTTGTTCCCTCGCGGAAGGGCAAATCTGTATTGTCGTCCGCTCGGCCAGCAAAGCGAACATCGGGCGCATGACTTTGCGGCGGTTGTAGCGAAACGCATACTCGTTCAGATACGACTGCAAATACTCCAAGCCCACCTGATAATAGACGCCTTTGATTCCGCGCTTTACGAGACTCCAAAAGCCTTCAATGGTGTTGACGTGCTTATCGCCGAAAACGTAGCCTTCGACGTGATTCACGGTCTGATGCTGAAACTGGACAGCCAGCGGATTGTAGGAGTTCATCAGGTCGGTAAACACAACACTTTCCGGCTCGACAATCTCAGCGATCTTCGGGCATAGGGTCAAGGCGGTCGTATCCGGCACAACCTGGGCCACTACGCGCCCCTCGCGTTCCACGACGCCGAGAACCATGCCTTTACGGCTACCCCTCAGGTGTTTGGGCTTATTCGAGTCCGCGCCTCCGAACTGAGCGTCATCAATCTCAACCGGCCCCGACAGAGTGATCGTCTCGGCCATCAGCTTACGAACCTGCTTCATCATGCGCCAAGCGGTTTTGTAGGTAACGCCGGTCTCGCGCTGGATCTGTTTGGCACTCACCCCGACGCGGGTAGAGGCCATGAGGCGAATGACGTAGAACCACGTTCTGAGGCTGGTAGTGCTCTTGTGGAAGATGGTCCCGGCCAGCGGATAGATGTGATTGCCGCAGGCATGGCAGGCGTAGGACGTTCTACCCTTAACCCGATAATGCTTGCGCTCGACACGGCAGTTGACGCAAAGGGCAATGCCGCCGGGAAACCGCTTCTCCTTCACGTATTCAAGGCAGGCATCTTCCGTAGGGAACTCCCGCTCAAACTGCTTCACTGTGTACCGTTGTTCCGGCTTGATGCTCTGATAGCGATTCATGGCCGCACCCCAAAGAAGAGGGATTCAAGAGCTTTCTTGCGGAACTGCCATTGCTCCATCTCGCAGGCAGTTGACTCGCCCTTTTCATTGCACAGGCGAAGGGTGCAGCGGCCCTCGTCATTGAGGCCGACTACCACAGACCACTCAATCGGCGTCGCCTGATCCCGCACCATTATTTTCTGGTCTGCGATCCCAATGGCTACCGTCACCCTCGGAGTGCCGTTTGGCTGCCCAATCACAATCGTGCCGTCACGCAAAGATTCTTGTTTGAAGTAAAGCTCTTTGTATTTGATAGCGTTGACGGCAATAATGTCGTTTGCCACCCCAATGCACAACTGGTCGAACACCTTCGCTATCGTGCAGGTCGCTCTCGCCTCTACCCAGTTCAATTCCCTTGGTATCTTGCTTTCTGTGCTCATGCCCATCATTCTCTCACCTTGTCCTCATGGGATAATTACCCAAAATGCCCCCAAAACGCCCTCAAAACGGCCCCAAATCGACCCCACGCGGCCTCCAATCTCCACGGTCCACGACTCGCTCGCCGCGGCGACCTCGCTCGGGATGACACCCCGCGTCGGCGCGGCTGCAGGGTTCGGCGCGAGCCCGCAAGGACCGAGCGCCGAGGACGGGGGCGAGTTCGGCGCGCGAGCGCAAGGTAAGCGCACCGAGGCGGGGGGATTGGCGCGTGGTTTCGTGCGGTCCCACCCTTCGCCAGGAGAAAAGCGAAGGATGGGGCACCCATTGGGTTGTGGCGGGGCGGGCGGGATTTGACTGGGATGCTTCTGTAGCCGCCTATTCAATCTTGGTTCCCAGTTCCCCTTGACGATCGTAGATTTGCCGTTTATCTGCCTGATTCCACAGCAGATCGCCACTTTGGCAACGCACGGGCCGAGCGAGTCAGCGGAGGACCCCCGAGACTACGGCCTTTGTGCAATTGCGAGGTCTGTTCCGGTCTCGGTAGCATCCTATTGAATCGATTTCCCCAGTGAGTTTTCGCGGCCTGTCCAAGGCGCAGCCCGAATCGAATCCCGCCTGTTTCGCGCGGTGAATGGCTCGCCAATGTGGACCACGGCGGGATTTATCTGTGAGCCGCCGCTCCATCGGGCTGATCTCAGTGAAGGGCGGAAGCTCTGCGCGCTCAACGTGCGCGCTCAGGCAGCGATGGAAGACGAAACAATCAAGTCAAATCCCTTTAAACCGATAAAGGAGTTGAGAGTTCGTCGCCGGGCGCGCTTCGTGAACAATGCAATTTGCATGCCCGTTGGTCCCGCGAATGAAACGACTTAGCGCCAGCCCAATTCGCATTGCACTGCTTGCGATTCCTCTCATCGCCGCCTGCTGGGCAACGTGGCACCACTTCCGCTTCTTTTTCTCGCACGATTCGATCCAGGAATTGCAGCAGATTCCGATCGGCAACGTCGTTCATCTGACAGGCGTAATCACTGGCGTCGATCCGGAGGGAAATCGCTTTTGGCTTCAGGATGAGACTGGGGCCGTAGCAATTAAGGAGCCCCCCGGGATTCCGGGCATAAATTCTGGTGAATCCATCACGATTGAGGCAACAAAAACAGCACGTTATGACGCTGTTGTGGGGCCGAGCAGCGTTGATTTAGAAAATGTGAAGGTCATTTTCAAGGGGCGGCGCGTGCCGCTGTCACCGCCTCCGTTTGTTGCGCCCGCAGACCTTCCGGATGGCGAAAAGTCGGGCACGCGAATTCAGACGACAGCGATCATTCGCGGTATAAGTACGGACTCGTATTCACGTCCGCACCTTGCCATTGCGGGAATCCGCGACGAAGCCGAGGTGATTCTGCCGCGGCCCGATGCCAGACTTTCTCAACTGCTCGATGCCAAAGTGCGCGTGATTGGGGTTCCTGAAAAGCTTCGCGACAGCCACGGGGTCGTGGACTCACGCCGAATCTGGGTCGGCAAGAATGAGGATCTGCGCATCGAGGAGGCAGCCCCGCAGCAATTGCCGCTCGATTCCATTCAGGAAATTTATAACAATCCTGCTACCAGGGTTGGCCACCGTCTTCGTGTGCGCGGCCTGGTAGCCGCAAGGCTCTCGCCCGATGCGCTGTTGTTGGAGGACCGCTGGGGAGCGATTCAATTCCAGATGTCTTCCTCCGAGACCATCCCGGTTGGTTCTTCGGTCGAGGTGGCGGGATTTCCCAGAAGCGATGGTCCGGGAATCGAACTTTTCAATGCGCAAGCGATCCAAGTGCCGTTGGCGCAATTGGCCAGTGCCAACGCTGCCGGCATCGGCGCCGGGGAAATACAGACAGTAGCTGCAGTGCGCGAACTGCCAGAAGAGCGCGCCAGCCTCGCCCTGCCTGTACGAATTGCCGGAGTCATCACATACAACGACGCGAAGTGGAACCAGCTGTACCTGCAAGATTCGACCGGCGGCATCTACATTAAGTATTCAGGCGCCCGCACGGAGTTACATGCCGGGGAGAAAGTTACCGTCGTGGGCCTGACCAATGCAGGTGACTTTGCGCCAGTCATTGTTGCGCCGAAGTTTCTGGATGTACATGCGTCGTCGCTTCCTTCTCCCGTGCCAGTCACAGCCAACGAGGCTGCCGGCGGAATGCTGGATGCACAGTTCGTCGAACTCCAGGGAGTGATCCATCCAATCAGGATTGGAGAGGAAGCGCCCCATCTCTTTACGTACGAGCTCTATTCAAGCTTTGGTCAGATTCATGTGTACACGTCGTCAGTGCCTGCGTATATTCGGCGGCTGCGGCAGCTTGAGGATGCCAGGGTCAGCATCCGCGGCGTCTTTGGAACAGTCTTCAACTCGCGCCGACAATTGGTTGGGTACCAGTTGTTGGTTAATTCGCCCGATGCTATCCAGGTCATTGAACCGTCGGTTCAGAATCCGTTTGAGTTGACGCCCACCCCGATCGGAGAACTTCTACAATACTCCGACCATGTGAAATCCGGCCATCGCCTGATGGTGAAAGGCTGGGTAACCATGGCCGCGCGAGACTCTTTCTACGTTCAAGACGACAGCGGCGGAGTCGAGGTCGAGGGCGATCATGCTTCGCTTCAGCTTGGCGATCTTGTTGAGGCGGTTGGATACCCATCGCTACTGGGCAGGTATTCACCTGTCATCACAGACGCGGAGTTTCAATCGCAGCACAGGAAGGGAGCGACCGTAGCGAAGACTGCTACCGTCGAATCCATTTTGCAGGGACAATACGATTCGCAGCTTGTCTCGATCGAGGGGAAACTGCTGGCCGCCATCGACGGTCCCTCCGGCAAGAGTCTTCTTTTGCAATCAGGTCTTCATACTTTTGTCGCAGAGTTGCAAACCAACGACTTGGGAGCAACAACGTGGCCGCCGAAAGAGGGCAGCGTACTCCGGCTTACGGGAATCTGTTCTACTCAAGTCGATCCGGACAAATTGTATGTCCTTCTCCGGCAGCATCCCGTAAGTTTCAAGATTCTTTTGAGGTCCCCCTCTGACGTTGCCGTGATCAAGGCAGCGCCATTCTGGAACCTCGAGAATGCGTCTCTCGTGCTGGTAACCTTCGCCCTCGCAATCCTGCTGGCCCTGGTGCGGGTCAACATGCTGCGCAAAAGAGTGCGCGTGCAAAAGCTCGCCTTGCAGAGAGCCGCTGAAACAGCGAAAGCGATTGAAGATCTCTCCAATGCGATGCTTAAGGTTTCGGCCAGTCAGGAGTTCAATACCACGGTGTCGGTTCGCGGCAGCGAGGAAGTTGCGCAGCTTGTGGTTGGATTCAACGGAATGCTCTCGGAACTGCAGAGATCGGAACAAGCCAATCGAGAGGCTGAAGCCAAACTGCAGCAACAAGCACTAACGGACGAGCTGACGCGGCTACCGAACCGGCGACATCTTTCCGACCAATTGTCGCATAGCCTCGCGGCAGCGAAGTGCGACAACAGTATGCTTGGGCTGCTCTACATCGACCTCGACGGATTCAAATTGGTCAACGACAGTCTTGGACATGCCGTCGGCGACGTTCTACTGGTGCAGGTGGCTGAGCGATTGGGTTCGCGGCTTCGCAAGTCAGACACCCTGGCGCGTATCGGCGGGGACGAGTTTACCGCCATATTGAAGGGTCTCAAGAAAAAGGACGAAGCGCTGACCGTCGCTGAAAATCTGCTCCAGGCGCTCACGCTGCCGTTTCAAATTGAGGCGCAGGAGATCACCATCGGCGCCAGCATTGGCATCTCCACCTT
This sequence comes from uncultured Acidobacteriaceae bacterium, assembly GCA_963823805.1. GTDB lineage: Bacteria > Acidobacteriota > Terriglobia > Terriglobales > Acidobacteriaceae > Telmatobacter. The sequence continues at coordinate 1,671,969 of CAWGMW010000001.1, read as the reverse complement.
CCCCGACCTCGCAAACGACGAGATCGATTTGCTGCAACAAGCCGACAATGCGATGTATGCCGCCAAGCGAAGCGGCAAGAACCAGGTCGCATTCTTCACCCACGATCTTGGCAATTCTGTCAAAGAACGCATGACACTTGAGAATCAGCTTCGACGGGCGCTGGAGGACGAAAGGATTACGGTTGACTACCAGCCGGAGTTCGACCTTACCTCGGGTCGACTGGTCCGCTTCGAAGCTCTCGCCAGATGGACCCACCCGACACTTGGGTCGATTCCTCCCTCGAAGTTCATCCCGGTGGCCGAAGAGAGCGGCCAGATTGTCTCGCTGGGCGCATACATCATGGAGCGGGCTTGCACTGAGGCCGTCGGCTGGCAATCTCTTTGTGATCACCCAATCCAAGTGGCAGTCAACGTCTCCAGTGTCCAGTTCGCTCGTGACTCGTTTGTGGACGAAGTTTTCGAAACGCTAAAACGGACCGGGCTCAATCCGAATTTGCTCGAAATCGAACTTACGGAGTCGGCGATGCTTGTCGGTGTCAGCCGGGCGGCCAATTCGATTCAGCTTCTCAGAAGCATCGGCATCAGCTTCGCCATCGACGACTTCGGCACGGGATACTCCTGCCTCAGCTACTTGCCGGAGTTGGGCTTTGACGCCTTGAAGATCGATCGCTCCTTCGTGAAGGAGTTGATCAGGCGTCCCGAGACAAGAGCAATGGTGCGTTCGCTCGTGACGCTGGCTCACGATCTTGGAATGAGAGTGATCGCCGAGGGAATTGAGACACCGGAACAATTAAAATTGATCAAAGACATGGGCGGAAATGAAGCGCAGGGTTACCTGCTGGGGCGGCCCACTTCGGATCCCGTCGCATTGCTTAGGGGACCATCGCAAAACCCAACGCGGACGCCAAGCAGCCTTGCTTTGAGCGCGAGGGAGCCTCAGAGAAAGTGATTCTTCACCAAATCGGCGCATATGAGGACGAGGCGGGGGTTGATGCTCGAAGGGGGCAAAGGCTCATCGTTTGGTCCGCTCGCCGGCTTTCGTGCGGGGATCTGCTTGCGTCCGCTGAGAACGAGCCGTCCCTGAATCAAAAGTACAACTGAGTACTAAGCGGCGTTGATGGCCACGACTTTGCCATCGCGCAGAGATTTGACGTCGCGCATCGGCGGCTGGCCGAAGAGACGGCTGTACTCGCGGTTGAACTGGCTCACGCTTTCGTAGCCGACTTCGTAGGCCGCGCTCGTGGCATCCATGCCGTCCATCAACATGCGCTGCCGCGCGGTTTGCAGCCGAAGCTGCTTCTGGTACTGAAGCGGGCTCACGGCGGTCAATGCGCGAAACTGGTGGTGGAGCGTGGAGACTCCCATGCGCGCGATGGTTGCGAGCTCCTCTAAGCGCAGCGGCTTGGCGTAGTTGGCGCGGAGCCAGGTGATTGCGCGCGCGGTTCGGTGACTGAGGTCGCCGGCGGTGGCGATGGCGCGAAGGCGTTCGCCCTGCGGAGTGCGGAGGATGCGATAGACGATTTCACGTTGAATCAGGTGGCTGAGAAATGGAATGTCGTCGGGGGCGTCCAGAAGGTCGATGAGCCGAGAGCACGCGGCCAGCAAGCCGGAAGTGGTAACGCCCACTGCAAGCCCGTGACGCTGGGCCGAGGTTTCAGGCTCGGGAAGATCTTCGCGGCCAAGGATCTCGCGCACGGTTGGCATGTCGAGGCGGAGATTCATGGTGAGCATGGGGACGCGTTCTGAGGCTTCGAGGATCTGGCCTTCGGCAGGGACGTTGATCGAAGTAAGGAGGAAGGATGATGCGTCGCAGAGGTAGGCTGTTCCTCCGAGGTTGATGCGCTTTCGGCCCTGCACGAAAACCGTGAGGCTGGGCTCATAGAGCGCGCGATAACACGCGGTCGGCGTCGCTCGACGATAAAGCGCGAGACCCTGTACAGCCGTAGGGTTCTCTCCGAGCGCCGGCGCATGAGCCGCAATCTTGCGGGCCAGCTCCTTGCGCATTTCGATCACAACGGACTTGAGTTCTTCACGCTTTCCAGTCTGTTTCGCCGCCACGCTTCAAATCCTCCTTTTTCAGCGTACAGCCAGAACGGGTGCGGTGTGCACAAAATCGGTAAGTGAGACAGGATCAGGCAAATAATAGGCAGGATCGGGAAAGCGGCCGGACGACGGCTTCGGCTACCTTTGGATTGTGCAAGTGATGATTGCGAGCACAAGTCAAGGTACAGGATGGGAATCAATGCAGAAACGCAAACTGGGAAAAAGCAATCTGGAAGTGTCGGCGATGGGACTCGGATGCATGGGCATGAGCTTCAGCTATGGCGCTCCGAAAGACGTGCCGGAGATGATTTCGCTGATCCGCGCGGCCGTGGACCGCGGCGTGACGTTTTTCGATACGGCCGAGGTCTATGGTCCCTTCACGAATGAGGAGCTGGTGGGTGAGGCGCTCGCGCCTGTTCGCGACAAGGTGATGATTGCCACCAAGTTCGGATTCAATCTCAATCCTGATGGAAGCTACGGCGCGACGGCACTGAACAGCCATCCTGAACACATCAAGGAAGCGGCAGAGGCTTCGTTGAAGAGGCTCAGGACCGACGTGATCGACCTGTTCTATCAACATCGCGTCGACCCCGAAGTGCCGATCGAAGAGGTTGCAGGCGCGGTGAAGGAGCTGATCGAGCAGGGCAAGGTGAGGCACTTTGGCCTTTCTGAAGCGGGCGCGCAGACAATTCGCCGCGCGAATGCCGTGCAGCCTGTGACCGCGCTGCAAAGCGAATACTCGCTGTGGTACCGGAAGCCTGAGGAGGAGGTCATTCCCACGCTCGAGGAACTGGGAATCGGGTTCGTCCCGTTCAGCCCGCTGGGCAAAGGCTTTCTGACAGGAAAGATCGACGAAAGCAGGGCGTTCGACAAAGCCGACATCCGCAGCACGATTCCGCGCTTTACGCCGGAGGCTCGCATGGCGAACCAAGCGCTCGTCGACCTGCTGGGCAGAATTGCCGCGCGGAAGAAGGCGACGCCAGCACAGATCGCCCTCGCCTGGCTGCTGGCGCAGAAGCCGTGGATCGTTCCGATTCCAGGCACGACCAAGCTTCATCGGCTGGAGGAGAACATTGGAGCAGTCGAAGTGCAACTCACGCCGGGCGATCTGCGGGAGATTGAGGGCGCGGCCTCGAAAATCAGCATCGAAGGGGCACGGTATCCGGAGAAGCTGGAACAGATGACGGGGCTGTGAGGGTAAGAAGAAATTGAGAGCCCGAGGGCTGGTTCGGCGCCGATATAGGGCACCCTCTATTCGGGGGCTTGGCGGTTCATGCCCTCTTCGACGGCCAGCGCATTTTCGATTTCCTCGACATCGTTCTGCACCGAGAGCGCGCTTTCGGCAGCGACTGGATCGGGCGAGGCTGCTTGATCGAACGGCGCCGCGTGGGCGTGTTTCGCGATCAGGCGTCCGAGAAGATCGTTCGAAGTGGGACCGGAATCGTGTTGGTGGATGCTCACTCCGCGGGCCGAAGTGAGATCCAGTAGCAGCGGCGCCAGCAAAACTTGCAGCGAACGGGATGGAGCAAAAATAAGGCGAGGATGAAATCGTAAGGGCGCAACTCGGCCGGTTTGAATTGTTCGCAAGCGCAGCTAGGGCACCTTCTCCGTATCCACATGACACGTGGTAACCAGCTCGGCCAGAAAGTTGCATCAGCACTCATGGAGAAGTTCCTTTCATCGTAGCGATGGCGTCGATCACGGCTCGGTCCCGTCTCCGGCGCTCGAATTTGCATCGAGCCATGTGAGAAGGCAACGAAGGCTCGCTGTGGCTAAAGCGATGCTGGAATCGGCTGCTCCGTAATAGAGACTGATGGTGTCGCCGTCGGCGCCGATGGTTTGGCCGCAGGGAAACACCACGTCGTGCACATCTCCAACGCGCTCGTAAGGAGCTTCGGGACCAAAGATCCATGAGTTTCCGCGTTGCAGGCAAATCTCCGGCTGGTTGATGTCAAAGAGGGCGAGGCCGAGGCGATAGATGCTTCCCGAGGCCGTAACCCGCACGCCGTGGTAGATGACCAGCCAGCCCTTGGCCGTTTCGATGGGCGGAGAACACAGGCCAATCTTGTTCGCGTCCCACCATCCGCCGCGACGAGCCTCGAGCATGATTTTGTGGCTGCCCCAATGGCGCAGATCGGGGGAGTAAGAGATCCACATATGCGCGCCGGTCGTGGTCATGGGGCGATGGATCATGGCCCAGTAGCCGTTGATTCTTCGCGGCAGCAGGGCGGCGTCCTTATCTTCGGGCGGCATGATCACGCCGAATCGCTCAAAGGTGCGAAAGTCTTTGGTGAGCGCGAGGGAAACTCCCGGACCGCCCCGGGCAAATGACGTGTACGCGACGGCATATTGCTCGAGCTCCGGGACGTAGGTGATGCGGGGATCTTCGATGCCCCAGATTTCTTCTGGGAAGTCGCGCGGATTGGCCATGAGCGTTGGCTGGGGATCGATGCGCCATCCGTTGATTCCGTTCTCTGAACGTGCCGCGCCCAGATGCGACAGGCCGCTGCGATCTTCAACGCGGCAAAGCAGCAGAGTGTCTCCGTCGGGCAGAAGCACGGCCGCCGGGTTGAAGACGCTGTTCACGGCATAGGGCCAGTCGTGCCCGCTCAGAATCGGATTGTCGGAGTAGCGCGTGAGCAATGGAAGATCGATACATGCTCCAGGGTGCGGCAGTTCTAATGCAGATGCCTCCGGGAAATCCGGCGGGTGAATGATTGGAGTCAAAGGGAGATGCTCATTTCCTGGTACGTGGATTCTGCGTGGGACCCATTTGCTCGCTGCATTTCCAGGAGCGCCATCAGGAACGAGAGCGTTGATTCCGCTCCCTGATTTTCATTGACGCGGTCGGGATGAAGTCCGTCTCTGCATCCGCCGGTTGTTGCGTCGTAGAGCGGCACCTGCAGATCGTTCTTGCCGAGGAACCAACGGAAGACGCAATCGGCTTCGTCGACCCAACGATCCTCGCGCGTGAGCCTGTATGCCTCAAGACAAGCGGAGATGGTGGCGCATGCCTCGACGGGCTGCTGATCGAAGCGAGGCTTCTCGCCGCCCTCGCCGAAAAAGCCGCTGGAGCCGATGGGCACAAAGATCTCAGGGTCGCCGCAATGCTGAGCAGCGACCAGCCATTCCAGCGACTCGATTCCCGCCGCGAGCATTTTCCTGTTCTTGCTTCGCCCGCCTGCCAGGATGAGCGCCTGCGGTAGCCGCGCATTGGAGTAGGCAAGACTTTTCTCAAACCAATGCCACTTGTCGGAGCGGCTGCGCTCATAAACATCCAGCAGGCGATTGGCAAGCGCGTTGCGAGCGATCTGCATCGCCCTGTCGCCGGGGAACCAGTCGAGATAGGCCTGCAATCCTAGAACGCTGAATGCCCACGCGCGCGGGCTCGAGAATTTCAGAACCGCGGGCACGGCAGCTTCAAAGAGCCTTCCTGCGGCTCCCCGCATTCCCGCATTCCGCGACTGGCCGAGCACCGAACCCAGGGCCCACAACGCGCGCCCATGGCTGTCTTCAGAGCCAACGTCCTCAAGCCACTTGCGGTTGTAGTCGAGAAAATTCCTGAAGCGCCCAATATCGGAGTTGAATGCCAGCCAGAGAAAAGCCAGGTAGCGGCGCGAGAGATTGAGATGGTCTTCCCCGTGCGTGAATCCGACGTTCTCATTCAAAAGCGTGGACACGATCAGCGCCCGTGCGTTGTCGTCGGTGGTATAGCCTTCGCGGGTGTTGGGCACGGAGAAGATCGCGTGCTGCAACATGCCAGTGTCGTCGGTCATGGTGAACAGATGATTGGTGTTCAGAGCCGGCAGGTGCTCCGTCGGGACAGTAAGCTCAAGTGCGGCATCGTCCGGATGAGTGGCCCGGGGTTGCAACGAACGCTCGAATCGCGCTCGCTGGAAAGTCGCCATGTAGGCATGCGCAGTCGTCGGCCACGTTGTTCCACGCGAGTGCAGATAGGCTCGCTTGCGCATCGCATGGCGCTCCGCGTCGTTCTCGAGGAGCGCGACAACCGATTCCGCAATGGCCTCCGGATTGTCAAAAGGGACAAGGACGCCTCTCTTGTCCGCAAGCAGCTCCCTGGCGTGCAAATAGGGCGTGGAGATAATTGCTTTGCCGGCTCCAAGCGCTATGGCCAGCGTGCCGGAGACGATCTGCGCCTCCTGCCGGTAGGGCGTTATGTAGATATCCGCGGCGCCGACGTGCTCGATCAGTTCTTCAGTGCTTACGAAGCGATTGTTCAAAATCAGATTGGAGGAAACGCCAAGCTCGGCGGCCAGCGCCTGCAACTCTTCACGGTAGCGCTCGCCGTCGCGCTTTCGGATATGGGGATGGGTGACTCCGGAGACGATATACACCACGTTCGGATGCCGCGCCAGAATTGCCGGCAGCGCGCGAATCACATTCTCGATTCCCTTGTTCGGAGAGAGTAAACCGAAGGTGAGCAAAACGGACTTGCCTTCCGTGCCAAACTTGTCCTTGAAGTAGTTGGGGTCGATGAATGGCATGTCGGGGACGCCGTGAGGGATGACATCGATTTTTCCGCCGGGAACCCCATAGACTTCGCGCAACAGTTGGGCAGCGAGCTCGCTCATGACGACGAGGCGATCGGAGAGCTGCGCAATCTCTTCAAGCACGATCCGTTGATTTGCGTCGGGTTCGCGCAGGACCGTGTGCAGCGTAGTGACCAGCGGCATTTTCAATCGGCGCAGCAAGGCGAGAATGTAGCGGCCGGCAGTGCCGCCGTAGATGCCGTATTCATGCTGCAGGCAGACCAGATCGTTGCTGTTGAAGTTGAGGAAATCGGCGGCTCGTTCATAGGAGGCGATGTCCTCCTGCGTCAGTTCCAGGCGCACTTGTTCCGGATAGTCGTAGCTTGAATCGGGATCGTTGACGGGAATGGCGAACAGGCGGCCTTCGCCGTATTCGGCTGCAAGCGCGGTACACAGGTCGGTGGTGAATGTAGCGATGCCGCACTCGCGCGGCAGGTAATTTCCAATAAAAGCGATACGGGTGGGCAGAGGCAGGCGGCTGGCTTTGAATGCGATGGGCAAAGAAGCCGATGCGCCGCTTGTTCCTGCATTTACCTCGGAATTCATGATCTCGGGGAAAGTCATCCTAACCTCTCTTCCTGATTCGATCCTCGCTTGAAACGCGCAGCATGGATGTTTGTGCGTGCACCTGGAACAGAACTCAGTGTTCAGACCTTCTGCTCTCTGGCGCCTGGTTTATCGAACGGGCACCGCCAGTCGATGCCAGTCTCCTGAAATCTCCAGCCATGTGTATTGCTGGATCTGGCGCGGTTGCAGGGTGACGCTGGCGACGTAAAAGCCCGGGTATTTTGTGGCCTGAACGTCAATCAGCTCGGTGGCGTTGAATCGCCTCCCGACTCCGTTCAGGGCACGGGCCAACGCTCGCCTGGCCGCATTTTTCTCTGTCAGCCCCAGACCTTTTCGGGTGCAGGGGTGGTCCACCTGCATGAAGTGCCAGCCCTTCTGGCGAATCATCGTGTCAAAAACCGCCGACGGGATCTCTTCCACACGCGTCCAGTTTTCGCCAACCGGTTCCGTGAGGGGGTCCAGCGGTGCCGGAAGAACGCAGTCCTTGCGCAGGAAAACTGAGTGCGGCGTCACGCTCGCGCGCTTTTCGCTACTTTGGGCGTCTCAGGGCGGAAGGAGCCGGGCAAATGACCGCCTGGAGCGGCAGCTTCGTCATGGGCCGAATGTTCTGCTACGAAATCCGCGGTAAAGGCCGACGCTGTCGCCTGGATTTTTTCCGGCTCGGCCCTGGAAAAACCGGTTGCATCGGGCTGGCTCTCGGGCTGGTGCAGATGGATCTTCGTGCGGAAACGCGGAGACAGGTGGTTCTTCACATCGCTTTGCCTGATGAGGCTCATGGCGACTCCAGTCGTCCTGTTGTGTGCTTGAAAGATGCTCGTCTGGAGCGAAGCCTGGAGTGCCGAAGGCGAGAAGGCGAAAACGGGCTGCTAAAGCAATGATACGCCTGTGAGGACTTGCGTGCCGGGGCGCTTTGGTCTCATTCTTATGGTCAAAATTGCACACATGGAAGCAACAAAAGGAGTTCGCGCGCGGGGGCCAGCCCAGTCCGGCTGCGCAAGACGGAACGAGTATCCGCTCAACGCGGAAATGATCGCCAAAGTTCCGGGGAGTTTTTGCTGCGCGCTAAAAGGAAGCAACCGCGTCCCGGAGTGCAGGAGGCAAGATCGTAAGCAGTGACCTGAAGTTTTTGCCGACTTTCAGGCGTACCGAGACATGGCAAGGTCCACGATCTCACCGATCATTTGGGTATAGGAGAGGCCGGATTTCCTCGCAGCCATGGCAAACTCCTGCCCACTGGAAAGCCATGGGTTGGGATTGGCTTCGATGACATAAACGTCACCCTTGCTGGATAGGCGCATATCGATGCGACCGTAATCGCGAAGCTTGACGGCGCGGTAGGCCTTGATGGCGGTCTCAGTGAGCCGGGCTTCGGTTTCTTCGTCGAGGTCTTCGGCGATGGCCGATTTGGTGAGCTTGTAGGCTTCAGTGTCTTTGTCGAATTTCACATCCTGGCTGGCGATGCGGGGCACGCCCTTGGGAAGCCTGGAAAGGTCAAGCTCGACCAGCGGAAGTGCATGCGCGGTCTCGTAACTGCCGAGGATGGCGGCGTAGATTTCGCGGCCTTCGATGTACTCCTCGATCAAAGCAGGAGAGTCGAATTCGGATTGAATGTAGGCGATACGCTCCATCAACTCCTTGACGCTGTTGACGACGGCATCGGCACCGATGCCGATGGATCCATCTTCGGAGGTGGGTTTTACGATGAGCGGGAAGGCGATGTCGTGCGCGTGGTCGATGGTGCCGCGCCAGGCCGTGGCGAAGTAGGGCGACTTGATGCCGTGAAATGCGAACATCTTTTTGGCGATGGATTTGTCCTGGGCAAGGATGACCGCATGGGGTCCGGCGCCGGTGTAGGGGATTTCGAGAAGATCGAGGAATGCATCGACGTGCATCTCCTTGGTGTCGTCGCCCGCATAGGATTCGGTGAGGTTGAAGATGAGATCGGCGCTGCATTTGGCCAGCGAGAGCAGCGATTGCGGGCGGCCGTCGAGAACATGATACGACGGCTCATGACCGAGCTTCTCCAAAGCTTCGAAGATTTCCTCGCGGTCGTGCTTAACGGGCTTCTTCTTGCGTTTCTTTTGCCCCTTGCGCTTGCGCGGCGGAGGAGCTTCCTCTTCCACTTCGACAGGTTCTTCTTCCCACAAGTCGTAAAGCACTGTGACTTTCAGCTTCGTTCCAGTCATGCGACCTCCAATCCGAGTGACGACGGCAGCCGGCACTCCTCAGGGGTGAATGAACTTCCCGCGGATCAGGTAATTCATGGAGAGCGCGGTGGTGTACACGGTGAACTCCGTGAGGTACTCGGACTCGCGTCGAACGTCCACGCGCAGGCCCAGGTCCTCAACACGCTTGCATATGGATTCGACGAGCCGTTTGACGACGGGGCGCTGCACGCCGCTCCAATACGCAACCTTGTCGACAACAGCTTTGCGATGCTGGTGCAACATCTCATGAGCGGGGCGCACGCCGTTACGCCGCCGGCGGGAGATATTGAAGATGTCGGCGAGGTCGGTATCAAGCGCGAGCTCCTCGACGGGAATCTCCTCCGGCAGGGTGAGACGATAGAACTCGCCAACCGTCGCTTCCATCTCATCGACGGTGATGTCGGTGCGGCCGCGACGCCGGATGGGTTCGACATCTCCGACTTTTCGCGCCATGCGATCGACGAATTTGAGCTTGGCCAGCGCGTCCCAGCTTTTGTAGCGCTTTCGCCATTGCGAGCGAGGCGTAAGCCAGACGGCGAACGTTTCAGCGAAATCTTCATCCGGATGCTTCTGCGCGTACCACCCGGCCATGTGGCGAACATACTTCCTCGAGAACGGGATGGGGCGGTAGTTATCGCGGTATGCGCGCCGAAACGGACCGAAGAGATTGCGCCAATCGGCTGACTTGTAGAGCTGGTACGCGTAATTGAATGCGTGTCCGGCCTCATGACGCATGTACATCATGATCTCGCGAGCGTCTTCCAGATCGTTCATATCGCGCTCAAGCTTTGCCAAGTCGGGGTTGGCCAGATAGAACGGAATGCCGATGACGGGCTCGCCGGAGGGACATCCCCATTCATCGGTGAGATAACAAAGGGGGCGGAACTTGTGGATTCCCTTGGCTTCAAGTTCGCGATAAAGCTGCTGAACGAATCGTTCGAGCGGAGAGCCCTCGAGTTTGAGCCCGAGTTCGCGAATGGGCTTGGCGAGTATCTCCTGAAACTCGGTTCGGGTTTTCTCGAAGTTGCGCACTGGGCTAATCAGAGTTCTATACCACGGAACCAGATTTGGCACGGCAGGGCGTATCGCTTAAGCAAATAGTATTGTGGGCACGCCTGGATCGGGGACCGTAATCTCGCGAGCACCGTCGGCCGGCCGGTCGGGCTTTATTCCCGCGCGCGGATGAAGTATCGTGTGTGGGGAAGAGGATTCGATGCGCGCTGCGGAACTGATTGCTCCCCTGACATTCCGGCTCACCGATATGGAAATCGAAGATCCCGGACCGGGCGAAGTGCAGGTCAGAGTCGAAGCCGTGGGGGTGTGCGGGTCAGATATGCATGCCTATAGAGAGGGCGCGGTTGGCGGCAGAGCCAATGTGTACCCGATGCTGCTGGGACACGAGCCGGCGGGAAGGATTGTGAAGGCGGGCGCCGGAGTGACGGGCCTCGCCGCGGGCGACCGCGGAGCGCTTGAGCCCGCGCTCTATTGCTACCACTGCGAGTTCTGCCTGAGCGGGCACCACAACGTCTGCGCGAACATTCGCTTCCTGAGCACGCCGAACCATCCCGGTTTTTTCCGCGAGCTGGTGAACCTGCCCGTGGCCAACTTTCTTCCCATCCCCGGCGCGATGTCGTACGGCGAAGCGGCGCTGGCCGAGCCGCTGGGGGTTGCGATCCATTCTTTGCGCCTGGCGTCGATCAGCCCGGGCGAATCGGTTGCGGTGATTGGCGCGGGACCGATCGGGCTTTTGACGATTGCCGCGCTCAAAGCCAAGCAGGCAGGACGCATCTGGGCCGTGGAACGGCTGGCGCACCGCCGCGAGCTGGCTCGCGGAATTGGCGCCGACGTCGTGCTCGAGCCCGGCGAAGCGATCGAGGAGATTCTCCGCGCAACGGGGCAGCGCGGCGTGGACTGTGCGATTGACTGCGCGGCTGGAGAAGAAACCACCAGCCAGGCCGCTCAAATCACGCGCAACGCAGGCCGCGTGGTGCTGACCGGAATTCATACTAGAGCGTTCGTGCAGGTGGATGCGTCGGCCATGCGGTGCAAGGAGCTGACGCTGTTCAACGTGCGCCGATCGAACCACGAGACGGAAGAGGCGCTCGAGCTGTTGGGCGCGCACGCCGCGTGGTTTGCGCCTTTGCTTACCCACACGCGGCAGATCGATCGTATCGATGAAGCGTTTCAGATCGCCAGCCAATATCGCGACGGCGTTGGAAAGATGATCGTCAGGCCGTAGAGCAGGGACCGAGGGACCGAGGGAACAAGGGAACAAGGAACGAGGGAACAAGGGAACAAGGGAACGAAGGAAGAATTCAGAGATCAGGGACCGGCGGCTGCCCGGACTGGATGGGATTTCGGGCGAGCGACGGAGTTGTCTCGAGGTTCTTCTGGGCGATCTGGAGCGCATAGAGAAGGCTGCCGGCGCGCTTGGAGTCGATATTGCCGCAGGCGAGCGCCTGGAAGATGGCGTCGAGCGCCTCGTGGATGCCGGCGGTGGTGACAAGCGGTGGCACCTCGAAGACCTTTTCGCCGGTGTGAAGGCGGCGGGGGACATAGACGCGGGTGCGAGCGTGGAAATAGCAAAACGGCGAGCCGCGCAAAGCGGGCGATCCACACTTGAGTCCGTTGGCCTTGACGAAACGACATTCCTTCAACATGCTGGGTACCCCTCCCCCCGTCCCTCATATACGCATTTCGCGCAAAATCCTCACAGATGGCCGGTTGCGGCGAGCGATCGCTCAAAAATACTGAAGCGATTCGAGTTCGGCGCAAAGTCCAGCGAGCAAAGGGCTTTTGCGAGTGCCCGACTCTGAGGCGAGCGTTCGGATTGAATTTGAGCCCAAGAACGAAAGCGGCGGGTGTGATCCGCCGCGAAGAAAGCCTGGTTTTTGGAATTCTTGAGACCATAATGCGCCAAAGGGGGATAATGATCGGCAAACTTGGGCAAATAAATTTGCGCTGGGGAAGTGGTGTGGGATCAGGGGGTTGGGAGGATTGGAGGCTTCCGGATGCGGGGCGCGGGACTTGACGAGCGTTAAGGGCAAGGGCGGGGCGGGCGCTTTTTGATCGCAGCAGCCCTGGCGCCCCATTTACCAGAACGCGATCTGCGTCGTTTTGCCCTTCGACGAATTCACGGGTTATCAGCAATTCGAGTCGTTAAGGGGACTCGACGGTGCGACGCATCACGGCGCGGAACGAAGGTAGCCTGGACCTGCGCGATAACCCTAGGAAATCTTGAAGTCTCCGGCCGTAGTCCAGTCCGTGCCCTGTTTGTCGACCTTGCACCCAAGCTTTTCCAGCCTGTTAGCGAGGTCGTTCCGCTTGTTGTAGTCGTCTGTTAGTCTCACGACGTGTCTACCAGCAATGTCGCTAAACTTCCGAAGTTTGCCGACCTCCACGAGGACTGTTTTGTCTGGGTGCCTCCCTAACGCTAGACCCGCCTCGAAGAGAACATTTGGCCTCGGCTGGCCTCGAAGGTTCTTCTCGCTTGCTCCATCGCTGCGTGAGATGAATTCCGCCTTAAGCTTGGCTTCGTCGTCCGGCGAAAACAGAACTATGACCGCTTGCACCTTTGCCATCGCGTCGTCGAGGATGTCGCCCACGTAGGGATTGTTCTTTTTTGCCATGAGCACAACCTTTGCCCATTCCAGCGGTTTGAGCCCGAGCGCGCGCAGGAAATCGAATAGCGACCGCCGGAGCGCCTCGTTGCGGCCGTGCACCACGAAAACTGAGTTATCCTTAGTTTTCGCGGGTTTGGAGAGTCGCCTCGCCTTGACCGGTTTCGCGTATATCGGCTCCAATCCGCTCGGCAAATGGGTCTTTTGGGGCTGAGCTGGTTCTAGCCCGCCGCCAATCGAACGCCCGCCGCTTCTGATCTGTGCTCTCTCCTCGGGTGTCGAATACTTCTGAATGTTGATGCCCTTGTCGGAGGCAACAACCAAGGCAGCCAGATGACGGTCAAGCAAAGTGTCTGAGGCTTTTTCCGCTATGATTTGGTAGATTCGCGGCGTGCTGACGTTGAGCTCAGACTTCAGCCTCTCCAACAATTTTTGGTTGATTTTGGGCATACGTCACTGCTTCTTTACTTCTTTGTTGATTTGTCGCCGCTCTTCTTGTTGCGACGTTCTGAAGTTAATCACATTGATATTGTTCTCGCTAATATCGAGCATCGAAGCGATCTCCGGCGTCAGGAAACCCGCTCCTTGCAGGAGGACCACCTTATCGGCGGAGTCGGTCTTGTCCTTCACGGCGAGGAGGCCCAACAGCCGCGCAATCTTGTCGTACGCTGAGAGCGGTTCAGTCGCTCCCGTTTTACCGCTTTTTCCCTTTGGCATTTTTCCTTTTGCCTCCCTTCTTCTCTCGATTCGCCTTGCTGAGCAATTCGCTGATTGATCCGTAGGTCGTCCCGAGCATTGCAGCAACATCCTTTCGGTCGACGCCTGCCGCTTCCAGGAATGCCGCTTTCTCTGTGAGTCCCTTATCTTTTAGCTCTCCGACCTGGACGCACAAGTAGGCGAGCGAACGGGCAATGACCGGAGTCCACTTTCGATACACGTCTTGATCTGACACGTCCAATTACCCCCAGCTATTTGTTTTTGCGATCCTGAGCTTTTCGTCCGCGCCGAATTTCGGCGAGCCGAACGCTAACGGCGCCCGGAGTCGATCCTACGCAACGTGAGATTTCCATCTGCCCAAATCCCGCCTTGTCTAAAAGCGCGATCTGCTCCTTCTGCTTCATTGCCCCCATTTGAATCAGAAGCAACGCCTTTAGAGTCTTCTCCAACGTAGTTCCATTAGCCCCTTCTGCCACCTTGTCCCTCCGATTTGCGCTTCTTAAGATTCGAAATCTCCACGCTGACCGTGTTCGCCGTCGTGCCAACTAGCTCCGCGATCTCATGGCGATCCATTCCCGCAGCTGCCAAGGTCGCAATCTGGTCACGATTCTTCTTCCCTTCGATTAGAGAAAGTGCGAGCAACCGCCGAATGACCCTCAACTCGCTAGCCAAATTCAGATCATCCCGGTCGGCCATCAGAACTCCCATCGCATGATTTCCATCACTTCTATAAGCAAAGTATAGCATGGCCATTAGAGAGCCATTCGGTAGGGTTTAGCGTGTTGTGCAAAAAATGACCGATTTTGTATGCAACTTACTTATTTATTTGAAGTTATTTCTTGCAATGCACTCGACTCAACTAATCAATGCATCCTCTGCTGTGAACTTCTTAATATCTTTGTTTCAATGGAGTACGTAGTGTTCATTAAGGTTACCAATCTGTACATTTAGCTCGATAACCAACCGTTTGGGTAAGAACTCCGACTATTTGATAGAAATACTAAATACTCTCCTTTTTTACATAACCTTCCGAGATTATTCTCTGCTTGTTGAGGTGGTGGAAATCATGCGATGGGAGCTCTGATTTCCAAACAAGAAAAACTGACGACGGATCACACATCGAAATTGGGCCGTGAGTGGAGGAAATGATGCCCACAAAAGAGGGAAATAGGGAACTCAAGTCGGCACCAGGGCGTTGTCCGGCGACTATCACCCCCCAGAAGTCGGCAAGGGTTCTGCGATCTTCGGGGCGGGTTGGAGTGTCGATTTAAGCGCGGCTTCGCCGCGTACTTTTCTGTTTTAAGAACGGGTGGAGGGTGATGTACGGGCTGAAGCCCGCACCCTTCAACTGAAGCCCGTGACGTACGGGCTGAAGCCCGTACCCTTCAACTGAGGCCCGAAGGGTTTGCGGCAGTCGGGAATGAATGCTCAACCTACCAGCCAAGGCCTGATACAAAACTCGGCGAATTGGGTTTGTGCTATCCCACCCTAGCGAAGCTAGGATGGGCCACCCGATTTGGTTGTGGTGGTTGAAGGTCGCGAAAAGCAAAAGCAGGTCCCTCGACTCCCCCCAGCGGCGAGCCGCTACCCCGCTGGCGTGGGGCCCCAAGCGCGCTCCGCCGGGATGACCCGGCGGTGAGTTGAGCGCTCCTGATTTGGGAAACGACGGGAATGGCAGCGGCGGCGGATTCCATCACTTCGCGGGATTCAGAGCCGTCCAGGCAGCTAGAGAGTCCATGTAGTCTCTCCAATGGACGATCTTTCGGTTCTCAATTGTGACGACGGAGATCAGCCTGTTGTCGTAGGGCGCGCCGGTTGCAAGAATCTTGCCGTGCACTTCGTATTCGAGGATCACGACGCGAGGATCCTGACTGCGGTGGGCGACGAGCGCGTCGCCGGAGTGAACGCGGATGGTTTTGCCGTATCCGGCAAGGCTAGCGACCAGATTGGCGCGCCCTCGAATGATGAGAGGCCAGCCCGGGAAGTGATAACGGGACTCGAAGATTGCGTCGTCGGCAAACGTGTCGAAATAATGCTCGCCATCGACAAGCCCGCTCAGGCCCTTCATTACAACCTCAAAGAACGGATTCAGGGCTTCGTGAGCTGGATATATTGAACTTGGCATTTGCTGACCTCAGGTGAAGCGATATGAACGGCGAAGCGAGGCGGACGCTGCAATGAGCTAGAGGCGGCTCCCTGCAACCAAACCGTCAATCGTCCGCATCGGCAATACCAGGCGCATTGACTCCGGCAATCGCATAAATCCGTGAGCCCGGTAAAACTCCGCCGCCCGCTCGTCAATCGCATCCACAACGAGCATGGACGACCCAACCACGGCGGCATTCCCGTACGCCTTGCGCAAAGCCTCCGCGAGAAGAACGGAGCCGAGCCCACGCCCTTGCAGCTCCGATTTCACGGCAAGCCGTCCGAGCAGCGTTGCGCTCACCTGCGGATAGCGGGGAAGATGTTTGCCGGCCTCTTGTGGGATCGTTCCCGGCGCAAGGCCGCACGCGCACAGCGTGAAGTATCCCGCAATCGTTCCCGGTGCGGGCTCGGGAACCAGGACGAACACGGCATTCGCCTTGCGCCGCATATCCTGCGAGGCCTGCGTCTTCAAATAGTTGTCGAGGCTTTCGACTCCGCACTGGAATGCATCGCGGTCGTGCTGCTTCCCCAGCGGTTCAATCCTGAAGAGGCCCGCTTGCGCCGTTTCCATCAGGGGGCAACTCGTTCCTTAGCCAAACGGAATGCGCGGCGCAACCGTGCATTCGGCTTCGGCGGATGAACCAGTGCATCGAAGAAAACCGCCCGGTCGCGCTCGGAAAGCACCAGGCTCTCATGCCGCGTGATCGTCTGCTGTGCTGCCTCCGTCAACGCCATCAGGCAGAAATCCGTCAGGCTCCGCCGCTCCAGCGCCGCGGCGCGTTCCACCAGCACCTTTGTTCCGGAATGCACACGAAACCCGAGCCGCATGCTGCGCCTGCGCTCTTCGTCCGTCCTCGCCAATGCCCCGCTCCGAACCATCCCGCCCTCCCGTGCCCCACTCTCCGATCATTGTACGTCCGCTGGGCGTACAAATCAATGCTCCCCAACGCCGCTAGCCCGGCTAACTCACCGGCGCTTGGTCCCTCGGTCCTTGACTTCTCGGTCCCTGCCTCTCGACCCGGCCGATACATTGGAGTGATGGGTCAGGTGAGGGCGGAGTGGCGGCGGGAGCTGGGCGCGATGGTCGTGCTCGCGGTTCCTGTAGTGCTGAGCGAGCTGGGCTGGATGCTGATGGGCGTGGTCGACACCATCATGGTGGGCAGGCTGGGTCCGGCGGCGATTGGGGCCGTGGCCGTGGGCAACGCCGTTTGCTATACACCGAGCATGTTTGGCATGGGGCTGCTACTGGGGCTGGACACGCTGGTGGCGCAGGCCTACGGACGCAAGGATCACGACGAGTGCCACAGGTGGTTGGCGCAGGGCGTGTATCTGGCGTCGATTGCGGCCGTGCCGATTATGGCGGGGATCGCGCTGGTCAGCTTCTTCTTTGCGCGGTTTGGGATTGCGGCGGAAGTTGCTGCGCCGGCGAGCGGCTACATGGGATGGTTGCTGTGGGGCACGCTGCCGCTGCTGCTCTATGGAGCGTCGCGGCGGTACTTGCAGGGCGTGGGCCAGGTGCGTGTGATTACCGTGACGTACGTGGCGGCGAACCTGGTGAACTGGTTCCTGAACTGGGTGCTGATCTACGGCAAGCTGGGGATGCCGGCGCTGGGCGTGAACGGGTCGGCGATTTCGACGGTGTTTGCGCGCGTGACGATGGCGCTGGCGCTGCTGGGCTTCGCGTGGAGATACGAGCGCAGGCGCGGGCATCCGCTGTTCCGGCACTGGGCGGGACCGCAGGCGGCGCGGCTGAAGCGGCTTGTGAAGCTGGGCGCTCCGGCGGCGGGACAGATTCTGCTGGAGGTGGGCGCGTGGAACCTGGCGACGTTTTCCGCGGGGTACCTGACGCCGGTGGCGCTGGCTACGCACCAGATTGTGCTGAACTACGCGAGCGTGACGTACATGGTGCCGCTGGGGATTTCAGCCGCGGCGGCGGTGAGCGTGGGGCACGCGGTGGGCGCGGGAGATGCGGCGCGCGCGCGGAGAGCGGGATGGCTGGCGCTGGGATTGGGCACGAGCTTTATGCTGCTGGCGGCGGTGGTGCTGCTGGTGTGGCCGCGGCCGTTGATCGAGTTGTACACGAGCGATGCGCGCGTGCTGGCGGTGGGGCCGGGACTGCTGGCAATTGTGGCGGCGTTCGAGGTGTTCGACGGAATCCAGACAGTGAGCACGGGCGCGCTGCGCGGGCTGGGCGAAACGCGCGCGCCGATGTGGGCGAACCTTGTGGGGTATTGGGTGCTGGGATTGCCGCTCGGGTTTTTCCTTTGTTTCGGATTGAAGTGGGGGATTTACGGATTGTGGATTGGACTGACGCTGGCGCTGGTGGTGATTGCGCTGGCGCTGATTGCGCGATGGAAGAGGGATGCGGAAAGGCAGCTTTCAGCCGTCAGCCGTTAGCTTTCAGTTTTTTGTGCATCACCTTAAGGAAGAGCGATCCGAATGAGGCCCCGGGAGCGGCGGCTGCGGATAAGGCGGCGGGTATGGTTAGTGCATCACAATGAAAACAAAACTGTTATGCGGTAGCTCGGCCCAAGACTGGCTCGCTCGAAGGAGGGTGAACAAGGGGGTTACCTTTGTGGCGCTGTGTGGGACGGTGTTAACAAGAAAGTGACTATAATCACATATTGTGGCGCAAGGAACAGTGCACTGTAGAGGAGTTGGCCGGCGCCCGTAAATCGGTCACAAATTATTGGAAGGGAATCCCGCCAAATGGCGACTGGACACCTTGCCTTGGGTCAGGAACAGGGCGAAAGCAGCGCGAATCAGCGCATCGTTAACGACTTCACCATCAATGTAGCCACGGTCAACGGATCGGGATCGCAGTCTGCGAACAGCGTGCTGCTGAAGAGCATTTTTGGAATGGGAGTTCCCGTGAGCGGGAAGAACCTGTTCCCATCGAACATCGCCGGGCTGCCGACATGGTTCACGATCCGTGCAAGCAAGGACGGCTACGTGGCGCGTAAGCGCGAGTCGGACGTGCTGGTGGCGATGAATCCCGAGACGGCGCGCGAGGACATTCTGTCCCTGCCGGCTGGCGGCGTGGCGATCTACGAAGAGAGCCTGAACCTGAAGCAGTACCGCGACGATGTGGTCTGCTACCCGGTGCCGTTCGACAAGATCACGATCTCGATTTGCCCCGAAGCCAAGCTGCGCAAGCTGGTAAGGAACATGGTGTACGTGGGCACGGTAGCGCAACTTCTGGGGATCGATCTGGGAGTGGTGGAAGCCGGGCTGCGCAAGCAGTTTGCCAAAAAGCAGAAGGTCTTCGAACTGAACTTCGGCGCGGTGCAGGCGGGATACGAGTACGCGAAGACGAAGTTCACCAAGCAGGATCCGTACTTCATCGAGCGGATGAACCAGACCAAGGGCAAGATCATCATCGATGGCAATGCGGCGTGCGGCATGGGCGCGGTGTTCGCGGGGGTCACGGTGGTGGCGTGGTATCCGATTACACCGTCGACTTCGCTGGTTGAGGCGACCACGGACTTGCTGAAGAAATTTCGCGTGACGCCGGAAGGCAAGGCGACGTTTGCCGTGGTGCAGGCCGAGGACGAGCTGGCCGCGATCGGCATGGTTCTGGGCGCGGGCTGGGCGGGCGCGCGGGCAATGACGTCCACTTCAGGGCCGGGCATCTCGCTGATGGGCGAGTTTGCGGGGCTGGGCTACTATGCGGAGATTCCGGGAGTGATTTTCGATGTGCAGCGCAGCGGGCCTTCGACGGGCATGCCCACGCGCACGCAGCAGTCCGATTTGCTTTCGACGGCGTTCCTTTCGCATGGCGACACCAAGCACGTGGTTCTGCTGCCGGGCTCAGTGAAGGAGTGCTTCGAGCTGGCCTATGCGGCGTTCGATCTTGCGGAGCGGCTGCAAACGCCGGTGTTTGTGCTGTCGGATCTGGATTTGGGGATGAATAACTGGATGTCGGAGCCGTTTGCGTATCCAGACAAGCCATTGGATCGCGGTAAGGTGCTCAGCGCCGACGATCTGAAGAAGGCGGGCAGCTTTGCGCGCTACCGCGACGTGGATGGCGACGCGATCGGCTGGCGCACGCTGCCGGGAACAGCACATCCGAAGGCGGCGTACTTTACGCGCGGATCTGGGCACGACGATGCAGCCGGATACACCGAGCGGCCTGACGAGTATCAGAAGGTGATGGACCGTTTGGCACGCAAGTTCGAAAATGCGCGCAAGCTGATTCCGGCGCCGGTGGTCACGAAGAACGGGACCTCGAAGATCGGGTTCCTGGCGTATGGTTCCACAGACTTCGCGCTGCGCGAGAGTCTGGACCAAATCGAGAAGGAACACGGGCTGAGCGTGGACTACATGCGCATTCGGGCTTATCCGTTCGCGCATGAGATTCACGACTTTGTGGCCAGCCATGAGCGCGTGTACGTGGTGGAGCAGGATCGCGATGGGCAACTGGCAAGCCTGCTGAAACTGGATTTGCCTGGAGAGCAGGTTGCGAAGCTGCGCAGCATTCTGCACTACAACGGATTGCCGGCCGACGCGCGCAGCATTACGGAAGAGTTTGCAACCAAGGAGGGCCTCTAAAATGGCGACCACAACAGCGAGTGGGGCCACGGGCCCAAAATTGAATCACATTGGCCTGCCAGTGATGGAGTACCGCGGCGGCAAATCGACTTTGTGCGCGGGCTGCGGTCACAACGCAATCAGCGAGCGCATTATTGACGCGATGTTCGAGATGGGCGTGGAGCCGGAGCGGGTGATGAAGATGAGCGGCATCGGCTGTTCGTCCAAGAGCCCGGCCTACTTCATGAATCGTTCATTCAGCTTCAACAGCGTGCACGGGCGCATGCCGAGCGTGACCACGGGCGCCGTGCTGGCCAATCGCACCATGATGGCGCTCGGCGTCTCCGGCGACGGCGATACCGCCTCGATCGGCATCGGCCAGTTTGTCCACCTAATGCGGCGCAACCTGCCGATGATCTACATCA
Source organism: uncultured Acidobacteriaceae bacterium (assembly GCA_963823805.1). Taxonomy (GTDB): domain Bacteria; phylum Acidobacteriota; class Terriglobia; order Terriglobales; family Acidobacteriaceae; genus Telmatobacter. The sequence goes on along the minus strand of CAWGMW010000001.1, from coordinate 1,651,165 downwards.
TCGAGGACAACGGCGTGTACGGACTCACCAAGGGCCAGTTCTCGGCCACGGCGGACATCGGATCGAAGCTGAAAACCGGCGTGATCAACGAGCTGCCTCCCATCGATACCTGCGCCCTGGCAATCCAGTTAGGCGCGACGTTTGTTGGGCGTTCTTTCTCCGGCGACAAGAAGCAGTTGCTTGCGATGTTGAAAGCGGCGATCGCACACCAGGGGACCGTTATGCTCGACGTGATCAGCCCGTGCGTGACGTTCAACGACCACGAGGGTTCAACGAAGAGCTACAAGTTCCTGCAGGAGAACGACGAGCCCATCAACGAAATCGGATTTGTGGCCAGCTTCGACGACATCGAAGTGGACTACGGTTCGGGCGAAGTGTACGACGTGGAGATGCACGATGGATCGCAACTGCGCCTGCGCAAACTGCTTGAGGATTACGACCCGACAGACAAGGCCAATGCCGTGCGCACACTGATGGAGGCGCAGGAGAAGAATGAGATCCTCACCGGCGTCTTCTACATCGATACTCAGAAGCCGACGTTCATCGATCAGTTGAACGTGGTAGACGAGCCGCTGGGCACGCTGCCGGAGTCGCTCACACGGCCGCCTAAGTCAGCGCTTGAAAGCCTGATGGCGAATTTACAGTAGCGCGAAATTACAGTCTTAATTCCAGCAGCAGGCGATTCGCCCGCGATGGGCGTTGCGTTGCCAATAAAATAGCGGGCCGAGCCGATCAGGACGCCATGGAACGAAGTGCCTGCTCGGCGCGGAACCAATCTTCTTCATGATGACCATGGGTGTGGCCGCGCTCGATGAAAAAACGATGCGCGAGTTGAGCGACCTGATCGTGGGAGATCGACCCCCCGTTTGTCTTGGCCGAGGCGACAGTCTTCTTCGCAGCGGGTTTGCTTGGTTTCGCGGCAGTCTTCGGCGCGGCGCCTGATTTCTTGACGGACTTAGCCATGTGTAAATTCTCCTTTGCAAGTTCGACAAATTAGCAAGCGTTCAACTACAGAATACCGAAAAACCACTTCGCTGTGCACGAGGCGCCTGTGAAGAACCATCGATATAAACCCACTGCGCGGGCGCCGGAGCTTTACAGACGTGCGCGACCTTAAGCGTGTATCGTGGTCTCAAGTCAATAGAGCCTGCTATTAACTTTCCCACGGGCGGCGCTGGGAACCAGTTTTTCTCAGATCGAGGAGCGAGGACCACGAATATGGAGTATCTTCGAGGGGCGAGCGACAATGAAATGGGGAAAATTGGCCCCAGCCCTGCGGGTTGCGACGAAAATCGGGCCAAACTTCGTTGTCATCCTCGACTGTGGGCCCACCAAAGCCTTCGGACTCCGCCTCGTCTGGCCCGATTTTCGTCTGCAACGCCGCTCCGCGCGAAAGTTAATAGCAGGCTCTAAAGACCGATGACAACGCCCGCAATCGATACCACTTCTCTCACCCGCCTCTTTGGCGACTTCACCGCGGTTCAGGATGTGAACTTGCGCGTGGATGCAGGCCAATTCTTCGGCTTTCTAGGCCCGAATGGCGCCGGCAAATCGACCACGATCAAGATGCTGACTGGCCTGCTGGCGCCGACCTCGGGAAGCATACGCATTCTTGGGGAAGATCTTTCGCAGAACTCAGCGGAAGTGAAGAGACAGATCGGAGTCGTGCCTGAAGGGATGGCTCTCTTCGGCCGCCTGACGGCGGAAGAATACCTGCGATTCGTGGGGCGTATGTACGGCCTCGATCGCACCGCCACGCTCCAACGCACGCAGGAGCTGCTGGAGTTTATGCAGCTGGCCGATGAGCGCAAGAAACTGATTACCGACTTCTCGCACGGGATGCAGAAAAAACTGGCCATGGCGGCGGCGGTGATCCATGGGCCCAGAGTATTGTTTCTCGACGAGCCGTTCGAAGGCGTAGATGCAGTGGCGGCGGGAACGCTGAAGGCCATGCTGCAGAGAATGATTGCGCGCGGCGCCACCGTCTTCCTCACGTCGCACGTGCTGGAGATTGTGGAACGGTTGTGTACGCATGTGGCGATCATTCATCGAGGACAGTTAGTGGCGCAGGGATCGCTTGAGGAGCTGCGCGCGGGCCAGGCCAATGCGAATGGGGCCGCGCGCTCAGACGAGAAGCAGCGCAGCCTGGAAGAAATCTTTCTCGAGATCGTTGGCACTAGCCGCGAAGGAAATCCGCCAGCGACTGCGCCCGAGCAGGAGCTTTCATGGCTGAGCTAATAGCCGAAAAGCCGCCATTTTCCTCGGCGCGGGACATTCCCCTGAGCGCGCAGCTCCTTGCGGTGGCGTGGCTGCGCTGGCGAATCTTTATCAACAGCACGTTTCGCCGGCGGACTACAGGCGCAGGCCAAGTCGTCGGGCTTGCGTTCGCCATTCTCGTCCGCATGATCGTCTGGCCCTTCCTTGCACTGATGGTGATTGGCCCAGTTGGCGGCAGCGGATTCCTTGCATGGATGGCGATCGCCGGCAATCATCCACAGCGGCTGGCCCCACTCATGGCCGCCATCACGCTGCTATGGCTGTTTGTAAGCGTGAATGGACAGAATGTTGCAGCGGTCGTCTCCAATTTCGATCCTTCTTCGCTGACTCGCTTTCCACTGCGATTTGGACGGTACCTGTTCCTGCGGACGGTTATCGGCGTGCTAACGGCAAGCACCATTGTGGGTTGCCTCGCCTTGCTGGCCGCGGCCGCAGGGATCGGAGTGGCCAAGTCCGCGCTGGCGCTGCCCGCACTGGTGGTTCTCGCCGTTTACGCGCTGATGAACGTGTTTTTGATGCGCATGATTGGCGCATGGCTGGAGCGGTGGCTGGCGAATCGCCGCTTCCGCGAAATCTTTGGCGCTTTGATGGCGCTGACCGTCGTTGGATTTCAGTTTCTGAATTTTCAGCGCCGTTCGCCGCACGGCATGGGTGGCAGAAACAGTTGGGTGCTTAATGTTCTGCACAGCTCTGGGTCGCAACTGCACTGGCTGCCGCCAGGATTCGCCGCGAATGCGATTCTGCGTGCTTCGCATCCATTTGCGGCGCTGCCCCAATTTGTCGGACTGCTGGCCAGCACGGCGCTGTTCGCGGGGGCATTTGCGGTCAGGCTGCATAAGCAGTTCCTCGGCGAATACCTGAGTGAAGGCGCGAGCCGGCGCGCGAATGAGCGGACCGGCCAGCGAAATTTGGCGCGCTCGCAAAAAGCGGTCGTTCGAGCGAGAGCCGCGTTGACGGAAGATGAACGCCCGGCGCTTGCGCCGATTGTGGCTGCGTGCTTGCACAAGGAGTGGCTCACTCTGCGCGGCAACGGAGTGCAGCTGATCGGTATGCTGACTCCGCTATTCTTTGTGGTGATTTTGAATCGCTCGATTTTCGCGGGACAGCCAACCTATTTTCTTCCCGGAGCGATTGCCTACGTCCTCTTTGGAATTCTAGCCGGGCTCTACAACATCTTTGGCGCGGACGGACTCGGCGTGCAGGTATATCTGCTCGCGCCCATCCGTCTACGCGATGTAATCGTCGCCAAGAATCTGATGAGTCTTTCGGTAATCATCGCCGAAGCGGGGCTGGCATGGGTGTTGGTTTCGGTTCTCGCGCGCACGCCGATTCCGCTTACGACGCAAATCTCCACCGGGCTGTGGACCGTATTTGTGATCGCAGTCAATTTGGCGTTGGGAACCATGCGCTCCATTCAAGCGCCGCGCCGATTCATCCCGGGTCAGGTGCAGCGGCGGCGAATGACGCCGACTAATCGCACCAGCGGCCTTTTGATCATGCTGGTTCTGTTCGGAAGCATGGCGCTGCAATTCCCCGTGACGCTAGCGAGCCGGTACTTCGACAATCCGTGGCTGGGCGCGTGGATCTTCGGTCCTCTCGCCTTCGCGGCGGTCGCAGCGTACGGGCTGCTACTCCACTACGCCGATCGATTCATTCTGGCGCATCGCGATGTCTTTGCGGAAGAGCTGTGCAAGGCATAGGCAGCAACGGGTGTAGATTCAGGGCCGATCAAAGCAACGGAAATGGCGTGTGATTACAGCTGCCACCAATCGAAGAGCGCCATGCGCGGATAGTAGAGGCCGCCGCAAAGATTGATTTCAGCTCCGCGCAGATTGCGGAGAACGGCTGCGTACGTCTCGATCTGCGGCGCGAATTGGCGGCGCAACTCGGGCAGGGCAGAGACGCCATCAAGACCATCTTCATGGGCCGTTTTGTAATCGATGATCCACCAGGCTTCTTCCCCTGGCGTTTGCGGCGCGGGCCCAGCGCGGAAGACACGATCCACTTGTACAGTCCGGAAGGCACCCGCCACGACTCCGGTCCACCGGATTTCGCTGCCCGCGTCCGCGTGTGGCGCTAGAATCCACTGGGCGAGCGGATCGCCGGTTGCGTGGTTCACGATTTGCAGCGCCTGCGTGGCGATGCGGTTGGAAGTGGCTGGCTCAATTCCGGCGGCGCGGATGGTTGCGGCGATGCGAGGCTGCCGCCGCGTGAGTGTCGCGAGAGCTGCTTCGCGAGTTTGCGAAACGACAAGCTGCGCGAATTGCTGAAGAAGCGCGTGGACGGCGTTGCCGAGCGCGCGTGAAATCAGCCCTCCCTCATGGCGTTCGTAGAGGCGGCCGGCACCGACGAGTGGTTCATCGACGACGCGAAGAGAAGCATCGACAGTTTCGCTACGGAAGCCGGGCGGCAAGCGCCGCATCTGTGTGGGTTTGTCCGGAGGAGATTCCCGGGGCGTTGACATTTCGGGCGCCGTCTCATCGCCAGAAGCTGCAATCGAATCAATTGTCCATTCGTTTTCTTCCGGTTGATCCTCGTCAGCAAGGTCCTCGATTTCCTTCACCGCCCGCCAATCAGCAAAGCGTTCTTTTATTTCCTGCTCGAAAGCGGGCCACGCTGTTTTCAGCAAACTTTCGGCGGGGTCAGCCAGAAGGTGTTTTCCGTCTTTCCCGGTCTTGTATTTCGGACGAGCGAAGAGATAAAGCTCGTCGCGGGCGCGCGTGGCGGCGACGTAGAGGAGACGGCAGGCTTCATGCAATTCGCGTTCGTGACGCTGGCGATCGACCCACTTTTTGGCTTTGCTGCTGTCGGAGCCTTTTTGCTGGAACGGCGCGATGAGGAATTCTGTGACGACATCGGATGGTTCTGGATCAGCGGATGCGGAATCGGGCGCGAGGCCGCGCTCGAGCCAGGAAAGCATGCCTGGGGCGTGGCGGCCCGGAGGAGCCTGAAGGTCGGGGACGATAACGACTTCAAACTCGAGGCCCTTGGCGCCGTGAATCGTCATCAGCTGCACACCACGATCGCTGCTGGCTGCGGGGTCAGGCTGCGCCTTGAGATCGTCAAGGGACAAGGTGAGTGCGGAGCCGAGGAGATCAGGCTCGCCCTGCGGGAGAGAGTCGAGACACCTCCAGAAAAGGTCGAGATTCGCGCGAGCCTCGGTGTCAACGCATTTCGCGCCGCCGAGCTGGAGCCAGGTTTGTTCAAGCCTGGTGCCCGGAGTGGAGGTGGGCTGTGAGGCGCTCTTTGTCGCGGCAGCCGCGAGCGCTCGGAGGGTGCGGTCGACAGCAGGCCTGCCTTCGAGGCTGATGAGTTGCGAGCGCTCAGCGAGGAGCTCGGGAACGGGGCGAGTGAGGACCTCGGACGAATCGGCACTGACGAGTGTATGCAGATCGGCGAGTGAAAGACCGCACCACGGAGCGCGGAGCAGACCAAGCCACGCGACACGATGGTGCGGATTGAAGAGCGCGCGGGTGAGGGAAAGCGCGTCGATGATCTCCGGGCGATCTTTGAGCTTTTCGAGCTCCACCGCGCGGAAATGAATGCCGGCGTCACGCAGTGCGGCGGCGATGGGTACAAGCGATTTGCGCGCCCTGGCAAGCACAGCGACGCGATACTTTTGGTTAGCCGCAACGGCAGCCTCAATGCGAGGCAGGTGACCGCGGATGAGAGCAACGATCTCGTCGATCTGCCTTTGCTGGGCGATGTTGCGCTCCTCGGCGATTTCCTTTTTTCGCCCGGGACCGGCGTTGCGGGGCGACTCGGGAATGAACGCGCAGTGAAGCTGCATGCGTGGAACGGGCGTGGTGACGAGTTGAGGACCGGATGACTCGACAATGGCGCGAGCGGGTTCGGATGCAGCGAAGGTGATGCCGGCGCCGGTCGAAGCGGCGAAGACCTGAGCGAAAGTTTCGTTGATGCTTGCAACAAGCGAGGACTCGCTGCGGAAGTTGGCGGTCAGATGAACGGAATCGAAGATGAAAGGAAGATCTCCGGGGATCTCAAGGCCGAGCTCTTCGACGCGCGGGAACAGTTCTGCGTCGGCTTCGCGGAAGCCGTAGATGGATTGCATCGGGTCGCCGACGACGAAGCACGTGCGGCCCTCGCGATCGGGCCCGGCGGCGATAAGGCGGCGGAGCAATTCGTGCTGACGGCGGCTGGTGTCCTGGAATTCGTCGACAAGCAGGTGGCGGATTCCGTCAGCAACCGCCTGCGCGGCATCGATTGGAAATCCGTCTTCGCCCTTGAGCACGTTGAGCGCGATTTGCGCGACCTCGGTAAAGTCAGCAGCGGCCGCCTCGGCAAAGACGACGCGGAGGTCGGCAGCAGCGCGGCGCAAAAGAGTGAAACAGGCGCGGATAATCTTCCATTCCGCGTCGGAGTATCGGATGGGAGCTGACTCGCCATCAGCGCGCAAGAGCGGAGATTCGAGGCGCGAACGCAGGCGGTCAAAGTCCTGTTCGCCCTCCAGCACGAAATCCTGCATCCAACGGTCGCGATTGCCGAGCATTTCCACCGTCAGGTCTTCAATCTCGCGCCAGTTGTTGTCGCGCCAATCGAGCAGGGTCTCGATAGCTGCGCTCAGCGCGGCGTTGGCCTGCCCGATCTGTTCGAGCGTGCGACGAGCAGCACGGCGATAAAGTTCGTTGGGATGCTCGCGGATTTCGAGGCTGCCCCCGAGGCCAGAGAGAACCGGTTGCTGCAAGGCGAGGTCGCGACAAAAGGAATCGATGGTGGAGATGCGCAACTGTGCGGGCAGATTCAAAAGATCCCACCCGCATTGCTGTGAGCGCTGGAGGGCGCGGCTGGCGATAGGTCCGGGAACGTCCTGCCGGAGGTCATCGAGGATGCGGTTGCGCATTTCGGCCGCGGCAGCGTTGGTGAAGGTGATGGCGACCACCTGGCCGGGTTCGTCGACCTCGGCGAGTAAACTCAGAAAACGTTGCGAGAGGAGCGTGGTTTTTCCAGAGCCGGCCGGCGCACGCACCAGAATGGAACGCCGGGGATCGAGCGCCAGGTCGCGCTGCGCCTGATCGGGAGGAGATGTTGTGCGCCGTGCGCTAGGCATCGCCGGCCTCCTCGCCGTTTCCATTACCTGGTAGCGGCGGATTTTCGGAGATGCGGCAAAGCGCCTGTAGTCCACAGCGCTCGCAGGTTTGGGGATACTCGCGCGGATCCACCACCGCGCGGCCGGAGAGAAAATGCCTTGCGAGCTCAGAAATGTATTGTCGCCACGCGGAAAGCTGCTCTGAATCAAGCGGCTTTTTCACCAGGTTTGTGTTTCCACTCAGATCCTTGAGCAAAGTGGCTTTGGCGCTGCGAACTTTCCCGGTGAATTCCGCGTCACCTGCGCGGACTTTGGCGAATACGAGGCCGCCGATTGCGTCCGGATCGCATTCGAGAGCGAAGTTGGCGTAGAGAGGAAGCTGCACGTCGTCAGGACGGGGTAGATCCCATGAGTTTGGCGTGGGATTGCCGGATTTGTAGTCGATGACAAGGAGTGAATTGTCGATCAGGAGGTCGATGCGATCGAGGCGCAGGCGGAGCGGCAGGCCGGCTACGGTTACGCTCTTTTTTTGTTCCGTGTCGAGCACAGTGAAGGGAACGCGCGCTTGCTCGCAATCCAGCCACTCGGTGACGAGGTTGAGGAGGCGCGCCTCTTCGAGAGCTAGATAGCGTTGCGGCATCGACTCGCGAGCACGAACGGGCATGGTGGTCTCGATGGCATGACGAACGTGAATCGCGACGAAGGTGCGGAGATCGGAAAGTGCGACGAGGTCCGCATGGGTGCGAATGCCGCGAGGCGGGCCGGCCCAGACGGAGTGCAGAACATCATGCAGGAGTTGGCCGCGCTCTTTCGCAGTGAGGCCGGCTTCAGCGGGGTCCCAGCCGACGGCATCGAGGCGCGCGGTGGCGAAGGCTTTGAAGGCGCATTGCGACTGTGCGGTGAGGATGGAAGCGCCTCCGGGGGCATTGCGGGAAGGGAAGGGAACGCGTGTCGAGTCTTGAAAGGGAACTGTGAGCGGCGGCAAATCGGGCGGCGCGGAGAATTCCTTTGGAGACGGTTGAGGCGCCCCGGCAAGTTGCGCAACAAGCCTCGATGGGCGAGCCTCCACGCCTTCACTTTGGCGCGCGTAGCTGAAGCGAACGTTGGGAGCAGAGGCGAGCAGACGGCGCGTGATCGACACCGCCAACTCCCAATCGAGGCGCGGGGACGCGTGGGGCATTCCGGTGTCGCGCTGCACTGAAATCGGCAGAAGCGGATGCGTCGCACCGCGAGACGGCCACGCTTCTTCGCTGGCGCCTAGAAACCACACGGCATCGCGAGTAAGGCCCGCGGACTCGGAGGGGCCGGCAATCAGAATTGGCGCGTCCTGCGACTCAGGCGCGAAGAGCGTTTCATTGAGAGCGCGATCGAGAGCCGCGAGGAATTCTTTCCACTCAATGCGCCGGCCATCGAAGCCGAGCGATGCGCACTCGTCGACGGTTTGCTGCCAACGGCGATGAGCCTGGAATTCATCGCTTGTAAGGGGACGATCGCCGGGCCAACCAGCGAGTTCGAGCAACTGCGGCGCCAGCTCAGCCCATGCGATTGGAGATTGAGGGCGGCGCGCGAATTCCTGAAGCCTGCGCTGGGCCTGCGTGATGCGCGCGACCCACGCGGCGGGCAATTCCGCGGCGGGTTTCTGGCGAAGAAAATCCGCAAGGTTCCACCGGGTGCGCTGCAAGTCTCGGCGGCGCACTTCGCGCATGAACGCCGTAAGAGCCAGCGACTCGGCGGGCGAGAGAGCGAGCTGGCCAGTCGAAAAAAGCCAGTCGAGCTCGTGCTCTTCAATCGGCTCGGTGAGCCAGTGCAATAGCAGCCCGGCTCCGCGCGCAAGCGCGACTTGGCCGAGCGGAATGCCCAGCGAAAACTCAAAGGCGCTGGAGGCAGCGGAGGCGCTTCCATCGTCCGAATCAAAGCGGAGAAAAGCGCGTTCGATTTCGCCGCGGCGTTTGGGCACGTCCTGAGTGACAACGAGTAAACGAGCGAGGGGATTGGCTGCATGCTGTTGTTTGCACCACAGCGCGCAAGCAGCGAGTTCAGTGGCGGGATCGGAGGCTTGATAAAATTCGATTCGCTCGGCGGCCTCACCAAGCAAAACCTGTTTGAAATTGCCCCACGCGGCGAAAAGTTCCTGTTGCGTGGGCAAAATGCGATCAAAACCGGCGAGCAGCAGCGGAGCGCGCTCAGTTGAATCCTGTTTCAGTGCTTCAATCAATTCGAGTGGCAAACGCGCGGGGCTCATCAAGCTGCCCGCGCGGCAGATCGTATCGAATTCTGCAAGCCAGTCGCTGAAGGCGCCGGCGTCCCGGTCCCAGGCGATGCGGGACCTCCTGTTCAGGAGTTGCGGGGCATAGGCGCAAACCAGATTGTGCGCATCCAGAGCGAGAGAAGCCAGGCGATCTCTGGCACCGGCGAGCCGCGCGGCCTCAGGCGCAGCGGCGGCAACGATTCCTGCCCAAAGCGATTGCTCCTGCAGCGAATTCAAAACGGTGCGGCCGTCGAGGTTGTGTTCATCCCAGGAGTTGCGGACGAAAGATTGCCAGTCCTGAATGTTGGGAGCTTGCCAGGCCGTAAGACCCTCGGCGCGACGCGAGCGGTTGAAAGCTGATGCGATCGACCGAGAGGCACGCTCGCTTGCCGTGACTATGAGTCCGCCGCCGCGCAGCCAAGCATCGATTTCGGATGACAGATCAGAGTTCACGGTTCTTAGTTTTCGGCCTTACGCCTAAGAATACCGCTGCGGGGGCTCGCCGCTTTCGGATGGCTGCGAACAGAGAACGAGAAACTGAAAGACCGAGGGCCAGGGAAATGAATTTGCCTTTTCGCGTGGTCAGTCCACCAGTTGTACACTAGTTTGTGATGCGCATCATTCTCGCAGCCTGTCTTCTTGCTGTCGCCGCTTTGGCGGGGTGCCACTCCAACTCAACGTCAGGGCCGGAGGGCGCCGCGAATTCACCGTACACGGTGTATCACCTGCGCGGGAAACTTTTGTCGATCGACGTCGCGCACGGAATCGTAATGGTGGATCATGAGGCCATTCCGGGCTTCATGGATGCAATGACCATGCCCTACCAACTCAAGGACCCTACCATCGCCAGCGATTTGCATCCGGGCGACACGATTACCGCAGACGTGCTGGTGTCGAAGAACTCCGAAGAGACGGTTGTGCTGGATCATATTGTTGTGATCGCGCAGGCCAAGCCCGACTACAAGCCTCCCGTGGTTTATCACGTGCCTGCTCCTGGCGACATTGTTCCAGATTTCAAATTGCGCAACCAGGATGGCCGCGCGATTCACCTCAGCCAGTTTCGCGGAAAGACGCTGCTGCTGACATTTATCTACACGCGCTGCCCGCTGCCCAATTTCTGCCCGCTGATCACTCACAACTTCGCGGTGATCAATCAGCAGTTGGCCGCAAATCCGGCGCTCTATGGGAAAACGCATCTGCTGTGCATCAGCTTTGATCCGGAGCACGATACTCCGGCGCGGCTGCGCGCTTATGGCGCGGAGTATATCGGCAGCGACGCAAAGGGCGCATTTGCCCACTGGGATTTTGCCGTGCCGACCAAGCCGGAGCTGCTCGAGATGGCGAAGTACTTCGATGTGGGGATTACGCCGGGCCCTGACGAAACGATTACGCATACGCTTTCGACGACCTTAATTGGACCGCACGGCAAGGTGGCGCAGTTTTATCCCGGCAACGAGTGGACGCCGGAGCAGGTGGTGTCGGACGTGAAGAAGGTAGCTTCCAGCTCCTAGCTATTAGCTTTTAGCCCTTTCGTGCGAACGATAGATTTGGAATCCGGCGTGGGACAGGGCTCTGAATTTGGGTGAGGATCTGAAGGGATTTTGAACGAATGCAAGGAGAGAACGATGAGTTACGGGCTGAATATTCGCAAGGACGGTGACCTGGATTTTCTGGCGCTGGGCGCGTTGGTGCACCGGCTCGATCCTGGAATCATTCCCTTTCGCAAGGCGACAGAATGCAAGATTCATGTGAGCGGCGGTGAATTCAACGTGGCCGCCAACCTGGCCGATTGCTTCGGAATGAAGACGGCAGTGGCGTCAGCGATGGTGGACTACCCCATCGGCGATTTGATTGCGGAGCGCGTGCGCGCAATGGGCGTAAGGCCGATCTATAAACATTTCGAGCACAACGGCGCGACCGGCCCGAATATGGCGACTGTTTACAGCGATCGCGGCGCAGGAGTGCGGCCGCCGGTGGTGTTCTACAACCGAGCCAATGAAGCCGGCGCGATGCTAAAAACAGGGGACTTCGATTGGAAGTCGATTTGCGCGAAGGGCGTCCGTTGGGCACACTCGGGCGGCATCTTCGCGGCGCTTTCGTCAACCACTGCTCCGCTAGTGGCGGAGATGATGAAGACGGCCAAGGATGCAGGAGCTGTTACTTCGTTCGACTTGAACTTCCGCGAGAAGCTGTGGAGGATTTCGGGCGGCGCGGACAAGGCCGTGGAGACGATTGCGTCGATTGTGAAGAACGTCGACGTGTTGATTGGGAACGAAGAGGATTTGCAAAAGGGGCTCGGCATTCCCGGGCCGGACGTTCACGCGAAGTCAAAGCTCGACCCAAGCGTCTTTTTTGCAATGATCGACAACGTGGTCAGGAAGCATCCTCACGTGAAGATCGTGGCGACGACACTGCGCGAGGTGCACTCCACCAACCGGCATAGCTGGAGCGCGGTGGCGTGGATCGATGGCCAAACGTATGTGGCGCCGACGGCAGAACTTGACGTTGTGGATCGTGTGGGGGGCGGCGACGGATTCGCGGCTGGGCTCATCTACGGCTTGCTCAGCGGCGAAAAGCCCGAAGACGCGCTGCGGCTGGGGTGGGCGCACGGCGCGCTGCTGACAACGTTTATCGGCGACACGACGATGGCGACCCTGGAGCAGGTGCGCGCGCTGGCGAAGGGCGGATCGGCGCGCATTCAGCGGTAAGAGCAGTTCACAGATTCTAGTTCGCAGTTTTTCGCGCGGCCGATCGACTCGACCTTTTCTCGGCAACCTGCCTCCGTATTGTGAACAGCCAACTCGCAACTGTTATTCTTGCCATGCACATGGCTGGAGGTTGGGCATGGCAAGAGTCACTTTTGTATTCGGAGTCCTCCTGATTGCTCTGGGACTGATTGGTTTTTGGGGCACGGGAAGCATTCACTACACAGCGCTGATTCCAACCTGGTTTGGTCTGGCACTCGTTGCGGGCGGCCTTCTGGCCATCAGCCCCAGCGAGGGACGGCGCAAGCTTTTCATGCACATCAATGTGACGGTTGGGCTGCTGGGATTTCTCGGTGCGGCAGGCTCGGCGCTCCATGAATACGGCAGCGCGCGTTCTCAGGGCATCGATCGAAATCCGATTGCCCTGGCGTCGCAACTCACCATGGCCGTGCTGCTGCTGATTTACGTGAATCTTTGTGTCCGCTCATTCATCCAAGCACGCAGGTCACGTCAGGAATAATCCATGGGAACAATGCGCGGCGGGATGGGGATGGGAATGCGCGCTGAGCGCTCGCCACGCGGCGGAGGCCCGCGCGCGAGCGGGGGCCAAGACAAGAAGAAAATTGACTTCCGGAAGGCAATGCCGGAGATCTGGAGGCTGGTGCGGCCGCGGAAGTGGCTGTTGCTGCTCGGCCTGGTGCTTGTGGCCATCAATCGCGTCGCGGGCCTGACGCTGCCGTTCGTCGTTAGACCGTTTGTCAACCTGGTGCTGAGAAGGCACGAGAGTGACAAGCTGATGCCGCTGGTGGTGGCGGTGATTATTGCGACGGTGATCCAGTCGATCACATCGTTTTCGAACACACAGTTGCTGTCAAAGGCGGCGCAGCGCATGATCGCCGACCTGCGCCAGGAAGTGCAGCGGCATGTCGGCCGCTTGTCGGTCAGCTTTTATGACGCCAACCGCAGCGGTCTGCTCGTATCACGAATCATGAGCGACGTGGAAGGCGTTCGCAACCTGATTGGAACCGGCTTGGTGGAGTTTGTGGGCGGCCTGCTGACGGCAGTGATGGCGTTCATCTTCCTGCTGCACGTCAGCGCGAAGATGACGTTGATTGTGTTCTCGGTGGTCGGCGTCTTTGTCTTTGTTCTGCAGTATGCGTTCAAGACGATCCGTCCGATCTTCCGCGAACGGGGCAAGATCACCGGCGAAGTGACGGGGCGATTAACTGAGTCGCTGGGCGGTGTGCGCGTGGTGAAGGGCTACCACGCCGAGGAACGTGAGGCAGGCGTTTTCAAAGTGGGCGTGCTGCGCCTGCTGGACAACGTGATGAAGACGCTGACCATGACAAGCCTGATGTCGATGACGGCAACGACGGTGCTTGGGATCGTGGGCGCCATGGTGATGCTGATGGGCGGACATCTGGCATTGCAAAACAAGATGGACGACGGCACCTACATTCAATACACGATGTTTCTGGCGTTCATGATTGCGCCTGTGATTCAAGTCGTGAATATCGGCACGCAGCTCACCGAGGCGGTAGCGGGGATCGATCGCACCATGGAGATCCTCTCAGAGAAAGATGAGTTCGCGGATTCGGCGCGAGTCGTGAAGATGGGCGAGATTAGAGGCGCAGTGCGCTTTGAGCATGTGGATTTCGCATACACGCCGGAGAAGCCCGTTTTACACGACGTGAGCTTCCGCGCCGATCCCGGGTCGGTGACCGCGCTGGTAGGATCGTCAGGCTCGGGCAAGTCGACAATCATCAGCCTGCTCTGCGCTTTTCATACGCCGGTAAAGGGCCGGGTGCTGATCGACGATATCGATCTCGCGACTGTGGACCTGAACACCTACCGCTCGCAACTGGGCGTGGTTCTGCAGGAATCGTTTCTCTTTGATGGCACCATTCGCGAGAACATCCTGTTCTCGCGGCCGGACGCAACCGAGGAGCAGTTTCAATTCGCGTGCCGCACGGCGTGCGTGGATGAGTTCGCCGAGCGATACCCGGAGGCTTACGACACGATCGTGGGCGAACGCGGCGTGAAGCTCTCCGGCGGGCAGCGCCAGCGGCTGTCGATCGCGCGCGCGTTGCTGGCCGAGCCGCGCATCCTCATCCTCGACGAAGCCACGAGCTCGCTCGATTCTGAATCGGAGGCGATGATCCAGAGCGGGCTCGCCGAGCTGATGCAGGGGCGCACAACGTTCGTCATCGCCCATCGCCTGTCGACTATTCGGCGCGCCGACCAGATTCTCGTCGTCGAACAGGGCCGCGTGGTCGAGCGCGGCAATCACAGCGAGCTGTTCGCGTTACGCGGACGCTACTTCGATCTCTACACCCGCCAGCACGGCCTCGAAGCGAATCTGTTTCTTGCGCCGGGCGAAGGTGGCGAGGTGGAAGAGGCGGACGACAAAATCTAACGCCGACGGCGCCGCATCCTGTCGGAATGGCGCAATCGCAATCATTTGCGCTCGCGTTCTCTCCAAACTCAGCGTTTCACCTGTTGACGCGCGTCCCATCATATGAGAAGCTAGAGGTGTACTCGAGTTTTGGAACAAAGGATCAACATGCGAGACGCGATTCCCCAAGGCACGTATAAGGTCCAGGCTCTCGACCGCGCTTTTGCCGTTCTTGACCTGCTTGGCGAGAGCGAGACGCCGCTCGGCCTGGCGCAAGTAGCGGCCTCGCTGCAGTTGCACAAGAGCACGGCGCACCGCTTCTTGATGGTTCTGGAGCGGCACCGCATGGTGGAGCGCACCGCAAACGGCAAATTCCGCCTGGGGCTGAGACTGTTCGATTTCGGCAACCGGGCGATTGAACAATACGATCTGCGCGATCGCGCGCAGCCGCACCTGCGTCGGCTCGTTACCGAGACCGAGGAGACGGCGCACCTGGCACTGCTGGAAGCGGCACGCGTTATTTACATCGACAAAATCGAACCGACGCGCTCTGTGCGCATGATTACGCGCATCGGCGCGAGCAATCCTGTGCACTGCACTTCGGTGGGCAAGGCGATCCTGGCGTTCCTTCCGCCGGAGCGTTCGGCCGAGATTGTGCGCCGCATCCGTTTCGAACGGATGACGAGCCGCACCATTGCAACGGCCGAAGCATTGCGCGCCGAGCTCGACAAAACGCGCCGCCGGGGCTATGCGGTCGACGACGAGGAACTGGAGGAGGGCCTGCGCTGCATCGCCGTTCCGGTACTCGATGCGCAGCGGCTGCCGGTGGCCGCGGTCAGCGTCTCCGGGCCGTCGTTTCGCGTCACCGCGCAAAAGCTCCCAGCGATTGCCAACCATCTGGTGCAATGCGTGCGCGGCATTTCGGTTGATATGGGCTACGTGCCTTCAACGCGCGCCGCAAGGGCCGTGGTCAACGCATGAATTGGGCGCATGAAGTGGCGGCCTGAAGTGGGCCTTGGCCGGGTCGCAATTCAGTGAACTACAGCAGCTTTTCACAGGCGTTCGCGCGCTGCGAGTTACGGGGTTGGGCCACGCACCTTTCTGATACACTCATGGATGTTGCCTGAGAAAAAGTGCCGCTATTTTCCGGTGCTTTCGAGGCATCCCAAGCTCAACTTGGGGACGTAGCTCAGTTGGTTAGAGCGCTGCCCTCGCAACAAATTTCCATAATTGTCAATCACTTAGACGGCTTACTGTCCACTTTACTGTCCATTTCTCATCAAGATTTGGCCTGAATTTACTGTCCATTCTTGATCGAATTGGCACTCCGCGCTATTTGTCCAGAGCACTCCTCACGGAGGATTCGGGGACAATGGCAAGAGCCAGGCAGTACGCTGATCGCGTCAACATCATCAAGATGGTCAAGGTGAACGGCAAGTGGCCCTTCGCCCGGATTGTCGAACGCAACGGGAGGATCATCCGCGACCATGTCTGGGTAGATGGACGCGACGAGCATCACCCGGAAGGCCGCTACTACCTCGAATGGTACGAAGACGGGAAACGGCGCAGAAAGCCCGTCGAGAACTACGATCTCCTTCTTGCTGCCGCCCGCGCAAAATCGATCGAGCTCAATGCCGTAAAAGCTGGACTCATAGCGCCACCTGAAGCCCCGGTTGCGCCTGTGCCTACACGTCTGACTATGGACGCAGCGATCGACCAATACCTTGAGTACATCCGCAAGCACCGCAGCCTGCGAACTTACCGGACCTACCGTCCAGTCCTCAACGTTTTGTTCCGGAACTCATATACCAAAATCTACGTGGATGAAGTGACCCGCGAGGACATCTTAAAATTCACCAGCGACTGCTTTGACAAGGGGCTTGTCCCACGAACGGTCTACGATCGCCTTGTTACGGTGCTCCAACTCTTCAAGCGGCACGGTTACAAGGGGCTGGTGGAAGCGAGCGACTGGCCGAGCTATGTTGAGACCATCCGTCCCATCTACGAACCGGAAGAGATCGCGGCTATGCTCCAGTACGCCACTCTGGACGAGGCGATCCTCATCAAGTTCTGTCTCTGCTCAGGTTTTCGCGACCGAGAGATCCGCTACGTGACCTGGCGCGATGTCGACCTTCGCAACTCCGTGGTGCGCGTCACCGCTAAGCCGCTCTGGAAATTTAAACCTAAGAACTACGAAGAAAGAGCAGTACCCCTGCCTGCGGCCATGATCGAACAGTTGAAGCAGTTGAAGGCGCGTCGAAATGCGACGCCGGCAGAACTGATTTTTCCGAACTCCAAGGGAAAGCCAAATAGTCTCCACATTGAGGTCGTGAAGGAGATCGCGTATCGGGCCCAGCTCAATTGCGGCCAATGCGTGACCAAACATGGCAACCGGTGCGCGCAGGGCCCTTACTGCCAGCGGTTTTACCTGCATAAGTTCCGGCACACCTTTGCAACGGAGCACCTCCGTCACGGCATCGACGTTCGCACCTTGCAAGGCTGGATGGGGCACCGCGACATTCAGTCAACGATGGTTTACCTCAAGGGGATTCAATCGAAGGATGCCTTGGAGAAAGTGAATGCCGGGTCGCTTGCCGCATACGTCGCCTAACCCCGGCAGGAGCGGATGAGAGAGATGTTCATCCCGACAGCGGCGTAGTCGGTCTTTCGTTCCATCCTTGCGCGACATTCAGCTTGGGAAAATGACCGTAGATTGAAAATAAACGACATTGGCGTCTACTGCGTCTCATCCAGGTGCAAGGAATTCAGCCACTTCCGTCATACGGCATTCAAACCGCCCCTTAAGTGAGTGAAAGTGGAGTGAAGCTTGCGCAAGAGAGTTTGACGCCGAGGGTCACGGCAGTTCCGCCTGACGCAGCGTCCGCTGCACGGCGCGGAAGACCTCATCGAACTCTGGCAACACCGCCATCTGATACCCGAGTCGCTTCTCCCATAGCGCCCTCAGCCTCGCCTCCTTGGCGCGGATCGCATCGGTCAAGCCTTCGCAGGGCTTGCCACGAAATTCGAGCTTCTGCCGCACGCCATCCGCGAGCGTTCCAAGCTCGATGTTTTCGTTCGACGTGAGATGCCACAGGTCGTAAAGGTCTCGTGGTTCGTTGCGCGCCTTGTCCGCGAGGGCCAGCGTTTTCTCGGTGGCGATTTCCTCCAGAGAATAGGCGCGCAGCATCCGATTCTCGGGAAGGTCCGCGAATTCCTCATAGCCGCGCAGCACCGTGCGTTCCTGGAGCGCATAGACGAGCTTTTCGCGCAAGGTGATGTCCACTTTCACATCGTTGCCTTTGGGCAAGGGCCCTTCGTAGCGCAGATAGAACGTGAAGCTGTTCTCGTGCTTCTGGCGGTCTTCCCTATCGAAGGCGAATGCAATGCCCGAGGCCTCGCGCACGGATGCATACACCGACTCCAGCTGCCCCTTGAGTTCATCGAGTGTCACACTCGCGGTCAGAGTAAAGTCGAGATCCTCCGAAAAGCGGTAATCGCCGAAATAGCATCGCTTCAGCGCCGTTCCGCCCTTGAATCCGAGAGTCGCCTTGAGGTCCGATTCCGCAAGCGCCGCCAGGAACCAGGCGAGGCAGTAGTCGCGTTCAAGCACGTAGTCGGGAATACGGCGTCCGCCTTCCTTGGCAAGCCTGTTGGCGAGAAGCGAGATATTGCGCTGGGGGATCATTCAGCTCGTCCGGATCGATTCGAGTTCCTGGCGCGTGATGTTAAGTTGAAGCCGCCAGCGGCGCAAGTGCGGCCCCTCTTTGGGCAGCATGGGATCGAGCGGAACATAGGTCTCGCTCAGCACATCCCTTAGCCGTGCCAGCTCGCTCTGCGGCGCGATCGCGTAGAGTTCGAGCAGATAACCCAGGCGGCGCAGGACGGCTCCCGTTGAAATGCGAAGCGCATAATCCACCAGCTTTTTCGCCTGCATGTCCTGATGGCGCATCCACAGTCCCTTAGCGACTTCCGTGATGCCACCGCAATATTCCGGCTGGCGGAGGCCGTCGATGACGGTGCGTTCGAGATCGCTGATGTCCACCGACTCCTGCTTTGTGACCCAATGCTTCGCCGTGCCGAAATAGTGCTCAGGCTGGATGAAGACAAAGCGGAATTCCATGCCGTGTAGCGTCCGGCTTCTGAGCCGCTTTGAGCTGGAAGCAAAAACGACGAGCTGGGGCTGAGTTACCATCCGGTGTATCTCCATAGCCGATGCGTGCGAGATGAAGGACGGCGCGCTCCCCGCCAGCCGCTTTGCCGTCAGATACGGATCGCCCGCGTAGTCGGAAGCGCTGCCCAGTTCCGGGGGAACGATGACGAATACGCCTGGTTTCAGGCGCGAGACAAGGCCACGATGCACAGCTTTGTGCAGCAGGCTGCTTGCCAGTTGCGAGTTCAGTCCCGTTATAGCCTGAGCATCGGCGAGCGTGAACGTCGATTGTGAGCGGTCATAGAGACCGGCCAGCAGGCCAGCAGTTTGACGCCCAACGGTTTTGTTTGAGGTGTTATGTTCTGTGCTCATCAGATAGCCTACCGGACGATGTACAGCACATAAAAGATAACAAGTCTGATTTTTTATGTCAAGAAGATCGCCTGGCAAGCGATTCCAAGCACATAAAACATAACAGGCTCAGGTGAGGCGTTCCCGCTTCCCTGCCTGCCCCCACGTTCCCGGCATTCCCAACCCCCTTGCCGGGGAGGTCCGAAGGCGTGTAGCCCGCGAACAAGGCTGATGAAAGAGCGTATGCCGTTGCTCTTTGTGCGCCGCAGAATAGAACCGGCGGGAGTTTGCCAACCCAAGCCTGTTTGACCGAAATCTCGGTTCATTTCATCATTTACCGCTGTTGAGTCAAGAGAAGCGGCGCCGGCGTCGCCAATCGTACTGGCACAGATCAGGGAGGGATCCGCCCGTGAGTCTAGTCGAAATCATAAGGGAGAAGCAGGAGGCGCTGCGAGTTCGCGACCTAGCTCAGCTGCTGGGGGTCTCTCAACAACAGATCTACAAGATGGCGGCTAACGGCGAGATCCCATCGTTCAAAGTGGCCAACGCCGTCCGCTTCGACCCGCACGAGATCGCCGGGTGGTTGACGGAAAAGTATCCCCCTCGTGGCGTAGAGGTGCGATTCGCAGCGGCGAAAAGAGCATAGCCACGGATGACAGCAACATCGCGGGTCGCAGATCGAGGAGCGACACCTCGCACCAAGCTCACGACTTCGAGATATGCGGCAGGAAAGACGGCCAGGAATTTGACCGAGTTTTGAATTCACCTCATGCTGTCTCCGCATTGGAGGGGGCCCGTGATGGAACGCAAGACGTATCTCACTATCGCCCTATTGCTGACGATTCTCGACGCCGTTGTGGTTTTGCGCTATGGAGGAGCGATCTGGACGGCGTGGTCGGGAGTCGTATGGATTCGACTGCGACTGCTCCTTCTGGCAGCACTTTCGGCAACGGCGCTCGCCAATGTCTGGGCCCAAGCCATCTGCGGGTTAGGTCAAGCGCGCCATGGTGGGCGGAGCGCGCCGGCACTGAGCGCGGCAGCTAATCGAACGGAACCGCAGGGAGAAGGCGATGTTTGATTCGATCACTGACCTCGCTTGCAAACTCGCCGGGACGGGCTATTTCATCGACCCCGTCATGACGCAGGTTGTCTTTCTCGCGGCCAAGCTCCAGAAGCCTCTTCTGCTTGAAGGTCCCGCAGGCTCAGGCAAAACACAGCTCGCCATCTCCGTTGCCGCTGCGGCCGGCACGCATGTTGAGCGCCTGCAGTGCTACCGCGGGGTGACGGAAGAAAAGGCGATTGGGCGTTTTGATGAGAGTTTGCAACGGCTCTACATGGAGTTCTCGAAGACCCAACACGAGAACTGGCAGACTGTGCAGGCAAATCTCAAGGGACGGGATTTTTTTCGTCCCGGTCCATTGATGCGCGCGCTCGAATGCGAACGGCCCTGTGTACTGCTTATTGATGAGTTGGACAAGGTAGACGACGGGTTCGAAGCGATGCTGTTAGAAATCCTCTCCGCCTGGCAGCTCTCGATTCCCGAGTTCGGCACCGTCGCTGCGAAGAGCATCCCCTTCGTCGTGCTGACCAGCAACGAGGAGCGCAGGCTGGGAGATCCCATCCGGAGGCGCAGCCTCTATGTTCGCGTGGAGCATCCGACTCCGGAGCGCGAAGCGGAGATCATCGCCAGCCGCACGCCTAAAGCCGATGAGGAGTTTCACCGGGAGATGGCGGGGATCGCACTCTCATTCCGCAATTACTCTCTCGAGAAACCACCCTCAGTCTCCGAGATGATCGATTTCGCCAATGCGCTACAGCTACTCGGAACGGACCACGTGACCGAGGAGCATCGCGATGTTCTGCTGCCCTTTTTAGCGAAAACCGAGAAAGATCGTCGGCATCTTTTGCTTCGCGAGGGATTCAAGAGTCTGCTTGACGATGGCGCCAGGTTCGCGCAGAGCCTGACGGTCTCCGGAGGGCCAGTTTTATGAAGCGATGGCCGCTCATCCTGTTGCTGCTCGTGTTTCCTGGGTTTGCATTGGCCCAAGCCGATCCCGCGGTGGCGGAGCACTTCGTGCGGCAATATGCGGCGCACTATCGTGTCCCACCCGAGTTGATCGCCGCGTTGATCGACGTTGAATCGCGATGGGACCCGCGAGCGGTTTCAGACAAGGGCGCGATGGGACTCATGCAACTAATGCCCGCGACAGCGCGGCGATTTGGCGCCTTTGAACCCTTCGACGTCGAGCAGAACATCGCGGCTGGGACCCGCTATGTCACGGCGTTGATGTGGGAGTTCCACGGGGATCTGCGCCTGGTCGCTGCGGCTTACTACGCGGGCGACCACTGGATCGCGCGGGAGCAATTGAACTATCGCAATCCGGAGGTTGTGGCCTATGTGCAGGCGGTCCGGCGGCAGTACATGATTCGCAGATTTGCGGCCATGAGGCCGCCGAGGAGGTCCTTCCCGTGAAACATTGCTGGTTCATGCCCATTGCGCTCCTTCTACCGCTGCAGCTTAACGCGACGGACGCGGTGGTCGTGGCGCGTGTCGCCACCATCGCCATCAACCCTAGAGAGATCACAGTCCTGCATCTGCATCCGGAGTTTGAGTCGACGATCCGAATGCCGGAGGAGGTCACCTCCGTCATTCTGGGCAGCCCTGGCGAGTTCAAGGCCGAGCATAGTGCAGACGAGCCCAACTACGTCTACGTCAAACCGATCACCAAAGAGCCCGCTCAGTCGAACCTTCTGATCGCGACAAAATCGGGTCAGCATGTGACGTTAGAGTTGGTCAGCGATGGCGCGAGCATCGCGAATCAGTCGCAACCGGTGGACTTTCTTATTGAGTACAGCTCCGCACGAAGCTTTCTGATCTCGTCGGATTCCGGCGCTCTGGCGATGCCAACCCCGCCGAGCAAGGAGCGGGAAGATGCCACGAATGGCTCGGACGCCGGAGCGGGCTCAGCGCCGCTTTCCAGCCTCGACGGAGAATTCAAGGAGCAGGCGAGAGTGAATGCTCCCAGATGGACCAAGTGGGAAGGCCAGCAGATCGAGACATCGATTGGCGACATGCGGCAGTTGAGCAACGAGACCATGATTTCCTACTCCATCCTGAACAGCTCGAATCAACCTGTCGAGGTCCTTCCACCGCAGATCCAGATCACGGAGCGCAGGGATACAAAGAAGAAAAAGAAGGAAGGCAAAGACATCGTCTCGGACCAGTTGGAAATTCGGGACTACCGATTGAGCACAACCCGGCTGGAGCCGGGAGGACGGGCCGACGGCGTGGTTGTCTTCGATCGGCCCAATTTCAAGGAATCGACGGAGAAGCTATTTCTCGAAATCGCGCAGGCGGACCAGGTGGATCATCCTGTCTTGATTCGTCTGCCGTTTACCCCACCTATCTCCGGCAATGGCAACTAGAAGGGAGCACAGAGGCTATGAGCATCAATGACAACAATACGAACGGAAGTCGAGGGTTGTCCACACCGGTCGTAGAAGCCGCTGAGCCGATGGCTTCGCCAGCGCCGTCTCAGACGCGTGACCCATCCATCCTGAGCGGCAAAGTAGAACCTGCGACCAGGTTCGCGACGAGAGCTGGCGTCAAGGGAGCGGACGGGATCAGCAAAAGCAAACTCATTCTTCTCGGGGGCGGCTTGGCCGTCGCGGTTCTGTTCTTTGTGTTCACGGCTATCGTCGGCAAGTCTGGGAAGAAGCCGGCGCCCAACAAGCAGGCGTCTCAGTCTCAGCAAGCCGAACAGGAGCAGACAACTCCGCCCCAAGGCAGCGTAACGCCACTGATGGACACCCCGCGCACGCCGGCGCCGGACAACACCAGCGGCCAGCTCGGGCCAGGCGACATCCGGCGCACACGCTCATTAGACAATGGCGCAACCACCAAGCCATTTGCCGCCAAACCTGTTGTTGCCAGTTCTCTGGGAGCGGTACCCTCTTTCGCGGACACACAACAGAGGTGGGAAGATCCTGCGCCTTACGGCGGAACTCCACCCGCAGAGACGCCGCAAACGCAGCAGAACAGCCTGAAGGAGACGTCCATCGTCTTCGTGCGGAGCCTGGCGCAGAACCAGGCTGGACCAGCGCCCAGGGTCACTTCCGATGACGATGGAGCGCCCCGATTGGACCTGACTCCGGGAACGCGCATTCAGGCGAAGCTTGAGACGCAGATATCGAGCGCGGTGGTCGCCCCTGTTGTGGCTGTAGTCGAATACACCTATGCGATTGGCGACAGGATCGTCGTTCCCGCCGGCGCGCGTGTATATGGCCAACTCCAGCAGGCCGATCGGAGCGGGCTGGTCAGCGTGAAGTTCGACGAGATCGAGTTACTTGATGGCGCGCGGGAGAAGATCGACGCCGTCGGCACCGGGCTCGATCTAGGGCCGATCAAGGGGAACGTCGAAGGGAAGAACACAGGCAAGAACTTCCTGGTGCGTGCCGTATCGGGGATCGGTTCAGTGCTTGCCGAGGTAGCCGGAAACAATACGAGCGGCGCTTTTTCCGAAGACGACATGCTACGGGAGCGGCTGGCCGAGAACGTCGGCACTGCGGGCGACTCCGAGGTCATGAACCTCAATGCCAATAGCCGCGTAGTCGTCTCCGTTCCCGCCGACACGAAGATCTACATCGTGTTCACTAAGCACGAACAAACCCCCGCCGAGCTTCACGCGGCAGCTCCCACGGTTCAGTAAACCGCGGCACCCACACGCTTCTTTTTCTCGCCCTGGCCCGAGTGCCAGGGCGTTTTTGTGTACGGCGATCTAATGCCACGGACTGCCTGCCCGGGCGAGTTGGGCTGCTCTTGGATCGCGTCTTCAATGCTGCTACGGTGAACGAGTTCTCCCCGTCATTGCAACCCTGCCCGAGCAAAGATCGATCCGGATGACCCAGTGTGCGGTTGAGCAATCTTCGCTCCCAATGCCCCAGAATGTAGTTGAGCAAAGATCGATCCCGATGACCCAAAGTGCAGATGGGCAAAGACCGGTCCGAGTGCCTCAGAGTGCGAATGAGCTATTAGTGAACCCATTCGGTCGCGTAGGGGGACCAAGAACCACTTTCCGCCTACAACGCGTGATACGCTGGCTTGGATCAGGACTATTCTCCCGCGGCATAGAGGATCTTCTTCTCTAGCGCAGAGGACACGAAGAAATGGGCTTTGGATCGGAGATGAGCCATCTCGGGCTTGAGGGCCGCAATCTCGCCGGCACGTTTTGCGCGCAGCAGCACACCCGAAACACCTGTGGCAACAAGGCCGGTCCTGGCTGCCAACTGACGTCCTTCCTGTTCATCAATGAGTGCGATGTCGGCCTTGAGATCCGTTGCCAAAGCAATCGCTTCGGCCTCTCCCCGGCGAAGCTCTAGTAGCCAGAGGGCGAGCAATCTGGAATCTTGCGGAGTGCCAACCTGTATCCACTGCTCGCGGATAGCGGTCTGGATCATCGTTTGGGCGATCGGGTCCGGATGAGCAGTGAGTTCTCCAAGCACGGCGTCAGGTATCCAAAGCGCGGAGAATTGAGATTTCAGCAGTTCGAGCGACCAATGGAAGCAAGGTTCGAAATGGGAGAGGTGTTGCTAAGCGCCCGCATATTCGAGGTCTCGAGCCAGTTCCTGGTCCGTATAGTGACGCGGTATCTCGCGCTGGCCAATCAGGTCAGCAAACTGCAGCCGGGAAGTTCCAGCGAGTTCGGACGCCTTTCCAAAGGACAGTATGCTTTGGGCGTAGAGAGCGATGGCAAGCTCAATCCGAAGACGCGGCTCCATCTCCGGCACGGGCAGCCGTAAGCTGCTAGTGATGGATTCGGGTATATCAAGATGCAGCGTCATGGATGCTTCCTATCTCTTCTCTAGCTGATTTTACAAGGAATAGGGCGAAACCACGAATGATCCTGAGCGCGAAAAACTACACGCACTGACGATCCGGCATCATTTTCCATCTCCGAACCGCCGAAGACGGATGATCGCCGAAATCACGCCGCGGATCCATCCCGGTTGACGCAGCGATTATTCAACGTATGCAATTATGGTATCTACCTCCATGATTGCATACTCCATTGCTAAGGCAAGAGGGGACAGCTAGTTACGGCTATGTCGCTCGCACAAGGGGTCTCGGGCCGCTACCCGCTGCTGGAACCAGCGGGAGAAAGAACAAACGCAGTTGGTTCGAGGGGTCACTCCGGCGCAGTTAGCAGCTATCCGTCCCGTTAGGAAGGGATCAAGCGAAATTTCCCGCAACGCCTGCAGATATAGGTGTGCTCCCAGTTCCAACGGAGGCGGGGATAAACCTCCCGGTTGTAATGGGCGATCCTGCGAAGGCTGTATGCTAAACCCACAATAGAAGCGACACCGAGGAACAAGAAAACAGCAACAGTGTTGGGCCGCAGTGCAGACCTCATCGGGTGTTCATAGATCGAGCTCACCCCCACAATCGTCCATACAAAGAAGATGACAATTGCGGGCCCCCAAAGAATGAAGGGTCGGAAATACCCCCGTGAGCAGGGTGGCTCAACTGCCTGCGCTGAATAGGATTGGCTTGTCCCCGAATTGAATATGCCTGAAAAGGTCCGCGTTCCCTGTTGGTACAGGACGGGCGCAGCCACAATATTCGCGGTTCCACATTGGTCGCATTGATAAGGGTTCGGCTGCAATACGGATGCCATTGCGTTTTCCCTGACCTGGCGACACCTTGCGACACCGGGCTCTTCGATTGAGATTTTAGCTCGATTCGTTGAAATTGAGCTACAACGCCGGCAAGGTTGAGGCGCGGCGCGCATCTCTTCGATTGCCAAACTCACACAGGCGATTGGAGATAGACCAATTTCCCATCCTGGTCTCTGCCGGATCATTTGACCGAGTTTCGGTTTCATCCCATTCTCTCGCTCGACGCGGATGCCCAAGAGCGGCCGCGTCCAGGAGAGAAAACGTATGAGAACCGCACTGGCCTTCTGGCGGCGCTCTCGAGTGTCCGCCTCAACATCCGCACGCGTTCATTATCGTCCCGATGAAATCAACTGGATGCACGTTGCCCTGAAGTTCGGCCTGGGGCTCATGCTTCTGGGAAATCTCGCCGCACCCTTCGCAGCCAGAGCCCAGAACCTGGGAACTTCTCCGCAGTTCGGCCAGGCCGTACAAGGACAGCAGGCGACCACGGTCGAAGGCACGGTCCTCAACATCGTGAACTGGGGATGCAACGTCATCGCTCCAGTCATCGCCGTGGCCTGCCTGGGGGTCGCCGGATGGCACTTCAAGAGCGGCCGTGGCTACCTGGGTTGGGGCGTCACCGGCGTGGCTCTCATGGTGATCTCCGGTCTCGGACGGATGGCCGAGGGTTTCATCACCCAGGCACAGGGCATTCAGTAACGAAGGCAAAGAGCAATGCAGACGCCACAGTTCCTCCTCGACCTTCTCCAGCTGCTGCTCGATCTCGCGGTGCCGGCTGCGTTCTGCACGCTGGCCGCCGCGGGAGTCAGTCTGCGGCATGAAGGCGGGATCAACTTCCACGTGAACGGCCGCGCCGGCAAGTGGATTCTGTGGACGATTGTCCTTCTCACGCTTCCGCAACTGCTGTCGTGGGTTGCGGCGCAAGGCATCAACATCCCGTCCGCGAGCGGATCTGTAGGCACAAGCTGGCTGGCCAGCATGGAGACGGTCTTCAAGAACTTCGTCAACCAGATCGTTGTCGCAAAGCTCGTTCCGGTGATCGCAGCGTATTTCGTTCTGAAGGCAACGCTCGATGGAGCGGCAGGAGAGAATCCACTCGGCTCGATCGTGGCTGCGCTCTTCCTGATGTCCTTGTCGGCCACGATGCAGCTTATGCAGGGCTGGAATTCGGGAGGGCAGTACGCGATGACCGATATGCTGACCTCCCTCTGGAACTACATTGCCGGACAGATCTTACCGGCCGCGGCGGGACTGGCATGTGTCGGAGCCGTCATCAACTTTGTTCGGCACCGGCCCTGGGCCAGGCTGGTCTTCGCCGCGATCTCTTTTCTGAGCGTGAGCGGTCTTCTCGCGCTCTTTCAGGCGATGGCGGCCTGAGGAGAACTCGATGAGTCTCGATGGGGCAATCACGAATCTCGCTTCCTGGGCCGGCAACACCATCATGCCGACCATGGCGGGCCTGTTCTTCGCGGGAGCCGTGTATCGCTACAGCAAGGGCGCCCCCTGCGAGCAATTCCTCTACGGCGGTTTCGCATCGCTGATGTGTTCGGGGATGCTGCGCGCCCTGGAGGGCTTTGTGCAGAATGCCGGGCCGACAAGCGCGAATGGGTTCTGGATGGCAACCATGAGTCTGGTGAACTGGACCGCCAACGTCATCCTTCCCATGTTCGCGCTGACGCAGCTAGCGGCGATGGCGTTGCACATGGGCGGCGTGGTTTCGGAGATCTATCCAGGCTCGACCTGGATCAGGAAGTTTATCGCGGCGATCGCCGCCCTGATGGTCTCAGGCATGGTGCGGCTGGCCGAATCGATGGTTACGCAAGCGCATGGAATATGAGAGGAAGCTCATGAGTCTCGATATGACGCCGGTTCATCGCAACCTCCACACCAAGGCGACGTTTCTCGGCCTTGAATTCGAGGACCTGATTCTGGTGCTCGCGCTCGCGGCGATCATGAATCTCCTCGCCCACTTTATGAGCGACAACGCACATGTGTTCGGGATGCCGCTCAACATCTTCATGGAGTTCGTGGTGCCAGCGTTGGCGGTGCCGTTCCTGATCCTTTTCAAGTACGGACGGCCGCGCGGATACCTGACCGATCTCGTGCGCTCGTTTTTCGCACCGAAGGCGTGGTGTGCACTTGAGCGAGATTCAGAATTGACGGAACCTTATCTGGTCGAGGAGGAGGAATAGCCCAATGTACGCCTCGATCAGGACGAACGCAGACGGCTCAATTGCCATGCAGCTCGATCTTGAGGCTGCAAGGGCGGTATTTGCGAGCATCCTCTTCGCAGCGCGATTCCATGAGCGGATCGCTCCGTTGGTAATCGTCGCAAAACAGGGTCTCGACCTCGACAGCCGAAAGGCAACGCGGAGACAAGAACCATGCCGATGACGTATGCGGAACACGAACGGAAGTTGAAGGCGCCGGCCGTTTGCACGTTGCTGCCTCTCAGGGATCTACCCAAAGGCGACAACATTATGGTTCGCACCAGCGGCGCATTTGCCGCGGGCTATGAACTGAAAGGCGTCCTCGCGTACTTTTCGACCGACAGCGATCGCAACCAGACCAAGTCGATGCTTGAAGCACTGTTTCGCAGTGTTCCCGACGTCAGCATGCGTATTCAGTTCCGCTATGAGATCTCGGAGCACCTCGGCGACCTTCTCGACACCTACATCCACGAACAGCGCACCGAGCAGTCGGAGGTGATGGCTCTCGATACCCACCGGCTCAGGATGTGGCGGCAGAAGGAGCGCAGCGGCTTCTTCTTCGAGAACCGGCTTCATGTGTACTTCATCTGGGACCCCCGCACGCACGCGAAGCTCTATCACTCCGCACAACAGAACCGCAGCCTTTCCGGATTCACTCTAAGCCAGAAAAAGGCCATCCAGCGTGCTCGGAAGGAGCATGAGACCTATCTGGCGGAGTTTGAATCCGTCCTCCGGGGGATCGAGGGGTCGATGGAGGCGGCCAGCCTCGGGCCCCGGAGACTTTCGACGCAGGAACTCTTTGAGGAGCTGAAACACGCTCAGCATCCGCTCCGGCGCGACCGCCGGCCGTGCATTCCCGGCGAAGAGATGGTCGAGTATCGCAGCGCGCGGGAACAGGCGACTGAAGCAAGCATCCTCAATGAGACTGAAACCTACCTCAACATCGACGGCTATCTCTACGCGGTTGTGAGTCTCAAGGAACTTCCGGATGCGACGTTTCCTGGAATGTTGCAGAACTTCTCGACGCTTGGCTTCCCGGTCGTCATCAGCGGACAGGTCGTGATCCCCGACCAGGTGAAGGTACTGAAGAGTTACAAGAAGCGCCTCCAGAAGATGACGGCCGCGCAGAAGGACGCGAACGGCAACTTCAAATCGAATCCCGAGGCCGAAGTAGCGCAAGCGCAGCTCATCCAGGTCCAGCGCGACATTATCTCTTCCTCCCTCAAGACAGCAAAGCTCAGCCTTTCGGTCGTCGTACGCACTTCGCAGCCCGCCGTGACGCTTGGAGATCTGGAACGGGCGGAACGCGAGCTTGCCAACCGGACGCAGGAGGTCCTGAACGCCTTCACGCACATGAACGGCGCGAAGGCCGTGGCCGAAACCTTCGCCAAGCGCCGCATTTTCCTTGGGACATTGCCGGGCATGGCTGAGGCCGACAAGCGGGATCAGGACATGCTTACGTCGAATGTTGCCGATCTCGTGCCGGTCGAGATGCCGTGGACCGGGACGCGGAGGAGTCCGCTCATCCTCTTCGAGACGCCCTACCGTCAGCTGATTCCATTCTCAATGTTCGATCCCGATCTATCCGATGCGAACGGCCTGCTGATGGCCAAAAGCGGCGGCGGCAAGACGCTTGCCGCGCAGCAAATGCTGCTGATGGCTGCCCGCGCAAATCCGATGATTTCGATCCTTGAGCGTGGGGATTCGTATCAGCCCTTGGTCGAATTGATGGGCGGGGAGATGATCGAGATGTCGCTCGACAGCGATCAGACGATCAATCCCTGGGACCTGCCGAGAGGCGAAGACAGGCCCTCCAACGACCAGATCTCCTTTCTCAAGAACCTCACTCGCCACATGCTGGGCGAGAACACGCCGCCCGATCTCGACATCGACCTGCTCGACAGCGTTTTGCTTGAGGCCATCGCTTCTACCTATAAGAGGTGCAGCGCGAAGACCTCAAACCCTATTCCGCTCTTCGGGGATCTGGCCGCGGAGCTGGCGCACTGGCAGGATCGGGACCGCAACCAGAAGATCAACGCGATGGCGCAGATGGCTTCGACCAAGTTGCGCGCCTGGGTCGATGACGGGCCGTATGCGCGCTTGTTCGATCGGCCAACGACAGTCCAGCTGAACAATCCGTGGCTCTACTTCAATGTCGAGAAGCTGAAAGACGATCCCCGGCTGGAGCGGGCCATGAGCCTTCTCATCGCGCATACGGCCACGTACCGTGCATCAGGGATGAACGGCCAGCCCAGCATCGTGTTACTCGATGAGTGCTGGGCGCTGCTTGAGTCCCCGATCCTTGCGGGCGTTGTGGTGCAGCTCTTCCGCACCGCGCGCAAGCGCAACGCCAGCGTCTGGGGCATCAGCCAGACACCGGAGGACTTTGTCGGCACGCCCGACCGGCCCAATGAGCATGGCGCCGGCATCGTCAAGAACGCAACCACGAAGATTATCGGCAAACAGCCTGGGGATATGACGGCGCTCCGGGAGCACGTTCACCTGAACGAGACCGCGCTCAACCAGATCAAGACCTTCGCCCACCCGAAGAAGGGCGTGAGCGCGGAGTTTCTGATTGCGATCGGGGAAAAGGCGGAGTCCACGCACGCGATCCGGATCGTGCCCAGTGCCGTGGACTACTGGATAACTACCACCTACGCGAGGGAGCGTGCCTTTCGCAAATGGTGGCTGCGCCAGCACCGGCAACTGCCGTTGATCCAGGCTTACGAAAAGCTTGCCGCACAGTATCCACGCGGTCTGGCGGAACTGGCGCCCTTGCCGGTTGAACTTTCGGGAGAGATGCAGGAGGCGATGAGCCAATGACAGAGATGAACCAACCCGAGACGGAACTGCTTTTGAATGGTGTGCCATATGGTTGCGAAGCGATACGCGATCGCAGACCTGGCGCTCGCTGGAAGAGACGGCTGCTCATCGGTGTTCTCTTGATCGAGACATGCTTCGTCATGCCGAAGTTTGCCCATGGGCAATTCCTCAGCATCTTCAACTCGATCTTCAGTTCCATTCAGAACGACATCGGTGGTTCACTTAGCGCGATCAATCAGATTGCTCAGCAAATGCAGAAGCTATACCAGACAACGGTCGCGCCTCTCGCGGCCCTCAATCAGGCTCGTGGGTTCGTTGCAAACTCTATCAATACCTTTCGTGGTCAGATGAATCAGGTATTCAACACGCCCTTCTCAAGCGCCGTGACTCCGGGACCACAACAGTTTGAAAGTATCCTGCATAGCCGGCTGTCTTCAGAGATTCCAGCATTGCAGACAAGCTTCATTTCAAACTACGGAGCAATCCCACAAATCAACTCTGCATCGCCGCAAGACCGCGTGATGATGGACGTGGACGACGCTTTGGGACAGGAAAATCTCAAGACGACCCTGGTTGCCGATCAGGGTGCAGACGTCATTCTTCAAACTGCCAACCAAATGGAGAACCAGGTTGCGATGAGCACGCCCGGCTCCAATCCCTTCCTGACCGCCCAGGCGCAGGTCGCCAACCTCCGTTGCCAGGCGTACATGCAGAAGATGCTTGCGGCGGAGTTGCGCCAGGAGGCGGGCCGCATCGCTCACGACAACGTTCTTGTCAAGCGCCGGACGGCGGCCACAGGCGGGATCAACAGTTTAATCACTGGCGCGCTCACCGCGCGATAGGGAGGTTTCTATGACGGACCCCAAGAAGAATCCAAACAAGCGGCGCAAGTTGTTCTTCTGGCGGCGTAAGGCTCTTCTCGTGCCGGAACTTCCGAAGCCCATGTACGGAGCCGAAGAGTCCCAACGCGAGGCGCCTCGGTGGTATCGCCCATCGTTGCTGAAAGTAACAGTGGTTGCGCTCGCAGTGGCCGCAATCCCGCCAACGCGCGCCAACGGGCAATTCGGCGTCGACGTGGCTGCGATCCTGGCGGCGCTGTCTCAGATGCAGTCGCTGATGAACACCTACATTGTTGCGCCGCTCAAGACCATCAACCAGGTCGAGCAGAGTGTGGCGAACTATGAGCAACAGGTGATGTATCCGCTCGCGGCGATTAACCAGGCTAAGAACTCGGTCATGCAGTTCGAAAGTCAGTTCAGCCAGATCGGCAATCTCTTTCATGTCAACGTCGCGAGCGCCACTCTGCCGCAGTCGCAGAATCTCGAAACCCTTCTACTTTCGCGCAATGCGGGAAATGTGCCCAACGTATCTGGCCAGTTTCAGAGTGTGTATGGCGTTGTCATGGCGCAAAATGCGGCATCGCCCGCAGTGCGCACGATGACCGACATGACCGATGCGCAGGCTCAGGACGCGATGAAGCGGGCGATTGAAATGGACGCCCTCGCGGACGCCGAGCTGACTGAGGCCGACCAGATGGGTCAGCAGATCTCGCAGGCCGCTCCCGGCAGTGCTCCGATTCTCGAAGCCGAAGCCGACGTTTGGGTTGTGCGGGCCAACGCCTACACCCAGGCGGCGTTGGCGGAACTGATGCGCACGCGCGGAATTGACCTTGCCAATCAGAGCGCAATCTCCAAGCTTGCGACCACGGACAACACGACCAATAACGGCCTCATCAACGGAGCGCTGACCAACAGGTGACAGGCATGGTGTTCGCCAGCTTACATCCCGCTGTGATGCTCGCGTTCTTTCAGGCGACGCAGCTGAATCTGTTCGAGAGGTTTCTGACACAGGCAGTGTCAGGGATCGACTCGACCGGTATTACCTCCGGGATGCAGAACGTTGCGTACGTGGTCCTGGTGGTGGGATTTCTGTGGCAGGTCTATCAATCGGCCCTGCACGGCGGGGATGTACGCGGCCTGGGCACGAGCCTTATTAAGTACGTTGTCACAGCGGTCGTTGTGATGAACTACGGCACAGTATTTACGACGATCAACCAGGGCTTTGTGAATGCAGGCAACTGGGTGAGTAACGCATCCGGCGGGAATGTCTTCGAGAATTGGGCGAACGATCTCCAGACGCAATTTACCCAGGACGGAGCGCAGCAATTGTGGGGCCTGATCACCGGCTCGATCGCGGGCTTAATTGATGGTCTTCTGATCCTTGTAGCCTACATCCTCTACCCGATTGTCGTAGTGATCTTCGGTTTCTTTTACATCTTCTACGGCAGCATTCTGTACATCTTCGGGCCGATTGTGATCGCCCTCATGCCTCTCGGCGGCGCGAACCGTCTCGCCAGGTCCTACGTCGAAAACATCTTTATCTGGAATGCGTGGCCGATCCTGTACGGCGGTTTTGGGGCACTGATTACCGCAGTTCAAATGGGCCAGGTTGGGCAGATGCTCAACCAGAATAATTTCCTTGGGGGTCTGGGAAATCTCGAGGGCTCGTTTCTGATCGGCATCGTCAGTATCGTCTATTCCCTGGCGATCGCCATTATCCCATTCATTGCCAAGCGCATCGTGAGCGGCGACGTGGGCAGCACTGCGGTCGCAATGGTGGGCACGGCAGTCACCGCGCTGACTGCGGGCGCAGCCGGGATCGAGGGAGCGGCGGCCGGAGTAGCGGCGGCAGGAACAGGTTCAGGAGGCGGAGCGGCAGCAGGAACCTCTTCCGGTGCAGCGACTGCGGGCTCTGCGCGAGCGCTCACCGCGTCGGCTGGCGGAAACCAGCCCGCGCCACCACAGCAGGCTCCCATCACTTCCTCGCCAGCAGCAAGCGACTCTGCGCCCCAAGATGGATCTCCGACTCTGGAGGGCCATGCGGATCAGATTCGCAGCTCGATCAGCGACGTGATGGGCGCCGATAGCGCCAGCGACGAGAGCGGTGGAGCGGTCGCCGTGGCAGCCGAAGAGGCTGGCGCTCCGCAAGGCCAGTCGAGCGTTGGAGCCGCCAAACCCAATGCCGGCTCCAGACCGTCGGCATCAACGAGAAGAGGACCGACTGTACATCGCTACAACCTGGGCACATGGAGCGCTTTCCATGCCGCCCGGATCGCGGCGCGCACCATAGCGAACGCAACAAGCCATCAGGATTAGGAGGACCTATGAAGACCAGCACAGTCGCCGCAGACGATTCGGTCATCGCCAGACCGAAGTATTACGAGATGGATGGAGCGCTCCGTGCGAACGCGAACCGAGCGTGGCTGCTCGCATTTCTGACCATTCCAATCGCTCTCGTCGCAATCGGGTTCGCAGTCTTTGTGCGCCTGCAGCCGCCGACAGTCATTCGCATCGGCCCCAACGGCGACGCGTCCGTCCTGGGTAAGCCCGCAAAGGGCGCTGTATCGGATCTTGCCACCGGCGGGACCGATCAATTCCTCGACGAAGCCTTCGTAAGGCGCTTTCTGATGAGCTACCTCAACTATTCGCCCTCCGATGTGGACGACCACTGGGCTGGCAGCCTCAACATGATGACGCGCAACTTGCGCACATACACGCTGAAGGCGATGGCGGACGACGATACACGCGGCAAGATCGACGACGGCCAGATTCAGTCTGTATTTCATCTGCGCGAGATCGACGCGGCGCCAGGTGAGCCGCTCGCGTACGTCGTGTACGGCGTCAAGGATGTTCACCATCTGTCGAAAGGCGCCGAGATCACGGACCACTTCGTCAACGAGTACCGCGTGCGCCTTATCGCCGACCGCCGCTCCGATGTGAATCCGGACGGGCTCTGGATCGCGGAGTACAGCGAGCGGCCGATCGATGGTGAACGGCAGAATCAAATTCTCAGTGCGCCCGACCTTGTCCCTGCCGGAGACGGCACGGCGAACAAGGGAGGTCAATGATGGAAAATGCACTCGCAAAAGTGGCTGAAATGCAGCCACCCGCGGAGCCGCAACGCCGCCGCAGGGCGCGCCAGCAGACGGAAGAGATCGTTCGATACTTCCTTGCCAAAGAGGGGTCGTCGGTCGAAAAGCCTGAGCTTGGAGTGGAGGCGGCAAGCGAGGGCGAGGCTCTGATCAAGGCGTTTCAGTCGAAGAACGGCGTGATCTACACCGTCCTTGCCTACAAGGCGGAAGCAGAGATACAGGGAGGATCTCCGACATTGGTAAAACGGCCCCTGCGCAAGTAGGGCGCCGACATAAGTAGAAGCGGTCAGCACGGATTCAAAGAGGGGACAAACCTGAAATACGGCTCATGTCGCCTCCTTTGATGCCTTATCGCCAGAGCGATGAGGAATTCCGCTGACCCGGTTTGCACTCTCGAAGCCTGGTTCAGACAACACCCCACCCCTAACCCGGGCGGCCAGGCGAGAGACAAGAATCCGGCGTCAGCCTATCTCTTGTCACTTCGTCTCGAAGCGCCAGACAAGTGAGGAGAACATGACAGCGAACAGGACACAAAATGCGGCACTCGATCAGCGGCTCATTCTTGAGTTGCGGATCGATGCGTCCGGTGAAGTGACCCGCAAGCCAACCAGACTCGGACGGAAGGACACGCTCGAAGGGAAGCTCCTCGGGCAACTCTATCCGGGTATCCGAGTCGCGCGCGTCAGCGTGCCGTATGAGTTGACGCCGTATGAGCAGTCTGTGGTTGAGAACCGCATGGCGAGCCTTCATTACGGCGGGGTCGAGTACAAGCTGGTGGGCGCCAGTAGCTCGGCGAAGGATGGCAAGTTCTACTTCGTCGATAAGGCGCACGCCGGCCCGATAGCTGAGCGCTTTCAGCATTGGCCCGAGGCGGCGATCCGCAATAGGTTGGCCTCGACTAGAACGAGCCTTGTAGGTCGCGAGCGGCAGATCGAGGAGCTGTGCGGTGAGTTGCGACGTGAGGACTCGAGGTTGCTGACTATGACGGGCGTTGGCGGCACGGGCAAGACGACGTTGGCGCGCGCGGTGATAGATCGGCTGTATCCGGAGTTTTCTGACAGCGTTTTCTTCGTGGAGCTTGAGACCATCAAACAAGCCGTTCTGGTTGCCTCGACCATTGCGCATTCGTTGGGCGTGAAGGAGATTGACAGTAAGCTCATCGTTGAGGGGCTGAAACGTCACTTACGCGAGAGAAACACGCTGTTAGTACTCGACAGTTTCGAGCATCTTCTCGATGCTGTCCCGATCCTCGTCGAATTACTCGCCGCAGCACCACTTCTAAAGATGCTGGTTACGAGCCGCGCGCTGTTGCACTTGAGGTTTGAGCGCGAGTACGTCGTGCCGCCGCTTGCCTTCCCCGAGACAATCGCGCAGGCTTCGCTCGACGAGATCAAGCACTGTGAAGCGGTGAGGCTATTTGTCGAGCGTGCGCGCGGGGTGAAGGGAGACTTCGTTTTGACGAATGAGAACGCGCGGAGCATCGCAGAGATTTGCAAGCGGGCGGACGGTCTGCCTCTTGCCATCGAACTCGCAGCCGCGCGCGTGAAAGTCCTCTCACCGCAGGCGATTCTCCCCCTCTTAGATCATCGTCTAAAGCTTCTCACGGGTGGCGCACGTGATCTGCCCACTCGTCAACAGACTATGAGGGGCACGATTGATTGGAGCTACGAACTCCTTACGGAGGATGAGAAGCAGTTGTTTAGTCGGCTGGCGGTGTTTGCCGGGGGGTTCACGTTTGAAGTCGCGGAGAGGGTTCTCGTTAATCAGCTATCCGTCGCCGTTAATGGAGAGCTCACGAGAAAAGAGAGTACAAGCGTCCCAGAACCAACGATTGAGGTGCTTGACGATATCACCTCGCTAGCCGATAACAGTTTGTTAGTGGCAAAACCGCTAACGCGCGGCGACGTACGCTTTCGGATGCTGGAAGTGGTCCGCGAATATGCACTCGAATGTTTAGC
This sequence comes from uncultured Acidobacteriaceae bacterium, assembly GCA_963823805.1. GTDB lineage: Bacteria > Acidobacteriota > Terriglobia > Terriglobales > Acidobacteriaceae > Telmatobacter. The sequence continues at coordinate 1,614,395 of CAWGMW010000001.1, read as the reverse complement.
GGCCAGCGGTGAAGCGGAGCCGTTGCTCCGTCAGTATGCCGCTTACTTTCTCGCTTTCGCCGAAAAGGCCGAGCTGCGTTTGCAAGGCGCGCAATCGGCGGAGTGGCTTGGCCGGCTAGAAGAGGAACACGACAACATACGCGCGGCACTCCAGTGGTCCTTAACCAACCATGCGGCGACGGCGGCACGCTTGGGAGCGGCGATCAGTTACCTTTGGGAATTTCAGGGGTATCTGACAGAAGGGTTAACGGTGTCAAAGGAGATATTAAGTCTCGGCGATCAAGTCCCCACGAGAATACGGTGGAAGCTGTTGAGCGCGGGCGGCAATCTGGCGAGGTTCCAAGGGGATCACGAGACGGCGCAAAGGATGTACGAAGAAGGGTTAACCGATGCAGGTTCAGCCCACGATCTGCCTCAAATCTCACTATTCTCCAGGGGATTGGGAAAACTAGCATATGTGCAAGGCGATTGCACAAAAGCGCGGAGATTCACCGAAGAAGCTTTGACCGCTGCCCGCGAGTCAAATGATCAATTCGGAATTGCCTGCTCGCTCAATATGCTCGGAGATTTGACGCGATTGCAGAGCAATGATTCGGCGGCACGGGCCTTGTATCAGGAGGCTTTGGCTCTCTGCAAGCAAAGCGGTAATAAATATAAGACGGCTGAGATCCTTATTAATCTAGCAGCGGCTGAGTACGGCGAGGGCGCTCACAGGGCCGTGACCTGCCCCCGGAAAACTCTACCAGTTGAAGCTGGAGTTCTCTCGTAATCTAAGCGGGAGGACGGAGCGATGAAGAAGAGCCGGTACACGGAAGAGCAGATCATCGGGATATTGAAGCAGCATGAGGCCGGGGTGAAGACGGCGGACCTATGCCGGGAGCATGGGATCAGCGCGGCGACGTTCTATGGCTGGAAGTCGAAGTTTGGGGGCATGGAAGTGAGCGAGGCGCAGCGGCTGAAGGCAATGGAGGACGAGAACCGCCGGTTGAAGCTGCTGGTGGCGGAGCTGAGCCTGCATGGTGAAGCGCTGAAGGCAGTGATCCGAAAAAACGGCTGGAGCTTGCCGGTCTAAGAGGAGACGTGGCGTTCGTCTCGGCGGAGTTCCGGTTGAGCGAACGCACGGCCTGCAAGCTGCTGGGGGTGGAGCGGTCGAGCTACCGGTATGAGCCTCGCGCGGACCGCAACATCGAACTGCGCGAGGCGCTGGTGAAACTGGCTCGGCAGAAGCCGCGTTATGGCTATCGACGGCTGCATGCGCTGCTGAGCCGTCGCGGTCACGAGGTGAACGTGAAGCGTGTTTACCGGCTGTATCTGGAGGAGAGGCTGTCGGTTCGGCGCAGGAAGCGCAAGCGTCTGGTGCGGGATCGTGCGCTGGAACCGCGGCTGATCCGGCCCAACCAGGAGTGGGCGATGGACTTCATCGTCGACGGCCTGGCGACGGGGAGGATGGTGCGCATCCTCAGCGTGGTTGATGCGTACACGCGTGAGTGCTTGGCGCTTGAGGCCGACACCAGCCTGGGCAGCGGACGCGTGACGCGTGTGCTGGAGCGGCTGATCGAAGAGCGTGGCCGGCCGGAGAACTTGCGCTCGGATAACGGCCCGGAGTTTACCTCGCGACGCATGCTGGGCTGGGCAGAGGACTGGAAGGTTGGCTTGGTGCACATCCAGCCGGGAAGGCCGATGCAGAATGGCCACGTCGAGAGCTTCCACGGGAGGCTGCGCGACGAGTGCCTCAACGCGCACTGGTTCCGCACGCTGAACGATGTAAGGAGTACCCTGGCAACCTGGCGGCAGGAGTACAACTGCGAGCGTCCGCACAGTTCGCTCGACTACAGAACGCCGGAGGAGTTCCGGCAAAATGCAGGCTATGCGGATGTGGAAAGCAAAGAACGCTTCCCACATCCGCACAGCCTCGACGGCGGCTGCGAGTTAATCTCGAAGCTAAACCAAAACCGGGAAACTCCAGTTATCAGTGGATGAGAAATCGGGGGCAGGTCAGGGGCAACCATCTTCGCTAGGTCGATTCGTTTGGTACAATTTGAGCAACGGAGTGGTGACAAACTTCGCGGTCCTCTCTCGCTTGTCTGTGGACACAGAATTTGGGCTTTGGCTTGCTGTCCATACTGTCCATTAATCCCGGAATTCGGTTATATCCGGTGGAAAATATGGAAACAGGCGAAGGAGTGGACAGTAAGAAAAGACAGTAAATTCTGCGATTTGCGCTAAGTGATTGAAATTGCAGAGGGGACGTAGCTCAGTTGGTTAGAGCGCTGCCTTCTAACCGGCTACCTTTGGAATCAGCAACATACTTCCTTGGTGTCCAGTTTGGTGTCCACTTTGGCTCAATTTTGATAAGCTAAAAGGCCCCAAGAGGAGGATATGTGCATGCCTACTCTGAAGCCCCACGGCTCTCTTCTCAACGCCCCCGATTACGCCGACCGAGTCAACCTCATCAAGAAAATCAAAGTCGGTAACGCCTGGCGTTTTGCGCCTGTCGTTTCCGAACCGAACGGTCGTCTGAAAGACAAAGTCCGCGTCAACGGCCAGATCGAAGTCCATGTCGAAGGCGCCTACTACATCGAGTGGCGCGAGCGCGGGAAGCGATGCCGCGCATCTGTCACCCGCGAGGATGCCGTAAGCCAGGCCCGCCGCAAAGCGGTCGAACTGCGCGCGGTTCGCGACGGTCTCATTGCTGCCCCCGAGCCTGAACCCGAAGTCGCGCCCAAGACCAAGATCGGCGATGCCATTGACGCCTATTTGCGCTACGTGCGGATGCAGCGTAAGCCGCGCACCCATCTCACCTATCGCTACACGCTTGATACGCTCCTGCGCACTTCGTACAAGAAAAAGTACGTCGAGGATGCGACACGAGACGATGTGCTCGACTTCATGACGTACTGCTACGAGCAGGGATTGGGAGCGCGCACCGTCTACGACAAGGTCGTGACCGTGCTGCAGCTCCTCAAGAAACATGGGCGCAGCGGCCTCATGGAGAAGGGCGACTGGCCGAACTATGTCGATACCATCCGACCGATCTATGAGCCGGAAGAACTGCACGCGATGTTCAAAGTTGCGACGGATGACGAAGCCACGCTGCTCAAATTCATCTTGGGCTCTGGTTTTCGGGACCAGGAGATTCGTTATGTCGAGTGGAAGGACATCGATTTCCGCAATCACGATGTGCGAGTGAAGGCGAAGCCCCACTGGCGCTTCACGCCGAAGAACTGGGAGGAGCGCGTTGTTCCGCTGCCGGCGGGCCTGATTAAGCGGCTCAAGAAAAGGAAAGAAGCGCGCAGCGCGACACCCAACCAACTGGTGTTCCCGAACGGCCGCGGCAAGCCCGACAGCGAGATGGATATGATCGTCAAGCGTGTCGCCGAACGCGCCCGGCTCAACTGCAAGCAGTGCGTAACCGAGCACAACAACAAGTGCGCCGAGGGACCGCACTGCATGAACTTCTTCCTGCATAAATTTCGGCACACCTTCGCGACGAACCACCTGAGGGATGGTGTCGACATACGCACCGTGCAGTCGTGGCTCGGTCACCGCGACATCAAATCGACGATGGTCTACCTCAAGGGCATCCGATCGAAGGATGCAGCGCAGAAGGTCAACAGCGGCGAGCTGGCGACGCTGGTCGCCTAGTGGCAATCACGACTAAAGCCACGCTTCCAGGGCGGCCTCGGTCTTCTGCGGCCATCTTCGTGGTTATCTATGGATAGGCGAAGTATGCGTTTATGTCTATCTATAAATAGACAAATGTAGCGTATACTGCTATCTTTACATAGCCAATAGAGTCACCAAAGGAGGCCGTCGTGCGCAATGACTTCAGACAACTCCGCTCCAAGCAGCTCGATCGCGCGCTTGCTCCGTTTCGTTCGGCCAAGGTCCCTCGCCCTCCGAAGGGGTGGATTCGCGCTGTACGGGAAGCGCTTGGCCTGTCTTCCGCCGAACTCGCAGAGAGAATGAAGGCGAACCGATCGCTCATCGTGCAGCAGGAGAAGGCTGAAGCCGATGACCGGATAACACTCAAGAGTCTGCGCGCCTTTGCCAACGCATTGGATTGCGATCTGGTCTACGCCTTCGTCCCACGAGCCGGCGATCTGGAACAGCTGGTGGAGGCGCGCACGCGCGTCACAGCCAAGGCAAACGTCCGGGGCGTTGAGCAAACGATGGCTTTGGAGAACCAGGCAAGCGGCAATCTGGAACAGGCCATTGAGGCCGAGACCGAGCGGCTCACGAGAAAGCGCAAAGGCAAATGACTATCTTCACCACGGGAGACGGCAATACACCGCTGTCTCCCGAAGAACAAGCCGATCTCATTCCCAACCTCGCTACGAAGGAAGAACTCAACGAGTTCGAGCGAGCGAACATTCTTGTCGCCTATGACTGGGCGCTCGCTCCGCGTAATCTTCGCCGGCAAGATCCTCTGACCGAACCATATCTCCGAGACCTGCACCGTCGAATGTTCGACGAGACATGGAAATGGGCTGGCCTGTACAGAACGACCGAAAAGAACATTGGCATACCGCACTTTCAAATCCGCGAATCACTTGGCGTCCTGTTGGGCGACGCCCGCTATTGGCTCGAACACCAGACCTTTCCGGCCGATGAGATCGCCGTCCGCTTCCATCATCGTCTGGTTTCCATCCATCTGTTCGCCAATGGTAACGGCCGACACGCAAGACTCATGGCAGATGTGCTAGTGCGGAAGCAGGACAGACCCGTATTCACCTGGGGAGGAACCGAGATCGTGGCGCAGGGAGATTTTCGGCGCCGCTATATTGACGCCCTCCAGGGGGCCGACAAGAATGACATAAAACCTCTCTTGGCGTTTGCTCGCTCCTAGAGTGGACAAACGCTCTCGCTCCTTCCTCGCGTTCCTGACTGCTATCTAGCCAAGAAGTCTCTGGGACATTGTCCTCCAGAAGCGTTGCTGGCGTAATCGGCGTTTGAACTAAGCCTGCGGCGCGGCGGACGCTGCGGCGGTGGTGGTCGGCCAGCCTTTCAGGCCATTTAAGTTTTGGGTCACAAGGAGGTTTTTGTGACCCATCTTCGGCAGAAGATGCTGGACGAGCTCCAGCGTCGCAACTACTCACAGAACACGATCAGCACCTACCTACACGCGGTAGAAGACTTCTCCAGGTATTTTCACCGCTCGCCAGACAGATTGGGACCGGATCATATCCGGCAGTATCAGGCCTATCTGTTTCGAGAGCGCAAGCTCCAGGCAGGGACGATTGCATTGTGCACCGCAGCTTTGCGATTTCTCTACGTCAAGACGCTGCGACGCCCGTATCTCCCCGAGCACATTCCATTTCCCAAGCGTCCCAGGCAACTTCCCGTTGTGCTCAGCCCCGAAGAGGTTCAGCGGGTGATTGATTCAGCAGAGAACCTGATGCGCCGCACCATGGTGATGACACTGTACTCAACCGGCATCCGCTGCTCGGAACTGTGCCATCTCAAGGTCTCGGATGTCGACAGCGAACGGATGGTCATTCGTATCCACAAGGGCAAGGGCGGACGCGACCGCGATGTTCTATTGAGTCCCAAGCTGTTGGAGACTCTGCGTGAGTACTGGCGCTGGATGAAGCCCAAGACCTACCTGTTCCCAGGCACTGTGAACAACTGGCGCGCAGATAAGCCGATTACCCCGAAGGTTGCGTGGGCGGCTGTGAACGAGGCTGGTAAGCGCGCCGGCATCAGCAAGCGCGTTGCACCTCATTTGCTTCGACACAGCTTCGCGACCCACATGCTGGAAGCCGGCGCCGACCTGCGCACTATCCAGGTTCTGCTTGGCCATGCCAAGATCGGCGACACGGCACTCTACCTGCATCTGTCCCGCCGCCATCTGCAGGCTATCGCCAGTCCTCTCGAAGCCATCGAGGTGTCGAGCCTCGATGAAGTGAAGCGGTCCAGGAGGTTGATGAAGCGGTGAGCCGGCCCACCCTCGAGGTGGCTGACATCGTCCGCGCAGCGGGCAACAGATTCTGGGAAGGGCACAAGTCTCACCTTGCATGGGCGCATCGCAAGGTACTCGATGCCATCGTCCGGTGCCGCACCGCGGTACTGGGCGGTCATCGCGATAAGTGCATCCGCTGTGGCCATCTGACCGCCTCTTATAACTCATGCCGCAATCGGCACTGCCCGAAGTGCCAGGGCAACGTGCGCGCCAAGTGGCTGGCCGCGCGTTCGGCTGAACTGTTGCCTGTACCGTACTTCCACATCGTCTTCACTCTGCCCCACGAACTCTCCGCCTTAGTCCTCCAGAACAAGCGGCTGCTCTATGATTTGCTCTACCGCGCCAGCGCCGCGACCATGCTCGAACTGGCTCGCCATCCCAGACACCTGGGAGCCGATATCGGATTTCTCGGCGTGCTCCACACGTGGGGACAGAACCTTGAGCATCATCCCCACGTTCACTACATTGTTCCCGCTGGCGGCCTCGCCCTCGATGGTTCCGGATGGATAGATTCCCCGCGCCGATTCTTCCTGCCCGTCAAGCGACTCAGCCGTGTCTTCCGCGACGAGTTCTGCGACCAACTCCGTGAGTTGTTTGAACAGGATAGACTGCAGTTCCACGGTTCACTGCTACAGCTTGCTTCACCTGGCGCATTCAGCCACTTCCTCTGGCAACTCGGCCAGAAGGACTGGGTCGTCTACGCCAAGCCGCCCTTCGGCGGCGCCGAACATGTCCTCAACTATCTGGCTCGCTACACTCATCGCGTTGCCATCTCCAACCATCGACTCGTGGCCTTTGAGAACGATCGCGTGTCATTCCGCTGGCGGGACTACGCGCACGGCGGCAAGAACAAGATCATGACGGTTTCAGCAGATGAGTTCTTGCGCCGATTTCTTCTTCACGTCCTGCCCAAAGGGCTGGTCCGCATTCGCCACTTCGGACTGTTCGCCAACCGAAGAAGGGAGACCGCCCTCGCCTGCTGCCGCCAGCTGCTCGGCACAGCACCCGGCACTGATCGCCCTGAGACGGCCAACCTGATGCGCTGTCCGGTTTGCACCGGAACTATGTTGGTCATTGAACGGGTCACCGGCGCTCAACTTTACTTCCGCTCCGACCAGGGTCCCGCAACCCCGCAGAGGCGCAGCATTGACAGCTCATAAAACATCCATGGCCCACGATTCATCTACCCCCGTCGCCCCATGGCACGCTCGCGCATGCAACGCCGTCCTATGCCCGCAAGCTGCTCACACACCCCATATACGGCACTCGCGCCCTCCTCGCAGCACTCAACTCCACTCATTGAAGCGGTTGCCCCCGCTCGGCCGGCTCAGTTCCGTGCTCACAAAAGCTACGATCGGCGGGACCGCGCCATTGAAAGTACATAGGTAGATCACCGCATCCGCCGCAAACGCCTGCGGCTCAGTTCAAACGATCCTATCGAAACTGCCCCGGACGAATGCTCCGGCCACAACCTCGCCTCGTCTGCCGCGGCAGTCCCGATAGGAACCTAACGTATTTCGGTACCGATCCTGGCAGCTTCGCTGGGGCTTGATTGATCCCGACGTATCGAGACGCAAAAGAACCCTCCCATGACGGTTGCGGGCTACAACTTGTATCCACGTACCTTATGGAAATGCTTCCATTGGATGAAATCTGCTAATCCCGCGAGGTCTGGGAAGAGCGTGCGCCTCGATACCCCAAGTTGCGCGAGGTCTTGCATGAGATCGTCAACGTCGCTGACATGCATTTTGATTTGCTCCAGCCGTAATTCTTCAATCCTCTTGCAATCGTCATCCGGCTCCAGGCGAATCTCCTCGTCCAGAAGGTCTCGCTCCCTTCCGAATATCACAAACCGCCCTTCCTGAGATGCGACTCGCGGGTGCATAGCTGGTGGTTCAATGGGCATTGCGTGGCTAGGAATGAGCGCCTGCGAGTCATTCATTTTGTCAGCCAGCGTCTCCAGAGGAGGAACATACCGTGCAGCGTCCTCAGACCATGCAAGGATTGGTGCGCTCCAATCGCTACTCAAACTGTCCGCGAGCCAATAGGCGTCCATCATCCACACCGAGATTACCGCCGAGGGCCGCTCTCCACCTACTGGAGTGCGCTCGACCTCCTTACGATAGTCTTCCAGCGCAAAAAAGAGAGCGGCGAGTGCATTCGTTGTCCAGTCGAGCAAGCGCGTTGGTAGACCGTGATGCTGCATCAGGAAGTACCAATCAATTGGCGTCTTCGCATGATTGGCTTCATTCAGAAGGTGGCCGAAGCTGGTGAAATCAATCCTTAGCTCATGCTCCAGGTTGAACAATTCCGAAAACAAATTGCCTTCAAAGTCGTCAGGGAGCGGGCTGTTCTCCCCCTTCCGGAGATTCTTCCATGTGCCCTCGCGGTAAAGACTGGGCTGGAGACCATGCTGCGGATTTCTCTGACCACGGAACCACACCTGCCCGACGATCCGGGCGGGATTAAGAACGTCGCCCTCATCGTCCTCTCTACGTTTCCAATCATCCTGCTGCCATCGTGCGGAGGATTCATGGATGTGTGAGAGGAACTGTGCGAAGGTAGTGAACGGTTCTTTGTCCCCCTTCGCTTCGAGATGCTTCCTGATACTAAGCAGGCGTGGTTTCGGAAAGGCACCCGGCTCTTCGCTCATCCTTGGAACCCCCTGAAGAGTATTCTATCGATGTAAAGCGTTATGCCGATGCTCTCTTTCACAAGACCTTCTGCAATACCCGGCAGAGCAGATAGCAGGCCGCCTCGCTCAGAAGCAACGCTTGTGTTGTGGCCGTTGAACCTGGAGTCAGATTGACTCTCGCCATCAAGTCTATCGGTTGGTTCGCATCCGCCGCTGCTGTGCGAAGGTCTGCACCGTGCGCGAGCTTATTCCTGAGCACGAATAACGGTATGGCTAACTCTTCGACCGTGTAGGTCGGTGCGTCAGGCTTCGAATGCCAGTTGGAGAACGCGAGCGTCTGCGGGCCAAGGCAATCGCAGAGCTTCTTTTTGAACTTGTCTTTTCCGCCACTGTCGAAGATGGCTTCTAGGCCGGTGACCCATAGCAGCCCAGCGATGTAGGGTTGCTCACTTTCAAGGCCGAGCTGAAGAAACGTCAATGCGTTTGCGCGTGGGACATCGGGTCCAGTCAGGGCTGCTCGAACGCGCGCAATCATAACGGGCATTTGGGCGAGCATTGCGTCATCAAACTCGTTCATCCTTGCCCACCGGCCTGGTCGCATCTGGGGTCTGTAGTAGATATGGGTGGGCACATACTGGCTGCTATCGAAACCGAAGGCATCCCCGCTCGAACCGTGATGCATGTAACCGAACGTCCTGATTGGCTTGATAACCTGAAATGCCATTAGGCTGCTACGTAACAGGTCGTAGGCCCGCTTCTGCACAGCGTTCCAGGAGTCCTTCTCATCAGGCTCTTCGTAGCGACAGACCAAAAGGCGACTTGCTGCCTTTATTTCTGCCTCATCCATTTGGTTTACGGTGTGCGACCAACTGCCTGATGTAAGCCTGTCATTCGGCCTAACGAGTGACAGTCCATCCACCAGTGGGATTTCGTCGTCACCATTCATCGCCACCCGATCAAGGGCTGTGAACACAGTTTTAATGGGCGCCATTCTTCAAACGCTATCACTGAGGGCGCCGTGTGGAGAATGACAAACGTATCGCTACTGGGCGGCGGAATTGATTCCAGCCAGAATTGCGAAGCCAATGCATGGAGCAGAGCAAGACTCTGAATAACGGCAGTATTGTCTATGCGTTACATGCCCTTCAGAGGATTACTCCCCGCAAGTCAGCTTCTCGTCAGCAATCCAGCCCCGCAAAATGGCGAAAGTGAGTTTCGTAACAGGCTCGTTCCTCCTACTGCACCTTCCCCAATCACAAGCTCAAAACACTAAAAGGTTTTTCGAGCCTTCTTCGGTTGATACTGGGACGTTTCGCGGGTCTTGGGGAAGGTCATCGCCCAATCGACGAACGTCTTCATCGCCGGACAGAGCGTTTTCCCAAACTCGGTGACGCAGCGACGGACATCAGCCAGTAGTTGCAAGGGGCGGATTGGCGATCTATCCTACCCGGGTCGACACAATTGAAGTATCCTCCTGAACACGAACGCCGATTTGGAAGAGAGAAAATCCATGAGTAGTTCAAATGCGAAAAAGAACAAGACGATCGTGTTGGAGGCATTCGATACCTTGTTCAACAAGCGAGACTACGTTACCGCGGAGCGTTTCTGGTCTCCCCAGTACATTCAGCATAGCGCTCACATCGAGCCCGGACGAGACGGGCTCTTCAACCTCATCAAAGCAGCACCGCCATCGCTCAAGTATGAACCCGGAGTGGTTCTTGCAGAAGGCGACTACGTCATCCTTCATGGCCGGTTCTCCAATATTGGCCTTCCTGTGAACTGGATCGCAGCGGACGTTGTTCGCCTGAAGGATGGAATTCTCGTCGAGCACTGGGACGTCATTCAGGACGAGGCCACCGAACAACAGTCCAAGAGCGGGCGCCCTATGTTCGGCGACTCGTTTCCGAAGTAAGCACAGCGGAACACCACTCGGAACGATCAATCACATCCCGCGAATCAGCCGCATGAAGGCGCCGATCTTCTTCGAAATTCGCGCCCGGTCGGGACCGAGGTTCTGCTCCAGGCAAATTCCGCTAAAGAACGTGACGATCAAGCCAGCGAGGGAATCATTATCATCACGAGTTCCACGCGCTGCAGCTAGATTGTCGATGAGCAGCTGATGGGCTTTCATTACGCTCGCGACCATGATCTGGCGGGCTTTTGGGGGGAGGTCGGCGAACTCGCGCATAGAGTTCACCGAGAAGCAGCCCTTCTGCCCCCAACTCCCATAGCAGACTTTGAGAAAGCTCTCAACATTGGTCCAACCTAGAGGCTGTTTCGTCAGGTGTCCGCGTGCCATCAGGACGTTGAAATACCTGCGCAGGCTCTCCACGAACAGGTCTTCTTTGTCCTTGAATTCCGTATACAAGCCAGATTTGCGCACACCCGTGGCCCGCTCAAGGTCCTGAATACTCGTCTCAGCGAGGCCATGCTTCCAGAAGACTGGGATGGCTTTATCGAGGACATCCTCTCGGGTGAACAGTTTTCGTCGTCCCATTGCAATATTATCGGCCAGTTCACTTGAGGACTTGCAAATAAAGGACCAAATGGTCCACTATTTCATAGAACGAACTTGTCTTTGGAGGACCCATGCCCCCGAGCCGCAAACAGCAGGTCGTCGATCTCTTGAAATCGCTTGAGACTAAGAATCCAGTCCCGTTCGCGTATGTCAACCCGAACAAGTACATTCAGCACAACCTACAGGTGGGAGCCGGCCCTGAGGGTGTAGCTGCCCTCATTCAGAACATGCCACCCGATGCGTCAGTCAACACCATCCGTGTTTTTGAAGACGGCGACTACGTCTTCGCTCACACCGAGTACAACTTCTTTGGGCCAAAGGTTGGCTTCGATATCTTTCGCTTCGAAGACGGTGTGATCGTCGAGCACTGGGACAACTTGCAGGAAACCGCAACCGAACCCAGCCCCAGCGGGCACACCATGATTGACGGCCCCACCGAGGTGTCCGATCTCGACCAGACAGGTGCCAACAAGGCGATTATGCAGCGCTACATGGATGACCTTCTCGCAGGCCGTCGCGAGACCTTTCCCAGTTACTTCAACGGAATCGCATATATCCAGCACAATCCATGGGTCGCAGATACCATCCCGGGACTGATCGCCGGTTTACAGGCTCTTGCCGCCAAGGGGCAAGCAGTCGTCTACAATCGCGTGCATATGGTGCTTGGAGAAGGTAATTTCGTATTGGTAGTTGCCGAGGCTACGTTTGGTGGCGTGCCCACGGCTATCTACGATCTATTCCGCATTGAAAACGGCAAGATCGCTGAACACTGGGACACGCTCCAAGCGATTCCACCTCGCGAACAGTGGAAAAATAGCAACGGCAAATTCTAGTTCGGTGCGAGGCACGCGAATGCTTCAAGGCATGTTTGGGCAAAGATTGGCGAAGCATTTCTCTCTACTGGAATCTTCCTCAGTCGTGCTTGGGCCCAAGGGAAGTTCTCAGGTCGCGCTGACACGCATGCGCATGCCGAACGGCTTTCCTGGGCCTACCCCCCATATCCCGCCAGAAAGGGCTTTTTCGGTATCGGTGCACCTGCGTCGTCCGGACAGTATCAAGGGATGGGGAACGTGGCTCGATGGTCGCTTTCATCGAGTAACCGAATGGGACGCCGGCGGAATACAGATATTCGACATGGAGTCGGAACCGGTCGCTCTGCGGACTTCTGGCTTCGATTCGGTGCACGTCTACATTCCGCGGTTCGTTCTCGATCGATTCAGTGACGAGAATGGGCAGTCGCGGATTCGCGATTTGCACTGTACTGCAGGAACCAGAGATGACGTGATCCTTCATTGGGCTCGAACGATGCTGCCGTTCTCAGATCGGCCGCTCCAGCTCCCACGTTTAGTGATCGACGAACTGATCATGTTGTTCTGCGCACATCTGGCTCGGACATATCAAGACCGGAACAATCCCCCGGAGGTTGTCACCGGAGGCTTGGCGGTCTGGCAACAAGATCGTGCGATCGAACTGCTGAGTGAACACTTGGAGGGTGACATTGCGCTTGCTGATCTCGCGGCACTATGCGGCCTTTCGCCAGGTCGTTTTATGCGCGCATTCAAGAACTCCTTCGGGGTCCCTGTTCGTCGCTATTTGCTTCATAGTCGAATTCAAGCCGCAAAGTCAGCGTTGTTGCACTCCGATAAGTCTTTACTCAAGGTTGCATTGGAAGTAGGGTTCACCGATCAACCGGCGTTCAGTCGCAGCTTCCGCGAGATTGTCGGAACCTCGCCCGGGAGATGGCGAAGAGAAAACGCGCCGCAGCCGAAAGCATTCAGGCTGCCTGCCGAGGATTGAGATCACAAAGGTGGACCTGAGACTGGGTGCAGGCGTCATGAAGCACGGCTGAAGAGAATCAAGAACCCGCCTGGTCTCCTCACGTGACTCTGCCGAAAACTCCAAAATGCGACATTTTCAATCAAGACAAGGCTTGAAATCTTCTAAAACAATGGAATTCGTAGAGTAAGCCCAATATAGCTCTCGAAGGGGCGCGCTCACGCTGGTACCTGCCATGAAGCCGTAAGTTGCCCCCAGTGCAGTCTCCAGCCTGGCGATGCGTAGCTCATTCGGAAGGAATGGCGGACCTAGTGCAGGCAGCTTTCGGGGACTTGGGAAAGAACGTGAACGGGTGGACGAGTTCGGACCCCGATCTCCGAGCCACAATAGAGCTCGTCCCCGAACTGGCTTGGTGCAGTCGTCCCGATGGCTCAATCGAGTTCACGAACGCACGTTTGTACGACTACACGGGACTATCCCCTCAAGAGGCACGGGGTTCGGGATGGAAAGCGGCCATTCATCCGGAAGACTTGGTGGGTTTGACAGAAAAATGGGATGCGCTCCGGAACCTTCGCAAACCCGGGCAACGCGAAGTGAGATTGCGGCGTTCCGACGGTACTTTTCGTCGATTCTTGCTTCGGTGCCAGCCTCTTCGCGATAGCACGGGTTCGGTCATTCGATGGTACGGAACTGCGGTTGATAACGAGAACCGCAAGCAGACAGAAACTTTGTGGATCGCAGAAAAGCAAACGCTCGCAATGATTGCCAATGACGCGAGCCTCAGAGACATCTTGAATCGTCTTAGCTTCTGCATCGATTGCCAGGTCTGGCCATCGGTGACCACGGTGATGCTGATGGATCCGGACGGCACGCGCCTTTGGTACGCTGGCGGACCTCTGGTTCCACCAGGATGGATTCGCACAATTAACCCAGTACCGGTCGCAGCGGGTAGCGGTCTATGTGGCACCGCAGCGTTCTTGAAATCGAGAGTCGTCGTCAATGACGTTGCCACGGAGCCGAACTGGCGGGATGAATATCGCGACATAGCAATCAGGAGTGGTATTCGCGCAGCATGGTCCGCACCGATTCTGTCCAAGGACAATCGCGTGCTTGGCACCTTCGCGCTTTACTGTCCCAGTCCTCGGGTGCCGACGGAGTCAGATCTTGGGTTGGTCGAAGCCGCAGGACGCATCGCTTTAATCGCGATTGAACGCCAACGATCACAGGAGGCGCTCAAAGAGGCTCTGGAGGAGGTCCAGAAGTCGGAGGCCAAGCTTAGGCTGGTGATCGATACAATTCCAACCATCGCTTATTGCAATTTGCCTGACGGTACGAATGAGTTCTCGAATAGACAGTGGGAGAAGTACACCGGTCAGGCTTCTGAAGAATCGAGCGGCTGGGGATGGCAAGCTTGCATCCATCCTGAGGACTTGCCGCAGGTAATGGATAAATGGTCGGAGTTGCTGGCGACAGGTAAACCAGGCGAGGCTCAAGCACGTCTTCGCCGGCACGATGGAGTGTTTCGCTGGTTTCTCTTTCGAACTCAACCACTGCGCGATGAGAATGGCAAAATCGTCAGATGGTATGCGGCAAGTTTTGACATTCATGACCTGAAGCAAACGGAAGAAAAGTTGCGAGAAGATGAACGCGATCTGCGGCGAATTACCGATGCCATTCCGCAGACAATAGTCGTCGTAGATCCGAGGGGCGTTCCTCTCTATGCAAACCAGGCGATGCTCGACTATACGGGGCTCTCCGCCGAAGATATTCTCGCGCCTAGCTTCCGTGAACGTGTTTCTCATCCTGAGGAGTTCGGCAAGCTGAAAGAACAGCGAGAGGCCGGGCTCGCCCGCGGACTTCCGTTCGAAATTGAACATCGAGCGCGGCGGAAAGATGGAGAGTACCGCTGGTATCTAGTTCGTTTCAATCCATTCCGAGATGATATGGGTCGTGTCGTTCGCTGGTATGCAACAGGAACCGACATCGATGATCGAGTTAAAGCCGAGGAGAGAACCCGCAACGAGAATCTGGCATTGCGAGAGCAAATTGACCGAGATTCGATGTTTGAAGATATTGTGGGCTCCTCAGAAGTCCTTCGCAAGGTCCTTCGCCAAGTGACTAAGGTGGCGCCTTACGACTCCACAGTTCTTATTCTGGGTGAAACCGGCACAGGAAAAGAATTAATTGCGCGCGCCATTCACAAGCGATCCAAGCGCGCCTCACGGGCATTTATCGGAGTCAACTGTGCTGCCATCCCGCCATCACTGATCGCATCCGAGCTCTTCGGCTATGAAAAGGGAGCCTTCACTGGCGCGACCCAACGTCGCTTGGGCCGGTTCGAGTCGGCGAGTGGCGGAACCCTTTTTCTGGACGAAGTAGGTGACCTGCCCGTGGATATCCAAATCGCTCTCCTAAGAGTGCTGCAGGAGCGCGAAATCCAACGCGTCGGCGGTAACACCGCAATTTCCGTTGACGTGAGAGTCTTGGCGGCTACTCATCGGGACTTAGATGCGCTCGTGGCCGAAGGTAAGTTTCGCGAAGACCTGCTCTATCGATTGAATGTCGTACCCATTCTTGTTCCTTCACTGCGCGACCGCGCAGATGATCTTCCTTTACTTGTCGAATACTTCATCGCACGTTTCGGAGAAAAGGCCGGCAAGAAGTTCAGGGCAATCGATGACAAGATACTCAAGTTGTTCCGAGCTTATGGCTGGCCCGGAAACGTCCGTGAGTTACAGAACGTAATCGAACGAGCCGTGATCTTGAGTGAAGGTGATATCTGTGCTGTGGACGAGACCTGGTTCAAGCGGCCTTCCTCCCACACAGCAACCAGCCCAGCATCTGCGCTTAGTGGCGTTCTGCATAAGAGAGAAACAGAGATGATCGAAGCCGCGCTTGCAGCAAGTAAGGGGCGCGTCTCCGGCCCAACGGGCGCAGCAACGAAGCTCGGCATTCCAACCAAGACGCTCGATTCGAAGATAAAGCGATTGGGAATCAAACCGTATCAGTTCAAGGCTTCAGGCACCGAGCCGGTCGCGTGAGGCTAATCTCCTAGCTAAGTCCGCCAGACTCTTTCCCGTCCTCCCTCAACAGAAATTCCTGAAATTTCAGGATTTGTGCCGATCAAATGCCCAATCGTTTCAGGCGTTTGAGAATGGCCCTTGGCTTGCCATTACGACAGCACGCTTGGGTGATCCAGACAATCGCCTCTCTCGAAATTTCTGTGAGCAAGGACAAGGCAATCACTGCACATCAATAGGAGACGAAGATGGGAAAAACGTATAGGGCAGTCGAAATAACGAAGCCCGGGACCTTTCACCTGGTAGAGAGATCCGTCGTTACGCCGGGTGAAGGACAGGTGCGCATTCGCGTCGAGGCCTGCGGCGTTTGTCATTCAGACGCCGGCACAATTGAAGGGCAGCTACCGGGCGTCGTGTATCCTCGCGTGCCAGGCCATGAAGCAATTGGTCGCATCGAAGAGGTTGGGCGGGGCGTCACAACCTGGCACGTTGGTCAGCGCGTAGGTGTCGGATTCTTTGGCGGCGAAGACGGAACCTGTGAGACCTGCCGTCGCGGCGACACCGCATATTGCCAGAACCCCATTATCACTGGCGTGACGAGTGATGGCGGCTACGCGGAGATGATGATCGCAGAGGCACGCGCATTGGCCCTCATCCCGGATGAACTCAAATCAGAAGACGCGGCCCCTTTGGTTTGCGCCGGCATCACGACGTTCAATGCGCTCCGCAACGCCGGACGTGCAGGCGATACCGTTGCTATCCAGGGCATTGGTGGGTTAGGACATCTTGGCGTGCAGTACGCCAAGAAGATGGGTTTTCGCACTGTTGCAATCGGCTTCGGCCCAGACAAAGAACAACTTGCGCCCAAACTGGGAGCTCACATTTACATCGATGCCAAAGTTGAGGATGCGGGAGCCGCGCTGCAGAAACTGGGAGGCGCCGAAGTGATCCTGGCAACCGCACCCAGCGGAGCAGCAATTGCGAGCCTGCTTTCCGGCCTCTCAGTTCGCGGAAAGCTCGTGGTGGTTGGTGTTTCGGGCGATCCGATTCCCGTCAACGGAGTTCCGCTCGTCTTTGGCGGGCGCTCGGTCATTGGAAGCCTGACTGGGAGAGCGATCGAAACACAGGACACTCTTGATTTCAGTGTACTGACCGACGTCCGCCCGATGATCGAAACCCTTCCTTTGGAGAAGGCCGAAGAAGCGTACCGACGCATGATGTCTGGTGAGGCACGATTCCGCATGGTCCTCACAATGGCCTAAAGCCTCACAACGCTCGTGAAAGCTGCATTGACAAATCGATGTGCGAAGGAGACTCAGATGAATCAGTTTCAGGAAATCTTCGATAAGCAGAAAGCGTATTTCGATTCGGACGCGACCAAGTCTTACGAGTGGCGCATCGATCAGCTGACACGCCTTGAGAACTTGTGCAATGAGAACGCCGAGGTTCTTGAGGCCGCGATGGGCAGCGACTTCAAGACGGCCAGCCAGGAAAAAGTCTTCGAGATTATGGCGCCAGTCGGAACCGCCGCCCTCGCGAAGCAAGAGCTGAAAGAGTGGATGAAGCCTGTGGATGTCGTCGTGCCGAAAGCCCTTCGGGAGAGCGGACATACTGCCAGGGTCTATCGAGAACCGTACGGTGTCACATTGGTGATCGGTCCGTTCAATGGGCCGTTGACCTTGCTCTTAGACCCGGCGTGCCAAGTTCTTGCGGCGGGCAATCCGTGCATTCTCAAACTCTCCGAGGGTTTGCCCGCCACCAGCAGGGTCTTACTGGATCTTGTTCCGAAATACTTCGATCCTCGGTCTGTCACGGCCGTCACGGGAAGTAAGGACGAGGTGACGGAACTGCTCAAGCTGCCCTTCGACTTCATTTTCTTCACCGGCAGCGTCAAGGTTGGCAAGATCGTGATGGAAGCGGCTGCAAAAAATCTGACTCCGGTTCTTCTCGAACTTGGAGGCCAGAACCCAGCCTTTGTCGATGCAACCGCTAATATACCGGACGCAGCCAAAAAGATTGTCTGGGGGGCTACGGCCTGGGGCGGCCAATGGTGCACTTCGCCCGGATACGCCTACGTGCATGAATCAATCGCGGAGGAGTTTGTTGCGGAGTGCAAAAAGGCGATGGTCGAGTTGTACGGGACCGATCCCAAGAGCAGACCGGACGACTACTCCCGCATCATTAGCCCCAAGGCCACTGAACGTTTGGCCGGCCTGATCGATCAGAAGAAAGTCGTCATAGGCGGGGCCTCTGACCCGGATGCACGCTATCTCGATCCCACGGTTATTTACCCAGTGACATGGGACGACCCGATCATGGACGACGAGATCTTCGGACCGCTTCTCCCAGTCCTCACCTACAAAGACATGGACGCCGCCATTCGCGAGGTGAAAAAACATCCGAAGCCTCTTTCCGGCTTCTTATTCAGCCGCGACCAAAAGGCAATCGATCACTTCCTCGCGAGCTTGTCCTTTGGCGGCGGTGCGATTAATCAGGTGAACATTCACCTGTTTATCGAAACCATGCCCTTTGGAGGGATCGGATACTCCGGCATTGGTCACTACTACGGCAAGGACGGGTTTGACGCCCTCACGCATGCGAAATCGGTTCTCATTTCGCCGCCCGACGTGGCCATCGAGCACCTGTTCCCGCCGTATACGGAGGAGAAGGTCAAAGCGCTCAGCCAGTGGTTTGAATACTAGGCCACAAAGATCCCCAGCGAAAACGACCCGAAGGAGCAGAGAAATGGAAACAAATGCGAAAGATTACGTATCGATTGCCCAACAGTTCTTCGCTGCTTACGATGCACACGACGTTGATGGGATGCTCGCTCTTTGCGCGGATGGCGCACTTGGACGATATGCTCCGTATGGCCGCGAGAGCGTCGTGCCAATCCGTGGTGGAATCGATGTCATTTGGCGTGCGTTTCCGAATGCCGTTCCGAACTTCCGAGTCAAGGTAATCGAGCTGATCCCTGCCGAGGGGAATACAGTGGTGATCCAAGCCGAGATGAGCGGTCCCATACCCGCCGAAGTACCTGGAGTCGCAAAGAAGGGCCAGGACGTACATATCCCCCACTGCTACATTCTGCGCTTCGACGCAGACGGAAAGATTACGCGCCTTGACGCCTATTGGGACAACACCGTCCTGAACAGTATCCAGGCGAGCGCCGTGTGACTAAGTGGTCCAAGGGCGAGGTCCCGATTTGTGGTGGCATTACTCAATGCCGCAGTTTCCGTGGAGTCGCTAAGGAGAAACAGTGGTTTCGAACCTCGTATCCAATGCGCTCGAAAGCCACGCTCAGGTCTTTCCGGTCCTGACGGAAGCGCAGATCAATCGAATCCGGCCCTTCGCGTTCTTACGGCATGTGAATGATGGCGATGTCCTATTCAGGGCGGATGACAGTGACGTTCCTTTCTTCATATTGCTGTCGGGAAGCATGGAGATTGTTCAGCCGGACATGAATGGTGAGCGGCATGTAGCAAATCATGGCCCATGGGAGTTCACAGGGGAAATGACGATGATTACCGGTCATCGCTCGCTCGTCTGCGGACGGATGACTAGCGTAGGTGATGTACTCGAAATGAGCGGGAGCGGCCTACGATCACTGGTAGCGAGAGACGGCGAACTCAGCGAGATTTTCATGCGGGCCTTCATTCTGCGTCGGCTGATCTTGATTAATCGCAGCCAAGGCAACGTCATCCTAATGGGGTCCCGGTACTCAGCAAAAACCCTGCGCCTTCGCGAGTTTCTAACCCGCAATGGACATCCCTACGTATATGTCGATTTGGATGTAGATCAAGAGTCCCAAGCTCTTCTGGATCGCTTCGCAGTCTCTGTTAGCGAGATTCCAGTTGTCATTTGCAACTACCGCACTGTTCTGCGCAATCCCTCGATACAGGAACTCTCAGACAGCTTAGAACTGAACTGCACCATTGATGAATCTCAGGTGCGAGACGTAATCATCGTGGGTGCGGGCCCTGCAGGGCTGGCGGCGGCAGTCTATGGTGCATCCGAGGGACTTGATGTGTTGATGGTGGAGTCAGCGGCGCCCGGCGGCCAAGCAGCCTCAAGCTCCAAAATTGAAAACTACCTCGGGTTCCCGACTGGCCTTTCTGGAGAAGAGCTCGCGACGCGCGCGATCTCCCAGGCACAAAAATTCGGGGCCAAGCTGATGGTTGCCCATTCCGTAGTCCAACTGGACTGCGACAAGAACCCCTACAGACTCATACTGGAAAACGGCAAACCGCTAGAAGCGCGAAGCGTCGTAATCGCCAGTGGAGCTCAGTACAACAACCCTGAAAATCTGAATTTGGAGAGGTTCGTTGGACAAGGCGTCTACTACGGCGCGACGTTCATAGAGGCACAACTCTGCGAGTTGGAGGACCTGGTTGTCGTTGGCGGAGGGAACTCCGCCGGCCAAGCGGCGGTCTTTCTGGCGCAGACGGCGCGTAGAGTTCACATGCTGGTGCGATCTCAAGGCTTAGCGGACAACATGTCGCGCTACCTAGTCCAACGCATCGAAGAGAACCCCGGAATCGAGGTGCACTACAAGACGGAGCTCGTTTGCCTCGAAGGCGATGCCCGTCTGGAGCGGGTCACGTGGCGAGAAAAAGACAGTCTGGACTCTACGACTCAGAGCATTCGTCACGTGTTCATCATGACGGGCGCTTCGCCTCGTACGGATTGGCTACGGAGTTGTGTATCTCTTGACGATAAGGGTTTCATTCTCACCGGCCGCGACTTGGACACGGTCAAGCAGGATAGGGCGTGGCCACTCGCACGTTCTCCCTACATGCTTGAAACAAGCCTGCCAAGAGTGTTTGCAGTTGGAGATGTTCGTTCGGGCAATGTGAAACGCGTTGCATCGGCGGTTGGCGAAGGCTCGATCGCCATCAGCCTCGTGCATCGCGCGTTGGCAGAATATTAGCTTCGATTCGCTGATCTGCGTGCGCAATAGCGGCGACAGGAATCGATTCGAAGAACGATATGCATGAGCTGTGCGAGGCGAAAGGGAGCAAGCTGCCATGAAAGTGTTGATTCTCGGAGCGACTGGGTTGGTGGGGCAGAGCACCTTGGTGCAAGCTGTCGCACATCCTGCGATTACTCAGGTCATCGCTCCAACCAGGAAGCCCCTGCCGCCTGGCAGCAAGCTGGCAAATCCAGTGGCGGAGCGGCTGGAACTCCTCTTGCCGGAAGTTCTCACTTGGGGAGTCGATGCGGTGATCTGCGCGCTGGGTACGACGAGTGATAAGGCGGGGTCTAAAGAAGCATTCCGCCAAGTGGACTATGTCTTGCCGCTTGCGTTTGCGAAGCTGGCTCATCAACAAGGAACAGAAACGTTCGCCCTTGTCTCGGCGATTGGTGCCGACGCCAATTCCTCATTCTTCTATCCGAAGACCAAGGGCGAGGTCGAAAGGGACATGAAGCTCGTTGGCTTCAAATCACTGACGATCCTCCGGCCCAGCATCATCGGCGGAAAGCGCGACGAGTCGCGTTTTGCAGAAGGACTCGCTCTGACTCTGTCCCGAATACTGGCGCCAGTTCTTCCGAAAAAGTTCCATGTCAATCCCGCAGCGAAAATCGCCGGCGCTCTTCTCGACAGCGTCATTGCTGCGGTCCCGGGTTGTCATTATCGCTACGCCGAAAGTTTGACCTAGTTCCCTGGAGGAATATGCACGAGAAAGCGTTCGATGCTGACGAGTACAACGTAAACCGAAACAGTCATCACAACGGAAGGAAGGATGGCCATGGCTAATGCAAGTAACACGACCGCACCGACACAATTCATCCAGACGAAGCTCGAAAAATATGCCTATCGCCGCTTCGGGAAAGGACCGGGGCTGCCGCTGTTGTGTCTTCAACACTTCACCGGCACCCTGGACAATTGGGACCCGGCCGTAACCGATCCGCTCGCCCTAGGACGCGAGGTAATTCTATTTGAGAGTGCGGGTCTGGGCCGCTCAACTGGCCAGGTCCCCGAAAACATGGCAGGGATGGCGGCACACGCCCTCGCATTCGTTGATGCACTTGGCCTAAAGCGCCTGGATATCCTCGGCTACTCCCTCGGAGGAATGGTGGCGCAGCAGGTGGCGCTGGAACGTCCCTCGCTCGTCCACAAAATGCTGCTTGTCGCCACCGCTCCGGAGGGAGGCGAGGACATTATGCACATGGATAAACCGGAGCTCAGGAAGATTACGGAAGATCCGAATATGCCTGGTCTGGAGAAACTAGTGAAACTCTTTTTTGCGCCAAGCGAATCGAGTCAAACGGCAGGAGAGGCCTTCGCGGCTCGACTCGCTGAGAGAAAGCAAGATGGCGAGCCCCTGGCCGGCCAAAATGTCGCGATCGCTCAGATCACGGCCTTTCGAGCTTGGGAACAATACAGTGGCCAGCGTTTCGCCAAGCTCGGCAAGATCAAGCAGCCGTGCCTGGTCGTCAACGGCGTCTTCGACAATATGATTCCAGTCCGCAATTCCTACATGCTGAGCGAGCATCTCCCAAACGCCATGCTGTTGACCTACCCCGACGCCGGGCATGGATCGTTGTTCCAGTTTCACAAGTCGTTTGTGAGTCAGGCAACGCTCTTTCTCGATTCAGAAAGCCTTAGCTGAGGGACGCCTTCGACAGAATACGTCCCTCAAGAGACGACTTTATGGCCCGCTTACCGCAGCACCACTTACGGAGAAAGGAGCGCGCGGTTGCGGCTGCCGACCCAGCGCGCCATGCCGTGTTCGCTTTGAGCCGCCTAACTGAGGCCGCCGTCAACAAGGTGCTCCCTTGGGTACCGTTTGCACGGTTTGATGGAAAGACTCGGAGTCAGGTACATCATGACGCTGAAGATCGAACGAATTTCTGATGAACGCGGAGCTCTAATCCGATTGAGCGGTGAATTTCGGTCTGACCGTTTGGACCAGGTGAGAGCTGAGATCAATGATGAAGGGCCGGTGACCCTGGATTTGGAGGAAGTCAGTCTCGTGGATGTCGAAGCTGTCCGCTTTCTCAATGCACGAGAAGACGAAGGAGTCTTCGTGTTGCACTGTTCGCCTTACATCAGAGAGTGGATGGCCCGAGAGCGAGAAGAAGAGAAAAGAAGAACGGATTGGCGCTGACTTCAACTCCGAGCCCCTTTCCCTCGGGGTCGGTCAAGAGCGGGCAGCGAGGAAAAGTAATTGACGAGGCCGCGGCCAGCGAGCGCATTCCCCAAACCAACCTTGCTGGATCTACGAATTGCTGGAGGAGATGCGATGCTCACCGAACGTGACGGGCCTGATCTCAATGCACCCACTGGAGATCAACCCGCGTTGGTGCGATTGTCAGAGGTGGTGACGGAAACCGAAGATCCTGTACAGGCGGCAAAGTTCGCCGACTTGTTCCTCCTCTGCATGGCTGCCGCTGGCACCGTATTGGGTAGCCTCGTCGGCTCCTTCCTCTACCTTGCACTATTCGGTGGTCAACACGCGCCGACATTAGGTTGGATGATCGCTCTCCTTGCCTCAGTGGCGTTCGGAGGTTCTTGTGGCTGCGCGATCGTTATGGTCATCCTGCATGCAAAAGACCTTATTCGCTTTGAGAGGCGAAACGAAGTCTGAGAAGCGGGGGCAGCACACGTCCGTTTCATGACGGCGTCACAAAACACCAAAACCCAATTCGACGAGAAAGGAACTAATGACAGCAGGCGAAAAAAACAGAGGCAAGCTGGAAGGAAAGATAGCACTCGTCACCGGCGCGACGAGCGGAATTGGTCTTGCTACCGCGAAGTCCTTCGTGGCCGAAGGAGCCTACATCTTCATCACCGGTAGGCGTGAGAAGGAGTTGGCTTCGGCGGTCGAGAACATAGGAGAAAACGTCACCGGGGTGCAAGGCGATGTTTCGAACCTCGGCCACCTTGATCGCCTCTTCGAACAAATCAGGCGAGAGAAAGGGAAACTCGATATTGTCTTCGCCAATGCCGGCATTGCGAGGTTTGCCCCACTGGGCACGATCACCGAGGAGTTTTACGAATCGATTTTCGGTGCCAATGTGAAGGGACTCCTATTCACGGTACAGAAGGCGCTTCCGCTGCTGCCTGACGGCGCCTCCATCATCCTGAATGCTTCAGTGGGCGGAAACAAAGGAAGGCCGGCAAATGGAGTTTACAGCGCCACGAAAGCCGCTGTGCGTTCGTTCGCCCGGACATGGACAATGGATTTGAAGGATCGTCACATTCGAGTGAACGCAATAAGCCCTGGCGTCACCGAGACCTCCGGATTGAGTGACCTGTTGGCTTCCATTTCCTCCGACACGGACCAGCAACGCTTGAAGATGGCAAATAGCATTCCGCTTGGCAGGTTCGGCACACCCGAGGAGATCGCAAAGGCCGTGGTGTTTCTTGCCTGTGACGACAGCAGTTACATTACGGGAATTGAATTGGCCGTTGATGGCGGCTTTGCGCAGGTATAGGCCGCGCGTTTTCAGAACGAGCATTAGACCGAAAGGAATGATCCAATGCCAGTTAGAAAAGTCGAAGTAGAACGCTTCAGTCTTACAACATCAAAACCATTTGAGTCGGTGGTATCGGCCTTGAAAGCTGGTATCGGACAACTGGATCTGGCCGCGTTCGCGAGCGCTTCCAAATCCTCCGGTACGTTCGCCGAATTAGAAGAAGTGATCAACCGAAACATGGGAGAAACAGGTTTGATGTTGTTCTTGGAATTCGATCACGGTGCCGTTGTTCGTAAGGAAACAGGACTCGCGAAACCGAAGATCGTGAGGCTAGTGATCGGCAATCCTCTCGTCATGAAGGAAATGGCCAAGCATGTTCCGGACGCGGGGTCATACGCGCCCGTGACCGTGCTCGTTGATGAGCGGGACGATGGCGTGCATTTGTCCTACGACAGGATGACCAGCTTTCTGTCCCCGTACAAGAACCCGGATGCCCTGAAGGTCGCTGGGGAATTGGATTCGAAGGTGGAAAGACTGCTCAACAATGCCGCGGCCGAGTGAACTTCACGCCATATCCCAACGGTCTGAAGGTGAGAAAGGACGAACATGGATTTCGCAGGCATCAAGGTACCCGACACAGCGCTGGTGCGCGACGCGATCGACTTGTCGCGGAGTCTGTTAGAGCCATTCCTTTTCAATCATGTGATGCGTTCTTGGTTGTTCGGAATCGTCCTTGCGGAGAGCGCCGCGATAGCACCGGACGCTGAGCTCTTAGCTATAGCTGCGATCCTGCACGATCTCGGTTTGACCGATCGCTATGCCGCCGAGAATCGCTTCGAGGTCGACGGCGCAAACGCGGCTCGAGCGTTTCTGAGTGATCGTGGCATCTCGACGCGGCAGATTCAACTCGTATGGGACGCTATCGCACTTCACACCACTCCCACACTCGCTCTCCACAAGGAGCCCGAGGTCGTAATGACCCATTCAGGGATAGCCGTCGATGTCCTAGGCGCTGGTCTAGATCGAATCCCGGAAGGGAAACAGCGCGCGATTCTGTCGGAGTTTCCCCGGTTGGCCTTTAAGGATCAATTCAAGGGAAGCCTTTGTAGCGTTGTTCGTCGGAAACCGATGACGGCGGTTGACAACATTCTTCGGGATTTCGGTATTCGATACGTTGAGGGGTTCACACCTCCAAATTTCGCAGACCTCGTCGCAGGAGCGCCATTCTCCGAATAGCTTTAGCTTCACGACGAGTCGCGCTGAGACCAAGATTCCTGGATTAGCAGGAGAGAGGGACGATCTCCTTGAGATAGCGAAAGACTCTGCCGATATGCTCCAGCCCCTCGCCAGCCCGCGCGACTACTATGGCGCCCTGCCATGTATCGACGAAGAGATTTGCCTTTACGCGCGCCATCCCAGGGGCGTCTCCCAAATCCCGAAATGCCTTTTCAAAAAGGCTGGTGATTCGCCGGAGGGTTTTGAGCGTCTTCTCCTTCATTACGGCGGAAACTCCCTCGGAGTCGCCGGCTGCATGGCCCAGAGGGCAGCCAATCGGATTTGGCTGTTTGGCGTAGAGCCTATATATGCCGTCCAGGAACCCATTGATTCTTTTCTTGGGGGAGAGAGCGGCATCTGCCAGGGTTGCCAAGGGTCCAGACTCCATGCCCTCCATCAAACTTCCAAAGATCGCTTCGAAAAGGCTCCCCTTGGTCGGGAAATGGTGGGTAAGCTTGCCGGCGCTGGTATCAGCGGCTTGCGTAAGGTCCGCCATCGTTGTCGCAGCATAGCCTTTAGCGAGCACCACCGCAGCGCCTGCCTTAATGATCTGTTCGCGGGAAAGTTTTCCTTTGTCGTATGCCATAATTCTCTGAACCATTATAACAAACAGAACATCCTATTTGTATGTTTGCCCGCATTGACCGCCGATACGGCGGGAATCCACACCTATTGAAGGAGAACAAAATGAGAATCGCGCTAATTGGAGCAACAGGAAACGTTGGCACCCGTCTTATTTCAGAACTACGGCGCCGTAAGCATCGGGTGACCGCTATCGCTCGACACCCCGAGACGCTCGGTCGACAGGACGGCGTGAATCCCGTCGCAGGGGATGTGCAAAACGAGAACGCACTCGCGGCGGTGCTTGCTGGGCATGATGCAGTGATACATAGCGTGAAGTTCCTTAATACCGACCCTACGAAGGTCATCACAGCAACCAAGGCGGCGAAAGTGCCACGGTTGCTTGTCGTCGGAGGAGCGGGGAGTTTGGAGGTCGCGCCCGGACTTACCCTTGTGAACTCCCCGGATTTTCCCGACGAGTACAAGCCTGAGACGCTCGCAGGTGTGAAGTTCCTGGATGTCTTGCGTGAGGAGAAGGAACTCGATTGGACATTCTTATCGCCCTGTTTGTTTTTTGTTCCTGGTGAACGCACGGGAACGTTTCGCCTCGGCAAAGACCAACTTCTGGTGGGCGCTGACGGTCAGAGCCGCATTTCCATAGAAGATTTTGCGATCGCACTCGTGGACGAGTTGGAAAAGCCGAAGCACTCGCGCCAGCGATTCACGGTCGGGTACTGACCACAATCTCTGCACGAGCTCGATGGCGGAGTGAAAAGCCCCCCGGCGCTCACGAACGATATCACAAGGAAAGAGGTAAGGATGGTTTTTGCAGGAATCAAGGTACCCGACACAATTCTGGTTCGCGATGCCATCGATTTGGCGCGCAACGCTTCAGAACTATTTCTCTTCAACCATGCGATGCGCTCCTGGCTATTCAGCGTATTGCTTTCAGAAAACGCAGAGCGTGCTCCGGATCCCGAGTTGTTGGCGGTAGCCACGATTCTGCATGATCTGGGCCTGACTGGCCGCTATGCGGCGGAAAATCGTTTCGAGGTGGACGGCGCTAACGCGGCGCGGTCGTTTCTGAAAGGTCGCGGTATCTCGACGCAGCAGATGCAAGTTGTATGGGATGCCATCGCGCTTCATACCACACGATCTATCGCTCTTCACAAAGAGCCTGAAGTTGCTATGACCCATTCGGGAATATCGGTGGATGTTGTTGGGGCGGGGCTCGATCGAATTCCGCAGGGTAAACAGAGCGCGATCCTAGCCGAATTTCCGCGGCTGGGGCTTAAGAACGGACTCAAAGAGTGCCTTTGCAACATCGTTCGCCAGAAGAAGGCGACCACCTTTGACAACATCGTTCGGGATTTCGGCGTTCGGTATGTCGAGGGGTATACGGCCCCCAATTTTGCCGACGTGGTCGCGAATGCACCATTTTCGGAATAGACGACCTCCCGATTGAATACTCAAACTTCATCCGTCACACGTATCGGCGCAACTAAAGAAGGAGACAACATGAACTATCAAATCGAAGGACTTTCTATCCATGCGGAGGCGCACGGGACGGCAGAGCCGGCTCTTGTATTCCTCCACTACTGGGGTGGAACTTCACGCACCTGGCGCAGGGTTACTGCCGAGCTTGAGGGACAATTCAAAACAGTGGCCTACGACGCGCGTGGCTGGGGGAAGTCCGAGAAGGCCTCAGGTGGCTACAAAATCGCAGACCTCGCGGACGAGGCTCTCTCGCTGGTTAAGGCGCTGGGAATCAAGAAATACGTCCTGGTTGGGCATTCGATGGGAGGCAAGGTCGCGCAACTCGCCGCATCACGGAGGCCGGAGGGGCTCTTAGGCCTCATTCTAGTGGCTCCTGCTCAGCCAACGCCTCGGCACAATCCTGACGAGATGCGTGAACAGCAACTCCATGCATACGACAATCGCGAGAACGTTCTTAAGGCCATTGGCAGTGGCCGCCTGACTGCTCATCCCCCTTCGCCAGAGATCTTAGAGCAGATTGTCGAAGACAGTTTGTCCGGCTCCCGCGAAGCGACGATGGCATACCCGATGGAGTCAATATTTGAGGACATCTCGGCCGAAGTTGCGAATATCAACGTCCCGACGGTGCTGTTCGCGGGCGAGCTCGATCAGGTCGATTCCATCGAACGACACAAGACCGAAGTTCTGGCTTACCTTCCGACCGCCGAGCTCAAGATCATCAAAGGGAGCGGTCACTTAATTCCGATTGATGAGCCTGTGCAGTTGGCGAAAGAGATTGCAAGTTTTACAACGCGGCTGGCGGGATAAGGAAGGACTTCCAAAGGAGGGCGCCGAAGACTCCTATAGAGCAAGGGTACGGACATGCCGGAATACATACCAATTCGATTTTTGCGGAGTGCTGCGATACTCGCCGAGGAATTGAACTATTTTCGCGCTGCCAAGAAACTAGAGCTTTCCGCGAGAGAATTACGAGAGATCGTCTCAACGCTGGAAAATCGACTATGCTTTCGCATTTTTCTCTCCCAGCGGGGCAATGTTGAACTGACGAAAGAAGGAACCGTTTTTCTTCGTGTATTTGCGCGATTTCTCAGATACAGCTATCGCCCGAAAGCCCAAGCTAGACGGCCGTGTAATAAAGAAACAGCTCCGGCGACTCAAGCACTGGTGAAACCTGAAAGTCAAGCCAGATGAAAGCCATGCGCTTCGAGAGTCTGTTCATCAATCTCCGCTGAATAAAGTGGACATGAATCGCCGAAGACAAAATCCTCTAAGACTTTTGACTGCTGAGAAGTAATGAGCCGCAGATTCTCTAGTGTAGCAATCATAGTCGTGCGGTCCGCAAAATAGCGGGTGCGCATCGAACCTTGGACCCACTTTTCCCAGAGCAGTACATTCAGTCCATCTTCGCTCGGGAGAATAATCATCTTCACAAGCATCGGCACGACCGTCCAATCCTGAAAATACTTCTTGCACCGGTCTCGCCCCAAGACCCCGCTATAAAGCTAAATCCTCAGCGAGTTCTTGTCGAAAATCTGATGCAGATTAACCCTGCAAAACGAGATTGACTAGCTATAGTTCAGCATCTCATCCTCACTGCGGGACGACCGGACAAGCAGATGAATCCGGTTTTCGAGGTGCCCGCAAGTATTATAAGCGGCGCGTATTATACTTGCGATGCCAGATTGAGGGGTGGCCTTTTCTGGTAAGCAACGACCGAAACTCGACCCGTCCGCAGCGTTCGGACAACTGTTGCGGAAGCATCGCTTGCGGCAAAAGATGAGCCAGGAAGCTCTCGCGGCGAGGTCGGGCTATGAGCGTGCTTTCATCAGCCTCATCGAATTGGGCAAAACGAATCCATCTCTGCGAAGTATCTTCGATATCTGCGGTTCGCTAGGAATGAAGCCTTCAGTATTTCTGCGGCAGGTAGAACAGTTGTCTGGCTTTGAATTGCCGTTCGTTGCGGAGTAAAGGTGAGCCTCCAACTATGGCCCACATCCCGGAGCATTTTTGTCTCTCTGAGAGGAGCGAAAGGACACCAAGAGACTTGTTCATCTGCTAAACTTGATTTCGTAGTTGCGGTGGTGGTTTTGGTGTCCAGTTTGGTGTCCACTTGGTGTCCAAAAAGGCCCGGAATTGAGTCCACAGCATCGAAATGGTAGAAACGAGCGAAAATAGCGAAAGCTGCGAAACGCTTGATTCTATGTGACATTTATCCAAGTTGTTGAAAACAATCTTGGGGACGTAGCTCAGTTGGTCAGAGCGCTGCCCTGTCACGGCAGAGGTCGCGGGTTCGAGCCCCGTCGTCCCCGCCATCAATCAGGCAATTCCACGGTTGATGGCTGCTCCCAGAGTATTTCGCATTTTCATCCATTCGGCCTTCGTTGGGCCGCAGCCAACGGATCGCAGCGACAGGCGCGCCTACTGAAACGCCTGGCTCAGGCTCATGGGATCGAGACCGGCCAAAAACTTCTGCGCCTCGGCGGTGAGAGCGCTCTCGGTGACGGTCTTCGAAGCGCCTGAATGGAGCTGGTCGGTTTGAAGGTGATCGATCCGAATCATGATGGGAACTGGATGCGCTGTTCCGCCGGCGAGTTCGCTCACCTGCGGCTTGAGCACGAAGAAGCTGAAGCGGCCTTTTGAGGCGAGCTGCTGCGAATTCGAGCAAGTCCCCGGGGTGCAGACGACGCTGACAACGATGCTGTCGGTGACTCCATCGTTGTAGAAGCCGGTGCTTAGCTCGACGGACTTTCCCTGCGCGGTGACGAAGGGCAGGGAAGTGACCAATTCGGGTGTAAGGCCGCGCGCCAGCCAGCACGAGTTCGCGTCGTGATAATAGACATACGGCGCAACCCAGACGGCAAGGATAATCTCATCAGATCCATTTGCGGAGTAGGGAGCGGAGTAGGCGCCGCTTTCGACCAGCGTTTGTCCGCCGGATTGCTCGTACCATGTGCGCGTGAGCGCGAAGCTGCCGATCTGTTTCGGGAAGCGAGCGAGGGCCGTAGCCGACGATGGAGTCGATGCCAGCGCGCTTTGCCGCGATCGCAGCGCCGAAGAGGGCAACGCCAGAACCGCGAGAAGAACGGCGGCGAATGCGGCGCAGCGAATCAAAAGACTCTTCGTCGAGGTCGATGTTCCGCCGGATTTTGCGAGATCAGCTGGAGCGGCTTTCCCTTCCTTCAGGCTTGCGAGCCGGAGAAAGATCAGGATCGCCAGAAGAAACAAGCAGCTTCCTATAACGTAGTCCGCCTGCTTGGCTACGTTCTCGAGCGCGGGATGACCGAGGGCGATGCGGTAATAGATCACGAGAACGCAAAGGCGGATGAAGTTGAAGAGGTAGCCCAGCAGGACGCCACCAACGACGTACGCCGCCCAGCGGCCAAGAGAAACACGTTTAAGATAGCCGAGGACGAGAGCAAGGTATCCCAGAGTGACCGCGCCACGAATGCCGTCGCAACCAGGCGCGATGAACATACCAAAGTCCGGGGAAAACATGAGGCGCAATTGCGGGGTGGTGGGCGCAAAGTGAATGAGCGTGGCGAAGTCGCGCGCGACGCGGGCGGAGATGTTTTGAAGGGGAATGTCGATCATGCTGCTGGTGAGCACGGGAACGGGCTGCGAGAGCAGCAGGAGACCCAGAGGAAACCATGCTTTGCCCCAGACGCGCGGGCCGGCAAACAAGAGAACAATTCCGCTGCCATAGAGATAGACGGGGAGGGTGAGCGGGATAAGCGAAACGAGCGCGCCGCCAGCGGTGACGAAAAGCTCGGCGCTCGCGTGGAGAATGCTGATGAAAAATGCCGCGCTGAGCACGGCTAGACCCCACCAGCTTCCGCGCAATTGCCAGCCGTTCTGCTTCCAGACGCGAAGGGTGAGGATGATGCTGACGGGCGGGATGAGCGCACCGATCGAGCGCAGCGGATCGGTGGTCCAGCATCGCCACAGCAGGACAAGCTCGCGCTCGATGCCGAGGCAACCAGCCGCCACAAGAATGGCGACGGAGCACCAAAGCGCGATTGAAGGAGAAGTAGGCCGGCGGGAGTCCGCGATCGGTTCGAGTGCGGCCTGATCCTCTGGCGATGTCGCGAGTGCCATCTCTTAAATTGACCGTCCCTCGTTGGATATCATCGCACCTTGCTGCGCTAGGGCGTTTGCGGCGGGCCCGCGAGGGGCGTTTTTACCGGCGCCGCAACTCCGATGAACTGCGTCAGGGTGTTCTTGCCGGAGTTCGTAACCCAGAGATTGCCGCTGGCGTCGATAGCGAGGCCATAAGGCGCGAGAAGGGAAGCGTCTGCGCCGAAACCTGTGGCCGGAGAAAGAAAAGTCGACGTCGCGGCGCTCGACGAGCCGCCCAGCTCAGAGAGCGAGTTGCCCTGATAGTTGGCTACCCAAACTGTTCCCGCGCCGTCGACTGCGATTCCCTGGGGACGCTGCAAGCCGCCGCCTGTTGCGGCATCGAGCTTCAGAGTTCCGCAGGTGTCTACCTCGCTAACGCTGTTGCCGTAGTAATTCGCAATCCAGACATTGCCGCTCTGGTCGGTGGCGACGCCCGATGCCCCATTGCAATCGCAATTGAAATTGGTCACCTTTGAGCCGTCCGCGGAGACTTCGGTGACGGGAAGCAGGCCTCCTTGATTGGCAACCCACAGATTGTGGTCTGAGTCGAAAGCCAGAGCAACCGGAAATGCAAGCGATGTGCCGCCCCAGCCGGCGGAGCCCGAAATCGCCGCGCCTGAGCTATCAAGAAGCGTTACCTTCGAGTCGCCGTAATCGGCAAAACCCATATTGCCGTTGGTGTCGGCGGCCACGCCAATGGGAAAGTAGATGCCTCCACTCGTGATGCCGGTGGTGACTGCCTGGCCTGAAGGACTCAGCTCGGTAACATCGCCGTTGCCGCTTTGCGGGGTGGTTTGCTCGTTGGCGATCCAGACGTTGCCCTGAACATCAAGCGCCATGCCATAGGATTCGTTGATTCCGGAACCGGTAATGCCGGAGGGAAAGGTTGCGGCGCCGCTCGGAGAAAACTTCGAGACCGCGTTGAAATAGTTTGAGGCCCAGACATTGCCGGATGCGTCCACACCGACCGATGCGGGCGAATTCATGCCTCCGCCTGAGATGGTGTTGTGCAGCATCCAATCGGGAGGCGCGGCGGCGAGAGCCGGCGAGAAGATCGCGCTGCCCGTGGCGAGGGTATAGATTGCGGCAACGTTGTTCGCAGGGGCGCGCGCGATGTCGAGCGCGGCATCAAGTGTGTTGCCGGGAACGCTGCTGCCCGCGGCGGCGTTGAACAGCGGCGTACAGGCGCTGCCGCCGGCAGATGCGGCACACGATTCCAGTGCATTGGCCAGCGTGTTCAGCTTGCTGGTTGGCACGGTGAGCGTGGAGGGAAGGCCAGCTCCCGGCGACGTGCCGGTGGCTGGATTTACGAGTCTGCTTGCCGTGAGGAACGCATTGTCGAGGCCGGTTGTGTTCGTGCAACCGGCGCCAACATTTCCGCCGCTTGAGAGAAACGAAGACAGCGCCCAAACAGAAGCGGCAGTCGTGACTTCATTCACGACGAATGAGCTCCCCGAGTTGATATTGCCGCAGGGACCGAGCGCGGTCATAAGCCAGAGAGCGGAGTTAGGCGAAGAGGCGGAAGTTGGCTGGCCACCTTTGGAAAGCAAATAGACAGAAGTTTGCGCCGACGGGCAGAGGTATCCGGCCGGAACGCTGAAGCTGCCATCGGCGGCGGTGGAGAGTGCGGTGGTCAGAAGCGGCGTGGGCGCTGAGCCGTTTCCGGAGCTGCCGGCGGCATAGAGCTGGACCATAGCCCCGCTCACAGGCTGCGTTGCAGCCGTGACCTTGCCGGTAAAAGCAATGCCGGCAACAGGGGTTCGGGATGGGCACGAAGCGGGCGTGTTGGAACTGACGCTCGGTGTGCAGCCGCCGCCACCTCCGCCTCCTCCACCCGTGGAGACACTGCCGCCGCATCCGCAGATTGCGGCCAAAGAGACAGAGATCGAAAGCGAGAGAAGAAAGCGGGGAAGCTTCACCGTCGTATTCCCCATTCTACGGATTGCGGGGTCTAGAGCTAACCCTTGCGGCTGCGCGACGCCCGCAGGCTCGCCACCAATGCGCCCGCGCCACCTACAAGTGCCAGCACGATGGTTGGATCTTCCGGCGAATCAGCACATCCGGTTTGCGCACGGAGCGGAAGCACAACGGCGGCCAGCATCAAGGCCAGGAGAAAAGCGGAGCGGCGAATCATTCGAATCTCCTTTACTTAATCCACGAGTCGGCAGCGCAAATCCGGGGTTGCCGCGGCAAACGGACCACCGCGATCAGTTCCAGAATACACGGAAAATTGCAATAGGTGGCTATGCCCCGAAAGGGTGACACCAGAGCGATAACCTTCCCAGTTTTCCACAGTCGGCCGATCCGGCCCGATTCGGCTGCGTTACTTCATTTGCCGGCAGTCGAAACTGGCCCGACTCGCGAAAAAGGCGTCTTTTGGGCGGTAATCGCGAGCAAAAGGGAGTGACCGCCTGCGGGCGCTGCGCAACGCGGGGTCGGACTGAGCTTCACGCACCGTTTGTGAAGTTCGCTTGCTTGAGTGGCCTGGAATCCCCGGCGAATTCGATCCACAAAATGCTACGCGACGCGGATTACCGGTCGATAGCGCCGGGATGATCGAAGATGTGACCCATCTTCTCCTGTTTCGTTCGCAGATAACGCTCGAAGCTTTCCTGGGTCTCGACCTCCGCGGAAACACGTTCGGCCACGGTGATCCCTGCGGACTCCAGAGCGGCCACTTTGTCGGGATTGTTGGTCATCAAGCGGACGCTTGTTACGCCGAGCAGCTTCAGCGCTTCTGCCGCCAGATCGTAATCGCGGCAATCGGCGGCGAAGCCCAGCTTCTCGTTTGCCTGTACGGTGTCGAGCCCCTGATCCTGAAGTTCATAGGCCTTCAACTTGGCCATCAGGCCGATGCCGCGGCCCTCCTGCTGCTCGTAGAGAAGAATTCCAGCTCCCTCTTCGGCGATCTTTTTGAGCGCCATCTCCAGTTGCAGACGGCAATCGCAGCGCAGCGAGCCGAAGACGTTGCCAGTGAGGCACTGCGAGTGGATGCGCACCAGCGGCGGCGCGGATTGAATGTCGCCCATCACCAGCGCCACCAGGTCCTCGACCGTCTTCGCAGGCTCGCAGCCCGGTGATCCCTCGCTTCGTTCGCCCTCGAAGCCAAGGATGCGGAATGTGCCCCAGCGCGTGGGGAAATCCGCTGCGGCAACCTTTTTCACGCTCTCTAACGCCATAATTTCATTCTACGGGCCGGCCGCTCGGGCAGCCTCGCCCCGCCCTCCGCCCAGTGTTATCTTGTCCGCGCTTCAACGCGAATCGCCGCTAAGCGAACCACCTTGAGATTAGATTCCGTCCGGCACGCCGCGATACATTGATCGTGTGACAGACAACCTGATTTGGATCACGTTGCTGGTCAAGCTGGGCGTCGTGGCGTCGGTGGCCAGCGTACTGGCGCGCGTTACCACTTTCCGGCGTCTGTTCTTTGCCGAGAGGCGCAGTCATCGGCAAACCTTGGCGTTGCTGGCTTTTTTCCTGGTGCCGCTCACTCTCGGGGTTTGGATTCGGTTTTGGGTTCCCAACTTTCTCGCCGCCGATATCTCTTTTGAAACCGTCATTCTCCTGGGCTTGCTCGTTGGTCCAGGCTGGGCAATGCTCAGCGGCGGCGTGTTGTCGGTCCCCGCCGTCCTGCACCACGAATATCTCGCGCTGCCCTTCAACGTTGTTTTGGGCCTCATCGCCGGCCTGATCGGCCGCTTCGTTGAGAAGGAAGAGATCTGGTCCTTCACGCCCTTCATCGACCTTAGCCTCTACCGCTGGGTGCGCCGCAACCTGATCAAGCCGCGCATCGATCGCCAGTTTCTCCTTCTGGTTCTCATCGCTGTCATGGAGATGGCTCGCGACTGGATCGCACGCGCCTTTCCGCATCGCCTCTTCGCACTCGTGGCCAGCAATCTCTGGCTCCAGGCGCTGGTCTGGCTGTGCGCGCCGATTTCGGTCGGAGTCGCCATTAAAGTGTGGAATGCCCTGCGCGTCGAGATGTCGCTCGAAGAGCAGAAGCGCCTTCTTCTTGAAGCCCGCCTCGACGCCTTGCAACGTCAGATCAACCCCCACTTCCTCTTCAACACCCTCAACTCCGTCTCCTCGCTGGTGCGCAGCCAGCCTGAGATGGCCCGCCAGATGACTGTGAAGCTGGCTAATATTCTCCGCGCGCTGCTCAAGGATCACGACGCTTACGTACCCCTGCGCGAGGAATTGAAGTTCACCGACGATTACCTTGACATCGAGGTCGTCCGTTTTGGCGCCGACAAGCTGCGCGTTGAAAAAGATATCGATCCGCGCACGCTCGAGATTCTGGTGCCCAGCATTCTGCTGCAGCCGCTCGTTGAGAACAGCATCAAGCACGGCCTGGAGCCACGCATTCATGGCGGCACAGTTACGTTGCGGAGCCGCCTCGAGGGCGACCGGATCGCCATCGAGGTCTCCGATGACGGCGTCGGCATGACCGGCCGGCCCGAGTCCGCGATTCGCCGTACCGGTTCAGGCATCGGAATGAAAAACGTACAGGAGCGGCTGGAAGTTCTCTATGGCAATCAGGCCAGCTTCAACGTGGTCTCGAACCCCGGCCGTGGAACGGTCGTCTCCATCGAGATTCCGGCCAACCAGTCCGGCGCCGTGTAATGTTTGAAGATCGCGAAAGGAGGCCGGAGTGACAAATGGCGCATCTCCAAATCCATCCCAGGTAAACCTCGATGACATTGGCCAGATTGCCATCACAACTACCGACTTAGCGCGTTCCCGCGACTTCTACCAGAACGTGCTCGGCATACATTTTCTCTTTGACGCGGGTGGCATGGCGTTTTTTCGGTGCGGCAAGATTCGCTTCGCCATCGGAACCTCGCCGGACCGGCCGTCATCCGGCGGAACAACCCTGTATTTTCGCGTTACCGATATTCACGAGACCCATGCGACGCTGGCCGCAAGGGGAGTTGAATTCATCCAGAAACCGCATTTAGTGGCGAGGATGGCCGATCACGAGCTCTGGATCGCTTTTCTCCGCGACCCCGATGGCAACCCGGTGGGCTTGATGTGCGAAGAGCCGCTCACCGCATCTCCGGCGACGCATTAACACACGCTTGCAATCCGGGCGATGTGCTGAGCGCTACTTTGCCACGCCGGTTGAACTCTTTCCACAGGGCGCCTGCAGTCGATTCTGGCTCATCCAGGCATTCAATTCGTCCTGTCCGAGGGTGTCGTAGAAACCGATCCAACGCGGCGGCAACGCAAAGACGTATTTGCTGTTGCGTCCCAGTTCCGATGGCCCGATGGGCGCCGCGCTGACCGATATCGTCACCGCCTCAACCTGCTGCCACTCCTCCGGCGTGAAGATCATGATGGGAATGTCCTGATACGGCTTCTCAGCAGTCCATTTGGGATTGCGAACGAGGAGCTGTGGCCCTTGAACGGCTTTGCCGGAACTGAGAATAGTGCCGCTCCACTGTTCCGAGACGATCGTGTATCCCTTCCAGCTTTCAGGGAGCACAAAGCAGAATCCGTACGCGCTGTTGCGATAGACGATCGATGCTTGCGCGGCTGCCACCTTGGGAGCCTGTGCAGGAGTGGTTTGCGTGCGCGGTGCAGCCGACGCCATCAAAGCGGAGCCAAGCAGGAACAAAAGGATCGGACGGAATCTCATGTGCGACTCCCTTCACATTTGATCGCAGCCATCCAAGAAACTGGACGAGTCACCAACCAGTGCCGCATAGCTCTTCAGTTTCTGTCCTCGGCCGGCGCAGTTGATTGTATGCTCAATCCATGGTGCGCTTCACTGTGCTGGCCTCGGGCTCCAAAGGAAACAGCACGGTTGTTTGTGGCGGGCGCACGCGCATCCTCGTCGACGCCGGTCTGAGCTGCCGTGAACTTTTTCGGCGTATGAAGCTGGCCGAAGATGACCCCGCGACCCTCGACGCAATCGTGATCACGCACGAGCACCAGGACCACGTGAATGGACTTGCCGTGACCGCGCGCAAGCTCGGCATCCCGGTCTACTTTACTGAGGCCACGCATCGCGCCTGGATGCGCTGGCTCACCCCGCGCCGCCAGATGACTTACAAGCAGTGGCTCGAGCTGTGCCGCAAGCAGGCCGCCGAGCGCGAAGCTGAGCCGGAAGCATCGACCCCGGAAGTCGCTTCGGACGACGCCGACCCCGAGGAAGCTGAGGTCGAATGCCTCACCCAGGTCGATGGGCAGCCCCAGCAAACGAGTGCGGAGCTCGCCCAGGCAGATGAACGTGCCTCGACCGAACCACCCACCATGAAGGAGGACCCTACCTGGTTACCAGCGGTTGAGTACTTTCGCGCCGGTGAGCCGTTCACCATCGGCGATATCGCCCTTAGCCCCTTCACCATTCCACATGACGCCGCCGATCCGGTAGGCTTTGTTCTCAGCTCCGAGGGCGTTCGGCTGGGCTTTGCCACGGACCTCGGCTATATCCCGCCGAACGTTAAATTGCAGCTCCAGGCACTCGACCTGCTCCTGCTCGAGTCGAATCACGACCTCGAAATGCTGCGCGACGGCCCGTATCCCTGGTCGGTGAAGCAGAGGGTGCTCTCCCGCGTCGGCCACCTTTCCAATGACGCCACTGCCGAATTTCTTTCCACCGCTTACGATGGTCAGGCTGCCTATGTGATCCTTGCTCATCTCTCTGAAAACAATAATCTTCCAGAGTTGGCCAGGGTCGCGGCCGAGCGCGCCCTCCTGGGCCGCGCGAGCCTCCTCGCCAACCGACTGTTACTCGCCGAGCAACATCAGCCACTTTCGGCTATCCGTTTCTAGCCAAAAAGAATACAATCAAAGCAAGTTACGGCCAAACCAGTCATGAAACCGGCCGGAACAAAGCGCCAGGAAGCCTCTCCTGGCGGAATGTATTTGCGGGACGTTTTGCATCTGTCACCAGGGATTCGGCGTCCAAGTTGGTAGCTTCCTTACCGGACCACCAGGTGGAGGCTCCGTGATTGAACTGATTTCTTTGCAGGGTGACCTTTCATGTCTACGCTGGCAAATAAGTGTACTGACCGGGTCGTAGGCGCAATTCTGGCAAGCTGGCGCTACGATATTTCGGGGATTTCCCCGGAGATGCGTCGCGATTACGAAAGTCATTTCGCCGAGTGTGCCCACTGCAGCGCTCGCCAAAAGTTCCATCGCAGCCTCGACGTAACGCTGGCTGTTTTGTTTTCGCTTTCCGCCCTTTTCTTCTTCTTCGCGCTTGCGGTTTTGACACACATTAAGCCGCTGGAGCATGTCGCCTTCAAAATCCTGGGCCTGGACATCTTCGACATGTACCACATGTTGGTTTCGGCCGGGATTGCAGGGCTTTGCTTCTCGCTGATCGCTATAGCGCTGGTGCTAATGGCCACGCCTGCCCCTTCGTACCTGGGCGACATCGCCGCTGAGCATCGGCGGCTGATCGAGCAGCGGCTGCCGGCAGCCATCAAATCGCTGCGTCCTCGCTGACACTAAATCTGCCCTCCCAGTGCAAAAGGCCTCCCGATGCGGGAGGCCTTTTCGCGTCCGGGATCAATTCGCGAGCTGCCCTGACAAATCAACCGAATGGGAAAACTCAGATTCCGTATAATTGAAGCAAATCAGGAATGAAAAAAGAGATTTGAACCTGAGAAAGAGAGCCTCGAGATGTACAAAGTTGTTTTGCTTCGCCATGGAGAGAGCATTTGGAACAAGGAAAACCTGTTTACCGGCTGGACAGACGTTGATCTGTCGGACAAGGGTAGAGAAGAGGCCACGCAGGCCGGCCAGATGCTGAAGGCGCAGGGATTTTCCTTCGACATCGCATTTACTTCTGTTCTGAAGCGTGCGATACGCACTCTGTGGATCACGCTGGACCAGATGGACCTGATGTGGATTCCCGTCGAGCGCGACTGGCGGCTGAACGAACGGCATTATGGGGCGCTGCAAGGCCTGAACAAAGCTGAGACGGCTGCGAAGTACGGTGAGGACCAGGTAAAAATCTGGCGACGCAGTTACGACATTCGCCCGCCGGCGCTGGACGAAACGGATCCACGCTATCCCGGGAAGGACCGGCGCTATCGCAACCTTTCGAAGCAGCAGCTCCCTCTCACTGAATGTCTCAAGGACACCGTTGACCGCTTTCTGCCCTGCTGGCACGAAGCGATCGCTCCCAGTATCCGCTCAGGAAAACAGGTTTTGATCGCGGCCCACGGCAACAGCCTGCGGGCGCTGGTGAAATATCTTGAAGACGTTCCCGACGACAAGATTGTCGATCTCAACATTCCTACGGGCGTGCCGATGGTGCAGGAACTCGGCGACGACCTGAAATCGACTCGCCATTATTATCTGGGAGACGCCGCGCAAATCGAGCAGGCGGTCAATAAAGCTAAGAGTACCGGCGCGACTCGTTAATGAGGCAAGTAGGCGGCCGACTCATTGAAGCAGAAATTGAAGGCGTTAAAACGACAAAAGGGCGGAGCATCGTCGCTCCACCCTTTTGAACTTCGAACAACGGCCGTCTACTCGTTGTAGTTCAGGCCTTCCAGTCCCAGATACACCGCGCCCGAACTAAGCTCCTCTTCAATGCGCAGCAGCTGGTTGTACTTCGAGATGCGGTCGGTGCGGCTCACCGAGCCGGTCTTGATCTGTCCCACGCCGGTGGCCACGGCCAGATCGGCGATGAACGTGTCCTCGGTTTCGCCCGAACGGTGCGAAATAACCGATGTGTAGCCGTAACGGCGGCCCAGTTCAATCGCCTCCAGCGTCTCCGTGATGGTGCCGATCTGGTTGAGCTTGATCAGAATGGAATTTGCCACGCCCTCTTCAATGCCGCGCTGTAGCAACTTGATATTGGTGCAGAAGATGTCGTCGCCTACCAGCTGAATGCTGCCGCCGAGCTTGTCGGTCAGGATGCGCCAACCTTCCCAGTCCTCTTCGGCCAAGCCGTCTTCGAGCGAGACGATGGGGTACTGGCGAATCCAGTTTTCGTAGAAGCCGACCATCTGTTCGCTCGTGAGCTCGCTCTTGTCGCCTTTCTTGAAGACATACTTCTTCTTCTCCGCATCGTGGAACTCGCTCGAAGCCGGATCGAGTGCGATGGCGATCTGTTCGCCGGGCTTGTAGCCGGCCTGCTCAATGGCTTCGAGGATCAGCTCGATGGCTTCGGCATTCGATTTCAGCGACGGCGCAAATCCGCCCTCGTCGCCCACTGCCGTGTTGTAGCCCTTCTTTTTCAGCACGCTCTTCAGCGTGTGGAAGGTTTCGGCCGCCCAGCGCAGCGCCTCACTGAAGCGTTCCGCTCCCACCGGCATAATCATGAACTCTTGAAAGTCAACGTTGGAGTCGGCATGCGCGCCACCGTTCAGCACATTGAGCATTGGGGTAGGCAGCACGCTGGCATTTACGCCGCCCAGGTACCGATACAGCGGAACCTCCAGCGTAAGGGCTACGGCGCGCGCCGCGGCCATCGAGACGGCCAGAATCGCGTTCGCGCCCAGCTTGCTCTTGTTCGGCGTTCCATCCAGCGCAATCATCGACTGGTCAACGAGCCGCTGGTTGGCAGCGTCCATGCCTTCCAACTCCGGCGCAATCACCGTCTCCACGTTGGCAACGGCCTGCAGCACGCCCTTGCCCAGGTAGTGGCTCTTATCGCCGTCGCGAAGTTCCACGGCCTCATGTTCGCCCGTCGAAGCGCCCGAAGGCACAATTGCGCGGCCCATCGCGCCGCTCTCCAGAATGACGTCCGCCTCTACGGTCGGGTTCCCGCGCGAATCAAGGACTTCGCGGGCACGAATGGCAACAATTTCAGTCATATCGCTCCTCAAAATGCGGTGCTGCAGCCGGTCATTCAGTTGGGGACGGCGATCCACGGCCAGGGCTTCTCCGGCGGCGCTTTGAATGGTGTCCAAAAGCCCCTGCGTGCGCAAAAAGTGCCTCTCCGTCCAGCAAGAAAAGTGCTTGTGGAAAAAATGGTTGTATCCGTTCGGATTCTAGCAAATCAGCTGTGGATCGCCCCTGTGGCGGCGGTCACACGGCAGACGAGCCGTCGCGGAAGCGCCCCGGCGTTTACTCTTTTGATTCGTAATCCACGCGGCAC
Organism: uncultured Acidobacteriaceae bacterium; assembly: GCA_963823805.1. Taxonomy (GTDB): domain Bacteria; phylum Acidobacteriota; class Terriglobia; order Terriglobales; family Acidobacteriaceae; genus Telmatobacter. Next base: position 1,572,548 of record CAWGMW010000001.1, on the reverse strand, counting down.
CCGCCGAATGCCCACCTATTCGCCATTGTCCAATGTCACGCTACGCTTAAGTTGGGTAGTTTTACGTCTGCGGTGGGTTCGTTGGGACTTCGGGCGCAGAACTTTCCCGTCTCCACAGGGTCTAAGGCAGGTAAGGTGACCTTTGCTTTTGGAGAGGAGATCGGGATGAAACGGAACCTTCTTTTTTTTGGCGTTTTAGTGGCTGCCGCGGCTCTTTTGGGAGCGCAGCAGGCAAGCCAGCCGAGCCCATACTCGGGAACTTCAAGCCCACCGCCCGACGACACCATCACCACACCCGCGCCGGAAGCTACACCAGTGGCCAAGCCTTCGCCCAGCCATCCCATGGCCGCGCAGCCGCAGCCCGCTGCCGCACCGCAAGCACAAACAGTGCATCACTCTCTTGATGGATCGCTCTATACAATTCCGGCCAACGCGGCCGACGGTACCGACGACGGCATCGTGCAGGTGGCGCCTGACACATCCGCCCAACCCGCGCTGAACCAGCGCCCGGTCGCGAGCGACCCCGATGGCGACATTGTTCACCCGGCTCCATTGCCTCCCGGCACTCTCGGCGAAGGCGCTGTCATTCGCGTCCGCTTGATGGATCGCTTGTCGACAGCGATGAGCGAGAGTGGCGAGGAGTTTCGCACGCGCGTTGTCTCTGACGTCATTCAGGATGGCCAGGTCCTCATTCCTGCAGGGTCGGAGATTGACGGCAAGGTTGCCGCGGTTTCGAGCGGTCACTTCGCGGGCCACGGTTCGATGCGCCTACAGCCCGAAGTCGTGATTCTCGCCGACGGATCGCGCTACCATCTGTTCGCCCAGACCACCGGCGCGCCGGGCTCCAATGATCGAGTCGGCGGCGAGGGCGACGTCACGCCCGGTTCTCGCATGAAGAAAGTCGGAATCGAATACGGGGGCGCAACCGGCGCCGGCGTGGTCACTGGCGCCATCATTGGCGGGCCCGGTGGCGCGCTCGCTGGCGGCATCATCGGCGCCAGCGTCATCACGGTGCACTTACTCACGGACCATCCGCAGGCTACGCTGAACAACGGCGCAGTCCTTCTGTTCACGCTCAATGAGCCGCTCCATCTTGTCCCCGCGGTTCAAACCGGAAACTGAATTCCGGGAGCTCGGCGCGAGCCGTGCTTCCCCCCAGGAGGCGAGCAATGAACTGCAGTCAAATCCTTGAAAGGCGAACCACCACGCAATGGGAACGGCCTGCGCAACCCGCTCGAGAGCCCAGCGAGCGCCCCGAGCTTCGAATCGCTGATACGTATCGCTGGAGTGCGGTCAAATTCTCTTCGGTTGGCCAGACTTATGTGCCGGGAACCGCGCATTCATTGAAGGCGTAGAACCGAACGGGATCAGCGCCGCCCCGATTCGAGCGCAAACAAAGTCGAAGACCTGCCAACTGCGGCGGCCTTGAGTTTTTCTCTCTCTCTCCATCGATCAAATACCCGTACCTTCGTACCCCGGCTCGAATTCCTCTGCATTGACACGCGGGAGCTGAGAGTTTGAATCTGAAAGCTGAGAGCTCGCACCCGTCTAAAGGCTGAAAGCCCGCACTCGTATGGACAAGTTCGTTATTCGCGGCGGCAATCCGCTCGTAGGCACCATTCGCGTCTCTGGCGCGAAGAACTCCGCATTGCCCTGCATGGCCGCGGCCATCCTTACCGAGGGTGAGGTCACCCTCGAGAACATTCCCCAGGTTCGCGACATTGAAACCGAGCGGCGGCTACTGGCCTCTATGGGCGCCGAAGTCGAGTTGCGCGAAGGCGAGCTGCAGGATCGCACCACGATCTGCTGCCGCACGCTCTCCGATCCCGTCGCCCGCTACGAGATCGTCAAGACCATGCGCGCCAGCTCGCTCGTGCTCGGCCCGCTCATCGCTCGTGCGGGCGTGGCGCGTGTGGCCATGCCCGGCGGCTGCGCCATTGGCGGCCGGCCCATCGACCTGCATATCAAGGGTCTGGAGAAGATGGGCGCGGTCATTACCCAGGAGCACGGCTATCTCGAAGCTCGCGCGGAACACCTGCGCGGTGCGCATCTCGTCTTCGACAAGATCACCGTTACCGGCACTGAGGATCTGTTGATGGCCGCTGTGCTCGCAGAGGGCGACACTCTAATGGAAAACTGTGCCCGCGAGCCGGAGGTCGTCGACCTCGCCGCGCTGTTGAACGCAATGGGCGCGCAGATTGAAGGCGCGGGCACGGCCACCATCCGCGTGCACGGGGTCGCAAGCCTCAGCGGCGCGCGCTACCGCATCAATCCCGACCGCATCGAAGCGGGAACCTTCCTCATTGCCGGCGCCATTACCGCGGGCGACCTTATCGTCGCCAATTGCAACGCTTCTCACCTCGGCGCTGTCGTTGCCAAGCTGCAGGAGGCCGGCGCGCGCATTGACGTACTTGGCCCAGATTCGATCCGCGTCCGTGCTGCTGCCGAACTTCGCGCTGCCGACATCTCCACCGAGGAGTACCCCGGCTTTCCGACCGATATGCAGGCGCAGTACATGGCCCTGGCCACGCAGGCTGAGGGCGTCAGCCTGGTCCGCGAAAACATCTTCGAAAACCGCTTTATGCACGTCCAGGAGCTCGTCCGTATGGGCGCCAACATCAAAGTCGACGGAAGCACAGCCACCGTCCGCGGCCCGGCCCGGCTCACCTCAGCCGCCGTCATGTGCTCCGATCTACGCGCTTCTGCTTCGCTGGTTCTGGCTGCTCTGGTCGCCGAGGGCGAAACCATCGTCGACCGCGTTTATCACATGGACCGCGGCTATGAGCGCATCGAGGAGAAGCTGATCGGCGTCGGCGCCCAGATCCAGCGGCTGGGCAACGTCTTTGCGCCGAAAGAATCGGTTGCAATCGCCGGTTAACCATCCTGCCTGAGCGCGCATCCCAATTGACAGAGGGGATTCCGGAATCGGTATTTTTCAACAGCGCGCAACGAAACCCGTGCCCCTGGGTTGTTATTATTAACCGCCAGGAAAAGGCTTCCCGATTCCGGCAGATCCGAACCACGGAGGTAAAGATTCCTGTGAAAAAGACTCTTTTGGCAGGGCTGCTCGCTCTGTGTCTCTCTCCTGCGATTGCGATGGCGCAGATCGTCGTTCGCATTGCGCCGCCTCCACCGATTCACGAGGTCCATAACCATCCACCGCATGACGGATGGGTGTGGATCGATGGCTACCATCGTTGGGACGGCCATCGGTACGTCTGGGTCAAGGGCTTTTGGGAACGTCCTCCGCGCCCCGGCGCCGTCTGGGTTTCCCATCATTGGGAACGGCGCGGCGACGGCTGGGTCCTGGTCGAGGGCCACTGGCGCTAAGCAAGAGTTAACAGAAAAGCGGGGCGCAAGCCCCGCTTTTCTGTCGACCGGTTTATAAGCGGTGCCGCCGGGGATTTCCGGTCACTTGATCTCGATCACGTCGGTTCGTCGCGACTCAATTTGAGCCTGTCCCAGGTAGAGGCACCGTCAAGAGGGTGTTGGAGTCAGGCATCGTGAGATAAGCGACATTGAGGTTGGTGTCGACGGCAATCGCCGCAATCGGCGACGGCGTTGTCTCAGATACGAGCACAATGTTCCCTGAAAGATCGGTAATCGTAAAGCCTGTCGGCGTCGCAGTGACAGCGGCCCATCCGTCTTGCACGACGAGCGGAGGCGCCCCTGGTTGAGCTGTATTGACTGGAATCAAGCTTGAGGTCAGGGTGTTCGTAAAGCCGAAAGATTGTGCCTGGATCCGAGGGTTGAAGAACGTTCCGAGGGTGGAAACCGATTGCGATGCAACCGGCGTATAGACGCCGCCAGCCTGCACAGTGCTCGGATTGATCTCATCGACATAAACGCTGCCGCTCGTATTTGTAGACGTTGCAATCAACTCGTTTTCCGCATCGCTGAAGCCCAACGCAGCGATCGTCCTGCCCGACGTTGATTCCGTGGCAACCACGCCCATGTTTGACGTGTTGATTTCCGTCAGGAAGCCGGCGCCGCCCACCCAGAGGATGCCCGCGGCTGTCAGCGTAATGGAGGTCGGTTTTCCTCCCACCGCAATCGTCGTAGTTGGGGTGTCGGTCGTGAGGTTGACCTGGGTCACCGTGCTATCCGCATAATTGGCTACATAGGCCGTGCCGCCGCTCGACGAAGCCGCTAACGCGACGGGCTGGTTCCCGACGGTTATGGTGGAGAGCACAACATCATTGACGAGATCGAGGACGCTGACGGTATTGGCCCCGGAATTAGCCACAACCGCCTGGGTCGTTCCGGAATAGGTATATGCAAGCAATCCACCGTCGTACGTTTTGGTCACCGAAGCTGCAGGATAGGCGGCAACCGCGGTTGGGTTCGCACCCACGTTTACCGCGGTTCCGTTGATAAGAACCTGGTTCTGCGAGTACAGGGAAACCACCGGAAATGCATTGTAGCTCGATCCCGCCGTGCAGTGCTCGGTGGGCGGTCGACCGCCGATGCCGGGCCACCAAGAGCAGGAAACGTAACTGTCAGTAAGCCCGCCAGCCGCGACGCCAAAAGGAGCACCGGAGATCGTCTGGCTGCTAGCGATGGAAAGCAGATTCGTGCCCGCAGCGGAATAGCCCGGAGCGTAATTCGTCTGGTTGACAAGCGCCAAGGAATAGCCGTTCTGATTGAGGGACGAAGGAAATGGAAACGTTGCCTCGGTGCCGCCGCTGCTGACGCTGGTCGCAGTTTCCGTAGCAACGACGCTCCCGGTTCCGTCGTAGACATACAGCATTGGCATGCCGTATGTCGTGGTCAAGGGCGTCGCGGAACCCAGCGTCAACGTCCCCGGAAGACCCCCGAGGATGGCAAATCGGGTCGAAGCTGGCAAGAGCGGGCCGTATTGAAGGCAATCGAATTCACGAATTTCCCCGTTCGTCGTATTGTTCGGGGCCACGTTGAAATTGGGAAGCAACTCGCTTTGGTATAAGTACTCATACCAATCGCTCCCTTCGTAATAGACAATCCCTTGATAGTCCGGGCCATAGCCGCAGTTGTAGGGCCACACGACCTCTACATTCCAGAGCGCCGGTGCCAGAATGCCGGTCACGGACCCCGTGCCGTTGCTGCCAGTTGCAAAGGACCCTGTTGGTTCACCGAAATAGCCGAGAAGGGAAGTTCCCTGCGGCGTCTCGTTGATGCCCTGCGGGTCGATGTAATTGCCGGTTTCATCGCCGAATAGGATTACCCCAGGAACCGGCTGAGGGAGGGGCTGGGGAAGACAGGTCGGGTCCTGGCTATACTCGGTCGTCGGGTCGCCCTGGCACGTGACGGTTGAAACCCCAACTTGAGTATTATTGCCGCCGCTCTGCGTTGACCTGCAGCCCGAAAGTGTAACCGCCGCGAGAACCAGAGCCGATAACCTCAGTGAATATTTCGCATGCATCACTCGCCCCTTATCGAAAACCAAGAGTTTGGGCCACGTGTTTGAAAAGGCTTTCTGCGGCGTGGCGATGCCGCAGCGAATAGGAAGAGAGGAGCCCTTCCGCGCCCGTACCCACGGACTGAACCAACTTGGTAGACATCCTGGCTTGAGATCGACCCGTGCCCTGCCCAACCTCCTGCATTAAAGTCACGGCCTCGTCCAGGGTGCGTTCGGAGAGCTGGCTATTGTTGGATAGCAACAGATACAGCAGAAAAACGGCCTCGCCAGGATTACAGTTCGTTCCGTTGCGATCCGCCGAAAGCAGCGCGGGAAAAGCCTTGAGCGAAGCCGCGTGCTCTCGGAAACTGTGTATGGCCGCTATGTCAGCCCTCATGGAGGGAGGAGCCGCAATACCTTGCATGAGGTCATTAAAGGCCTTGACGACCGATGCCTCCGGAACGAGTCTTCCATTGCCCGTTCGAGCCGTCTGCTCTGCCCGTGCTAATCGGTCAGCAAGGTCGGCGGCGTAGTCTTCGCCCAGAAGCTCGTGTTCAAACTCTTCCATTCGTCCGGACGGGGATCGTCCGTAGATCATCTGATTGGGCAAGACCAAGTCGACCAAATCCCGGCTGTACTTGTGAATCCCGGCGGGATCGTTCACTGCGGCTTCCTGGTCGAACAAACAAAACTGAATGTGCGGGCATAACGGAGACACTTGGCTGGCCCTGGACGAGGCGCAGCCAAGACAAATGAGCAACGCCGCAACTCCCGTTACGTATTTCTTCTTCATGAAACCTCCTTTTTTCCGCTCACACGCTGTGAGTTTATCTCGGAGGACGGGCACGGCGCGCGGCTGGAACCGAGGTCTAGGCGAATGGCCAGTCGAAGGCCACAACGGGACGCTTCGCCATATCACGCGACGTTTCTCAAGCAGATTAGGGAAAATAAGAAGCTTAGAACTGGGATTTGAGGTCCCTCATTGCCACAGAGCATTGCGCGTCATAAGGACCCGCGCTGTGACGGTCGGCACGGCTGCGCGTGACAACGTAGCTGGTCGGCGCAAATCTTCATTCTGCTGCTGCACAACCCGTGGCCGCAGTCTCCCGGGGTGTGGGCCGAAGCAAAGAGTGTCTGTTACCTGATCTCGATTACATCCGTCGCCGCTGCCGCCGCCTTCTCGGCCTGCTCCATCACTTTTTCCGCGATGGTGTAGAACGCCGCTGCCTGCGGGCTCTTGGGCCCGGCAAGCGCCACCGGCATTCCCCGGTCGCCGCCTTCGCGAATTGCCGGAACCAGTTCGATCACTCCCAGAAATGGCACGTTGAACTGCTTGGCCGTGCGCTCGGCGCCGCCGCGCGAAAAGATGTCGATCTCGTGCTGGCAATGCGGGCAGGTAAAGTGGCTCATGTTCTCCACAATTCCCAGCACCTCCACGTTCACCTGTGCAAACATCTCCAGAGCCTTGCGCGCGTCCTCCAGGCTCACGTCGCTCGGCGTCGACACGACGATTGCGCCGGTCAAGGGAACCGTCTGCACCAGCGAGATCGCCACATCGCCTGTCCCCGGCGGCAGATCGACAATCAGATAGTCCAACTCGCCCCAGTTCACCTGCTGCAAGAATTGCCGGATGATCTGGTGCAGCATCGGCCCGCGCATCACCAGCGGCTTGTCGCCGGGCGAAATGTACCCGATCGAAATCGTCTTCAGGCCGTGGGTCAGGTTGGGCTCGATGATGTTGCCCGCCCCCACCTTTGGCGGCTGCGAGCTGCCCATCATCAGCGGCACATTGGGCCCGTACACGTCGGCGTCCATCAGCCCCACGCGCTGGCCCAGCTTGCTCAGCGCGATGGCCAGGTTCACTGCCACCGTGGTTTTGCCCACGCCGCCCTTACCCGAACCCACTGCGACAATCTTCGAAACGCCGGGCAATGCGACCGGTGAAGGCATGACCTGGGAATGTGCCATTGGATTTGCTCCTTTTCCCGCAATCCTATCCGCGGGGCCTTGCATACTCGCCAACCGCGCATTTCGCGGCTCAAAGCGAGTGTCGATACTCGCTCTTCTTACAGGCTTCTCTCTAAAATTTTACAGGAACGATGCACTACGCCTTCAGAGGCGCAAGGCTCGCCGTCTCCCCGGCGCTCACCACGCCGGCCAGAATCGCGTGCAGTTGCCTCAGGCCCTCCGTCAACGATGCGGGGCCCGGTTGCAAGATAGATCCCGATGGCACTTCGAACACGTGTCCGTTTCGTACCGCCTTCGTCTCTGCCCATCCCGGCCGCGAGCAAATCTCGTCCTTGTTCACTTTTTTTCCGCACCACGAAGCCAGAATCACTTCGGGATCGCGCGCCGCCACGGCCGCCAGATCAACAACGCGATCTTTTGCTTTTCCGCACGCGCGCAGCTCCGGAAAAATCACCTCGCCTCCGGCAATCTCAATCAACTCCTCGACCCATTGAATGCCGCTGATCAAAGGGTCGTTCCACTCCTCGAAAAACACGCGCGGCCGGCGCGGGAATGCTTTCGCCGATTTTGCAATTTCCTCCAATCCGCGCCGCAGCTCCTCGATCAGCGCCATACCCGTCTCCTGCTTCCCCACCATGCGCGAGAGCACGGCAATCATCTCCAGAATCTCCCGAATGCTGCGCTGGTTGAAATTCATGACGGTCGCGCCACGCAACACAAGCTCGCGCGTAATCTCCGCCTGCACGTCGGAAAATGTCAGGATCAGGTCCGGCTTGAGATCGAGAATGGCCTCGAAATTCGCATCGCGAAACGCCGAAACCCGCGGTTTGGAGCGCGCCTCCAGTGGCCGGTGAGCGTAGCCTGAGACTCCAACAATCCGGTCCTCCTCGCCGAGCAAATACAGAATTTCTGTTGTTTCGTCGGTCAGACAGACAATCCGGCGAGGAAATTCGGCGTAGCTCGGCAATGAGGGAAGGGAAGCCGACATAGAGAAATCCGTGATGAGGGCTGCCGGTTCTGGGCCCCGATGTTCCGGCAATCGTCCATCTGCCGCCGGCTCAGGACGAAGTGTCTTGCTCAGCCGTGAGCGCCGCCACGGCCAACTTGCCCTCTGTGCGCCGCACGCTCTCCCGTTCGCGATGTTGGCGGCGGCGCAGCGCGTCTTCATAGCGACGGACCTCATCCGGTGTCTCCGGCTTCAACTGCGGAACCCGCTGCACGCGCCCCTGCTCGTCCATGGCCACAAACACCAGGTACGCGCTGGCCACGTGCGCCACTTCTCCGGTCCGCGTGTTTTCCGCCCACACCTTCACCCCCACTTCCATTGAGCTCGTAAACGCCCGGTTCACGCTCGACTTCAGCGTGACCAGATCGCCCAAGTGCACCGGCCGGATGAAGTCGATATGATCCATCGCCGCCGTCACCACGTTGGTGCGCGAGTGCCGGTACGCCGCCATTGCCCCCGTCAAATCAATAAAGTGCATTAGCCGTCCGCCAAGCAGATGGCCTAGCATGTTGGTGTCGTTGGGCAGCACAATCTCCGTCTTCTCTGACTGCGTGCTGGCCACCGTACGCACTCGGGGGTGGAGATCGACCTTAGGGTGGATATCTGGGTTGTTCATGCCGCCTCCATTTCCACTGCTTCCTCAGTTTCTTTTGATCGTCTTCATCGCTCGCAAGCTAAAATAGAACCTGCGGCGGCATTGGCCCGGAGATTTACCAGCCTTCATGTTCCAGTTTGGGCAATCCGCGCCAAAACCGCAAATCCTTTACGGTCCGATACAGCGAAATCGGCCCCGGACTCAGGCAAAATGGATAAAGTCGCAGGATTGAGAGAAATTCTCGCGCTCGACCCTAAGAACAGCTTCGCCCGGTACGGGGTGGCAATGGAGCTTGCGAGCCGGGGCGAAACCAGTCTTGCGATTGCAGAATTTGATGATCTCCTGGCCAACGATCCTGATTACACTGCGGGCTACTTCATGTCTGCGCAGACGTTGGCGGGCGCGGGCAGAAGGCAGCAGGCAATCGAACGGCTTAAAGCCGGCATCGATTGTGCCGCAAGAAGCGGTAATAGCCATGCTCTCAATGAGATGCAGACGATGCTCGGCGAGATGGAGTCGCAAGCGTAATTCCCGGGCAGTCCATGCCTGTGGTTCTCCTCGCTGCGACAGTCTCAGAATCCGGGCACATACCGCATCCATAGCGTTTTAGTGGATTGCCCCAGACAGCCCTCGCGCATCTAAAGCGTCTAAAGGAGCAATATGGCGAAATACTCGATCGTTGTTCCCTTCCATAACGAGGAAGAGAACGTAACCATCCTGTATGCACGGCTCAAGCAAGTCATGGAACAGACGGACGAGTCGTTTGAGCTGATTTTCGTCGACGACGGGTCAAACGACCGCACTTACAAGCTCCTTGAGGAGGTTGCCGCCGTTGACAGCCGCGTGCTGGTCGTCAAACTGCGCCGCAACTTCGGCCAGACCTCTGCCCTGGCTGCCGGCTTTGATCACGCCTCGGGTGACTTTATTCTTGCCATGGACGGCGACCTGCAGCACGATCCAAATGACATTCCGGCTTTTCTCGAAAAACTTGATGAGGGTTACGATGTCGTCTCCGGATGGCGAAAGGTGCGCATTGATAACTTCATCTTTCGCCGCGTTCCCTCCGCCTGCGCAAATTGGATCATGGCGCGCCTCTCCGGTGTTCCCATCCACGACTTCGGCACAACCTTCAAGGCCTATCGCCGCGAAGTCATCCAGAATATTCCGCTCTACGGTGAGATGCATCGCTTTATTCCCGCCCTCGCGAGCTTGCACGGCGCATCCATCTGCGAGATTCCCATCCGCAACCTGAAGCGAGTCCGCGGCAGGAGCCATTACGGTCTGGGCCGCACTGTGCAGGTCTTCTTTGACTTGATGACGATTCGTTTCCTGCTCAAGCACATGAGCCGGCCGCTGCATTTCTTTGGCGGTTGCGGAATTTTGGCCATGCTCTCCGGCAGCATCATGGCCGCAATTCTACTGGGACTGAAACTGATCGATCCCCACGCGGACATGATGGAGCAGCACGGCCCCATGTTCGTCATCGCTTCGGTCCTCATTGTCTCCGGCGTGCAATTGCTGGCTCTCGGTCTGCTCGGTGAGCTTCAGGTGCGCCACTACTACAGCAGCCAGCGCTCCACGTCCTACACCGTGGACCGTCTGGTGCGCCTGGAATCCTCCGACGAGCGGACCTTGCTCTCGGAAAGCAAGGACGAAAATCTCTAGCCACGCATCGGGATTTGCTCTTTCCTATTTCCTTGCCGTAGCCCGGCCTCAAGGTTCATTCTTGAGCAAGTCATGAAAGCCATCCAGATTCGCTCCGCAGGCGGGCCAGAAGCCCTCGAGCTCGCCGACCTGCCAATTCCCCAACCTCAAGCCGGTCAGGTGCTCATCCGCATCGAAGCCACCGGCGTTAACTTTATAGAAATCTACTTTCGCAAGGGCGTCTACAAAGCTTCGTTCCCCATGATTCCGGGCAGCGAGGCCGCCGGCACTGTGGAAGAGCTTGGCCCCGGAGTCACAGGATTCAAAGCAGGCGACGCCGTCGCGTCCGTTGCTGTCATTGGCAGCTACGCCGAATATGCTCTCGTTCCCGCCGCTCAATTGGTCAAGGTCCCCGAGGGATTGAGTCTGGAGCACGCCGCCGCAGCCATGCTGCAGGGCATGACTGCGCACTACCTCGCTATCTCCACCTATCCGCTCAAAAAAGGCGATGCCGCGCTGGTCCACGCCGGAGCGGGCGGCGTGGGCCTGCTACTCACCCAGATCGCCACCCGCATTGGCGCGCGCGTTATCACCACGGTCTCCACCAAGGCCAAAGCCGAGCTCTCGCGCGAGGCTGGCGCCTCCGACGTAATCCTCTACACTGAGCAGGACTTCGAAACCGAGGTCAAGCGCCTCACTGGCGGCAAAAGCGTCGACGTGGTTTACGACTCGGTGGGCAAAACGACTTTTGATGGCAGCCTCAATTGCCTGCGTCCCCGCGGCATGTTGGTTCTGTTTGGCGCGTCCGGCGGTTCCGTTCCGCCCTTCGATCCCAGTCTGCTCAACAGCAAGGGCTCGCTCTTTCTTACGCGGCCCACGCTCTGGCACTACATCGCCACGCGATCTGAGCTGGAGTGGCGCGCGGGCGAAGTGCTTGGCTGGGCAGCCAAGAGCGAGCTCAAACTCCGCACCGAGCACACTTATCCGCTCGCCGACGCTGCACAGGCACAGATCGACATTGAAGAACGCAAAACCGCAGGCAAGATTCTCCTGGTTCCGTAACCGCGGACTGCGGGGCCACTAACCACGAATCACTAACGACCGTCATGCCGCAAATCTCGATCAACTCCTCCGACCGCGTCTTCGTCCTCACCGGTGCAGGAATCAGCGCCGAAAGCGGTCTGCCCACCTTTCGCGCCTCAGACGGCCTATGGGCTGGTTTCCGCGTCGAGGACGTGTGCACCCCCGACGCTTGGCGTCGCGATCCCGCTGGAGTCTGGGCCTTTTACTCCGCGCGCCGCGAGCAAGGCAGCAAAGCCGATCCCAATCCCGCGCACACCGCGCTCGCCGAGCTTGAAGCGCAGCTCGCCGGCCGCTATTTTCTCTGCACGCAAAACGTTGACGATCTGCACGGGCGCGCCGGATCGAAGAATCTCGTCCACATGCACGGCGAGCTGGCCAAGGCGCGCTGCGAGCGCGAGTGCGGCCGCCCGCCGGTCGAAGACCGCGCCATCTACGCGAGCCTCGACGAGGTCGGCCGCTGCCCCTGCGGTGGCCGCATGCGTCCGCACATTGTTTTCTTCGGCGAGATTCCGCTTGAGATGCCGCGCATCGAACGCGAGATCGCCGAATGCACGCTAATGATCGTTATCGGCACGTCGGGCAATGTCTATCCTGCCGCCGGTTTCGTTAATTGGGCACGGAAAACCGGTGCGCAAACGGTCTACATCGGCCCCGAGCCGCCGCTCAATGCCTCCGCCTTCACCCACACCGTTGAAGGCAAGGCCGGGGAAGTCCTCCCCGGCCTCTTCGAAGTCCAATCCTGACCCGTTAAAAGTGAAACCTGTATCGCGCCTCGACCGCGAACATCCGTGGATCGTTGTAATGGAATCCCCCAATGGTGATTGAATTGTCCTGCAGTACGCGGTGATTGGTCACATTGATCACCGTTGCCGAGAGCTTCCAGTTTTCGCCCAGCGAGTGCCCGATCGACGAGTCGAAGGTCGTGTGCACCGGCAGATACGGCCCGTTGTACGGCCCCTCGTTCGCGCCGGCCAGCCCATTTGAAAACCCGGATCCGTAGTACACATTTGTCGCGAACCACGTATGCGCCGGCAGGTTCGCCGTGAAGCCGGTATTGAGCGTGTCGCGCTGGTCATGGTCGAGTGAAATGTACTGAGGCCCGAGGTCGCACGCCGGATCAGTCGGAATACTGCATGTAAATCCGCCGATAATATTGCCGCGCTGCTGCGCGATCTGGTTTGAGTATGTGACATAAAACTGTCCGTAGCGCCAAAGCGACGGCGAATGCAGCGTCATCTCCCACGCGCGGATCAGTGCGCCATCCACGGCGATGGGGAAGTACATATTCGATTCCCCCAGGTTTGAATGATCCAGGAAGTTGTTCACGCGATTCTTAAAGGTGTCCACATCGAGCATCCACCCCCGGTAGGGAATCTCAATGCCGAACTGGTGTTCCTCGTCGCGTTCTGAAGGGATCGGCGTGAAGGTGTTTTCGCCGCCTCCAAGGCTGCTCGCGTAGTTCAGCACTGAGCTCGAAACTGTGAGGATCGGCGCCGGCTGAAAAAAGTGACCGTAGAAACCGCGCAGAACCCAATTCAGCTTCGGGATTCGAACGGTCGCCCCGATGCGCGGATAGACTGCGCCCTCGTTCTGGTCAGATCGGTAATACGTGAATCTCTCGCCTCCAAGTAACGTGACGTATTGGCCCAGCCGCAAGTGATCGTCGATATAGAACTCCAGGAGCTCCGCGGTGGCGTGAGCGGTGGTATTCGGCTGCGACGGACCGCTGCCATCGTTCACCTGCACGCCGAAGAGATCGTTCTCCCCTTGGATGAACGAGTAGATTCCGCCGGAAAATGTATTCCATCCGACATCGGAGCGCCAGTCCCCCTGCGCCCCACCGTAGTTCGACTGCTGGTGCCAGGTCGTCGCCACGGGCTGGTCCGTTGCGAGCGAATCGTAGTCGGCCTGATTGAAATGGTAAAAAGGCGCGAACGACGCCAGCGTCCTGGGCGAGGTCGTGTGCACCCAGTTGGCAATGACAAACGAATCGCGCTCCGTCTGCGCATCCCTCAACCCCGTGCTGCAGTAGTAATCTGAGTTACATTCATAGTCGTTCGCGTCCGGATCGTATGGCACATCGAAGTGATCCTCCCGGTACTGCCCATCCACGCGCAATTGATCTTTGGGCGTCTGGTTGCGGATCACAGACACGAACCCGCTCTCTGAATTCGTCGCATCGTGATAGATGGCCGGAACCGGTGTCGCCAGTCCATAGTTCGAGCGCGAGCCCGTCGCGCTTGCGTACCACGCCGTTTTCTCCGAGTGATCGCCGAAAGAAGCCTGCGCTTCGCCCGTATAGAGGTCACCGGCGTAGAGAAATAATTCGCCGTCGCGGTTGAACTCGAATCCATTCCTTGGCAGTACGTTGAACATTCCGTAGGTGCGATCGCCAAGGTCTGCGCCATAGCTGCCGCGCAGGCCTTCCATGGAATCGATGTCCTTGGGATCGATCTGCGGCCCCACGTTAGACGCAATCTTGGTGTTCGGAATCGCCACGCCGTCGATCAGCCAACTCGTCTGGTGTCCGCCTCGCATGTGCAGCATGTCGTGTGTCATGTACGCGCCGGGCACGTAGTCGGTAATCATCTCTGTTCCGATGGTACGGTCCGCGCCGGGCGTCTCTTCGATCGTTTGCTGCGTGATCAGCGTCGTCGGCGTCACCGTGTCGGCGGAGCTTGCCGTTCCGCTCACAACCACCGACTGTGTAGTTCCCGCCACCTCCAGCGGGATGTGCAGCACCGGATTCGTTCCCGAGGCTGCCGTCAAAGTCTGCGTCGCGTTGGCAAATCCGGTCGCCGTCGCCGTCAGCCGGTATACACTGATCGGGACCTCCGGCAATTCAAATTCCCCTTCGGCGTTTGTCGTGGCGTGAAGGGCAAAGTCAGAATCCGCAGCCTGCAGAGTCACCGTCGCGCCGGCAATCGGCCTGTGCTGCGGGTCGTGAACCACCCCGTGCACTGTGGCAAACACAGTGGCAGCTGCGGGAAGGGAAGCGGCTAGCAGCAGCGCTGCCGCGAGAGTATGAAGAAGATTTCGCATAAAAAATGACCTCGCGTTCGTTCTCGTACAAAATCAGGCAGTCTTCGCGGGCTGCGCCGGCAGCGTCACGATGACTGGCGCGATGTGGGGAAGCGCAGAAGAAAAACCCTTGCGTAGAGGAGGATCACACCCCTGTGGCGACACTTGAGGCGCGACAAAACGATTTGCCCGCATCGTTCGAGCGGACGCAGACCATCGCCCTCTTCATCAAGGCATTGTCTTTTGCGCAATATTTAGCTTGGATTCGAAGCCGGAGGGCCGCGGCCGGCATGCGTGCGGCTCGGCCGAGAAAACTCCGCCGCCCGCTCGAATGCGGGAGTGGGAGTGCGCGTGAACTCAACGCGAACCTTCGGCGCAGCAGCGGTCAGCGCATGAGCCGCCATCAGCATCGAGAAAGTCGGTCCATGATAGAGCGGGCAGGTCAGCGGAGCAGAAAAGCCCGGCGTCGAATCGATGCCACGGCCCGCCCTCATGGCCATGATTTGCGCGTACATCGCGCAGTGGTGCGCCCCGTGGCGGCGGCAGCACGGCGGCAGGCCCGCGTCCTCGCTGCCGTCGACAAAGGCCGACAGCGGCCCGAGTCCGAAAAACAGAATCAGGAAGATGGAGAAGCCGCGCCGCATCTGAAGCTCATGCTAGCAGACAATGATCGCCATTAAGCCGCCAGTGACGAGAAAGTGACAAAGCTCAGCTTCGGCCCAATGACGAGAGTTGTTCGCTGTTCACTGATTGAAGACAACTGCCCACCGACCGCCGACAACTCTCGGCTGTTTCCTGCTTCCCTCGGCTATCATCTACGTATCGCTTGGTTTCGCCGCCAGCGCAAAGCAAAGGAAGATTCCGGTGCCTCAAGTGCACAGCTCAGCTCCGCCGTCCGACGCTCATGCCGCGCACTCGCACAAGCCCGGCGCCGCGCGTCATCTCCGCATTGCCATCTTTGGCTTTGGAACCGTGGGCAGCTCCGTGGCGCGCATCCTCGTCGAGTCCAAACCGCAGGGCCTGGAGCTGACTCACATCTTCAACCGCAAGATCGCGCGCAAGCGCACAGACTGGGTGCCCGCGAGCATCGTCTGGAGCGAAGACGCTGATGCTGTGCTCGCCTCCGATGTGGATGTAATTGTCGAACTTGCTGGCGGCCTCGATCCCGCCGGAACCTGGGTGCGCCGCGCGCTTGAAGCGGGCAAAAGCGTCGTCACCGCCAATAAGAAACTCATCGCCTATCACGGCATCGATCTGGAACGGCTGGCTGCGGCCAAAGGCGGCCATCTCAAATACGGCGCTGCAGTGGCCGGCGGAATCCCCGTCATTCCCAGCCTCGAACAGGGCATGGCGGGCGACCGCATCGAACGCCTGGAAGGCATTCTCAACGGCACTTGCAACTTCATCCTGAGCAAAATGGAGGAGGGCGCGGAGTATGCCACCGTGCTTGCTGAAGCGCAGGCCAAAGGCTATGCCGAAGCCGATCCCACCGAGGACGTGGGCGGATTCGATGCGCGCGCCAAGCTCGCCATTCTCATGCGCCTCGCTCTCCGCGTGCAGGTCGATCCCGAGGAAATTGTTCCGCGTTCCATCACCACGGTCACGCCCGTCGATTTCAGCTATGCCCGCGATCTTGGCTGCACCATTCGCCAGGTGTCGCGCGCGCAGCAGGTGGAGGGCCGGATTGCGGCCACGGTCGGTCCCATGCTCGTCGCGCTGCGTTCTCCTCTTGCCTGGTCGCAGGGAACGGAGAACATGGTCATCGCCAGCGGTCACTACGGAGGCGACGTTGTTTTTTCCGGCCACGGTGCGGGCGGCCATCCCACCGCCGTCGCGGTCGTCAGCGATCTGCTCGCGCTCGCTCACGGCTCGCAGCGCGTCGAAATTCCATCAGCTCCGGCGCGCCTCGGCGACGAGTTCGAGGTCCCCCATTACATCCGCTTCCTGGTGAAGGATCGTCCCGGCATCGTGGCCGCCATCACTACCGCGCTCGCCGGGGAGCAGATCAACATTCGCGCCATCGTGCAAAAGGCCGGCTATCCGGCCGATGCGCTGCCCTTCGTGGTCACCGTGGAACCGTGCAAAACCTCCGCGCTGAAGCGTGCGCTAGCCCACATTCATTCCATGGATTGCATGCTCGTCGAGCCCCTCGATCTGCAGATGCTCGAGTAGAATTGCTTCGGGACTGGCAAGAATCTGACTCGGTCCCTTTTCCCGAAGTCCCCAAGTCGAGGTCGCACCTGTGATCGATACAATCTATCGATGTGAAATCTGCGGCGAAGAGAGCGACAATCCGCAGCACTGGACCGTCGTCCATTGCAATGAGGCTCAGCTGACAGTCTACAAATGGACCAAGGAAGCGGCCGACGCGCCTGGCGCGCGCCACTACTGCGGCGAAGCTCATGCGCAGGTTTACATCAGCCGATGGCTTGCTGCTGCCTGCAGCTGAATTCCCGTCTCAACGTGGGTTCTTGGCCGGCCCGGTCGACTCGCGGACAATCAACTCCGATTCCATGAAGATGTCGGTCGTGAATGCTTTCTTACCATCTGCAATCCGCTCCAGCAATACATTCGCGCCGCGCCTGCCCATCTCCGCCAGCGGCTGGCGGACCGTGGTAAGAGACGGCGTGGAATAAGCCGCGGAAAGAATATCGTCGAATCCCACGACCGAAACGTCTCCCGGCACGCTCAGTCCCGCGTCCTTCAGCGCGCGAATGGCCCCGATCGCTGCAATGTCATTGAAGCAGAACACTGCGGTGAAGTCGCGCGTCCGCTCCAGCAGGGCCTGCGTAGGCTTATAGCCGATCTCCGGTGCCATCGGGTGCTGTCCGGCCTTCGTCGACCATCCCGTTGTGTCGATCCGGATCGCCAGCTCGGGATCGAGCTTCAGATCCATCTCCCTGGCCACCTGCTGGATGCTCTCCCAGCGGAACTCCGAGTCGGGAATCACGCGTGGGCCGCGCATGATGGCAATCCGCCGGTGGCCCAACTTATACAGGTGCGCCAGCGCCCGCTGCACCGCCTGGTGATGATCGAGAACGATATTTGTCACCTGGTCAGCCGCGCAGTGCGCCGAGATGGCTACGATCGGCACCGGTACAGCAAGCTCTTCCACTGTCGTATTCAGAAGCAGAAGGCCGTCGACCGCTCGCTCCACCAGCATCCGCGGATACTTTTCAATCAGCTCCGGCTTCCAATCGTGGCAAGCAGTGAAATAAAAGTAATGGGCCGCCGTCAGCTCCTGCACCACGCCGCTCATCACGCGCGTAAAGTAGCCTTCGCTCAGGTCCGGCGCAAGCACGCCAACGCTCATGGATTTGCTTTGCCGCAATGACCGTGCAAAGTAGTTGGGCCGGTAGTCCAGCCGTTCGGCAGCCTCAACCACCCGCTTGCGAGTTTCCTGGGGAATGGATTTGGCGCTCGGCGAGTTATTCAGCACAAGGGAAACTGTCGTCTGGGAGAGTTCCAGATGATCGGCCAGCATGCGCAGGTTCACGTGGCCTGGCGCCAGCGGCGTCTTTCCCTTTGTCATGTTGGAGTTGTACCACGCTCGACCATCAGGACGGTAGATTTGCGCCGGGGCCAATCCATCGATTTTCTTTGACTCGGCCGAATGCGCTTAGCGCGCCTCGATCGAATTCACTCCCGGTTTCAGAGGCCAAGTCTTGCCGTTGAAAACGAAGCTGCCGCTCAACTTGCCGGGCAGAGTGATCTTTGCGTCCATCCCCAAAACTTTGCGGGTGTACTCGACCTTGATGTCGCCCTGGGGATGCGGGTAGGTTGCGGTGAGCGAGCGCAGGGCGCCGAGGTGCGGTGCGATGCGCACGGTTGCAAATCCGGGACTGGCCGGTTCGATGCCCGCCACGAGTGTGAGCAGGTCGTAGATGGGATGCGCGGTCCAGGCGTGGGAGTCGGAGCGCGTGTCGCCGGGCGTCTCGGGCCAGGTGCTGAAGTGGAGCGGGAGCAGCTTGCGCCATGGATCGATCGAGGCCAGGTATTCATCGGCCATGCCGGCGTGTTCGAGGGCGCGAGCCAGGTAAAAACGGAAGTAGTAGGACGCGCTGAGAATGCCTTTGGGGGTAGTTCCGGGCGCAATGGCCAGCATCTGGCGCAGAGTATTTTTCTGCTGCTGTTTGGGGACGACGTTGTAGAGGACGGCGAGGATGTTGGCCTGCTGGCTGAAGTCTTTCTGGTCGGGAGTGTCGGCGAGGAGACCTCGCCGGGCGTTCCAGCACTTTGTGAAAAGGCCGAGGCGCACGTGTGCCGCACTCATCTGGTAGCGCGCCGCGCGAAGCGGATCGCCGAGACCTTTCTCCAGAGCGGCGGCGTCTTCGAGCGCACCGAGGTATTCAAGCGTCATTACGCAGGACTCGCCGTTGGCGTCGTAGGTTGGAATGGTGCCGGCGGGAACCCAGTCGACGAAGCTCCACCAGGGAAGCTGCTTGAGCAATCCGTTGGGCTGTTCGTAGCGGGCGAACCAGTCCATTACAGCGCGCGTTCCGGGGATCGATGCGCGGGCGGGTTCGGGGTCGGGGCGGTAGAGCCAGTAGTCGCGCACCACGCCGATGTAGAGGAGTGAGAAGGTGGGAATCCACTGCGGAAGGGAACTGGGATAGCGGCTGCGCGTGATGCCGTCGGGAATGCGTGAGGCGTCGAAGGCTTGGAGCGCCTGCACGGCGAGTCGATCGTCGTCGGCGACGGCGTAGGAGATCAGGGCCTGGATGCGGGTGTCGCCGATGTACTGGAGCTGTTCGTAGTAGGGAGTGTCCATGTAGGTTTCATGGGCATCGAGACGGGCGGTGCGCCAACTGATGTCCCAGATTGTTTTGAGATCTTCGTCGGGTGATTGGAAGGAGGCGCGCTCTTTGAATGGATATGCGGTGAAGGCGGCTTTGAGGGACTCCAGGGTCAGCGGATCGCCGGAGGTTTCAATGTCGAGGTCGAGATAGCGCCACGTGCGCCACCAGAGCGGTTGGAAGGCGCGATGTGCTCCGCCGTCGGGCAGGAAGCTGTCTCTGAGGCCGAGGGCGGCGCGGTCGCCTACTTCGTCACGGTCAGCTTTTTGGTTGTTCTTGTCGTAAAGGGCTTCGGAGTATGTCAGCCAGATTTGCGCCCCCTGGCCACCGGAGACGGTAAGCAGGGGATAGGCGGTGGTCAGCGTTTTGCGGTCGAGCAGAATGTGGACATGAGTGCCGGCGGAGACGGTGACCGGAGCGGCAGGGAATGCGCTCAGGTCGGAGGCCTGAGGGCCGCGGTTCAGGACGCCCCGGTTCAGAAAATCGATCCGCACGGTCTGGCCAGCGGTGGTTGGCGCATACTCCATGGGGGGCAGCGTATCTGGAACCAGGCCCCAGAAGTTGTCGCCGGTGGCGTCGGCGGAGTGCGCTTTGGCGGCGGAGGAAAACATGCTGTCGCGCATGGGCGACGCGACCGGAACCCAATAGGGACTGGCGTCCGATGGCAATTGCCAGTTCCAGTCGTAGAGGGCGGCGTTGATTTGCTCGCCGGGGCCGGAGGCAAAGTAGGTCTGCAGGTTGACGGAGCTGCGATCGAGAGGCGGGTGGCCGGACTCGATCTCGACTTGCCAGCCGTCGGGGGTGCTGATCGAATCGGCGCCGGCCGCGTCGCTCTCGAGCAGGAACGCCGTGCGGTCGCTGATCTGCGCAACCGGGGCGAAGATTCCCCAGTTCCAAACGGTCGCGGTAATCAGATTTTCTCCGGCGCGGAGCAGCGGGGCGAGGTCGAAGCGCTCATACCGCCAATGGTCCAGGTCGCCTCTGGCCGGGCCGTCGCCGACGCGCTGGCCGTTGACGTACAGCACGAAGCGATTGTCGGCGCTGACGCGTACCAGGTAGCTGGCTGGGACCGAATCCAGGGTCAGCCTGCGGCGGAAGTGGAGCACAAGGGGCTCCCGCAGCGGAGCGGTTGGATGGGTAACCCAAGAGGCCTTCCAGGCGCGGTGCGTGGCGTCGGCCGGTTCGGCTTTCTGGGCCTGGCTTGAGGAGTGGAGGGCGAGGAGGGTCAGTGCGACAGCGACAGGTCTGAAAACAAAGCGCATGACGGGAGCCTTCCGTTTTTCAAATCATCAGCTTAGCGGGGCGAGGGGTTATTGGAGAAACAACTTTTGTCCCGTACTTGTGCGAAGCCGGGATTCTTGGCGATTTTTCCTGTTCTATGCGCTTGATTTAGCAGCCTTGTAACCTCCTGTTCATAATTCACCGGTAGCCTGACCTCTGTGGACGCCATCGTGCCTGAGATTCGCATCTCCCAACCTCAAACCGAACCGGATTCATCATCGGTCCCGCCACCTGCTCCCGAAGTTGCGGTGGCGCAAGAGCACTCGGCCATTCGCCGGCACCTGCTTGCAAGAGGCAATTCCGCCATTGCCGACGGGATTTTCCGGGCGCTGATGTTCCTGTCCGCACTCAGTATCTTCGTGATTGTGGTCCTCATCGCCTGGCAGCTGGTCGAACGTTCCCAACTCTCCTGGCACGCCTTCGGATTCAAGTTCTTCTGGAAAACGTACATCGACCCTACCACCGGGCTCCCCTCCTACTGGGACCCGGTCAATAACTACTTCAGCGCGCTGCCATTCGTTTACGGCACACTCGTCTCCTCGCTCCTCTCGCTGGTGCTGGCGGTTCCGCTGGCCATTGGTGTCGCTGTCTTCCTCACTGAAATGTGTCCCGGACTGCTGCGCGCGCCACTCGCTTTTCTCACCGAACTGCTCGCTGCCATTCCCAGCATCATTTACGGCCTGTGGGCCGTCTTCGTCCTGGTCCCGCTGCTCCGCGAATACGTAAATCCCTTTCTCATTAAGAGTCTGGGTTGGACAGGATTCTTTAGCAACGACAATCCCACCGGTCTCGGCTTTTTCGCCTCCGCCGTCATTCTCGCCATCATGATTCTGCCCATTATCTCCTCGCTCACGCGCGAGGTGATGACGGCTGTTCCTCACTCACAACGCGAAGCCGCCCTGGCCCTCGGTGCTACGCGCTGGGAGATGATCCGCATGGGCGTTCTGCGCAATGCTCGCATTGGCATCGTCGGCGCCATCATTCTTGGCCTCGGTCGCGCGCTCGGCGAAACCATGGCCGTCAACATGGTCATTGGCAACACCCCTCAGATAAGTCGATCTTTGCTGGCCACAGGGAGCTCGATGGCCTCCGTCATTGCCAACGAATTTACCGAGGCCGTGTCCGACATGCACCTGAGCGCGCTGGTCGAAATTGGCCTGGCGCTCTTTATCGTCACCATTATCGTGAACGCAATCGCTCGCTTGCTCGTCTGGGCAGTCACGCGCGGGGCTCCCGCAACCATCCGTTGAGAAATTGAAGAATGAACAGCAATCGGTGAAGAGGGGGAACGGAGAGAAGGTGCCAAAGGAATTCCAATTGCGGACACGATTCCGCTGGCTGGGCGACAAGGCCGCAACATTTCTGGCCGTGTTGTCGACCATCCTCGTCATTCTGCCGCTGGTCGCGATCTTCGTCTACCTCATCATCAAAGGCGCCAGCTCGCTGAATCTCGATTTCTTCACCAAGATTCCCGCGCCGGTCGGCGAGACGGGTGGCGGAATGGCCAACGCCATCGTCGGCTCGGTCACTCTGCTCGCTCTCGCCAGCCTCATCGGAGTTCCCATCGGCATCGGCGGCGGCATCTACCTCGCCGAGTTTGGCCGCGGCACCAAACTGGCTAATGCCATCCGCTTCACCGCCGATGTCCTCAACGGCGTCCCTTCCATTGTCATGGGCCTCGCTGCCTACGCGCTCATCGTCGTACCGGAGCATCATTTCTCGGCTCTCGCCGGCGGCGTGGCGCTGGGCATCATGATGATCCCCACGATCTGCCGCACCACTGAGGAAATGCTTCTCATGGTTCCCCATGCTGTGCGCGAAGCCGCATTGGGACTGGGTGTTCCCAACTGGCGCTCGGTTCTCTCCATCACCGTCAAAACCGCCTCACCCGGAATCATTACTGGATGCATGCTGGCCTTCGCCCGTGTCGCCGGAGAAACCGCGCCTCTCATCTTCACCGCGTTGGGCAACGATTTCTGGAGCACCAGCCTCAACGAGCCCATCGCCGCCCTTCCATTGCAGATCTGGGTCTACGCCATCTCTCCCTACGACGACTGGCACCGGCTGGCCTGGGCGGCATCGCTGGTTTTGATTGTTCTCATTGTGCTCGCCGTTTCGCTGGTCCGCTTTGTCACCAGCCGCGGCGTATTGAAAGGGGCAAGCTAAGTGGGAGTTGGTATAGAGGTAACGAACCTGAACGCGTGGTACGGCACCAACCACACGCTGCAGGACATCAATCTGAATATCCCCGCGAATCACGCCACCGCGCTGATCGGTCCCTCCGGATGCGGCAAGAGCACCTTTGTGCGCTGCCTCAACCGCATGCACGAGACCAATCCCATCGCCCGCGTCACCGGGACCGTTCGCATCGGCGACCTCGATATCTATAACGACACCACGCCCGTCGAAATCCGCCGCCGCGTGGGCATGGTCTTCCAGCGCCCCAATCCCTTTCCCACTATGTCCATCTACGACAACGTCTCCGCCGGCCTCAAGCTCAACGGTTTTTCACACCGCCAGTCACTCGACGAAGTCGTCGAAAAATCCTTGAAGAATTCTGCGCTGTGGGACGAGGTCAAGGACGACCTGAAAAAGAAATCCGGCGCCAGCCTCTCCGGCGGCCAGCAGCAGCGCCTCTGCATCGCCCGCGCCCTTGCTGTCGACCCGGAAGTCCTCCTCATGGACGAGCCGGCTTCAGCACTCGATCCCGTCTCCACTTCCAAGATCGAGGACCTCATCTTCCAACTAAAGTCGCAGTATACGATCGTGATTGTGACGCATAATATGCAGCAGGCGGCCCGCGTGGCAGAGAATACCGGCTTTTTCCTCAACGGTCGCATGGTCGAGTTCGATTCGACCCACAAAATCTTCACCAATCCTTCTGACAAGCGCACGGAGGATTACATCACGGGCAGGTTCGGATGACACGCATACGCTTTCAACAGAGCCTGGAAGACCTGAAGGAAAATCTTCTGGTTATGGCCGGGCTCGCCGAGCAGGCGATCCAGCGCGCTATTGAGGCTTACCGGGTTCGTGACCTTTCCATTTGCGACCTGGTCAGCCGCAGCGAGATCGCCATCAATCGCATGGAGCGCGACATCGATCAGGCCGCACTCGACCTGCTTGCCATGGAGCAGCCCATGGCCATCGACCTGCGCTTCATTCTCAGCGTCATCAAGATCAACGCCGACCTGGAGCGCGTGGGCGACGCCGCTAAAAGCATCAGCGACCGCGTCCGCCACATGGAACGCCTGGGCGCCGTCGACTTGCCAGTCGACATTCCTCGCATGGCCTCGATGGCCGCCGACATGGTGCGCAAAAGCCTGCAGGCCTTCATCGAAGGCGACGCCGAACTGGCCCGTGGCGTGCTCACCATGGACGATGCCGTCGACCAGATGAACCGCGCCGCATTCCGCGCGCTTACAAAAGTCATGGAAGAGCAGAGCCATCTCGCCCCGCAGGCTCTCAACGCTCTTATGATCTGCCGCAGCCTCGAGCGCGTTGGAGATCACGCCACCAACATCGCCGAGGATGTCATCTTCTGGGTGCAGGGCGCCGATGTTCGCCACCACAAAAGCGTGGCGAAAGCAGCCGCCAACGCCGCAGCGGCCGCGAATGCGACTGCCGACAACGCACCGGCCGCATCCGCTGCCGCAAACCCGGACGGAACTGTGCCCATCGATACTGCACCTGTAAAAAGCTGATTTGCGCATTTCTGCGCAGCAAAAAGCCCCGCTCATCGCGGGGCTTTTCGTCGTCGCGGGAAAATCTGTTGGGTGCTGGGTCCCCAGGTCTCGCTTCTGAGACCTGGGAGGCCAGGCTGAAAGCTGATAGCTGCCTTCTAGTGCGCCGGCTCCGCAGTGGTGGTCTTCGCTCCCATCGTCGTCAGCTTGGCGCGTGCTGCCCTCGCTTCCGGCGTCTGAGGGTGCCGTTGGATCAGCGAGCGCAACTCGTGTATGCCTTCCTCGCGCTTGTCCTGCGCAATCAGCGCGAACCCTTTGTGCAGTTGCGCCGCTGGAACCTTGGCGTTGCCACTGAAGCCCTCGAGCAGCGCGTTGTAGTCGTTGATCGCAGTGTCGTAGTCCTTCTGCTGGTACGCAATCTCACCCAGGTAGAACTGCGCCGTCCCCGCCATGTCGTCCAGCGGGTAGTAATGCACCACGTCCTGGAACTCTCCTTGCGCCACCTGGTACCGTCCCGCGTTGTAGTCGCGCACGCCGGCCTGCAGGGTTTCCTGCAATGGCGGAGCCTGCTGCGTCGTTGCCGCTCCAGGCGCGCCGCCCGGCACGCCCGGTCCCTGTCCCGGACCGCCCGGTGCTGCCGCCCCGCCCGGACCAGTTGCGCCGGGTCCCGTCGCGCCCGGCTGTGCCTGTGCCTGAGCCTGAGCCGCCTGCATCGCCTGCAGTTGCGCCTGCAGATCCTGTACCGATTTGTCCAGCTTGGCAACTCGCGATTTCAACTCATCCACAGAATCGTTGAGCGACTGCACCTGTCCTGAAACGGCGTCCACCTTGCCGCTTACCGCATCGCTCTGCGCGCTGATCTTCTGTTGCAGCGCGTTCACGGTGGCGGTCACCTGGGATGCCTGGTCGGCGGTCTGCTGCGCCAGGTGATCCAGCAAACCCACGCGCGAATCCAGCGTCGATTGCAGTCGTTGCACCGCATCCAGCAACTGCTGCACCTGCGTTTGCAACTCCACAATCTCTTTCGAGACCGCGTGGGCCGGGATGGCCGCGGGACCAAACAGAAGAATAAGCGCCGCAATTGCGAGCAGACGTTGACGAACTCGGCTTGATTTGTGCATGTCTTACGACCTTTCTGATTCAAAAGCTCCCTGAATAGAACATACGGCAGCCGGGCTCAGAGAGCGAGGCTGCCGCGTGTCAATGCGAATAAATCGCCAGCTGAAAGCTGGCAGAGGTTCTCACTTGTCGATCGTGAACCCATCCCTGCGGTTCAACTGCCAGCACTCCTCGGTGGAATCGGAACAGAAAGGCTTTTCTTTGCCGTAGCTGATCACCCTGATGCGATCCGCAGCGATGCCTGCCGTGACCAGCGCGGTTTTCGCAGCCTGCGCCCGGTTCTGTCCCAGCACCAGGTTGTATTCGTCCGATCCGCGCTCGTCGCAGTAGCCGCCAATCACGACCTTGATGCCGGGGTGCGCATTCAAGTAATCGGCATTTTTCGCAAGGACTGACTGCGCATCGGTCCGGATATCGTACGTGTCGTAGTCGAAGAAGATCGGCTGTACGTGCGCGTCGAAGTCCTGCTGTTCGGTCATCGATGTGCTCGGCACGCTGATCGCCGGCGGCGAATTTACTGTTACATACGCCGAAGCATCGGCCGAGCCGCCTGCCCCGCGCGCCACCAGATGATAGGTGGTCGACTCGGTCGGGGTCACCGTCTTCACGCCCACCGAGGGGACATCGCCGATGCCGTCAATCGAAATCGAGCTTGCGTCGGTCGTTTTCCAGCTCAGCTGCACCTGGTCCCCGGCCGAGATCACCGCCGGAGTCGCGGTCAGTTGTGCTGTCGGAGCGGGCGAGGTTGCTGCCGGCGCCTCTTCCGAGGACGGTAAAGGCGAGGTCTTCTTTTTGCAACCCGAGACTGCGATCAAGGCAACCAGCAAAAGAGCGATCGAAAAAATGTACTTCTGCGTTTTCAAGGGAATTCTCCTTCTCAAAAAAAGTAAAGGCCATCTCCCGGGCAACCGGGTTTTCTTGTCACCGCAGCGTGCCGCTGTCGCACTTCAGCACCCCAAAAATGATAGTTCATCAAATCCGCGAACATGGTTAAAACGCTCGAACCTGCCAGGCAGGTCATCCCAGATCCGGGCATTCTGACCTGGGATAGGACGATTCTCTACCGGCCGAACTTCGCTAGCTCCGCTAACAACGCTAACTCCGCTGCTTCTGCGCCTCACTTCCAGCTCCAGTTGGGCATCATATTGTCGCCGGAGAAAGTCAGTTGCTGCTGATTGGTGCCATCGGACAGCATCGTCCAGATCTCCGTGCGATGCCCGATCTGGCGCTGGAACACGATGTGCCGCTGATCCGGCGACCACGACGGAAAGTCGTTAATGCCGGCTTCGTGAGTCGTTTGCAGCCAGTTCTTGCTGGCAATATCCATTACGTAGATGTCATACCCGCCGGGATCACCGGGACCGTATTTGCGGTTCCATGCAAACGCCAGCATGCTCCCGTTCGGCGACCACGACGGAGAGATAGCATAACCGCCGTCGGTCATCCGCTGCACGTTGGCGCCATCCTTGTCCATAACGTAAATCTGCGGTTCGCCCGTCCTTCCGCTCACGAAAGCAAGCTGGTTGCTCGTGCGCGGATTCCAAACCGGCGATACATCGGAGCCGAACGACGTCACGCTGTGCGCGTTGGCGCCGCTCACGTCCGCAATCCAAATATCCGGATGCCCCGATCTCGCGGAAGAAAACGCAATCCTCGACCCGTCTGCGGACCATGCCGGCGACTGGTTACTTCCTCCCGCGGACCCCGCCGGGAAACTCACCAGCCGCCCCAGATCCAGGGAGTACATCCGAATTGCCCATCCAACGCTTCCCAGCGAGGCAAACGCAATTCGAGAGTTATCTGGTGAGATGCGCGGAGAGAGCGAAATGCTGCCTAGATGCGTGACCGCATGCTGATTTTGTCCGTCGTAATCCATGACCCAGATCTCTTTTGACCCGGTCCGATTGCTCACAAAGTAAATTTTCGTCTCGGCGATGCCGTTAATCGCGCCGCCCAGCCGGTAGATGATCTCGTCGGCAAACCGGTGCGCCAACGTGCGCGCCATCTCTTCGCTCGCCGCCTCGTTGTACTGGCTGGCCAGCACCGGCGCGCTCCCCGCCGTGCGCGCGTCCGTCAGCCACCCGTAGACCACCAGCCGCCCGTTCGTGGCCGACAGCGCTCCGAATGCTACCATCGCAGCGCTGGCCGGCGCAGCCGACCATTGATCCCCGACGAACTCCTGCGGCGATCCGGGCATCGACTGCGGCGCCAGGCTCTTTGACACCATGTCGAAGATACCCGCGTTCGTCAGGTCGCTATAGAGTGTGGAGTCGAAGATCGCCTTCAGCGGCGCCGTTCCGGGATCGCTCCCCACCGGCTTGAAGTCGGCTGCGGCCAGGCGAATGCGTTCGTTGCCCAGGTTGGTTCCAGTGTGCACCCAGTCTTGAGCGGAAACTTGCGGCGCTGAAAGATACGCCAGGGAAAGTAAGAACAGGGGGAAGACCCGAAATATCGCCTTCATGCGTTTTGCAATCCTTCCTGTTGGGGTAACAGAGGTTTGTGCGCACGCCACTAACCACGAATCACGAACCACCAATCACTAGTCGCTAACTGCTAACCAACGCCGCCTGCTCACCGAACGAACTGACAACTGATCACTGACAACTGTTTCTCAGTACTCGCAGTAGTACGAAACCTTCAACATACTCTGATTATAATTTGATGGCAGCGGCCCAAACGATTCCACGCGCTGTGCGGCGAACATGCATGAGTTGTCCAGTGTCGGGCTTCCGCTTGACGTGTCGAGCACCGGGCGCGTGTGGCTGCCGTCGCGACTAATGCTCCACATCAAATAAACGCGCGCGCCCTTCGGAGTTCGCGGATCCACTTGCCTGCGGTCCCAATTTTGCGACATTATCCGGTTGATCTGGTCCACATACCACGGATACAGGCTGGCAAAGTTGTTGTCCCCGACCGTCGTCGGCCCGCCTGATCCCGGCTGCATTTGGTGTGGCATTACTGAGCCGTTTTGCTCGCCGTACTGCGCCACATTCTCCTTGGGCGGGGGCTGGTGCATTTGCGTCTTCTGGATGTTCTGCGCCGTGGGCTTCGTCGGCTTGCCCAGAATCGGAATCGCAGTCTCATCCACGTGTTTCTCTTCCTTCGGGCTCGGCGCAGCCGGCGCCTTGCTCGGCGTCTCCGTCGCCAGCACATTCTGGTTGATCTGGTCGGTCGGCAGTGGCAGCGCGTCAGTCAGCGTTACGTGCATCGATCCGCCTGAGCCTGCCGTTCCCCAGAAGTTGTGATGAAACAGCCCCATCGCCCACGCGTAAGACAAGAGCATTGCGGCGATCGCCAGATGCAGCCCCACCGCTCCCGCCGCGGGGCCCGCAAAAGGCTCCCGCGCCAGTTCCCGCTCCAGATGCTCGCCGCCCTCAAGAACGCTTTCCATGTTTCATCAATCGCCGACCGGCTAGCTCCGCTAACCTCGCTAGCCCCGCTCCATCTCCTAGTTCCCGCTCCCCGCCGATCCCTTCAGATCCAGCGGCTGCGTCACGATCGACACATTCGTGATTCCCGACAGCTTCACCGCGTCCATCACGCTGGCGAACGCCCCGAACGGCACACGCTCGTCGCTGCGCAAATAGATCGATTGGTGCGCCGGATCCACCCCTGCCTGATGCAGCTTCGCCGGCAAATCGTGCACGTTGACCGGCTGATCGTTTAGAAACACATTCTGGTCGCGGTCGATCGTCACCACCATCCGCTGCTCGGTGATCTGTTTCACTGTCCGCGTCTTCGGCACATTCACTTCGATCCCCGACTGTAGCACTGGCTCGGTGATCATGAAGATCACCAGCAGCACCAGCACAACGTCCACCAGCGGAGTGATGTTGATCTCCGCCAGCGACGACCGTGTCTGTCCGTTGATTGTTGAGAATGCCACGTTCAACCTCTTGCGGAACTGGGCTAGCTCCGCTAACCCCGCTACTTGTATAGACTGCGCTCCGCCTCGCGCGGCATCTCGGCCGGCGCTCGCGGCGTCGCCGGCGCCTGCGTTCTCACCGGCATCTCCTCCAGCGAGTTCAGCAGCTCCCGGCAAAAATCGTCCGTAGCAGACGCGAAAATCCTGATCCGCGCTGAAAACTGGTTGTATGCCACCACCGCGGGCACTGCCACAAACAATCCCGCTGCCGTCGTAATCAGTGCCTCGCTAATGCCCGGCGCCACGGCGCGCAGCGTCGCCGCACCCGCCGTTCCCAGCCCGCTGAACGCGTCCACCACGCCCATCACCGTTCCGAACAGCCCCACAAACGGGCTCGTTGCGCCGATCGTCGCCAACCACGTCATGCGCCGCTCCAGCGACGTTACCGCTGTGTTCGCCGCCGTCTGCGCCGTGCGTTCCAGCGGCGCCAGGTTCCGCGGAGGCCCCGACCCGCCCGTCTGCCGCTTGTACGTCTCGTACACATCCTCAAACACCTGCGCCAGCGGACTCGCGCTATATTCGCTGGTCAGTGCCGCAATCTCCTGCAGCCGCGTCGCCTTGCGAAACGCCCGGACGAACCTCTTGCTCTGCGCAGTCGCCTTGCTGAACGTCGAAATCTTGCCCAGAATTACCGTCCACGAGTACAGGCTGGCCAGCATCAGCAGCACCAGCACAAAGATTGCGACCGGCCCAATGTTGCTGATCATGTTGGCCAGTTCGCCAAAGCCCAGCGATGGCGCCGCGCCACTTCCCGCGCCGCCGTCACCCTGAAAAAGAATCACAAATGCTGCGGTAAAAATCGCCATTCACCTCATTCTCAACGGTACCAGACCGCGTTCTCCTGCCCAAGTGACCGTTTGGGTGCCTGCAGCCCCTCAAACTCTACCGCCGGTCTCCTGACCGTTCGTCGTGCGGGTCTCCCGATCCGCACCCGCACTTGCCGCTCGGATTTCTCTTCTGCTCCCTGCGCCCGCCAAGCTAGCATGAGCCATGTTCTGTCTGGAACTGCCGCAACCGGCCCGAACGGGGCCTCCGTCGCTTGCAACTTACGCTTTTCCAAAGGGGTCGCGCGCATGACCACACGCATAGCGAAATTATCTTTACTCGCCGGCATCGCCCTACTCTATGCGCTGGTTGTCCTCAACAACCTCACCGACTTCGATTCCAACTACCAATTCGTCTTCCATGTCCTCGCAATGGACACCACTTTCCCCGGTAACCACGGCCTCTGGCGCGCCCTGAATGCCCCCTTCTTCGACTACGCTTTCTATTTCTCCATCATCGCCTGGGAGATCGTGACTACCGTGCTCCTCGGCTGGGGCACGCTCGATCTCTTCCGCGCCCTTCGCCAACCCGCGCAGTCCTTCAACGCGGCCAAACGGATCCCATTGATCGCGCTCACGCTCTCTTTGTCCATGTGGCTCGTCGCCTTCCTCGACATCGGCGGTGAGTGGTTCCTCATGTGGCAATCGCGCATCTGGAACGGCCAGGAAGAAGCCTTCCGAAACTTCGCAGTCATCGCCATCGTCCTGCTCACCCTCATGCAGCCGGACACCGACCCGCAGCCTTAGAAGCTTTTCGGCGCGCATCCTTCGAGAACTCTTGGTGTCCCACTCTCACGGAGTCGTGATTTCTGCCGATAGGGTGGGACCGCAAGCGCTAATACGCGGCGAAAGAACAGTCCCCCTCGTCCCGCCATTCATGCTATGCTTCGCCCGGATTCTGTAGGATTAACGGATCAACCATGCTCGTCGAACTCCGCGCTGAAAACTACGCCGTCATCGATCACGCCATCGCCTCCTTTGGGCCCGGCCTCAATCTCCTCACCGGCGAAACCGGCGCGGGCAAATCCATCCTCGTCGATGCGCTCGCCCTCCTCCTGGGAGGCAAGGGCTCGGGAGAGCTGGTCCGCCACGGCGCTGAGAAGGCAGCTCTCTCCTGCGTTTTCGGGTCGACATCCGGCGCCGAAGCCATCCTGGAAGCCAATGGGATCGACGCCGAAGGCACTGAAATCATCCTTCGCCGCGAAATCCTCTCGACCGGCAAAGGTCGCGTCTTCGTCAACAACCAGCCCGCGACCGTCCAGGTCCTCAAGCAGCTCGCCCCCGAGCTCGCGCTCGTCCACGCACAGACTGAAAGCCTCTCCAGCTTCGATCAGGCGCAGCAGCGCCTCCTGCTCGACCGTTTCGCCGGCATTTCGTTAGATGCGGTCAGCGAGGCTCACGCTCAGTGGCATGCCGCCGCCGGAAGACTCAACGACCTCCTTCACGGCGAGCAGGACCGCCTGCGCATGGTTGACCTCTGGAGCTATCAGAGCAAGGAAATCGAGCAAGCCCACATCACTCCCGGCGAAGACGAGGCCTTCGAAACCGAGAAGCGCGTCCTTGCGAACGCCGAGAAACTTTACGCCGCCGCGATGAGCGCCTTCGACCAGCTCTACGAAGGCAGCTCGAGCGCCGAAGCCGCCCTCCGCGATGCCCTGCGAAATGTCGAAGAGCTCGCCCGCTACGACGGCCGCTTCGCCGAGCCCGGCCAACAGCTCGCCTCAGCCCGCGCCACCATCTCCGACATTGCCGCTTCGCTCCGCGACTACGCCGAGGGCATCAACGCCTCGCCAGAGCGCCTCGCCGAAATCGAAGACCGCCTCGCCCTCATCGACCGGCTCAAGAAGAAATACGGCAAGACCGTCGCCGAGGTCGTCGCATTTGGCGAAGACGCCGCTCGCAAGCTCTCCGAGGTCGAGGATCGCGACGAAATCCTAAAGACTCTTCGCGCCGATCTCGACAAAGCAGCGGCGGCCTACCGCAAAGGCGCCTCCGCCCTAACCGCCGAGCGCCAGGCCGCCGCGGCGAAACTCGCCAAGCTCGCCGAGGCCCAAATCAATTCGCTCGCCATGAAGGTCAAGTTCGAGGTCGCTGTTACATCGAGCAAACAGGAATCCGCGTGGTCCGCTTCCGGCTGGGACGAGGTCGAATGCCGCATCGCCACCAACCCCGGCGAGCCTCTCAAGCCGCTCGTCGAAATCGCCTCCGGCGGCGAGCTCTCCCGCGTTCTCCTCGCTCTCAAGGTCGCGGTCGAGGAAGGCTCCACGACCAAGACGAAAAAGAAAACTACCCCGCGCACGCTCGTCTTCGACGAAATCGACATCGGAATCGGCGGCCGCGCGGCCGAAGCCGTCGGCCAAAAGCTGAAGGCGCTTGCCCGCGCGCAGCAAGTCCTCTGCGTCACCCACCTCCCCCAGATCGCCGCATTCGCCGATCAGCATCTTGCCGTCGAAAAGCGCGAGAAGGAGGGCCGCACCCAAACCCGGATCCGCGTACTCGACGACCGCGCCCGCACCCACGAAGTCGCGCGCATGTTGTCTGGAGCCAAGGTCACCGACACCAGCCTGCAGCACGCCGCACAGATGATCGCTGGGAGCCAGTAGCGCCACACGCATCGCCTCACGCACATGACAAAAATGTCATCCGCTCCCCCGGCTCACCGCGCCATACTCGATTACGTCTGAACAAGATACGTACTCTCTCGCCATGACGACTTTGAGGTGAATCACGAATGTTCCAGCTAGCGGAGAAGTTCGTTCTTCGAGCCGCCTTTTTTCTTATCGCTTTCTCGCTTCCTCATCTGGTGGCGGCTCAATCCGCCGCCACGCCGCCCGAGCATCAATCTCCACCCCAGCCGCAGACCGCAGCCTCGCAAACCCCAACGCAGCAGCCATCACCGTCCACCCAGCAAACTTCGCCGTCGCAGCCCGAACTCCCTAACGCACCCGCACCCGCGAACTCAACTTCGCAGGAGCCGTCGCTCTCCGATCTTGGCATTACGCCGCAGCAATCTCAGGGCGACCCCAAGCTCCAGGCCGAGCTCAACAAGCGCACTGAGATGCTCAAGATTCACCAGCGTTTAGGCCTGATCACGCTCGCGCCAATGGCCGCCACGCTCATCACCGGACCCATGGCCAAGGCCAAAGGCAGAAACGGTCAGACCATCACCGAGCCCTCCAACGCGAATCTCGACTTTCATGCCGCCCTTGGTGGAACCACCGCTGCGCTCTACTTCTCAACCGCGTACTTCGCCATGTTCGCGCCCAAAATTCCCGGAAATCCGAAGCACGGAGCCATTCGCTTCCATGAAGCACTCGCGTTCATTCACGGCCCCGGAATGATTCTTACGCCCATCCTGGGTTATGACGCATACAAGCAAGAGAATGCCGGCGAAAAGGTCCACGGCATTGCATCTGCGCATGGTCCCGTTGCCGTCGCCACAGTCATCGCCTACGGCGCTTCCATCATCGCCGTTAGTTGGCCCATTCATCTCAAATTCTGGGAGAAACAATGAAGCGGGGTTTCCTGTTCGCATTCTTATTTGCTTTTGCGACAATTTCTGTTTCGCATATCGTTTGCGCGCAGTCCGATTCTCAATGGATCCTCGATCAGGGCACGCTTAGCTATCACATGTCACATCCCATGCACGAAGTCGACGGCACGAGTCACGCTGCCAAGGGCAAAGGTGTTTGCCACGCCGGCTGGTGCGACTTCCTTATCGCGGTGCCGGTCAAGACCTTCGACTCCGGCGACACCAATCGCGACCTGCACATGATCGAAGCGACAAAGGGCGCACAATTCCCTCTGATCCAGGTCCGCGCCCATTTCCCGCAGGCCGAAACCACGCAGCAATGGATTCACGCCGACCTCGAAGTCCAGTTCGCCGGCCAGACCGCCCATTACGCCAAGGTCCCATTTGAGCGCACGGGGCAGGGAAAAGAAGCGCGAATTACCGGGACCATCCCTCTAACCTGTTCCGACTTCAACATCGACCGCCCATCCTTCCTAACCGTCCCAATCAAAAATGAGATTCCCGTCCACATCGACGTGTCTTGGCACGCGATGTAGCAGGTTTTCTCTCCTCGAATCTAATGTAAGTCGTTCTATAATAATGCTTTGCATTCCACTACAATCCACTCCCTCAACGACGGCTCAAGGACGCTCCATCCTGCAAGGGGACATTACCGAGGTAATTTTTCATCGCATTTTAGTTTGCATCTGTTTTGTGACTTCGATAACCTCTGAATCGAATCACCTGTAGCCTTCTTCCCCCTGCCACTCTTTTTTGGATTCAGCATTTGCCTGCCTTGGAGTTCCCCGTCGATAGCGATTCCAGAGTTGTTGCATCACGAGGTTGAAAATTTCAAGTCGCTGCCACCCTCAAAGGGACGGTGGCCTGGCAACATTCGTGGTGGGGCAAGCGTACTCAGGAATCGCCGAAGGAGCATCTATGCGAGTGGCGTGTCTTCGCGCTTACGTGTCCCCGCGCAGTCCTATGCGGGCGACTGCATCTTTCTGGACGTCATTACTCCTTGGCCTTTCGCTGATCATGGTCGCCCCCTTGTTCACCGGCTGCGGCGGCGGATCGCTCGGCGTCGATCTGAACACCATTGCGTCCATCGGTTCGCCGGCCGGTGACGTCCGAGTGAATCAGACCCTCCAGCTCACCTCGAGCTACCTTGCCTCCGGACAGGCAATGATCTTCTACGTCAACGGAATCGCGGGCGGCAACGCAACGGTTGGCACCATCTCGAGCGCCGGCGTCTACACGGCCCCTGCCGTCGTGCCCAATCCCTACACGGTTCAAATCACCAGCTCCATCGCCGAATATCCAACCGCCGTTCCCGGCTCAGTGTCCATCCAGGTATGGAATCCGATTCCCGTTCTTGGCACAGTTACTCCCAACGGATTCTCCGAGGGCACCACAACCGTCACGGTGAACGGTTCGCAATTCGTCTACGGCGCTCAAATTAGTTGGAGCGGAGCCTTCGTTCCCACCACTTATGTTTCCAGCACCGAGCTGGTGGCGCAAATCGCTGCGCCCAATCCAGGTACCTACCCGCTCACAGTCACCAACCCCGATCCCGGCTCGGCCAGCGCGCTCCCTCTTTCCATGAAAGTTGGCCCCGGCCAGGTCGTGTTCACGCTTGAGCCAAACTCCGGCACCGATGTCCGTGTCTCAAACACTCTCAATCTCGGTTTGATGGTCAATGGAACCGATAATCCCGCCGTCACGCTGCAGGTCAACGGCATCGCCGGCGGCAACGGAGTGGTCGGCACTGCGGTATCGAACGCCGACGGCTCCATTACCTACACCGCGCCGCCCGTTGTTCCCACGCCGAGCAATATCGTTCAGCTCACCATTACCAGCGTCGACAATCCCGCGGTCTCCATCACACAGAACATCTCGGTGATGAATCCCATTCCGATTCTCACCTCCGCATCGCCCATGGCATTCAATCCCGGGCCCGCGACCATCGTGCTCACCGGCCAGAAATTCATCACCGGCGCGCAAGTGCTCGTCAACGGATCACCAGTGTCCACTACCTTCAACAGTGGGTCGCAAGTTACGGCGAGCGTCGATCAGGCTCAGCCCGGCAATCTCGATTTGCAGGTCCTCAATCCCAGCCCCGGTCCCGCCGCATCGAACGATCTCATCGCGACCGTGAGCGGCACGCCTCCCACTCCGGTCGTCGATCCAAACGACGCAGCGCGCTTTCTTGAGCAGGCAACCTTCGGACCCACCGACGCCGATATCCGTACTCTTTCCCTTGAAGGCTACCAGGCGTGGCTCAATCAGCAGTTTGCCATGCAACCCACACCCACCGAGCCCGCCGTTGAACAGGCGTTGATCGTGAATAATCCCCCCTGCGCCGCTGCCGACGTCAAATGCAACGCTGCGCTCTTTGTCCAGAACAGCGCAGACGAAGGCCTGGTCCAGGACACATTCTGGCAGCAATCCATCACCGCGCCCGACGAGCTTCGCCAGCGCGTCAAGTACGCGCTCTCTGAAATGTTCGTCATCTCCAGCAACAACACCACGGCGATTCAAAGCATGCCGCGCGGCGAAGCCAGTTATTACGACCTGCTCGGCGCTGACGCCTTCGGCAACTTCCGCCAGCTTCTGCAGGATGTCACGCTCAACCCGATGATGGGCCAATTCCTCTCCATGCAGGGCAACGACAAAGGCAACGCCACCACCGATCCCGATGAGAACTACGCTCGCGAGGTCATGCAGCTTTTCACCATCGGCCTCTGGCAGTTGAACGACGACGGATCGCAGCAACTCGACGGCACCGGAAACCCCATCCCCACCTATTCGAATACCGACGTCAAGGGCCTGGCCGCGGATTTCACCGGCTGGAGCTGGAACATCCCCGGCGACTCGACGGACAACGCGTGGTCCAACTGCTGCGTCTACGTCGGTCCCGGTTACGGCGAAGAGCTTCTGCCCATGCAGGACTTCCCCAGCCACCACTCAACAGTCGAAAAGGACTTCCTCGGCGTCACCATTCCTGCTTCAGGCAGCCCCGATCCCGCCGGCGATCTCAAAATTGCTCTCGACACGCTCTTCAATCACCCGAACCTGCCGGCGTTCTTCTCGAAGCAAATGATTCAGCATTTGGTGACGAGCAATCCCAGCCCCGCATACATCAGTCGTGTTGCCAAAGTCTTTGAGAACGACGGCACCGGCGTGCGCGGCAATCTGCAGGCTGTCATCACCGCCATCCTGATGGACCCCGAAGCGCGCGACACGGCGACCGACACCGCCAACCCGCAATACGGCAAAGTCCGCGAAGCTCTCCTGCGTTACACCGAGTGGGCCCGCGCATTCACCGCGCAATCGCGCACCGGCTCGTTCGACATGGGCAGCACCGAGGATCCCATATATGGCCTCGGTGAGATGTGGCTTCGTTCTCCCACCGTTTTCAATTGGTTTGCCCCCGGCTACACGCCGCCCAATACCTCCATCTCCGCCGCCGGCCTGCTTGCACCTGAGATGCAGATGACCAATGTCTCCACAGTCGTCGGCTACATCAATTACCTGCAGGGCGCAATCGGCGCCAACGCCCAGGGCGGCCCTGACGTCTTCTCGTACTACGGCACCGAAATGACCCTCGCCGCCACGCCCGATCAGTTGCTCGACCGCATCAACCTGCTGCTCATGTCGGGCCAGATGTCCAGTACGCTCTACAACCAGATTCTCGCCGCCGTCGCCGCCATCCCCATTCCCAGCGGCGATCAAAACGCCATTAATGCCGCGCTTTTGGCCCGCGTCGAAACGGCCATCTATCTTACCGTGGCGTCGCCCGACTACGCCGCGCAGCAATAGGAGCCAGCCATGAGCTGCAGCTGCAACCAAACTCGCCGGCAATTTCTTCGCACCGCCTCCATGGCGTCCATGGCTGGCGTTTATGTCAGCCCGTTTCTCCTCGAGCTCAACTCGCTCGCCGCCATGGCGCAGTCCACCACCGGCTCCGACTATCGTGCCCTCGTCTGCGTTTACCTGCAGGGCGGCAACGATGGTCACGGCACCGTGATCGCGACGGATCCTGATTCCTTCGCCGCCTTCACTACTGCCCGCTCCGGCGCGCCGGGCCTCGCCTATCCCATGAGCGAGCTTTTGCCCATCACTCTCAAGACGCCGCAGTCGGGCCGCACTTTCGCTCTCAATCCTTCTCTCGGCGGCGTGCAATCTCTCTTCAACGCAGGCCGCGCAGCCATTGTTGCCAACACGGGAACCCTCGTTATCCCGGCCACCAAGACGCAGATCGACTCCAATACCGTTCCTCTGCCCGATTCGCTCTTCTCGCACTTTGATCAAACCGCCGCATGGCAGGCCATCGCTTCCAATCTCGGCAGCGGCGAGCGCGTGGGCTGGGGCGGCGCCGTGGCCGACGCCATCGAGGCCATGAACATGAACTCCAACTCCATGTTCACCTGCATCTCCACCGCCGGAAACGCGCTCTTCCTCGCCGGCCAATCATCATTTCAACTCAACGTCACGCCCGCCGGCCCCATTCCTATCTACGGCCTCGCGCAGCCGCCGTTCGGCCTGCCCGCCGCCGCCAACCCACTCAACTCCATCCTCACCTCCGACGAAACCAATCTCTTCGCCAAGGAGTACGAGGTCGTCATCAATCGCTCGATGCAGGCCCAGGCCACGCTGGCCACCGCCATGGCCCCCGCGGGCGTCGGCGGCGTCGTTAATCCTCCCCAATATCTCGATCCCATGACGAACATGCTCGCCGACAACCCGCTCGCCGCATCCATGCAGACCGTCGCGCGCATCATCGCCGGCCGCGCACAGCTTGGCGTCACCCGCCAAATCTTCTATGTCCAGCTTGGCAGCTTCGACACCCACGACAACCAGGCGGTACAACACGCACGCCTTCTGACTCAGCTCGGTGCTGCCTTTCAGTACTTCGATGGCCTCATGGTCAACATGGGCCTTGGCAGCAATGTCACCGCCTTCACCATCTCCGACTTCGGCCGTACCCTCACCTGTAACAGCGACGGCACCGACCACGGTTGGGGCAGTCACCACTTCGTCGTCGGCGGCGCCGTGCAGGGCCAGGACATGTACGGACAGTACCCCGTCGTCGGTGTCGATCAGGCCAACGACGTTGGCGCAGGCCGCCTCATACCCACAACCGCCGTCGAGCAGTACGCCGGCACCCTCGCCAGTTGGTTTGGCCTCTCTGATAGCCAGATCCGAACCGTCTTCCCCAACTTCGGCAACTTCGGAACCGACCCCTATCTCGGCTTCATGAGTTAGGCCATCGGAGGAGCTAAAAGCTGAGAGCTGCTCGCTCGCAGCTTAGCCGTCTCTGCCACGGAAGGGGCAGGACATTAAAGATAGATAAAGCAAGCTATTTTATTCAGGGGGACCCCACCCATCGCGCACCCGATCGAGCGATGGGTGGGAAGCCTCGCCTGCTCATCGGCTCAATCCGCCCGCGTCGGCGCCGCGCCACACCGCCGACTTCGCACTTTCTTGCATTCTCGGAATTTCATTTCTTAGAGCTTGACATTGCTCGGCATCGAGGCTGAGGATACAACTCGAATCAGAGCTTTCATCGCGCTCAAGGTCGCGCCCCCTACGTCCTGAAACACATTGAACGCCTGATGGATCGTTGTCGCAGTTCCCGCATTTGAAAACCGCCATGGGGGATTCTTAATATGACTTGGTTACTCTTGACCCTGTTCGTGCTTTGGGTCGGCTGGAAAGCTTACCTTGGCGCCAAGGCCACCGGAACCTGGTCGAACAAGGTATTCTTCGGCATACTTGGCGCCGTAGCGGTGCTCGGTGTCATCATTGCGGTTCCCATCAACCTCATCCCTCAGTCCACCATGCAGGCGCACTTTGGCCTTACCCTTTCCATCCTGCTCTTTGTGATTACGGTTGGAGTCGTTGAGATTACCATCTATGCCAATCGATGGTGGAAGCGCGTGCTCCTCGAGCGCGCCAGCCAAAATCCATCTGACCCCGCTAACTCGGCATAATTCTCCTTCGCTGTGTCGCTCTCGTCCTCTGCGGTCTTCTTCCACGGCCGTAACACCGTTGGCATCGAGCGTCCCGATCGTCTGCTGTCGCGCTCCTCAGTCCGCATCGGCGCTTCCTGTTTTGGTGGGTTAGCATCACGAAAAGGAGGTTCTTCGCCTGATGAAAAAGAGCGGTTCCCTGAGAGTTGAATCTGCATCTCGCCAATCGGCGGCCAACTTGATCGACGCGAGAATCAAGGAGCTGGGCGACTGGCGCGGGGAGATGCTTTCGCGCCTGCGCACCTTGATCAAGCAAGCCGACCCTGACGTTGTCGAGGAGTGGAAGTGGGAGAACCCTGTCTGGTCGCACGACGGGTTGATCTGCACCGGCGAGACCTACAAGAACGTGGTCAAGATGACCTTCGCCAGAGGCGCATTTCTCGATGATCCCGCGGGCCTGTTCAATTCCAGTCTCGAGGGCAGACTGAGGCGCGCCATCGACTTCCGCGAAGACGAGAAGGTGAACGAGAAGGCCCTGAAGACCCTGATTCGCGCCGCCGTGGCGCTGAACAAGTCCAAGGCCTGAGACGGCGGCGGGAATTCTGCCTCGGGCGGCTTCGTCGTTCTATTCCTCAGGAAACGCGTGAACACTTTTCGAATTGCGTTTTCTCGCACTGGCCGCAAGCTTGGTAATTTGGCCGGACTTACCAGGAGTCGAGCCCTACCACTTCGCCAGCTGCGTGAGTTGAAGGAGATTGCCGCAGGTATCGTTGACCATGGTGATTTTGGAGGCGGTCACGTCAGTGGGCGGCATGGTGAACTCGGCGCCGCGCGCTTTCATCCGTTCGTAATCGGCCTGCACGTCGTCAGTGAAGAACATGGCCGCGGGTTGTTTTTGCTGGAACAAGGCCTGTTGATACGCCTTGGCCGCGGGGTTGTTGTTGAGCGCCAACTGCAGCTCCGTGCCGTCCGGATCCTCGGCCGAGGCCACAGTGAGCCAGCGATACGGCCCATTGCTGAAATCGGCCTTCTTTGTGAAGCCCAGCACCTCCGTATAGAAGCGCAGGGCCTTTTCCTGGTCGTCCACGTATACGCTCGTCAGTTTGATCTTCATTGGATTCCTCA
This sequence comes from uncultured Acidobacteriaceae bacterium, assembly GCA_963823805.1. Classification (GTDB taxonomy): domain Bacteria; phylum Acidobacteriota; class Terriglobia; order Terriglobales; family Acidobacteriaceae; genus Telmatobacter. The sequence goes on along the minus strand of CAWGMW010000001.1, from coordinate 1,531,615 downwards.
CAGGTTGAAGTTCGCGGGCAGTGCCGCGTTATTGCGTCTTGACTTTCGTTCGTGTTTCCTATGCGTTCGTTTGGGGTGCTGCGAGCACGCGCTCGAGGCCATCGAACATCTTGCGCCAGCCGTACCTCGCGCCGTTGTAGTTTGCCTGCTGGTCAGGACCGAAGCCGGACTGCTCCATGCGCAGGTGCGTGCCGCCCTCCGTCGGGGTCAGCGTCCAGAGCACAATCCATTGCAGGCCGGCAATGCCTTCGCTTTTGCCGACAGCCCAGTTGTAAGAGAGCCGCTTCATCGGTTCGACGACGAGTACTTCGCCGTCGACAATGCCGTTCCAGTTCGGCTTGGGCTCATTGCGAAATTGGAATCTTCGGCCAACCACCGGTTGGAAGTCATTGTTCATCATCCATTGCGCCAGCAGCGGGCTCTCGGTAAGCGCTCGCCATAGCTTCTCCGGCGGGTGCGGGAAAACCCTCTCGACGACGAGGGTGCGGCTGCTCTGGGCTGCAGTGCTCATGGTTCCATCCTTTGCAAAAGGTCTTCAAGGCGATCGAATCGCTCACGCCAGAAGGCGCCATAGAGATCGAGCCAATTCACCATCGGCGCGAGCGCATCGGGCTGCGCGTGATAGTGAGTCTCGCGTCCGTCGCGGCGATGCCGCACCAGCTTGGCCCGCTTGAGCACGGTAAGGTGCTTGGAGACGGCGGGCTGAGAAACGCCTGCATAGCGCGTTAAAGCGTGGACCGTCTGTTCGCCCTGCCGGGTCAACTCCTCGAAGATCGCCCTGCGGGTGGGGTCGGCGAGAGCGCGAAAGACATGATTGGGATTGGCGTGCATCACGGATAAAACCATAACCAATCAGTTATGGTTTGTCAAGAGGGGCGGAGCGAAATTTCCACATGCCGCTCTGCATGGGTCGCTTCAGGCCATGACTTTATTCGTTCAGTTCCCGTTGACGGGAGTGTGATCTAATTGTTGGCGTTCGTTCCCCATTTCAAAGGAGGTCACATGCCCACGATCACAACAAAAGACGGCCTGGAAATTTTCTACAAGGACTGGGGAACCGGCCAGCCCATTGTTTTCAGCCATGGATGGCCATTGTCGGCCGATGACTGGGACACGCAGATGCTGTTCTTTTTGCTCCACGGCTATCGCGTAATTGCCCACGACCGCCGCGGCCATGGACGGTCCACGCAGACCGCAGATGGGCACGATCTGGACCATTACGCCGACGACCTCGCCGCTGTTACGGCTCACCTTAATCTGAAAAACGCGATCCATGTGGGACACTCGACCGGCGGCGGCGAGGTGACGCGCTATTTGGCGAGGCATGGCGAAAGCCGCGCAGCCAAGGCGGCGCTGATCAGCGCGGTGCCACCGCTGATGGTGAAGACGGCGGCTAATCCGCTGGGCTTGCCCAAGGCAGTGTTTGATGATCTGCAGGCGCAACTGGCGGCCAATCGCGCGCAATTCTACCGCGACTTACCAAGCGGACCTTTCTACGGCTTCAACCGGCCCGGAGTGAAATCCCTGGAGGGCAACATCCAAAACTGGTGGCGCCAGGGCATGATGGGTGGCGCGAAGGCGCATTACGACGGTATTGTGGCCTTCTCGCAGACCGATTTCACGGAGGACCTGAAAAAGATCAACGTTCCAGTGCTGGTGATGCATAGCGAAGACGACCAGATCGTCCCCTATGTCGCGTCCGGGCCGCTGACAGCGAAGTTATTGAAGAACGGAACGCTGAAAACTTACAAGGACTTCCCGCACGGCATGATCACGACACAAGCGGAGACAGTTAACGCCGAACTGCTGGCGTTCTTCAAGAGCTAGGGCGTCTTCGTTTCAGCCGGCGGATTTGGTGGGGCGGGCAGTTTCTGAAGGCCGAGAGCCTTGCCGATGTGCCGAATGGATTTGCCGAGCGCATGGGTGGTATGGCGATAGCTCTTCTGAATCGCGTTGCTGCTGGAGCCCTTGGCGACGGAGATGGAGCTGTCAGTGGCGCTCGCCGCTGTGGAGATTCCAGAGATCGCATCGCGACCACCGCCCGCAATCGCCTGTCCGGTTGTGCCGCTGATGGCGATGACACCCTGCGCTGGATGCTTGCCCTGGTTGAACCACGCGATCTCGGAATCCGGAAGCTCGCCAAGCCGTGCGAGAACCGGGGCGGGAAAGTTTGTCGCGGTCATTTTGCCGGCGAGCGGCCATGCGTTGGAGGCGATGAACATGGAACCATTCATGGGGTGGCCCTGTTCGCCAAGGTTGACTAGCTTTGCGGGAGCAAGAGCCGTCATGTTTTCGCAGTGATCGGCCCCGCAGCCCCTTTGGCAGAGTGCTTCATTAAGATAGGACGCATGCTTGCCGGGTGAGATCCAGACGCTGGGGCCGGCATCTTCAGCGTGCAGCGTGGAGGCATGGGCGATCTGACTCACATCGCAAACGGTGTTCTCATGGGCAGCGGCGTACCAGTAAAGGGCTTTCCAGGTGGCGGAGGCGAGATCGGGTTTGGAGGCGCGGACGAGAACGGAGACATGCTCGGTGTCGAGAAGATGGCCGTGAGGTCCGCAGTCGATGCGCCAGATATGGTAGTGGTGAATTTCCGCCGCGGGCGCACCGTCGATTGGGTTTTTCGCTGGAAAAACCTGTCCGTAGATTGTTCCATTCTCGGACTTCACGAGCGGAATGGCGACGCCCGGCTGGAATTCTGCGGGAACGTTGGAGCAGTCGTGCTGGCCCACGAGAAATTTCGGAGCGAACTGCACCAATAGCGATTGCTCGAGATCGTCGCTCATACCGTCCTCGTCAGAGTCGATTGCGGACGGCGCGTGCTGAGGTGATTGCGCGGGCACAAGCGATTGTCCAATCGACCGGTGGGCGATGGTGGCGAGCGAGAGAGCGAGGACGAAGGACCTGACGAGGCGCAATCTCCGGTTCAGCATCCGGAGTCGACGATGTGGCCGTGGGATTTTCAATAAGCCTTTCCAGCGAGAGGGCGATGGCTCGCTCGTCCCGATGCAAGAGCGATGCGAGTGCGACGCTCGCGATCATGGTTGCTCAGCCTCGATTATCGCTTAGAGGCCGTTCTTGTGTCGGGATCAGCCCCTAGCGCGCTGTGCGGGACTCGCGGCGGTTCTTGAGCCATTTGGCGAGGCCGAGCGCCAGGAGCATGAGGCCGAACGGTATGCACATGAGCGCGACGATAAGCGCGAACCAGCCGGCGTTGGTGCTGGCGCCAAGGCGCGTGTAGCCGCCGAGCACAGTGACCAGCAGTACCGCCGCAAGGAGTCCTGTTCCGACCATCGAACCGCCCCATTGAAGGAGCTGACGCGTGCCATCGTCGGCTTGTGTGGGAGCGGGCATCTAGCCTCTCACGGCAGCCAGCATGGCATACACGATGACCCCGGTGACCGACACATAGAGCCAGATTGGAAAGGTCCAGCGAGCCACTTTGCGGTGGATGGAAATGCGGCCGGTAAGCGAAAAGAAGAATGTAATGAGCACCAGCGGCAGAGCCACCATCGAGAGCAGCACGTGGCTGATTAGGATTACGAGGTAGACGATGCGGATAAGGCTGTGGCCGGGGTAGTGGCTCTCGCCGTGGAGTGCGTAGTTGCCGATGTAGCTGACCAGGAATAGGGTCGAAAACGCGAACGCGGTAATCATTGCCGCACGGTGCGCCTTGATGCGGCGGGCGCGGATAAAACGGTAGCCCATGACCAGCGCCGTGGCCGCCAGCGCGTTAAGAACCGCGTTGAGGGCGGGCAAAAAGGAAAGCTCCCTGCCGGTTACATCGAGGGCCGGGTGGAAATAGATAAGCCAGAAAAGAAAGATGGTGGCCGCGGCGCTGATGGCCAGGATGGCTGCGATCGCGGGACCAGTGCCGGATGTGGAGTTCGCTGAACGGGCCGTCGTGTTCATGCGCGCTATCCTTTCGCGCGGGCACAGAGCATGAGTGTGGTGAAGAGTAGAGGCAGATAGAGGACGCTCACTTTGAGCAGGTCCCGCGCCAGTTTGCGGCTATCGCCTTCGGTCTTTGCGCGAAGAATGCGCGCGAATCGGATGGTGTAGCCAAGGTAGACGAGTCCCAGCGGAACTGCGAGCACAGCATAGGTGACGCCGGTGAGTCCGAGGCGCCATGGCACCAGGCTTACGGGGATCATGAGTACGGCGTAAAAGAGGGCTTCGACGACAGTCGACCATCCGTCGGGCTGAACGACGGGCAACATGCGAATGCCTGCGCGCGCGTAGTCGTCGCGATACAACCATGCAATCGACATGAAATGTGGGAACTGCCAAACGAAAAGGATGGCAAACAGAGCGACGGCCGGCCACTCGATCTGGTCGCGCACCGCGGTCCAGCCGAGCATCGGGCCCATGGCGCCGGGAAATGCGCCGATGAAGGTGGCCATGGAGGTCACGCGTTTAAGCGGCGTGTAAATGGCCACGTACGTGAAGGCTGTGAGCAGAGCCAATGAGACGGTCAGGAGGTTGGTGCGCAGCGCCAGCCAGACCGCTCCGAGCGCTACCCCGCCGAGGCCGGCCAGGATTCCAGCCGCCAACGGCCAGCGGCCCGACGCCAAGGGACGATCGGCGGTGCGCTTCATCCGCGCGTCGGAGGTCCGCTCGAGAGCTTGGTTAAGTGCGCCGGCGCCGGCGGAAATGAGGCCGATGCCGAGCAGCGTGTCGAGCAGGCCGGACTGCAGGGTGGAGATGCCGGACCGCATCGATCCCAGGTAGAACCCGCCCCAGCCGGTGACCAGGACCAGACCAACCACCTTGACCTTGAATAGCTCGCGCAGGTCGTGGATGAGTGTGGCCGTGGCGCCGGGCGCAGGCGCATGAAGGGCGTGCGGCGCGGAATCGGCTTGAGGCGCGGCAAACTCCGAAGGTGCGGCGGCTTGGGAAGCGGGAGTCATGGGAACGAAATAGAGGTGCGGCGGCGCGAGCGAGGAAGCGGCCTTTGTTTTGATGATATCAAGCGGGGCGGCCAGCGGAGTTCGCGGGGTTGGCGAGGATCTTGGAGTTCAGGGGATGCGTTTTTGCGAGCGACTTCGCCAGCTGCGTTTCGAAAATTGTTTTGACTGTGCGCGCGTGCGTCGTGTAGCGTCCGGGCATCGGCGCCAACCAACCCCAGACAATCTCGAGGCGCCCGGAGGTAGAAAGATGCGGATGATGATGCAGGTAGAAATGCCTCTTGAGCCATTCAACACCGCGGTTCGCAACGGAACGGCGGGACCAACAATGAAAAGGATTCTCGACGATGCCAAGCCCGAGGCTGCGTATTTCGGCGAGAGAGATGGCCGCCGTGGCGGCATTCTGATCGTCGACCTCGCAACTCCGTCTGACGTGCCGCGCCTGGCTGAGCCTTGGTTCCTCAACTTCAATGCGGAGGTAAAGTTCAGAGTCGTGATGTCACCAGAGGATCTGGCAAAGGCGAATCTGGAGGCGCTAGGCAAGAAGTGGGGCTGAGGCGCCGGTAGGCGCGGTTGTGAGAGCGGCAGGCAGTGAGGCGGGAGCTGGAAGAATCGGCTCCCGTTTCGTGTTTTGAGCCGCTTGCGGCGCAGCGGAGCGGGGTGCCGCGGCGTGCGGAATTCGCCGGTAAGCGTCTGACGTGGCATCCTTGGTGCCCCCTCGCTGCCCGGTTTGGGGGATGTGCGGCCGGCCGCCGCAGTCCTGTAAAATAAGGAGCAACTGGATGATGCAAACCCCTTCAGCGGCTGCTCCCACGGCATCCCGTGCAACGCGGGACCCGGAGTCGCGGGCGTTGGGATTCAATGCTGGACAGTCTCCGGTAATCCAGGTTCAGGGCCTTGGCAAGACCTACCAGACGGTCCGTGGCGCGCTGCACCTGTTCGAGGATCTTGATCTCGAACTTGCAGCCGGAGAAATGGTCGCGATTGTCGGCCAATCGGGCGCGGGAAAGAGCACTCTTTTACACATTTTGGGCGCGCTTGATACGCCATCCGCGGGGACTGTATACTGCGCGTCAACCAATGTGGCCAAGCTGAGCGCGCGAGAGGCGGCGGCCTTTCGCAATCGCGAGATTGGTTATGTGTGGCAGTTCCATTATCTGCTGCCCGAGTTTACGGCGTTGGAGAACGTGGCAATGCCGCTATTAGCACGGAATATGAGGAAAGTCGAAGCGCTGAAAACGGCGGAGAAATGGCTGAGCGAGGTGGGATTGGACGACCGTGGAGACCATCGGCCCGGCGAGCTATCCGGCGGCGAGCAGCAGCGTGTGGCGCTGGCTCGAGCGCTGGTTTGCGGCCCGCGGCTGCTGCTGGCCGACGAGCCGACCGGCGACCTGGATAGCGTAACAGCGGGCATGGTCTTTGATTTGATCGAGCGTTTGCACGGGAGTCACGGGCTGACGTCGATCTTGGTAACGCACAACATGGATTTGGCAGTGCGATGCAGGCGAGTACTGCGGCTCGGAAACGGTAGACTGACGGAGATCACAGACGCCGGGTCGAAGCCGTTGCAAGCTGGAAACTTGAGCTAGAGAAAGCACCACTTTCGCTAAGTTTTGAGTCTTATTCAGTAGGGGCCTGACAGGGAACTTTCTCCGATGCAGGCTTGCAGAGGTCGGGATGGTAGTCGGCGGCAGAATTCAAGCCGGTTGACGACAAGTTGCAAGGGATTCAAGACCATCCGAAAGAGCTGTTCGGGGCGCGGGTCATTTCTTTCCAGGGCCGCCGGCGGCGAAGCAACAGAAGGGCGAACGCAGGATGGGCCGAGGCCGGAAAAACCACCGGACGGCAACTTCAAGCGAACGTCTGGATCAGGGAGTTCATCATGTTCGAGCGGTATACGGAGAAGGCGCGGCGCGTAATCTTCTTCGCGCGGTACGAGGCCAGCCAGTTCGGCTCGCCTTATATCGAGACCGAGCATTTACTGCTGGGGCTGCTTCGCGAAGACAAGGCGTTAACCAACCGCTTCCTGCGTTCGCACGCCTCGGTGGAGTCGATCCGGAAGCAAATTGAAGCGCACACCACCATCCGCGAGAAGGTTTCGACAAGCGTCGACCTGCCGCTTTCGAACGAGTGCAAGCGCGTGCTGGCTTATGCCGCGGAGGAAGCCGAGCGGCTGGGCCACAAGCATATTGGGACGGAACATCTGCTGCTTGGATTGCTGAGAGAGGAGAAGTGCTTTGCCTCGGAGATTCTGCAGGAGCGCGGGCTTAAGCTTACGCAGATTCGCGATGAGCTGGCGCGCGTGACGCAGGAAAAGGCGCCGCCTCAACAACGGCAGCGCGAGTCGAGCTTGTTGGCCGAGTTCAGTCGCGACCTCACGCAGGCGGCGATGGATGGGCAGCTCGATCCGCTGGTGGGGCGCGAAGGCGAACTGGAGCGGTCGGTGCAGATTCTGTGCCGGCGCACGAAGAATAATCCTGTGCTAATCGGCGAGCCGGGCGTGGGCAAGACGGCGATTGTCGAAGGATTGGCGCAGCGCATCGCCGACGGTGAAGTGCCAAGCTTCCTGGCCGACAAGCGCGTGCTGGCGCTGGACCTTTCGCTGATTGTGGCCGGCACAAAATATCGCGGCCAATTCGAGGAGCGGCTGAAGACCATCATGAAAGAACTGATGGAAAGCCAGAACTCGATTGTGTTCATCGACGAACTGCACACGCTGGTAGGCGCAGGATCGGCTGAAGGGTCGCTCGATGCAGCGAACATCCTCAAGCCGGCTCTGTCGCGCGGCGAGATTCAGTGCATCGGCGCAACCACCCCGGCCGAGTACCGCAAATCGATCGAGAAGGACCGCTCGCTGGAACGGCGATTCCAGGCCGTAAAGGTGCCGCCGCCCAACGAGGCAGAGGCCATCAAGATCATCATGGGCATCAAGGACCGCTACGAGAAGTTTCACGCGGTCAGCTACACCGATGCCGCCGTGGAATTTGCCGTTTCGCACTCGAGCCGTTACATTCCCGATCGCTTCCTGCCCGACAAGGCAATCGATTTGATCGATGAGGCCGGGGCGCGCGTGAAGCTGCGCCAGACCTCGCTGCCGGAAGAGATCACCGAGGTGCAGAAGCGGATCAAGTTCATCGTGCACCGCATGGATTCGGCGATTGCGAATCACGAATTCGAAAAGGCGCGCTTTTACTCCGACGAAGAGCGCAAGGAGCGCGAGAACCTGCGCGCGCTGCGCGACAAGTACCACCTCGACGATTCGGCCGCAGGCATTGTGGGCCGCGAAGACATCGAAGACGTTGTGAGCCGGTGGACGGGCGTGCCCGTGACCAGCATCAAGGAAGAAGAGACGCAGAAGCTGCTGCGCGTGGAAGAAGAGCTCCACAAGCGCGTGATCTCGCAGGACAAGGCGATTTCGGCGCTGGCTCGCGCGATCCGGCGGTCAAGAGCGGGATTGAAGTCGCCGCATCGGCCGATTGGAAGCTTCCTGTTCCTGGGACCAACTGGCGTGGGCAAGACGGAGATGGCGCGCACGCTGGCCAATTTCCTCTTCGGATCTGACAAGGCGCTCATCCGCTTCGATATGTCGGAGTTCATGGAGAAGCATTCGGTGTCGAAGCTGATCGGTTCGCCTCCGGGCTACGTGGGCTACGAGGAGGGCGGCCAGTTGACTGAGCGTGTCAAGCGCTCGCCATACTCCGTCGTTCTGCTCGACGAAATCGAGAAGGCGCACCCGGATGTGTTCAACATTCTGTTGCAGGTGTTTGAGGATGGGCAATTGACCGACGGCCTGGGCAACACCGTCGACTTCAAGAACACCATCGTGATCATGACCTCGAACATCGGCGCGCGCCACCTGCAAAAGAAGCAGGGGCTCGGCTTCCAGAGTGAGCGCGAAGACATCGTCAGCGAAAAAGTCGAGGAGCTGGTAAGGAACGAGGTGAAGAAAACCTTCAACCCCGAGTTCCTCAACCGTCTCGACGAAGTGATTCTCTTCCAATCGCTCAACGATGCCGACCTCATCCAGATTGTCGAGCTGCTGGTGCAGCTGTTGAACGCCAATCTGGCGCAGAAGTCGATCACCATATCGGTAAACGACGACGCGAAGAAGTGGATTCTCGACAAGACGCTTGTCGACCGCAGCTACGGCGCACGGCCGCTGCGCCGCGCACTGCAGCGGTACATCGAAGATCCGCTTTCTGAGGCGCTGATCGCGGGGCAGATTCAGGAGCGGCCGGCATTTCTCGAGGTCTATCTCGACGCAAATCAGCTGTTCTATCGGCCGGTAAGCGCGGACGAAAGCGCAACCGACGAGAAAGCGGCTGGCGTGCTGTTGTTCAGTAACTAACAACTCACCCTGAAATACAGAAAAGCCCCCGGGTAAATTCCGGGGGCTTTTGTTTCGCTGGAATGAGTTTCGGAGCTCCCGCGGCCGCTCATCGCGGCTTAACCCCCGCCATTTACACTAGAAAGCGGAGAAGCCAGTGTTTTTTGACAAGATTCTGACGAAAGTTTTCGGTACTGCGAATGAGCGGCTCCTCAAGCGGCTCAGGCCTATCGTGATTGAAATCAACGCGATGGAGCCGGAGATCAAGAAGCTCTCGGACGAAGAGCTGAAGGCGAAGACCGCCGAATTCAAGGCGCGGATTGCGGTCCGGCTCGAGGGAATTACGGACGCCGAAGAGATAAAAGCGGCCGAGCGCGAGATTCTCGATGAAGTCTTGCCCGAGGCTTTCGCCGTGGTGCGTGAGGCCGGTTGGCGCGCGGTGCAGATGCGCCACTTCGACGTGCAGCTGATCGGCGGCATGGTACTGCACCAGGGCAAAATTTCGGAGATGAAAACGGGCGAGGGCAAGACGCTGGTGGCGACACTCGCCTGCTATCTGAATGCACTGGCCGGCCACGGCGTGCACGTGGTCACGGTGAACGACTACCTGGCCAAGCGCGACGCCGAGTGGATGGGTAAGATCTACGAATTCCTCGGCCTCACCGTCGGCGTCATCGTCCACGACCTGGACGACAACGAGCGCCGCGCGGCTTACGGCGCCGACATCACCTACGGCACCAACAACGAGTTCGGCTTCGACTACCTGCGCGACAACATGAAGTTCGACATCAAGGATTGCGTACAGCGCGGCCACTACTACGCCATCGTGGACGAAGTGGACTCGATTTTGATCGATGAAGCGCGGACGCCGCTCATCATCTCAGGCCCCACTGAGCAGACGACGGACAAATATGCGCGCGTGCGCCGCATCATTCCCCAACTGGAGATGGGCGAAGAGGTGGAATGGAGCGACACGCTGCGCCAGGAGCAGTTGGGCATCCGCCTTGGCGAAGGCGAGAAGTATATGAGCGGCGACTATATTGTCGACGAGAAACAGCGGACAATCGGCGTCACGGACTCCGGGTGGGAGACGATCGAGAAGGCGCTGGGGATCGGCAACATCGCAGACGCCGAAAACTGGGAACTCAAGCATTATGTCGAGACGGCGATCAAGGCGCATGCGCTCTACAAGCGCGATGTGGACTACGTGGTGAAAGATGGCGAGGTCATCATCGTGGACACGTTCACGGGCCGCCTGATGCCCGGCCGCCGCTGGAGTGACGGACTGCACCAGTCGATCGAGGCCAAGGAAGGCGTGAACATCCGCAAGGAAGACCAGACGCTGGCCACGATTACATTCCAGAATTACTTCCGCCTCTATCAAAAGCTGAGCGGCATGACGGGAACGGCGGAGACCGAGGCGGCGGAGTTCGAGAAGATTTATAAGCTCGAAATTGTGGTAATTCCAACCAACAAGCCGTTGCTGCGCCTGGAAAATCCAGACGTAGTGTTCCGCACCGAAAAAGAAAAGTACAAAGCGGTAGCGGAAAACATCGAAGAACTGCACGCGAAGGGGCAGCCTGCGCTCGTGGGCACGGTGTCCATCGAAAAGTCGGAGCGGCTGTCGGCGATTTTGCAGCGCAAAGGTGTCCAGCACGTAGTTCTGAACGCGAAGTTCCACGAGCGCGAAGCAGAGATTGTGGCGCAGGCCGGTCGCCGGGGCATGGTGACGATCGCCACCAACATGGCAGGCCGCGGAACCGACATTCTGCTCGGCGGCAATCCCGAATTTATGGCCCGCCAGGAATTGGTCAAGAAGAGCAAGGCGCGGGCGATCAGCGTGGCCGAGGGCGCCATCAATCCCATGGCGCCAGCTGGATTCTTGCGGTTCTACTACCAAGGCCAGGAGTTCGAGATCTCTAACGCGGATTGGGCCAGCGTGTTTAACGTACATTCGGCGGCCGCGCAACTGGAACACGAGCAAGTGATCGCGGCGGGTGGGCTATTCATCCTGGGCACGGAGCGTCACGAATCGCGGCGCATCGACAATCAGCTCCGCGGGCGCGCCGGACGCCAGGGCGATCCCGGCGAGTCGCGATTCTATCTTTCGCTCGAAGACGACCTGGTGCGCATTTTTGCTCGCGGATTTGCCAACACCGTGATGCAAAAAGTGATGGTGGAAGATGAGGCCATCGAGTCGAAGATGATCTCCCGGCGCATCGAGGGCGCGCAGAAGGCGGTGGAAGCGCAGAACTTCGAGTCGCGCAAACATCTGCTCGAATACGACGACGTGATGAACAAGCAGCGCGAGGCCGTCTATGGCCTGCGGCGCCAACTGCTGGAAGGCGTCGAGCAGCGCGAGATGATTCTGGAAGATTATGTGGGCGGAATTCTCTCCCACCTCCTCGATGAGTTTGCCAACGAGCGCGTGCGGCCGGATCAGTGGGACTTCAAGGGGCTGGGAGAGAAGCTCGTCGATCATTTTGGATTCAATTTCGCCGCCTCGGGCATCAAAGCGGAAGCGCTAAGCCGCCACGAACTGGGCGAGGAGATCTTCGCCAAGCTAACCGAATCGTACGAGGCCAAGGAGAAGATTCTGGGCGCGGCCACCATGCGCTACCACGAGCGAATGGTGATGCTCAGCGTGATCGACGGCCTGTGGAAAGATCACCTTCTCTCGATGGACCACCTGAAGGAGGGAATCAATCTGCGCGGTTATGCGCAGCGCGATCCGCTGGTGGAATACAAGCGCGAGTCGTTCGACATGTTCGAAGCGATGATGATGAAGTTCCAGGAAGACACCGTTCGGTTCCTCTTCCGGATGCAGATTCTCGGGCAGGATGGTCAACCCGTGGATGCGGCGCCTCGGCCGAGCGGTTTCGTGCCCAAGGCTCCACCTGTGGCCAGCGCCGCGCATCCAATTACCGGCGACGGTGCGCCGCGGGAGATCGAAATCCATACGCGCAAGCCATCGACCACCATCGACGAGCTGGAGAAGGAGTTCCATCGCAAAAAGGAGAAGGAGCTTGCCGTGGCCAGCCGGCAGGGTGGCGGAGAATCAAGCCAGCCTTCGCAGCGGCGAACTGGCAAAACGCCGGGCCGCAACGACCCATGCCCGTGCGGCAGCGGCAAGAAATACAAGAAGTGCCATGGCGCCTGAGGCGAAAGAGGCAAATTGCTGCTGGACTCGCCCAAAGAGAATTGACGGCTGCCGATAAACCCTAGCGCAGGAAGCTGAAGAAGCCCTTTTTTCCGTTCTTCTCGGGCAGCAGGCCGGCAACTGTCCTGGCCATCAGGCGGATGGTCTGAGAGATGGCGGAGTCGACCATCACCATCGGAGTCGCGGTCTCGCGCGTTCTGCGCGCGGCGGCATAATCATCGGGAATCTTCCACTGTGCGGGCCGGGTTAAAGCCTTGACGATCTGGCCCTCGTCAAAGAGAGCGTCGCTGCTCTTATTGCGGTTGATCACAATCTGCAGAGTGTCATCCCGCTGGTTAAAATACTTCACGATCATGCGGTTGGCAGTGCGCATTTCCGAGATTCCCACCTGCGTGACGAGAAAGATTGTGGCGTACTCTTCAAACAAAGTGGAATCCATCAGGTCGATTCTCGATCCCGCATCGACGACGACAAAATCGTAGATTTCGCGCGTGACCTTCAGGAGCTTGTCAACCGCTTCCGTGGTGGCCTGCACGTCGCTCAAATCGGTCGGCGCGGGTAGCACGGACAGCCCCGAGCTGTGCTTCGAGACGAGCGTGGAGAGCAAATTGGCATCCACGCGGTTGGGCTTTTCCAAAGCCGTGACGATGGAGTATTCGGTTTTAATGCCGAGGTTGATGGCCACGTCCCCGAGCGGTAGACCGAGATCGATGAGAAGAGTCGTGCTGTCACTCTCCTGAGCCAGTGCCAGTGCAAAATTCGATGCAAGCGTGGTCACGCCGCATCCACCTTTCGAGCCGAGGAAGACGAATAATTTGCCGGTTTCCTTATCCTCCTGCAGGGGCTGCGGCGCCGAGCGGTGCGTCGATGCACGCATAAGAGCCGCGGAGACTTCGGCTGGATCGAGAGGAAGAGTGAAGAACTCCCGCACTCCAGCGCGCATGAATTGCACTGCCCGTTTCATATCGGCGCTGGCCGAGTAAGCCATCACGTAGGTGCGGCCGCTTGCGCACAGGCTCTCGACGAGCGCGAATGCGTAATCCGGGTCGCTGTCCACATCGATGATCACTACTTCGTAGGCCTGCGCCAGCATCTGGGGCAGGTCCTCAAGCCTGGGGGGAAATGAGGAGAATTCATGGACCTTTAGGCCGGGGCGCTTTGAGACGGCGCTGGCGACAACTTTGCGGCGTTGTTCGTCCGGTCCCAGAAGCGCGACCGCTAAAGTGGTCTCATCCGGGATGGCAGGATCCCTAGGGGATTGCGACATAGCGAGCAGACTTCTCCCAAATGCCTATGATATTCCATCTCATTGCTGAAATGGGACTTGCTATGACCCTTTCGGGGGAGTTCAAAAGGATGGACATGGGAGAAAAGCTAAGCGTCTGAAGGGAATGGAGTAAGAACGGAGCGTGAAGATTCCGCCTAGAAAGGATCATCGCCGGGAGGAAGTAAGAGGGCCGGTCAGCGAGCGATGGCGGCAAAGGTAAGGTCTTCGGCGGTGCTGCGGTGCTGCATGCGCCACTGCTCGAAGAGCCGACCGTAACTGAGGGTGATGTAATCGGCGGGATCGATGCCGAGACGCGGGGCCGCGTGATCAATCCACTGGGAGGTGCCTTCGAGTTCCGCGTAGTTGCCGATGGGTGTTTCGTCGATGACGCAGTGGCCCTCGCCGTCGCTCCACTCGGTGCGCCATTTTTCATAACGAAACGCCGCGATTAATCCAAGACAAAGGAAAAACTCAGCGAGCGCATCGCCGTATGCGATGCCGGTCTCGGTTTCAACGCGATGCTTGTGCCGGTCTTGAGCAGCGACGCCAGCGCCGGGGAGGCGCTTATGCGTGAGCGTCCAGCGGCCCGCGTAGCTGCGGACGCGGAGAATCTCGGTGCGTGCGCGCATCTGCCGATCGGGCGTGTCGTAAAGGGTGTTGCTCTCGAAGCTGCGCGGAGTTTCCAGGCGAAAACCCGCGGATTCGAGGCGCTCGGCGAGCGCGGCAAGGTCGGCGACACGGAATTTGATCTCGGTTTCGAGCGCCATGCGTACAAGAGAGTATAAAGCCGCTGGCGGGGACTGGCCGCGGGAAGCGAGAATGGAAGAAAGAACGGGCAAGTGAGGAACAACGTGAAGACGCTGCGGCTCTCAATGGACGCGAATGATCTTGGCACGCCCGAAGCGCGCGAAGCGTTGGAGCATGCGGCAAAGATTCTCCGCGGTGGTGGCCTTGTGGCGCTGCCAACGGAGACGGTCTACGGGCTGGGAGCGAATGCGCTGGACCCAGAAGCGGTGGAGAAGATCTTTGCAGCGAAGAGCCGGCCGAAGTGGGATCCGATCATCGTCCATGTGGCGTCGCAGGAGATGCTCGATGGGCTCGTCGAAGACGTTCCTGACGCAGCCTTCAGGCTGATGGAAGCGTTCTGGCCGGGACCGCTGACGTTGCTGCTCAAGCGGACGCAGGTCGTGCCGGATGCAGTCACCGCGGGGCGGCCGCTCGCGGGAGTTCGGATGCCCGCGCACCCTGTTGCGCTTGAGTTGATCCGGCGCGCCGGGATTCCGGTCGCCGCGCCCAGCGCGAACCGTTTCGGCCACGTGAGCCCGACAACCGCCGATCATGTCCTCGATGATCTGGATGGGCGCATCGATGCGGTGCTCGATGCGGGGCCGTCGCCGCGCGGCGTGGAATCGACGGTGCTCGATCCGACAACGAGCCCGATGACGATCTATCGGCCGGGCGCTCTGACAGCAGAGCAGATTGGGATGATCGCAGGCCGAGTGGAGTTGTTCCATGGTGGCGAGACCTTGCGAGAGACGCCAACGGAGGCGCTGCCTTCACCCGGCGTCGGACTGCGGCACTATGCGCCGCGAGCGCGGCTTGTACTGATCGAGGGGCCGATCCACGAGTTGGGCGCGCGCCTGGCCGACGCGGTGCGCAGCGAACCGGGCGAGCGCTTGGGCGTGATGCTGCCGGAAGGGATCAAGCCATCGCAAGACATCGCGAGGGCGCAGGTTTACGCGTGGGGCAGTTGGAACGCGCCGGAGACGATGGCGCGCGAGCTATACGCCGGGCTGCGCGCTCTAGATGCTTCGGGGTGCAGTGTGATTCTGTGTCCGCTGCCGCCGGCAGAGGGACTTGGCGCGGCAATTCGAGACCGGCTCATAAAAGCAGTGACCAGGGTCGTAGGGACTAGTGACTAGAGATCGTTCGACTTCGCTCGGGACAGGCTCCGAAACGCGGAGATCTGGGCAGCCCATTCGTGGACGGCTGCTAACGATTTGGCGCCTGAGAACTGAAAACTGAGAACTGCTCTGTTTTACCCGTTGTCGCCGAGCTTGTACATGTACTTGATGGCGGATTTGTAGATCAGTGTTTTGTTGCGGCCGCGGACCTTGAGCGAGTTGCGATCGTACCACTCGATGCATCCGTCAACCCGTTCGCCATCTTCGAGCACAATCACCATCGGCGTCTGCGACTGAATCTGTTTTTGCAGATAGAACAGCTCAGCGTGACGGTTAGGTGTGTCCCTTTCGGCGGTTTGCGCCGGAAAACGGAAGGGAAGCGGAGCGGGGAGGCTCCTTCTCCTCTGCGCCGAAGCTTGACCGGGTTCGAGGACACGCGTTGCGGGGAGAATCGATGGGGTGCTCATGGGGAAGAACCCTCCGCAAAAAACGAAATCTGATACGCCAAGAAACAACAGGTGCCACAGGAAACTGGGGAAACTCGACCTAACGGCTTGTAAATGCAGCTCTCGCCGCAATCTTGAAGCAATCCAAAGGCTCCCGTTCCGATCCCGAGTGAATCATTAGGCAGTCCTGCGTTGTCGGGATATGCGTTCCCGGCGTCCCTGGACTCGAATGGGAGTACTCGTATTAAAAAGATGCCTGCGTCCGATTGGGGGTTGCTCTTTTATTCTGCGGCCATTCGTCGACAGCGTCAAGCCAGGAGGCAGTGAACGGCGGTCAGTGAACCGTGGACAGTGCAGAAAGAGCACCAGACAGTTGCCGCTGAACCGTAAGCCGTGGTCAAAGGGCGCTATCTGCCATGAGGCCCACTGCCATGGCGTCGATCGAGAGCGAACGCAGCAGGTTGCGGCGCATGCCCTGTTCCATCCGGACGAGGGCACGCGCGGCGGAGTCGATCCAGTCGACGGTCAGGCCTTCAGACAGACGGCTTAGCTCGGTGGCGATGTCGATGTTGCGGATGAGCGACGGCGTGCCGGCCACAATGAGCAGCAGGTCTTCAATAAGGCTCGAGAGAGCGCGGATGAGGTTGACGGTCTTCTCCTGGCCGTCTGCGCCCGCGCGATAGCTCTCGGTGGCATGGAAGAGCGCGGAATAGTCGGGTTCCCGCAGAGCGGTGCGCAGAATGACAAGCGCGTCCTCGCGGCTTGCGAAGTATGTGCCGAGGTCGAGCGCGAGAGCGCGGCCGACTGCGCCCATGGCCAAGCGCGCCGCGAGCGCGCGTTCATGCGGCTTGAGCTCGGGGCGGCGGCGGGCGAGCAGGGTTTCGAGTTCGGTGGCCGGCAAGGCGCCAAGACGATGAATGACGGCTCGGGAACGGATGGTCGGCAAAAGCTCCTGCGGATTTTCCGTCAGCAAAATCAGCGAGGTGTGGTCGGGCGGCTCTTCGAGAAGCTTAAGCAGGCTGTTGGCGGCCTCTTTCATGAAGGCCGATGAAGTGAAAATCGTGAAGGCGCGTCGGGATTCAACGGGTGGCCGATAGAAGGCGACGTGAATGGCCTGGCGAACCTGGCCGAGCTTGATCATGAGCTGCGGCGGGTCAGGTGGAATGACGAGCAGGTCAGGGTGCGTCTGGATGAGGATGCGTGTCTCGCGCTTATCCGTTTCGCGCAGATCGTCGCGTGCGGCCACGGCGTCTTCCACCAGCGTTTCGAGGTCGGCGGAGGCGCCAATACGGACGCAGTTCGAGCAGACGCCGCAAAAGTCAGGCAGGCCGTCAGTCTCCGTGGGCTTGAGGCAGTTCACTGCCCGGGCCAGCATCAGGGCGAGCGTGTATTTTCCCGCACCTCGAGGGCCAGCCAGGATCATCGAGTGCGGAAACCGGCCGGCGCGCACGCTTTCGCGCAGGTGCGTCACGGTAGCCGTATTCCCTAAGAAATCCTGGAAGCCCATGAAACGAGAGTAGCAGCGATCCCTGCGGCGCGGACCATCGGCGCGGATCGTCAGTCGTGATCCGCGAACCGTGGAAGGCGACTGCGGCACACGGAAAGCCGATGGCCAATTGGGACGCAAGAACCAGCTTGTTTTCATCGATTTAATCGAAACCGAGGAAAGGCTGTCAATGACACTTGACAGGTCGAGCGGTTAGATGTAATGTTTCCTTGTCATATTGTAAAGGAGACTTACTATGTTCTGCACGACCAATAGTCTCGAGCAACGCCGCTGGGTGCGCGCCTGCTGGATGAGCGCCGCACTGGTTGTGCCGCTCGTCATAGGCGCCGCCGCAGCGTTTCGCCTTTACCATCTGCACGGAGTTGCGGCCTACTGCGTGGCGGCTCTGCCGACGCTTCCGATCCTCTGGGTACTCGTGGAGTTGGGCAGGTACCTGGTGGTTGAGAAGGACGAGTTCCAGCGAACCGTTCTGGTTCAGTGCGTGCTTGGCGGCACAGGGGGAACTCTGGCCACTACGACAATCTGGGGGTATCTGGAGGACTTCGCGCACGCGCCGCATCTCGATCTGGTCAACATATATCCGATCTTCTGGCTCTTCGTTCTGGTCTCGTACCCGCTGGTCAGGCTGAGGTACAAATGACCGCCGTCCGCGCTCGACAAGCCAAATGCTCAATGCGAACCCACAAAGGAAGCCAATCATGAATCATTGCGCCGGCAGTCCCGCGAAGTATCGATTTGGGGACCGATTCCTCTTCATCGTCGTGCCTCTATTTGTCTTGGATGGAATTCTCGGATTCTGGGGATTTCACTATTACCACCTTCACCCTGCCGGCGCACTGGCCGTTCTTTGCGCGGCTTTGCAGTCGTCGCCGATCATCGCATTCATCGTCGTCATTGGCTTGTACCTGGCCGAGGAGAAGGATGAGTTCCAGAGATCCATTCTCGTTCAATCGATGCTCTGGGCCATCGGAGCAACCCTGGCGGTGGCCACATTTTGCGGGAGCATGGAGAAGTACAGTCAAGGTCCGCGCGTAGATATCGCGTCGGTTCAATTTCTGTTCTTCCTCGTTTATATCGTCGCCCTGGCGGCGAACCGCTGGAGGTACAGATGAAAAACCGTCCGCCAGTGCTGCGCGCTAATGATGCCGTCGGCGTAATTCGAATGGAGGCCCCTCATGTGTGATCGAATCAAGAATCCGGCAAGGTATCGCATGGAAGACCGCTTGCTCTTCATCGGTATGCCATTGCTTGTGGCGAATATCGCTTTGGCGATCTGGGGAATCGGCTATCGCCATCTGCACCCGGCAGGCGTATTGGCGTACCTCCCAGCCACTTTGTTCGCACTCCTGGGCGTCGCTTTTATTGTGATTTTCGGCCTGTACCTGTCAGAGGAGCAGGACGAGTTTCAGCGCGACCTCTGGGTCCAGGCATTGCTGTGGGGCATTGGGGCGACCCTGACCGTCATCACGTTCTGGGGATCTCTGGTGGAATTCGAGCTGGTTAAGAGTCTGAAGCTCATGTTTGTCTTTCCGCTGTTCATGCTCATCACGTGCATCGCCAGGCTCGTTCTCAGGCTGAGGTACCGATGAAAAACCGCCTGAAGGTGCTGCGCGCGGAGCGGGACTGGTCGCAGGGAGACCTGGCACAGCGGCTGGAGGTGTCGCGGCAATCCGTCAATGCCATCGAGACGGGGAAGTTCGATCCCAGTTTGCCGCTGGCGTTCAAGCTGGCGCGGCTGTTCGAGCGGCCGATCGAGGAGATTTTCAGCGACGAGGAACCACGGAGCAGCGAGTCAGGAAATCAGCAAGTCACTGACACGGCGACTTAGCCGGAAACTTGCGGCGATCCTTGTCAGGGATTTTTCGGGAGAGTAGCATGATCGATCATTCGCACTCATTTGAAAATGGCAAGAGGCTTCAAGGTCTCAATCTTTGCGCGGCCGTTGTTTGCGTGTTGTTCGTCTTGGGAAGCGCGGCGATGACTGGCCAGACGGCGGCTCCGGCGGCAAAGGCGCCCGATAACCCGCAAACGAGTGTAGTGGCCAAGGCTCCGATAAGCGTGTACGACGGATTCGAATCGCCGACGCTCGGCAACATGTGGATGACGCAGTTGCTGGCGCCGGGATCGTACGCCATGGAATCGGACGTAGTGCGCGCCGGGCACGGCGCGCTGCGCATTACGGTGCGACCGCACGACATTTTCATGGCGGGAAGCCCAGGCACCACGGGTACCGAGCGCGATGAACTGACCGAGGCGTGGCCTTATACGACACGCAAGAACGTGCCTTACGAGGTTTCGTGGAGCATGTATGTGGCGCAGGATTTTCCCATTGTGCCGGTGCGGCTGGTGGTGGCGCAGTGGTGGGAGTGGTGCCACACGAGCGACCTGTGCGACGATAACAGCCCGGTGCTGGCGGTGCGATACATCGGCGGAGAGTTGCTCATCACGCAGGATCTGAACCACAAATACAATGTGCTCTACCAGGAAAAGCGCGACCTGCGCGGGCGATGGCTCGATCTGCGGTTTCAGGTGAAATTCACGCCCGAGGCGACGGGTTTTGTGCGAGCGTGGCTCGACGGGAAACAGGTGGTGGATTTCACGGGGTCGACGTTCGAACGAAGAAAACTCAACGACCGGCTATGGGCCGCCGGAGCTGCTTCCCTTCAGAATCGGTCTTTACCGCAACCCGATGCAGGAGCCGATGACGATTTATTTCGACGAGTACCGGAAGACGGTGCTGGAAGAAAAGTGAATGAGGGAGCAAGTCAACAAGCAGGCCCCGCAAAGGGCCTGTTTTGTTTGCGGTCGCGGGCGCGCAACCGCGCGAATGAACAAAGAATCCGCAGCGCGCGATGAATTCACAGCGGCGATCCGTCCCGGCTGCTGTAGACTTGCCGTGGTCAAGCATTCCCCGGGGCATCGCTGACTAAATCAAAACAGGAGAAAGCAGATGAACACAAAGGTGTGGAGTGTCTTCGCAGGCTTGTGCGGGATCGCGGCGTTTGCGCTGAGCGCAGTTCCATCGGGCGCGCAGGCGACAGAGGTCAAAGAGAAACCGGCCATGTACTCGTATGTGGCCAACTGGCAGATTCCGCGGGAGCATTGGGGGGCGGACATGGAGAAGATTCATGCCGCGGACAATACAATTTTCCAGGCCGCTCTTGCCGACGGAACCCTTGTGGGCTACGGCGACGATGTGAATTTGGTGCACACTCCGGACGGCGAGTCGCACGATAGCTGGTGGTCGTCGATGTCGCTGGCGGGACTGCTAAAGGTGTTGGACAAGCTGAGAGGGATGGACTTTTCGAATTCGCCGGGCTCGCTCAATCCGACGAAGCACTGGGACCAGGTACTCGTAAGCCATTACTACAATTGGAAGCCCGGTCCGTATACGGGCGCATACATCTACGTCATGATGTACCAGTTGAAGAAGGACGCGCCGGAGGATGCCGTTGAGACGCTGAGCAAGAGCGTGGTTGTGCCGGCGATGGAGAAGCTGCTGGCCGACGGGACGATTGTGGAATACGAAGTCGACACCGAGGCCATCCACACCGATGCGCCGGGATTGTTTGCGATCGTGTTCGATGCGGCGCAACCGGAAGGCATTGATACGACGCGCGCGGCGATCCTGGGCGCGGAGAAAGACAACCCGCTGATTGGGCCGGCATTCGATTCGTTCGTCGACTACAGCCAGCATCGCGATGAGTTGCTGAAAGGGAACGGGAAGTACAAGTAGGACAACCAAAGCGGGGCTAGCGGAGCTGGAGAAACGCAGCCCCACTTTTTCGAAACTGCTAGTTGAGCGCGGCGAGGCTGTCTTCGCGGCAGGGGTCGATGGCGATATACGTGTCGGTTTTGGTCATCTTCAGAAGCGACATGACGCGCGCATTGACCCCGCAGAGTCGGAAAGCGCCGTTTTTCTCGCGGAGAGCTCCGAAGGTATACACCAGCATGCCAAGACCGGCGCTATCTACGCAGTCCACGCTGGATAAGTCGAACACCACTTTGCTGGCCCCGCCCGCAATGGCTGCCTGAACCTGCGAATCCACGATCTTGAGCGATGTACCGAGCGTCATCGCGCCGGCAAGGGTGAAGATCGCAGTATCCGCGGGGAGTTTTTCGAGAGTTGCCGTCAGTAACATGGCGGAATTCTACGCGAACAGGCTATGGGAGTAAAAGAAATATCCGCGCAGGGGCCGAACAGCTTTGCGCACGGGGTTTCCAAGTACACCGGAAAGCAAAGCCCGAAAGGCACGGGCTGCGCGAAGCGCAGCCCGTCTACTGCCTATTAGCTACTTTCTACTTCCTGTATAGATCACATGCCAGATCGACCGGGAGCCGTCGTCCGACACAAACAGCGATCCATCGGGCGCCACCGCTACTCCCACGGGACGGCCCCATACATCGCCATCGCCATTGCCGACGGTAAAGCCGGTGAGGAAGTCTTCATACTCGCCGGTGGCGTGGCCGTTGTGCATGGGCAGGCGAACGACTTCATAGCCTGCGCGCTGGGCGCGGTTCCACGAGCCGTGCTCGGCGGCGAATCCATCACCTTTGAACTCAGCGGGGAACTGCGAGCCCTCGTAAAAAGTCAGCTCGAGCGAGGCAAAGTGGGGCTGGAGCAGAATATCGGGCGTGATGACTTTGGCCTTGAGCTCCGGGTGCTTGCCCACGAGGCGCGGATCCCAGTGACCGCCGCTCGGCCCGCCCATATAGAACCAGGGCCAGCCGTAGAAGCCGTGCTCCTGCACATGGGTGATGTAGTCGGGGACCAGGTTGTTGCCGATGGCGTCACGCTCGTTGGTGGAGCACCAGAGCTGGCCGGTGATTGGATTGATGGCTTCGCCGACGCAGTTGCGAATGCCCGATGCGTAGATCTCGATGAATTTTCCCGCGGGCGTGAACTCGAGCACGTTTGCGCGATGGAACTCCTCGGGGTGAGTGTCGGGATCGTCGACGTTGGAGTGCGAGCCGACGGAGGCGAAGAGCTTTGTGCCGTCGAGCGAAAAGCGAAGATCGCGGGTCCAATGGCCGCCGCCGCGCAGGCGTCCGCCGCCAGGCAGATCGGCGAGCTGTTCCATGGGGCCGGTCGCTGTGAGGTCGCCGTTGTGATAGGGGAAGCGAACAATGGCATCGGTGTCGCCGATGTAAACCCACTTCGGGTTCGGCCCGAGAGGATAGAAGGCAATGCCAAACGGCTGATGGAGATCGCTGGCGAAGACCGACACTTGCTTCGGTTTGCCGTCGGCGTCGACGCCGCGGAAGATCTTGATCTTGCCGGTTTCGCTCTCGGCCAGGAAAAGGTCGCCGTTGGGCGCGAAGCGGATGAGGCGCGGGTTGTCGAGGCCGGTGGCGTATAGCTCGACCTTGAAGCCCTTGGGCGCGATCGGCCATGCGTTGGCGGGGCGGGGAACGACGTTGGCGCCGTTGTCAACCGATTGCTCGGGCATGGGCTCCGGCAGGTCGGCGACGGTGAGATGGCGGCGGATGCCGGGAGCTTCGTGAGCTGCGTCAGTGAATGCGGCCTGGCCGGTGAGGACGATGTGCTTGGGGACGGCCTTGGCGGCGTCGTCCGTAGCCGGGCCGGATGCTGCGGAGGCGGTGAGAGTGGATGCGAGGACAACAAGGCCGATGAAGGCCGAAGCGGCGAGGACATGGTGCGGATGTTTCATGAAACCTCTCAGTGAGATGAAGTTAAGCGGGTTGAAGTACGACTGGAGCGGAGCAACCGGGGAGCCCGTGCCCATTGTTTCAGATGCGCCGGCAGGGCGATGGGTTCCAGGGACAGGGAGCGAAGAGCGGCGACGCGGGTCGTGGACGTGGGTCGTGAACCGCGGATCATGGCTGGCGCGCCGGTGCGAAGGCGTCGCGGAGGGGCGATTTGGGGCTGAAAAGAGCCATTTCGGTGCTGAAAAGGGCCGTTTTGAGTAACAAAATCGACCAAATTTGTCCACGGTTTTGAGACCGTTTTGTTGATAAACAAGGAGTTAGCGTCGTTACTTCGGGTTTTGTGGGTGTAATTCTTTTTCTTTTGTTATTTTTGGCTTCAGGCGAGCCGCCCAAATGAGCAGATCCGGCGGAACTCGCGGCGTTCCCATCCCATAAAACGCCTGAGTGCAGTATCGGCGAACAAGCGGCGTGGCCGTGTATTGAGGTCGTGCTCATAGTTTGAGGATGCGCCCGATGCGGGGATTAATCGGCAAACTTGCGGAAAGAAATATTGCTTATGGATTGAGAGAGATAGGGAAGGATTCGCGGCCAGAGAGGCTTGACAAGAAACAGGAAGCAGGGGGCAAGGGAGCAGACGAGTTGGAAGAGCCGCTCGGGCTTCAGCGAATCAGCAGACTGCCGGTGAGAGGTGTGTTGTCCGATGATGGTCCGACGAGCACTCCGTAATCGCCCGGCGCGAGGTTCCAGCGAGCTGCGGTCTCGTCGTACGTTTGTAAGACACGCGGATCGATGGAGACTGTGACGGTTTCGGATTTCCCGGGAGCGAGCGTGAGGCGCGCGAATCCGGCGAGGCGGGAGAAGGGCTCGTCCGAGCCTTTGGGGAGGGTCGCGTACACTTCAGCGATTTCAGTTCCCGCACGCGTGCCGGTATTCCTGACGGTGAAGCGCACGGTTTTTGCCGCTGAATCGACGCTGAGACCGGAATAGGAAAAAGTGGTGTAGGACAAGCCGAAGCCGAAGGGAAACAGCGGCGTCTCGTGCTCGGCTTGAAACCACTTGTAACCAACTTCCGCTCCTTCGTCGTAGTCAACAGAGTAGTTCGATTCCGGCGCGTCTGCGTTGACCGGCGCCGATCCTTGCCCGCGAAGATGCGGCGGCGGTTGCGGAATCGTCGCATGAGGAAGGTCCTGCTCGCTCTTCGGGAAGGTAATGGCAAGCTTGCCGGATGGATTGACCTCGCCGACGAGTACATTCACCAGAGCCTTGTGTCCTGAACTGCCTGCATACCAGGCTTCGACAATGCCGGCGACTTTGTCGATCCACGGCATGGTCACGGCGCTTCCACTTTCGAGCACGACGATGGTATGAGGATTGGCTGCTGCGACCCGCTCGATCAGTGCATCCTGATTGTCGGGAAGCGACAGGTTAGGGAGGTCCATACCTTCCGATTCCCACTGGTATGCAAAGACGATGGCAAGATCGGAACCGCGGGCGAGCTTTGCGGCGGAGTCCAAATCCGTGCCGGGATCGAAGTCGATTTTCGTATTCGGCAGCTTCGCGCGCAGAGCCTGAAGCGGAGAGGTCGGGAACCAGATGTGTTCCTGCCATTTTGTTGCGCCTTTTCCGGGAGGCATGATGGCGTTGCCGCCGGGCGGGTCAACCTGCGCCGATCCTCCGCCGGAGATCATGCCGACGTTGGCGTGTCCGCCGATGATGGCGATGCTGTGTACGCGGGCCGGAACGATGGGAAGCACCGACTGGCGATTCTTGAGCAGAACGATGCTGTTCTCCTCCACGCGCTCGGCAACTTCGAATCCTTTTTGTACATCGACGACGCTCTTCTGCGGCGGATCGTCGACGATTCCCGAAAGAAACTCGGCGTAGAGAACTCGGCGCGCATGGTCGTCAATCTCCGAGAGAGGCACGCGCCCGGCATCGACGGCTTCTCGCAGCTTGGCGCCGAAGAAGTTCGACATGGGCTCCTCCTGGTCGAGCCCGGCCGCGGAGGCCTTCTCCGTGGAGTGAGTACCGCCCCAGTCGGAGAGAACAAAGCCCTTGAAGCCCCAATCATTCTTGAGCACATCGCGCAGAGTGTAGGAGTTCTCGCAAGCGTAGTCGCCGTTGATCCTGTTATAGGAACACATGACCGCGCCGGGATTGGCGATGGAGATGGCAATATGAAACGCGAGCATATCCGACTCCTGCATGCCGCGCTTGGAGATGATGGCATTGACGAAGTTGCGGCCCGTTTCCTGGTCGTTCATCACGTAATGCTTGATGTCGCCAACCACATGCTGGGCCTGCTCGCACTTCATCAGATTGCCGACGATCATTCCGGCGAGCAGAGGGTCCTCGCCTGCGTACTCAAAGGTGCGGCCGTTTCTGGGCTCACGGGCGAGGTCCACTCCGCCACCGAGAGTCATGTTGAAGCCCTGTGCGCGAAGTTCGCTGCCAATCAGTGCGCCGTATTCGCAAGCGGATTCCGGATCCCAACTCGACGCGGCTCCGAGGCTCGAGGGCAGGGCCGTGGAGTATCCCCCGTTGGCGCCGCTGTCCCTGACTCCGTAGGCTGCATCGGAGATGACGAGACCTGGAATGCCGAGGCGTGGGATGCCCTCGACGTAACCCGCGCCACCGTTGGTCAGAGCCGTGAGAGACGCTTCCCACCCCACGTGGTGAGCCATTCCATTGCCATGCAGAAGCGCGATCTTCTCATCGAGCGTGAGCTGCTTGAGGACCAGTTCGGCGCGATCTTCCGGCGAGAGTTGGGGATTCATCCACGGCCGGCTGGAATCCTGAGCACCGGCAAGGCGCGGCGCGTTGATGAACCCAATTGCGGCAACGAACAAAAGGAGGGGGAAGGATTTCAACGTGCGCTTCAGCATATGCCTCCAGGCTCGTAACATACTACAACGATTGAGTAGGGCATTGCGCGGCAATCGGGGCCGAAGCGCGGAGGAATAGCAGGGAGCAGAATGCAGGACGACGGAGAGCGAGGAGAAGAGAGTGAGCGGGGCGAGAGTTAGAGGCCGGCGAGGGAGCCAGCGGGGATGGTGGCAGTGACGACGACGCGCTCGCCGTGCTGCGCGACTTCTGCGGTCTTGAGCAGTTCCTTGAAGGCGTCGTTGGCGGGGGAGTCGCCGAGTGGCTGGGCAAGGCCGCGGGTGAGAGTGACGAGAGTGGCGAGATCAGCGGCCTGGCTGGCGGCTGTGTCCAGACTGGGGGCGATCTCCTCGACTTTGAAGCGGAGAGCGGCGAGCGAGCCCGGAACGGGCAGGGCAGGCGCAACGCTGGCGATGATAGTGGAGTCGGGTTCAAGGGGCAGGGCGAGGCCGAAGACGTGAATGGAGCCGCTCTCAGAGAAGGGAAGGCCCATTTGCCCGACGCCCCAGGCCAGCGAGAGCAAAGGCACGTCGTGGTAGTGCTGCTCAAGGAGCGAGGAGCCGGAAAAGGGCAACGCGGCGGCTCGATGGCGATCGAGCATGGAGTGGATCTGTTCGGTGGTGGGGGTGTTGGAGACGGCCACCATGTCATAGCCGATTTGCGCGACACGGACGGTGCGGTTCTCGGAGGGGACGCTGTAGATGGTGTGGCCGACGTAGGTTTCGCGCGAGGTTGCATGAGCCTCAAGCCATGCGTTGAGGCGCGGGCCGGTGATTTTCCCCACAAGGACCATGGAGTATGCGACGGGTCCGTTGGGTCCATTGGGATCGGGCATGCGATGCAGGGCGATGGCCACCTGGTCGATATCGCGCTCGGGGTCGATACCGATGGCGTCAACGAATTGCTGGTACTCCGGAACGCGGTCGGGCGGCTTGAAGTCCTTGTGAGCCAGGGTACGTATGGCCTTGAGATTGAAGTAGACGATGCCGTCGGACTCGGGGAGCAGGCGCGCGGCCTCGGGCGGGGCCTTGGAGCGCAGAAAGACGAACAAGGCCAGCAAAAGCAGGACTGCGGCGACAATGAGAAGCGTTCTTCGGGTGCGTCGGCTCATTCAGGCGGTCGTTCAGGAACCGTCAGGAATGAGCGTAACACCTGCGGGCGCGGGTCGAGCGAAGCGTAGCATCTGGGGTGGGGTCGCATGGCCAATGTGAAATCCATCATGGGTGTATCATTCGGACCGGAAGCAAATTGAGCTCTGGGAGGGAAGTATAAGTGAAGAGGATTTCGAGTTCCACCTTTGTCGCCTCATTGCTCGTGATTCTTGGATATCCATTGTTATGTGCACAACAGCCCGCCGCCCAGTCGACGGCGCAGCAGCCGCCACAACAGACTGTGCCACCGGCGGCAACGCAACCGGCACCGGCTCAAGCGCCAGCGCCTGCGGCGGCTCCGGCGCCCGCAACGGCGCCCGCACCTGTAGTTCCCGCAACTCTTGTTTTGCAGGAAGGCACCGATGTGCCGTTAACCTTCGATGAGGACATCAGTTCAAAAACGGCAGCCGAGGGCGATCCCGTGGCGTTTGTGCTGGCGTATGACCTGAAGGTCGGTGACGTGGTGGTGGCCAAGGCAGGGTGCAAGGCATTTGGCGAGGTAAGCCACGCTGAGAGGGCGGGCATGATGGGCAAGCCCGGCGATCTGAGCATTCGGCTGGACTATTTAAAGGTTGGTGGGGTGAAGGTGCAACTCCGCGGGACAAAAGGATCGGAAGGCCAAAATGGCACCACCGCGACTGTTGCGCTGACGGTTTTGTTTGGACCGATCGGACTCATCAAACACGGCAAGAACATTGACATTCAGAAGGGAACGTCGCTGAAGGCCTACGTGGCCGACGACGTGAGCTTGCCGCCCGCTCTTTGATCCGCTGGGCGGATCTCCCGCAGGTAGATGGGTGCAAAGTCTATCGAGAGAGCGAATATCCGTCGACGATTTGAAGCAGCTTGCCTAATTGACAATGGCGAAGGTGAAGATCTGGCCGGAGCTCGAAGGGGCCTTTGAGGTCGCTGTGTCCTGGGGCGCGAGAAAACCGAACTCGCCTTCCCCCAATTCATTGCTGAGGACGATCTGGTAGGCGGACGGGCCGATCTCCTTGCTGGAGAAATCGACCTCGTCGCGAAGCGAACTGGACGATTCGTGAATGAGGCCGCCGGCGACGGATTGGAACTGGCGGTTGTTGGCGACAACATGGAGGCGGACGAGCTCGTAGTCGCCGGCGGTGCGTCCCTGGGGCACGTGGAGGATGAAAGTGACAGGAGTGCTGACGACGAGCCTGCTGCGCATGCCGCCGACCAGGCCATTCAGGTCTTCTTTCATGAGGCCGGCAGAGGCGACGTGCTTGACCAAGCCGCCCGATTGAAAGATGACGACTTCAGAGGGAAGCGGTTGCCAGTTGCCGCCGCTGTCTTTGTAATATGCGCCGACGTTTTCGACGCCGGGAGGAAGCGGGGCTGCGGGCGCGGACGCATCGGGAGTGGAAGGCGCGGCGGGGTCGGGCGCGGCGGCGGTGGACTTGGCTACGATGGCGTCAATCACCTTGTTGCTGACTCCGGCCTGCTTGAGAGCGATGAGACCGTCCGCCGATGTGTCATAGGTGCCCGGCGAGGCGTTGATGGTGGTGACGATGACGTTGTCGGAGAGCCCAGCCTTGACCATCTTGATGATGGAGTCGTTGTTGAGCGCCTGCTGGGCGATGAGGAATGGGCAAAACGCCAGGAACAGAACCGCGCAAATAGCCTTGCGCATAAAGCAGCCTCCAGTCATCAATCGGGACCGAGAAATGGGTTGCAGGGTACCAAGAAAATGATCCACTGAGGCGCGGTGTTTCCGCAATACAACTCTGGAGGACTAAACACCCGGAGCATCCGAATCTGCACTGTCTGGCGGCTCGTCGGACCGCGATCGGTTTTGCGTTGTTTGCCGGGTTCATTGGCCCCTTATTTCGGGGTTCTTCTGCGTTTGCTCGGGGTGCTGCAGTGTGCTAACCTTGATTTCTGTGCCGTGTACGCGGAAAGCTGGAGTGTGTCCGCGCACAAGTCGGCCTCCGGGAGGGTTTCCGGGTGGGTAAAGAGCTGGCGTAGCTCAGCTGGTAGAGCATCTGATTTGTAATCAGAGGGTCGGGGGTTCAAATCCCTTCGCCAGCTCCACAAGAAGGAAGCCGGAACGGAAGACGAAAGCGGCAAGAGTTGACCGGCGAGCAGGAAATTCAGGACGCCGGGACTCAACTCCTCGGAGAATCCACTTCAGGCGAAAAGTCGAGATGTTCCGGAGAGTATCCGGAGGTTGCGGCGTGCGCGGAAGATGGATGAGCGAGAAGTTGGGCGAATGTTTTAGGGCGTTGCGGACGGATTTTTGGTGCGCGGGGCCTTTGGGCACAGGTGGCCGAGCGGTTAATGGCAGCAGACTGTAAATCTGCCGCTCCTTGGAGCTACGGAGGTTCGAATCCTCCCCTGTGCACCAGAACAACAGTGGTTAGTGATTCGTGGTTAGTGGGTAGTGCGCTGTGAAGAGCGACGGATCGGATTTAGACCGGAAGTTCTGGGCGGCTCTGGGGATGTTTGCAGTTTTGGCAGTGCTGGTTTGGCTGACGATGGGCGACGGTTCGGTGCTCGTGTTTGGCAAGCCGGTGGAGTTAAAGCTGATTCCGCTGATTGTGATTGGCGGGATGGCGTTGAGAACGGTTTTAGCCCGGCATGCGGAGAAGATTCGCAGAGCCGGGGAGAAGAACTAGCTACTAGCCTCTAGCTACTAGCTTCTAGCTCGAAATTGCGGGTCCGAGCCACCGTGGCTCATACCGGCAGGATGAGGCTAAAAGCTAGAGGCTAGAAGCTAGCAGCTTGGGTTTTGCGGGCTGATGTAGCTCAGTTGGTAGAGCACTCCCTTGGTAAGGGAGAGGTCACCAGTTCAATCCTGGTCATCAGCTCCAGAGATACAGCTATTAGCCCTTAGCTATCAGCTTTTAGCTTGTTCGGTGGTGGAACTGGCCGAAGCGGCAGGCACGAGCAGGATGAGGCTGAGAGTTAACGGCTGAAAGCTAAAGGCTGGTTTTACGGGCGGGAGTAACTCAGTGGTAGAGTCACAGCCTTCCAAGCTGTTGGTCGCGGGTTCGAACCCCGTCTCCCGCTCCAAAAGACAGCTGACAGCTATCAGCTTTCAGCCGTCAGCTTGGTATCGGTGGAACGGGCCGATGCGGTAAGCGCAGGCGGGATGAAGCTGAAAGCTGAAGGCTGATAGCTGAGGGCTAAGGGAATGTTTGAGCAGGCAGCGATTGCGGTCACGGACGAGCAGGGATATGCAAAGCTTCATGCGCTGATCGATGCGGCATTTGACGCGCGCGATGTGGAAGTTTTCCTGAACCGGGTGAGCAAAGGGAAGTTGCGGGTCAGGAATTATGAAGGGATTCTGGAACGCGGGCTGCTGGGCAAGGAAGCAATCGGGCTTTACACGGGATTGCCGGTCTCTGACCAGGCGTTGACGCGCGAGCGGTATTTGCGGCTGGTGGAGAAAGTTCCGCTGGAGCTAAGGCAAAGGTACTTGAAGGTGTACGCGTACTACTGAGAAAGGCAGCCATTAGCTTTTAGCTCGGACAGTGGCAGGGAAGTTGATGAGGCTAAGGCTGGCAAGATGGAGCTAAGAGCTAACGGCTAAAAGCTAGTAGCTGGTTTTAAAGTTTTGGGGCTGGAGTTCGCCGCGGCGAACGCCCCTTGTTGTAAAGGGAAGCAGAGAAGCCCGGAAGGGGAAAAGGGAGTTTTATGGCGAAGGAAAAGTTTGATCGTTCAAAGCCGCACGTAAACGTGGGGACGATCGGGCACATCGATCACGGCAAGACGACGTTGACGGCGGCGATCACGAAGGTATTGCAGAAGCACAACCCGAAGAACGTGTACCGCTCGTTCGACTCGATTGACAACGCGCCGGAAGAGCGGGAGCGGGGCATCACGATCGCGACGGCGCACGTGGAGTACGAGACGGCCAACCGTCATTACGCGCACGTGGATTGCCCGGGCCACGCCGACTACATCAAGAACATGATTACCGGCGCGGCGCAGATGGACGGAGCGATTCTGGTGGTGGCGGCGACCGATGGGCCGATGCCGCAGACCAAGGAGCACGTGTTGCTGGCCCGCCAGGTGGGCGTGCCCTGCATCGTGGTGTTCCTGAACAAGTGCGACGCGGTCGAGGACGAAGAGCTGACCGACCTGGTGGAGATGGAAGTTCGCGAGCTGTTGTCGAAGTACCAGTTCCCGGGCGACGACGTGCCGGTAATCCGCGGGTCGGCCCTGGGCGCGCTGAACGGCGAGGCGAAGTGGGAGGCGAAGATCGACGAGCTGATGGAGGCGGTGGACAAGTACGTACCGCGGCCTGACCGCGCGGTCGACCTGCCGTTCCTGATGCCGATCGAAGATATTTTTTCAATCTCCGGACGTGGGACCGTCGTCACGGGCCGCATCGAGCGCGGCAAGGTGAAGGTGGGCGAGGACGTGGAGATTGTCGGTTTCCGCGAGACGCGCAAAACCGTCTGCACCGGTGTCGAAATGTTCAAGAAGCAGCTGGACGAAGGTCTGGCGGGCGACAACGCCGGGATCCTGCTGCGCGGCACGCCGAAGGAAGACGTGGAGCGGGGGATGGTGCTGGCCAAGCCGGCGTCGATTACACCACACACGCACTTCAAGAGCACGGTGTACGTGCTGTCGAAGGAAGAGGGCGGGCGTCACACGCCGTTCTTCAAGGGCTACCGGCCGCAGTTCTACTTCCGCACGACGGACGTGACGGGAGTGGCGGAGCTGCCGGCGGGCGTGGAGATGGTGATGCCGGGCGACAACGTGGAATTGACGATCGACCTGATTACGCCGGTGGCCATGGAGAAGGGGCTGCGCTTCGCAATTCGCGAGGGCGGAAGGACCGTGGGCGCGGGAACGATCAGCGAAATCATTAAGTGAAAGCTATCAGCCGTCAGCTTTCAGCTATCAGTTCTTAGGCGCAATGCCTGGCTGAGAGCTGAAGGCTGAAAGCTAAGAGCTGAAGGGATTTGGACATGCGGGAAATCATTACGATGGAATGCACCGAGTGCAAGGAGCGGAACTATTCGACGACGAAGAACAAGAAGACCGTTACGGGCCGTCTTGAGTTGAAGAAGTTCTGCAAGCGCTGCCGTAAGCACCAGGTGCATAAGGAAACGAAGTAGGGCAGCTTCTAGCGGCTAGCTTCTAGCTCCTAGCTCCGGCATCGGGAAGTTGAGAATTCAGTTCTCCCGGAGCCAGGCTAGAAGCTAGAGGCTAAAGGCTAATGGCTGTATTTAGGGGCGTAAGCTCAACGGCTAAACTGCCGGTCTCCAAAACCGGACTTGGGGGTTCGAATCCCTCCGCCCCTGCCAGTTTGAAAGACAGCCCTTAGCTGCTAGCTCTTAGCTTTCAGCTAGTGCAGCGGGCAGATTAGACCGCCAGGGTTTGAGCGAGCGTGATGGAGCTGGGTGCTGACGGCTGAATGCCGAAGGCTAAAGAAGGGTTGGACGCATGGCGACGAAGACGGCAATTGAAAAAGGCCAAGAGCGATCGGCGAAACGGCAGGAACCAGGAGCGCTGTCTGAATTTGGAGGCGGCATCGTGGGCAAGTGGACGGAGTTTACGAGCTTCCTGCGGGATGTGCGCGCGGAGATGCGCAAGGTAGTCTGGCCCGGGCGGAAAGAAGTGAGAGTGACGACGGGAGTGGTGATCGTTGCAACTTTCCTCTTTGCGCTGTTCTTTTTTGTCGTCGACGGCTTCTTCAAAGTTACGGTGTATTGGTTGCTGGGCCGGCTAGGCGGATTGCAGTAACCGGTGCCGCGAGGAATCGAGAGTGGAATGAAGGAAGACTTAGAACAAGCCGCAGAGACGGGGGCAGTAGAGGCCCCGACAGAAGCAACGGCAGCAGCCGAGGCACCGGCAGCGGCTCCAGTGGAGACGCCGGCAGCAGAAGCGGAAGCCAGCGCGGCGGAGACTGTAGCGGCGGCGGAGCCGCCAGCAGGCGAGGGAGAGCCACCCGTACCAGCGGCGGCGCCGGAGCCGGTGAAGAACGAAAACTTCAGGTGGTACATTCTGCACGCTTACTCGGGGTTTGAGCGCAAGGTGCGCGAGTCGATCGAGAGCCGTGTGCAGGCGTTTGGATTGAGGGAGCGCGTAGGGCGTGTGATGATCCCCACCGAGCCGGTGACAGAGATCGTCAACGGCAAGAAGCGCACCGTGGAGCGGGTGTTTTTGCCTGGCTACGTGCTGGTGGAGATGGAACTGGACAATGAGCTGTGGCACGTGTTGAAGGACACGCCCAAGGTCACGGGGTTCCTGGGTACCGGCGACAAGCCGGTGGCGCTGAGCGAGGAAGAGGTGAGCTCGATTCTCTTCCGCTCGGAGACCTCCAAAGACAAGCCGCGGATGAAGATCAAGTTTGAGAAGGGCGAGCAGGTGCGCATCACCGACGGGCCGTTCGCCAACTTTAACGGCGTGGTGGACGAGGTCAACGAGGATCGCGAGACGCTGAAGGTGATGGTGACGATCTTCGGGCGCTCAACGCCGGTCGAACTCGAGTTCGGCAAAGTGGAAAAGATTGAGTAAAGCGAGCTTCTAGTTTCTAGCTTCTAGCTGGTTGGCTCTTCTAGCGGGCACCAGTTCGGGCAGAAGAGAAGGTTGTGGACTCAAAATTTGGAATACGAACAGACAAGCTAGTAGCTAGCAGCTAGAAGCTAGAAGCTGGTTTCAAAGGAAACGACATGGCACCTCCGAAGAAGATTAACGGCTACGTGAAGCTGCAGATCGAAGCGGGCAAAGCAACGCCCGCGCCGCCGGTTGGCCCCGCGCTGGGCCAGGCGCAGGTCAATATTATGGAGTTCTGCAAGCAGTTCAACGCGAAGACGCAGAACAAGGAGATGGCTGGGCTGATTATTCCGGTCGTCATCACGGTTTACGGGGACCGCACCTTCAGCTTTATCACCAAGACGCCCCCGGCGGCAGTGCTGCTGAAGAAGGCGGCGGGGATTGAGAAGGGATCGGGCACGCCCAACAAGGAAAAGAAGGGCAAAGTGACCGAGAAGCAGGTGCGTGAGATTGCCACGCAGAAGATGCCGGATTTGAACGCGGCGACCGTCGATGCAGCGGTGAAGAGCATCAAGGGAACGGCGCGATCGATGGGGATTGAAGTGGTTGGGTAAAACCGCGATTCGCTGAATTGGAACAAAAAGGCCCTCCGTGATGCGGAGGGCCTTTTTTCTTGGCGCCGAGATCGATTCCGGACGGGAATGCCAGCGGCTCCCGACTGCGCGTTTTACGACTCCGCTGGTCTCATGCCCATGATTTCAATTTCGAGGCCGCCGAAATCGGGGTGGTCGTTTTCGCGGATGCGATAGGCAAGGTCGATGAGGCTGCCCTGAACAAGTTGAAGCTGCATGGCGCGCTCGGCGAGGTTCCAGCCGACGGCACGGATGGATGCAACCGGCGCGGCTGAGGCAGGCAGGCGCGCGGCGGAGCCAATTGGTGGCGTCGCGATTGACTGGGAGGATGATGAAGTGGTGTTTTGGGTGAGGGCGACTTGCGCGAGGGCCTCTTGCGAAAGCTCCAGGCGGAGATGATGAGCCTTCATGATGCGCGGCGGTGCGAGCAGGCGCGCCGAGCGGGCGATGAAGATGGGCTCGGGGTTGCCGTGGCCGAGCGGCTCGAGCTTGCGCAGCCATCCGGCGAGGACAGGAGTGATGCGGTCAAGTGGTAGCTCGGCGTGGATGCGGAGGAGACGCTCAGGTTCGCGCGCGGCGAGGTGCGCGTCGGCATAGGCGCGAAGGCGGCGCTTGAGGTCGGGTAATTTTTCAGCAGGCAAAGCAAAGCCGACGGCGAAAGCGTGGCCACCGAAGCGGGTGAAGAGCTCGGCGCAGGATTCGATGGCGGCGAGGAGCGGAAAGCCGTCGACCGAGCGGCCGGAGCCGTGGGCTACACCGTCCTCCACGCTGATGACGATGGCGGGCTTGGCAGTGCGCTCGACGACGCGCGAGGCCAAAATGCCGATGACGCCGCGATGCCAACCGTCGCCGTCGATGACGAGGAGGCGGTCGGCTGCAATTTCGGTGTCGGAGGCGAGACGGGCCTCGATAACGGTCAGCGCGGCGGCCTCGACGTTGCGACGCTCGCGGTTCAGCCGTTCCAATTTGTTCGCCAGCTCCGCCGCGCGCAGCGCGTCGCGCGTAGAGAAGAGCTCGATGACGTCCGATGCGACGTCCATGCGGCCTGCGGCGTTGATGCGCGGGGCGAGGCGGAAGGCGACATCGAAGCCGGTGAGCTGCTTCGAGGCCGGATCGAGCGCGGCGACAGCGAAGAGTGCGCGCAAGCCGGCGCCTACAGGGCGGCGCAGCTCGCGCAGACCGAGCGCAGCGATGGTGCGGTTCTCGCCGCGAAGAGGGACGGCGTCGGCAATGGTGGCGATGGCCGCCATCTTGAGAAAGCTGGGCAAGGTTTTTTCACGCAGGCGAGCGGGATCGCGGCGAACTGGTTCGGATTTCTGAAGCAGCGCCTGCGCGAGCTTGAGCGCGATGGCCGCACCGCAAAGGTCCTTTTCCGGATACATGCAACCCGGTTGGTTCGGGTTCAGGACGGCGAGGGCGGAGGGAAGCTTGTCATGAGCGTCAGCCAGGTGATGATCGGTGATGATGAGGTCGAGACCGAGTTGGCGCGCGGTTTCAGCTTCAGCAAAGGCGCGCATTCCGGTGTCGACGGTGACGACGACGCGGACGCCTTCGGCATGGGCCGCTTCAAGCACGCTCGATTGCATGCCGTAGCCGTCGCGGAGGCGATGGGGGACGTGGAAGCGGACGAGATTCTCGGCGGGGGCGAGCATTTCGATGGCGGTCTTGAGCAGGACGACTGCGACCGTGCCGTCGACGTCGTAGTCGCCGTAAAGAAGAATGGGTTCGCGTGCGACGATAGCGCGTTCAAGGCGCTCGACCGCAACGGACATCCCGAGCATGAGAAAAGGATCGTGGAGATGCGCGGGCTCAGGGTTGAGGAAGACAAAGGCCTCGGCGGCGGTGGCGATGCCGCGCGCAACGAGCAACTCCGCGATGACGAGGGGCACGCGAGCCTCGCGGGCGAGGGAAGCGGATGCTTCGGGGTGCGATTCGGCGAGGAGCCAACGCTGGGGCGGCAAGGTGCGTGTTGAAGTTGCCTGGTTCCGGGGCCCCGCAGCACTGATCGGAGCGTTGGCTAAATCGGCCACTGAGACTTACTCGTCCTCGTCGTCGCGGGAGTGGGCGTCGTCGATGACAATGTCGTGGAAGCTCTCGATGTTTTCGAGGAGCGACTGGTAACGCTCGTACCACTCGGTGGTCGTCTCGTGGAGAAAGACGATGCCCTCGTAGATGAAGCCGAGCTGAATGTAGCCCAACATGCCGGAGTACTTGCGCAGCCACTTGGCCTCGACCATTTCCGCGGCTTCTTCATCGGGGAAGTTCATCTCGCCCGCTTCCTCGATGAGAGCGTCGAGCTCGTCGCGGTCCAGCGTCATTTCGCTGAAGGTAACGAAAGGAGCGCCGACATGCTTGGCCATCTCCACAAAATCTTTCCACGCGTCGGGGTTGCCGCGGCCCTCCCAGAGGACGGAGGGAATGTCGTCGGTGACATAGCCAGGAAGGCGATGAAGGCCATGACCCTCAATGAAGGCCACCATGTCGTCTTTCAGCGAAAGGAGGTTGTCAGTACTCATTGTCAAACATCCATTCTCGCAGATGGGGGCGGGGAGGGGATCAGGAAAACTTGTGGGGCGGAAGGGATCTGCAAGAGCGGCATTAGCTCCCGGCGCGCCAGCCGGGATGCGGAGTTGTTACTCTGGAAAGGATTGATTCACGAATCCCTTCAGGGAGGATTACCGCTTGCCCGCATTTGAGCGCCACGTCTTTGTTTGCCACAACGTCCGTCCGGCCGACGCACCGCGGCCCTCCTGCACGCGGGATGGAACAAGCGATCTGCATACGAGGCTGCAGCAACTGTCTCGCGAAGCAGGGCTGGGCGGCAAGGTGAGGATCAACAAATCGGGATGTCTTGATCAGTGCGAGCATGGGCCGACGGTCGTGGTGTATCCGGAAGCTGTGTGGTACGGGAATGTGCGGCCAGAGGATGCGGCGGAGATTGTGACGGAGCACCTGGTCGGCGGACGGCCGGTGGAGCGGCTGCGCATGGC
The DNA here is from genome assembly GCA_963823805.1 of uncultured Acidobacteriaceae bacterium. GTDB lineage: Bacteria > Acidobacteriota > Terriglobia > Terriglobales > Acidobacteriaceae > Telmatobacter. The sequence goes on along the minus strand of CAWGMW010000001.1, from coordinate 1,494,303 downwards.
CGAGGAGTGCATTAACTCCAAGACCTGCCCGCACAGGAGCTAGAAACAGGGACCAAGGGACCAAGGGAACGAGGGGACTCGGGACTCGGGGCGGAACGGAATCCGGAGCTGGGATTTCAAGATGAAGCGCAGAGAGTTTCTGAAGGTGGCGGGAGCAGCTTCGGCGGCGACGATTGTGCGCGGTTCGATGGCGCAGTCGGGCCGCGGCTTTGTGATCGTCATCGACAGCAATGATCAGGTGGCGAGTGCGCCGCCGGTGCAGTGGGCTGCGGACGAACTGCGCGCGGCGCTGGCAGCGAAAGGCGCGTGGTGCCACATCGTGACGTCTGAGGCACGCGTGCGCGGAGCTGCTTTTTTTGTTCTTGTGAACGCGACGGGTTTGGCAGGAGCGAAAAGCGCTGCACAGGCGCCCGGGTGGCGTCCCGGTGCGGAGTCATTTGTGCTGACCCCCGGCCGCCAGGGCGGCGTACCTGCCACGATTGTCTCGGGGACCGACGTGCGCGGATACGTGTACGGCCTACTCGAACTCGCAGAGAGAGTGCGGTTCGGAGCGGCTTCCGCCGCGGCGCTGCGCGTGACGCAGCCAGCTTTGGAACAGCCGGCCAATGAAGTGCGCAGCGTTGGGCGCTATTTTTGCAGCGAGGTCGAGGACAAACCGTGGTTCTACGACAGGAACTTCTGGCTCGGGTATCTGGATTTGCTGGTTGCGTGCAGGTTCAACCGGTTTTGCCTCGCGTTTGGGCTTGAGTACGACTTCCCCAAAGGCGTAACGAGCGATTACCTGCACTTTCCCTATCCATATTTGGTGAACGTTCCGGGGTACAACGTGAGCGTGATGCAGCGGGCTTCCGCGGACGGAAAGGTACTGCCGGCGCCGGTTCAGCTTAGCGATCGCGAACGGCAGATGAATCTGGACGCGCTGAAATTCATTGCCGCGCAGACCGCCGCGCGCGGATTGCATTTTCAGCTAGGAATCTGGACGCACGCTTACCGGTGGACCGACAGCCCGAATGCGTATCACAGCATCGAAGGGCTGACCAAGGAGACGCATGCGGCCTATTGCCGCGATGCGTTGGCGATGCTGTTGAAGCAGTGCCCGGAGATCCAGGGACTGACGATGCGCGTGCATGGAGAAAGCGGTATCCCGGAGGGGAGCTACGACTTCTGGAAAACGTTGTTTGAGGCAATTCAAGGTTGCGGGCGCACGGTCGAGATCGACATGCACGCCAAGGGCGTGGATGAAACGATGATCGACATTGCCAATGCGACAGGAATGCCGGTGAAACTGGGAGCGAAGTATTCCGCGGAACACCAGAGCCTTGGCTATCAACAGGCAGACATTCGCCCGCTGGAGATTCCGACGCCGGGAAACGAGCCTGCGGGACCTTTCAGCGTGAGCTCCGGGGCGCGCTCGTTCACGCGTTATGGGTATGCGGATTTCTTGAAAGCGGGGAGCCGCTACAAACTGCTCTTTCGACTTTGGCCCGGCACGCAGAGGCATTTGCTGAGCGCTGATCCGGAGATGGCGGCGGCATACGGGAGGACGGCGCATTTTTGCGGTGCTGTTGGACTGGACTTGATGGAACCGCTGACGTTTAAGGGAAGGGAAGGGTCGGGACACGCGGGCGGGCGTTGCGCATACGCGGACGCGAGCCTGAACCCGAAGGCCGACTGGGAGAAATTCGAGCTTTATTACAGGGTATGGGGACGGCGGCTTTATGATCCGGACACCGATCCGGAAGCGTGGCGCCGGTGGCTACGCAAGGATTTTGGAGCTGGGGCAAATGAAGTGGAAACGGCCGTGGCCAATGCGAGCCGGATTCTGCCGCTACTGACTTCGGCGCATTTGCCATCGGCATCGAATCACTCGTTCTGGCCGGAGATGTACACCAACATGCCGATGGTGCGCGGAAGCGAGTTCATACCATACACCGATACGCCGGAGCCCAGATGCTTTGCAACGGTGAGCCCGCTCGATCCGGTATTGTTCGCTACGATCGAAACGCACGCCGCGGATGAAATGGCGCTCGCAGCGAATCCGAAATACTCGCCGATCGAGGTAGCTCAATGGATGGAGGATTGCGCTACCGCATCGAGCGACGCGCTGGACGAGGCACGCAGCAAGATAGTGGCGCGGCGATCGGCTGCCTTTCGCCGAATCGAAGCGGATGTGGAGATTCAGGTCGGGCTGGGATGGTTCTTCGCTTCAAAGCTGCGCGGCGGTGCGTCGTTTGCCGTCTTTGAACAATCGGAGGACATGGCAGCCGGCAAGCAGGCGATCGACGAATACAGGATGGCGCGAGAGGCGTGGGCAGATATGGCCACGCGAGCTGCGGCTGTCTATCGGGCAGACGTTTCCTACGGAAGTACGCCGATGCGGCGCGGGCACTGGAGCGACCGGCTGAGCGCAATCGACAAGGATATCCAGGCGGTGAACGAGAGGGTCATGAGCGTGGGGCGACCGGACGCGTCGTCGCAAGACACGCGGCGCGCGATGATAGAAGCGGCGGGCAGGCCAGGGCGGCCACTCGTGGAATGCAATCACCTGCCGCCGACGAGCTTTGAGCCCGGTGCGCCGCTGGCGCTTTCGGCGACCGTTCTGGTGCCGGATGAAGTGATCTCGATCCGACTCCATTACCGGCACGTGGACCAGGCGGAACGATGGAGGCGGGTGGAGATGCAGGGAGATGGCGGCAGCTATATGGCAGCGATTCCGGCCGACTACACGAACTCCGATTTCCCGCTGGAGTACTACTTCGATCTGGTTGGAAAGAGCGGGGCGTCGCGGCTGGAGCCGGCGTTCAACGCAACCCTTTCGAATCAGCCGTACTATACGGTGATGCGAAAAGGCGCTTAGAGAGGGCCAGGGCAGCCCCAGAATTGTGCGCGAGCGGAGAGTCAGCCGCTGTTCGAAGCCAGCGACACTCGCAAAAGCAGGCCCGCGACGCCGGTGAGCAGGTGTACAGGCGCGGGTGCGGTGCGGTATCCTGACACTTAACCCATGATTTTTTCTCGCGACTACATTGGGTATCTCGCCCGCCGCACGGTCAAACACCTGATCGACGCAAAGATGATCACCACAAGCGACATGAAGGTGACAGAAGCGCGCGTGAATACTGCTCTGCTCGAGGAGCTTTCGCTCGAGGACCGCATCAACGAAGAGGTGCGCGTAATTCTTGACGCATACTCCGACGAGATGCGCAAGAGCGGCGCGCAATACGCAGAGATGTTCAAGAAAGTGAAGACCGAGCTGACCAAGAAGTACAAGGCGGTGCTATGAGGATCAACCGCGACAAGCTGAACAAGCTGGCCCACACCGTGGCGGATACGCTGGCCGAGATCGACCAGGTGGGGTTTCTGGAGGATCGCAATACGATCCGGCAGGAGGCGCGGAAGGAACTGGAAATTCTGCTGACCGAGGAAGCGAAGATCGACATGTTGGCGCGGCAGAAGATCGCCAACCAACGCAAGATCATCCAGGAAGGGTCACAGGAGTGGGACATTCTGTACCGCAAGTACTACAACGATGAAGTGCGCAAGCTGGGGATCTGAAGCGGCGTCTGCGCCTTTGGCTTGGTTTCGGAATTTTGCTAAAGTAAGGAAGCAGCCCGCGCCCGCGGGCCGTCTCCGCACAATGCGTGGCGCTATCGTCTAGGGGTTAGGACGTGAGATTCTCAATCTTAAAACCCGGGTTCGATTCCCGGTAGCGCTACCAGACAAGACACGCTAGAGCCCGCTAAATTGGCGGGCTTTGCTTTTTTCTGAAATCTGGCTTAGCGCACCTTAACCCTTAATAATTCAAAATCTGTGGCACATCCTGTGGCACAGTCCGTGGGGCGAACGACGGGCCCTGGTCTAGTAAAGAACGAAGCGGTGTAACGAAGAGTGGTCGGGAGACCGGGATTGTCGGCGAGATGCCGGTCTGACGTCGAACGACTAACTTCTCCGGTTTGGCAGACGCTCCCACACCTCGCGCTTCCCAACTTCTCGGCTGCCCTCGAGACCTTAACCACGACCGGTTGCGGAAAGCGCAACCTCCCAGGTGGAACGAGATTAGGCGACACAAGCCGACATCTCATTACTTATTTCGATACCCGGCGTCTAGGGCGGATTGAACCGCCGTCCGCCTGTCCGATTGAACCATTGCATCCGCGTGTACCTATTCGACAGTTGCGAGAGCATCGGGAGTCCAAAATGGGTCTCCCAGCTCATTCAGAGAATCGAAGTGCTTACAGTACGCAGGCAGGTAAACAAACTTGTTGCTGGGTGCCACTGTTTGCAGATCGCCATCGTATTCCAAGAGCAAGGGTGTTGCCTTATGGGTCTCCCACGGCGTAACGAGTTTCATAAAGAATCCAACGGCGATGGAAGCGAGGATTCCGTTCGGCCACACGACCTGCGGCTTTCCGCGCTCAATTTCTCAGATGTCAGATCTTCGCCTGCTGCGAATCAAAGTGAAAGAGCGAATGCCTCCGCCGTGCACGCACAAGCGCGATAAGGCCCGGCCCCCAATAACACCGCTGGCCGGATAAAATTCGGTATCCGGCCAGCAGTCGCTTAATCGTTTCTCTTGCCGCCTAGAACGTCAAGCGCCCGCCAACCTGGATGATGCGTGGGCTGGCCGCTCCTGTAATCGTGCCAAACGTGGAAGACGAGTTGGCTCCTCCGACGGTTGAAGGAGGACCGCTCGACGAAGGTGTGTTGAGGCTTACGAGGTTAAAGGCGTTGGTCGCTTCGCCGCGGAGCTGGAAGGTGAGCCCTTCTCCGAAGTGGAAGTCGCGGAAGATCCCCATATCGACATCGCGGTAGCCTGGCGCGCGCAGATAGTCTCGCGATTCGTTGCCGTCGGCTCCTCCCGGACCAATGCCGCCGGCGACGCCGGGTCCGTTGGCCACAAAAGCCGCGGTGTTGAACCATTCCGCCGCTTCGGCCGCTCGCGAACGGTGGGGACTGAGGATCGCGTTGGCTCCCGCAACCAGGTTGGGCCGGTTCGCGTTGGCGCTGTCATCGTTCTTGTCGGAACCGGTTGTGGCGCTGAACGGCGCTCCGCTCTGCATCACCCAGATCGGAGCGATCGTCCAACCATTGACCACTTGCTTCATAAAGAAGTTCGATCCGTGGTAGTAGTCGATGTCCCACCTGCCGGAGATGTTGCCCACATTGCGCCTGTCCGCATCCATCGGGCCGATTTCCTCCCACAGGTTGTCGAAGTCCTGGGCGGTCATTTGCCCGATTGCCGATTCGTTGCTGCTTTGCAAAGCGTGGCTCCAGACATAGAAGCCAGTCACCATCACGTGGTGCGTCAACGGCCGCGAAGCCGAGATCTGCAGCGAGTTGTAATTGGCAGTCTGGTTGGTGATCAGGAAGATGTTCTGGCCCAGGGTGCCGGTGCCCGTTGAGTTTTGATCGTAGGAACGCCGCGCGTTATAGCCGCCCGTCCCAGCCGAGCCGGAGCTCTCGCCTGTGATGCCCGGAACGTAGGGAGCGTAGTTGCCGTCAATCATCGTAGGCACATCACGGGAGATAGTGCCAACGTATGCCGCGGTCAGGGCAACCTGCCAAGGCAATTGCCGCTGCACGGCTAAATTGAATTGGTAGATGAAAGGCCACTGCACGTTAGTTCCGATGCTCTCGATGCTGGCCGGAAGCAGGAAGCGCGGGCTCTTCGGATTGAAGGTATACGGGAAGGGATCTCCATTGGGGAAAGAAGATACGGACCCGTTGACCATGGTGGTGGCGTAGGGATTACTCATCGAGTTCACTGAGCCGAATGTCTGGCGAACGGCGTAGGGGTTGGCGTTGCCGGGCTGGTTCCACTCGTTGCCGCTTGTGGTTCCGTAAAAAACACCGGCGCCGGCGCGAACGGCTGTCTTGCCATCCCCCCATGGATCCCAGGCGAACCCGATGCGCGGCGCAATATGGTGGTACTTCGTCGTGATGATCCCGCGGCCCACGCCCTTATCTCCCGGGAAGAACATGCCCTCGGGCGCGGTGGGAATGACTGTGGATTCGGTGCCGCCGACGCCTCCGCTACTGGTGAGCGCTGCTTCGCTGGGAATGAAGGCCGCCGTCAGATTCGACGACTCAACCGGCGGAGTATCGATATCCCACCGGACACCCAGATTGGCGGTGAACCGTGGTGTGATGCGGTAGTTGTCCTGGAAAAAAACCGCCGTGTGCCACGCGCTCATCAAGGTGTGATACGGCGTGTCCTGCTCCATTGAGGAGAGCATGCCGGTGTAGAAGTCGGCCAGCGCGTTTCCCGTCGTCGTTGGCGCCGAGCTGGCAAAGCTGAATTGCCCGTAGTTATAGAGGTTGCCGACGAACATGCCCTTGTCGAGCGCGAACTCGCCGCCGTAGAAAATGCTGTGCTTGCCCTTGGTCATGGTGACCATGTCGCGCAAGGAATAGAAGTCTGACGTCGTGACCGGCCCAGCCAGTGAAACACCCGCGGTAAAGTAGCCCGATACTGCGAGGTTCGGTAGCGTTGATGGTCCCTGGATCGTGTAAGCGGAGCCGAGCTGGCCGATGTTAACGGCAGGCAGGTTTACGCGACCGCCGGCTACACGCGTGAACGCAAGCCAGGCTTGATTGGCCGTGTTGGAGCTGAAGGTGTGAACGTCACTGATGTTGGCATTGGTTTGGTTGGTATACGACTGATTGATTGTCCAGGGAGCAATATTGCCGCCTCCGAAGCCGTTCTGCGTTGTCCTGACGAAGAAGTAGGTCATTGCAACGTGATCGTTTTCGCTGAGCACCTGGTCATACTTGGCGAGATACTCGTTTTCGTCTGTCGGACCGGTGAAGTAGCCGTTCCATTGCAGGGGCGTATTGGCGCCGGCTGGGGTAAGGTTCGGCAGCGGAATCGCTGCATTGGTATTCTTGCCCCCCAGAATCGTGGTTGCCACCGCGTCCTCTGCTGAGGACGGAAGGCAGTTCAGGTTGGTGGGGTTGTTGGCATTGACTCCCACTGTCGTGCAGCCGGGGCCGGCATTCGTATTGCCCGTATAGGCCGTCTTGGTGCCCGGCATATCAATCGTGAATGGAGTGGATCCGTAGTTCGATACCTTCGCGTTGCTGGCGCTCGGAAGATCGCCCGTGAAGTCGCCCTGGCGCTCGGCAGCCGTGGGAACTCTGCCCCCGCTCTCGTATGAGCCGACCACCTGCCTCAGCCCGCCATAGCTGAAGAAAAAGAATGCCTTGTCCTTCTTGATCGGTCCGCCAACAACGCCGCCGAAGTTGTTGCGATGGTAGGGAGCATTGATAAATTGCCCCTGCGCATTCTTTGGCGCGTTCCAGGGATAGGCATTGAAATCGGTATTGCGATTGAACTCAAACAGCGATCCGTGGAAGCGATTTGTTCCCGACTTGGTGACGGCCGTGACCACTGCGGCGGACATGTGTCCGTATTGCGCCGAGAAATCGCTGGTTTCCACGCGAAACTCTTCCAGCGCATCGGGGTTGGGAAGCTGATTGCCGTAGTTGCGAATGCCGTTGATGTTCAGGCCGCCGTCGAGGTAGAAACTGACCTCGGGGTTGCCGCCGTCGATCGAGCCGTTTACCTGCACATCCGTGGAGGGAAGGCCGATGACGAAATCCGGGGTTCCGTTCGGATTGCTTTGCTGGCTCATGCTATTGGCCATGACGCCTGGTGTCAGCGACAGCTCGGCGTACGCATTGCGGTTCACCAGCGGCAAGCCGACGATCTCGGCCGCCGAAATCGTTCTGCCCAGCTCCGCGTCGCTTGTATCCACCGTCGGAGGGGCTTCAGTCACGGTGATCGTCTGGGTTTGCGCGCCCACTTCCAGCCCCACGCCAAGCGTCTGCGTCAGGTCGACGGTAACAACCACGTTCCTCTGCACAAATGTCTTGAAGTTTGTCGCGGTGACTTCGACGGAGTAGTTGCCCACCGGAAGATAATCGATGCGGAACTCCCCATACCCGTTTGTGGGCGCCGAGCGCATGAATCCGGTGTCGGTGTTTGTCACCTTGATGGTCGCCGTGTTCACCACCGCGCCCTGTGAGTCTTTCACCGTGCCCGCGATCGAGCCCGTAATCTGCTGGCTAAAGGCGGCCAGAGATGTGCCGAGAACCAGCACCAGCAACGCAAAAATCCGCATGCTTGCGCTTGAGAAAAGGCTACTTGCCCAATTTGTTTTGTTCATAACTGCCCCCTTAAAAAGGTTGACTTGCTGCTGTTTCGGGAACGCGCTTCAGTTGCATGTGAGAGCGCTGCTCCCTTCGAGTTAACTGTGACGCTTCTTGCAGAAATGTCGACCTGGAACTCATAGTCTGCCTGTAGGCAATGCACTCTGAAATCAGTTCCAATGGCCGCTGGAAACTGGATTCCGTGACCGCGGGACAGACCTTTCCTTGCCAGCGGTTATTTACCAGAGCCAGCTCGGTGCTTGGCAAGTGACTCACCGTTTGACCCATGCCGATCGAGCTAAGCGTGGTGGAATCTATCGCATGCAATGCCCCTCCGGGTTGTGCCAAACGTCTTTTGCGCAGTCGACAATGCCAGCGGCCGCACCCAGCCCACCTCCCGTGGCCAATCGCTCTGAGCAGTTCTTGCCCATGAATCGAATCTGGAAGTCTCATCACGCTCGAACCTTCAATGCGGCTCCGGAAACTCCATCGACGGCTGCCTCGACTGTGCAGACGCCCGTCGCATCGAGCGATATCTCCGCGCGGCCATTGGCCAGCTGCAGCTCGCGCGAACCCCGCGTGGTGCCCAGATTGTCGATCAACCGGCCTGTCCCGGCAAGAGAGAAGCGGACAAAGTTTCGCGCGTCAAGGCAAAGAACTCCCTGCGCGTCGAACAGCTTTGCCTCGACCGTAATCCGGTTGCCGTCGCTTCCTTTTTCACGGAGTTCGAGAGTGGCCGGTTTTCCCCAGGGTTCGGTCTGGTACGTGAGTTCGATCTCATCGCTAACGGTTATGTCTCCCATGTGCGCCTCCACGTGCAGATGGTTCGGCCCGGCAACAAAGGCCACATCCCAGCGCAGGCCTGCGGCGGGAAAGTTCTGGCTGTCGCGCTTCCTGGCGCCCTGCGAGACGCCATTCAAAAATAGTTCCGCGCGCTCGCAGTTGGAGTAAACGTGCACGCTGCGTAACTCGCCCGCTTTTCCCCAGCGAATGGGCCAGCTATGGCCGTAGATGTGAGCCATCGGCTCCTGCGACCAGTAAGACTGGAAAACGTAGTACGATTCCTTCTTCCTCAAGTCGCGCTCGACAACACCCTTTTGATTCACATGCGGAATCCCGTTATCGCCGCGCAGTGGCGATGCAAAATCCTTGAAGATCCATTGCGCGGATCCGGAGAGCCATTCCAGCTCCTCCTGTGTTTTCAAGTGCCAGTCAAAAAGATTACAGGCGTAAGTCTCCGACCAGTCGCCGTCGGCCGAGACCCGCGGTTCCCCGCCGGTGCTCAGATAAGCGAGCCCGCGCTCGTCGGTTCCCTTACCGGTAGGTATGTGGCTCAACACCGCGTCAGGGTCTTCCGAGTGGCGTCCCGCATGACTGTCCGCGCCCCATTCAATATGAATGAAGCGGGATACGCGTTCTCGCTGCTCCATCAGGCTCTGCTTGTACTCGCGGTAGCTTCCGCGGTACCAGCCCGCCCAGATGGAAGGCGAATAAACATCCGGAATATCGCGGGCGAAGTCGCAGCGCCGAAAAGCGGTGAGCCGCGAACCGTCCAGGCCATGCGCCAGATCGCGCATTCTGGTCATAAACGAGCGAATCGCGTCCTTGTCCATGCGCGGATACTCATCGGGCCAATCGTCTTCGTTGCCCAGCCCCCAGAAAACGATCGAGGGATGGTTGTAGTGCTGGTCGATCATGTGGGTCAGCATGTCGGTCGCGTTCTGTTGGAATGTCTCGCCGCCCACGCCGGCGCGGCACCAGGGCAGTTCCTCCCAGACCATCAGGCCGAGCTCGTCGCAGAGATCTAGAACCAGCCGGTCCTGCTGGTAGTGCGCCAGGCGGATGAAGTTTGCGCCCATATCGCGGATCATCCGCAGCTCTTCGCGCGTCTGCTCGTCGCTCATCCCCGCGGCCACTCCTGCGTGATCCTGGTGGCGTTGCGTGCCGCGCAGCAGAACCCGCTCGCCGTTCAGCTTGAACGGCCCGCGCTCGAGAAACTCTACGTGGCGAATGCCGAAGCGCTGTTCGATCTCGATCTCTCCGGCGGAAGTGGACAGCGTGACCCGGCATCGGTAGAGACTCGGCGAACGAGGCGACCACAGCTCCGGCGAGGCCACCTGGAATCGAGTCAGGGCCGCAAACCCTCGCCAGGCAGTGATCGTCTGAGACGTTTGGTGAATCGTGCTGCCGCGCGGATTCCAGACTTCAACGGCCACCTCGCAAGGTCCGTTGAACGCAGCGGGGTTGTAGAGACGCGCGGCAACTGAAACTTCCGCTGTGCCGCCGCTGTGAACAACCGGCAGAATATGCACCGCATCCAGCGCCACAGCAGGGAGAAACACGAGATTCACATGCCGGTAGAGCCCGCCGTAAAGGCAGAAATCGCTCAACTCCGAAGGAATCCGGTCGTTGTCGGGAGAGTTATCGCAGAGCACAACCAACGGCACGCCCGCGGCGCGCTCGCTAGCCGTGAGTTGGGCAACGTCGTCGGTAATGTCAAACGCAAACTCGTCGTATCCGCCGATGTGCGTTCCCACGCGCGTTCTTCCGATCCATAGCGTGGTGGTTTGTCCCGCGCCCTGAAAGTGCAGAATCGTTCTTCCATTCGCGTATGGATTGCGGACCAGAAGTCTTCTCCGGTACCAGCCATCGCCGCGAAAGTACGTCTTGTCGGGATCGCACGCGTTCAGCGCGTTGAAGCAGTGGGGCAGGGTCACCGCCTCCCACTCGCTCTGCCGGCTCGGTAGCCAGACCTCTTCCGCTCCACTCATCGGTCCCGAGCGAAACTCCCATTCGCCGTCGAGCCTGAAGACTTGCCCTTCGGCCATTTCCTGCGCTGCTGCGGTTTTGCTCACGGTGCCGGCAGCAGTACGCATGGAAGAAGAGAGCACGAAGTCGGCTGCGGAGATCGTCGCGGCTTGCAGGAATTGCCTTCGGGCTGGATCAAACAAAGAAAGCCTCAATTCGCTCAGCCACTTGCGCTCACCGCACTCGAGGTGAACGTTCCGCAGGCTCAGTTCCGCCGCTGCGGACGGAGGACTGCCGTTGGCTCAAATCAACTCCGTAACGGCTTGCTCCTGATTGCAGACGGACTCTACCTGCCGGTTTTTGTCCCTGACAAGTGACTCACGGTTTGCATCCAGACAAGTCGGCCATCGCTTTTAAAATCATGGTGTTAATGGCAGCATTTATCTTGTGTCAAACGTCGTTGCATGGGCGTTGATCGGCGAGTATGATGCGAGAAATCGATGCCGAGCACTCACGCCATTCACGAAACTTGGCACCCGCAGACCAAACAGGATCGGGAGGCGGTTCTCTCCGAGTTGGAGGCGATCTTGGCAAGTCCGCACTTCTGCAGCAGCAAACGCTACCCCGCGCTGCTCCGATTTATCGTGGAAAACTCTCTGTCGGCCAAGGTGGAGTTGCTCAAGGAGCGCACCCTCGGCATCGAGGTCTTCGACCGCCCGCACGACTACGACACCAACGCCGATACAGTGGTGCGCTATACCGCCGGCGAGGTGCGGAAACGCCTGCTGCTTTACTACTCCGAGCAAAGCCAGCCATCCTCGATTCGGATTTCGCTGCCTGCCGGTTCTTATGTGCCGGAGTTCTTTCACGCCTCACTGAACCCTTCGGATGCGGCAGGCCTTGCGGAAACTCACGGCGTTTCCAGGGCCGATACAGACCCATGGCGGCGCGCGAGCGCACAGCCGTACCAGGAAGGGTCGATTGTTCCTTTTGCTGGCACCGGAGCATTGCTCCATCGAACGGCCGCTGAAGCCGTTGCAAAGCCGGCAGCCGGCGCCAGCCGCCTGCTGTGGTCAGCGCTCGTCGCAATCCTTCTCGGAGCCTTGGCGGCGGGCGCGTGGTGGAGCTACGGCGCCAATCGTTCCCAAAGCCAGGTGGACGAATTCTGGGCTCCGGTCGTGCATGGCCAGCACAATCTGCTCATCTGCACGGGGAGCAGCGTCTTTTCCAACAACAAATACTCTGGAGTCGAAACTGCGAATCGCGACATAGACTATCCTTTCGTTTCATGGCAGAGCGTTTCAGCCGCAGTTCAGATCAGCAGTGTGTTGTCGCGCACCGGAGTCACCACGCAGTTGGTCTCCGCCCCGTCAGCAGCGCTCACTGACCTGCGTGAACACTCGGTCACGCTGTTGGGCGCCTACAACAATCAATGGACCATGCACCTGCAGCAACCGCTGCGCTACTATTTCATACCCGGCGGCGACGAAATCATCGTGGACCGCACGCAGCCTCAGGTGCAGTGGAAGCGCGACCAGTCGCTGCCCTACTCCAACTCCGACGATTACGCCGTCGTGGCTCGATTCCGCGACTCCACTATCGACGGGTGGGTCGTCCTCCTGGCAGGGGTGGGCCGCAACGGAACCGAAGCCGCGGCGCAGTTCGTAACCAGCCCGCACTACCTTCAGCTTCTTCGCGACAAAATCGGGTCCAGTTTCGCCAATCGCAACATTGAAGCCGTGCTTAAGGTCAATGTGATCGATGGCAAGACCGGGGCGCCGACAATCCTGGCCGTTTCCACCTGGTAGATCATCTGTCTGCCGGGGATCGAGAATTCGCAATTCCCACGCCAAATTGAAATCGGCCTGCCCCTCAAATGACCATCGCCCCCTCCGCATCCTACAATCATCCCGGTCCACTGCAATCGACCACACCGGAGTGTTCCATGCATACTCGTTCATCTTGCCCGCGCACAAACCGCACACATCGGTCGAGTACCTTCGCCTTCATTGTTTTTCTCGCTCTGCTTGCGTGCGTTGATTCGACCCGCGCGCAGGAGCGCGCTCCAGTCGCGCCTCCCGGTGACACGCTCACCACGTCTGGACCTCTGGCGCAAAGTCTTTCTCCAAAACTCGACAGGCGCGACCTCGCCAAGGCCATCAAGCTTGTTGCCGACTGGCAACTCGGACGCATTCCCGCGACGCCGCAAGTGGACTGGACGTGGGCCGCGCTCTACGCCGGCTACATGGCCGTTCCGGACACCATTGCGGGCGACAAATACAAGCAAGCCATGTTCCACATCGCCGGCGACCTCCACTGGCAGCCTGGCCCGCGCGTCCTGCACGCTGACGATCTGGCCATATCTCAGATGTACATGGAGCAATACTTCATTCATCGGGATGCTGCAATGACGGCCCCCACGCGCGCGCGCCTCGACGCGCAGATCGCGACGCCCGATCCCACTGACCCCAATCGCCCGCTCTGGTGGTGGTGCGACGCGCTCTTCATGGCCCCGCCCGTTTACGCTGACATGGCCGCTGCGACTGGCGACCAGAAGTATCTCGCCTACATGGACCATCAGTGGGAGGTCACTTCCACCCTGCTCTACGACCACTCAAAGCATCTCTATTTCCGGGACTCCACGTATCTCAGTAAGCACGAGAAAAATGGCGAGCCGCTCTTCTGGTCGCGGGGCAACGGCTGGGTTATGGGCGGAATCGTGCGCGTGCTCAAGGAACTCCCCCCCAACTCTCCGCTGCGCCCGAAGTACATCGCGCTGCTCAGGGAGATGGCGGCCGAGACGCTCTCTCTTCAGGGAAAAGACGGCCTCTGGCGGCCCGGCCTTCTCGATGCCACTGCTTATCCGCTGCCCGAGATCTCCGGCAGCGCATTCATCGTTTACGCGATGGCCTATGGCGTCAACGAGGGAATTCTCGATCACACCACGTATTGGCCTGCCGTCCAAAAAGCCTGGGCTGGCATGCTCACCCACATCTATGCCGATGGCCGCCTCGGATGCATTCAACCCGTCGGCTCCGCGCCTGGAGATTACACAGAGACCACGAGCTATGCCTACGGTGTCGGCGCATTTCTCCTTGCCGGCTCTGAGATCTATCGCGATGCGAAATAATTGGAGATCCGCTTCGCTCTGCGACTGCAATAATTGAGCCGCCGAATAGGACGAGGCGCGCCGCTCATCGAGCGCCAAAGTCGACTATCCGCTCGATTGCAGCTTTTCCGCCCTGGGATCAATAATAACCATTGTTCAAAATGCGAGGATCGATGATAATCATCCCCTATATTCGTACGCTCGCACCACATACGTCCCCATAAGCGCCGTAGTGTCTCGCGTTTTGCAGACGTCACTCGTTAATGAAGATCGCGAGATCGATAGAGAGAAACACCACTGTTGCCTGGAGAGTACTGATATCATCGAGCAGCACTCCTTAGACAGGGGTAACTGTTGGGGTAATTCCCCAGGATCATCTAACAAATGTCTTTCAATAACATGGAGATAGGGATCGTATTCGATTCCCGGTAGCGCTACCAGATTCTTCAATCCAGCTGACTACAGAGCTTAGCCCGCCGTCTCCGCCCGTTGCCGCTAAGGATCATTGCCGAACTCGGTGGGAGTTAGCGTTGGTTCAGCGGGCGACGTAGGCTGTTGCGCTGCCCATAGACTGCCTATCAAACGACTCTTCCAAGCCGGATGCCGTTTCAACGCCTCCCAGCAGCAGCCAACCGCCGCGAAAGAGGGTGCCGTGGAGTTCCCTCATGATCTTCTTCTTGGTTTCGGCATCGAAATAGATCATGACGTTGCGGCAGAAGACGAGATCGAATGGCCCGAGTGCGCGGAGGCTCGCGCGCAGGTCAATCGTTTCGAAGTGGACCATCTTGCGCACCGCATCGCTCAACTGCCATTCCGCGTCATGGCGGCGGAAATACTTGACCAGAAGAGTCGCGGGCAAGCCCCTGTTCACCTCGATCTGCTGGTAGTTGCCGGACTGGGCGCGATCCAAAACCTTCGAGGAGAAGTCTGTGCCCAGGATTTGAATGTCCCAGCCGCTCAGGCCCGCCTCAATGAGAAGCATGGCGAGGCTATAGGCCTCCTGTCCGGTGGATGCCGCCGCGGACCAGAAGCGTAGCTTCCTCGTATCTCGCCGCTCCTCGATCAAACGGGGTAGCAGGGCGTTCCGAATGGCGTCATATTGGGCGGGATCGCGGAAGAAATAGGTTTCGTTCGTCGTCATGGCCTCCACGACCTGATGGCCGACATCGATCCGGCGGTTTATCTGAATGAATTCGCACAGCTCGTTAATGGTGCCGAGGCCGAGCTGTCTGACGATGGGCGCGAGGCGGGTTTCGAAGAGGTAGTCTTTGTCTTCTTCGAGCACGATGCCCGCCTGTGAATAGACATGCTGCTGAAGAAACCGGTAGTTCTCCGGGAGGATTTGCGCGATTGAGGCGTTGCCAGCCATTCATACCCTCTTAGATTCGCTGAGTTCTGCGCAAAATCTCCGGCACGATTTGGTCGAGCGGAAGAACGCTGTCGGCGAGGCCGGCTGTGACCACGGCGCCGGGCATTCCCCAAACGACGCTCGAAGCCTCATCCTGGGCGAGAATGCTTGCCCCTTGTGCTTTGAGGATCTCGACTCCACGCAAACCATCATGTCCCATGCCAGTCAAAATGGCGGCGATGACTGCGCCGCCATACATTTCGGCGATCGAAGAGAAAAGCACGTCAACGGCTGGACGGCAGAAGTTCTGAGGCGGCGACTGGTCCAATTGGACACGCACCTCGCCGCTGCGCGCAGCCACTTTGAGATGAAAGTCTCCGGGGGCGATCAGTATTTTGCCGGCGATGACCGGATCGCCCTGGCCTGCCTCTTCGACCGACAGCGGGCACGAAGCGTGAAGGCGCTCGGCGAGGAAACGCGTGAAGAGCGGCGGCATGTGCTGCACTAACAGGACTGGCAAGGGGAATTCAGCCGGCAGATGCGGCAGAATGGCGCCAAGAGCGGCCGGCCCGCCGGTGGAGACACCGATGACCACAACTTTGGGCGGCTGCTTGACACTCAGAGTGAAGGATGGGGTGCGCTCCCGCGGCGACGTTGCAAAAATCTGCGGCGGTTGCGGCCGGGGTGGTGCGCTCGACTTTGCCGGCAACAGGAAGAACTGCTTGACCTTCGGGATCAGCTCCTCGCGCAGGCGCATCATGGATTGATCGAGCGAACCTTCGTTCGAGGCCTTGGTCACGTAGTCGTCGGCACCGAGGGTTAACGCTTCGAGTGTCACCTCCGCGCCGCGCTCGGTGAGCGTGCTGAACATGATCACGCGCGGTTGGGGATGATCGCGCCGCAGGCGGCGGAGCGTTTCCAGACCATTCATCTCCGGCATCTCGATATCCAGCGTGAGCACATCGGGATTGAGTTGCGGGATCAGCCGCAGCGCAATCAGGCCGTTGGCCGCCGCGCCGACAACTTCGAGTTCCGGATCCCGCTCCAGCGCGTGTGTCACCAGGCGGCGGATGACTACCGAGTCGTCCACGACCAGCACGCGAATCCGCTCACCGGCCTGAAGAATCCGCCTGTTCACCACGCCCATTTCATGCTCCGCAAATCTGGATTCCCGCTAGTTGGAGCTTTCCCACGATGATGTCTTTGGTGAACGGCTTCATCACATACTCGTTGGCGCCGGCCTCCAGGGCTTCCGCGATACGGTCCATTTCCGTTTCGGCTGTGACCATGACGACCACGAGCGAAGAAAACTCCGGCTTTTGGCGCAGCTGCTTAAGCAATTCCAACCCGTTCATCTCGGGCATATTCCAATCGACCAGGATCAGCGTTACCGCGGATTTTTCGGCTTGAATCACCTGCAAAGCTTCTTTTCCGTCAGCCGCCTCGCGAACCTCGAATCCGAGCTCCCTCAATGTTTTGGACAGAATCGTGCGAATGGCCCTTGAATCATCGACCACCAGTGCCGTAGCCATCTTTCCTCCACAATCGCCGCTAAAGCCGAGTGAATGCGGCCTGCCGAATGGTTGGCACTCGGCAGGCCGCATTCATGACAGGCGCCGCGATCAGAACGTGAATCTCGAGACGACTTTCTGCAGCTGGGCAGCCATATGGCTTAACTCAGCCGACGCCTTCTGCGTATCGTTCGCGCCCTGCGTGGTGTTCTTTGCCGCGAGAGCGACGCCGCCAATGTTCTTGGCGATGTCCCCGACGCCTTTGGCTGCCTCGGTGACGCTATGGCCGATTTCGTTGGTCGTCACCGTTTGTTCTTCGACCGCGGAGGCGATGCTGTTGGAGATGTCGTTCACCTGGTTGATGATGTTGCTGATCTCCTCGATCGCCTTCACAGCTCCCTTCGTGTCGCCTTGAATCGCCTCGATCTTTTGACCGATGTCCTCGGTGGCCTTGGCGGTTTGTTTGGCAAGTTCCTTCACCTCGTTGGCCACCACCGCGAAGCCCTTGCCCGCTTCACCGGCGCGCGCGGCCTCGATCGTGGCGTTGAGGGCCAGCAGATTGGTTTGCTGCGCGATCGACGTAATCACCTTGATCACGTTGCCAATCTCCTGGCTGGACTCGCCCAGCTTCTTCACGGTTTCGTTGGTGGAGTGCGCTACGCTGACGGCATTCTTGGCCACCCGCGCCGATTCGTTTGCATTCTTGGCGATCTCGCGGATGGAGGCCTGCATCTCTTCGGAGGCCGAGGCAACCGAAGCAACGTTTTTGGAGACTTCTTCGCTGGCAGCCGAAACCACGTTGGCCTGCGTTGCCGTCTCCTCCGCATTGCCCGCCATCTGCTGGCTGACTGCCGTGAGCTCTTCTGACGAGGACGCCAGCGTTGAGGCGTTCTGCGCGGTCACCTTCAGGGGCTCGACAACCATCTCGAGGGTCTTGTTGATCCCCTCGACGATCTTGCGGTAATCGCCCTTGTGCTTGCCGGCGTCGGCGCGCGTTCCCAGCTTGCCTTCGCCTGCCGCTTTCGCCAACTCGTCGGTGTCGTCAATCAAATTGCCGATATTGGTCTTGAGCAGGACCAGCCACTCGTGAATCTGGTCCTGCTCCGATGCCCTGGCCATTGATGCAGTCATGTCGCCATTGGCGATTTTGGTTACGAATGCGATCAACTCGGTCAGCCAATCGTGGACTCCGTTTACGGCGCCCTTCAACTTTTCATGATCGCCTTTGCAGGCAACCTCGACCCTGTCCCGCAGGTTGCAGCCGCGAATTTGCCTGAGAACATGAATTTCCTCCTGGATAGGCAGCAAGATCGCATCCAGCGTTCCATTGAAACCTTCCACAATCCTGCGGTATTCGCCCCGATGCTTGCCGGCGTCGGCGCGCGTGTCCAGCTTGCCTTCCGCTGCAGCGTTCGCCTGCGCGTTGATATCGTCTGTCAGAGCCTGGAGGTTTTTCATCATTTCAATTAAGGATGGGATCAACTCGTCGCCTTCGGACCGGCGCCCAATCTTCTTGTATTCCTCCAGCTCGCCGAGTTCTCCCTGCGAGACGTTCTTGACCGTGTGGATCACATGCATGATCCTGGCCCGCACGGTATTCACGGCTTGGCTAAAGCTGGCGAAGACGCCCTCATACTTTCCCTCAACTTGATGGCTATAGTCGTTCATGGCCATCCTCTGCAACACGGCGTCCGCTTCTGTGAGGCCAGCGAGTCCATCAATGCAGGCATTAAGGTTGTTCTTGATCTCGTTGAAGTCGCCGTTGTAGTTGTCGGTAATCTTGGGCGGGATGTCGCCTTTCGAGATGCGGTCCACATACTCGGCGGCCACCTTCAACGGGCCGGTCACCGCATCGAGAATGCCGTTGATGCCGTCGATCAGTTGGCGATACCGCCCGTCGAAACCTTCGAGGCTGGCTCGTTCGGCGAGCTTTCCATCCTTGGCGGACTTGGCCAGGCGGAGGATCTCATCCGAAGCCTTCATTTCCGCGTCGACCGGATAGATCAGTTCCACAACTCCGACAACTTGGCGCCGGTCGTCCAAAACCGGGGCGGCCGTGACCCGCACGGCGATCTTCCTCCCCTGCACGACGGGTAGCGCTTCTCCCGTGCAAGTGTTACCGCTATTCACTGCCTGGGCTGCGGCGCAGGTGCCCGCTCGACAGTCGGGATTCTCGAACAAGTCCCAGAACTTGGCGCCCACGCACGCTTCGATGGACTTTCCTGCCGCTTGTGCCGCGGCACGATTCAGCTGCAGGATGGTGTGGTCCCGGTCCATGACGACGACGGGCTGCGGAACCAGCTCAAACAGATCTGCCCTTTCGCCCCCCAAACACTCGAGGGCGGATTCTTCGCGGTCCAACACTGCGGCGCCGGCGGTCGTTCCTCGGCTGGGACGAACCCCATGACCGTTATTTCCTTGTCTTGCCATTGTCGTTGCTCCTTTGCATTCCTGCTTCGTTACTTAAGCGCCACCGGCACTCGATGGTTGACTTGTTCCTGCCTTCGCGCGACAGCCACGCCGCCGCTGTTTCTCAAGCAGGTTGAATCGTTCGTTGACGGGCGCTGGCGCTCAATCCAGCACCGACGATGCCCGGCCGCCCTCCCTGCAAATCGACCGTTGAAGACGGACGTTAGAGATCGCTTATCGTGTGCCGAGCGGCAGAACTGCTTTGCCAAAGGTGGAATTTGCCACCAGGGCAAAGCTGGTATACATAGCCAGCAGCCCACAGACAAGGCCGATCCATCCTCCAGCCTGGGTCAGGCGATGCGCGCCCAGCAAGCCGCCAAAGCCAAGCAGGAAGAAGGTAATCCACAAGGCTAGAAATACCCACCACAGCGCCTTAGTCAGGCGGAAGGTGGCAATCCACATGCAAAATGTGAAAACACCCCATCCGATCAGTGCGACGGCGATGGTGCTGCCAGCCTGGGTCAGGTCCAGCACCCCGTGCCCGCCCAGCAGGACCAGAAATGCAAACCACCACCAGAAGGCTCCGTAACTGAGAAACGCCACCGTGCCAAAGGTGTTGCCGGAGCGGAACTCCATTAGCCCCGCAAGCATCTGGATCAAACCGCCAAAGGTGAAAGCGAGCGGCAGGACCACCTGCTCACCCCCTTTGGGCAACACGCCGGCGTTGATCAGACTCAGCATGACGGTGGTAAATCCGAAGCCAATCAAACCCAGAGGCGCCGGATTTGCAAAAACGGATTTCGATTCATCAGCCATGAAACTCCCCCTCTTCTTCGTTTTCTTCCTTCTTTGCGACTCAGCCAATCACCGCGCTAAAACGTGAAGACCGGCCCAAATTCCACCCGCTGATCCTGCCAGATGCGGGACGGTGTTGCGGCAATTGTCCAGAACCTGCCGAGCTCGGGGATGGCGCGAGAGCTGTAGTGGGTGGGCTCAATTCCAAATGTGCACCACTGGTTGATCTTGTAGTAAAGGGTGGCGCCGACAAACTCGCTTCCAATCATTGGAATTCCCAAGCCCTGGCCAATCTGGTTTGGGCCAGCTCCGTCGAGCAGGCCGAGCTGCATGGCGGCATCCCTGTGCACAAGCTGATCTTTGCCGGCGTGAAGATAGAATTGCCAGCCGGCGTTGTAGCCCTTCGGATTGGCATTGAACCAGCGCGAAAGCGGCAGGCCGATTTCGGCGAATCCACCATAGGCGCGCACGCCGTGCTCCGGAGCGACTATGACGTCCGCGGAGGGGCAAGTTCCGGAGCCAGGATTCACTTTGCAGCCCAGCAGGGCAAAGCCGGAGAGCGTGCCCGCGACATTATCCACGCCTGTGCCCAGGAAGAAGGGCGCAGGCGATCCGCCATTTGCGTTTACAAGCGGGATTGGGAACAGATGAGTGGTGTCGGTGTAGTTGGTTGTCAGTTGGCCAGCCAGGACCTGCCGCAGGTCAGCGCCGCGATAGCCGCTGAGAACCAGAGTGAGCCAACGAGTGGGCAGTTGTGCCGCGACTTGATCGCCATACATTGAGCTGCCGGCCGTAAAACCCTTGGCCAACGACGTGCCCGCAACCAGCGCGGCGGGGTATTCGTCACCGATGAGATCTACGGCTGTGTTGGGAACGACGGACGAGCGCCGGCCGTAGAAGCCGGTCCAGAAGATTTGCGCGGGCGCGATTGCGGGAGCCTTGTCGAGCTGGAACTGCAGAGTGAGTCCTGCGGCAAGCTCGGGACGGTCGGAGTCGGCGCCTTGACGCTCGGCCTCGCCAACCTGGCTGAGGAATCCGGCGGTGGGCGAAACAGCGGGCGGACAATCGAGGGCCGCCAACGTGCAGAATGTGAGCTTCTCAACCTGTCCCGAACTCGGCATCATCAGTGCGAATTCCGGCGAGAGCTTGAAATTGCGCGGCGAGGCTCCGAGTTTCTGAATGACTCCGAAACGGAACTGCGGCGACCGGTTGTAGGCAGCGCCGTAGTCGGCGGCATTCCAGGTGGTATCGAGAAGGTTGGGCAGTGCCATTGAACCGAACAGAGTCCAGTCCTGTCCGCCGACAAAGAACAGACTGGTCTTGCCGGTGGCGCGGTAATCTACACGAACGTAGGCCAGGCGCAAACGCAGGTTGGGATTACGAATCGAAGTGACATCCGCATTATCGGATTCGTTGAAGTTGCCTTCAAAGTCGGCTTCGAATCGGCCGGTAAGAACGACCTTTTTAGAGATGCTGGGCCATTCCAGATTGACTCCCATGCGGCTTTGACGCGCTTTCATGTGGAACTCGGGATCGGCGTTCGGGCCGGTGTTACTGCCGGGCAGAAGCATCAGGCCGGCAGGAATGGGAAAGTCATCGCCATTAGGCGAACTGCTGTCCTGCTCCCCGGTTGCCTTGATGAAACCGTAGGGAGTAAAGGTGACCGGGCCGACCTTGAGACCGATTAAGCCGCCAGGTTGAGGGGCGTCGAAGGCCAGAACGCGCACCGGCACAATCGCCGGGATCGCGGAGACCGAGGGAGGCTTCAATTCCGCCAATTCAGGTTGAGGGACGGGGGCGGCTTGCGGCTTGGGCGGCGGCGCGGAACCGGCAGCCGGCGCCGGAGTTGCAGCGGAAACGGACGGAGTTGCGGTCGCGGTTGCGGTTGCGGACAAGCCGGCCGCGCTCAATAAGCCTTTGCGCGCGAGGGCTTGAACCAGAAGTTGGAGTTCGGCGTCCGGGGCGGCGACGCGAATAGCATCGATCTCAGCAGGCGCGAGGACTCCTTTCTTCAGGAGTGCGTCGAGCAAAGCCGCGAGATTCCCCGCTTTTATGGTTGCGGCCGGCCTTTGGGTTGGAATGGGATTTGGATCCGGGATTGCCGCCGAGGCGCCATCTTTCGCGCCGATTGCGCTCATTGCAATCTGGCTTCTTCTGGTGTGGTCGTTTTGCGCATTAAGAGGCACGATTGCAATGGCCAGCACGACCAGGCCGCACAGCCGCACTTTAGATTTCAGCATTGACATTCTCGCTTTCAGCTTCCGCATAGACCGTGTCTCCCCGATTCCGGCTTGGCGCACAGTCGGGTGCTACACAACAATCCCCGCGCCGAGATCCACCGTCCGCTCCGTATCGAGAACGAGCAGCAGCCGGTCTTTCAGCTTGTAGACGCCATGAATGATCTCTCGCGCAGCGGGGTCGAGATTCTCCGGCGGCCGCTCGTAGGTGGCGGCGTCCACGTCCAGCACGTCTCCAATCTCGTCCACTAGCAAACTCACGGCGCCGTCGTCGGTCCGGATCACCATGTTGGTTGGCGTTTGGTCTCCCGTGCGAGGCGGCAATTTGAGCCGCCGCCGCAAATCGATGGCAGTAACGATCTGACCGCGCAGGTTGATCAATCCCTCGATGACATCCGGGGCCTGAGGCACATGGGTCATCTGCTGAAAGCGCAATACTTCCTGCACGCGGAGGACATCAACGCCGAAAAACAGGTCGGCCACAAAGAAAGTAGAGAGCTGGCCGCTGTTCTGGGCCGCTTCGGACTTCACGATCGCGGTACTGGTTGCCATGCGTTACTTCTCCTCTCCAGCGCACACCGGCGCGGTTTCATGCGAAGCCTTCGCCGAAGCCAGCCGAGCCACCGACTCGAGAATGGCGTTGCCGTCGAACTTCGCCTGGCAATCCTCGAATCCTGTCGTCTCGGCGTCGGATGATTTGAGTTGGCTGGCTGAGTCGGCCAAACCGAGCAGCGGAATCTGTTTCCATTCCGGTCTGGCGCGCATGGCGGCCAGCAATGCGGAACTGCCCCTGGGCGGAAGGTCCATCGCCGCAACGACGACGTTGGCAGGCTGCTGCTCCATTCCGCGAATCGCCTCGTCGAGATTCGCGGCCTCCTGAACCCGATAACCGGCCATATCGAGGCCGCCGCGAACGAGACCTCGCGAGAACGCCGAGCCTTCCGCGACCAGGACGGACTTGCCGTTCCCTTCGCCGCCCGCGCCCTGGAACCAGCTCTCGTTGGCGGCGTGAATAACCTCGTTAAGATCCAGAAGATCGGTGACGCGCTTTCCCACTACCGCCGAGCCAAGCAGGCCTTTGCGCGTCGACTTCTGACGGACCATGACGGTTTCTTCCACGACATCGAGAATCTGGTCGACCACCACTCCCACACTGCGATCGCCGTCGTTGAAAACAATCACCTGCACCGGATCGGCCGTCTGTTCCTGATCCGGCGCACCGGATTCCAAAACGTCGCGGAGAGGCACCAGGGGGAGAATGCGGTTGCGGTACTGCACCACTTGGCATCCACCCGCGAACTCGATGGAACTGCGGGGAAACTCTTCCAGCCTGGCGACGAGAGAGAGAGGCACAGCCAGGCGCTCGAACGAGCCGGCGCGGAACAGGAGCAGCCGCTGCTGCTCGATGCCCCCAAGCGCCTTCTTTTCCGCCGCCACTCGCGCCTGCTCCCGGCTTTCTGCTAGTACTCCGGAACGCTGGCCGATGCCGAGCACGTCGAGAATAAGGGCCACGCGGCCGTCGCCCATGATGGTGGCGCCGGCGTACTCGGTGAGCCCTTTCAACTGCTTGCCCAACGGCTTGACCACGATCTCCTGCGTGTCGTTGATGCCGTCGACAACCAGCCCGAACTGCCGGTCTTCAGCCTGCAGAACGACGATGCTGACGGCTTCGGCCTGCTCGGCCGATTTCAGTTTCAGTACATGGTTCAGATAAGCGATAGGCAGCAGGCTGCCGCGCCGCCGATAGACTGGCGTTCCGTGCACCTGCTCAATGTGCTTGTCAGAGGAATCTCCTTCAAGGCGGATCAACTCGAGCAAGCTGACCTGGGGAATGACGAACCGCTCTCCTCCGCTGGTGATCACCAGCCCAGGAATAATGGCCAGCGTGAGCGGGATCTTCAGCTTGACCGTTGAGCCTTCGCCGGGCCGGTTGGAAACATCGACGACTCCGCCGATTTTTTCGATGTTCGACTTCACGACGTCCATCCCGACGCCGCGTCCGGAGACGTTGGTCACGGTCTGCGCCGTCGAAAAGCCGGGCTGGAAGATCAGGTTCAGCACCTCGCGATCGCTCAGCTTTTCGACCTGTTCGGGCCGCAGCATCCCCTTCTCGATGGCCTTCTGTTTCACTCGTGCGACGTCAATTCCGGCACCGTCATCGCCGATTTCGATGTTGACCTGGCCGCCTTCGTGATAGGCCCGAAGCGTCAGTCTTCCGTAAGGCGACTTGCCGGCGCTGGTTCGGACTTCGGCGGGCTCGATCCCGTGGTCGCACGAATTCCGAACCAGGTGCACCAACGGATCCTTGATGGCTTCGATGATGGTCCGGTCGAGTTCAGTGTCGGCTCCGTCCATCTCCAGCCGGATTTGCTTGCCCAGCGACACGGCCATGTCGCGAACGACGCGCGGCAGTTTGTTCCACACCATGCCGATGGGTTGCATGCGCGTTTTCATCACCCCTTCCTGCAACTCGGTGGTGATGAGATTCAGGCGCTGCGAAGTGGCATTGAGAGCAGCATCCTCCCGCTCCGTGTTGAATTGCAGGATCTGGTTTCGGGTGAGCACAAGCTCCCCAACCAGGTCCATCAATTTGTCGAGAAGCCCCACGCCCACCCGGATGTTCGCGTCGGCCACCGCGGAATGCCGATTGACATCTTCCTCTCTCCGCCCTTCTTCTTTCCTCCTGTCTTCCCCGCTTCTCCTGTCTCCGCCATTGCTTCTGCCTTCTCCGCTTTCCTCTGCGTCGGATTGCACGTCTTCCTCCAGCGCAGAGGCGTTACTGTCGCGAGGAGCTTCCGCGTCGCAGCCCGGCGAAACATCCGGACCCTCCGGGGCGGGAGCGGACTGGCTATCGACGCCGACGTTCAATTGTGCTTCGACACGGAGTCGCTCGGTGATCTCCTCAAAATGGTCGGGACCTTCTTCTCCGCTCGCTTCAATCGAGGCCAGCACCTTGCGCGTGGCGTCGACCGTGTCCAGGATGAGCGATATCAGCGAGGGCGTCAGTTTTCGTTTGCCGTCGCGCAACTGGCTCAGAAGACTTTCGGCTTGATGGGTAATCCGCTCCAGAGTCGAAAACGCGAGAAAGCCGCAGGTACCCTTGATGGTGTGGATGGTGCGGAAGATGCTGGCCAGCAATTCCGCGTCCTTCGGACGCTTCTCGAGCTCAACAAGTTCCTGATCGAGGCGCGAGAGGTTTTCATGACTCTCGACGAGGAATTCACGAATCACATCCTGATCTTGCATTCGAGTGTTCTCCACGATGCCCGAAGCGCTAGCCTGCTGTTTCATCGCCGTCCCTGGCGATGCGGATCGGCGAGCGTCGTACGCGCTCGTTCGCACGCCTGTACTGCTGAGGCGAGCGTTTACTTGGGTCCAGGTTTCTTAGTGCTCATCGGATTATGAATGGGATTCGATGATTGGAAGGGCTCCGAATGCGATACGGGATTTGAGATTTGGTTGATATCGGGAAATTCCCGTAGTGGGATCGTGCGGAGTTGAAGCTCTCGAGCGGAAACAAATCGGACGGTTAAATTTTGCTCGATGAGCAAAACTCAGCCGGCCACCTGTTGCGGTGGGGCTGGTTTACAGGGCAATGCTATTCGCAGTCACTGCTGGCAAGAATCCGCCTGCGTGGCTCACGCTTCGTTCGGCATTTCTCACTGATGGCAGCGCACTAAACGATTTCGTAAGGATGCCGCTGATGCCGGGACAGCAGACTCGCGGCAATGTCATCGCCCTGGATCATCTCGGTTTTCGGATCCCAGTAGATGTGATGCTGCACCTTCATGGCCATCCAGTGAAGCAGGCAAGTGGAACAGGCGCGATGGCCAATCTCCGCGGACGCCACCGGCGCTTTTCTTGAATGAATGCAGTCGAGCCAGTTTCCATGCTGATCGTCGGATGTGTAAACGTGGTACTCGTCCGGCCCGATCACCGAATCGAGAATCTTTGGGTCGCTGGCGCGCAGCGGAACGATGGGGACGGCCGAAGCCCCTGTGGATGTCGGCGTAGCCATGCCATCTCTGCAGACGAAGATCCAGCCCTTGTCTCCGATCCACTTGATGCCGTTTTCAAATTCGCCGGAGATGGTCATCACCACTCCGTTGGCATAGCGGCCGTACGTTTTGAATGGGCCGTGGACATTCCAGAGCCCTTCGGTCGGGAACTCCGCGTGGCCCCAGATTTCGACCGGGCCGGTCAGCTCGGTATCCATCCCCCAGTGCGCCGTGTCGACATGATGCGCGCCCCAGCCGGTGATCATGCCCGCGCCGAACTGTTCCATGCGCAGCCATCCCGGACGGTCGAAGCCCTTTTGCGGCATGACGCGATCGACGGTGTAAGGCACCTCAGGTGTTGAGCCGAGCCACTCATCGTAGTTGAATCCCGCAGGAACAGGCATCGGCTCCGGATTGCCGCCGGCAGGATCGCCGGGAAGGCCGATCTCAACCCGCTGTACCGTGCCGATGCGGCCGTTGCGCACCAACTCCACGGCGCGCGCAAATTGCTTCCACGAGCGCTGCTGCGATCCGACCTGCAGGATCTGCCTGCTCGCTTTGACGTGATTGGCCATGACGCGGCCATCCCTGATGGTCAGCGAAGCCGGCTTCTGGAGGTAGACATCCTTGCGCGCGGCCACAGCGGCAACTGCCAGCCTTGCATGCTGATGATCTGGCGTTGAGATCAGGACGGCGTCGATCTCCTTGTTTGCAAGGAGTTCTCTGAAATCGGAGTATCCTCTCGTCCCGGTGTAAGGCTTGCCCAGCTTCTTCGTGTAGGCATCATTCACGAATTGCTGGCCGAGCTCGACGCGTTCCGCGCTCAGATCGCAGACGGCCACGATGCGATTGTCGCGGCCTGCGACGCCCGTGAACTGCAGCACGCCAGGCATGTCGTGGACACGCGAGATGCGACCGACGCCGATGGCTCCGATATGGATCCGGTTGGAGGGCGCAGCGGCGCCGAAAACCGAGCTGGGGACGATGGCAGGAAATCCGGCGGCAATGGCCCCGGCGAAAGAATTTTGAATGAACTTGCGTCTCGTGGAACCCATGAATCTCTCCTGAGCCGTGAAGGTGCAACGGACCCAATCTACACCAGTGGGGTGAGAGCCGTCAGCAGAGGGATGAGATGCGTCGCGGCAATCGGCGTCCCAATCGCGCAGCGCCGTCAGTGGTAGCATCATAGATGACCGATGCAAACAAAAAAGCTGCAGATCATTCCCCTGGGCGGGCTTGGCGAGTTCGGCATGAACTGCCTGGCGCTGCGTTGGGAAGACGACATTATTGTGATCGACGCGGGCCTGATGTTTCCCGAGACGGAACTCCTGGGCGTCGATATTGTTGTGCCCGATATCACCTACCTGATTGAGAACAAGAAGCATGTGCGGGCCATCGTGCTGACCCACGGCCACGAGGATCACATTGGCGGGCTGCCCTGGATTCTGAATGAGCTGAAAGTTCCGGTGTATGCCACAGAGTTCACGCTGGCCTATGTGGAAGACAAGCTGGAAGAGCACCAACTGCTCGACGAAACCGAGCTGATCGAGATCGAGCCGAAGACGAAGTTCACCATCGGACCGTTCACCGTTGAGCCCATCCGCGTGACGCATTCGCTGGTGGACTGCGTGGCGCTGGCCATTGAGACGCCGGTAGGCGTCGTCATTCACACCGGCGACTTCAAAATCGATCTGGCTCCGCTGGACGACAAGGCCTTCGATCTGCACACCTTCGCCGAGTACGGCAAGCGTGGCGTTCTGGCGCTCTTGCAGGACTCGACCAACGTGGAGCGGCCGGGCTACACGCCGAGCGAACGCGCGGTCATTCCTCGTCTCGACGAGATCCTCACCCAAGCGAAGAGGAAACTGTTATTCAGTTGCTTCTCGTCGTCCATCTACCGCATCCGCATCGCCATGGAGCTGGCGCGCAAGCACGGCCGCAAGGTGGCCGTCGTGGGCCGCTCGATGGTCGAGAGCACGGAGATCGCGCAGGATTTGGGCTATATCGAAATCCCGCCGGGGCTGATGATCAATCCCGGACAGATTCGCGACTTTCCGCCGGAACAGTTGATGATCTTGATCAGCGGAACGCAGGGCGAGCCGCTGAGCGCGTTGAGCCGCGCGGCGGTGGACAATCACAAGCACGCGCACATTGAGCCGGGCGACACCGTGGTGCTCAGCTCGAGAATCATTCCCGGAAACGAGAGTGGGATTTTCAGAGTGATCGACCACCTCAGCCGGCGCGAAGCCAACGTGATCTACGACGACGGGCAGCACGGGCTGATCCACGTAAGCGGTCACGGAAGCCAGGAAGAGATGCGGCTGATGATCAATCTTGTGCGGCCCAAGTTCTTCATTCCGATTCACGGCGACTACCGTTTTCTGCGGCAACACGCCAAGCTCGCCATGGAGACGGGCGCGGTGGATCATGCCATCGTGATTGAAGATGGCGATGTGCTGGAGCTGGACAAGGACGATGCGCGCAAGAAGGAAAAAGTCACCGCGGGACGCATCCTCATCGACTCCGGCTCGTCGATCGACGTGGTCGAGGATCTGGTCATCCGCGACCGGCGCATTTTGTCAGAAGACGGCGTGGTGCTGGCGGTGATGGCGATCAACAAAAAGACCGGGAAAGTGGAGCGCGAGCCTGAAGTGCTGATGCGCGGGTTCGGCGGCGCCGACGTTACCGACCAAGCGCGCTTGACGGTGCTCAAGACGCTGGATGGCTTAAGCGCGGAGCAGAAGTCCGACTACGGCATGGTCACCGAGCGTGTGCGCGTCGAGCTGAAGCGGCTCATCCAGAAGAGCACCGGCCGGCGGCCAATGATTATGCCGGTGATTCTGGAAATCTGAAAAGCAGCGACCAGGCGAACAGGTAGACCGGGGATTCATCCCGGCATCCGGTTCAGGCGAAATGATGGCGGGCCTTACAGGCTGCGGAAAAAATCCTTCGGAAGAGCACGCCGTGTCAGCGCTTGACCTCGGCATGCCGCAAACATCGCCAGCGCTCCCGCAGCGATGGCCCAATTCGCATTGACGGCAAACGCTCTCATTTGGGCGCTACCGGTACCGTCCCGCTGGGCTGGTTCATTTGAGGTGTCGACAGTAATTTGCTCTCGGGGAGAGGCGGGGGAAGCAGCCGCTGCATGCGGGCATTCTGAAGCGTTTCCATCAGTGACTGAAGCGTCCAGGGCCCCTCGAGCAACTTCGGCGCACCACCCAACGCGAGCCCGGCGTCGAGCACGCCTCTGGGTACCAGGCCATTGGGCAACGTACCATTCGCTAATTTCTGCAGACCATCCTGGTCGTAGATCATGTCGGTGTCGTGGAGGATGGCTTTGAAGCCGTCGCCGACCGGCTGCATTGTCAGGTTGCTTGGGTTGGGGTCAATCGAGCCCAGGCCTTTGGCGATGAGTTTGTTATCCAAATCCTGAATTGCGGAAACGATCTTGCCTTGCTGGGCGGGGAGCATTTTATTGTAGGCCCTATTAGACAACTGGAATGAGCCGGGATACTTCTTGGTCACGTCGTCGGCTACAACCGAGGCAGGCGTGTCTTCATTGCCGGCTTGGAAGTCCGAAAGCTCGGGCCCATCGATCTCGGCTTCTTTCAGAAGGTGAAAGCCGTCCCACTGTCCCTTGATCGACGCCGGGCCGTATCCCGCTGCATCTGCATCGCTCCTGGCGAGCTTGATCACGCTGGCCTTGCCATATTTATAAACGTCGGCAAAGCTGCCATTGTCCACAAAATCTCCAAGCTGCGCGACCCCGTTTTGCACCTGGACCGGCTCATTGGCAATACTCTTGGGGGATTCGTTGATGGCGTTCTCAAGCGCGTTGCCCGAGATGGGTATCTTCGCTGGGGCACTGACAGGCGGCGGAGGCGCCCTCCCCTTAAGCACGGCGCCGGCGGCTTTTGTCGCGCCGGGGATGAGGACGTAGCTGCAGATGCGCCGGCCGGCGACGACGCCTTGATCGTAGGCGGAGATATTGCTGCCGACAACAGGCGTGGTGAGCTCGGCGGCAATGGCCTTCAGGGTGACGGAATCGCCGGGAGTCACTCCTCAGGCATTTGCAGCATCGGTGAAATCGCCTTCCGCAAAGTAGCCCAGGCCGGCAAACAAATTCCCCAGGCCCTGGATGCAGTTCCCCATGCCGGAGGCCATGCCCTGTAGGTATTGCACCGTGTTGTTCATCGGGTTGGAGGACGGACTGGGCTCATTGTTGGAGGGCTGGCCGGGTCCACCGTTCGAGGGCTGATCGGGCTCATTCGTAATGCGAGCCTTCAGCATCGGCTTCGTGCTGGGGGTCGAAGGCGGGTTCGCGGATTGCGGTGTTTGCGGTGATCCCAGCGGCGGCGTGCCCGGAGTGCCTCCGCCATTGGTCCCCGGAGTACTGCCTCCTGTAGTCCCCGGCGTGTTGCCTGCCGTCGACCCCGGCGTGCTTCCGGCGTCTGTCGCGACGCCTGATGCCAGGCACTTCGCAAACTCCTGCTTGCCCTCGCCATAGAGAAGCTGCGCCTCGCTCTGAGCCGCAGAGTTCGACTCCTGGGTGATCTGGATGACGTAGCCCCGCTTCATGTCGTCGATGGCGGCGTTCAAATGGGCAACGCAGGGAACAACGTCGTTCCGCTGGTCCTGCGTTAACTCAGTGCCCGACTGCAGCATCGCGTTATCCCATTGCGCCTGAGCCTGGTCAACTTCCGGCCACTGCGACTTGTCCACCTGTCCCTGCACATACAAGGAGCTGGGGTTGGCAGTGATTTCTGCAGTGATCCCGTAAAGCTTCTGAAAGGCCTGTTCCACCGGCTGCGGAGTGCCGGACTCGTAAATGTCACCAACCGGCGCGGTGGGAGTCTGCTCTTGTGCGCGCGCTCCGATGCCGGCGAACGCCGCCAGCGCCAGCGCTCCTGCGCACGCGCAGATTTTCCACGCGATTTGTTGCAGGGGTTGATTCCTGGGATCTGGATTCGTCGCGCTCACACCGCTCTGCGCGCTCGGCTCCAGCGAAAGGATGGCCGCATTACGGCCACTCGCTCGGCTCAGTTCCATCATGCAGGCACCGCCGGATTTGGGATCGTAGGGGGAAGTTGACTACCGAGGATTCTATCGCAACGGTCGCGGGAGTAGGGTCGCCAATCCGGAAGTGACTCACCGGCAAACAGCATCGAGGCGGCTGAATGAGGGTG
This sequence comes from uncultured Acidobacteriaceae bacterium, assembly GCA_963823805.1. Lineage (GTDB taxonomy): Bacteria > Acidobacteriota > Terriglobia > Terriglobales > Acidobacteriaceae > Telmatobacter. The sequence continues at coordinate 1,462,814 of CAWGMW010000001.1, read as the reverse complement.
CTGAGTCGGAATTGGAGCGCGGCGAAACCCGGCCCCAGATCCGCGCCCGCCCATGCTATGTCATCCCGAGCGCAGCGCTCTTCAGCGGAGTCTAGGGATCTGCTTTTGTTCTCCGTTCCGCACCAAGGCAAGAGTTCAAAAGCGCGACCGCCGCCAACCGCAAATAACAATCCGCACGGCGAGGAGCCGCGCGGACGCAATGAACGAATTCGAACTTAAAAGCCAATATGCGCAGTTTCACCGAATGGGAGTGCAAGCGCGAGCTCGGCCTCAATCTCGTGCTGCTTGCGCTTTTTCGCGCCGCTCTTTCGATCCCGCTTTCCGATCGGAACCGAGACGCCAAAATGAGCCGCCGCTTGCGACATATCCTTGCGCAGCAGCTTCGCGTCGCCCAACGGCACCACACGCGTCGGGCGCCTTGGTGCATAGCCAAGCGCCCGACCGATTTCGAGCGCGATTGCCCGAGCGAGCGGGGGCGGAACCGAGTTGCCAATCTGTCTGGCCCCGTGCCACTTGGTTTCATGAAAACGGAACCAATCGGGAAATCCGTGTAGTCTTGCCATTTCACGTACGGTGACGCAACGCGGATAACCGTAGTGAATTGGTCTCGGGCTTGTGAACGCGCCTCGCGAAGAATCGGTCCCGGCACGGAGCGTATTGCTAAGGCCCTCAGCAGGAAGTTTGTAAAAGCGGGAAATCGGCTCAACCGACCCAGGGCTTGTGGCGCCGAAACGACGCCTTGAAATCAGCGAGTGCTCCGTCCGAAGGCTCGACGTCATCAGCTTTCGGTTCCACGCACGCATATAGCCGAAATGCCATGAAGCACCGTCTGCGCAACGTAACTCCCTTGCGTAACGACTCGGTCGACCCCACGCTCGCGCCGAGACCTCGTCGCGTTCCAGGAGTTCCTCAAATTCCTCGGCGTCGGGGAGATCGCCGAGTGCATCCCGACAACACGGGCCCCGTGGCAGAAACCCGCGCGCCGGAGCATCGGCCGGTCGAAACGCTGGAGATGGGTAATCGGGTAACCGAAGCCCCTTCCGAGCACCCATTAGGATTAACCGTTCGCGATGCTGCGGGACCCCGAAATCGGCCGCATCCAAAACCCGCCAAGGCAACCGCGCATGATACCCGGCGCACCGAAATTCTTCGATAAGCTCTTCCAAGAATTGACGATGCGTCCCAACTGTCAGACCCTTGACATTCTCAAAAACAAAGTATGAGGCCCTTAACTCAGTCACGATGCGCAGGAAATCCCGCACGAGCTTGTTGCGCGGATCATCGAGCGCACGATGGCCTATTAACGAGAACCCCTGACAGGGCGCGCCACCGAAAACAACGTCGACGTGCCTAGACCCCAATCCACATCGACGCCTGATCTCCTCGCCAGTCAAGTCTGAAATTGACTCTGGAATCACAACACAGCGAGGGAAGTTGAATTCGTGCACGGCGCAGTGAATAGGATCGAGTTCGACACCGGCCACAACGTCGAACCCGGCCTGTTCGAAACCGAGACCAAGCCCCCCTGCGCCAGCAAATAAGTCAATTCCGATCGGACGCACTCTCACCCCACCTCGATTATCAGCTTACCTGTTATACAAAGCCTTGTCGATCGGAATCTCTTAGCTGCCTGTTAAGAAAGAGACAAGTAATGATTCGAGACGCCTTTCCGACTTTAGCTGGCACTGCCAGACCGTTAGCACCCCCCATCCGAGAGCGCGAAGTGCACGTCTACACCGGGCGTCCTTCTTTCGATTATGCTCCAGTTTCGGCAACCAGAATTCGAGCCGCGATTTCGGCGGCTGGCCAATACGGCACCGATGCGCATGCCAAAAACAGCCATTCACAAAAATGACCTTTCTGCGCGATGGGAATACGATGTCGGGAGTACCTGGAAGATCGCGACGGTGAAGCCGGAATCGGTACCCGAGCGCGTAAAGACGTCGGCGAACCAACATCTCCGGAGCTGTGTCCTTGCCGCCAATGCGCGACATCAGGGCACTCCGACTTCGCCGAGATCGGTTATCCGTCATGGTTCAAAGCTCCATTTTAGGAGGAGAAACAGGCCCCACATCGGATAATTATGTCGAGCGGCCCGGAAAAGGGGCCCACGTTTAAAGCATCGGTGCGAAGAATGATCGGAGTTTAGGGGGGAACTTTGGCCGAACCGAAAGAAAACAGATATAAACAATTGCTCGAGCACATATTCTTTGGCCGAGGCTTCGGTGAATACAAGAAAGGCGATACAAGGATCGAGTTCGCCCGCGAAGATCTCGAACGCGCCGCCGGAACTCTCCGCATCGACATCCCAAAGAATCTCGGCGACGTTGTGTACGCGATTAGGTATCGCACACCCATGCCAAGAAAGATCATTCTCACCCAGCCAAAGGGCATGCAATGGACAATTGAAGGCGCCGGACGCTCACACTACGAATTTCGCCTCGTGCGGATCAATAGGATCGTGCCTAACGCTGAGCTCAGGTCAATCAAGGTTCCCGATGCCACACCGGAAATCATCGGCGCCTACGCTCTCAATGACGAACAAGCATTGCTAGCAAAGGTCAGATATAACCGCCTGATCGACGTGTTCCTCGGAGTCACCGCATATTCCCTCCAAAACCATATGAGAACAACGGTGAAAGGAATTGGCCAAATCGAGATTGACGAGGTCTACGTTGGTTTGAACAACGAAGGAGCGCAATACGTAATTCCCGTCCAAGCTAAGGGCGGAAAAGACCAGCTCGCAGTTGTACAAACCAAGCAGGACATCGCATGCTGTGCCGAGAAGTTTCCAAACCTAAAGTGCAGGTCGGTTTCAGCCCAATTCATAGACCTGCCCGATCAGGGGAAGAAAATAGCCATGTTCGAGCTTGCCGTCGAAGACGGACGAGTTGTCATCGTGGACGAAAAGCACTACAAGCTCGTTCCTTCAGCGGAGATCAGCCCTGAAGACCTACGGGCGTACGGAAACAACTGAACTTGTTGCGCCCGCCCCGTCAGCCCCGCTAACTTCCTGTCAACCCCACGCCACCTCTCACTCTGCGCCATCCCTCTCATTCCAAACAAAATATATTTTCTTGAAGTTTGCCGATTATTTCTAGCATTTCGCTAGACTTGTTTCTAGTAGGGGAAGTCTCCTTCAAAGACGGGCGGTTCGCAGGTGCTGGCTTCGGGGTCCCCGGCGACAGGTCTTCGTCGCTGGGGTGATGAAGGGGATTACAGCATCTGTGGCCGCCCATCCCTTTTTCACCGGGCGATCTGGCCAAACCGGCGCAAGGTCCGAAAAAAGCGCCCCTAAGTCCTTAGTTTTGACGACTTTGACCAGCTAACTCCAATATTTCCAAGCATTTGGAGCAATTGGTCGAACGTACAGGTGGCTCATTTAAAGGCACTTAACCCTAGAAAGGGGTGGGGGGGGCGGTTATGTATCTGGCATGCCGACATATCAAACCAGGCGGGGAACAGTGCAAATCGCCCGCCCTCAAAGGCCACGCCTTCTGCTACTACCACGCCCGTCAACATTCAACCACCAAACTCGGCGTCACAGACGACATCGCGTTCCCCATCCCCGAGGACTCTCGCGCCATTCAGGAATCGCTTGGGACGATCTTCCAGGCGATTCTCAACTCTCGCATCGACTCGAAAAAAGCCGCCCAGCTCCTTTGGGGCCTTCAGATCGCTTCCAACAACCTTCCACGTAAGCCGCAGCCGGACCCGAAGTCAGTCGCGTCCGTCACCCGCAACAGGGACGGCGCCGAACTCGCTCCCGTGTTCAAGGTCTGCGATCCCTGGATCGACTGCGAGCGATGCGCAGACGCAAAAACTTGTGACCGCTACTTTGATTTCGATGAGTTGGTGGGAAACAAAAAGACCGTGGATCCACCCAAAGATAAGCCCTGCATAGACGAACACGGAGTCATTTTCGACGAGGAAGAATACAGGCGTCAATACTTAAGAGACCCTCACGCTCACGACGACGATGATGACAACGACGACGAGGAGGATGGCAAATCCCTCTTCGAAAGTCTCCGGTTTTACAAGCGCCTCAACCACACACTCGGACTACCAGAGCGACCCAAACGTAGCCGCTGAAGACGCTGCCAATCAGCGGCATTTACGGCACGCGACCCACCCACTGGGTGGGTTCCCCGCTCGTGCGCCGATAGAGTTGTCAGAGAGGCCGGCTTTGGCGGGATGGGGTTTCATCTCTGCCTTTCGAAGCCCGGGATTCGCGCTGTCCCGCCCTATTATGGCTGATAACCGTCGCTTCTCCATTGCTTGAAAAGGCTCAACTGATCGGCGCTCCAGAAAGGGCCGCCCGGAGGCATGGACTGATCGACCAAGGTGTCCTCCACAGCCTGCGCGTTGCCGTGATCGCGCGAGGGATCCGACATATAGGTGTAGTCATCGAGAAAGATTTCATATCTGTTCATGTGTTCGAACGTCGATTGGCCTGAACAACGGCTTGATGTCGCGCGCGAATGAGACTGGCATACTCTCTACCCCTTTCTGCACGTTTTTGCGAAGGCTTCAATTTGCGAAGGCCTCAATTTGCGAAGACCTTCAGTGGATCCGCTCTGCAACCGGAGTTGGCGCGTTGGCCGCTGACCGAGACCGAAGTTGAGATGATCGCGACCAAGTGCTGTCGCGCGGCCCGCTTAGTCCTGGTTGAGATACTCTTCAGGCACGTCGTCTTCCGGCACTTCGCGCGTGCGAACTTGCTGCCCCTCGCGTCCTCTGGAGTCTTCCACGCCCGACACGATCCCTGCCTCGAACGCGTTTCCTTCCTCCAACAACTCGTCAACACTTTCGGAATCCGCGCTCTCGACGTTCGATAAGCCCTCGAGATCTCCCGATTCCACTCCTGAGACTTGTGGCGAGGGTTCCAGCGAATCCAGCTGTAGGTCTTTGCTTCGCCTCGTTCTGTCAGGGGCTTTTGCGCGCGTTTTTTTCGCCGGCGCCTTCTTTTTGGCTACGGTTTTCCTGGCTATGGTTTTTTTCGGAGCGGTTTTCTTCTTGGCCAGCCGCTTCTTTGCCGGCTGCGGCGGCTTTCTGGTTTTAGCTTTCTTCGATGTCGTCGATTTCTTCTTGGGCTTCTTTTTGGCGGCCATTGGCGCAGTCTAGCACCGTCGCGCGGGCGGGGCAAAACGAACATGGAGCGGAGTGCGCGGACGATCTGCGTTACGCGGCGGAAGCGCGAATTGCAGCGACGCGGGGCAGGGAACGCATGACAATGAAGACCTCGCCCACAATCAGGCGGGCATTGCCTTCGAAGTCGAGGAAGCCGGCCTTGGCTTGCTTGCAGAGCGCCTGCGCCTCAGGCGAAAGGTAGGGCGCGATGAGAACAGGCGTCGCATCGGAGTGAAGAGACGCGGCGGCGCTTTGCAACTCGCGCAGCACTTTGCGCAGACTACTCGGATCCCCATTGCGATTGACTTCGCAGGCCAGGGTATGGCTGTGACCGAGGATATTAATGCGGGCCAGAATAGCGCAGGAGCGAGCGCGGGGTGAGGATTCGCGTTTGAGCTCGACGAGCTTGATGGCAGAGGCGCGCCCAAGCAGGGCCGTCAGGGCTTCGGCGGCACGCGTCTCGAGTTCAATCGGCGTTGAGGCCGTTTTCATGAGCCTCTCCCATTTCGTAGAGCTTTGGAGTTGCCGTTTCCTTGGCGGCGGGGCCGAGTATGAAGGAATTGTTTCCCGAGGGGATCATGGCGAGGGGAACCGGCGAGTGCCCATTGCCGTTGCGTTGCTTCGATTCCAGCCAGAGGCACAACCTTGGATCATGAATCTCCGGATGATCTTGCCAGAAATTCGGAGAGAGCCCACATTCGATGAGCAAATGGTCGAGCCGGAGTTCGATCTTGGTGACACGCTTGGAAAAATAACGGCGGACGTTGCTTGCGCCCACGTAAAGCCCTGAGACTCTGTGCCCGATCCATTGTGAAGTGACAACCATTGAATGAACTCCTCCGCTCGGCGCAATGCCAGTTGAATGCGCTTATAAAAGGGGAAACCAACACTTCAGGCTTCCGAAAGAAAATGCAACTTGCAGCATCGACCGGCGAGAAATCCGCGGAAACTGGAAAAAAACTTATGTCACGCTGCGGGATCAGCGGATGCAAAACCTTGCACTGATAGAGACTTGCAACAATCTTGATCGGCAAACAAACGCGAGGAGAGCCTGGTTCCAAGGCGCAACGCCCGGCGCGATGGGGGACGGCGCGAGAAGTCGCCGATCGGGAAGGGGAAGAAGGAAGGCCAGGATGATTTCCGACGTTCGCTGAGCGGCCACCCTGACCGCCTGCGTTTCTTCCCTCACATTCTGTGGAAATCTTGGACCCGTTTCGACCTAAAGTCAAGGCGGTTTGATGAACGCGGAGAAAAGATCGGGCGGAAAAATGTGGAAAACTGGCGCGTCGGGGTGCTTCGCGGCGCCAGCAGATTTTGTTTGAGTCTCGACGATTAACGGACGCGCGCGGAGGGCTCGTCGGAGAAGATTTGGCCATCGCGAATGTGGACGACGCGATGAGCAAACTGGGCGATATCGGCCTCGTGGGTGACAAGGACGATGGTGTTGCCGCGAGCGTGGAGCTGATCGAACAGAGCCATGATCTCGAGGCCGGTTTTGGAGTCGAGGTTGCCGGTGGGCTCATCGGCGAGGATGATCGACGGGTTGTTGACCAGCGCGCGGGCAACGGCGACGCGCTGACGCTGGCCGCCAGAGAGCTCGTTCGGCTTGTGCATCATGCGCGATTCCAAGCCCACATCGGCCAGGGTTTTGCGGGCGCGGATCAAGCGCTCCGCGGCTGGAGTGCCGTTGTAGATGAGGGGCAGCTCCACATTGTGCAGCGAGGTTGCACGGGCGAGAAGATTGAAGGTCTGGAATACGAAGCCGATTTCCTTGTTGCGAATGCGCGCGAGCTGGTCGTCGTCGAGATCGCTGACCAACTGCCCGTTGAGCCAGTAGCGGCCCTTGGAGGGCGTGTCAAGGCAGCCAATCAGGTTCATCAGCGTGGATTTGCCCGAGCCGGAGGGTCCCATGATGGCCACATATTCGTTGTGGCGAATGCGCAGCGAGACTCCGCGCAGCGCCTGGACCTGTTGCTCCGAGCCCATATCGTAGGTGCGCCAAAGATCCTCGACGACGATGACGTTGTTCGCATTGACGACCGTGGTTTGCGGAAGTTCCTCGATGCCAACGCCATTTAAAGCCATCTGAGACTCATCCTCTTTCGAATTTCAACTGCCGTCTGCCGGCACATCAACTCGAACTGCCGGTGGAAAGCGTTGGTACAGACTTGTCGCGCTTGAGCAACGCGCCTTGCTTGAGGTCGCGCAGAGTTTTGTAGGGGCCGGTGACGATCTCCTCGCCGTTGCTCAGGCCGGAGACCACCTCGATGTCGGTAGCCCCGGTGATGCCCGTCGTGACCGGCACGAAGCTGGCGCGCAACCTGCCGTGGGGATCCTTTTGCATGACGAAGACACCTTGCACCGGGTTCGATTTGGTGGTGTTGGACGCCGCCTGAACGCCGCCGGATTTGGCATTGGCGGTGGCCGGATCGTACATGGTCAACGCCTGGATGGGCAGGGCAAGCACATTCGTCTTGTGCGCGGTGGTGATCTTCGCGGTGCAGGAGAGCCCGGGACGAAGCTCATCGGACGGATTGTCGAGAGTCACCACAACTTTGAAGTCCTTGGCCTCTTCGGTGCCAGTAGTGGACTGCGAAGTGGCGACTCCCGTCGAGCGCAAGAGGGCTTGATCGCCAACCAGTGTGACGTGCCCCTTGAAGACCTTGTTGGGTAAGGCGTCGACCGTGACCTCGGCGGACTGGCCGAGCTGGACATTCACGATGTCGGTCTCGTCCACCTTGACTTCGGCGGTGACGACGCTCATGTCGGCGATGGTCATTAAGGTGGAGCCCTCGGTGTTCTGGATGCCCTCGACGACAGTTTCGCCTTCGCGTAGCGGCTCGTTTGTGACAATGCCGTCAAACGGCGCGATGGCGATGGTCCGATTCAGCAGGTCCTCGTTGACCTTGAGATCGGCCTGCTGCAAACGCAGACGGCCGCGCGCCGAAGCCGTGTTGGCCCGGGCCTGATTGAGCTGGGCTTCGGCCTGGGCTACATCTGCGACGTTGAGATCGTAAGCTGCTTTGGCGGCGTCGTACTCCTGCTTCGAGTCGATGCCGTCTTTGTAGAGGGCCTGGGCGCGGTTCCAGTCGAGCTGCTTCTGCTCGAGGTCGGCACGCGCATGCTGCACGTTGGCCTGCTGAGTTTTTTCAGCGGCGATGTAGGAGGCGATGTCGGTCTGCGCCGAGGCGATTGAAGCTTGCTGGCCGGCGACGTTGGCTTCCTGCTGCACATTTTCAATGGATGCCACCACTTCGCCCTTCTTTACCTTCTCGCCCTCCTTCACATAAAGATGCGTGATGCGGCCCATGGCTGTTGCGCCGACATTCACATAGTTCGTGGGCTTGATCTGTCCGGTCCCGCTGATGACGGTGGAAAGATCCTCCCGCGTCAGGGTGGCGGTGTAAACCTTGGTGTAGCCTGCTTGCTGCCTGTGGACCATGAAAGCCACCAGGCCGGTAGCAACGAGCACAGCGAGAGCAATAAGAAGGATTTTCTTCATGAGGGTATGAAATCCTTGTTTTTCTACACTCCAGTGTACGCGAAGGAGCGGAAAAAGGTTCCCAACGGTCGAAGTCCCTTCCCGGGCGCAGAGACTTCTTGATTGCTGCGAGTAGCGGTGAAGCACCGCATTACGGGGATGCCGGATTGTTCGCCAGGCGCTCAAGGCCCGAAGGCCACAAAGCTTAGGTTTGGACGGCGGAAGGTTGCTCCAGCGAGCCGCAGCGTTACCAAATCTTGTGGATTCCCGCTCGCGGAGCGTCGCCGAAGCGTTGACATTCGGGCCGTCGAAGCGTCCAATCGGCGACCGGCCGCGCGCCGAACCTTGCCCGACGGGTAAACTAGCCGTAAAATGAAGAGATTGCAGGAGTATCAAAGGCAATGATGTTCTTTAGCCGCCGTCTTCTTTTCACCGCTCTTGGTTGCGGCCTCATTTGGGCGCCCACCGGAAGAATCGTAGCGCAGCAAAGCGACGCCGCTCCCGCCGCAGGTCAGCAGCAGGCAACGCCGCCGGCCGCTCAGGACCAGCAATCCGATCCTCTTAACCGCCAACTCTCGGATAAGGAGCGGTACAAGGCTCAGCGAGAACTGCGCCAGGAGTTGAAGGGGCCGTACAAGACCTGGCTGAACGAGGAAGTGCCTTACATTATCTCCGACGATGAACGCAAAGCGTTTCTGAGCCTGGCCAACGATGAGGAGCGCGAGGCATTCATCGAGAATTTCTGGCAGCGACGCAACCCCGATCCGGATTCTGAAGAGAACTCATTCCGCGAAGAGCACTACCGGCGCATTCAATATGCAAACGACCACTTTGCGGCCGGCAAACCGGGTTGGAAGACCGATCGCGGGCGGATCTATATCACCTGGGGTCCGCCGGACTCGATTGACTCCCATCCCTCGGGTGGCATGTACGAGCGGCCCCAGGATGAAGGCGGAGGAGAGACGTCCACATTCCCGTTCGAGGTTTGGCATTACCGATATCTCGAGGGCATCGGCGAGAACGTCGATCTGGAGTTCGTGGATACCTGCCAGTGCGGCGATTACCACTTCACCATCGACAGAAGCGAGAAAGATGCGCTGAAAATGGTGCCCGGCGCTGGCCTTACGCAATACGAAGAGATGAACCACCAAGGTAAGACCGACCGGTTCAAGGGGAATGGCCTGGAAGAGCTCGGCACCGGTCCGCAGGGTCAAGGCCAGCAAGGCAAGGAATTCGATCGCATTGAGCTGGCCTCCAAGATTTTTGCGCCGCCCCCGATCAAGTTCAGCGATCTTGACGCCGCCCTCGACGCCTTCAGCTCAACGCACAAGCTGCTGAGCGGCCCGCCGTTCCCGTTCGATGTGCGCACGGACTTCGTGAAGGTGACCGACAGCATGGACCTGGTGCCGATCACGATTCAGTTGCGCAATCGCGACATCACGTTCGAGACCAAGGACGGAGTATCGAAGGGTGTGGTGAACATCCTGGGCAAAGTGACGACGATCATGCACAAGAATGTGCAGACCTTCGAGGATACGGTCGAGGTTGAAGAGCCGTCAGAGTTGCTCGAAAAGGCTCTCGATGGCCGGAGGCTTTATCAGAAGTCGCTCCCGCTGCAACCCGGCCTCTACCGCCTGGATATTGCGATCAAGGATGTAAACAACCCGGATCACATTGGAATTTACGGTAGGGCGCTCAATGTTCCGACGTACGAGGACGACAAACTTGGAGCATCATCGCTGATTCTGGCCGACCAGATGAATATAGTACCGTCCCGCGACATCGGCGATGGAAGCTTCATTATCAGCAATTGGCATGTCAGGCCACGCGTGATGTCGAACCCGGCAACGCCTGTTAGCTTCAAGCGTAACCAGGATCTGAATTTCTGGATGCAGTTTTACAATCTTGGGATCGACGAGGCTACCAAGAGTAACTCGGCGACGGTTACCTACCAAATCACGGACGCCACAGGGACTGTGATTCTACAGAAGCAAATGGATTCAAAGGATTTAGGCGAGCACAGCGACCAGTTGACAGTGGAGAAATCCCTTGATATTGGTGGTCTGGAGCCCGGCAAGTACGCAGTAACAGTGAAGATCAACGATGCGATCTCGAAACAAGAGATTGCGCAATCGGCTCCTTTTGTCGTCGAATAGGTATCAATCCGTGCAGACGCCAGCTGAACTTGAGAATTCAGGAGCTTGCACGGTTTGTGTTTTCAGGAACTGAGCCAGGGACGCGGTGGGGTTTCAGATCTGCTGATGACTCGAATTACCCATCTCACCGGTTTGGCCGTGCTGATCGTCTTTGGTGCCGCTCCAACATTCGGAGCGGCGCGGGCGTCAGTGTCCGGCCTGGTCCGTGACTCGGCTGGCGTGCCGCAGATCGGTGCAGAAGTCCAGCTTCTCCGCTCCGACCAGAGCGTTGTGACCAGCGTCTACACCGACAGTACAGGCCGTTTTGCCATCTCGGCACTTGCGCCAGGTCGCTATGCCATTAAGGCAACGGGGCCTTACTTCCTGCCTTCCCTCAGGGAAAACATCAGAGTTCAGGGCGCGGTCGTCGTCAATCTCACGCTCAATACTTTGTACGAAGTCATCCAATGGCTTCCAGCGCAACCGCGCGCCGGCAATTCCCAGAAGGACGACTGGGCCTGGACGTTGCGCTCCGCGGCGAACCGGCCGCTCCTGCGTTGGCTTCAAGATGGGCCGCTGGTTGTGGTTTCAGACGGCTCGGGCTCAAGGCCGAAGCTCAAGGCCCGCCTGATGGCGACTGGCCAGGCGGGAACTTTCGGTGAGAGCGGCGAGCGCTTCTCGACGACCGTGGAAGACACTCCGGCGGACAGCCGGGAGTTGCTGGCGCGCGTTGATTTTGCACCCGGCACCGATGGCAACATGGAATCGATGTTGGGCTTCCGGCAGGATCTGGGCATGGCCGGATCGGTGCAGTCGGTTGCTGCCGTCAGCATGGCGCCTGAGATAGAGGGAGCAGGAGATCAAGGTCTGGACGAAGCCGCAGTGCGCAGCTTCGAGACGATGCAATTTGGCCCAGCGATCGATGCGGAGGTTGGTTCGACCGCAGTCATTGGGCGGCTCGGCGGAGACTCGCCAAGCACAGTGACCGCAATGCTTCCCTATGCCGACGTCGAATGGCACCGAGGCGCCAACACGTTGCGCTACCGGTTGGCTACGATGGCACCCGATCGGATTTCCGGCGGAGATGAATCTGAGGTGACGGCGTGGCTGCCGGTGTTGTCGATGCGTGACGGCGGCCTTGCTATCGAACGTGGACTTCACCAGGAGATCGGTTGGGAACGGCAGACTGACGCTTCAGGTATGGCCGTACTGGTTTACTCCGATCGCATCGAGAATCCGGTGCTCGAGGCGCTCGATCACGGCGCCGCGGAAGATTCCCCCGTGGCTGCGGGAATCCTTTTCGATCCGGCGAGCAGTTTGCTGCGCGCTGCCGGGCCGTCGTTCTCATCCGCAGGCGTTGAGGCCAGCGTGGAGCATCGGTTGACCGGAAAAAATCAGATGCGAGTGAGCTATGCGAGCGGCTCCGCGCTGGTGATGCCCGTAATGCCGCAGGCAACTCCGCTAGCCGAGGTGCTCGCCTCGGCCCATCCGCGGCGCGCCCAGACCTACGCGATTTCGCTTTCGGGAACCCTGGATGGCACTGGAACCCGCTGGAGTGCGAGCTATCGCTGGCAGCCTGACGGCATTGTGACTGAAGTCGCGCCGTTCGCGGAGGACACCGCATCGCCGTTTCTCAACGCCCGGCTCAGACAGCCCATTCACGTCACGCGCGACGGATCTGGAGGCCTTGAAGCGCTGCTCGAGGTGAGGAATCTGCTCGCGCAGGGCTATCACCCCTATATTCTGAGCGACGGTTCGCTGCTTCTGTTCGCGGACGATCAGCGCAGCCTCAGCGCCGGCCTCGCGTTCACGTTCTAGGTTCTCAGTCCACACATCCAATCGAAAGCATCGATCCCGCCGGCGTCCCGCGCGCAAGCGCGTCTCCGCTTGGAGGGCGCAATCTTCGCCGGCTCACCGCGCGACATCTGCTTCCGGAAAGCTATCGTGAGCGACAGATCGGACTTCTCCTCTTGAAACAACGACTCTACAATGGTTCGTTATGAAAGCTTCCCGATCAGTTCTTGCAGCTCTGGTTTGCGCAGCTTGCTCTGTAAGTTTCCCGATTCGGGCACAGGCTCCCGTTGATCCGCAAGCGATAGCGGCTGCGAACGACGATCCGCTGCTGCGAGGATTCCTCGATCCGCCCAACGGAGCACGGCCACGCGCGTGGTGGCACTGGATGAACGGCAACATCTCAGACCAGGGAATCGAGCTCGACCTCGAATGGATGCACCGCGTGGGAATAGGCGGAGTGACCATTTTCGAGGGTTCCATCGACACGCCGCAGGTGGTTCCAAAGCGGCTGATTTACATGACCCCGGAGTGGAAGCAGGCTTTCAAGACTGCTGTGACCACGGCGCGGGCCATGGGCATGGAGGTGGCCATTGCCAGCTCGCCCGGTTGGAGCGAAACCGGCGGACCCTGGGTGCCTGCGGCGCAAGGGATGAAGAAGATGGTGTGGACCGCGACACGCATTGAAGGCGGGCGGCCTTTCATTGGCAAGCTTGCCCATCCGCCCGAAGTTGATGGAATCTTTCAAAACTTCGCGGTCTCAGGGCGGCGTGCAGCGGACGGAACGATTGTGACTCCTCCTGAATTCTATGCCGACTCCGAAGTGATCGCGTACAGGATTCCCGGCGGAGACGAGACGCAGGCGGATTTGAACCCGCAAGTCACTTCGAGCGGCGGGACGGCGAATGTGGCCGCACTCTCGGATGGCGATGTGAATACCGTCGCGCTTGATTTGCCTGCGAGTACGCCGGACAAAGACAGCTGGGTGCAGTTTGATTACGGCCATTCGCAGGCGATTCAGGCGGTGACGCTCGCCAGCCTGAACGATTCGATCAGCGTTTTCGATCATGAAAGCAATGCGGTTCCGCCGTTCATCGAGGACGGCGACGACGGCGTGAACTTCAAGAAGGTGGCCGACATCCCCTTTAGCAGCCTGGTGCAGCGGACGGTTTCGTTTGATGCGGCGACGACGCGGTATTTCCGCATCGTCTTTCCCGTGCAGCCGGCAGGCGCGCCTGACCACGACCACAAAATCACGGAGCTGGTGCTGGCCAGCGGCGCGCGCATGAACGAATGGGAGCAGCGCGCCGGTTACGCCAACGCGCGAGACTTTTACGCCATTCGCGATCCCGAAGTCGCGCCGCAGTTCATTGTGCCGCAGCAGAATGTGATCGACTTGACGAGCAAGATGAGGCCGGATGGAACGCTTGAGTGGACGCCGCCAGATGGAAACTGGATGGTTCTGCGCATTGGTTACTCGCTTACTGGCCATGAAAACGGCCCGGCTCCCGCGGAGGCGACAGGGCTTGAAGTGGACAAGCTGAACCGCGATTTCGTGAAGAACTATGTTGACGGCTATCTCAAGATGTATGCGGATACGGTTGGCCCGGAGAACATGGGCAAGGACGGAATCTCGTACTTACTCACCGATAGTATCGAAGTAGGACCGCAGAACTGGACGGATAATATCCTGGAGGAGTTCAAAGAGCGGCGCGGATACGATGCGCGTCCGTGGCTGCCTGCACTTACAGGCGTAGTCATCAAGAGCACCGAAGATACAGACCGCTTTCTTTGGGATTTCAGGCGCACGCTCGGCCAACTTCTCGCGGAAAACCACTACGGGGAGATTGCTGACGACTTACACAGCCATGGGATGAGTTATTACGGAGAAGCGTTAGAGTATCATCGCCCGTCTCTCGGTGATGATATGGAGATGCGCAGCAAGACCGATGTGCCCATGGGAGCGATGTGGACCTATGCGGGCAGCCCCGGGCCAGAAGTCGACTTCGTCTCCGACCTGCGCGGCGCCGCATCTGTCGCGCACATCTATGGGCAGAATCTTGTGGGCGCAGAGTCGATGACCTCGCGCGGTCCGGCGTGGGCCTTCTCACCCAACAACCTGAAAAAGGTTGCTGATCTCGAGTTTGCGCTGGGCGTGAACCGCTTCGAGATTCACGAGTCCACGCATCAGCCCGTGCCCGAATTGGCGCCGGGGCTTACGCTTGGCCCCTTTGGGCTTTGGTTCAATCGCAATGACACCTGGGCCGAAGAGGCCGGACCATGGGTGACTTATCTTGCGCGCTGCTCCTACTTGCTGCAGCAGGGACATTACTCCGCTGACGTTGCTTACTTCTATGGCGAGGAGGGCCCGCTGACCGCGGTCTTTGGATGGAAGGCAATCGAGGACGCGCCGGACGGGTTCGGCTTCGATTTTGTGAACAGCGACGTAGTGCTTCGCGAGTTGTCGTTCAAGGATGGAAAGCTGGTAACTCCGGGTGGCACGAGTTACAAGATTCTCTATCTGGGCGGGCGGAGCCAGCGCATGACGTTGCCGGTCTTGCGCCAGATCAAAATTCTGGTTACGCAAGGCGCGGTCCTTGTGGGAAATCGACCAACGGATTCGCCGAGCCTCTCCGACGATGAGAAGGAGTTTCAGCGCGTGGCGGATCAGCTATGGGGAAGGCGGTCCGCAGCTGGCCAATCGATGCGGAGGGTCGGGAAGGGCAGAGTGTACACGGGGATGAGCGCGAACGATGTTCTTGGGGCGCTCGGCGTGGCGCGCGATTGGGAGTACACAAAGCCGGAAGCCGACACCACACTGATGTTTGTGCACCGAAAGCTAAACGTCGGCGACGTTTATTTTGTCGACAACCGCGAGGACCACGCCGAGAGCGTCGACGCAACCTTCCGGGTGGATGGGAAAACGCCGGAGTTATGGGATCCAGCGACGGGCGCGACGCAGCCGCTTTCGTATCGGATCTCAGAGGGCCGCACGACAGTTCCATTGCATCTCGATTCGTATGGGGCAACCTTTGTTGTTTTTCGCGCAGCGGCAACGCAAAACAGTCTCGATCTGCCTGTGACGCATGAAACCACGATCGACGGTCTGGATCTGGCACTTAACCGCGACTGGAGCGTGAGCTTCGAGCCGGGCAAAGGAATTCCGGAGTCAATCGGCTTCCACCGCCTTCTCTCGTGGACAGACTTTCCAATTCCGCTCTCAGACGAAGCACTCAAGTATTACTCCGGCACAGCCACTTACTCGAAGACGATCGAAGTGCCGGCGGACGATCTGGCTCAGGGCACTCATCTCTGGCTCGATCTCGGCGATGTACGAGAGATCGCCGAGGTGAAAGTGAACGGCGCGGATCTGGGAATTTTGTGGAAGACGCCGTTCAGGGTCGATGTTACCGGCGAAATCAGGCCGGGAGAGAATCGCATTGAGATTAAGGTGACCAATCTCTGGGTGAATCGCATGATCGGCGACCAGCAGTCGTGGGCGCTGAAGAAATATGCGTTCGCCGATTTCACGCCTTACAAGGCTGATTCGCCGCTGCTGCCTTCGGGACTGCTCGGGCCGGTGCACCTGATTTCAGTCTCCGCAACCCAAGCTGCAAAGTGAACCAAGAGGCGCCACAGAAAATACTTGCAATTTGCAAGAGAAATTCGGAAGAATGGCAAAGCGGCGTTCTCTCAAAAGGCGACCTCAGTGCCTGAAACGTCGACGGGAAAAATTGAAGGGCTGTGGTAAGCAGGAGGTCAAGATGAGTGGTGTGCGAGTACTTGTCGGGACGCACAAGGGCGCGTTCGTTCTCAACTCCGACGGCAAGCGAAAAGACTGGACAGTGAGCGGGCCGTTTTTCGCCGGCTGGGAGATCTACCACATGAAGGGCTCGCCGGTTGATCCCAACCGGATTTACGTCTCGCAGACGAGCGGGTGGTTCGGGCAGCTGATCCAGCGATCTGACGACGGCGGCAAGACCTGGCATCAGCCCGGATTGCCTAACGAAGCAATTCCCGCTCCGGGTCCACCGACGGCGCTACCCAATAAATTCGTATACGATTCGTCACCGGAGACGGGAAAGCCGCTGACAACTCACCAGTGGTACGACGGCACACAGCATCCATGGGACTTCAAGCGCGTGTGGCACATCGAGCCATCGCTTACCGAAGCGGAGACAGTTTATGCGGGAGTGGAAGACGCGGCGCTTTTCCGCTCGACCGATGGCGGCGAGAATTGGCACGAGCTCTCAGGCCTGCGCGGGCACGGCACCGGTCCCAAGTGGCAGCCGGGCGCGGGCGGCATGGGACTGCACACCATCATTCTCGATCCCACCGACCCCAAGCGAATCTACATTGCCATTTCGGCCGCGGGCGCATTCCGCACCAACGATGGCGGCGTGACGTGGAAGCCGATCAATAAGGGACTGCGAAGCCAGTACATTCCCGATCCCAACGCAGAGATCGGCCACTGCGTTCATCATGTGGCTATGCACCGCTCGCGTCCCGATGTGCTGTTCATGCAGAAGCACTGGGACGTGATGCGCACCGACGACGCCGGCGAGAACTGGCGCGAAGTGAGCGGCAACCTGCCCACCGACTTCGGGTTTGCGATTGACGTACACGCGCACGAGCCGGAGACGCTTTACGTTGTGCCGATCAAGAGCGACTCGGAACATTTTCCGCTGGACGGCAAGTTGCGCGTCTACCGCAGCCGCACCGGCGGCAACGAGTGGGAGCCGCTGGCCAAGGGGCTGCCGGAGAAGGATTGCTACGTGAACGTGTTGCGCGACGCGATGGCCGTCGACACGCTCGACGATTGCGGCGTCTACTTTGGCACCACGGGCGGGCAGGTGTACGCTTCGGCCGATGCAGGCGACAATTGGGCGCCGATCGTGCGCGATCTGCCGGCCGTGCTCTCGGTTGAAGTGCAGACGCTCAGTTAGGGACGTAGGGAGTTCGGTAGAACCCAGCGATGAGGAGGCCTGCGCGTTGAGCGAGGCGAAGACGAGCTATGCGACGGTGCGGGTCTCGCTGCCATATCACCTACGCAACCTGGCGCATGTCGAGGGCGATGTGCTGCTCGGCGTTGCGGAGCCGGTCACGATTCGCAATGTCCTCGACGTTCTCGAAACGCGCTACCCCATGCTGCGAGGCACGATCCGCGAATACGAGACTGGCCAGCGTCGCGCGTTTCTGCGCTTCTTTGCCTGCGAAGAAGACTGGTCGCTCGAATCACCCGACAAGCGATTGCCCGACGCTGTCGCGTCTGGCAAAGAGCCGCTGCTGATTCTAGGTGCAATTGCCGGCGGGTGAAAAAACAGGGAACAGGTGACACAGAACAGAGAACAGCCGCCGGCTCACGCGGCGTCAGGCCTGTGTGGATAGCACGACCCTGCCGAAAGGCCGATCGTTAATCAAATGACGCAGGGCCTCTGGCGCTCCCTCCAACGGGTATGTTCTTTCGAGCACGGGTCGCACTTTTTGGGAGGCAAACAGGGGGAGAATTTTGCTCCACGCCTCCGCAATGATTTTCGACGGCTGCGCGAAGAGCGAGAAACCGCTCATCTGGGCGCGCTTCCAGATAAGGTTGGTGAGGTCGATCGTCGCCGCGCGGCCAGCCGAGTATCCCAATGTAATCAGCACGCCATTGAGGGCAAGTGCGGAGAGGGCCTGTCCCGTCAAAGCACCGCCGACACTCTCGATGACGATGTCGACGCCCTGGCCGTCAGTGATCCGTTTGATTCCATCGGCGAGGGGCTCAATGGATAGATCGATGACGTTCTCGTACCCTAAACTCTTTGCTTGTTCTGCCTTCAAGGTGCTTGTCGTCGTTGAAATGGCAAGCTTCGCGCCCTGCGCTCCAGCCAGCTGCGTAACTGCGTTGCCGACCGACCCGCCGATTGCGGGAGCAAGAACTGTCTTACCGGGAGCAAAGCCAGCCTGCATGAGTGCTGTCTGTGCCGTGAGATATGCAATCGGGGCGCCACCGGCGGTCGCATCGTCAAGGTCCCCGGGAATCAGGCAGAGATCCTCGGGCCTTGCGGCGATCCACTCGCTGTACGTGCCATCTTCGAAGAGGCCGTAGGGGCCAAAGAACATCACTCGCGATCCGGCAGCAAAAGACGAGTCGCCCGGATCCTCGACGATCCCCGCTCCCTCATTTCCGAGAATCAAAGGAGCCTTGACGTTTGGAAAGCCGCCGAAGAGAATCGTGTGATCCAAAGGGGTCACGCCGGCTGCGGTGATGCGAACAAGAACTCTGCCATCGGCTCGAGCGGGTTTTGCGACTTGCACCAGCTTCAGATCGCTGTAGCCAGTGAAGGCCGCGGCACGCATTGCACGCATAAAAACTGCTCCTGGGAACTTCGCTCACTCAAACAAGAAGTCTATAGAAAGACTCCGTGTTCTCCGCTTGTTCGATGAGCATCCGAAGTTAAAGTTGCGGCAATTTCGCCAAGGCCTTCAGGGATCAGAGACAAGGGAGCTTGGGCCCGAGAGGGTGCGGCGGCGGGTCTTTCGGCGCGGGATGTGCCGGGGAAAGGCTTAGCGCTCTCCTTTCCCGGAACCCCTACGGATGAGTCGCCAGATACTTTTTGAGCGGGTCCCAGTAGCGCATGTACCACCCGGGATCGAGGTGGTCGAATTCGCCTTCGGGAAAGCCGGTGTGGTCGAGCACGAGAGTCGTTCCGGAGGTCGACGCCTTCAGCTCAAAATGGACGACTGTGTAAACGCCCGGGGTCCAGTAAGACGGGCGCCAGGCCTGGACGATGCGGCTGCTGGGAATGATTTCGATGTTGCGGCCCTCTATCAATCCGCCGAAGGTGTGGAACGCGCCGCCTGCGCTGGGGTCGATGGTCGCAGCCATCCCAGTGAACGCAGCGAACTCCTTGGAATCCAGGAGCACGTGGAAGATGCGCTCCGGTGCGGCATTCAGCTCGATCTCCTGATGGAGAGAGGTGCGCGCTTGGTTGGGAGACGCCGAGGGTTTCTGGTCCGTAGTGGGCTGCGCGGGCGAGGAGGGTTGCTGCGCGAGCACGGGAAGCCGCGAAACAGAAAGCGCGACTGCTGCCGCGGCACCGGCCAGCGCCTGCCGGCGGGAGATTGAGAAGCTGTTTTTCATTCCGACCTCACAGATTCATAGCTGCAACTGGGAACGATGGGAACACGGCAAGAATTTATGTTCAAGAACATATTTTGATGGACAGTTGAGAGCCGGCTCGAAGATACTCGTGGCACGATACTCGTGAGGCCAGGAGGATTCCATGCCATATCCGGAAGGACACCGCGTCGAAGTCAGGAAGAAGATCGTCGAGAGCGCCCGCAGGCTGTTTAACCGCCATGGCTTTGAACAAGTGTCGCTGGACGAGATTATGTTGGGCGCGGGCCAGACGCATGGCGGATTCTACAACTACTTCAAGAGCAAGAGCGACCTTTATGTCGAAGCGCTGAATTGCTTTTTCACTGACCCGGAGTGGAAGAATTGCTGGGAGGGCGTGGAGATCAACCCGAATTCAGCGGACTTCGGAGCGCAGGTGATTCGTGCTTATCTCTCGCACCAGCATTTTGAAGATGTGGAGAACTCCTGCCCGATGGTCGCGCTGCCTGCCGATGTGACGCGCGGCGATGTGCGTCTGAAGCGCGCATTTGAAACCGTGTTCACGGCGATGGTGAGCATTCTGGAGCGGAGCGTGAACGGCCGCGGGCGAGATGCTCGTGCTCGGGCGCAGGCCACAGCTGCATTATGCATTGGTGGAATGGTCGTCGCGCGCGCAATGGAGAATCGCGCAAATGCCGATGCGCTGCGCGGCGCGTGCATGAGAGTCGCGCTGGAGCTTGCCGGGAGAGCTGAGAGGCCGGCGAAGCGGCGGGCTCGGACGCCGGCGAGAGCCTTCAGGGTTTCACGGGCGCGAAGGTAGGGCAAGCAGAGATTCTGGGCCGATTCTAGTGCTCCTCTTTGCCGGGGCGGAGCATGAGGGCGCGGATGGCTTCGCGGGGATCCTTGCCTTCGTTGAGGATGAGCTCCATCTGCTCAGTGATGGGCATTTCGATCGAGTGCCTGCGGGCCAGGCCTAGAGCGGCGTGGGTGGTGAGCACGCCTTCAGCCACTTTGCCTCCGAGCGAGGAAAGAATCTCGGGCAGCTTGCGGCCCTGACCGAGTCGCTCTCCGACGGTGCGGTTGCGACTCAGCGAACCCGTGCAGGTGAGCACCAGGTCGCCGACGCCGGAGAGGCCGGCGAGGGTTTCGCGGCGCGCGCCGCAGGCGACGGCGAGGCGCGTCATCTCGGCGATGCCGCGGGTGATGAGCGCGGCGGTGGAGTTGTGGCCGAGACCGACGCCGACAGCGATTCCGGCAGCGATGGCTATGACGTTTTTTAACGCTCCGCCTAGCTCGACCCCAATCACGTCGGTGGAAGTGTAAAGGCGGAGGGTTTCGGAAGAGAACTCCTGCTGGATGAGGGCGGCGACTTCAGGGTCGCTGAAGGCCAGAGTAAGGGCGGTGGGCTGGCCTTGCGCAACTTCAAAGGCGAAGCTGGGGCCCGACAGCGCACCGATGGAAAGCAGAAGCCCGACCGGTTCGAGGGTTTCGGAAAGCACCTTCGTCATGCGATAGAGAGTGCCGTCCTCAAGGCCCTTGGTTGCGCTGACGACGAATTGGCCGATGCGCAGGTGAGAACGGACGCGTAGCAATGTTGTGCGCAGGAACTCGGATGGGATGACGGAGACGACAATGTCGGCGGCAGTGATATCGGCCCAGTCGGCCGTGACGGTAACGGAGGAGGGGATGCGGAATCCAGGAAGGAACTGTGTGTTTTCCTGGGCGTCGACGATCTGGCTGGCGAGCTCCGGGGAGTGCGCCCAGAGCGCGACCTGGTGGCCGCCACGGCGGTCGAGTGAGAGCGCGAGAGCGGTTCCCCATGCGCCGGAACCTAAGATGGCGATGCGGCTCATGCTGGCGTGTGAGCTCCGATCCGGGATTCCGTGCCGGCGATCAGGCGACGGATGTTTTGGTGGTGTTTGACGATGATGAGCAGGGAGACGAGAGCGCCGGCAACAAAGAAGAAGGGCGGGCGCGGTCCGGTAACGAGAAACCAGGCAAAGACAGGAAAGCTGAAGGCCGCGGCAATGGACGAAACGGAAACGTAGCGGCTGAGGGCGAGCACAATGATAAAGACGCCGATGGCGGCCAGAGCAGCGATCGGCGAAACGACCAGAAACACCCCGAAGCCGGTGGCGACGCCTTTGCCGCCACGAAACCTGAGCCAAACGGGAAACATGTGGCCAAGCACGGCGCAGAGAGCCGCGAAGGCCTCGGCAGTACGCAAGGGCACGGCGGGCATCCAGAGCGAAGCGAGGTAGCCGCCAAGCCACACGGCCGAGCAGCCCTTCAGGACGTCGAGAGCAAAGGTGGCCGCGCCGAGGCCCTTACCTCCGGCGCGAAGGACGTTGGTAGCGCCGATATTGCCGCTTCCAAAAGAGCGGATGTCCTGGCGGCGAAAGATGCGGTAGAGCAGGTATCCCGTGGGAATGGACCCGAGCAGATATGCGGCGACGGCGATGGCGAGACCGGCGAGGGACACAACGTGTGAGTTTAGCAGGTGTGGGTGCGCGGCGAGAGAGCGCGGCCGCGGCGCGTGAGTCGTTCGAGAGCCGGGCATTCCGGTGATGTAAGGTGCGACAGCGAGTGCAAGCACGACTTCAGACTACAGGGGTTCCACAGTTACCGCGTCCTGAGGCCATCGCGGCCAAGTAGGCCCACTCCACCCTGCAAGAAGCTGGAACTGGTTGCCACTGTGGAACTGCCTTAAGAGAACGCTTTGCGGGCGCTGCGGACTTCTGCGGCGAGGACTTCGAGCATTTTGATCGACATCGCCGGGTCTGCGTGCATGAGGGCCGTGAGATCGTCGCGGCCGACAAAGCATACTTCGGCTCCGGCTCCAGCGGTGGCGCTCAGCGTGTAGGGTTGATTGCTGATTGCGCCGGGAAGACCGAGGATGGAACCCGGCTTGGCCTGCGCGGCGAAGAGGGAGTGGCCATCCTGGGACATCATGCTGAGCGTAACCACGCCTTTGAGGACGATAAAGACTCCCACGGCGGGCTCGCCCTGGCGAAAGAGCGGGCGTTCGGACTCGCAAGGGACCGGGGTTGACCGTGTGTCGAAAGCGCGAATCAGCTCGGGATCAGCAACAAATGCATCGGGGTCAAGTTGCGTATAGGGACTTCCCAGGGGAGAAGAGTTCTTCATGCGCGTGCTCCATGGGGAACATTGAAGTCATCATTTCATCAACTTGGGCCCGGCTCTTGTGAGCTGTGTCACGTTCGGTAGGTTAATAGAGTAGCGCAAAACCCGGAACTGCGGTTACTGCCAACAAACTGTGGCGCGGGGCCGGGAGACGATTCGAGGCCGTAAATGCAGGCTCTAGACTAAGAACTGGGAATTCACGAAATGGCCAGCATTCTGAAGAAGATCGGCACCACGCTGGAGATGATCAAGTGGGAACACTCGATCTTCGCCCTGCCGTTTGCGCTGACGGCCATGCTGCTGGCTGCGGACGGGCTGCCAGGCTGGCGAACGGTGACATGGATCGTCGTGGCCATGGTGGCAGCGCGGTCGGCGGCGATGGCATTTAACCGATGGGCCGACGCGGACCTGGATGCCGAGAACCCGCGCACGCTGACGCGGGCGATTCCGGGAGGGCTGCTAAGCCGGCAGTTTGTGCTGGGGTTCACGTGCGCGGCGGTGTTGGTGTTTCTGGCGGCCGCGGCCGAACTCAACCGGCTGGCGCTGGAACTTGCGCCGGTGGCGCTGGTTGTATTGCTGGGCTACAGCTACCTGAAGCGTGTGACGAGGTGGTCGCACCTGGGACTGGGATTGGCGCTCGGCCTGGCGCCCGCTGCGGCGTGGATTGCCGTGCGCGGCAGCCTGGACCCGCGCATCCTGGTGCTGACTGCGGCGGTGACTCTGTGGGCGGGCGGATTCGACGTGTTGTATGCCTGCCAGGACTACCAACATGACCGCGCAGCGGGCCTGCACAGCCTGCCCCAGGCAAACGGGGTTACGGCGGCGTTCTGGACGGCGCGCGCCATGCACCTGACGATGCTGGGGTTGTTGATTTGGTTCGGTTTTCTCTTTGATTTCCGCATCCCTGGCTGGTCAGGCGTTGCAGCGGTGGGGCTGCTGCTGGCCTATGAGCACTCGCTGGTTTCGCCGCGCGACCTGCGCCGGCTGAATGCCGCGTTTTTCACCATGAACGGCGTGATCGCGATGGTGTTTCTGGGATTTGTGTCGGCGGATTTGTGGATGCGAAGATGAAGCCTGGGCGACGACCGCCCTTTGCTACCGGGACCAAGAGCGAATTCGGACACACCACCTTGCGTTCCAGGGAACGAACCATTCGCCAGAGCCCAATGGGCTGTGTGCGGCGAAATCAGGAACCGATGTCAAGGCGCTTTCGTAAGCTCCCGGCGCCGCTTCATGAAACCAATCCGGAATGTACCGGCTGCGGTCCGGCAATCCGGACCAGCGGCACTCGAGGCTGCCCGTTTCAGTTTGCCAAGCCGTATTCATGGAGCCACCCCCTTTTGCTGCAGCCCATGCGCAATTCAGCGATCAGCCAAAGCGGATTCGCCGATCTGCCTTGACAACGATCCTACTCTACTTTGTCTGTGCTGAGAATACGCAGCCTGTGCGGCCCCTAACCCGTCTATTGCTATCATTGCACCCATGAAGGTGCGTCAGGTTCTCGCTGCGAGTCTCATTTTCTTCGCCGGGTTCGCAGAAACTCGAACGGCATTCGCACAGGCGAAGGGCACAGCTTCGCCGGCTCAAACCGCCGCGGTAACGGTGCCCTTCGTTGGCTGCGCCTCCGATGGTCAGGCTGGGCCACAGCCGGCGCCAAGCGGGCAAGGCCTATCGGTCAAGATTCCCGCAGCAGTGGCGCAACGGCTCGCCTACTACAAGGCGGAATACGGTCCGGGCGTTCTCGCGCCGCGCGGGTGGAATTGCTTTTCGATCTACGGCTCGGATGGGAGCAATCTCTACGTGACGCCCGACCCCATCGACACAACGGCGCTGTCTTCTCTGGACTGGAAGGGGTTCGCGGGGCAGGCAGTCGTAGTGTCAGATTTGGATGGCGGCACATCCGGAAGGTTTGAAGTCGCAAAGGTCATCGCGCGCGTGTTTCCGGCCTACAAGACATTCGCGCAGAACGTGATCGCGGAGGGAATCGAGCCGGCAAGCGATTTTCCCTTTGGTCCATACCCGAGTGACAAGCTGACCTATCGCGGCAAGAACATCGTGGAATTCGTGACTCCCGCCAACGCGCAGGGGTTGGGAACCGATTTGCGCCTGCAGATGAACGCAAGCCCGATTGATGGAGTTGCGATCATCGCCGGTGCGGATACCGATCTGGTGCAATTGTCGGCGCGGGTCCCGGCGACCGACAGCGACCTGATCGCGGCCATGGTTGCGCAAGCCGAGAGTGAAGCCGCTGCCGACACGTCTCAATAAGGCGCGCCGGAATTGCCGCCGACCACGTATGGTATGGTGCGAGAGGGACGCGCGGATGCCGTTTGGCTGCTCAGCCTGCGCAACCGGGAGCAAGAAGCAAAGACATGAAGATCGCCATACAGGGAGAGCCGGGCTCGTTCAGCCACGAGGCGGCGCTGAAGCTCGTGCCGGACGCGGAGATTCTACCCTGCGCGCTCTCGGCGGAGGTATTTGCGGCGCTCGATTCAGGTGCAGCCGATGCCGCCGCGATTCCCATTGAGAACAGCCTGGCGGGATCGGTGCTCGAGCACTTCGACCTGCTTCTCCATCACGACGTGAGGGTGGTGAGGGAGACGCTGATTCGCATTCGCCACAACCTGATCGCCGTCGCCGGCGCGAAAATGGATGAGATCGACCGCGTGTATTCCCATGCCGTGGCGCTGGCGCAGTGCCGCCGCTTTCTGGCCGCGCATCCCCGGATGCAAGCCGTTGCCTTTTACGACACCGCGGGCAGCGTGAAACAACTGGTCATTTTGAACGACATCCATGCGGCGGCCATTGCGAGCCGGCAGGCGGCCGCCTATTACGGCGCGGAGATTCTTGCCCGCGACATCGAGGATGACGCGGAAAACTACACGCGATTCTTTTTGGTGCGCCGCAGCGCTGAGGCGGAGACCGATCCTTCGGCGAACAAATTGAGCGTGGCCTTTACGCTGGAGCACAAGCCGGGCTCACTGGTGGCGGCGCTGCGGGCGCTGGGTAATATGGGGACGAACCTGACCAAGATCGAGTCGCGGCCGGTGCAGGGTAAGCCATGGGAGTACATCTTCTATGTGGATTGCCAGATTGGGTCGAGCGGTGAAGGAACGCGCGCGCTGGGTGCGCTGAGCTCGCATTGCGGTATGGTGAAAGAGCTGGGCCGCTATCGCGAGGCGCGCGACGCTGAGATCGCGGGCCCTTCATAGAAATCACGCCGCTTGAAAAGCAAAGAGGGGACCGGCGTTTGCCGGTCCCCTCTTTTTTGGCGCGTGCGCCGGCCCCTTAGAAGTGATATGCCACGCCAATGGTGGGCACGGAGATGTTGTACCAGCGGTTGGTGGTGAAGTTATAGCTTGACGTATTCACGCCGAACGTGGGCACCTTCGTCACGATGCCGCGATACTCAACGCGGACGTCGAAACTGGGACTGACTTCGTAAGCAAAACCCGCGCCGTATAGTCCGCCGACCTCCGTTTGCTGGTGCGCGTCGAGAGTCTTGGTGCCGGAGTTGTAGATGGGCAGGAAGATCAGCGCCGCAGGGCCTCCTTCGACAAAAGGATTGAAGTTCTTGAAGACGAAGGAGCGCACGTAAGCTCCCGATATCTCCTGGGTGCGAGCCAGAATGCTGATTCCGCCCTGGAACTGTGGTCCGTAGTACGTGACTTTGTTCTGGTAGGTGATGCCGTAGTTCATTTCGAGCGCGCTGGACGGCGTGAGCATGAAACGGTAGCTGGCCAATCCGCCATAGGCGGTGGTGGAGTGGACTTGAATGTCGGTGGAAGAAGCCTTGTACGGCTCGATCAGCGCTGTACCGCTCAGGCTAATGTCCTGGCGGCTTTCCTGAGCGCGGGCTGAGGCCACGCACACCACCAGCAGACAGACAAAAAAAGCGATCCTCTTCATTCGATCCTGATCCTCGTGACTGCACAACCGTGCGGGTGGCAAAATTCTAGTCGAATGCCGCGCACTGGCCCGGCGCACCGGAAGGTCCTGTGCCCCGCTCTCAGAATTGTAAATGGCCGGAGCGGGTTGTGGCCTGTCATCCGAGTTCGAACGCCGGTGGCGGAAACGTCTGAAGCCTTAGACGCGCGAGAAGTAAAGAAGAAAGTTGGATCGGGATCAAATCCAGAGATCCGGGGTCGAGCTACCCGGCCCGCTCCACGTGATAGTAGAAAGGCGGTCCCTGCTCCTTGGCCATGGTTCTGAGCGTTTGCAGAAAGGCCTTGGCGGCGTAGGAGAGCGCGGCCTGGCGGCGATGGACGAGGCGCAGCACGCGGCGCACGTCCAGTTCGTCGACGCGCACGCGCACCAGATCGCCGGTTTCGAATTCGCGCGCTGCGGTGAGATGGGGAACCAGCGCAACGCCGTTGCCCATGGCCACAAAACGCTTGATGGCTTCGATGGTGGGCAACTCGATGGCCATGTTGAGCGGGGTACGGTGGCGCTGGAAGGCCTCAATCACCTTGCGGCGCAGCGGCGAGGCAACATTATGTGCGATGAAGATTTCGTTGCCCAGGTCGCGAATGGAGACGCGCTCCGCCCCTGCCAGTGGGTGATGCGGACTGACAATTAGGGCCAGGCTGTCACCATACACAGCGATGGTGCGAGTCTGCGCGGGATCGGGCCGAAATGAGATGACGCCGAGCTCGAAGGTGCGCAGGTTCAACTCCTCGGGAATGTGCGAGGCCAGCATGCGCTGAACGGTGACGCCGACATGGGGAAACTCGCGGCGGAAAGCGTCGACGGCCGGCAACAGGTACATGCAAGTGTACTCGTTGGCGGCCAATTGCAGGTGGCCGCGCTCCAGGCTCTTCAGCTCATCGAGGGCGCTTGTTGCTTCGCGGCGCAACGCCAGCAGGCGCAGCGCATACTCGCGCAGCAGGCCGCCGGCTGCTGTCAGCGAGCCGTCGCGCGCGGATCGGTCGAAAAGCGTCTCGCCCACGGCGCCCTCGAGCTTGCGGATGACCTGGCTGACGGCGGGCTGGGTGCGGTGCAGGCGCACCGCCGCGCGGGAGAAGCTGCGCTCCTCGGCGACGGCGAGAAAGGCTTCGAGCTGGCTGAGTTCCATGGGCGCTCCTCGTTGTGAAAAGTGATGCAGCGAAAAAGTGAAGGGCAGGCGCCGCGAAGATGCGATGCGGGCGGGGCACCTGACCCATTACCGCGCGCTTCCGGTTCACTTCTTCTCCTTTTCACTGTATAATCATAACTTATCGCCATCAAAAGAATTATAACTTTTCCTTATAGTATCTGGGTAGGCGACAATAAAGTAGCTGGAAGAGGTCGGTCTTCCCCGGCAGGCAGACAAATGAACACTGAACCCGTAGTTTTCTTTGACACCACCCTTCGCGACGGCGAGCAGTCGCCCGGTTGCAGCATGACCACGCAGGAAAAGCTCACCATGGCCCACGCCTTGGAAGATTTGGGAGTGGACATCATCGAGGCCGGCTTTGCCATGGCTTCGGAGGGCGACTTTGCCGCCATTGCGACGATCACGCAAGCCATACGCAAGCCGCGCATCGCGTCATTGGCTCGGGCAAAAGCCGAGGACATCGAGATGGCAGCGCGGGCGCTGCAGTTCGCCGACCGGGCGCGCATCCATGTGTTCCTGGCGTCGAGCGACCTGCATTTGGAATTCAAATTGAAGATGAGCCGCGCAGGGGCGCTGGAGCAGTGCGGCGAGAGTGTGCGGCTGGCGCGATCGCTCGCCGACGATGTGGAGTTTTCGCCGGAGGACGCGACGCGCTCGGATCGGGATTTTCTGGTGGAGATGGTGCGGACTGCCGTCGAAGCCGGCGCGACCACGATCAATATGCCAGACACAGTGGGCTACGTTACACCGGAAGAGTACGGCGGCATGTTTCGCGAGGTGCGCGAACGCGTTCCCGCGATCGACGAGAAGGGCGTTGTGCTTTCGGCGCATTGCCACGACGATCTTGGCCTGGCCGTGGCGAATTCGCTGGCGGCCATCCAAGCCGGGGCGCGCCAGGTGGAGTGCACCATCAATGGGATCGGTGAGCGAGCCGGCAACGCGGCGCTCGAGGAGATTGCGGCGGCTCTCTACGTGCGCGGCGACCGCTTTGGCGTGTCCACTTCGATCAAGCTCGACCAGCTTTATCCCACGAGCGAAGTGCTGGGCCAGCTGATTACCTTCAGGCCTTCACCGAATAAGGCGGTGGTTGGCGCCAACGCGTTCGCGCACGAGTCGGGCATTCACCAGCACGGCATGCTGGCCAACCCGCTGTGCTACGAGATCATGACGCCGCAATTGGTGGGCGTGGCCAAGACGCATCTCGTGCTGGGCAAGCACTCCGGCCGCGCAGCGCTGCGGCATCGCCTGGAGCAGCTTGGCTTCACGGTCAGCCGCGAGGAGCTGCAGCACGTCTATTATCGGTTTGTTGCGCTGGCCGACCGCAAAAAGAACATCTACGATCAGGATTTGGTCGGATTGCTGCCTGACAACATTCGCGAACGGCGCAGCGAGCCGGTGAGCGAGCTGGACTGAAAAAGACCGCAAGTTAGCAGGTCAGCGAGTCAGCAAGTTAGCGGGATCGTGCTGTTTTGAATGGTGGCTCAGGAACGTGAGATAGCTGTACCAAGTCAGATACGAAGAGAGCAGAAATGAAGCTGAGGATTCTAGTGACGGCCGGCGACGGCATCGGCCCCGAGGTAACCGGCGAAGCGGTTGCCGTGTTGAAAGAGACGGCTGCGCTGGGCGGCCACGACTTTACGTTTACTGAGAAGCGCATTGGCGGCGATGCCATCCGCAACGACGGCACTCCGCTGCCCGCCAGCACGCTGGCCGCCGCGCTCGAGTCCGACGCCGTTCTGCTTGGCGCGGTGGGCGCTAACGAGTTCAACTCGCTTCCGCCGGAGAAGCGCCCTGAAGTCGGCCTGCTGCAACTTCGCACTGAACTCGGCGGCTTCGCGAATCTTCGTCCCATTTTTGCGTTCAAGGAGATCGAGGCCAACAGCCCGCTTCGGCCCGACGTCATCGATGGCGCGGACGTTCTCTTTGTCCGCGAGCTTCTGGGCGGGCTTTACTTCGGGCATCCCCGCGAGTGGGACCGCGCCAATGGCCAGGCATGGAACACCATGCACTATACGCGCGACGAAGTTGTCCGCGTTGCCCGCATCGGCTTTCAGTTGGCCAGCAAGCGCCGCAAGAAGCTGACCAGCGTGGATAAAGCCAACGTCCTTGAGGTCTCTCAAATGTGGCGCGCCACGGTGAATGAAGTCGGGGCGGAGTTTCCCGGCGTGACGGTGGAGCACCAATATGTGGACGCGATGGCGATGCACCTGATGAACCGGCCGCGCGATTTCGATGTGGTGCTCACGGAGAATTTGTTTGGCGACATTCTGAGCGATGAGGCGGGGGTGATTACGGGCTCGCTGGGCATGTTGCCCTCGGCGACGATCGGCGGCAAGGTGAATTTGTATGAACCGGTCCACGGTTCGGCGCCCGACATTGCAGGCAAGGGGTTGGCCAATCCACTGGGCGCGATTTTGACCGGAGCGCTGATTCTGCGCCATTCCGGCGGCCTCGAGTCCGAAGCCGCGGCGATCGAGTCGGCGGTACGCAAAGTGTTGGAGCAGGGCTTCCGCACACCGGATCTGGCGCGAAACGGCAATCAAGGGTTGACGGTGCTTTCGACCAAAGAGATGGGTGCGAAGGTGAGACAAACGGTGAAGGAACAAGTCGTACACGCGTAAGAGCTGTCAGATGGAAGCTGTTTTCAGGAGCTGTATTCAATGAGTAGCGAAGCGAAAACATTATTCGAAAAGGTGTGGGAGCAGCATGTAGTGGTTGAGCCGAAGGGCGAGCCTACGCTGATCTATATCGACCTGCAATTGGTGCATGAAGTGACATCGCCGCAGGCATTCGAGGGGCTGCGGCTCGCCGGTCGCAAAGTGCGCCGGCCGGACCGAACCATCGCCACGGTGGACCACAACGTGCCCACGACCATCGAGGGGCGGCTGAACATTGTGGACCAGATTTCGGCGAAGCAGATCGCCACGCTGCGCAAGAACTGCGCCGACTTCGGTGTCGAGCTTTACGACGTGAACTCGCGCGAGCAGGGGATTGTGCACGTGATCGGGCCTGAACTGGGGTTGACCAAACCGGGCATGACGATCGTGTGCGGCGACTCGCACACTTCAACGCATGGCGCGTTCGGAGCACTGGCGTTTGGCATCGGCACCAGCGAAGTGGAGCACGTGCTGGCCACGCAAACGCTGCCGCAGTCGAAGCCGAAGACATTCCGCATCGCCGTCGAGGGCAAGCTGCCGCTCGGCGTTACGGCCAAGGATGTGATCCTGGCCATCATCGGCAAGATCGGAACAGACGGCGCGACGGGATGCGTGATCGAATACGCTGGCTCGGCGATTCGATCGATGTCCGTGGAAGGCCGCATGACGATCTGCAACATGAGCATCGAAGCGGGCGCGCGTGCGGGCATGATCGCGCCGGACGAGACCACGTACGAATACCTGAAGGGCCGCCAGTTCTCGCCGAAGGGCGCTGACTTTGAGAAAGCCGTTGCCGAGTGGCGCAAGCTGCCCTCCGATCCCGGCGCGAAGTTCGATCGCGAGCTGGTGATCGACGCTGCCACGCTGGTTCCGTACGTAAGCTGGGGGACGAGTCCCGGCATGGTGGCTCCGGTGGTGGACAATGTGCCCGATCCGGCAAATGCAAAGAGCGAGATTGATCGCAAATCGTTTGAGCGGGCGCTCGAGTACATGGATCTGAAGGCGGGAACGCCGTTTGAGGAGATTTCAATCGATCGCGTCTTCATCGGCTCCTGCACCAATGGCCGCATCGAAGATCTGCGCGCGGCGGCGAAGATTGCCGCGGGCCACAAGGTTTCCACGCACGTGAGCGCGATGGTGGTTCCGGGCTCGCAGAAGGTGAAGGCGCAGGCGGAGAAGGAAGGCCTGGACATCATCTTCCGCGACGCGGGATTCGATTGGCGCGAGCCGGGCTGCTCCATGTGCCTGGGCATGAATCCGGACATTTTGTTGCCGGGCGAGCGTTGCGCCTCGACAAGCAACCGCAACTTCGAAGGGCGGCAGGGTCGCGGCGGGCGCACACATCTTGTGAGCCCGGAGATGGCCGCGGCGGCTGCAATCGCCGGGCACTTTGTGGACATCCGCACGTGGCACGTAAAACAAGGGCGCGTGAATGAGGAGGTAAAAGCCTGATGGAACCGTTTCGCACATTGACCGCACTGGCTGCGCCGCTCGACCGCGCCAACGTCGATACCGACCAGATCATTCCCAAGCAGTTTTTGAAGCGCATCGAGCGCACCGGTTACGGAGACTTTTTGTTCTTTGATTGGCGGCAGACGCCCGAAGGTGTGCCGATTGCCGGGTTCGTGCTCAATGATCCACGTTACAAGGGCGCGAAGATTCTTATCGCGGGCAAGAACTTTGCCTGCGGATCGAGCCGCGAGCACGCCGCGTGGGCGCTGAGCGATTATGGATTCCGTGTGGTGATTGCGCCGACCTTTGCCGACATTTTTTTCTCGAATGCAGGCAAGAACGGGATTGTTTTGGCGCGATTGACCGACGAAGAGGTTGATACGCTGCTGAGAAACGCGCAGCAAATTCCCAATTATCAGCTCACGGTCTCGCTCGAAGCGCAGACAGTCACCGATGGCCGCGGATTCAGCGCGAAGTTCGAGATCGATCCATTCCGGAAGTTTTGCCTGGTCGAGGGGCTAGATGACATCGGCCTGACGCTGCGGCATGCTGCGGCGCTGGACACATTTGAGAAGGAGCATGATGATTCAAATTGGCTCAGAGCAAAATAGGTGAGTCGCCTGGACGGAATGAACGAGATAGAGTCAATCCGCAATGACTATAGGCCTGGGCGCATAACTGCTCTGTTCGTAGGAGAGTCAGCTCCAGCGGGTGGCAGATTTTTCTACAAAGGAGACAGTGGCTTATTTCGTGAAATGAGGAAGGCATTCGGTGGACGCCCTGATTTTTTAGTGGATTTCGAAAAGCAGGGATACTTCCTCGACGATCTCGTGTTAGACCCGGTCAATAAATTGGGAAGAGACGAAAAGAGGAGGAAGTACGAGGCTAACATTGAACCGCTCTCAACACGTATTAGGGAATATCGACCTCATGCAATCGTAATTATTGGACGAGGTATTGATCCTTTCATCCGATTAGCGGCCTGCCTCGCTGGATTCAAAGACCAGATTTTTGGGACAGTTTTTCCGGGACGCCCGGAGCACAAGACACGATTCCATGCAGACATGGCAGCGATCATTTCGGAGCTGCTTAAGATTGAACAAGACAGAGGATCAGAAAAAGTGACGATCGAAGGCAAGCGACAAAGCATTCCGTTGACCGAGGGACCGAGCCGCGCAGCGGCCAGGTCATATCTGCGCGGGGCAGGATTTGAAAAAGCCGATCTGCACAAGCCGATCATCGGCGTCGCGAATACGTGGACGGAGATCGGCACTTGCAACGTGCACCTGCGCGAAATTGCGGTGGCTCTGAAGGAAGGCATTCGCGAGGCGGGTGGCACGCCGATGGAGTTCAACACCGTGACCATCTCCGACGGCATCACCATGGGCACGCAGGGCATGAAGGCCTCGCTGGTGAGCCGCGAAGTGATCGCCGATTCCATTGAGCTGGTGGCGCGCGGCAATCTTTTCGACGGCCTCGTCGGCATCGGCGGGTGCGACAAGAATATGCCGGGCATCATTATGGCACTGTGCCGGCTGGATATTCCGGGCATGATGCTCTACGGCGGATCGATCGCGCCGGGCAAACTGGACGGTCCCAACGGCACGAATATCGATATCACGATTCAGAATGTGTTCGAGGGCATCGGCTCCCACGCGGCGGGTCGCATCGACGACGCGGGACTGGAAGCCCTCGAAGCCAATGCTTGTCCCAGCGCAGGCGCCTGCGGCGGGCAATTCACGGCCAACACCATGGCCATGAGCGCCGAAATTCTGGGCATCGCGCCGATTGAGCTTTCGGGAGTTCCCGCTACCTCGCCCAAGAAACTTGAGGCCACGCGCGAGGCCGGTCGTATTTTGATGGACGCAGTTCGCGCGAATCGCCGCCCTTCCGAGATCATCACCCGCAAATCCCTTGAAAACACCATTGCCAGCGTGGCCGCAAGCGGCGGCTCGACGAATGCCGTGCTGCACCTGCTCGCAATCGCACGCGAGATCGGTGTCGAGCTCGGCATTGACGATTTTGATGCCATCTCAGCGCGCACTCCGTACATCTGCTCTCTCACTCCGGCGGGAAAGTACGTGGCATCGGATTATCAGGCAGCGGGCGGTTCACGGCTGCTGGCGAAGCGCATGATCGACGCTGGATTTGCCGATGGGTCGGCGGTGACCGTGAGCGGCAAAACGCTCGCCGAAGAGGCCGCGCTTGCGAAAGAGACCCCAGGTCAGGAACGTCATAGCCACTTTCGAAAAGCCCATCAAGCCCAACGGCGGCCTCGTAATTCTGAAAGGAAACCTCGCGCCCGAAGGTTGCGTGATGAAGATCGCAGCGGCGGGCAAATATGAGCATCGCGGGCCGGCTCGCGTGTTTGACTCTGAGGAAGACTGCTTCAAGGTTGTGCAGGCCGGTGGCATCAAGCCTGGCGACGTGGTGGTGATTCGCTACGAAGGGCCGAAGGGCGGTCCGGGCATGCGCGAGATGCTGCAAGTGACGGCGGCGATCAGCTCGAATGCGGAGTTGAGCGCGCAGGTGGCGCTGCTTACCGATGGGCGATTCAGCGGTGCAACGCGCGGATTCACCGCTGGTCATGTGGCTCCCGAGGCGTTTGTTGGTGGGCCGATTGCGGCGGTGCGCGAGGGCGACATCATAGCTTTTGACGTTGCGAAGCGGACGCTCGACGTTGAGATCAGCAAAGAAGAGATGGCGGCGCGGCTCAAGAACTTCAAGCCGCCGGCGCTGCGCTGGCCGGGCGGCGTCTTCCGCAAATACGTAGATCGGGTGAACTCGGCGTCTGAAGGGGCAACGACGTAAAGGCAGGAACTAAGGGACATCGGATCCAGAGAATAGGAAAAGCAGGCAGCATCGGTGCTCAAGGAGTTGTTATGGGACACAAGGGAAACGCGAAGACGAAAGCGCACGACGCGAACGGAAACGCCGCAGGGCCGGCCGCAAACGCAGCAGACGCGAACGCGCACCTGACCACGCCGACGAGACTGACAGGATCGGAGATTTTGTGGGCCACGCTGGTCGGCGAGGGCGTGACGGATGTCTTCGGCTACCCGGGCGGCGCCATTCTGCCCGCTTACGACGCGCTGAGGAAGTTTCCCATTCGGCACGTGCTGGTTCGCCACGAGCAAGGTGCGGCGCACATGGCCGACGGCTACGCGCGCGCATCTGGCAAGGTTGGCGTGGCTATTGCGACCAGCGGCCCCGGCGCGACAAATCTCGTTACCGGCATTGCCACCGCGATGCTCGATTCGATTCCCATCGTGTGCATTACCGGCAACGTTTCGAGCAAGGTGCTGGGCACGGACGCATTTCAGGAAGTGGACATTACCGGCATCACGCTGCCGGTAACGAAGCACAACATTCTGGTGAGCAAGGCCGAGGATCTGGCGCACGCGCTTCGCCAGGCGTTTCAAATCGCGCGCTCCGGCCGACCGGGGCCGGTGCTGGTCGACATCACCAAGGACGCGCAACAGGCGACAGCGGAGTTCGACTTTGATGCGGCCAAGCCGCGTCCTTATCGCCCGCATCCCATGTTGCACGTGGACGATTCAGATCTGGCGCAGGCCGCTGAGTTGATTCGCAACTCCAAGCGGCCGGTGATTCTGGCCGGTCACGGCGTAATGGAATCGCGCGCGATGGAGCAGGTGCGCACACTGGCCGAGCGCGCAGAGATTCCCGTGGGCTTGACGCTGTTGGGCCTGGGCGGTTTTCCCGCCTCGCACCCGCTGAGCCTGGGCATGATGGGCATGCACGGCGAGGCATGGGTGAATCACGCCATCCAGGAAGCCGATCTGCTGATCGCGTGCGGCATGCGCTTCGACGATCGCGTGACGGGCACGCTTTCCACCTACGCCACCAAGGCGAAGAAGATCCACATCGAAGTGGATCCGGCGGAGATCAACAAGAACGTGAAGGTGGATGTGGCGCTGGTGGGCGATCTGCGGGAGGTGCTGGAACAATTGCTGCCGCGCATTTCGGGGCGCGACGGCTCGGCATGGCTGAAGACGATTGAGGTCAGCAAGGGCGCCGTTGCGGTGCGCGACATCAACAATTTGCCCGACTCCGGCCACTTGTACGCGGCCCACGTGATGCACGATCTGTGGCGTATGACTGGCGGCAACGCTGTGATCGTCACCGACGTGGGCCAGCACCAGATGTGGGAGGCGCAATACTTCCACCACGACCATCCGCGCACGCTCATTACATCGGGCGGCCTGGGCACGATGGGATTTGCGCTGCCCGCGGCCATTGGCGCCAAGTTTGCCTGTCCGGAAAAAGAAGTTTGGGTTGTCGCCGGCGACGGCGGTTTCCAGATGACAGCGGCGGAGCTGGCCACTATTGTGCAGGAAAAAATCAAGATCAACATCGCCATCATCAACAACGGCTACCTGGGCATGGTGCGGCAGTGGCAGGAATTCTTCTACGAGCGCAACTATGAGGCCACGCCGCTGGTGAGCCCGGACTTTGTGAAGCTGGCCGACGCGCACGGCATTCCGGGACGCGCGGTGCGGAAGCGCTCCGAAGTGGACGCTGCCGTGAAGGCGGCGCGTTCTGCGCCTGGCGCGTATTTGCTCAACTTCATGGTGGAGAAGGAAGACTCGGTGTATCCGATGATTCCCGCGGGCAGCGCACTGCACGAGATGATTCGCCGGCCCGAGACCGATCCGCTGGAAGAGTCAGCGGAGGACAAGTAGGAAAGTGAGTTCGACCATGCTGCACACATTTGTCGCATACGTTGAAGATCGTCCGGGCGTGCTGACGCGCGTGGCGTCGCTGTTCCGGCGCCTGAACATCAACATCAATTCGCTTACCGTGGGGCGCAGCGAGCGGCCGGGGTTGTCACGGCTCACGCTGGTGTGCGAGGCGTCGGCAGAAGCTGGAGACCGCATCCGCGCCAGCCTGTTCAAACTCGAAAATGTCGTCGACGTGGACGACATCGCGCAGGCGCCGTCGGTCACGCGGGAGCTGGCGCTGATCAAAGTTGCCGCAACACCGCGCAACCGCGCTCAGATTTTCGATTTGGCAGAGGTCTTTCGCGCACGCATCGTCGATCTTACCTCGGAGTCGCTGATGATCGAGATGACCGGCGTGGAGAGCAAAATTGAAGGGCTCATCGAAGTGCTGCGCGAAGACGACGGACGGATTCTCGAAATCTGCCGCAGCGGCAAGATGACCATGCGGCGGGGACATCACGTGAGCAGCGTGGTCAGGGCGATGGGCGTCGTCGAAGGCGAATCCGCGGATGAAGACGAGTCTGTGCCGGAGAGCGCGGCGGACGAAGCGGTGTAAGAGCTGCGAGGGCTCGAGGCAGAGCCGGACCTTCTGAAAACTGAAATCCAACCAAGCAAAGGAAGAATCAGACCAAACATGGCGAAGACTTACTACGACAACAATGCCGACCTCTCGTTGATCCAGGCCAAGAAAGTGGCGATCATCGGCTACGGCTCGCAGGGGCATGCGCATGCTCTCAACCTGAAAGATTCGGGCGTGCAGGTGAAGGTGGGCCTGGCAGCGAATTCAAAATCGATTGCCAAGGCGCAGAAGGCTGGGCTCGAAGTGACCACCGTCGCCGAGGCCACAAAATGGGCTGAGGTGGTGATGGTGCTCGTTCCCGATCAAACCGCGGCCAAATTGTATGCCGAGGAGATCGGGCCGAACTTGAGCGCGGGCAAGCTGCTCATGTTCGCGCACGGTTTCAACATTCACTTCAAGACGATTGTGCCGGCCGCGGGCATCGATGTGGGCATGGCCGCGCCCAAGGCGCCGGGCCATCGCGTGCGCGAAGTTTTCATTGAAGGCGGCGGCGTCCCCGGCCTCATCGCGGTCCACCAGGATGCGACAGGTAAGGCGCACGCACTCTCACTCAGCTACCTCAAGGGCATCGGCTGCACGCGCGCCGGGGCTCTGGAGACGACGTTCAAGGAAGAGACCGAGACCGATCTCTTCGGCGAGCAGGCGGTGCTGTGCGGCGGCGTGAGCGCACTCATCAAGGCCGGGTACGAGACGCTCGTCGAAGCCGGTTATCAGCCGGAGAGCGCCTATTTCGAGTGCCTGCACGAACTCAAGCTCATCGTCGATCTCATTTATCGCGGCGGCCTCGCCTACATGCGGTACTCCATCTCGGATACCGCCGAGTACGGCGATTACGTTTCGGGACCGCGCGTGATCGGCGCAGAGAGCAAGAAGGCGATGAAGCAGATTCTCGCCGAGATTCAGGACGGGACGTTTGCGAAGAAGTTCCTCGCCGATCAGAACTCAGGCAAGAAGGAGTTTCTCGCCTTCCGCGAAGCGGAGGCGAAGCATCCCGTCGAGATCGTCGGCAAGCAACTGCGCGCGGCGATGCCGTTCCTCGATCCGGTGACGATAGAGGAAGTGGCGAAGACGCGGTAGCGAATGGCGAGCCTTTAGCTACTAGCTCTTAGCTGGAGGCACGCCGCTGGTTCTTGCTTCGTTCAGTAAGAAAAGGCCTCAGCCGGCACGCTTCATCCTTCGCTCCGCCTCCAACCGCTCGGCCAGAAACATTTTGAGCAAGGATTGGTAAGGCACATCGCGTTGGTTGGCGAGAACCTTCAGATCTTCGATCATGGCGACCGGCAGCCGTACGGAGATTGTGCGCAGTGTGGGCCGGAGATTGGGGAATTTCGCGCGCTTCGCCTGGGACCAGTCAATATATTTCGTCGAGTCCGCTCCTGATCCGGTCGAGGACCAGAATTCGAATTCCTCGGATTCGCTCTTGAACTTAGGGATTGGTTTCTTCATAGCGTTCATAGTCCTCGATTTCTCTCCGGTTCATATCCCGCGCCGAAATGACTCGAATGAGTTTCCGCCGAATCGTAAATGCAACAAATAGCCTTCGGTTGCGCGCCGTTTTGCCGAGCGCCCAATAACGTTTTTCACGTTTTGAGTGCGCTGGATCGGATCGCATCACAAACGGATCGTGGAAGAAAACGTCTTCCGCTTCCTCGGGCGTGACCCGATGGCGCTCCCAGTTCTTCACGGCATTGTCTTCGTCCCAATCGAACCCGACACAAGCCGCAAGCGGGTCTTTCTCGCCCATCTTCTGTATATATCACACGTATACTATCTCAGCCAGGCCTTTCGCAGTGCCCGATTCTTTTTGGGAGCTAGCACGTATCTGTCTTGATCCGGCTCTGCCCCTCACTAAGCAGCCAACCCTGTAGAATCAAGCTGAAATCCTCCTTACTCGGCCCTTGGAGGCTCCTTGCTTTACTGGCTGCTCTACGAAAAGCTGTTTCCGTTCTTCCACCCGTTCCGGATCTTCCGCTACCTGACGTTTCGTACCGTGTTTGCCTCGCTCACGGCGCTGCTTATCGCGCTTTTCATCGGGCCGTGGGTGATTCAGAAGCTGAGGGAGTTCCAGATCGGCCAGTTTGTGCGCGAGGACGGGCCCCAGTCGCACATGAAGAAAACGGGAACGCCAACCATGGGCGGCGTGCTCATCTGCATCGCCATTTTGCTGCCTACGGTGCTGTGGTCCGACCCAGCGAATCCGTTCGTTTGGGTCGTGGTTTTCTCCACGCTGGCGTTTGGCGCCATCGGCTTTACCGACGATTACATCAAGGTGGTGCAGCGGCGCAGCCTGGGATTGACGGCGCGGGCAAAGTTGTTGTGGCAGGGGTTGGCCGGCGTGTTGGTCGCCGTAGCGCTGATCGTGCTGGACCAGTTCGATCTGTTTTCGACTCGATTGTCCGTCCCCTTCATCAAGAGCCTGCATCCCGATCTGCTTTGGCATGGGTGGCCTGCGACGCTTCCGCACATGGCCCTCTTCGCATTTGTGCCATTCGTACTGTGGGTGGTGCTGTGGCTGGTGGGTACGTCGAACGCAGTGAACCTGACCGACGGCCTTGACGGTTTGGCGATCGGATGCACCATCATCGCCGCCGGCGCGCTTGCGGTGCTTACTTACATAAGCGGCCACGTCGTCTTTGCCGGCTATCTTGAACTGCAGCGCATGCCCATGGTGGGCGAGCTGACAGTCTTTTGCGGGTCGATGGTTGGCGCGTCGATTGGATTTCTCTGGTACAACGCGCATCCGGCAGAGATTTTCATGGGCGACGTTGGCTCGCTGGCGCTGGGCGGAGCCATCGGCACAGTGGCCATCATCATCCGCCAGGAGCTGCTGCTGCCTTTTATCGGCGGCGTGTTCATTCTTGAAGCGGCCTCGGTCATCCTGCAGGTGGGCAGCTACAAGCTGCGCAAGAAGCGGATTTTCAAGATGGCGCCTTTGCACCACCACTTCGAACAGCTGGGCTGGAGCGAGTCGAAGGTGATCGTGCGCTTCTGGATTGCCGCCCTGGTGTTTGCATTGTTTGCACTCACCACGCTGAAATTGCGCTAGCAGCTGCCCGCGCCGCATCCCCCGCGGTGCACAATAAAGCTATTGCGCCAGCGCAAGAACGGTCGAAATGATGGAATTGAAGGGCAAAAAGGTTCTGGTTGTGGGCCTGGGAAAGTCGGGACTGGCGGCAGCGCTCTTTTTGCGCCACAAAGGCGCGCAAGTCACGGTCTCCGATATTCGCTCGGCCGAGTCGCTGGCCAAGGAGATTCCCGCGCTGCTCGATGAGGGGATCATGGTGGAGGCGGGCGGTCATGGCCTGCTGACTTTCCGCCGTCACGACCTGATTGTGGTGAGCCCTGGCGTGCCGCTGAATACGCCGGAGCTGGTGCAGGCCAGGAACTTCGGCCGCCCGATTATCGGCGAACTGGAACTGGCGGCAAGATTTCTGAAAGGCAAGATTCTGGCCATCACGGGATCGAACGGGAAGACGACAACGACAGCGCTTGCGGGCGAGATTCTGAAGGAGGCCGGCTATCGCACGCTGGTTGCCGGAAACATCGGTGTGCCGGTCATCGGCGTGATCGAAGAGAGCACCGACGACACCTGGTCGGTGCTCGAAGTATCGAGTTTTCAGCTGGAGAGCACAGAGGAGTTCCATCCCAGGATCGCCGTTATTCTGAACATTACGCCCGATCACCTCGACCGGCATGGAACCTTCGAGAACTATGCGCTGGCCAAGGAGCGCATCTTCGCCGTGCAGGACTCCAACGACAGCGTGGTGCTGAACGCCGACAATCCTCGCACCGCCGAGGCCGAAGCCCGTTCGCACGCGCCGGTCTATTGGTTTTCCGCGAAGCACGAGGTGAGCCGGGGCGCGTGGGCGCAGAATGAGACCCTCGTCTACCGCTCCGCGGATGAGGCGGAGATCGAGACTATCCTGCCGCTCGACAAGATCTCGCTGAAGGGCGAGCACAACGCGGAAAACGTGCTGGCTGCGGTGTGCGCCGCTCGACTGGCCGGCGTGCCCCCCCATGTGATCGCCCGCGCCATCGAGAAGTTCCACGCGGTGGAGCATCGCCTGGAGTACGTCGCCACCATCAATGGCGTTGAGTTCTACAACGACTCGAAGGCCACCAACGTGGATGCAACCGCCAAGGCAGTGGCTTCGTTCCCGGGCGGGATTCATTTGATTCTGGGCGGCAAGGACAAGGGCTCGGACTACACGACCCTTGCGCCCCTGCTCCGCGAGCGGGTGCGCGCCGTTTACACCATCGGCGCGGCGACGGCCAAGATTGAGTCGCATCTGCGCGGCATTGTGCCAATCCATTCGTGCGAGACGCTGGCCAACGCGGTGCGCGCCGCGACCGCTGCCGCGCGGCCCGGCGAGGTGGTGCTGCTGGCGCCGGCCTGCTCCAGCTTCGATCAGTTTGAGAACTACGAGCAACGCGGGCGTGTCTTCAAGCAACTTGTCGCGGATCAAAAAGATTGGAATGTGAAGCAGGACGAGTAGAGATTTATGGCTAAAAGAGTTGGCGTTGACAAATGGCTGTTCTTCACCACGCTGGTGCTGGTGGTCACCGGGCTGGTGATGGTTTTCTCCGCTTCGGCAGTCGTCGACCAGGAGAAGTACCACTCGGCATACACTTTCATCCTTACCCAGGCCGTGTGGGCGGCAGTGGGCGTGGTAGCGATGCTCGTGCTGATGCACGTGGACGTGAGCCGCTACAACTCGCCGCGTTTTATCTATCCCGTCCTCTGCATTACGACCGTATTGCTGGTGCTTGTCTTCCTCATGCCCGGCTCGCACCACACGCATCGCTGGATTCGTTTCGGCGATTTTTTCACTCTCCAACCTTCCGAAATCGCCAAGCCGGTGCTGGTGCTGTTCCTGGCGTGGTTCTTGCAGACGCGCCTTGGCGCCATGCGCGACTGGAAGGGGACGCTGCTGCCCGCGGCCGTGATTCCCGGCCTGTTTGTCGTGCTTGTGGCGGCACAGCCCGATCTGGGGACGGCGCTGGTGCTGGCGGGCGTAGCAGCAATGATTCTGGTACTGGCGGGGATGGAGTGGAAGGTGCTTCTGGGCGCTGTCGCCGCTGCGCTACCGGCGCTGGCCGCGTTGCTGCTGATGGTTCCGTGGCGGCGGGCACGCATGCTCGTCTTTCTCAATCCCGAATCCGATCCGCAGGGCGCCGGCTATCACATCTATCAGTCGCTGATCGCCGTGGGCACAGGCGGGCTGACGGGCCACGGCTACATGGAAGGAATGCAGAAATTGTTTTTTCTGCCCGAGGCGGCAACCGACTTCATCTTTGCCAATATCGCCGAGGAGCTGGGCTTTGTCGGGGCCATGTTTATCGTGCTGCTGTTTGGACTGTTCGGCGTCCGCGGATTGCGTACGGCCTTCCGCTGCAGCGATCCCTTTGCGCGCCTGGCAGCATTCGGCATCACCATTACGATCTTGCTGCAGGCCTTCTTTAACATCAGCGTGGTACTATCGCTGGTTCCCAACAAAGGCATCCCCCTGCCACTGATCTCTCACGGAGGCACTTCGCTCTTCTGCACTCTGGCCAGTATTGGGATTCTGCTGAACATAAGCCGGCGGGCGGAGTAAAAAGGCAGGGACCAGGGACCAGGGTTTCGAGGGCACGGATGCACTCAGCTTTACTGATCTTCGTTGCGCTCCCCGTCGTCTACTCCATTGGTTTCGTTGGTTGGTGCTACCTCGCGGAGAAAAAGCCCATCTTTTCAAAGCGTAATTCGAGATCGATGCTGTCGGTGACTTGCGGGCACACAACCGTTCTCCTGATTCTCATTATGCTGGCGCAGACGGCGTTTCGGTTCTATCCGTCGCTGCCGGGTTGGTTGACCGACAAAGTACTTCCGGGAAATGGATTTAAGCATTCTTGCTTCGAACTCTTATGCGTTGTCTCTGTCCTGGTGATTGGGGCAGCGGAAATAAGGTGGATCTACATCGATCGGGGCAAAGGCGAGCCTAAATCGAAGCGTAGTCCCAGTTGAAGGGGCCAGCTGTGGCGGAGCTACGAATTCTCATCGCCGGTGGCGGCACGGGCGGGCACATCATTCCCGCGTTGGCCGTGGCGCGCGCGCTGGTCGAGCGGCACGGGGCTGAAGTCCTCATGGTCGGCACCGCACGCGGATTGGAATCACGCCTCGTCCCTGAGGCTGGATTCCCGCTCAAGCTGATCGATGTGGGCCCACTGAAAAGTGTCTCGCTCATGACGCGGCTGCGCACCATCACACAATTGCCGCGCAGCATCGGCGACTGCAAGCGCCTGATGCACGAGTTCCGGCCCGGCGCCGTTCTCGGCGTCGGCGGCTACGCCTCCGGCCCGGCGATGTTCGCCGCGCTGCGGCTCAAGATTCCCGCCATGGCCTTTGAGCCGAACGCGATGCCGGGCCTGGCCAACCGGCTGGTTGGCAAACGGGTGCAGGCCGCGGCCATCAACTTTCCCGCCGCGGCAAAATGGTTCCGCAACGCGGAGGTCACCGGCGTTCCCGTGCGCCCGGAGTTTTTCAAACTGGAGCCGCCTTTCGGTCCGCCGCATCTTCTGGTCTTTGGGGGCTCGCAAGGAGCGCGTCTTTTTAACACTCATCTGCCGCACATCATCAGGGCTCTGCTGGATGCGATTCCTGGCCTCACCGTCCTGCACCAGAGCGGCCTGCGCCGCTTTGAAGCCACACATTTTGCCTACGCAGCCAGCGGAGCCGACCCGGCGCGCTGGCTGGTGCGGCCGTTCCTCGACGATATGGCGCCGGAGTTTGCACGGGCGCACCTGATCCTGTCGCGCAGCGGTGCGTCAACTGTGGCCGAGGAGGCGGCAGCCGCAAAGCCCGCGCTGCTGGTTCCTTTTGCCGCTGCGACCGACCAGCACCAGAGACGCAACGCCGAAGCCATGGTCGACGCCGGTGCGGCCGTGATGCTGAAGGAAAGCGATCTGGACATTCCCGACAAGCTGCTCTGGATCCTCGCAGGACTGATCACCGATCCCGGGCGTTTGGCAGCGATGTCCGCAGCTGCGCGGACGCAAGCGCATCCGGGTGCGGCAGAGCGGATTGCGGACAAACTAGCGGAGATGGCGGGGAAGCAGAAGGTCAGCAAGCCAGCGAGTTAGCGAGTCAGCGGAAGGGCGACGGAGTGAAACGACGGTGGCTAGCGTTGTCCGCGGTAGTGCTACTTACCTTTGTGCTCTTGCTTGGACTGAGAGCCGTTCCAATCCACGTTTATGATGGATTCGAATCTCCTCACCTGAGCCGCTTCCGCTGGTTGCGTACCCGGTTCGAGCCGGGCGCCGTTGTGTCTCA
Organism: uncultured Acidobacteriaceae bacterium; assembly: GCA_963823805.1. GTDB lineage: Bacteria > Acidobacteriota > Terriglobia > Terriglobales > Acidobacteriaceae > Telmatobacter. The sequence continues at coordinate 1,418,199 of CAWGMW010000001.1, read as the reverse complement.
AACGGCAGTTGTGCGTTCGGGGCGCGGGGCTCTGGCAATCACCGTACACGCGGGCGACCGACCCGAGGCGGCAAGCAACGGAGATGCGGCCACTGAGCGCGACGAGATTATGGAAGCCTGGTGGCTTTTTTCTCGGACAGGGCGAACGTACGTGTACTCTTTTAGCCTTTACCTGCCTGAAGATTCTCCGCAAACGCCTGAACGTTTGGTGATTGCACAATGGAGACAGCTTTGCATGGCTTCCTGCGTTCCCGATAACCCGATTCTTGCCGTGCGCTACGAGATGGGGAGGCTCCAAGTCACTCGAAATGACGAGCATGGCAAAACGGTGCTTTATCAGGGCGACGAAGATGTCCGGGGAAGGTGGCTTGACTTCCGAATCATCGCGCGATGGGAGCGCACAAACAAAGGAACCCTCGACGCAACTCTAAACGGACGTGGAATCCTCCGCTATGAGGGACCTACTGTTTATCAGCCCGGGTCGGGGCATTCCGGGCCTGCTCTTATCTATTTCAAAACCGGCCTGTACAGAGACTCATTGAACGAGCCACCCTGGACGATGTACGTCGATGAATTCCGAAAAGACCAGTGCGACAATGCCGGTTGCCGATGAGCAGAATGAGTGGGAACGGCTACACGGCAGCCGAGTGCGACCCTCGGGCGGGGACAGGACTTGATCGCCACGGGGCTCCTGGCGCGATCCATCTGGCCGCACAAACAAAAAGCCCGCCTGCCGAAGCAAGCGGGCCTTTTCAATCATCAGCGGAACTTCAATCGTCCGCTCTAAGCCGGAATTACCGGCGTCCACCACCGCCGTGACCGCCGCCTCCGCCGTGGTAGCCGCCGCCACCACCGCCGCCGCGATAGCCACCACCGCCACCACCGCCGCGGTAGCCGCCGCCACTATAGCTGTGCGCAACGCCGCCACCTGTGTAGCCGCGTGCACCGCCGCCTACGTAGCCACGCCCGCCGCCGGCATATCCGCGGCCAGCATAACCGCCGCGTCCGGCATAGCCGTATCCGCCACGGTAGCCGTAGCCGCCGCGATAGCCGTATCCGCCTCTGTAGCCGTAGCCGCCACGGTAGCCATAATGACCCCAGCCATACCACGGTCCCGCGCCGATGAAAACGCCGCCGTAAAACCAGCTAGGTCCGTAATAGCCGTAAGGTGCGCAGGCATACGGATAATAGGCGTAATAGCCCCACTCGCAATCAGGTGGTGCGTAGCCGTATCCGGGATCAACCACTGCTGGGCCGATGCCAATTCCCACTCCGACCTGGGCGTTCGCTGAGATAGCGGCGAACGGTAGAACCACAAGCGCAGCCAACAGAACCAACCAGAGTTTCTTCATGAAATCCTCCATGTGCTGTCTCGTCCTTCTCTTGCCCGGACTGGAACCCGGAGTTGCCTCCGGTCTCAGCACCACCCGGCCTTTCTCATGTCATCTTCTGGCCGGCCTTCAGTTCCTTAAACTCCATTTTCGCCCATTTGTTGCGGTCCGATGAAAGATTCGATCATCGCTTCCGAAAGGGCAAGAACTTTTTACACTCCCGAGCTTCCAGAGTGACTCCCGATGGAGTTACTCATGGAGAGGCAAGGAGTTACGCCTCATCTTTAGAGACGCTTGAGACCAATAAACGACGCAAAAAAACGGCCCCTCCAGCTTGGAGAGGCCGCTACACCGGTTCCTGAGTTAATGTGTCCCGAAGCGATTGCATTCCAGTGGCTCTTTCGCCAAGAAAGAGCCACCTTGCACAACGTTCTGAGATGGCTACAGCAACTCAGGAACCGGTCTGCAGGCAGCAGAAGGCGGAGCTGCCGGCGAAAGTGTGAAGCTACCTGCGAAAACGTGCTGGGGCGAAGTGCCGGTCGAAGTCGCGGTGATAGAAGACTGGCCCGCGGTCCCCAACGATGCCGCCGCGGAACACGGGGCCGCCAACGCGAACCCCAACAAAGTTCCAGGAGCCGGGTACCCAGTAGCCGTTGTTCCAGTAACCGCCGACCCATGTATAGCCCGGTCCGGGGCATGCCGGGGCTGCGACCGCACCCGCGCCAACATAAACGCCGATTCGAGCTGCCTGAGCGGGCGCCGCGCTCATGGCCAGCGCACCCACTACCAACGCCACTCCCAACATCCAATTCTTTATGCTGCCCATAATCCCTCCATTCCGCGCGGACGGTGTTGCTTGTCCGCTCCCCGGTTCGCCACCACCCTGGGGCTTGGTTCTTGCTGCCCCTTTAGGCTTGCCGGTTCTGTCCAATGCAAACACCGGTGCAGCGGAAGGTTGCGGCGCCGCGCGAAAATAAAGTCGAGCAACTTTTCCGTCGATTCGTGTTCATGGCGCGCGATTTTTGGCTGAGGAACGCCCTGTCCGGGCTGCCGCGATATTCTGGGAAACGATACCGCATATCGTCGGCGCAAAGCTTGCGCAGTTCTTGCCACGAGTCACCGCCCGTCCTAAGGAGATCCGATGCACCACGCCCATGGCGCCTTCACCGTCGACATTCATCCGCTTGCCCCTGCTCCCGCTGAAGGAATCGGGCGCTTCAGTATCAACAAGACCATCCACGGCGACCTGGAAGCGACAACGATTGGCGAGATGTTTACTGGAGGCGATCCCACGGTCGGTGCGGCGGGATACGTGGCGATCGAGCTCGTCACAGGCGCGCTCAAGGGTAAATATGGAAGCTTTGCGTTGCAGCACTTTGCCACCATGGATGGCAACGGCCCCACCATGCAGGTGATCGCGGTGCCGGGATCGGGAACGGGCGAGCTCCTGGGCATCGAGGGCACCTTCACCATTCGCGTCGAGAACGGGCACCACCTCTACGAATTCGACTACGCGCTGCCGGAGTAGCCAAGGCCGCGGTTCTCCATGGGGCTTATGACGACTTCAGAACAGAAAAACGAAGGAAAGATTCCGGGGCAGGAGATCGCGGAGCTGTTCCGGAGGGCCCTGCGCGGCGAGGTGAAGATCTTCACGGTCGGCGCCTCCTGGACTGACATCTACGCTTCCAATGTGGAAGTGCGCATCGACGGCTACAAGCTGGTCATCTTCAACGACTGCAACCAGGTGGATTATGTCGACCACGCGACCACCCCGGATGGGCGCGAGGCCGACTTTGACGACTGGTGGTTTGTGCAGGAGGAGCCGGTCGACCTGCTCACCGATGACGAGCAGACGCGCCTGGAAACCCTGATGGAGGAAGCGCCCGTCGTGGCCGAGAGCTAAACGCCTGCATCACACACATCCCGCCGCTTACCGGTCCCTGCGCTGTCCGTTCTCTGCTACCCTGATCCTTCAACCCCATGTTTGCCACCTCGCAACACGCGCACTTCATCGGAATTGGCGGCATCGGCATGAGCGGCATCGCCGAGATCATGCTCAATCTGGGCATCAAGGTCTCGGGCTCCGATCTGAAGTGCAGCGCGGCAACCGACCGGCTGGCGCAACTGGGCGCCACTGTCTACGAGGGCCACAATGCGGCCAACGTCGCCGGCGCAACCGTGGTCGTGACCAGCTCTGCTGTCAACGCGAGCAACCCCGAGGTACGCGAGGCGCACGCACGCAAGATTCCTGTCATCCAGCGCGCGGAGATGCTGGCCGAGCTGATGCGGCTCAAATACGGTATCGCCATCGCCGGCATGCACGGCAAGACGACAACCACGTCGATGGTGGCCGCGGTGCTCTCGGCTGGCGGGCTCGATCCGACGGTCGTCGTCGGCGGGCGCGTGGATGCGCTGGGCTCGAACGCGCGGCTCGGGACAACGCAGTATCTTGTGGCTGAGGCCGACGAAAGCGACCGCTCATTCCTCAAGCTGTCGCCCATACTCGCAGTCGTTACGAATCTCGATCGCGAGCACATGGACTGCTACCACGACATGGCGGACGTGGAGCACGCCTTTGTCGACTTCATGGATTGCGTTCCGTTTTACGGCGCGGTTACGGTCTGCGCGGACAATGCGCTGCTCAAGGGGATTTTGCCCCGCGTGCGGCGGCGCGTGTTCACTTACGGTGTGGCCGCCGAGGCAGACTATCGGCTGGAGCTGCTCGGCTTTGGACAAACGCCCAGCCTCAATTCAGGGCAGGGTAGCGGCTTCTCGCGTTTTCAGGTGCACACGGCTGCGGGGCCTCTAGGTCCGTTCGAGTTGCACGTGCCGGGGCGGCACAATGTGTTAAACGCGACGGCGGCGGTGGCCATTGGCCGACAGCTCGAAATGACGCCGGGAAAGATTGCCGAGGGGATCGCCAACTTTCGCGGAGTGGATCGGCGCTTCCAGCAGCGAGGCACAGCGTGCGGAGTTACGGTGGTCGACGACTACGGCCACCATCCCACCGAGATTCGCGCCACCCTCGCCGCGGCGCGGGAGTGCGCGCGCGGGCGAATTCACGTGGTCTTCCAGCCGCACCGGTACTCGCGTACCGCGGATCTCTTAGAGGAGTTCGGCGGCGCATTCGCAGGCGCCGACACTGTGATCGTGCTGCCCATCTATGCGGCCAGCGAAGAGCCGATTCCCGGCGTGACCGCCGAGCGACTCGCCGAACTCATCCAGGGCCCGCGCGTCGAATTCGCGCCGGAGTTCGCGATCGCGGTGAGCGTCGTGGCTGCCAACGCGCGCGATGGTGACCTGATCCTCACCCTCGGCGCAGGCAGCGTGAGCCAGCTCGCCCCGCAGATTCTGGCTGCGCTGGAAGGGGTACGCAGGGAGCGTCAATAGAAACAAGCTGACATTTGGTAGAGCGCCACGGTCTGATTAAATCCTTGACGCGGAGTGGGGAATTCTGTGGAGATCTGGTGTACAAGAAGGCATCAGCATTGTGCGTGAGGAGGAATTCAAATGAGAAAGCCATATCGGCGGTTCAAGAAGAAGTCAGCCGCAGTGAAGGAGTCCGCGAAGGGGAAGCGGCAGGATCGTTGGCGTCCCCGCTAGCCAAGACAAGCTTTGCGGGGCCGCATTCGGAATTCTGCGATCATGCCCCCGCGTATGCCTCTACATCGCGCTCAATCGTCTTCCTCAGCTCCAGGCGCGCCTTCGAGAGGTCGTGCATCTGCTGAAGGTTCAGCCAGAATTCCGGGCTATTGCCGAAGAAGCGGGCCAGACGCAAGGCGGTATCAGGCGTCATCGCGCGCTTGCCATGGACGATCTCGCCAATGCGCGTTGCAGGCACGCGGATCTTCAACGCCAAGGCGTTCTGTGTGATCCCCAGAGGGACGAGGAACTCCTCGCGCAGCATTTCGCCGGGGTGCGTGCTGACCCTTTGAAGGTTCCATCCTGAGACCGGTCTATTGATAGCCATACTGTGCCACTCCATTGGCGATCGTTCTAGTGGTAATCCGTAATTTCCACCGCAGACGCTCCGTCCACTTTCCAAATAAAGCAAACGCGGTACCGATCATTAATCCTGATGCTGTGCTGCCCGGCACGATTGCCCTTCAATGCCTCCAACCGATTGCCTGGAGGAACGCGTAAATCACTCAGGTGGAAAGACGCTTCAATCTGATCCAGCTTGCGTCGAGCGATCATCTGAATTGAGGCCCAGCGTTTGTTCGAGCCCGTTTCGTAGAGCTCCTTTGTGTTCGCGTCCTTGAAGCTCTGGATCATTCTTCCATCGCCATGATATAACGGCTTGCGTTATATGTAAAGCATTATAGGGCGACCCTTTTCATGCCTGCCTTTCACTTGCCACTGATCTCCGTTCTCTGATTTCTGCCTTTACCCCGTAACCCCACGGATACCCCCGGCCATCTCATTGAAAACTCGCATCTCAGCGCGGGCTATAGTGAAATCTGGCGACTCTCACGACCTTGCTCAGGCGTGATGAATCAAGGGTATACGACAAATCGGCCCACGTTGTGGGAGGACGACCCGCCCGCGGAGATTCGGCCGCGACGCTCGCGGGACGATTCTTCCTTGGCAGGGCATTTCCGTCCCGGCGCGGCGGGTAGACGCGGCCCGGGAATGCCGCTGGAGTTTGACGATCCAGACGGCGACGGTGCTTTACGCCCCACTGCGGATCGCTTTGGGACATCCAAGAGACCCTGGTGGCGACCGGCAAGCACGGTGGGCCGCGTGTTTCTCGCATCCGGCGCGCTGCTCGTTCTGGGCGCCTTCACCACAGCCATCCTCCTGGCTCGCCACTCTCTCGAACGCGATGCGCGCTTCCGCATTGCAGGCACTGAGGACATTCAGGCCACTGGCCTCACTGCAGTCAGCCGCTCGGAGATGATGCCCGTTTTTGGTGAAGACATTGGCCGCAACATTTTCTTCGTTCCCCTCGAACAGCGACGCCGCGAACTTGAACAGATTCCCTGGATTGAGCGGGCGACGGTGATGCGCGTGCTACCGGACCAGATTCGCGTCGCCGTGGTGGAGCGGCAGCCGGTCGCGTTTACGCGGCATGGCGAGCAAATCGGACTCGTGGACGCAAACGGCGTTCTGCTGGCAATGGCGCCGGCGATCATGGCCAAGCACCACTACTCGTTCCCCGTGTTGACAGGAATCGATGCCGGCGATCCGGCCGACTCGCGCAAGGCTCGCATGGATGTCTACCTGCGCATGATGGCGGAGCTCGACGCCGATGGAAAGCACAACTCCGAGCAGATCTCCGAGATCGACCTCACCGATCCCGAAGACGCGCGGGTGCTGATGCCGGAACAGGGCGCCGACATTCTGGCGCACTTTGGCGAAGATCATTTCCTGGAGCGCTACGGGCGCTACCAGGCGCACATTGCGGATTGGCGGCAGCAGTATCCCCACGTCGCCGCCGTGGATCTGCGCTACGACAACCAGGTGGTTTTGGAAATGACATCGGGAAAGGAGGCCGCTGAGACCGACGGCGGCGATTCAGCAGTGACGCCGGCGAGCCCCGACGCCAAGCCCGCGTCAGAAACGAAACCGGCGGGCACGAAAACACTGGGCGCGAAACCGTCTGGCGCAAAGACGACCGGCGCATCTGCGCCGAAGAAGACCAAGCCAGCGCAGGACAAGAAACACGCGGCTCCGCCAAAACGGGCGGCCGCGCAGAGTGCAACGAAGCGGACCTCCGCTTCCACAAACCGTCCGGCAACGACGACTCAGGGCGGCAAGGATCGCTCTCAGCGTAGTTCGGCTGCGACCGTTACGCAGGGCGGGTAAACGAGGATGGGCCAGAAGCAGGACAACCTGATTGTGGTGCTCGACATCGGCAGCGCGTGGACGCGCGTTCTGGCAGCCGATGTGAACGAGAGCGTGTTGCGCTATCGCGGGCACGGCGTTGTGCCGTCGGCGGGAATGCGCAAGGGGCTGATTGCCGAGCTTGCGCCCGCAGCCAAGGCGGTGCGCGCCGCCAACGAGCAGGCCGAGCGCGTTGCCCGTGCCAATATTGACGAGTGCGTTGTGGGCATCGGCGGTCCGCACATTCGCGGCGTGAACACCAACGGCGGGTTTCAGTTGAGCCGCGGCATGCGCGAGATTACAGGCGAGGACGTGCGCGCTGCCATTGGCCGCGCCCGCGCCATCGAGCTTCCCGCCGACCGCGAGATTCTGCATCTGCTGCCGCGGCAGTTCATTCTCGATGAGCAGCCAGGAATCTTCGATCCGGTAGGCATGGTCGGCGCGCGGCTTGAAGTCGAGCTGCACATTGCTACCTGTGGCGGAAGCGCGCTGCAAAGCACGGTCACCTGCGCCAACCGCGCCGGGCTTGAGGTGTCGGAGGCGGTGCTGGAGTCGATCGCGGCCGCCGAGTGCACGCTCTCGGCCGATGAGCGCGAGTTGGGCGTGTGCGTAATCGAGATCGGCGCGCATTCCAGCGATCTCGCAGTTTTCTTCGAGGGCGCAGTCGCTTACACCGCGTCGGTCCCCATTGGCGGAGCGCATTTCACCAACGACCTCGCCATTGGATTGCAATTGCCGATGGCGCAGGCCGAAGAGCTGAAGCGGCAGTACGGCAATGCGGTGGTCACTGCGGTTCCGCAACTGGCGGAGGTGGAGATCACCTCGCCGAATGGCGCGCCGGCCACGTTGTCCATCCGCACCATGGCCGAAATTCTGGAGCCACGCGCGCGCGAGCTCATGCACTACGTGAAAGAAAGCCTGCGCTATGGCGGCGTGGTGGATGCGCTGGGCGCGGGCTGCGTACTGACCGGCGGAGGCGCCATGCTGCCTGGCATGCTCGACGTGACCGAAAGCCAGTTGCGCGTGCCGGCGCGCATCGGTTTGCCCGTGCGTTTGTCGCATATGCCTCAGGATCTGAATCATCCAGCCTGGGCCGTAGGCATCGGAATGGTTCTCTACGCACATCGCACCTGTATGACCCGCGAGGCGGAAGACAACAGCAGCAGTTTGCGCGACAAGTTGCGCGCCATGTTTGCAGCGAGCTTTTAGAGACAGGGAACGAGAGACCAAGGGAACGAGAAGACAGGGAACAGGGTTCAGGGATCAGAAAAACGGTGGCGGAGCGAGGTCGAAAACGGTGAGGAAACAGATAAAAATCGAGGAGAGCGGAGCCCGAATGGAACAATCAATTCACGAAGCCCGAGAAGCGCGCAGCGAAGCCGGAGAGATGCGCATTCAGTTTCACGACGAAAATGTGCGCGGAGCACGCATCAAGGTAGTCGGCGTGGGCGGAGGCGGCAGCAATGCCGTGAACCGCATGATCCAGGCCCACATGGAAGGCGTCGAGTTTGTCGCCGCCAACACGGATGTGCAGGCGCTCAAGCTCTCTGAGGCTTCAGTCAAGCTGCAACTGGGTGTTCGCCTCACTTCCGGGCTGGGCGCGGGCTCCAATCCCGACGTCGGCCGCCGCGCCGCGCTCGAAGACTCGGAAAAAATCATCGAAGCGCTCGAAGGCGCCGACATGGTGTTTGTCACAGCGGGACTGGGGGGGGGCACTGGCACCGGCGCCGCGCCGGTGATCGCTTCGCTGGCCAGCGAGATGGGAATCCTCACCGTCGCCGTCGTCACCAAGCCATTCGCCTTCGAGGGCAAGCGCCGCCTGATGCAGGCCGAGCGCGGCCTCAGCGAGCTGATCGACAGCGTGGACACGATGATCGTGATTCCCAACGAGAAATTGCTCGCCGTCGCCAAGGACGCTGGCTTCTTCGAGAGCTTCCGCATTGCCGACGACGTGCTTCGCCAGGGCGTGCAGGGCATCAGCGACATCATCACCATTCCCGGCATCATCAACCGCGACTTTGCCGATGTAAAGACCACCATGGCAGGCATGGGCCACGCCGTGATGGGCACAGCGGTTCGCTCCGGCTCCAATCGCGCCATCGAAGCGGCGCAGGCGGCCATGGCGTCGCCGCTGCTCGACGCGGGCGCAATCGACGGCGCACGCGGCATCCTCATCAACATCACCGGTTCAAGCTCGCTCAAGCTTTCTGAGGTCAATGAGGCTTCGTCGCTTATCGAGTCGGCTGCGCACGAAGACGCCAACATCATCTTCGGCGCGGTGCTCGACGAGAAGATGGGCGAAGAGGTGAAGATCACCGTCATCGCTACCGGTTTTCGCGACCAGATGCCCGAGCGGCGCGCGCGCATGTTGAATGTGGACGAGGCGCCGGTGATTTCGGTGCCCGTTGTGTCGACTGGCAGCTGGATGCGCGAGAGATCTCCGGAGCCCGCTGCGGCTCCGGCACGTTTCATGAGCGAAGAGGACGATGCGGCGGGGGACAAAGCGGATGATGGTTTCTTCTTTGCCGCGACTGCGCCGGGAGTGGCCACCACGGTGACGGTTGCTTCGCCCGCGAAGCAGGTTTCCGGCCACGAAATGGAGTTTGCGACGGATGATGAGAGCGCGCCGTCGACCGGGCTGCAATTCGAGGACACGAGATCGGAGTCTGATGACCAGCACCGCGACTATGCCTCGGACTTTGCCGCAACTCCGCGCGATTTGGCGGAGCCCGGTGTTGAGGCCGGTTCGTCGCTCTTCGCGGGCCCGACTGAGCAACCCGAGCGAGATCTGGATGTGCCTACCTTTCTGCGTCGACTGAAGTTCTAAAGACGTATCGAATCAACCGCATCGGGTCTCTGTCTGTTATCGGGAATGGTTCCAAATCGGGCGTGAAAGGGCTATACTAAACACAACGCCCCGAAAGTTGTATGGGTTGCGATGTCCGATCGAGGGACACTACTGTCTCCCGGGTCGCATTTGGATGCATGGAAGACCTGGTTGGCGGCAAATCTCGCGATCGCGCAGCTGTCACATCGCACATCTCTTGGGCCGGTAAGAGCGTTTCGCCGGAACAACGAAAAAAGCGCAAGGGCGTCAAAGGTTAGTCGAGCGGAGTGCGGGGCCCTGAAGCGAACGCGCGGTACGAGATCCAATGGATGAGAGGTTGTTGACTGGATGAAGAAGTTGCGCGTGGGGCCTGTTTATCTTTGTGCTTTCATCTTCGGCATGAGTGCTGCCTGCGCCGCGGCGCTGGATGCTCCGCAAACTCTGCATCGTTCCAAATCCAAAACCGAGTCGCACCTTACCTCCACGCGCCACACGACCACGTCCAGGACTTCCACAGCGCACACTTCAACCGTTCATCGCAGGTATACGCACCGGTCCACGGCCCACGCCGCCGCGAGAACAACCACGACGAGCCGGCTCACGGCCACAGCGGGAGCGCACGTGCGCACCGCGTCCTATCACCGCCGGCATCATTATTACGAGCGGTTCACAGCCAGTTCGTTTGTTCAGGGCGCTGTCGGCGAGGGAGACATCACGACAGGCGAGGATCCAGTCGTGCGCCAGGCGGCTGTCGATGCCCTGGGCGATATGAACGGCACCGCGGTGGTGATCAATCCCGCCAACGGCCGCATCCTTGCCATGGTCAACCAGAAGCTCGCGCTGTCGCCGGGCGCGGAGCCATGCTCCACCATCAAGCTCACCGTAGCGCTGGCTGCGCTTTCTGAATCGTTGGTTACGAGCGACACCATGGTGCAGCTCGCCGGCTTCCGCATGAATATGACGCAGGCGCTGGCCAAGAGCAACAATCTCTATTTTGAAGAACTGGGCCGCGAGTTGGGCTTCGAGCGCGTGCGCCACTATGCCACGCAGTTCGGCCTCGGCGAGCTGGCCGGCTACAACATTCCCGGCGAGCAGTTGGGCGTTTATCCCGATCAGCCGATTCCCGAGTCCGAGGGCGGCGTAGCCCGCATGTGCAGCTTCGGGCAGGGAGTCGCGGTCACTCCGTTGCAGTTGGGCGCGCTGGTGGCGGCCATCGCCAACGGTGGAACGCTCTACTACCTGCAGCATCCCACCACGCCGGATCAGATTGCGGCGTTCGAACCCAGAATCAAGCGCACCCTCGATATCGGCCGGTACGTTCCGGACCTCGAAGACGGTATGGCTGGTGCGGTGGAGTACGGAACCGCGCGCCGCCTGCGCGCTAATTTCCGCGAGCTGCCGGTCTTCGGCAAGACCGGGACCTGCTCCGACAACGGAACACGCTTCGGCTGGTTCGCCGCCTACTCCGAGTCGCCGCAGGGCGGCCTGGTGACCGTTTTCTTCCTTGAGGGCGGCAGGGCCACATTTGGCCCGCGTGCTGCCGAGCTGACCGGAGCGTTTTACGCCGACCTCTGGGACCACGACTATTTTGGAGAAAAGAACCAGGAAGCGCAATCCGCGCCCGCCGAAGTGCCCGCGCAGGGATCTGCGCCTACGGCGGATTCTGCAGCTCCCCGGCAGTAACTGCGTAGCCCTCGCAAGTTCAGAATGAAATCGAGCCGCCTTCGGGCGGCTTTTTTGCGCTTTTGGCGTGGCGGCCATTTATTCTGTCCAGAGCATGAACACCGTTAACTGGGTCGTCGCCGGCATCGGCGACATTGCAAGAAAGCGCGTCATCCCCGCCATTCAATCTGAGCCGCGCAGCCGGCTCTACGGCTTCGTCACGCGCGATCCGGCCAAAGCGGCGGCGTACAACGGCGCGCAGTCGTGGACAAGCATCGAGCAAGCCGTCGCCGATCCGGCCGTCGACGCCGTTTACATCGCATTGCCGGTGGCCTTCCACACCGGGGCCGCAATCGCGGCGCTGCGCGCCGGCAAGCATGTGCTTTGCGAAAAACCGATGGCCATGAACTTTGCCGAGGCCGAGCGCATGGTCGGCGAGGGCCGCGCGGCGAGTCGCGCTTCGGGCCGCCTCTTCGGCGTCTCGTATTACCGTAGACTCTATCCGAAGCTCCTCCGTGCGAAGCACCTCATTGCCGAGGGCGCCATCGGACGGCCGCTGCTTGCCGAGGCCCATTGCCACAGTTGGTTCGAAATTGCGGGCCGCGAATGGCTCGCCGATCCGGCGCTCTCAGGCGGCGGTCCGCTTTACGACATCGGGTCGCACCGCATCGACATCATGAACTTCCTCTTCGGCAAGCCAGAGCGCGCCTCCGGATTCCGCTCGAACGCCATCCATCGTATCGCTGTCGAAGATTCCGCGACGGTGCTCATGCAATTTCCCGGCGGAGTGCACGCTGTCATCGACGCGCGCTGGAACTCGCGCGTTGCGCGTGACCAGTTCCGCATCATCGGAGAGAACGGCGAGATCGTCCTCGATCCCCTTAACGGTCCAGAGCTGCAGGTGGCTGGCCGCACGGAGATGTTGCCTTCGCACGCGAACCTCCACTTTCCCATCGTCGAGAACTTCGTCGACGCCATCCTTGCCAACGACCCAACGCGCCTTGCCTGCCCGGCAGAGCAGGCCGCGTGGGTGGACTGGACCATTGAACAGGTGGTTTAGGCGCAGGCCGGGCTCTCCTGACCTGCCCTTCGCAGTTTTTATTCATTCTTCCGCACCGAACTTCATTTAGATTCATCTCATGAGATGAGGCGGTTCTCTCTCTCCCGCTTAGACACCGAAGGGGTCGAGCGGTCTGATTCCCCGCACGCCGCAGTTCGGATGAGTTTATGGCGCTACCGACCGACATCCTGTTGACGTACGGCTACCTGCTCATCTTTGCCTGGGTGCTGGTTGAGCAGCTCGGCATTCCCCTGCCTTCGGTACCGGTGCTGCTTGCCGCCGGCGCGCTTTCCGCGCAAAGACAGATCAGTTTTCCTCTCGCGCTCGCGATCGCAGTGGCTGCGTCGCTCATCGCGGATAGCACCTGGTTCTTTGTTGGGCGCACGCAAGGTCACCGCGTCCTGCGCCTGCTTTGCAAGCTTTCGCTGGAGCCGACCACCTGCGTTCGCCGCACGCAAGACTCGTTCAGCCGTCGCCGCGGCACAATGCTCATGTTCGCCAAGTTCGTGCCCGGCCTGTCAACGCTGGCGCCGCCAGTTGCCGGCCAGAATGGCATGAGCTTTGGCGCGTTTCTGCTCTATGACGGCATCGGTTCCACGTTCTGGGTCGGCGTTACGATGTTGTGCGGAAGGCTCTTCGGCGATCTGCTCAAGCACAATCCCAGCCTCCTCAACTGGGTCGGCCGTTTCAGCGGTTCGCTGCTGATTCTTGGAATTGTAGGATTCTTCATTGCGCGCCTGCTTCGCCGCCGCATGGTGCTGAAAGAGCTCGCCGCCTCGCGCCTTGAGCCCGAAGAATTGAAGCAGCAGCTCGACGCGGGCCAGCAGGTCTATATCGTCGATCTGCGCCATCCCCTCGAACTGGTGCCCGACCCGTTCACGCTGCCCGGCGCCGTGCACCTTTCACCCGATGCCCTGGCCGCGCGCCATCATGAGATTCCCCGTGACCGCGACGTTGTGCTCTATTGCACTTGCCCCAGTGAGGCGACTGCGGCCAAGACCGCCATGCAGCTGCACAAGCTTGGCATCGAGCGCGTGCGCCCGCTGCGCGGCGGCTTTGACGAGTGGAAGCGCCTCGGTTATCCGATGGACGCGATACCGCCGGTCATACCGCTCGTCGCGGCGATTGAGCCCGCCCAGTAACACCTCTCGCCGAACCGCCAAACAACGCCGCGACGCTATAAGCTAAAGTGTTGACGGCGGCCTGTACCGCTCAGGAGCAAGACCTTGGCCTACTACGATCTGCGCGACTGGATCAAGACGCTCGAAAAACACGGTGAGCTCAAGCGTATCCGCGAAGAAGTTTCGCCGGAGCTCGAAATCACCGAGATTACCGACCGCGTGAGTAAAATAGGTTCGCGTGGCGGAACCGGATCGCAGGCGGGCGCGCAGGAGAGCGCCACAAAAGAGAACTACGCTCCTGGCGGGCCAGCGCTTCTCTTCGAAAACGTAAAGGGTCATCCCGGCCACAGCGTCCTCATCAACCAGTTCGGCAGCGAGCGCCGCATGGCATTGGCGCTTGGCGTTGCGAGTATTGATGAGATCGCCGAGCGCATCTCTGGCCTGATGAATGTGAAGGCTCCCGAAGGCCTGCTCGACAAGTTGAAGATGCTGCCGCAACTCGGCGCACTTGCCAGTGCCTTTCCAAAAACCGTAAGCGCCAAAGACGCGCCGTGCAAAGAAGTGATTCGGCGCGAAAAGTTCGACCTCAACTATTTTCCGATTCTCAAATGCTGGCCGCACGACGGCGGGCGTTTCATCACCTTGCCCTGCGTGCATACGCGCGATCCGCGAACCGGCAAGCGCAACATCGGCATGTACCGCATGCAGGTTTACGACGGCCAAACCACAGGCATGCATTGGCAGCGGCAGAAAGTTGCCGCCGAGCACTACCGCGAGGCGATGCGTAACGCCGCTACGGCTGGCGCCGAAGCCGACCCGACTCTCAGTGCATCGACGGCCCGAGTTGCGATGATGGCCGAGTCGGCCGGTGGCGCGGTCAGCATTCCCGACGGCGCAATCGGCGGGATGCCGCAGATTTCGCTTGGCAATTTGAAAGGCTCGCGGCTCGAAGTCGCCGTGGCCATCGGCACCGATCCCGCGACGACCTTCGCCGCCATTGTCCCGGCGCCGCCTGAAGTCGAAGAGTTCTTAATCGCGGGATTTTTGCGCGGCAAACCCGTTGAGATCGTCAAGTGCGAAACCGTCGACGTTGAAGTTCCGGCCCACGCCGAGATCGTGCTCGAGGGCTACGTGGAGCTCGGCGAGTTGCGCGCCGAGGGCCCGTTCGGCGACCACACCGGCTTCTATACGCTTGAAGACGAGTACCCGGTCCTCCACCTTACCTGCATCACCCATCGCAAAGACCCGATCTACGCCGCGACGATTGTCGGCAAGCCTCCGATGGAGGACGCGTGGATGGGCAAAGCTGTCGAGCGCATCTTTCTGCCCGCGATGAAGATGACCATCCCCGAGCTGGTCGACATTCATCTGCCTGTCGAGGCTGTCTTCCACAACCTGATGATCGTGTCGATCAGGAAAAGCTATCCCGGCCAGGCGCGCAAGGTCATGAACGCGATCTGGTCGCTCGGCCAGGCCATGTTCACCAAGTGCATCATCGTGGTCGACGAGGATTGCGACGTGCAGAACATCGGCGAGGTCGTGCTGCGTGTCGCCAACAATATCGATCCCGAGCGCGACATTCAGTTCACCCTCGGGCCCGTGGATTCGCTCGACCACGCGAGCCGCCTGCCCAACTACGGATCGAAGATGGGGGTGGACGCCACGCGCAAGTGGAAGGCCGAAGGCTTCGAGCGCCCCTGGCCGGCGATGATCGAAATGGATCGTGCGACGAAGGCCAAAGTCGACGTGATGTGGGCGAAGCTGGGGTTGTAACGCGCCGGGCGTTTTTCGTGGCGTCTTCGATTCGCATCTCGGAAACTAAAGCGGATGAGGGAGAATCAGCATGGATCCGTCGCAAATTGACACAATGATTCTCTCTGAAGTTGGGGATCGATGGATGAAGGTCGCGAAGGTGATTGGCAGGGTTCTTGAGACGACTGGGCGCGATCTTCCACCCGGAGATGAAGGCTGCGATGTGATCTCTCGACGCATCGAGGCCCTTGTTCGCGAGGGTCGATTGGCTGCGCAGGGCGAGACAAGGAACTGGCGCTTTAGCGAGGTTCGTCTGAGAGCAAAATGACACGACCGCACTCTGGCCGCGCACTTGCCCCATGAGATACTAAAAGATGAAAAACCGCACACAACCCCTCATCTTGTCTGACCGCTTCACACGCGCCGTTGACTACGCGCGCATACTCCACACGGAGTTCCGCAAGGGAACCCAAATCCCCTACATGGCTCATCTGCTCGGAGTGGCCTCGCTGGTGATGGGCGAAGCCGACGGCGCGGTTCCGGTCACCGAAGACATGGTCATCGCTGCCATCCTGCATGACACTGTTGAGGATCACGGCGGCAAGCCGCGCCTCGACGACGTTGAGAAACAATTCGGCCCCAACGTCGCGCGCATGGTGGAAGGCCTCTCCGACACTCTCGCCGAGGATCACGAGAAAAAGGAAGGCTGGGAGGAGCGCAAGAACGCCTATCTTGCGCGCTTGCGCACGGAACCCGAAGACGTCCTCGTCATCTCCGCCGCCGACAAACTCTACAATGCGAAAGCCATCCTTGATAACCTCAAGGAGATTGGCCCCGCGGTCTGGCAACGCTTCAAGCGCGGTCCCAAGGAACAGCTTTGGTACTTTCATGCGTTGCTTGAGGTGTTTCATGCGCGCCTGAACAACCGCACGGTTGGCGAACTGAAGCGCGTCGTCGATGAGATTTCGTTCCTGGTTGCAAGCGAATGGCCCGGAGAACAGGGCGCGAGACCGCCCGAAAAAAGCTGAGCGACAAAACTGAAACGAAATCGGCAGGAAAACACGCAACCTGAACCCTCCAGCGGCCCGCCTCGCCTGTGCTACGCTTCCTTTGTGCATCGCCTGCGCAACCGTCGGACCCTCCATCTGTTTTGTGCGCTCGGTTTTCTCATCGCCGCCGCTGTCTCCGGCCAGCAGTCGCCACCCGGGCAAAAGGTCATCCCGGACCCAGCCGAATCCAGAGCCTACGCTGCCGCCGCCAATACGCAGGACGCAACGTCAAGAGCAGAAGCCCTCGAGGCATTCGTCCAGCAGTACCCGAATAGCGTGGTCTTGATCGATGCGTTAGAGCTGGAGATGGCGGCATGGCAGGCTGCCGGCGATTCAAAACAGGTGTTGAGGGTAGCCAAGCGGCTGCTTGCAGCGGACCCGGGCAACATTCGTGTCCTCGGGATTGTGGTTGCGCTCGAACGCGCGAGCGCGGCCGCAGGAGACAATGCGGCGCTCAACGATATGTGCGTCGACGCCACAGGAGGAATGCTCGAAGTCCCGATGTGGCGCAAGCCTGCGGATTTGACGGAGGCCGACTACGTGACGCTGAGCAAGCTGCTCAACGATGTCTTTGTCGGGGCGGAGGGCTACTGCGCGGTCCAGCAAAAGAACTATTCGCAGGCCAGGGAGTGGCTGACGCGAGCCTACGGAATGGACCCGGCGAACGTGCAGGACACTTACCAGCTCGCAGTTGCGGACCTGGAATCAACGCCGCTCGATGCCGGCGGTTTCTGGTACTGCGCGCGAGCGATTCATCTTGCGCAAACCGCCGCAACTCCGCAGGATCCGGGCAGCATGGTGGCCGACTGCAAAGCCAGGTATGCGAAGTACCACGGCGCAGATGACGGTTGGGATGCTTTAGTGACAAGCGTTGCCGCCGAAGACGCTCCGCCGCCCAACTTCGCGACCGAGATCAAGCCCGCGCCCGCGGCACCGCAGAAATAAACCGGTGCGCGCGCCCTGCGCGTCGCTCCGGAGCCTGCCGCCGCGCATGGCCACGAAAAAAATCTCTTCTCCGCTCCCCTCGTCCCCGGCCGGGGTTCCCAGCGACAGGTACTTGTCGCCGGGGTGGCTTGTTCCCTCGGTCCCTTGGTCCCTGTCTCTCCGCTCTGCTATACCTAAATTCATGCGGGTTGACCTCCCCAGGCGCCTCATTGCTGTCGCCGCAGCGCTGGCCTTTGTTCTTCCCCTTGGCGCACAGCAAACGTCGGGCACTTTCCGCTGGATCGATTTTCACGACGCCAAAGATCAGAACATCGTTGCCTGGGTCACGCGATCGCTCGCGGTCGAGAAGTGGACGGCGATCCGCGAAATCGGCGTCGTCTACGATGCGGCGCTGGTCGTCACCACCGATCGGCCCGGTCCGCAATCCGCGCCCGGGGACGACTCCTTTTCCATCTGGAACGTTTCGCTCACCAGCCACGTGGTGGCGCCGCTGCTGTCCGGCGTGAACCTGCGCTGGTTCGATTGGGAGCACTTTGCCGCGGACGCGCCCGAAGAGCTGACGATCCTCTACGACAACTGCCACGAATGCGCAGCCAGCACCTACTTCACTGCGCTTCATTACGATGTCTCGTATCACATGTGGGTCGCGCGATGGTTGCGCGGCGGCCAGGGAGTGCTCGTCTGGAATGCCACGGGCCCGAGCGCCTCGAGCGGCATCGCCTGGACGCAGGTCTACGCCGTCATGGCTGAACCCGATGGCCGCGCGTTTCTCTGCACCTGGAACCACTTCGACTACGGAAAAGTGAGAGGACCCAGCGACACGCTGTTTCGCTATGACGTTGACCCCTTCAGCGGCCTGGAGCGCACGGTCGAACTCACAAGTGACGCCGCCGATGCCATGGAGATGCGTCTCTGTCGCGGGGAAACGACTGTTCACGGTCTGGAGCGCGGGCAGGACTCGGCCGTCTGCCAGCAGATGCTGAACTCACAGCCGCAGCGCAAGCCCGTCACCACCCCGCCGGCAAACAACCACGGCAAGTCCGCTCCGCCCGCTGTGCGCCACTAATTGCGCGCTTCCGTGTTCTTTAACAAAGGTAGATAGCCGCTGGTCCGTATGGCGCGTTAGACTGAGTAACCACGGGACACGTCTGATTCCTTGGAGGGTAAGATGAACCGAATTTCTCGAATTTCCATCGCACTGTCGATTGCTTTTGCGGTCGCTTTCTGCGTTTCCTTTTACGGCCGCGGCATCGTCTCCTCGAATGCCACGGTCTTTGCCGCGGTCGCGGGCGCGCAGGACCAGGCGGCTCCCCCGGACCAGAATCCGGCAGACCAGGGGCCCGACCCCGCAGCGGGGAACATGGCGCCCAATGGGCCGTCCTACACCACTGAGGCTCCGCCGTCGCCCGATCAGTCGACCGAGCCGGCGGGTCAGCCGCCAGATGATTCAGGCTACGCAGAGATGCCGACAGAACAGGCAACAGAAGCGCCGCCGCCGCTTCCCGACTACGATCAGCCGTCGGATCCCGGTGACGGCTACATTTGGACACCGGGCTACTGGGCCTGGGGTGCGGGCGGCTACTACTGGGTGCCCGGCGCATGGGTTGAGCCGCCTTACGTCGGCGGGCTCTGGACGCCTGGCTACTGGGGCTTTTACGGCGGGCGCTATCTCTTTTATCCCGGCCACTGGGGCCTGCACATCGGCTTCTACGGCGGCATCAACTATGGCTTTGGCTACATCGGCCTCGGTTACGAAGGCGGCTACTGGAACGGCGGCCACTTCTTCTATAACCGTGCGTACAACCACATCAACGTGCGCGTGGTACACAACACGTACAACTACAACGCCGGCAATCGCGGATCCTACAATCGCGGGGACAACAACAATTCTCGCCCCAGTTACCGCGGCGGAGGTGGAGTGCAGACCCGGCCTCAGCCATCGGAAGCGGCGGCAGCACACGAGCCAACTGCGCCGCGCATGAACACGCAGGTGCAGCACGCGCAGAACTACGGCGCAGTGCGCGGGCAATACGCGGCCCAGAATCACGGGCGGCCTGCCACACCGGCCATCAGTCGGCCGATTCCGGCAGATCACAGCTCGAGGCCCGCGTCGTCGAGTCACGGCGGATCGCAGAGCGGGGGCGGACATCATCGCTAAGAGTTGACCGCTCGGAATAAGCGATCATCGCGCCGGTTCGCGCGCCTCAGGCCATTCAATTCCTGAGGTGCGCGGCCCTCCGGGGATCCAGACGCACAGTGCCTATGGACGATCACCGCCCGTAAAGGGAAGACTCGTCCGCGCGCCTCACTCCGCTGTCTTCACTTCGATCGCCACCAGGTTGCGCACCCAGCGCGCCGGGCGCTTCTCACCAGTAGCCACCAGCTTCAGCGGCCCATCAGCCGCGATGGGCTTTCCATCCTCTGCGTCGGCCACGATCACTGTGGCGTCGTGCACATCGGGTGTGACTTCGCCAATCGCGTAGACGACTTCGTACCCGTCTGAACCACCGGCGACTACGTACAAGCGCAGATCCTTGCCGCGCGGCTTGTCGCTCACGCCCAGCGGAGTGAGGAGAGCGATCAGCGGCACACCAGAGTACGTCTCGTCGGCTTTGGTGTGCTCATTGTGGACGGTGACTGTCGTGTGCGGCAGCGCGGCCAGCTTGTCTGCCGTCCAGTCGGTCGACTTGTCGGCAAGGGTCACGCGGAGCGTGCCCGGCGGGATCTTCGCCAGGTTGGCATTCCCGCTTTTCATCATCGCCATGCAGTGGCTCATGTCCATCGGCTTGCCCGCATCCGAGCCGCTGCCCATGTTCATCTTGCAGCCGCCCATTTGCATGGAGTCGCCGTTGCTCATGTCCATGGGTTTCGCTGGGTTTGCATCGTTCGGACTGCCGTTGGCGGCAGGTTTGCTCATGTCCATGCCGTCCATCGAGCCGGCGGGCGCCGGTTGCGATGGGCTCTGCGCCGATGTCTGCGCGGAATTCGCCGCAAGGCAGAGCAGCGACAAGAAGATAGCGGTACATACGCCAGATCGCATCGTCAAAGTCTCCCAACCCTCATCGTATACTGGACGCATGTCGATTGTGCGCAACGTCGCCGGCATCGCCAAGGGCATGAGCATCACCCTGCGCGAGATGTTTGCGCCCACCGAAGTGGAGAACTACCCCGACGGCAAGGGCCCCCTGCGCGGAGCGGTTCTCGAGCAACGCTTCCGCGGCGCGCACGTGCTTGAGCGCGACGAGAACGGCATGGAGAAGTGCGTCGCCTGTTTTCTCTGCGCCGCTGCCTGCCCGGCCAATTGCATTTACATCGAGGCCGCGGAAAACACCGCCGAGAACCGGATCTCCTCGTCGGAGCGTTACGCCGCGGTCTACAACATCGATTACAACCGCTGCATCTTTTGCGGCTACTGTGTCGAGGCTTGCCCAACTGACGCGATTACTCATGGCCACGGCTTCGAGCTGGCCACGCTGAACGCCACCAATCTGGTCATGCGCAAGGAAGATATGCTCGTGCCGGTAGCGGCGTTGACGGAGAAGTAAGCCAGTCCTGCCTGCGGCATTCTCTTTAGCCTTGGTCCAATTCCGGTGTAAGACTCCGTCTTGCGGCTAAGTCAAGTTCTGCCACTTTCGTTTGCATCGCGCTGGTAACCTGCCATTTCCTCAAGTTGTGGAGCATAATGGTCGATGACATTCCAGGCCTTCAAGCTATTGGTGTCGTTGCGCGGGTGATTTTGGCCTGCCGTTTTTCGCGCGGCTAAGTCAACCGGTTTCAAAGGGAGGGATCGGATGCGGATCCGGCGGATGTTTATGCCGTTGGTCGCGCTCGCTGTAGCCGGCCTCGCGGCGGGTGCTCAGCCTAAGCCCGTCTCCCAGGGAACTCCAACCATCATGGATACGGCGCGGGGGGTGCATAACTTGCCTCCCGAAGTCGCTGCCCGCGACCTTCCCGTCCATCTCCGCGCCGTCGTCACTTATTACGATCCCTACATCGACGCGAGGCACGGGGCTCTCTTCGTTCACGACGCCTCGGGCGGAGTCTTCGTCGCCGTTCCTGCTCGGCCCATCCTTTCCATCAAGGCCGGCTCACTGGTGGACATTACTGGGGTCACCGCGCCCGGAGACTACGCGCCCGTCGTCTCCAGCACGCAGGTGCGGCCGATTGGCCACTCCAGCCTGCCTGCGAACCCTCCCAAGGCCACCTTGACGCAGTTGCTCACCGGCGCCCTCGACGGCCAATGGGTCGAGGTCGAAGGCCGGGTGCGCTCTGCGCACGTGTCGCCGCACAATGTGGTTCTTTCCGTCGCTGCCGACGGCGGATTGCTCACGGCGGTTACCGTCCGGCAGGAAGGCGTGGATTACGATTCGCTGGTCGATTCCCTGGTTCGCATCGACGGCAACGCAGCACCGCTCTTCAACCAGCGCCGCCAGATGGTTGGCGTGCACTTGTTTTTCCCCACGCTTCGCCAGGTCACCGTCATCCAGCCGGCGCCGCGCGATCCCTTTGCGCTGCCCGCGGTTCCGGTTGCGCAGCTGTTCCGCTTCTCGCCCGATCCCGGTCTCCTGCACCGCGTTCATGTGCAGGGCACCGTCACGCTCGATTGGCCGGGGCGAGTGCTCTGCATTCAGGACGTCAGGTACGGCATCTGTATCCAGACCACCCAGGCGGCCGCCGTCCCGGTAGGCTCTTTTGTCGATGTCGTTGGCTTTCCCGCCATCAACCTTTTCAAGCCCTCTCTTGAAGACGCGATATTTCGCGCGGCCAGCGGCACGGCCTCGCCTCCGGCGCCCATGGCGATTACAGCCGATAAGGCCGTCAAAGGCGATCTCGACGGCAAACTCGTCCAGATCGACGCAGAGTTGATTGGACGCGACTTTGCTGCCGCCGATCCCACCCTCATGTTCCGTGCCGGCGGCGTGCTCTTCCCGGCCATCCTTCCCAGTGATGTGGCCCTGGGCGCTACGCTGCCCTGGAAAGACGGCAGCCTCGTGCGCATCACCGGCGTCAGCAATGTGCAGGTTGACTCCTTGAGCACGAATCTCAGTGAGGGCGCGGTCCGGCCCGAGTCGGTACACATTCTGTTGCGCTCGATCGACGATATTTCCGTTCTCAAGGCTCCCACCTGGTGGACCTCGGAGCATACATACGAAAGCTTTTCCGTCGTCGGCCTGTTGGTTCTCGCCGCCTTCGCCTGGATCGTTGTGCTTCGCCACCGCGTGGCGCTGCAGACGCAAGCTCTGCGCGGCAGCGAGGAGCGCCTGCGTCACCTTTCGGAACACGACGCGCTCACCGGCCTTCCCAATCGCCTTCTCTTGAACGACCGCTGCCAAACCTCGCTCAAGCGCGCCGTTCGCTTTCAATCCTGCCTGGGCCTGCTCATGGTGGATGCCGACGAATTCAAAATTGTGAATGACGCACTTGGCCACCAGGCTGGCGACCAGCTGCTGTGCCAGTTAGCCGAGCGCCTGTGCAGATGCGTGCGAGAAACTGACACCGTCGCTCGCATTGGCGGAGATGAGTTCATCGTCCTTCTGCCCGACCTGCGCATTCCCGCGGAGGCAGAATCCATCGCTGCCAAAATCGTTGCTGCCGTCGCCCATCCTTATGAGATCGATCAGACGCACGCCGTCATAACGGTCAGCGTGGGCGTCGTCACTTACCCCGAGGTGGGCAGCGATCTTGATACCTTGATGCACTGTGCGGACGAAGCCATGTACGCGGCCAAGGAGAAAGGCAAGAACAGCTTCCAGGTGTACCCGCCAAAATCCGCGCCTTCCGGCGGAGGGGGGAACTCACTGTTGCACTCTCCCAACATTCCGCTGACCACCGGCGGCGCCTGATTCTGTCGTTCTATCCCGCTCCCGCCAGCAGCCCGCGCTTGCGCAGTTCTGTCATCACCCGCTCCACCTTCCAGTCGAGAGCACCGGTGCCGTCGACCACCAGGTCGGCATTCGCCGCCGACGGGCGCACGTACGCGAGACTCGTGGGCCGTACTGTCCGGTCGTATTGCTCGCGCACCAGCTCAGGTGTGCGTCCGCGTTCCTCTACGTCGCGTTTCAGCCTGCGCTCAAAGCACAACTCGTCGGGCGCGTCCACGTACACGCGCAGCTGGTAGTAGGGGAGCAATTCTTTGTAGTAAAGCGCGAAAAGGCCCTCGACAATCAGAAACCGTCCAGCGGTGACGCGCTGGCTTCGGCCCGGGACGCGCGTGTAGGTTGCAAAGTCGTAGACGGGGCGGTCGATCGTTTCTCCGCGAGCCAATGCCGCGACGTGCCGGGCAAGCAGCGGAACTTCGATCAACGCCGGGTCGTCGAAGTTTTGCTTCACGCGTTCGCCCAGCGGCAGGTCACCGAGGTCGAGATAGTAGTCGTCGAGATGAAAGCGCAGGCCGCCGAGCGTCCGGGCCAGTTCGTTGGCCAATGTCGTCTTGCCCGATCCCGAGCAGCCGGCAATGCCCAGCACCGCAGGCGGAAAGGGCAAGCTTGGTTCCTGTTGAACGCCCAGGGCCGCTGCGCCGGGGCCGGGCAGAGCGCTCAGAGTCTCTGCCATCTGATTGCCCGGCGCTCGAGACCTTGTCACGCTCACTCCTCGATTTCTACCCTCTCGGCGATTCTTGGCGCCACTCGCTTCAGCAAATCGGCCAGCCGTTTCTCCACCCAGCGGCCGGTCTGACCAACTTCTTCGTGGCTCAACGGCCTCGTGCCCAGCCCCGCGGCCAGGTTGGTGACGCACGAAATTCCCAACACTTCAATTCCCATGTGCCGCGCCACGATGGTTTCGGGCACGGTGGACATTCCCACCAGAGAAGCGCCCAGCGCGTGAAACGCGCGAACTTCTGCCGGCGTCTCAAAGCTCGGTCCCGGCGTGGCCAGGTACACGCCTTCCTCGAGCGTGAATCCATCTTCGCGCGCTTCCTCCTTCGCCAGCGCGCGCAGCGGTCTGCTGTAAGCCTCGGTCATGTCAAAGAATCGCAGGCCCGCGCCGGCGCGGATCGCGAAGCGAGGCTCATTGGGCCCAGTGAGCGGGTTCCAGCCCATCAGATTGATGTGGTCGCTTAACAGCACGAGTTCGCCCACGTGCAGTCCCGGCTGAATGCCGCCGGCTGCATTGGTCAGCACCACAGCGTGCACTCCCAACATGCCTAGCACGCGCATGGGAAATGTGACCTCGAGCGGCGAATAGCCTTCGTAGAAGTGGACGCGCCCCTGCAGGATGATCACCGGCGCGCCGCCAAGCTTGCCGGCCACCACGCGGCCGGAATGGCCCTCAACCGTGGACTGCGGAAAGTGAGGGATCTCGCTGTAGGGCACGATCGTTGGGTTGTCGACGGCCTCTGCGGCAGCGTCCAGCCCTGAGCCCAGCACGATGCCGACCTTAGCATTGAGCGAGCCCAGCCGCTCACCCAAAAAGGCGGATGCTTCTGCGACTTGGTCGTAGTAGGTCATTTGCCAGAACTTATGGTGCGCTTGCAGAACATTCTACACACCGCATTGCGCCGCTGTGCCTGTGCAAGAGCGGCACTGGAATTCTACGGCGGAGCTGTGTGGTAGTTTTCTTGTGTGTCCACCGCCAATACACCGGCCTCCGGCCAAATTGAGCCTGCGCAGCCAGGTTCAAAGCGGTTTACTGCATGGCACGCCGGGACAGCCGCGCTCCTGGCTTTCGGTTATTCCGGCTACTACTTCTGCCGCTCCGATCTCTCGGTGGTGTTGCCGGTTCTGATACGCGATCTGGCGCAGCATGGCATCACACCGAACGAGGCGCAGATTCGGCTCGGGTTCATGGCTTCGGTGGGCACCGTGGCGTATGCATTCGGCAAGTTTTTCTCCGGAGCCCTGGCCGACACCGGCGGAGGGAAGAGAAGTTTTCTCGGTGGAATGGGCGGGTCCATCTTCTTCACCATCGTCTTTGCCATGAGCGGAGGATTTCCGATCTTCACGCTGGCATGGATCGGGAACCGGCTGTTCCAGTCGCAGGGATGGGCTGGTCTGGTGCGGGTTTCGTCGCGCTGGTTTTCCTATTCGACGTATGGCAGCGTGATGGCCGTCGTGAGCCTGAGCTTTCTGTTTGGCGACGCAGGCTGCCGTTGGATGATGAGCGAGCTGATGGCGCATGGCGTGGGCTGGCGCGGCGTCTTCTTCTTTGCCTCGGGGGCGCTCGCGGTTTTGATGTTGACGTGCCTGCTGCTGCTGCGCGAAGCGCCCGAAGACCGAGGTCTGCCCGTGCCTGAAGTCAATCCGCGCAATGTGTACGCGGACGAGGAACCGGACGGCGATGGCGGGAAAGTTGGAGTGGGCGCGATTCTGCGGCCACTGCTGACGAGCTTCGCGTTCTGGATGGTTTGCGCGCTGGCGTTTGGAACGACGCTGCTGCGCGAGACGTTCAACTTGTGGACGCCAACCTATTTTGTGCAGTTTGTCGGTTTGTCCTCGAGCGTAGCGGCGAGCCGCAGCGCGCTGTTTCCATTGTGCGGCGGGATCTCCGTGTTGCTGGGCGGATTCCTGAGCGACAAGCTTGGCCCCAACGGGCGCAACATTCTTGTGGTCACGGGCATGTCGGCGTGCACAGTCTGCCTCGTGCTGATGGGGCGGATTCCCTCGACAGCAGGGCAGTGGACGCCGACGATTCTGGTTGGGCTTGTCGGGTTCACATTGCTTGGGCCATATTCCTACCTGGCCGGCGCCATGTCACTTGATTTCGGGGGAAAGCATGGGAGCGCAACGGCGGCGGGGATCATCGATGGATTTGGCTACATGGCCGGATGGCTCTCGGGCGATACGATCGCGCGGATCGCGGTTGCGTTCGGCTGGCGCAGCGCATTCCTGAGTCTCGCGGTGGTTTCATTGCTGACGGCGTTGGTGGCGATGGTGCTGGCGGGGCACCAGCGGAACCAAAAGATTCTGCATGCGTAGGTCGCTCCCAGCCGGAGCATTCACTTTACTCAACGCCCCTAAATTACGGCGACTCTCGCATCCGTTTCCTGGTGATCGAGCATGTCGATCGCAAGCTGCAAGCCACGGACCTCCTTCAATGCTTTCTCCCAACGGTCGGCCAGCGCCGTCTTCTCCGCGGGTGTCAGGTTCGCGGCCCGGAGTTCATTGGCAAGGGATGCACAAACGAACTGGCACACTTCGAGTTGTGATTTGAGGGTACGAATTCTGAGGTTGCGGATTAGTGTTTCCAAGGCCCGACTCCTGTCGTGCGCGCCGGTGCATGTGATCTAGATCACGGCGCTACGCCAACTTTTTACCGCGATTCAGCCAGAGATTATGGTCAAAATTGCACACTTTGCGCTGCAACTCCCTTCATACGCTGCGACTTTTGTGTCAGGCGTGAGCCGCAGACCGTGGACGGTGAGCGGTGGACATGGGAGTCGTGTGGGGGCGATTTGGGGTCGTTTTGAGGCCGTTTGGGGCCATTTTGGGGCTGGTTTGCGCATAAAATCGACCAAATTTGTCCACGATTTTTGAAGAGATTTGTTGATTTTGAAAGAGTTAACATCGATACTTCGGGTTTTGTGGGTGTAAAACTTTTTCTTTATTTCATTTCCTCCTGCGGCGGAGGGTTTGACGACTGGCCGGAACACCTGTCCGCGCCCGTCGGGACGTCCTGGGTCTGGCTGGTGGACGGCTTTGGCTGATGGTAGATGGCGGAAAGAGCCACCTTGGCATTGTCCAGGTAATGCGCGGCTTCACGGCGAGTGACGATGCCGGTCACGGACGCGTAGTTGATGCAGGCGATGAATTCGCAGATGTTCTTGTAGCCGATGAGGGGAGGGGTGGCCTGGAGGTAGGCTGCGTTGGCGGCCTTTTCGGCCGGCCAGTCGCTTTGGTCCTCGGCGAGATCGGGAAACGTTTTTCTATAGGCATAGTTCCAGGCGCGCATGCACTTATTGATGGCCTTCTCGTCGTCGTTCTTGTCCTTCTTGTCTTTGTGTGCTTTCGAGCCGGCTGATTTGGTTGTCGCCGTCGGTGCGCTCGTGGTTTCGAGTGCGGTTGCCGCGGCCGGCGCGGTCGTGATTGCGAGTGCGGTCGAGGTCGCAGCGGCGGCCGGGTCCGCAGATTCAGTTGAGGTTGTGGGTTCGGTTAGCTCTGGAAACGCGGGCAGGATTTCGAGTGCGCAGCCGGCGGTGCCGGTAGAAACGATTGTGTCTGCCATATAAACGCTCCTTCATCATTAAGGCTAGCGATTTGGGAGAATTAATCGGCAAACTTGGGGAATTTTTTGTGCGGGGCGTAAGGGATGGAGGGGGAAGGGGTTAGGGCGAGGTTGGAGGGGTTGCGGGGGAGGCTGGACTCTTGACAGAAAAGAGGGGACCGCGGGGCAGATATTGGGCGGCCTTGGATTTTGGGTAGTGTCCTAATTTGGTTTTCGGTCGCCAATCCCGGCTTTCGACTTGGGTATTGACGCTACGTGTGCTTGTTGTACGCCTCATTAGGAATTCTTTCGAGCCGATTATTGCCCTTCACCGAGTATCCGAAGTAGGTTTCCCGCTTGGTGTTGAAGGCATCCCTATATCGGACCACTCCATAGATATAGACATGCAGGCCATTCTCTGGCGTGGGTATGCCCTCATCGTAAACCCAAGCCTTCCAGCCTATTGGATCATCGCCCTGGGTGAGCGGGTGAATCTCGTAATTGGCATGAGAAGTTTTCCCTTCTTCGATAAAGGGAAAATTGGGCGATTGGTATTTCTCGAGAGATCCGAGGATTCTCGGGGATACCTCGAGATGAACGAATTGCTCATAAACCCAAGCGGGAGTGGAACCGGAGTTTCTGATGCTCAAAATTACTGTGGCCATGGTCTGCTCCGCGAACGCCTCGGTGCCGCTTCCCCAAGAGAGGCTGGTCCCATCCTCGAATCTCAGGTCGGCCATGACCCAAGCTCTCTCACTGTTGACGACGGCAATCGCACTATTCTCCGCAGCCCTAGCACTCTCCAGCCCCGCTACAGCAGCTTTGGCTGTGTGTCTGGTTTGTTCAGCGATGGCAAGGAGCGTGAGCAGAATGGCCCAAGTAGTAATTCCTTCGGGCCAACTAAACACTCGGTACCAACGTGGCAGGTGGCGTGCGGCGCTTTCTGCGCCTTCGTCGCAGTTCTCATAATGTGATGATGGGGAGAGCGTCCCAGCGTTGTGCTCCTGACAAGTTTGCTCGTACTGCTTGCGGGTTGCTTGATCTTGATGGGATACGTAGATGGAAAGCGCGAGGATAACGGCAACGGCTGTCGCATACTTCAACGAGGCTATTCGTTTCAGCACGATGGGGGAAATGTATCACGAAACCCTAATCGGAGGCGGGATCTTCATGCTGGCGGTTTAAGTCCGACGAATATAACTGCCACCTCCGGTTTTGGTAGTGTGACCGACTTAACGTCGGCAGTCGGTATTCCGCGCATAGTTACTGCTAGGGCTTGCCCAGCCGGGGTCGATTCGTCTACTAGGCAATCAAGTCCATATCTGGGCGGGGAGAACATCCCTATGACCCTGAGCCTTACGTCCCAACCTGCATTACCCAAGATGGCGAGCAAATCATCTGCGAATTGCGCTGCTTCGGCATCTCCAAGCTTGGTTAGCTGCACGTTCGATCCCCGAAAGGGCCGTAAAGAGGCGGCAATCTTATCCTGGGCAGCTTTACTAATTCGCCGATGTGCGAGCCTCTGTTGTAGCTCTAGAAGGGATTGCTCTGCTTCGGCGGCCCTCGCTTCCTGCTGGGCCATTTCTCCTTTAGCATTTGCGAGGTCAATCCCCAGTTGGAGATTTCCTTTCTTCAGTTCCTCTGTATCATGCCCAAGTTCGGTGATTTTCGCGGTGCTCTTCGATTCCTCGATCGCGGCGAGAGCGTCCTTTCTGTTGCCCGCTTTTATGACAATTACGGTGAATAGGAAGCCCAGAAGCAAAGATACGGCAATGCCCCAGTTAGCGAGAGTTATTACCCTCGCCAGCCGATCGATCGAATTCCAGATTTCGTGGAACCATTCCATTTTGGTTTGCCAACCTGACCAGGGCAATTCCTCGATTTTATCCGTCGGCCCAGGCACATTGCTTGCGGCCATTGGGGATTGAAACTATCGATTTCGGCTTCGAGCGTGGGTCGCAGGCGACCGTCGTGTGGTGATTACAGTCCCTCAGGGGTTAAAACCCTTGTTTTTTTGTGCCTTTTTCGGCACGGCTGAAGCCGTGCCCTTTCAAGGCAGCCGGGCCTGAAGGCCGAGTCGTGGTGGGCGTGGTATTCAGAGGCCTGAAGGCCCCTGCTCCCTCCGTTTGTTTCCGCAGGGGCTGAAGCCCGCTCACTTTTTGCCCGGTATTTGGCACGCAACCCACCCACTGGGTGGGTGCCCCGGTCGTGCCCTGACACAAGGCCTGTCGGTTCGGGCTCGTCGATCCCAGGTCCCTCCGCCACGGCGGACGAGGGACCTAGGGCACCCAATTCTTGTGCCGGATAGGGGTCGAGGAACACGGCCGCAGGTCCTTCGCTACGCTTGCCCCGTGATCGCGTCGGCGAGTTCAGGGGCCTGAAGGCCCGCGCTCCCTCGATCTGAAGGTCCCCGGTCCATCTGCCTGGGAAGGGATTTCGCAAAGTGAGACGGTGGATTTGATATAGGACTAAATTAGTCGTAGATTAAATACGGACTGAATTGGTCGCATATCTGTTTTCGTCACACTCCGGTCAAATCGCGGCGTTTTCGGAGTGATTTGGATCACCGAATGATTGCGACTGAAATGGTCCTATATATCAGGCCACGTGGGTTCGGCCTGCAGTCCTGCAGCGGTTGCTTGCCGGCTGCGCCTGAAAGCCGGCCATGGGTCTTTTCGGAGGTTTTCGCTTGAGGGGTCGTCTTCCATTCGTCCTATTTCTGCTGGCAATCGCCAGCGCGTTCGGATTGCGCGCGCAGGGGGCGCAGAGTCTCCGCGTGAGCGGGCTGGTGCACGATGCGACGGGCTTGGTGATTCCGGGCGCGGAGGTGAAACTGCGGCTGGCAGGAGCGGATGCTCCGCTGGCACAGGTGACAGATGGGCAGGGACGCTTCGAGATTAGCGTTGCGGCAGAGGGCAGCTATGCGATTGAAGTGAACGCGGCAGGATTTGCGCTGTACCGGGGGCAGGCGGCAGTGAGCAAGGCTTCGCCTGACGCCAATGTGGACGTGACGCTGACTGTGAGTGGTGGTGCAGAAACCGTGGAGGTGACAGCAAATGCTTTGGCGGCTGAGACGACGAGCACGCAACTGGGCGAGACACTGCAAGCAAAAAAGATGGAGAGCGTACCGCTGAATGGGCGGAGCTTTACCGACTTGATGGCGGTGCAGCCGGGGATTGTGCCGGTGAACACGGCGCAGCCGGGCGCGGTGGTGATGACGGGCGTGGCGACCACGCCGCCTTCGGGCGACGCGAATCCGGGAAATTTGTCGATCAGCGGGCAGCGGGAGG
The DNA here is from genome assembly GCA_963823805.1 of uncultured Acidobacteriaceae bacterium. GTDB lineage: Bacteria > Acidobacteriota > Terriglobia > Terriglobales > Acidobacteriaceae > Telmatobacter. The sequence continues at coordinate 1,387,196 of CAWGMW010000001.1, read as the reverse complement.
ATTCGAACGGGTTCCGCGTGAATGGCGCCGATGTGGAAGAAGACGTGAACATGGGCACGTCGATCGTTCCCAACCTGGACGCGATCGACAGTTTTCAGGTGCTCACTTCGAACTTCGACGCGGAGTATGGGAATTCGAGCGGCGGACAGATTCTGGTGACGACCAAGAGCGGGACCGAGCAACTGCACGGCAGCGCGTTCGAGTTTTTGCGCAACACGGCGCTCGATGCGCGGAACTACTTTTCGAGTGACCGGGCAGCGTACCGGCAAAACCAGTTTGGCGGCGCCGTGGGTGGTCCGACTTTTTGGGAGGGCATCCACTGGTTCGCCGACTACCAGGGAACGCGGCTGACGGAAGGAATCGACACCGGCGACATTGCAGTTCCGTCGGCGGCGGAGCGGGGCGGAGACTTCAGCCAGGTTCCGCTGACGGGAAGCGTGAACGGGAATGCGTGGGCGGCGCAGTTGTCGCAAGGGCTGGGACAGACGGTGACCGCGGGCGAGCCGTATGCGCAGGTGTTTCCGACGGGGATGATTCCGCAGGCGATTTGGTCGGCGCCGGCGAAGTTTCTGCTGGCTTCGATTCCCGCGCCGAACGCGGGCGAGGCGGTGTTCGCGACGGCGAGCGCGGCCGAAACTTTGCAGGATGACAAAGGCGGACTGCGCGCGGACTGGAGCCGCGGAAAGAGCGCGCTGACGGGCTACTACTTCGTGGACCAGTATTCGCTGGATAATCCGTATCCGACTGGGACGGGCGGCGCGAATGTGCCGGGATTCGATGCGACCAGCCAGGGAAGAGCGCAGCTGGTGAGCCTGCAACACACGGTGACCTTTGGATCGACGATGCTGAACGAGGCGCACGCGAGCTATATGCGCAATGCGAATGCGGTGGGACAGCCGCGCGGCGGCGTGGGCCCGACACTCGCGGAGCAGGGGTTTGCGGGGCCGGGGGCAAATGGAATTGACCCGCTGAAACCGGCCACTGAGGGCATTGAGAGTGTTGCCTTCAACGACTTCACGATCGGAGTGGATACGACGGCGCTGGTGCAGGCGGAGAACATTTTTGAAGGCGCGGACGCTTTTTCGCGGATCGTCGGCAAGCACGGGCTGAAGTTTGGCGGCGAGGTGCACGAGGACCAGATCAACACGCATCCCGATGTGGTGTTCAACGGCAGCTTCGGTTTCAATGGCTCGGAGACCGGCGTGGATTTTGCCGACTTTCTGCTGGGAGTGGCTTCGAGCTACACGCAGGGCCAGGCAGAGAGTTTTTATAATCGCAACCTTTATTTGTCGGCGTTTGCGCAGGACAGCTGGAAGGCGACGAACCAACTGACGGTGAATTACGGCGTGCGCTGGGACCGCATACGGCCGTGGGACGAGAAGTTCAATCAACTGCAAACGCTGGTGAAGGGCGAGCAGTCGCAGGTGTTTCCGGGCGCGCCGCTGGGACTGGTGTTTCCCGGCGACAAGGGAGTGCCGGACTCGCTGGCGCCGGCGAGGAACAATTTTTCGCCGCGCGTGGGAGTTGCGTACGCCCCTGGGCCTGCGGGCGGCGGGCCTTTGGAGAAGCTTGTTGGCGCGGCGGGCGCGACCAGCATTCGCCTCGGGTATGGGATGTACTACACGGCGTACGAGGGATTGTCGGCAGGAATCATGAGCGCGAATCCGCCGTATGGGTACACGTATACGTCGGCCGCGCCGCCGCTGTTCGCATCGCCGTTCACGGTGGCCGCGACGGGCGCGAGCGCGGGGCAGCGATTCCCGTTGCAGCACGTGGCGTATGGAGCGAGCCGCGCGAATCCGAATGCGAGTGTGAACTGGAGCCAGTTTGAGCCGCTGGTGGGGATTCCGGCTGTCGATCCGAGCGATGTGACCCCGTACGCGCAGCACTGGATGGCGAGCGTTGAGCGGCAGTTCGGCGCGAGCACGCTGGCCACGATCAGCTATGTGGGAACGTCGTCGCATCATCTGCTGGTGCTGGAAGAGGCGAACGCGGCCGATCCGGCGTTGTGCTTGAGCCTGGGAGCTGCGTGCGGGCCGTTCAACGAGGAGGCAGCGCGGACGGAGTTCGGGCCGCAGTTCGGCAGCGTTGAATTGCAGCGGACGATTGCCAATGCAAACTACAGCGCTCTCGAAGCGACGCTGAACCATCGCTCGCACGGTTTGGATTTGCTGGCCAGCTATACGTACTCGAAGTCGATCGATCAGTCAGCGGGGCTGCCGGAGCCGGTGAATCCAATCGATCCGTCGCTCAGCCGCGGGCTGTCGGCTTTCGATATGCGGCACAACTTTGTGGCGAGCTTCCACTATGAGGTGCCGAAGGTCGAAGGCGAGAGCCGATTGGTCCACGCAATGGCCGACGGATGGGCGGTTGCGGGGATTGCGCGATTCACGACGGGGCTGCCGGTGACGCTGCTGAACAACAACGATACTTCGCTCTTGGGAACGATTCCGAACGGCATCAACAACAATGGAGTGGACACGCCGGAGTGGAGCGGCGGCTCGCTGCATCTGAACACGAATCCACGCGGCGGCGCGGCGGTGTTCGACGCCAGCCAGTTCAGCTTGCCGGCGCTGGGAACCATGGGCAATGCACGGCGGCGATTCTTCTCGGGGCCCGGCATGGAGAACCTGGATGCAACGGTCTCGCGAGAGGTCCACCTGCGCGAGGGGCGCATCTTCGAGTTCCGCGCCGAGGCCTTCAACGCCTTTAACCACGCGCAGTTCTTTGGGCCGGCCACGGTGGAGGGGAACATTTCCAGTGGAACGTTTGGCGACGCGGTGAGCGCAATGCCGCCGCGGCTGATGCAGATCGCGGTGCGGTACCGGTTTTGACGGTGGACGGTGGATCGTGGAGCGTGAGTGAAGAAGTGAAGGAGTGAAGCTGGAGTGGGTGGTTAGGTCGGAAATCGATGGATCGCGGGCCGTGGGTCGAAAGCGCTGTTTGCGCGGGGCCGCTGAAGCGATTTATGGTTATGTGGCTTGAGAAACCGTGAGGGAAATGCGATGCAAAACCGATTCTTCGTTGTTGCTCTTGTGGCGGCTACTTTTGTGACCGCTGCCGCTGCCGTCTCCGCTGAAAAGAAGCCGGCCCGGCCGAAGATTACAGGCATCTCGCACCTGGCTGTGTACACGTCGGACGCGGCTGCGACCGAGCACTTTTTTACCGCGAGTGTAGGCGCGGTGAAGGAGGTTGACCCTGAGAATCCGCAGGGCGTGCGCTATGCGCTGAGCGCGACGCAGTTTATTGAAGTGCTGCCGCTGCCGGCGGGAGCGGGCGTGAACCGGATGGATCATGTAGGCCTTAATACGGAGAGCGCGGAGCGGATGCGCAAGTACCTGGCGGCGAAGGGATGGAAGACGCCGGCGCACGTGGAGCGGGGCAAGGACGGCAGCCGGTGGTTCGACGTGCTCGATCCCGAGGGCAATACCATTCAGTTTGTGCAGGCGCCGGTGCATCCAAAGCCGGTAGACGCGCCGAATGCGATCGGCCATCACATTATCCATGTGGGATTCCTGGTCCACGACCGGGCGACAGAGGACAAGTTTTATCGCGATCTGCTGGGGTTCAGGCCGTATTGGTGGGGCGGGCGCGACGGCAAAACGGAGTGGGTGAGCCAACAGGTTCCTGACGCGCACGACTGGATTGAGTACATGCTTGCGGCGGGGCCGGGGAAAGGGATTCCGGCAGACATGACGCAGCAGACGCTGGGCGTGCTGGACCATTTCTCGATTGGAGTGGATTCGGTTCCGGACGCGTACAAGATGCTGGTGGACGGGAACCGGCTGATGGGGCGGCACGACCAGGCGCCGAAGATAGGGCTGGACGGGAAGTACCAGTTCAACATGTACGATCCGGATGGGACGCGCGTGGAGGTGATGAACTTCCATGCGACGGAGAAGCCGTGCTGCTCGGAGTTCACGGCGGATGATCCGGCGGAGTAAATCAGCCAGTAGCCGGTAGCCGGTAGAGAAAAACCAAGTGAATCCGCGGGGTTGGTGAGTTGGCGTGCGCTCAAGCGCACGTGGCGGGTTGGCGGGCTGGCGGGGCTGGAGTCAGTTTCGGGGCGGCGGCGCTGGCTGGATAGGCCCTATATTCCCCTGGAAAGGCTGAAACGATGCCTCGCGCGACACTGCGGACGATAGCAGTCATCTCTTTTGCCTGCGCAGCAGTGACGCTGGTGACCCTGGCGCTATGGAAGCGGCACATGATCGGTCGTCACTTGGGAATAGGAATTTTCTCGCTTCTCGTCGTCATTGACATCTTCCTGGGGATCATGGTTTTCAGGGAGTGCCGTTCAAACTGACCCGATGCTATTTGCGAGGCTGGCGGGTTGGCGGGGTCGCGGGAAATATGGGCTTACGGTATACTGATTGAGGCCTGAAGAGCAGGGAGATGCCTGTCTCAAGAGGCCCGCGGCGAGCGATCCGCTTGCCGAAAATCGAGCAAAACCGAGAAGAAAATGCCAAAGTTGAAGACCCATTCGGGCGCGGCCAAGCGCTTCAGCAAGACTGGGACCGGAAAGATCAAGCGGGGCCAGACGAAGACGCGGCACATCCTGACATCGAAGAAGCAAAAGACCAAGCGGAAGCTGGGCAAGACTGTGCTGGTTTCTGACGGCGACTACTTGAAGGTCGCGCGCATGATTCCTTACGCCTAGCCATTGCATGGGGCAGCCTTTTGGATGAGGGCTGTGCCAATGCAATTGGGCCGATACATTGGCCCCCGCCGGTTGCGGAAAGCGTTCCGTAGCGGCGAGAGATCAGGCTTGACGAGAGCGAGTGAAGAGGTTGACAGCCGTTGCAGATGCGATGGCCTCCTGCCTCCAGCCGCGTAACTAAAGCCGTCGGATTTGAGATCGACGTGCTTGAACCGGATTCCGCGACGCTCCGCGACAGGCGGAGAGGTATCGGCGGGATCTAAAAAAGGAGAAAAACATGCCCCGCGTAAAACGGAGCACCAAGCGGAATGACCGGCGCAAGAAGATTCTGAAACGCGCCAGCGGTTACTTCCTGACCAAATCGAAGCTCTACCAGGCGGCCCAGGAGGCCGTGGAGCGCGGCCTGAAGTTTGCTTACACGGGCCGGCGGCTGAAGAAGCGCCAGTACCGCTCGCTGTGGATTGTGCGCATTGCAGCGGCGTGCAAGCTGAACGGGACGAGCTATTCGCAGTTCATCAGCGGGCTGAAGAACGCCGGGATTGAGCTGGACCGGAAGATTCTGGCCGACATTGCCGTGCAAGACGCGGCCGGATTCACCAAGCTGGTGGAGCAGGCCAAGGCGGCGCGGGCCGAGAAGGCGAAGACGAAGGCAGCACAGCCGGCAAAGGCCAAGGTTGCGTAGCAACGAAATATGACTGGCGGAAAAGGCGGCCCGGAGTTCGAAAGGATTCCGGGCCGTTGTGCGTGTGGGGGTGAGTTAGCTTCAATTGCTGCGCGTGGTTCGCGGGCCAGGTTGAGGGAGCATTCCCTAAGGGGCTAAACCCCTGAGGGAATGTTTGATCCAAACCGACTCACTACGCGAGAAAATTTCATCTTCCATTCCGGCTCGACTTCGCGCTAGAATTTTCCTGTACCCATGCGCTGCCGTCTCAACATCACCGGCTCGCCGCTCCTCAGGCGCTTCCGCCACGGCCGTCCCGACCGTGGACGTTGATGCCGCGCGCTGAGTAATCTATTTCCATCGAGAGCTTCTTCCGCGAGGGCAGCGCCTCGTGCAAAAACGCGCGAGATGCTTGTGGTTTAGAACTCCGCTAACGCCGCTAACTCCGCTCGCATCGAACCCATCCGCTCGCCATGCGGATAGAAAGGTCTTTCCCCGATGAACAGCTTCAATAGCCGCGCCGTGCTCAACTCCGGCAGCCGCTCCTACACCATCTATCGTCTCCCCGCCCTCAGCGCCCGCGGCTCCAATGGCGACCGCGGCTTCGATCTCGCGCACCTTCCCTTCAGCTTGAAAATTCTGCTTGAAAATCTGCTGCGCCGCGAAGATGGAGTTAATGTCACCGCCGCCGATATCGAATTCCTCGCCCGCTGGGACGCCAAAGCCGAGCCGAGCCGCGAAATCGCCTACATGCCCGCCCGCGTGCTCATGCAGGACTTCACCGGCGTTCCCGCCATCGTCGATCTGGCCGCCATGCGCGATGCAATCAAAACTCTGGGCGGCGATCCCGAGCGCGTCAACCCACTCGCGCCCGCCGAGCTCGTCATCGACCACTCTGTCCAGGTGGACGAATACGGAACGCCCGCAGCCTACGAGGCCAACTCGCTGCTCGAATTCCAGCGCAACCGGGAGCGCTACGCATTTCTCAAGTGGGGCCAGTCTGCGTTTCGCAACTTCTCCGCCGTCCCGCCCGGCATGGGCATCTGCCACCAGGTCAATCTCGAATACCTCGCCCGCGTGGTCTTCACCACGGAGATTGACGGCCAACTTTTCGCCTACCCCGACACGCTCGTCGGCACCGACTCCCACACCACCATGATCAACGGCCTCGGCGTTCTCGGCTGGGGAGTCGGCGGCATCGAGGCCGAAGCCGCCATGCTCGGCCAGCCCGTCTCCATGCTCATTCCGCAGGTCGTCGGTTACAAGCTCACCGGCAAACTGCGCGAGGGCGCTACTGCCACCGATCTCGTTCTCACAGTCACGCAGGCGCTGCGCAAGCTCGGCGTCGTCGGTAAATTCGTCGAGTTCTATGGCCCCGGCATCACGGAGCTCCCGCTCGCCGACCGCGCCACCATCGGCAACATGGCGCCCGAATACGGCGCTACTTGCGGCATCTTCCCCGTCGACGCCGAGACCCTCCGCTACCTGCGCCTCACCGGTCGCAGCGAAGAGCAAATCGCTCTCGTCGAGGCCTACTACAAAGAGCAAGGCCTGTTCCACACCGCAGGCTCACCCGAAGCCGAATATTCGCAAACCCTCGAGCTCAACCTCGCCACCGTCGAGCCCAGCGTCGCCGGCCCAAAACGTCCTCAGGACCGCGTGCTTCTCAAGGACGCGGCTGCAAGCTTCGCCGAGCAACTGCCTTCGCTCCTTGCACCAACCGCCAAGCCGCTCGGCTCACGCACCGCAGCCGCGTGGAAGCGCGACACCGTCACTGATACCGCCATCGCAGCAGAAGACAACGAAGGCCCCGACAGGTCCTCCGCTGCGCCCGTCGCCGCTCACGTCACTACGACGGTGAACGCGAACACGGTTAAAGCCCGCTTCAACGTCGATCCCGACCGGTATCTCGATCACGGCTCCGTCGTTATCGCGGCCATCACCAGTTGCACAAACACTTCGAACCCATCCGTGATGATCGCTGCCGGACTGCTCGCAAAAAAGGCCGTTGAAAAAGGCCTCACCGTTCCGCCCTGGGTCAAGACCTCGCTCGCGCCCGGCTCGCGCGTCGTCACCGATTACTACGAAAAGGCCGGCCTGCTTCCCTATCTCGATAAGCTGCGCTTCAACGTGGTCGGCTACGGCTGCACCACCTGCATCGGCAACAGCGGCCCGCTACCCTCCGACGTTTCGAAATCGATTGAAGAGCACGGCCTCGTCGCTGTCAGCGTGCTCAGCGGCAACCGCAACTTCGAGGGCCGCGTGAACGTCGACGTCCGCGCAAATTACCTGATGTCCCCGCCGCTCGTCGTCGCCTACGCGCTCGCCGGCCGCATCGGCCACAACTTCGACGTCGACCCGCTTGGCGCCGACCAGAACGGCAAGCCCGTCTATCTGCGCGACATCTGGCCCACACAAGCCGAGGTCTCCGCCTCCATTGAGCGCGCCGTCTCCAGCGAAGGCTTCCGCAAGGAATACGCCACCGTGACCGACGGCGACGCCAGTTGGCAGGGCCTCAGCTTCCCCACCGGCGACGTCTACCAGTGGGAGCCGGACTCGACTTACATTCGCAAGGCGCCGTACTTCGACGGAATGACCATGACCCCTACGCCTGTCACCGACATCTCCGGCGCGCGTGTCCTCGCCGTTCTCGGCGACTCCGTCACCACCGATCACATCTCGCCCGCAGGCTCCATCAAGGCCAACGGCCCCGCTGGAAAATATCTCTCCGAACACGGCGTGAAACCTGTCGATTTCAACTCGTACGGTTCGCGCCGCGGCAACCACGAAGTCATGGTCCGTGGCACCTTCGCCAATGTGCGCCTGCGCAACAAGCTTGCGCCCGGCACTGAGGGCGGCGTCACGCGCTTGCTCCCTGAAGGCGAGCAAATGTCCATCTTCGACGCCAGCGTGAAGTACGCCGAGCGGGGCATGCCGCTCATCATTCTAGCTGGAAAAGAATACGGCTCCGGCTCTTCGCGCGACTGGGCCGCCAAGGGTCCAAAGCTCCTCGGCGTCCGCGCCGTCATCGCCGAAAGCTTCGAGCGCATTCACCGCTCGAACCTCGTCGGCATGGGCATTCTGCCGCTGCAGTTCATGGATGGCGAAAACGCCGAGTCTCTCGGCCTCACCGGCGAAGAAATCTACGACTTCCCGGGCCTGACAGCTTTGCTCAGAGAAAAATTCGCCGGCGGCCGCAGCCTTGTCGTCACTGCGAACTCGTCCAAAGGCCCGAACAAATTCGATGCGATGGTCCGCATCGACACACCGCAGGAGATCGAGTATTACGAGCACGGCGGCATCCTGCAGTACGTCCTGCGCCAGCTCGCCGCAAAGTGACTTAGCCTATTCTGCCGATGTTGTCATGTAGCGCCGGGCCCCTGCCAAGTCCGCCGCGGCGGATGCGGGCGTCTCCGCCTGCACTGGCCAGAGAGCCTGAGCCTCGCCGTGCTCTTTTCTTGCGGCCAAAGGGGGGCGGTCTCGCCCCAGACCGAACTTTGAACTGTGAACTAGTCTTTCGGCTCCAGCACCTCGTCCAGCAGCATGCGCAGGCTGCTGGCGCGGGCGTGTCCCAGTTGTAAGTCGGCCGATGTGGCCTGCGAAACTTCATCGGCAAGATTCAGCGCGGCCAGAACGGCCACGCGCAATGAATCAGCCGTGCGTCCGTGCGCGGCTACCGCGCGCATCTTGGCGTCGACCACTGCCGCCAGTTCACGAATGTGCTCCGGGTCCTGCCCCGAAAGATGGTAAAGCTGGTCGTAGATCTCCACCGTCACGTATTCGAGCGGATTGCTCCGTTTTTGCTCGGCCATCGTTGCCTCACAGCTCCAGCGCGTCAAGCTGCGCAAGCAGCCGTTCTACACGTTGTCTTACCTGGTCGCGCTCGGTGCGCAGCGCGCTCAACTCGCTTTGCAACCGCTCCACCACGGGCGATTGCGCCTGTGCCTGCGCTTCGGCCTGCGACGCGCGAGCCTCAAGCTCCACTTTTCGTGCCTCGGCCTGCACCGCGCGAGCCTCGGACTCCGTTGCGCGAGTGTCCAATTCCGCCACGCGCGCTTCCACTGCCGCGCGAGCCTGCCGTTCTCGCTTCACCACATCAACGGCTCGCCGTACTCGTTCTTCGAGCGCCGAAAAATCGTCCACGCTCACGGCCAGTGCGACTGGTTCTTCGTGCGCCTGTTGCTCTTCGTTCTGCGTCTCCACAGCCGCCTCCGATTCCGACATCGATTCCCCCAAATAGACCTCAGTTGCGTTCGAGTATACAGCGGTTCCAGAATTAACTTACCCCGGAGCCGCCGCTTCTGAGTGGTATTTTCCTCAAGAAAATGCCACCTTTCATCGCCCCTAAAAGGGCACATAAATTCTGGAACCGCTCCTAACGCCGACGCGCGCCGACCCTTCTCTCAAATCCGCTTTCGCGCGCTCAAACCCGCAGCCGCGCTCCCGCCTTGCCAACCGCTTCCACCACGCGCGCCTGAAAGCCCTGCAGCTCCTCCTCGCGCAGCGTTCGGTCCTGCGCCTGGAATGTCGCCCCCAGCAGCAGCGCATACTCGCCCTTGCCGAGCCGCGCGTCGCGGAACACCTCGCGTACGCGCCAATCCACAAGTTCGGGAATCCTCAACTCTGCCATCGCGTGGTCGATCGTCTCCCACGCAATGCTCTCGTCTAGAACCAGGGAAAAATCTCGCCGCACCGGCTGATAACGCGAAATCTCCCGCGCAACCGGTTTGCGCAGCGGCAGGTTGTAGAGCCGGTCGAGATAGATCTCGCCGATCAGCACTGCGTCCCCGTGCCCTCGTGTATCGATCTTCCGCGCCGCAGCCTCCCGCGGATGCAGTTGCCCGAACCAACCCACCGTCAATCCGTCAGCCACCGCGCGCGCCGCACGATACGGATGCAGCCACTCCGGCGTAATTCCCGCATCGGCTGCAAAATGATCGAAATACATCGTGCGCATCTCGAACCGCTGCAGCAGCTGCTCCACCACGCCTTTTACGTCGTGGAACTCGAACGCCCGTGCAGCGTGCAGCGCGCTCTCCTCCGGCAGACTTCCCACTGCTCCGAACGCCAGCGCTGGCCGCTCTTCAACTTTGTCCGTCGTTCCGCCAAACGCCGTGCCCAGCTCGAATAGCCGCACATCGCCGACGTCGCGGTTCAGATTGCCCGCAATCATCGCCAGCATTCCGGGTACGAGCGATGGCCGCAGCACGCCCGCCTCCTCGCTGAGCGGGTTGCCCAGCGGAACCACCTGCCCCGGCTGCGGCGCGGTCAGCACCCCATCCGCCGCTGAGCAGAACGAGCTCCCGATCGCCTCATGGAAACCAGCGGCCAGCAGCGCGCCTCGCACCGCCGCCTCTTTCTCCGCCCACGGCAGCGCGCGCACGCCCTCGCCAAACGCCGGCAGCGTATTGGCGAACCGGTTGTATCCGTAAACCCGCGCTACCTCCTCGATCAGGTCGATCTCCCGCTCCAGATCCAGCCGCCAGCTCGGCAGCCTGACCAACCACGAATCTTGCCCAAAGGTCCGCCCCACCACAGGTGGCAAGCCGCATCCGAGCGCCGTCAGTACTCCCTCAACAGTCGCCGCGGTAATTCCCTCCGCATCTTCCGTCGCGCCCAGAATCCTCCGCACTTCGCTCAACTTCAGCTCGATAGGTTTGCGCCGCGCCGTACTTTCTTCCGCAGCCGCAACGCGCACGTCCACCAATTCGCCTTCGATCCATCCACCGTTCGCCAGCAGAATCGCGCTCACCAGCGCCGAAGCCACCGGAGCCGCATTGAAATCCGCGCCGCGCTCAAACCTGTGGCTGGCATCGGTGTGCAATCCATGCCTGCGCGCCGTCTGCCGCACGGCTATCGGATCGAACCACGCCGCCTCCACGAGCACGTTCTTCGTCTCCGGCGTAATCATCGTGTCCCATCCGCCCATCACACCCGCCAGGCCCACCGCCTTTTTGTGATCGGCCACCACCAGGTCGTCTGCATCAAGCACGCGATCGACGCCGTCCAGCGTCTTCAGCCGCTCGCCCTTGCGCGCCCGCCGCACAATAATTCCTCCCTCGACCTTGTCCAGATCGAAGGCATGCGTCGGCTGGCCCATCGCCAGCCAGGCAAAGTTCGTCGCATCCACGGCGTTCGAAATCATCTTCTGCTCGAGCAGCGCGAAGTACGTGGCAACCTCCGCTCCTGCGAACCAGTCACGCGACTCGCCAATTTTCACATCGCGCAGCACTCGCGCCGTAAACCGCCCGCACGCATCCTCAGCCTCAATGCGCACTGGAAACGCCTCGGCCGTCGGCTTTGTCGCCGGCAGGGCGAAGTGCAACTCCGCCAGCTTTAGTCCGTAAATCGCCGCCGCCTCGCGCGCAATGCCGTAATGGTTCATCGCGTCCACTCGGTTGGTGGTGATGTCCATCTCGTAAACCGAGCCCTTGCCCTCGCCAAGCGGATAAATCCCCTCCACCGCGATTCCGCGCAGAGTCAGATCCTCGGCGAGCTGCGCGTCATCAACGGTCAAGCCCGGCAAATACGTTCGAAGCCATTTGGTCAGAATCTTCAACTTTGTTCAGTCCCGTCCAATCTTTCACTTTTTTCAGGAGCAATACAGGAATACTTGATCTCTGTCGCTGGCAGTACGACGCTTGTTCGCTTCTTACAAAAGCTACATTCCATTTCGAATCGGTCTGTCCCTGAAACTCCAGTGAAAGCTGGCAATTCAATGATGAACTTGGCTCCGCATTCACATCGGCGTTCCGGCCGCCAAAACTGATCGTTCGCCATCTCTCCCCCTTTTATGCAAATTGAGACAGAAACCTCATATCCCCGGCAAAAAACTGCCCGATCTCGCTGATGCCGTACTTCATCATCGCGATACGCTCCACGCCCATGCCGAATGCGAATCCGGAAATCTGCTTCGCGTCGTAAGCCGGCTGCTTCTCCGCCGCAAACGCAAACACGGCGGGGTCCACCATGCCGCAGCCCAGCAGCTCAATCCATCCCGACTGCTTGCATTTGCGGCAGCCCTTGCCGCCGCAGAAGATGCAACTGATCTGCACATCCGCGCTCGGCTCGGTGAACGGGAAGAACGACGGGAAAAACCGCGTCTTCACCGCTGATCCAAAAAGCGCCTTCATCGCGTGGTCCAGCGTCCCCTTCAGATCGCTGAACGTGATGTTCGCGTCCACGCACAATCCCTCGACCTGGTGAAAGATCGGCGAGTGCGTTGCATCGGCGGCGTCATTTCTGTGTACCTTGCCCGGAATCACAATGCGCACTGGCGGCGGCTGCTGTTCCATGGTCCGCATCTGCACCGGCGAAGTGTGCGTGCGCAGCAGCAGCCGGTCGCGCACCGGCCTGCGTTCCTGCCCCGCCACCACCAGGGTGTCCTGCGTGTCGCGCGCCGGATGGCCGTGCGGAAAATTCATGCTCTCGAAGTTGTAGTAGTCGGTCTCAACCTCAGGCCCCACGCCCACCGAATAGCCCAGCGCCGCGAACACCTGCACAATCTCATTCATCGTGCGCGTAATCGGATGTTCGGCCCCGATCAGCCGCCGCGTTCCCGGCAGCGTAATGTCGATCGCCTCGGCCCTCAGCGAAGCATCACTTGGGCCCCCGCCGAGCGCCGCATCCAGCAGCCCCTCCACCACTTCCTTCAGCGCGTTGAAGCGCACGCCCAGCGCCTTCTTCGCCTCCGGCGGAGCAGCCTTCAGCCACCGGCCTGAAACCTCATTCAGCCGTCCCTGCTTGCGCCCCAGCCATTCCAGGCGAAACGCCTCCACGGCCGCCTCGCTGTCCAGCCCGGACGCAGCTTCCCGCGCCTGCGCCTCAAGCGCAGCAAACGCCTTGTCCAGCGCCGCTTCGTCAAACGCTGTCAGATTCGGTATCGCTTCGTTCGTCATGTGCAAAGAGCAGGATAAACCACTGCGTGGGGCAGCCGCGTGCGCTTTCGCTCCCGCTAGGAGGCTCGGGGAACGTCAAATCCCTTCATGCAGCAGATGCGCGCTGAAGCGCGCCTGAAGGTTCGGGGGATGCCTAATCGCAGTCAACAGCCGCGTGCGCTTTCGCGCTCGCCTTCGGGCATCGCCCCTGCAATCCCGCTCCTTCGCGCCGCGAGGAGTGGTTCAGCTTAAAGGGCTCGAGTTGAAACGCAAGGGCCTCAGCTTGAAGGGTAGGGGCCTGGCTTCGATGTCAACGACCTCTTGAGACACGACAGCTAAAGCCCGCGATTGTTTTGCTCAAGTTGTGTACGGGCTAAAGCCCGCACCCTTCAAATTGGGCTGCTACGCCCCCTCGAGACAGCGTTCGCAATGGCCGTGGCAAGGGCCCGGACGATGTTTGGAATCGCAACCTTCTGAAGAAAGCGCCGATGATGCTCGGATCAGCTGGAGCTTGCACCTATACTTGAAGTGCGATGCTCTTCGCGGTGAGGGATTCCCTGCATTGAAATACTGGGTCGGAATCGACGGGCTGTTTGCGCGTTTTTTTGCCTGGCTCAGGGGCCGCATGCCCAACGAGCGGCAGCGGCTGCTGGTCATCACGATTGTGGCCGGCGGGCTGTGCGGACTGGCGGCGGTGGCGTTCCACGTCACTTGCTTCTGGTTGTACGCAACGCTCATCAATCGCGCGACCGCGGCTCCCGGACATAGCTGGATCTGGTGGACGATTCTGACGCCGGCGCTGGGCGGATTAATTGCCGGCGTCGGGCTTACCTATTGGGTTCCAGCGGCGGCGGGCAGCGGCATTCCCCAGGTAAAGACGGCCTTCACATTTCGCTTCGGTTCGATCACGCTGAAGGAAACGCTGGGCAAGTTTGTTTTGTGCACGCTTCAGTTGGGCAGCGGGGCATCACTGGGTGTGGAAGGGCCGACGGTGCAGATTTGCGCCGGAGTGAGCAGCCTTTTGGCGCGCATTGCTCGGCTGAGCCCGGTGAACAGCCGGCGCATGGCATCGGTGGGCATGGCGGCAGGCATTGCCGCGGCGTTCAACGCGCCGATTGCGGCGGTGACGTTCACGCTTGAAGAGCTGATTGGCTCGCTCGACCAGACCATGCTTTCGGGCGTGATTGTGGCTGCGGCGCTGGCGGCGGTGGTGGAGCACAGCGTTCTGGGCTCGAATCCGATTTTTCAAGTGCCGCGGCTGCAGACGTACGCGCTGGTCAAGGCTTCGTCGCTGGTTTGGTATGCGCTGCTTGGGTTGCTGGCCGCGATTGTTTCGGTGGCATTTACCGATTCTCTGCTTTGGCTGCGCCTGTGGTACAGGAAGCTGGAGCGGGTTCCCAAGTGGGTTCAGCCGGCCACTGGAGCGGCGGCCACGGGCGCATTGGCCGTTGTGGCGATCCAGTTCCTTCACGTGAACGGCATCGCGGGCAATCCATACACTACGCTGACGCAGGCGCTGCTGGGAAATCTGCCGGTGACTTCGATGGCAGTGCTGTGTGTGTTGAAGCTGGCGGCAACGGTCACGTCGTATTCGAGCGGAGGGTCAGGCGGAATTTTTGCTCCGGCTCTCTACATGGGTGGAATGCTGGGCGGCGCGGTGGGCTACCTGGATGTGATTGTCTTCCACCACCCGGCCGACACGATTGGAGCCTTTGCGGTGGTGGGCATGGGCGCGGTGTTTGCGGGGATTGTGCGCGCGCCGATGACGTTGATTCTCATTATCTTTGAGATGACCGGCGGGTATGGGCTGGTGCTGCCCCTGATGATCGCCAACATGACCGCGTTTGCGCTGGCGCGCTACTGGCGGCACACGCCGGTGTATGAGGCGCTGCTGGAGCAGGACGGAATCAATCTCAATGAGACGCACAAGCCATACGATCCCGGCGCGGGAGGCGCGGTGCCGGACGACGGGCCGAACGAGGAGTTTCCGTTGGCGGAGTAGGCGGTGGGAATTGGAAGGTTCGCCGGGGATGCGGGAGGCGCAGCTAGCGCGGCTCGGTGTTGTAGAGGAAGTAGGCTCGGAGCTCGAGATAGGGGCCGTGGAACTCCCGAGGCAGATTGGGATAGCTGGAGCCGGAGATGGCGCCCCATGCCGCGCGGTCAAGCCCGGTGTCGCCGGAGCGGCCGTCGAGCTGCATATCAGTGACCTGGCCGTTGGGCAGAACCTTGAAGCGGATGACCACAACGCCGGACTTGAGGATGGGCGGGTTGACCTCGTCGGGTATGAGCGGGTCCCATGTCAATTGCGTAATGTAGTGCCAGCGCGCGAGCCACTCGCTGAAGTCCACGCCCTGCGTGTCGGAAAGAACCTGGACGCCACCGGTGCCCGCGCCGGGGTGCATCTGCAATCCGCCTGTCGGCGCATCGCCGTAACTTGAATGACCGCCGCGCATGGCGTTCTGCATGTCCTGCTTGAGCTGATCGGCGGGATTGCCAGGGCCCATGGCGAAGTTGGGCTTGGCCGGAACTGCCGCGGGCCGCGGCGCTTCAACCTGCGATTGCGGATTGGGCGGAATGGGCTGCGAGGGCTGCGGTTTGGGCTGCTCCGGAGCCTGCTGCTGCTCGGGAGGCGGAGGCGGGGTGGGCGGCGACTCGCGATTCAGCTCGTCGAGCGTCTTTTTGTCGATGAGCGGACGGTCGGGCAGAGGCCTTGGCGCCACCTTGGGCTGAGTCTCTCGAAGGGCGTCGGGAGGCAGATCGAGGTAAGTGAGATCTTTGCGCTTACTGATCGCGTCGAAAGGATCGACGATTTTGGGCACTTTGAAGATGTAGGTGGGAATCCAGGTGATGGCGGAAAAGAACAAAATGTGAACGAGGAGAGCGAGCCAGAAGCCCTCGCGCAGGCGCGACCAGCGGCGCTCGTCCTCAAGTTCGCCGATCATCTCCAGCAATTCGTGGGTGTCGTAGTCGACCCAGCGCGAACCGCGAAGGCCGCGCGAATCGGATGGCGACGTCTCTAATGGGCCCCTGGGGTTCATGGGAAGGCCAAGGAAACCGCCTGGGACCGGAATGTCTGGGACCGAGCTCTCAGGGGCGGAGCTTTTCGTTTCAGGGGCCGGCTCGGCTGGTCCTTTGGGCTCGGTCTCTTCGATTGGCGGCTGGCTCGTGGGCATTCTCGGTTTGGGAGCGTCTCAAGATGCGTTTTCAGGCGGGCACACGCATCCTTGGCTCCTTTTTGAGTCCTTCCTGTCTATTCTCTCATTCCCGTTTAAAACTTGCTCAGTAGCAAGGCTCGTACAATGGTTCTTATTGAATTGACGCAGGATAGGCCGGAAGGGGACAGGGTTTGAAGCAGTTTTTTGCGCATGTGGCGGCGGAATGGAAGATGGTGCTGCTTCCGGCGCTGATGAAGTGGGGGATCCTGGGAGTGGGCGCGATTGCCGTGCTGGACTCCTCCAGCATTCCGGTGCCGATGGACGCGATTCTTGCCCTTTATGTGTGGAACGACAAACCCCACTTCTGGGTCTATTGCCTGATGGCGGCCGCGGGATCGGCGCTTGGGGGTTTGTTGCCCTACGGATTGGGCCGCGCCGGGGGCGAGCTGTTCCTGCTGAAGCGCGTGAACCGGGCAAAGTTCGAGCAGATGCGCGACCGCTTCCAGCGGCAGGAGTTCCTGGCAGTGATGATTCCCTCGATGATGCCGCCGCCGGCGCCGTGGAAGATGTTCATCTTTGCATCGGGCGTCTTCGAGATGCGCGTGCCCATTTTTCTACTGGCGGTGTTTGTGGGGAGGATGTTGCGCTGGCTGGCGCTGTCGTTGCTGGTTCTGAAGCTGGGCCCGGGCGCAGTGGACCTGGTGGCGCGCCACGCGGTGCCCGCAGTGATTGCTGTGGGCGTGGTAGCGGTGGCGGGGTTCGCGTGGTGGTGGATACGAAAAAAGCGAAGCGGGAAGCTACTGGAAGGATGAGCGGAGCGAGGACATCCCTCAGGGGCTGAAGCCCGCCTTCATCCTGCTACGTTTGTGGCACGAGTAAACTCGTGCCCTTTCAAAACTGCGACGATCGGGCGTTTTTCGGCAAACTCTAAAGCCGTGCCCTTTCAAAGCATCGGGAACGTAAACACCGTCTTGAGACTTTACATCTAGGCAGCGCTGGTCAGGGCACGTGCGCTTTCAAAAGCGTCGACGAATTCGCGATAGCGGCGAGCCATTTGATCCACAGCGGTTTGCCGGGAGATCTTCTGGTCGCGCCAATCAACCAGCGGCTGCCAAAAATCCGTTCGGCCAACAGCGAATCCAATGAAACCCGGAACGCTGGCCGCCGTGGTCAACCATTCGAGTACCTTTTGATCGTCCTCGCCACGGCCAAGAATGATGCACCCGACGGCGCTTCGTCCGCCCGCTTTCGCGGTCTGGACCATCTTCTCGCAGTCTTCGCGGCGATCCAGTCCTTCGATCTTCCATATGTCGGGCTCAACTCCGGCAGCCTGCAATTCCTGGATGGTCCTGACCATGAGCCCTGGGCGAATCTCGAGATCGTATGCCTTCTTGTCGCTCTTGACTTTTTCAAGCTGGGCTTTCTCCGCAGGCACCAGCAGCTCAAACATGAACAAGCTGCGATTCGCGTTTTCGAGGTAATCCGACAGGCGCTTGAGGCGGGCTGTCTGGCGGCGATTCAACTCGGGATCGCCCTCGGGGTTGTAGCGGACCAGGACTTTGCAGAATGTCGGATGAATGGCCTCGATGTGTTCGGCGAACTGCTCGCCATATTCGAAGTCGAACTCTTCCTGGCCGCTTTTTTCAGCCGGACATGCGAAGGTGAACCCTTTCACAGCGGCGTCGCGCAGGATAGCGACGCCGAACTGCTCGTCGACGAGGATTCCCGCTTTCTCTTTGGGCACACCGCCCGCGATGGCCTCCTGGAAGCCGTCGTAAATCAACTGCTTGGCAGCGGCGATTTGCGCTGTTTGCGCGGCGTCGAGCGCACCTTTCCAGCCGAACATCCCGGTTTCAAACGAGCCGCGATGATCAAAAGGAAGAATGTACAGCGGCTTCTGGTAGCCACGAATGGTCATATTTCCTGTCGATGTCACCTCGATCAGATTGTAGGCGTCGTGCTCAAAAATGCCTTCAGATAGGGCCGAAGGCCACGTACGCCGGGTGAGTCGCCGCTGCCGTCAGTCCCCAATTTCCGAGAGACTGCGCACTGCGGTCCTGCTATTTCCTGGACAGCACTTCCAGCGGGCGATCAGGGCTCATCCGCAGGAGTGAGCGCGGACAGAGGCGCGTTAGTCCAGCAGTTTCTCGATCGCTGAAAGATCGAAGCGGCAGGCGCTGCCGGGAAGATCGAATGGCTCCTGAGGCAGCGGCTCGAGGCGTCCGTCAACATAGCGGAAGTGACGGCCCTTAGGATCGAGAATCAGGATTGTCTTGATTCCCATGTGCTCGTAATCGGCCAACTTGGTCATCATGCGGTTGAGCAAGTCTTCGGGCGAGAGAATTTCGAAGACTGCGACGGGCGGATGGGTCGCGAACCTCTCGGCTGGGCGGCTGCGATCGAGAAGCGCGACATCGGGGACGCGAAATCTACTGCTCGACACTTGCACCCGCAACTCGGGGCGTACGCGAATGCCCCATTCCTTTGCGTGCTGCCCAAACCAGATTTGAAGCGCATGCTGCCAGGATGAATGCTCGTTCTCGCCCATCGGTCTTTCCTCAATCACGCCATCGACATATTCTGCATCGGGCTCGAAGGAGGACTTCAGATAGACGTTGAGAGGCACATGCGCGGGTTGTGTCGCAGCGGCCATCAGCCCCCCCTTTCGCGAGCTCACTCCTCGGGCCAATCCTGCTACTTACCTGCCAGCGCCTCTTGCGCGCGGCCCGCGTTTGCCCGGCGCACCAGCGCGGGGACGCCGAGCGCCAGGCCGAGAACGATTGCGGTCGAGATCAGATCGTTGCGATAGAAGGGCACGCCAGCCAGGTAGCAGGCTCCGAGTCCGGCGAGGGTGTGCGGATAGGCATTGAAGCCACTGGCCCAGACGCCATAGTTCGAAACGAGGAAGAAACCGGTGGGTCCGAGAAGCGCGCCCGCAGCGCCGCGCGCGAAGGTGGTTTGCTTGCGCAGCAGAATGGAGCCGAGCACCATGGCCGCCAGATACCAGACCCAGGTGATCACGTAGCTCTGCCAGCGGAAGCTGTAGTGGTAGACGACGATGGTCAGAAAGCCATCCGTGGCCATGAGGACGGCGAGAGGAATAAGCATCTCGCGCCAGGGACGCCGCGCGCCGAAGTACAGGAGGCCGCCGGTGACAGCGGTAAAGTTCCACAGCCCTGCATGGGGAATTACGCGGGACAACACAGCAACCAACAGCAACAGATAAGCGACCATGACCACCTCATCGGAATGGGCCGAAGAGTCTCCGGCCGGAAACGGCAGTCCCGCAAATGAAAGGACTGCATCTATTCTGCGGTCCACGGGCCGCGCGGTCAACCCAAACCGTTCACGAGGCGAACAAAATTTTCGACGGGAACAATTCTTCTACCGTTGTTCGCGGCCGTTCATGGCTTCGCCGGCGTCGTCACGACCGTCGACGATGTAGACCCAGCCAGCGAGTGCCGGGCGCGTGGATGCGCTGCGGGTTCCGATAAACGCGTAGTCGAAGCGGAGATCGGTGAACTCGACGGTCGTCCAGGAACGACCGAGCGGGAGATTCGGCGGCTCGAGGCCCGGCACTGGACCCGGAATCGGCTCGGGGCCGACGTTGCGTGCTACAGCCCACGTCCCCCAGTCGAGATACACCTGGCCCAGCGGCGTGCGCTTGGCAGCTTCCACCGCAGGCGTGTCGGTGGGCTTGTAAAGCACGTCGCGCAGAGGGTCGCTGTCGATGGTGTTAGCCCGCGTGTTGATCTCGGCGGTCTGATAGAAGTCTGCTGTTTCGAGGATCGCGTGCCAGTGGAAAGGATTGACCGGGTAGGGCTCGGCGGCCATTCGCGTCACGGGTTCGGAGGCGACGTTCGTGTTGCTGAGCATGACCAGAGCCTGGGCGTGCTCGGCCCAGCGCACGCAGCCAAAGATCAACATTCCAATGAGAGCGAAGATGGCCCAGCCCTGACCTCGGAACGGCTTGCGGCGCGCGCCGATTTCGCGATCGGCGAGGCCCAGAAGCCAGGGCATGGCGAACGCCAGAAAGAGCAACGCCCACACCAACGGCTCGGCGATGAACATGAAGCTGCCGGCGTACCAGTGGGGATTGAGCGGGAAGAACGGCCGCAGGCCGTAGTTGTTGGTCCAGTCAAGCAGCAGGTGGCTGAGCGCGGCGACGCAGGCGATGAGGTAGAGCCAACCCCAGCGGACGGGCTGACCCAGCGTACCGCGCGAGTCTCGCGGTCGTGCGATCCCACCCTTTTCGTCCGCTGGCGCGGATGGCGCCGGAGGCGCTTTTGAGTTTTGGAGGAGTGCATCGTCAGGAGAAGATATCTTTGATTTCGCGGCGCGGCGCTGGAGCTTTTGACGCCAGAGATGGAGCAGAGCCACCGCGCCCACCACGACGCCAGCCACAACAGGCACGGCCCAGACAGTGTGCGTGATGCCGCGATGGTGCTTAAGCTCTTCTACCGGGCCGGCGAATCCCCAGAAGATGTCCAGGTCGGCGGCCTCGGCAGCCAACATGGCAACGAGCGTGGCGTAGGCCGTCTTGCGATTGAATCCGGCGCGGCTCAAACAAGCGCCGGTGAGGAAATGAGTGACAGGCTCCATGAATCAGTGGGCTCTGCTACGCCCACTCTCCCTTGCGCATGAGAGGTTCGGCAGAGCCAGATGCGGTAATACCGTCGATATCGAGTTGAGCCGAGCCAATCATCCAGTCAACGTGAATGAGGCTGGTGTTGGCGCCTTTGGCGGCGAGTTCTTCGGGCGAGAGCTTGTCTCCGTTGATCAAGCACGACGAGTACGATTGGCCGAGCGCGATGTGGGAGGCGGCGTTTTCGTCGTAAAGCGTGTGGAAGAAAACGAGGCCGCTCTTTGCGATGGGAGAGGAGTGGGGAACGAGCGCCACTTCACCGAGGCGGCGAGCGCCTTCGTCGGTGTCGAGAAGTTTTTCAAGCACCTCCTGGCCTCGCGTAGCGCGTGCCTCCACGACACGGCCGCGCTCAAAGCGGACCTGAATGCCTTCGATCATGGTGCCCAGATGCGACAGCGGCTTGGACGCGGTGACGATGCCGTCGGCGCGATCCTTGTGCGGAGTGGTAAAAACCTCTTCCGTGGGCATGTTGGGAATGCAGTAATTGCCGTTGCCCGCGGTAGTGCCGCCGCCGAGCCACTCGTGATCGTCGGCGAGGCCGAGGCGAAAATCCACGCCGGGGCCGAGATATTGGAGGGCCGAATAGCGCTTTTCGTTGAGGAATGCGGCGCGCTTGTGCAGGTCCGCGTCGTGAGCTTTCCATGCGCTCACGGGATCAGGCGTGTTGATGCGCGTGGTGGCAAAGATCGCCGCCCATAGCCTGGCCAGGGCTTCATCGGGCGGATCATCGGGGAACATGACCGCGGCCCACGCGGGAGTGGCAGCGCCGACGATGGTCCAGTTGATCTGGTGGCGCGTGATGAGCTCGAGGGCAGGGCGATAGGCCTGCGAGAGAGCGCGATTGGCGCGTCCTACCTTCGCGGGATCTTCGTTGGAGAGGAGATTCGGATTGGCTCCGGCGACGGCGAGACGCGCAGCGCCGCTTTTGAAGGCCTCGGCCATGCCGTCGTAGAGCCAAGTGGCGGCGCGGTCGAAGCTCGCATCGGGAGCGTAACGATAGCGCTGCAGCGAAGACTCATCGTCGGTGAGGAGCGTGGTGACCAGCGATGCGCCGGCGCGATAAGCGTGTTCGGTGATGCGGCGAACCAATGGCAGCGTGTCGACAGACGCGGTCATCACGAGTTCCTGGCCGGCCTTGAGGCCGAGGCCGACGTTTATGGCAACGGAGGCGAGTTGATCGAGGCTCTCGGATTGGGTGCGGGTTTCAGCGGTGGTTGCAGTGGGTGGCATTGCTTGTTTGTTCTCCGGAATTCCAGGCGCCGATGGCCGGCTTGGATTTTCAGGTCAGGACATCGAACAGTTTGTTTTTATATTCTAGTGCCTGCTCGCCGTCACTGCTCAATTTCACCTACAATCGACGGTGGTTGATTTTTGGCCAATGAGGGGCCCCCGCTGTGAAAATGCATAAACAAACAGTTTTGAGATCCAAGAGTGTTCCAGCCTCAGGATTCGTAATTCTTCTCCTGGCTGCTGCCGCGGGAGTCTGCAGCGCGCAGACGCCAAATCCGCCCAGCAAATTTGGGCCAAGCAATCCGTTTTATGCGCCCAGCACGCTGCCCTTTCAGACAGCGCCTTTCGACAAGATCAAGGACAGCGACTACCAGCCGGCGATCGACGCGGGCATGGCACAGCAACTCGCGGAGGTTGAGGCGATCGCCAATAATCCCGCGCCGCCGACCTTCGAGAATACCTTCGTGCCGCTCGAGCGATCGGGCCAGTTGTTCAACCGCGCGTGGAACGCGTTCAACCTGGTGTCGCAAGCAAATACCGATCCGGAGCTTGAAAAGGTTCAGGACTACGAGGCGCCGCGGACCGCCGCGCTTGGCGACGCGATCAACCTGAACCCGAAACTCTTTGCGCGAATCAAGGCGATCTACGACCGGCGCGCATCGCTCTCGCTCGATGCCGAATCGCTGAGGCTGGTGGAGTACGACTACCAGGAGTTTGTGAAGGCAGGGGCGAATCTTTCGGATTCGGACAAAGAGAAACTCAAGAAATTGAACGAGGAAGAGTCGACGCTTGAGAACACGTTCATGACCAAGCTACTGGACGCCACGACGGCGGCCGAGTTTTCGACGACGGACCCCAAAGCGCCAGCCGGATTGAGTGAGGGACAGATGGCCGCGGCGGCCGAAGAAGCGAAGGCGCATAAGCAGCAGGGCTGGCTGTTGCCGTTGCAGAACACCACGCAGCAACCCGATCTGGCTTTCCTGACCGACCGCGCCACTCGGAAGAAGATCTTTGAGAACTCCTGGAACCGGGCCGAGCATGGTGACGCGAACGACACACGATCGACGATTGCGCGGCTGGCGCAGCTTCGCGCGGAGAAGGCGGCGTTGCTGGGCTACCCGAATTACGCGGCGTGGACTTTGACTGACCAGATGGCCAAGACACCGGAAGCGGCCATTCATTTTATGGATGCGCTGGTTCCGGCCACGACCGCAGAGGCGGCCAGCGAGGCGAAAGAGATTCAGGCGCTGAGCGATTTTCCAAGCGGGGAGTCCGCGCCTGATCCGGCGGACTGGGAGTTCTATGCCGAGCAGGTGCGCAAAGCAAAGTACGACTACGACCAGTCGCAGGTAAAGCCCTACTTCGAGTTAAACAACGTGCTCGAGAAAGGCGTCTTCTACGCGGCGCACGAGCTTTACGGTTTGACTTTCAAGGAGCGCAAGGACATTCCGGTGTGGCAGCCGGACGTGCGCGTGTTTGAGGTTTATGACGCCGATGGCACGCCGCTGGCGCTTTGGTCCTGCGACTACTTTAAACGCGACAACAAGAATGGCGGGGCGTGGGAAGACTCGCTGGTGGGCCAATCGAAGCTGCTGGGCACGCTGCCCGTGGTGTACAACGTGGCCAACTTCGAGAAGCCCGCTCCTGGACAGCCGGCGCTGCTCAGCTTCGACGATGTGACCACGATGTTCCACGAGTTTGGCCACGCGCTGCACGCGATGTTTGCCAACACCAAGTATCCGAGCTTGTCGGGCACGGCGGTCCCGCGCGATTTCGTCGAATTTCCATCGCAGTTCAACGAGCATTGGGCCAGCTATCCCGCGGTGTTTGCGAATTACGCGCGGCATTACAAGACCGGCGATCCAATGCCTGCGGAGCTGGCAGCCAAAATCGTGAAGGCGAAGACCTTCAACCAGGGCTATGACTTTACCGAGGTTCTTGCGGCTTCAGAGCTCGATATGGAGTGGCACACGCTGCCGGCGAGCGCGCCGCTCCAGGATCCTGATGCTTTTGAGCAAGAGGCGCTCAAGCGCACGCATTTGTCGGTGAGCTACGTGCCGCCGCGCTACCGCTCCAGTTATTTTCTGCACATTTGGAATGAAGGCTACCAGGCGGGCTACTACGCCTACACATGGAGCGAAATGCTCGATGACGCAGCCTTCCAATGGTTCGAGGATAACGGCGGAATGACGCGCGCGAATGGCGATCGATTCAGGCAGATGGTGCTTTCGCGCGGCAACACCGAGGACCTGGAGAATATGTATGACACGTGGCTGGGCGGGAAGCCGAGCATTGAGCCGTTGCTCAAGAACCGCGGGCTGAAAGAGGCGGGGAACTAAGCCGGGGTAGCAAGTTGGCGAGTTGGCGTGCGCTGCGCGCGCGTGGCGAGTTGGCAGGTTGGCGGAGTCAGCGGAGCAACAAGAGAAGAGTGGGCGCACGGATCACTATAATTCGTAGCTATGGCCGAGGCTGGCGCCTTAAAGAAAATTGAAAAGCTGCGCGAGGAGCTGCGGCGGCACGAGCATCTGTACTACGTTCTCGATGCGCCGGAGATTTCGGACGCCGAGTACGACGCGCTGATGAACGAGCTGAAGAAGCTGGAGGCAGCGCATCCGGAGACATTGACTCCCGATTCGCCGACGCAGCGCGTGGGCGGCAAGCCGGCCGAGGGATTCAAAAAGGCGCAACATTCGCGGCCGATGTTGTCGCTGGACAACGCTTATTCGGCGGAGGAACTGGCCGACTGGGACCGGCGCGTGCACGAGCTCGCCGGGAATCTGCCGGTGGAATACACGGCAGAGCTGAAGCTCGACGGATTGAGCGTGGCGCTGAGCTACGAGGCAGGCAGCGGTGGAGCGCGGCTCGCGATGGGCCTGACGCGCGGCGACGGGCAGACCGGCGAGGACGTCACCTCAAACATCCGAACGATTCGCAGCATTCCGCTCAGCATTCCGGCAGAGCGGCTGAAAAAGACAAAACTTTCGCAGACGTTCGAAGTGCGCGGCGAAGTGGTGATGCCGGAGGCGGCTTTTGTGCGCATGAACGAAGAGCGCGAGCGCGAGGGACTGCCGGCGTTCGTGAATCCGCGCAACTCCGCCGCGGGCACGCTGCGCACACTCGATTCTTCCGTCGTTGCCAAACGGCGGCTGGTGTTCTTCGCGTACTTTCTGCTCGTCGATGGCGAGTACTTTGCCGCGGGCCAGACGGCGACGCTGGACGTGCTTACGACGCTCGGCTTTCGCGTGAATCCGCATCGCGAACTTGTGAGCTCGGTCGAGGAGATGATGAAGTTTATCGACGACGCCGAGAGCAAGCGGGCGACGCTGGGCTATGAGATCGACGGCGTGGTGCTGAAGGTGGATGCGCATGCCACGCAGCAACGGCTAGGCTACACGGGCCGCGCGCCGCGATGGGCCATCGCTTACAAATTCACCGCCAAAGCGGGCGTGACGCAGGTGAAGGGCATTACCGTGCAGGTGGGCCGCACGGGCAAGCTGACGCCGGTGGCGGAGCTTGCGCCGGTTTTCATTGGCGGCACGACCGTGAGCCGAGCCACGCTGCACAACGCGGACTTCATTGCTGGCCTTGGACTCAAGATTGGGGATTACGTAAAAGTAGAGCGCGGCGGCGACGTGATTCCGAAGGTTGTGGAGGTCGTGGAAGACGCCGATCATCCGCGCGGGAACCGGGGGTTCTCTTTTCCTTTGGACTGTCCTGAGTGCCACAGCCGGGTGGTGCGCGCGGAAGGCGAAGTGGATTGGCGCTGCGTGAACGTGAACTGCCCGGCTAAGCTGCGCGAAAGCCTGCTGCACTTTGGCCGCCGAGAGGTGATGAACATCGAGGGAATGGGCGACGCGGTGGTGCAGCAATTGGCGGAAAAGCGGCTGGTGAAGAGCGTCGCCGATCTTTATTTGCTCGACGAGAAGGCGCTGGGGTCGCTCGAGAAAGAAGTGGTTCGCGCTGACAAGAAGACAGGGCAGAAGATCGCGAAAAACGAGGCGCTGCTCGGCCCAAAGGCGATTGGGACGCTCCTTGAAGAGATC
This sequence comes from uncultured Acidobacteriaceae bacterium, assembly GCA_963823805.1. GTDB lineage: Bacteria > Acidobacteriota > Terriglobia > Terriglobales > Acidobacteriaceae > Telmatobacter. Next base: position 1,360,925 of record CAWGMW010000001.1, on the reverse strand, counting down.
GAGAGTTCGAAAAAGTCAGGATTGGCGCGGGTGCTGATGGGGCTGGGCATTCGATTTGCCGGCGAGCGCACGGCAGAGCTGCTGGCAGAGGAGTTTGGTTCGATGGAAGCGCTGATGGCGGCATCTGCCGAGGAACTGGAGCGCGTGGAAGAAGTCGGCCCGCGCATCTCGCAGGCGATCCTGGAATTCTTCGCGGGCAAGGAAAATCGCAACCTGGTTAAACGCCTCAAGGATGCCGGCGTGGATATGACCGCGGAGAAGAAGCAGCGCACGGAGCAGCTTGCCGGCCTGACGTTTGTGCTGACTGGAACGCTGCCCAAGATGACGCGCGACGAGGCGAAGGAAAAGATCGAGGCTGCCGGCGGAAAGACCGCGGGCTCGGTGAGCAAAAAGACAAGCTACGTGGTGGCCGGCGAGGAGGCTGGGTCAAAACTCGACAAGGCGCGGGAGCTCAAGGTTCCGGTGATTGACGAGGAGGGGCTGTTGGCGTTGCTGGCGGGTGAGCGGGCGCCAAAATAGAGCTCAGACTGCGTGAATTGTTCATGGCTGCTGTCGAAGTGCGGGCGAGGACGCCCGCACGACAGCCGGTCTGGAGACCGGCGCTACATGGAGACCGGCGCTTCATTCCTGTCATCGCAGAATTACGCAATGTCGGCACTGGCAGCGCAGCGCCAAGGTCAGTCGTGAGTCTCTGGCGGTTTTTCTACTTGAGCAGGTTTGCTTGCAAAGAGCGGAAGCAAAGCGAACAGAGCCAAGGCTAGATCGAAACTCATAAGGCAATCCCTTCACCGATCCAGGAAAAACGATCAGGCATTCGAGGCGCGGCGGGCGGCAATATCGGAACGATTTCCGGCGGCGCGCAGTTCGCGCTCCCGCTCCCGCTCCCAGGCTTCTGCGCGCCAATTGCGCGAAGCGTAGCGCGGGGGCTCTTCGACTGTGGGAGTGTAATCAGCGTGCGGCCGCGGCGGCATGGTCAGCAGTTCGGGTTGAGGCCGATACGCAGGCTTGGGCAGAACTGGTGGAGGCGGTGCGATCGCAGGCGGCGTGACGATGCGCGCCGATGATTCAAGGTCGATTTTGGGCGAATGGGGATTGGCCGCATGGGAGCAAGCCGCGCTGGAGTCGAGGCTGGCATCGCTCACGGGCGGCGGCTCAGGGTCAATTTGTTCCACTGGCTCCGCTTGTTCCACTGGTTCCTCTGGCGGGCGCTGCGCGCGCACGGCGATCGACTTGGCCATGAATTCATCGACCAGCTTGTGCAGGCAGGTTTGCCCGCAAAGATGCTTTGAGTCCGGGCGCAGCTTGTGGCGCGAACTCCAACCGCTGACGCGCAGTTCTCCCGCTTGCTCGTAGGCGACAAACCAATGGTTGGTTTGGCGCTTCTCCGTTGCACAGATGTCACACGAAATTGCCTGACGGATCACCTCAAATCCCTCTGTCCACGGCAAATCTCGAAGAGATGCCTGGAATCTCCTACGTTTAGTTCATCGTGCGGCGGAGTGAATTGGATGAGGGGACAGGTCGAGGTGTAGGGAAGTGAATCAAATCGGAACAGGAGAGCGCGAGATCGGCCTGATTTGGGACATGGCACGCGGGCAGCGCGGAAAAATTGGCGCAATCAACTGAAATAGCGCGGCGATGACCGCGCTCTAGTGCGACGCCGGCGCTGCGCCGGATTAATTACCGGTGGCGAAGTAGCCCTTCTTGGCGCGCACGGTGTAACGGCGGTCGTAACAGTACAGGTAAATGGTGCGGTAAGCGCCGTTGGTGGTGAAGTTGGCGGGGGTATAGACGAGCGCGTACTGGCTGCGCAGTTCTTCCTCGATATCCTTGAAGCTGGTGGCCATCTCTTCAACCGAGGGCGGGAAGAAGACCTCGCCGCCGGTCTCTTCGGCCAACTCTTGGAGGATTTTGTCGCCGGGGCCGCGGCTTGGCGTCCAGTTGGTGCTGATGGCGTAGATGATGGTCTCGGCGCGCTCACATTCCTTGATGGCTTCGGAAAGGTAGACGCGGCTTTGGTTGTCTTCGCCGTCGGAGATGAGGATGATGGCCTTGCGAACGGGTTCGGGGCCGCGCTCGGTGCCGAGCTTGTCGCGGCAGGCGACATAAACCGCGTCAAAGAGAGCGGTGCCGCCGCCGGGCACAAGCTTGTTAACGCCCGTCTCCAGGGCGTCCTGGTCGTTGGTCCAGTCCGCGGTGACCGTCGGCGTGACATCGAATCCCATCACGAAGGCGCGGTCGCTCTTCGCCTTGAGCACATCGAGCAGAAACCCAGTGGCCGATTGCTGCTCAAACTGGAAACGGGAACGAATGGAGGTGCTGGCGTCAATGACGATGCCGACGCGCAGCGGCAGGTTGATCTGCTGGTGAAACGAGTTCACGCGCTCCGGAGCCTTCTGGTCATCGAGCAGCGCGAAGTCGTTCTGGGTCAGGTTGGGGATGTAATGCCCATGCCTGTCAGTGACGGTGAAGATAAGGCTGACTTCGTTGACGCCGACGTGGATGGTGGGCGCGGCCGTATCGGTATTCGAACCCGGGCCCGGAGCTGCCTGCGCCGCAGGCTGAGCCGCAGGAGTAGCGGCCGCGGGCGCTGGCTGCTGAGCGGACGCAACGGAGCAGGCGAAGGCAACCGCAAATGCGAGCGAGGAAAAACGCCGCAGCCGCGCAGGAGCGGTGGACTGAAGCGTGGAAAGCTGTGTGTTCATCAATTCTTATTCTAACAATCGCTGCGCTGGCCAATGCGCGATGGGGATTGACAGTTCAGGTACTTTCGTCAGTTGGACTCGCCGGCGGCTGCGAAGGCTGCCGGCATGGATTAGACGGATTCGAGGCTGCTGAGGAAAGCAGTCAACTCCTCAGGCAGCGGCGCTTCAAGCTGGAGCGGCTTGCCCGTGAGTGGTTGCGCGAATTCGAGCTTTGCAGCGTGGAGAAAGTTGCGGCCGAGCTTGAGCCGCTCCGGTTCCGTTTTTTTGCGGCCGGAGCGTGTGCCCCCGGATGCGGTTTGCTCGGTTAACTGCGCTACGCCGCCGTAGAGCGTGTCGCCCACCACGGGATGGCCAAGGGACGCCATGTGCACGCGAATCTGGTGCGTGCGACCGGTTTCAATGCGTATGCGAAGCAGAGTGAATTTGCCGAAACGGGTGGCCAGCCGTTTCACCACCTCGTAGTGCGAAACCGCGGAGCGGGCATTTTCGCTGGGCCGCGTGGTCATGCGGGTACGGCGCACCGGATCGCGGCTGACCGCGGCGGTGATGGTGCCTTTCTCGCGCGCCACGGCGCCGTGAACCAGCGCAATGTAGGCCTTTTTCACTTGGCGGCCCGAAAACATTGCGCCGAGAGCAGCGTGAGCGCGGTCGTTCTTGGCGACGATGATGAGCCCGCTGGTGCTTTTGTCGAGACGGTGGACAATGCCGGGGCGCAGATCGCCGCCTGTGGACGAGAGCGCATTGAAGCGATGGAGCAGGGCGTTGACGAGGGTTCCACGGCTGCGCGCGTCAAGTTCGTTGGCCGCGGCGCTAGCCTGGCCCGCTCCCGCGTGCACCATCATGCCTGCCGGCTTGTTGACCACCGCAAGATCGGCATCTTCGTAGACGATGTCGAGCGGGATCGCCTCCGGCACAGCTTTGAGCGGCGCGGGATGCGGATCGCCGGTGACGGTGATCTGCTCGCCGCCGCGCAGCTTGAGCGAGGCCTTCACGCGGTTGCCATCGATCAGCACGTCGCCCTGATCGAGGAGCAACTGCACGCGGGAGCGGCTTACGCCTTCGAGCTGAGCGGCAAGGAAAGTATCGAGCCGCTGGCCATGCGCCTCCGCGGGAACAGCGATGGTGGGCGGAAGGCTCATGCGACGCCGCGGTTTTCTGACGCCGGCGGGGGCTGCGCGTCGGCTTCTTGCGCGCGTTTGTCTTCACGCGGGACGTTTTTGCTCTCGCGAAGCGTGAGCGCGCCGGCGAGCACGAGAAAGATCGCTGCGATCTGCGGCCCGTCGATCGCGCCACTGAAGAGCGAGCCGCGGCCCGGCAATTCACGGCCGGTCCAGTCGCGCCAGATTTCCGTGAAGTAAATGGCTACGCCGGCTCCCATCAGCCAAAGGCCGGCCACATCGCCACGGCGGCGCTCAAGCGGCAGCCAGACCCAAAGCAGGATGGCCAGCGCAAGAAATGCAAGCGCTGCGTAAGCCTGCACGGGATGCAGCGGAACGCCAAGCGGAGTTCCGCTCCAGATGGCGGCCAGAGGGTTTGTGTACGTGACGGCCCAGCCCACGCCGGGCGAGGCATCTGTGCCGTAACCGGAGCCTGCCGCCAGCGCGCCCAGTTGCTCGAAGGCCAGGCCGGCGGCGAGTGGCGGGGCGAGCGCGTCAGCGGTGGCGCGGAAGGGAAGTTTGCTGTGGCGCGCATACCATGCGGCGCACCCCGCGCCGGCCAGTGCGCCCGCCAGGGCCAGGAGCGGATGATGCACCATCGCCAGTCCAAACACCCAGGCAGGATGGCTGCGGAGGGCGCTCCAATTGGCCGCGACCAGGAGCAATCGCGTTGCGGCCAGCGCGGCAAACAGGCTCAGGATGCAGAGATTCCAGACTTTGCCAGAGTCCACGCCAACGATGCGCGCGGTGCGCTGCGCCAGCACCAGCGCCACGAGCACGCCGAAGGCAGCGATCGCGCCATAAGACGGGATCAGAATGGATCCGATGTGGAAGAGGACGGGGTGCACGTAAAGACAGGATAAGGCAGCGGAGCTAGCGGGGCTAGCGGAGCTGGCGGTCAGTTTGAGAGGACTTTCCCTCAGGGGCTGAAGCCCCGATTCATTTGGCGCGATTTACGGCACGACTGAAGTCGTGCCCTTTCAAAGGACAGCCAAACAGACCAAGCACTCAGGATTTGCGGCGGGGTGAAGGAAGAAGTAGAAGCCGACCCGCTGGGCCGTGGGTAATGCGCCGGTGAACCCGTCCTAAGACGGTGGAGCTCTCCGCGGTTCATTAGGCATTCCGGACTGGCGGACACTGCACACAGAACCGATTGTCGAGTCGAGCCCCTGTTCATTGAATGTTGGTTCAACCAGCGTTGACTACCCACCTGCTTTGCAGGCCGGTTTCTACTGCGGATAGTACGGGGCATTGTGGGGAATTGCAAGTCTTGTACTGGATGGGCGAGCTGTGGTACGGTCTTGGGCCGTGCCATCGCGGCACGGCCCGCCCGAAATGGCTCTGGCGGCCGTGGAGGCTGCGAGTGCGGGCGAGGACGCCCGCACGACAGCCGGGCAGGAGCGCGGCGCTACAAAACGCAAGGAGCCCGGCGGCACCAAGGCCAAGGAGCTCGGTGGTACCGGCAGTAACCAAAAGGCAGGAACTAAAGACTCGCCGAAACGACCAAACGATCAGAGTTCCCAAGAGAAATGTCACCGAAATGTAACAGAGTGACTAGAATCACAGGGATACCTGAAAAACAGGCTTAGTATCGCCGGTGATTCGTGCGGCAGCGGGAATAATGGCCAAGGAACGTTCACGCCCGGTGAGAGTGCGGAAGTTGCTTGCGAGCCCGCGCCTGTACATCGGCGTGTCGATCGCAATCTTCGCGGCGGCGAGTGCCTGGCTGCTTGCAGGGCTCATCGGTTGCGGAGGCACGATCGTGCTTTCTCCGTCGCCGCCTGTTCCCGAAAGCAAAGTCTCGCCCATTGCAGGATCGCCGATTCAGCACGTCGTCATCATCATGCAGGAGAACCGCAGCTTCGACAATTTGTTCAACGGATATCCCGGCGCCGATACCGTGCAGGGCGGAATGAGCGGGAGCAATTTGGTCCCGCTCGAGCCCGTTTCGCTTGGCGATTCGCGCGACCTCGGCCACTCGCACATGCGTTGGGTGGAGGATTACGATCACGGAAACATGGATGGATTCGCCCAGAGCGGGTCGAATCTGGCTTACTCGTACGTGCCTGAGAAAGACGTGGAAGAGTATTGGACACTGGCCCACCAGTATGTGATCGGCGACCGGATGTTCCAGTCGAATACAGGCCCAAGCTTTGTGGCGCACCAGTACATGATTGCCGGACAATCGGGCAATGTGGCGGAGAACCCCACCGGCTCCGTATGGGGTTGCGACGCAGCACCGGGGACGACAGCAGCCCTGATGGGCCCTAACGGAACGGAGCTTCCCGGCATCTATCCCTGCTTCGATTATCAGACCACCGCCGATCTGCTGGATGAAAAGGGCGTGACGTGGCGCTACTACGCTCCCGGGGAGGGCGACAATTTCTTCATCCTGTCGGCATACCAGGCCGTCCGGCATATTCGGTTCGGCAAGGATTGGGATGAGAACGTCATTTCGCCGTCGCGGAGGGTGCTGGTCGACATCAAGGCCGGCGAGCTGGCGCAAGTGACGTGGATCGTCCCGGACTTTTCGCACTCCGACCATCCGGGATCGGGGAGCGAGGGGCCGGACTGGGTGGCGTCGATCGTGAACGCCATCGGCAACAGCCAGTATTGGAATTCGACCGCGATCTTTATTTCGTGGGACGACTGGGGCGGCTGGTACGACCATGTTGTTCCGCCCAAGGTGGACGAGATGGGCACGGGATTCCGTGTTCCGCTGCTCATCGTTTCTCCCTATGCAAAGAGCGGCTATATCACCCATCACTTTCATGAAGCGAGCGGGTTCATCGCGTTCATCGAGCACAACTTCGGTCTGGGCACACTTGGCGCGCGCGACGCAGGAACCGACGCATTCGGCGATTGCTTCGATTACACTCAAACACCGTCTGCGTTCACGCGGGTACCGACCAAGGTAACGGCGGAACACCTGATGCGCGAAAAGGACAGCGGCCCGCCGGACGACGACTGAGAGATAGTGATGAGGTTTCAGGGGTGAGGGATCAGGGCGAGAGAAGCAGCGACCGAGGGAGCAAGGGACCGGGGACCAAAGATATAGGCAACAGAAAGACTGGAGCGGCGGGCGAGGATCGTCTGCCGCTCGTCGTTTTCTGATGCTCCTACCGAGTCGGGGCGCGGCGAATGCGATGCTTACGACGCCGGATTTTTTGGGGGGCGCGGGGCGCGGCGTTTTTTGGGCGCGGCAACAGCGGGAGCGGCAGCAGCAGTGGTAGCCGGCGGCGCTGTGCGAGGAACGCGGAAGCGCAGGCCGTTGAGCGAGTTTTCGCCCATGGCATGGAGACGGAGGAAGTTGGTTGAGCCGGACTTGGTGCGCGTGCCTGCGACGATGGCGATGACTTCGCGCGGACGAACGTAGCCGCCTTGCTCGAGCAGAGTTTCAGCGCACTCGACCAGCGTCTCTGTGGAGTTGACCTTGGGACAGCGGATGGGCGTGGTGCCCCAGAGCAGGTTGAGGCGGTTGACGGTGACGTCAAGCGGGCTAAGCGCAAAGATGGGCGCGGTGGGGTGGTATTTGGAGAGCTGGCGCGCCGTCGCCCCCGACTCCGTGAAGAGAGCGATGCCGCGCAGGTCCAGGTCGTCGGCGGCGTGTGCGGTAGCTTCGCAGATGGTTTCGGCGATGGTGAGGCCGCTGCGGCGCTCGCGCGGCGCGGCCTCGAGGTTCTCCCTCATGTGCCGCTCGGTCTCGGTGACGATGCGTGCCATCATTTCAACCGACTCGACCGGGTACTTGCCCACGGCGGATTCGCCGGAGAGCATGACGGCGTCAGTGCCGTCGTAGATGGCGTTGGCCACGTCGGAGACTTCGGCGCGCGTGGGGCGCGGGTTCTCGATCATCGATTCCAGCATCTGCGTGGCAGTGATCACCGGCTTGGAATATTCAGAGGCGCGGCGGATGATGTACTTCTGAATGGCGGGGACTTTCTCCGGAGGAACTTCGACGCCCAGATCGCCGCGCGCGACCATAATGCCGTCGGCTACCTGAAGGATGGCGTCGAGATGCTCGACGGCCTGCGGCTTTTCCAGCTTGGCGATGATCCAGGTATCGGCGCCGTGCGCGGCCACGCGATTGCGCACCAGGCTCACGTCTTCGGCAGAGCGCACAAATGAAACAGCGATGGCGTCGACACCGTGATTGAGCGCGAACTCCAGATCCTCAGAGTCTTTTTCAGTGAGCGAAGGGGTGCGCACCAGAACGCCGGGAAGATTGATGCCCTTGCTTTCTCCCAGCATGCCGCCATTGACGATGTCACAGATCACTTCTTCGCCGGCGATCTCGTGGACGCGCAGCTCGATGAGGCCGTCGGAGAGAAGGATGCGCGAGCCTTGCTCGAGGTTCTCGGCGAGAGTCTTGAAGGTGGTGCCCACCAGAGAAGCGGTACCCAGCACCTCGCGCGGCGTAATCGTGATCCGGTGACCGGCCTTGAGGAGCACAGGCTGATGATCCTTGAGCAGCGCGGTGCGGATTTTGGGCCCTTGCAGGTCGGCGAGAATGCAGAGCGGCTTGTTTTCCTCCCGGCTCACCTTGCGAATCTTCTGCATGACCGCGACTTTGCGATCGTGCGTGCTGTGGGAGAAGTTAAGGCGGACGACATCGACGCCGGCGCGAATCATGGCGCGAATGACAGGCTCAGTGTTCGAAGCCGGCCCGAGCGTGGCGACAATCTTGGCGCGTCGCTGCGAAGGTAATTCTGTCAGATTGAGGTCGGCAAATGGCATGAAGGCGGCTCCAGACGCGATGGGTTGATTGGCGAAGAGTCGTTTTCAGTGGGTAGAAGGGGGCAAGGGGACGCGACTGATCTTATTGTAACTGGCCGGGGGGGAGAAAGGCAGGGAACGAGGGAACAAGGGACGAAGGGACTAGCGGTTGGCGGGGTTGGCGAGTTGGCGTGTGTGGTAGGGGAACGAGGGAACAAGGAGCATTAGCGGGAAAGCTGTGCCGGTTGGCGGGATGAGGATTCCGCCGCAAGTTGATTCTGGCGTTCCCAATAGAGAACACCGTTCAGCTCCGCGCCCAGCAGAACGCTGAACGAAGTGATGTAAAGCCAAACGAGAGTGGCGATTCCGGCAGCGAACGATCCATAGAGGCGGGTGTAGTTGGCGACGCTGGTCACGTACCAGCCATAAGCGAGCGTGGCCGGAAACCAGATGATGGTTCCCGCGATGGCGCCGGGCGCGACCCAGAACCAGCGCTCCGTGCGGCGGGTACCGAAATGGTAAAGAGCGGTGAGGACGGCGAGGATGGCCGCGAAGCTGACCACCCAACGGACCATCCGCCAGAAGAGAATGACGACGTGGCGCAGGTCATGGCCCGCGGTTCCGATCATCCAGTGCTCGATCTGGTGGCCGAAGACAATTACCAGCGATGCCATGGACAACGGAATGAGGGCAATGAACACCAGCAACAGCGCGCGGGCGCGGCGTCCCCAGAAAGTCCAGCTCTCCTGCGGCAGCCGGTAGGCGCGGCGAAACCCTTCCATCAGTGAAAGCATCACTCCCATGCCCGCGAAAAGGCTGAGGCAGGCGGCGGAGAGAACCAACTGTCCGGAGTGGAGTTGGTGGTTGAGGATGGAGGACTGAACGAGATCGAGTGTGTCGTTGGGCAGAAACTGTTCGAGCACCGAGCGGGTTTCTCCAACCAGCGACGGCCCCTCTTCAACCTGCGCCACCAGCGTGGTGATGACCAATAGGGCAGGGAAGAACATGAGCATTCCGGAGTAGGCGGCCGCCTTCGACGTATTGACTACGTCGTGGACAAATGCCTGAAACAGCGCTTCCCGGGTTTTGTCAAAATAGCTCGTCACAGGCGTTACAAGCCAGAGTAGAGCATTTGCCGGGTTTAAGGCGATAAAAACAGGGACCAAGGGACCAAGCCACCCCAGCGGACACAAATCATCCGCTGGGGGCCCCGGCAGGAAACGAGGGACCGAGGGAATTGCGAGGCGGAGAGTCGGCGGGCGGACTCGGGAATCCGGTAGGCGAGGCGGTCGATGGTCAGAATTCGGATCTGAATTCGGATTTGAGTTCGCGATGCCTCAGCGGTCAGTGCAGGAGTAGCACGGATCGATGGAGGCCTGAATCAGCGGCGTGTCGGCAAGACGAGCGCCGCGCACCATCCAGCGGACCGCGGGCATGTTGGCGTAGGTTGGGGTGCGTACGTGGACACGCGCGGGATTGCGCGAGTTTTCCTTCCAGGTGACGCTGTAGAGGACTTCGCCGCGCGGCGCCTCAACGCGGCTGGTGGCCGTGCCGGAGGCGAAGACGAGCTTTTCAGGCGCCGAAGAGATTTCGCCGGGAGCCATTTTGGCCAGCGCCTGGCGCAGAATGTTACAGCTCTCGATGATTTCGAGAGCGCGGACGAAGAGGCGGGCGCGCACGTCGCCGGCTTGCTCGACAGGGACTTCAAACTTCATCTCCGCATAGGCGGCGTAGGGCGCGTCGCGGCGCAGGTCCTGCGCAATGCCCGAGGCGCGAGCCGTGGGGCCGACCACGGCGCAGGAGACAGCTTTGTCGTGCGTGAGCACGCCGATTCCGGCGCAGCGCGAGCGCGCGGTGGAGCTGGTGGTGAAGATGTGAATCACGGTGCGCATCATCTCGCGCTCCAGCTCGTCGATCATGGGAACGAGCGAGATGGGGTCCTCGATGTCGCGATTGACGCCCCCGACATGGTTCATGGAGTAGTTGACGCGGTTGCCGGAGATGGCTTGAAGCACGTCCATCACTTTTTCGCGCAGGGCGAAGCAGGTCATGAACATGGTTTTGAAGCCCATGAGCTTGGCGGCGATGCCGGCCCAGAGAACGTGCGAGTGCAGACGCTCGAGCTCAGCCATTGCAACACGAATGTATTGCGCGCGCGGAGGTGCTTCAAGACCGGTGAGCTTTTCCATGGCCTGGCACAGGGTGAGCGTGTGAATGAAGGAGCAGATGCCGCAGACGCGCTCCATGAGCGCGATGACCTGAACGTAGTTGCGCGTTTCGGCCAGGTGCTCAATGCCGCGGAAGTTGAAGCCGATGTTGAGTTCGGCGTCCACCACCGTTTCGCCCTCGCAGATCATGTCGAGCTTGTAGGGTTCTTCAAGGCCGGGATGGTAAGGCCCCATGGGGATCTTGTAGCTCATTGTGCGACCTCCTTTTGTCCCGGCAGGCTGGTAGCAGGATCGTCCTGCACCGGGGCTTCGCGCAGATTCACGCCCGGCTTGTCGCCGGGCTTGAGCATCAGCGGCTCGTACTCGCGACCGGTGAAGTCAATGGCAAAGCCTTCGTGCACTTCGCGCTCGATCCAGTCCGCGGCCTCGCTCAGGTCGTAAATGCTGTCGATCTTGGCGCTCTCCGGCTTCGCGCTCTCGGGCGATTTGCCGGCGATTTGAAACGGGACGCCGAGCAAGCAGCCCTGAAGGTCCCAGTGGTACTCGAGGCGGAATCCCGCGTCACCGGGCAACTCGTAGGCGGTGATGGTGACGAAGCGCGCACCTGCGGCGTTCATGGCCTGGGCAATTTCCCGGACGGTCGCCGCTCCGGGGTTCAGCCAGTGCGTGCCGCGGCTCTCAACCCACGGCTCGGCAACTCCCAGCTTTTCGCGAAGGTCTTCGAGAGCGATCATTGTGCGCCTCCAGTTGCGGTACTTGGCAAGGCTGCGCCGGCGGGCGGTATAGCAGCGGGCGGTGCGGCAGGTTTGGGCGCGGGCGGCTTGCGCGCCACGGTGTAGGACTTCCTGAGCTCGCCCTGCATGGTGTAAATGGGCGGGATGGCCTCTTGCTGCGAGAGCGCATGCTCGGTTTGGCCTTCCTTCAGGGCGTGTTCAGCGCAGCCCTCAACGCAGCGCCCGCAAAAAGTGCATTGGCCGGGGTTGTAGCTCCAGGTGAACTCGCCCTTGCCGGCCTTGAACTCGATGGCGCGCGAAGTGCAGCGGAAACGGCAGACGGCGCAGCCGGTGCAGAGCGCCGGATCGAACTGAACCAGACCGCGGAAGCGTGGAGTGACTCGTGGGTGCGCAGGGAAGAGCAGGGTCTGGTAGCCGCGCAGCAGATTCTTCCAAAGCATGGTGAGGATGTTCATGACCGGAACCTCATGAATATCGCAGAGGAAATGGCAAGAACCGCGAAGATGAGCGTGCACTGCCAGTAGAAGCGCACGCTGGAGTCGATAGCGAGGCGCGCCGTAGCGGCGGCGAGCGCAGAGAGCAACAGCACCACGGCGAAAGAGATGGCGACGAAGATGCAGGCGGCGAGCCACGCGGCGGTGACGTGAGGTGCGACGAGCGTGGCGATGAGTCCGGTGCCTGCAACCCATTCGAGCCCGTGCGAGAGCTCCCACATGGCCAACTCGGGTCCCGCGTACTCGGTCATCGGGCCGGCGTAGATCTCCTGCTCGGCGTTGGGCAATGAGAAGGGATTGATGTGCAGCTTGGCGGGCAGACAGACGAGAATCGCGAGAATACCGATCCAATGCAACGGGGTGAAGGGCGCAGAGGCCAGGGCGTCAAGTCTAAATGTGTGTTGCGATGCCGCGATAGAAACGATGGCCAGCAGAAAGACGATGTTGTAGGAGACGCTGAGGGCGGCCTCGCGCGCCGAGCCGATTTCGCCGAAGATTGACCGCGACGAAAAGCCGGCAGCGATGATGCAGATGGACGGCAGCTCGAGCAGCGCGAGCAGCAGGATCAGGTCGCCTTCGAAGCCGCCGGACGACGGCATCACGGGAAGCAGGCCGACGGCTCCGGCAGCGGCCGAAACCGCGATCAGCGGCCAGGCGCGCATGAGCAGGCCGGCAATGCCGCTGCGTGGCGGCGTGCTTTTGCCGAGCAGCTTTACGAAGTCCCAGAAAGGCTGCATGAACGGCGGGCCGACGCGTTCCTGCATGAGAGCGACCGATTTGCGCTCGACCCAAAGGAAGAACCATGCGGCCGGCACAGCGAAGAGCAGTCCCGGAAAGATGAGCAGGCGCGCGAGGGCGGTGAGGAGTGGGTTAAAGACGGTCATGGCTTCACCGCCTCTTCGGCGTTGGCGATGGCAACGGTAGCTGTCGGAGGCTTGTTGCCGCGCTCGGCGAGAATCTGGGCCGCTTTGGCGACGCCGGCGATGATCGCGTCAGGCCGTGGCGGGCAGCCGGGCACGTAGACGTTGACAGGCAAATGCTTGTCGAGCGGCCCGTCGAGCGTGCGGCTGTCGATGAATACGTTCGTTGTCGCTGGGCAGGAGCCGATAGCGATCACGGCCTTGGGGCCAAGCACCTGGTCATAGACGGTTTTGACCGCGCCGACGGCTTTGCGCGTGACCGGACCGGTGACGCAGAGAATATCCGCGTGGCGCGGGCTGCCCTCGAGGCGCACGCCCAACTGCTCGGCGTCGTAGCGCGGCGAGAGCGCAGCAACAATTTCAATGTCGCAGCCATTGCAACTGCCGGAGTTCATGTGGAAAAGCCAGGGGCTGCGGCGGCGCGCGGTGCACATGAGTCGTTTCCACAGCTTCATGGCCGCACCCCCAGCAGCATCTGCCACGCGCTGGGCCATACGCCCGCGGCGACAAGGATGACGGCCAACACGACGATTGCGGCCTTGATGGCGAACGGCTCGTGCGCGGCAGATTTGGACGCCGGCTCGGGCAGGGCATTGTCGGGCGGTGGACCCCACCAGTTGCGCGAGAGCGCAAGCGCGTAGGCGATGAGCGCGAAGATCGACGACAGAATCAGGAGGACAAGCGGCCAGACGCCAATCTGCAATGCTGTGGAGTAAAGCCGCCAGCGGCCGATGAAGCCGAGTGTCGGCGGCACGCCGAGCATGGCCAACATTCCGAAGAGAAATCCGAATGCGCTGACCGGGTAGCGGGCCGCCAATGCGATGGGCTCGATTTCGAGCGCGCCGTCAGCTTCAGGGCCGGCGAGCGAGATGAAGAGGAGCGCCTTGGCCAGTGCGTGTGTGGCGGCAGCAACCAGCGCGCCCTGCGCTCCGATGACGCTCATCGATGCCGCGCCAAGAAGCAGGAAGCCAACGTCTTCGGCGGTCGAAAGGACGAGCAACCGTTTGAGGCTGCGTTGCGTGAGCATCAGCAGCGAGGCGACGAGCGAAGTTCCGACGCCAACGTAGACCCACAGCGCCTGCGGCGTGAGCGCGAATGGCGAGGCCTGCGCGGCGACGTAGAATTCGCCGAAGGCCGCCATGTCCACGACCGCGATGATGACGCCAAGGACCAGGGCCGGCAATTCGTCGGCCAGCTTGAGCAGCCAGAAGAACAGCGGCACCGCGGCCAATTTGATGCAGACGCTCAAGAAGAGCAGAGCGCGCGCCCAATCCGCGGCGCCGCGATCGGCCAGCAGCTCGCTCGCGATCATCGATCCTGCGGAGATGAGAACCACGGCCAGGTAAGTGAGCTTTGCGGCTTGCGAACGCGCGGTGCGCCAGACCAGAACGACCGTCAACAATGCGGCAAGTTCGAGGAGACCGAGACGCCACCATGGATTCACGACGAGGAGTGCATCGACCGTCAACGCACCGGTGAGCAAGATCAGCGGCACGAGTTTTCGTCCAGCAACGCTGGCGAAGGAGGCAATCAGCAGCGCACCTGCCGCGATAGCGACCGAGAAGATCAAGAGCGGCGAGATTTGCTCCGGCGGCACCAGAGCTAGCAGGCGCGTCGAAGCTGTTCCGGGCACGACCCAGCGGGCGAGAGCGAATAAAGTCGCCGCGAAAGCGACGACCAGCACGGCCGCGCGGCGCTCCATCCACGCGAAGATTTGGCCGAGGCCCTGCGAGACAACCTGCATTCCGTCCCAAAACCAGAGATAAACGCGATCGACATTCGACCAGCGGAAGAAGGAGCCCCAGTGCGCCTGGAAAATCTCAGAAAAGTCGCCGGCTGTCAGCCTTCCCTGGTCGCTCAGCGGTTCGCCGCCGGTAAAGATGCCGCCGGCTGCGCCCGCAAGCGCTGCGCCTGAAGTCGCAACCGGGCGCGCGGCGTAGGCGACGAGATAAATGGCTCCGCCAACGACGAGCGACACAAGTGCAAGAACGAGGCCCCCGGTTGAAGAAAAACTTCCCGCATCGGCAGAGAGCCCGAGCCAGGTGACGTGCACGCCTGCGCCAACGCCGAGCGCCAGGAGAATCGGATTGAGGAAATAGTTGACGGCTAACTGCGGCGCAACACCAAGAACCACGCTACCCGCAGCAAGGAATCCCATTCCCCACACCATCGTGGGCGGGGATTCGTGCGCGTCTTTCGTTTGTTCCGTTGTTGGCCCAAGAAATACCGCGCTGGTCGCCTTGGCGCCAAGAAACACAGTGCCCAGGCTCGCAGCCCACGCAACCATGGCGGGCACAGCCCAGCCGGCTTGCAGCGCCGCGGCGTAGAGCATCCACTTGCTGGCGAAGCCGCTCATCAGCGGAATGCCCATCATGCTGCCCACGCCAACCAACCAGGACAAAGTGGTTCGCGGCATCTTCGAGGCCAGGCCGCCGAGCTTGTTCATGTCGCGCGTGCCGGTTGCGTGCTGCACGCTTCCGGCAGTCAAAAACAGCCCGCCCTTGAAGAACGCGTGGTTCAGGCAGTGCAGCAACGCGGCGGTGATGGCGAGCGGCGTGCCAATGCCGAGGCCCATCATCATGTAGCCGATCTGGCTCACGGTCGAAAACGCCAACATGCGCTTCAGGTCGGTTTGCACCATGGCGTACATCACGCCGACGGCCATGGTCACGGTGCCGACCCACATCAGGCTCTCGCCCCAAGCGGCAGGCCATGCGCCGAAGCTGTGCATGCGCGCGGCCAGATACACGCCGGACGTGACGTAGCAAGCCGAGTGCAGCAGCGCGCTCACAGGAGTGGGTGCGGCCATGGCTTCGGGAATCCACGTGTGAAGTGGAACCTGCACGCTCTTGGCCACGAGAGCAACCAGCATCAGCGCGAAGATGCCGCCCGTGAAACTGCGAGACACAGCAGGATCGGTCCACAACGCGGTGCCTGCGCGGTGATAGAGGATGAGAATTGCGGCGAGCAATCCGTAGCCCGCGATGTGCGTCATCAGCAGCACTTTGCGCGCGCCGTTTACCGCTTCGCGATTGGTGTACCAGAAGCCGACGAGGGTGAACGAGCACAGGCCTACCAGTTCCCAGCAGAGATAAAAGATGAAGAGGTTGGCGCTGTAGACGAGCGCGATAAAGCCGCCGATGAAGACGAGCATGATCGCGTAGAAGCGCGTCGCGGACTTGTCGTGCGCCATGTAGCCGATGGAATAGAGCAGCACCAGGCCGCCGATGCAGGCGCCCATGAAGGCGAAGAGCACGCTGAGCGCATCGACGTGAAGAACGAAGGCGAGCGGACCATCCCACGGGAGCGGATTCAGGTCGATGGCCTGGCCATTGCGGACCAGCGGTGCGAGGCCGGCGACGGCGACGAGGGCGGGAAAGCAGCTGAGGAAAGCGAGGATTCCCTTGGTGCGCGCGGAGCACAGGCGCGCCACAAGAATCTGCAGCAAAGCGCCCACGAGAAGCGCGCATGGAGCCATCAATATGAGGGTTGCCGCATCCATGCCTTCATGTTGAGCGCCCAGCCTTTAGGGTGATGTGACCGCGCACACAGGGAGGAAATCTGGACGAATCAAGTCCGGTATTTCATACCACAAGGTGGGAATTAAAGACTTGTCCCCTCGTTTTCAAGCGAGGATGCGGCCGCCGGTTTTGAACGCTCCGTTAGCGGCGAGCGAAAGCCGCAACGGGCTACAATGCGGCGGGGGCTTTGTCGGCCATGAATTCATCTTCGAAAGCGCGCTTCTGTCTCGCGATTGTTCTGCTCTTTTCGTTTTTCGCCGCGCGGCCCGCGCCGGGCCAGACGGTCGTGAGCGAAACGGAGCGCGTTGCTGCGCAACTGCCAACGCAGGCTCACGGAGTTGTGGAGCGGCTGTTGAGCCTGGGCCAACTTCCTGCCGGCACGTGGAAGATGCACTCGGGCGACCTGGCGCACGGCGAAGCTGTGAGTTTGGACGAGACCGACTGGCAACCCGTAGCGTCGATGGCGAAAGCGCCGAACGATGCCGTCTGGTTTCGGCAGACGATTCAAATTCCCGACACGCTGAACGGCTACGACCTGACTGGCGCGCGCATCTGGTTCCAATTCCACGCCACCGCCAACGGACCGATGCCGGAGATGATCTACTTCAACGGCCGCCGCGTGGCCATGGGCGAGGACCTGGAGCCGATCGTGCTCGAGGATGACGCACGGCCCGGCGACAAGATTGTCGTTGCGGTCAAGCTGCTGCATACCGTGGATGTGAAGACCTTCCGCGGCGCGAACCTGCGGATCGGGTTTCCAGAGAACCGGCCGAATCCTGAAGACCTGGCGCAGGAGTTTCTGTCGGCGTGGGTGCTGCTGCCTTCGCTTGCCCCCGGCGACAGCGCGAAGCTTGACACGCTCAACGCAGCGATCGCAGCCGTGGATGTGGCGGCGCTGGACACGGCCGAGACGGCGACCGGCGATGCGCGCGCGCAGGCAGAGGCGAAGTTCGACGCGAGCCTGAAGGCCGCGCAGGGGCAGCTTGAGGCGCTGCGACCGCTGCTCGAGACCGCGACCTTTCATCTCACCGGTAACTCGCACATCGATGCCGCGTGGCTGTGGCCGTGGACCGAAACTGTCGACGTCGTCAGGCGCACGTTCGGGACGGCGCTGCAATTGATGAGCGAGTATCCCGGCTACACCTACACGCAGTCGGCCGCGGCCTACAACGACTGGCTGGCCGAGAAATACCCTTCGATGAACGCGGAGATCAAGAAGCGCATCGAGGAGGGGCGCTGGGAGATTGTGGGCGGCATGTGGGTCGAGCCGGACCTGAATATGCCCGACGGTGAGTCGCTGGTGCGCCAGTTGCTGGTGGGCAAGCGCTGGTACAAGCAGGCCTATGGCGTGGACGTGCGCATCGGCTGGAACCCGGATTCGTTCGGTTACAACTGGCAGCTGCCGCAGATTTACAAAAAGAGCGGCATCGACTATTTCGTCACGCAGAAGATGGCGTGGAACGACACCAATCAGCTTCCGTTCAAGCTGTTCTGGTGGCAGTCGCCCGACGGATCGAAGGTGCTCACCTATTTCCCGCACGACTACGGCAATGAGGATCTGCGGCCGCTGCGGCTCTCTGATGATCTGGTTACCGCGCGGCAGCGGTCGACAGGAATGACGGAGATGATGGACCTCTACGGAGTGGGCGATCACGGCGGCGGGCCCACGCGGGCGATGCTGGATGAAGGTTTCCACTGGGCTGCGCCCGATGCGGCGACGGTGGCCGCGGATGGCGGCGCGCCGGTGACGCCGAAGTACGAGTTCGGTACGGCGCAGAGTTTTTTCTCGGCGGTTGAGAAGCAGATCGCGCCGGAGAGCCCGGTGTGGAATTACCAGTCGATTGCGAAGGGCTACACAGCGCCGCCCGCCGTGCCCGGCAAGGTGTCGATTCCGACGTGGGATAGCGAGCTATATTTCGAATTTCACCGCGGCGTCTTTACCACGCAGGCCAACCACAAACACAATATGCGGACGGCGGAAGAGGAGATGCTGAACGCAGAGAAATGGTCTTCGCTGGCTTGGCTCGATGGCGCGAAGTATCCGGCGGACGAGTTGACCGAGGATTGGAAGAAGGTTTTGTTCAACCAGTTCCACGATCTGGCGGCAGGGTCGGGGATTGCGGTGATCTATAAGGATGCGCAGAAGGACTATGACTGGGTGAGGATGTCGACGGCGGAGATTTCGGATGGCGCGCTGGAGGCTGTGGCGGAGCGGATTGACACGGCGGCCAAGGAACCAAAACTGATTCCGATTGTTGTTTACAATCCGCTTGGCTGGGAGCGATCCGGCGACGTGGAAGTAAGAGTGCAAATGCCGGCGATAGCGCAAGGCAGCGTGCCGAGTGTCACGAAGGAGAGCGGAGGCGTCAGCGGGGTCGTGGACCGAGACGAGAAAATTGGAATCGCCGATTTGAGCATCCACGTGCCCGACGTGCCTGCATTGGGTTACAAGGTGGTTGAGATTGGAACGGTTCCAGTTCAGATGATTGCGGCTCCCGGGCGCGCGGAGCAGGAGGGGGACAAGCTGATTCTCCGAAACGCGAGGTTAAGGGCTGTGGTGGACAAAACCACCGGCTGCATTACAAGTCTCATCGTGGACGCGGCGAAATACGAAACACTTGCGCCGGGCGCCTGCGGCAATGAGCTTCAGGCGTTCAAAGACACGCCCAAGCAATACGACGCGTGGAACATTGATCCCGGAACCTTGGATGTTCCGCCGTCAACAATCGGTAATGCCGACTCAGTCGAGTCGGTTACCGAGGCGGATGGCTCAGCCGGCGTCCGAGTCACGCGCCACTGGCAAAGCTCAAAGTTTGTGCAGACGATTTCGCTCAAAGGCGACGAGGTCGACATTGACAACGATATCGACTGGCACGAGAAGCATGTGCTGCTGAAGGCGGCGTTTCCGCTGGCGGTGACGAGCGACTTTGCCACGTACGAGATTCCTTACGGTGAAATCGAGCGGCCGACGACGCGCAACAACTCGTGGGAGAAGGCCCAGTTTGAGGTGGAGGCGATGCGCTGGGCCGATCTTTCGGGCGCGGGAGCGGACGGAAAAGTTCACGGGCTGAGCATTCTGAACCAGGACAAGTACGGCTACGACGCTGCCGGGAACGTGCTGCGCATTACGCTGCTGCGCTCGCCGACGTGGCCCGATCCTGACGCCGACGAGGGCGAGCATCACTTCCACTACGCGCTCTATTCGCACGCGGGCACTTGGAAGGACGCGCTGACCGTGCGCCACGGATGGGAGTACGACTATCCGCTGCAGGCTGTGGTAACGACGGCACACGCGGGTTCGCTGCCGGCTGAGCACTCGTTCGCGTCGGTTTCGCCGGACAACGTGGTTCTGACCGCCGTCAAAAAAGCCGAGGACCAGAACGGGCTTGGCGTGAATGGGCTGATCTTCCGGGCGTACGAGTGGGCGGGGAAGCAGACGACGGCCGAGTTCCATGTGCCGCCGGGCGCGACCGGCGCTACGGTCACGAATCTGATGGAGCAGCCGGAAGGCGAACCGCTTCCTGTTACGGGCGGCGTGGTCAAGGTGCCGATTCATCCGTACGAGATTCTGACGATCAGGGTGGACTACGCGGAGGCAGGGAGCGGCAATTAAGTTCATAGTTCGCAGTTCTTAGTTCGCAGTACATCGCGTTAAGAACTGGGCGATGCGAGAAAGCGGGGCCCAAATCCAGTCTGGAGATGCGGATCGAGCGCCCGCGACCTGCGAAGCACGAGCGGTTAACTAAGAACTGCGAACTACGAACTGTGAACTGCCTTTGCTATTCTGAATGCAGCAAGGAGCCCTGCGCCATGCACATTACTTCCCCGTTCTTTGTCGTCCCCGTGATCATTGCCGTCTTTGTCGTGTCGATTCTGTTCGGCACCAGCAGCAAGGAAGACGGACCCTCGACGCACTAACCGCGCATTCCCGCCGGCCCTGCCAAACGCTACCATTCATTGCGTTTGGCCCGGTTACGACCTGGGTCTCCGGAACATTTGGCTTGCCGGCGGCGTATAACCTCCCAAGAGGGCGATTGCCATGACACGGATCTCGACGCGGAAGTCGACAGGGAACTCCCCACGCCAGTTGGCACGGAACTCGAAACGGAGCGCGATGCTCAACGCCGGAGGCATGGCGGGCGGCCTGTTTGCCTGCCTGCTGCTGGCGGCTGGGATTGCCGGCTGCAGAGTGAACGTGGACAAAGGACCCAACGGCGAGGACAAAAAGGTCGAAGTGGACACTCCCTTCGGCGGACTCCACGTGAACACCGACCAGACCACGGCCGCTGATCTGGGCCTGCCTGTCTATCCGGGCGCGGACATCGTGAAGGACAAAGATAACGACAAGTCGGCGGACATCCACATGGGTTTTGGCGAATGGGAGCTGCGCGTGAAGGTGGTCAACTACTCCACTGCCGATGGCCAGGACAAGGTCGTTGCGTTTTACAAGAAGGCGCTGACGCGGTATGGCGACGTGATCGCTTGCCAGGGCAATACACCGGTGGGCACGCCGACTGTGACCTCTGAGGGGTTGACTTGCGCCGACGACAAGAGCAACACCACCACAGTGCAGATTGATCGCAAGGACTATGGGACGGGCGAGGATAGCTTCGAATTGAAGGCCGGCTCCAAGCGCCATCAGCACATCGTGGGATTTGAGAGCTCCGCACCGGGCCAGACCCGGTTTGCCCTTGTGGCGCTCGATCTGCCGGCAGGGGTCACGGGCGATTCCGGCAAAAGCGATTAAGGATTGCTCGTGCCGCGGGTTCGGCTGCGGAATCGCCAACCCCAGCCAGGATTTCCACCGCAGTTAGAAACCCGAATCTCTTCGCTCCCACCGCGTCCCGCATCGCCCCGCCGCACGTTCCGTGCAGCAAGGCCTGCAAATGCCGGATCACCGTGCGATATTCGTGCGCGAAATGTAGGAAGCGCGCGTATTTCGGCCAAGCTCGTCTGCTTGACCGAAAAAGACAGCGAATCCAGCCTTAATTTCCGCCCCGATTGTGCAGAGGTTGGGGTGACTCTCATCACAGCGCCTCTCATTTGCTAAAGCGCAGAATAACGCCGGTTTGAGGGATTTGTGGGCTGATCGGGAGGCACAACCCGTGATGGAACGATCAGAGCCGACGCACGTTCTTTTGGGGATGTGCGGAGGCGGCTCGAAATGACCTGGAGCGAGGAAACCCAGCGCAAGCGCATGAGCGCGGCGCAGGCGCTGGAAGCTGTAACCTCCGGCGCTCGTGTCTGGATCCAGTCGGGCTGCGGCACTCCTTCGGTTCTGGTTGACGCGCTCGTGGCACGCGCCGCCTCGCTGCGCAACGTCGAAATCATCCACATGAAGACGCTGGGCGCGGCGGACTACACGCGGCCCGAGTACGAAGGGCACTTCCGCCATCGCGGCCTGTTTCTGGGCGACAACGTGCGCGAAGCGGTTTGCAACGGCCGCGCCGATTACACTCCCATCTTTCTGAGTGAGATTGAGGGTCTCTTCGAGACAGGCGCTCTGCCGCTGGACGTGGTGCTGATGCAGGTGTCGCCGCCGGACGCGCACGGGTTTGTAAGCCTGGGCACGACGGTGGATTGCACGCTGACGGCGATTCGCTACGCGCGGACGGTGATTGCCGAAGTGAACCGGCAGATGCCGCGCACGCACGGCGAAACCACGGTGCACGTGAAACACATCTTCGCCGTTGTGGAGACGGACCGGCCGCTGCTTGAGCTAGAAGCGGAACCCTGCACCGAGCTGCACATGCGCGTGGCGCGCAATGTGGCCGCACTCATTCCCGACGGCGCTACGCTGCAAACCGGAATCGGCGGAATCTCGGAGGCTGTGCTGCATTGCCTCACCGACAAGCGCGACCTGGGCATCCACACCGAGATGTGTCCGGACGGCGTGATCGATTTGATGGAGTCGGGCGTGATCAACGGCGAGCGCAAGACGCTGCATCGCGGCAAGGCCGTGGTGGCGTTTGTGCTGGGCACGCAGCGGCTCTTCGATTTCATTCGCGAGAATCCCAGCTTCGAATTTCGCTCCATCAGCTACACCAACGATCCGTTCGTGGTGGCGCAGAACGATCGCATGGTGGCGATCAACGGCGCGCTGCAGGTGGACATGACGGGGCAGGTCTGCGCCGATTCGCTGGGCACGCGGCCCTACAGCGGATTTGGCGGGCAAATCGACTTTATTCGCGGCGCCGCGCGGTCCAAGGGCGGTGTGCCGATTATTGCGTTGCCATCAACGGCGCGGGGAGGAACGGTTTCGCGCATTGTTCCGGTTCTGGAGCCGGGCGCGGGCGTTGTCACATCTCGCGCCGACGTGCATTACGTTGTGACCGAGCACGGCACCGCCTACTTGCACGGAAAGACTCTGCGCGAGCGCGCCGAGGCGCTCATCGCGATTGCCGATCCGCAGTTCAGGGCCGAGCTGGAGGATTTTGCGGTAAAGGCGCACTATCTCGATCGAAAGGCAGAGGGAGTGCCGGCGTGAAAAGCGAGTTTGCGATTGAACAGGTTAGCGTGCGCCGGCGCGCACATTCGCGAGTTGGCAAGTCGGCGGATTGAGTGGGGGGATGAACGGAATGACCGAAGCGAACAAGCCGGGTCAGAAAGAGGATCGGGGCCAGTTGCGCATCGACGATGAGGAGTGCAAGGGCTGCGGCCTGTGCATCGAAGCCTGCCCGCCGAAAGTGATCGCGATGAGCGAGCGGCTGAATCACTATGGCTACCGGACGGCGCTTTATGCGGGCACCGGCTGCACTGGCTGCGGCATCTGCTTCATGGCCTGTCCGGAGCCGGGCGCGATTACTGTGTATCGGCTGGTGAGCGCGCACGAAGTTGAGGCGCGTGCGGCAAAATCGGCGGTAGGAGGAGCGATCGAATGCGCAAGCAACTGATGAAGGGCAACGAAGCCATCGTCAAGAGCGCCATTCTTGCCGGATGCCGCGCGTTCTATGGCTATCCCATTACTCCGGCGAGCGAGATTGCCGAGGCCGCGGCGGAATTCATGCCGAAAACTGGCGGCGTGTACGTGCAGGCGGAGAGCGAGGTAGCGGCCATCAATATGTTGTACGGCGCTGCGTCGGCGGGCGTGCGCGCCATGACCGCTTCGAGCGGCCCCGGCATCAGCCTGATGCAGGAAGGGATCAGCTACATGGCAGGCGCGGAGCTGCCTTGTGTGATTGCGGACATCACGCGCGGAGGCCCGGGGTTGGGCAACATCGCCGCCGAGCAGGGCGACTACCACCAGGTGGTGAAGGGCGGCGGCCATGGCAACTACCGGACGATTGTGCTGGCGCCGCACTCCGTGCAGGAGATGGCGGACCTGACGGCGCTTGCCTTTGAGCTGGCCGACCGCTATCGCAACCCGGTTTTCATTCTCGCCGATGGATTCATTGGGCAGATGATGGAGCCGGTTGAGTTTCCGCAGACGGCCACGGCCACGCACCTGCCGGATTGGGCCGTGGCCGGCACTGCCGCGTCGCACGGCAATCTGATCACGTCGCTGCATCTGGACATCGACGAGCTCGAGAAGCACGTTCGCGCGCTGGAGGCAAAGTACAAGGTTGCTGAACGGCACGAGGCGCGCGCCGAAGAGTGGATGACTGCGGACGCGGAGATTGTGCTGGTGGGCTATGGAATTGTGGGCCGCATTTTGAAGGCTGTGACCGCCGAGGCCCGTGCTGCCGGAATCAAAGTGGGCGTGCTGCGGCCCATCACGCTTTATCCATTTCCGGTGGTGCAGTTCCAGAGGCTGGCATTCAGCGCGCGCGTCTTCGCGGTGGTGGAGATGAGCACCGGCCAGTTGATTGAGGACGTGAAGCTTGCGCTCAACGGCTCACGGCCGGTCGAGTTCCTGAGCCGCGTGGGCGGAAATGTGCCTTCGCACGAAGAGGTGTTGGCGCTGGTTCGCGAGCTGGCGCGCCGCGGCGGCCTCGCGCAGCCAACTCAAGAAGAGGAGCAGGTGGCAAATGTCTACTGAAACGGCAGCGGAGTATGTGGTCGCGCAGGGCAGGGCCAGATCCTTTTACGAGCGCTATGAGCGCAAGGAAGATTTGCAGCACCAGACGCATTTTTGTCCCGGCTGCGGCCACGGCGTGGTGCACAAGATGATTGCCAAGGCCATCGACGATCTTGGCGTGCAGGATAGGTCGATCATGGTCGGCCCTGTCGGCTGCGGCGTCTTTACCTATTACTACTTCGACATGGGCAACGTGCAGGCCGCGCATGGGCGCGCGCCGGCTGTGGCCACGGCGATGAAGCGCAGCCGCCCGGACAGCATCGTGATCAGCTACCAGGGCGACGGCGATCTTTCGGCAATTGGGTCGGCGGAGATTCTGCATGCGGCCAATCGCGGCGAAAACATTACCGTGATCTTCGTGAACAATGCCATCTACAGCATGACCGGAGGACAGGCCGCGCCCACGACATTGCTTGGAATGAAGAGCACCACAACCCCGAATGGCCGCAACGCCGCAACGGAAGGTTATCCGCTGCACGTGAGCGAGCTGCTGAGCACGCTAAAGGCACCCGCGTACATCGAGCGCGTGGGCCTGGGCGACAACAAGCAGATCGCGCAGACGGCGAGGGCTATCAAGCGCGGCCTCGAGAATCAAGTGCGCGGATTGGGCTTCTCGATGATCGAGGTGCTCTCGCCGTGCCCGACCATCTGGAAGCTGACGCCGGTCGAAGCGCAGCACTGGGTGCGCGATGTGATGGAAAAAGAGTTTCCGCTCGGGGTGTTCTGCGATCGTACAACTGAGCGAATGTTGGCTGCGGATCTGAGGCCAGTGACGCCGCAACCTGCGCTCGAAGAGCTGCCGTGCATCCTTGGCGTTGCCGAGGAGGATTTGCCGGAAGGCAACGCGGCGGCTCTCGCGCGCGAAAAGGCGATCGACCTCGAAGTGCGAATCGCCGGCTTTGGAGGGCAGGGCGTCCTGCTGCTGGGCGAGGTGCTGGCCGAGGCCGGGCTCGACGCTGGACTCGAAGTTTCCTGGCTGCCATCTTACGGTCCTGAAATGCGATCGGGCACCTCAAATTGCCACGTGCGGCTTTCGCGCCAGTCCATCGATTCGCCGCTGGTCACTTCGCCCAACGTGCTGGTGGCGATGAACGAGCCTTCGCTGCGCAAATTCGACAAGAGCGTGCGCGCAGGCGGATGGGTGATCTACAACGGCCAGGAGTTTCCCGCAGATTGCGCGCGCGATGGCGTGCATGTGCTCGCTTTCCCGTTTACTGAGCTGGCCGATGAGCTGGGCGACAAGCGCGCGGCCAACATGGTGATGCTGGGCGCGCTGCTGGAGATTGCGGGCGTGCTGCCAGAGGCGAGCATTGCCGACGCGCTGCGACGTCTGGTAAAAAACCCGCGTTGGGTGGAGCTCGACGAGCGGGCCCTGACGCGGGGAAGGGAACTCTATCGGGAATCGCTCGCGGAGGTGTGACATGAAGGCCGATGTCGATCCCAACCTGATTGTGTATTTCGGCGGACGATATGTGCCTATGCGCGAGGCCCGCCTCGGAATCCTGACCCATGCGCTGCACTACGGAACCGGCGTGTTCGAAGGCATTCGCGCCTACTGGAACGAAGCTGTGCGCGAGCTTTACGTTCTTCGGCCCAAGGAACACTACGAGCGCTGGAAGCGGAACTGCGGAATCCTGCGCATCGACGTGCCGCTCACTCCCGAAGAGCTGTGCGCAATTACCGCCGAGCTGTCGTGGCGCAACGCCTTTAACACCGACCTTTATATCCGGCCGCTGGCCTACAAAAGCGCGGAGCGGATTGGCGTGGCCATCGACGATCAGGACAGCTTTTTCATCGCAGCGCTTCCCTATGGCGAGTATCTGCACAGCGAGAATGGCCTGCACGCGGGCGTGAGTTCCTGGCGGCGCATTGAGGACAATGCCATTCCGCCACGGGCCAAGATCTGCGGCGCCTACGCCAACAGCGCGCTGGCCAGCGACGATGCGCGCCGCTCGGGATTCGATGAAGCCATTTTGCTGAACGAGAGCGGCCACGTAACCGAAGGCGCCACATGCAACCTTTTCATGGTGCGGCGGGGCCGGCTGATCACACCCGCCGTGACCGACAACATTCTTGAAGGCATCACGCGCGATTCCATCATGGAGCTTGCCGCGCGCGAGCTGGGCCTTAAGATCGTCGAGCGGCCGATTGCCCGCAGCGAGCTTTACGTGTGCGACGAATTGTTCCTGACCGGCACAGCAGTGGGCGTTGCGCCGGTGGTGCGCGTGGATCATCGGCCTGTTGCGAACGGAGCGGTCGGCGAAATCACGCGCCGCTTGCGGCAGTCGTACTTCGACGCGACACACGGGAATCTGCCCGCCTATCGCAAATGGCTGCTGCCGGTGTATGCGGGCGGCCGGCTGATGGAGCAAAACGCGGCGCAGGTCGCGGAGACGAGCTTGGCCTGAGCGAATACCGGTGACGCATCCCATCCTTTCCGTTCACCAAGGCAAACGGAAAAGGGTGGGCCAACCGCGAGCGCGCCGGCTGGAATGCTCAGGCAAGGAGGTGGCATCAATGCCAACAGCAGTAGCGACTCAAGCAAACGCCTATGACGTTGCCATGGAAAATTTCGACACCGCGGCAGACGCCATGGGCTTGGAGAAGAACACGCGCGAGATGATCAAGTACCCCGAGCGCATGCTGACAGTGGGTGTGCCGGTGCGCATGGACGACGGCAACATTCACCGTTTCGTGGGCTATCGCGTGCAGCACAGCTCGGTGCGCGGGCCCGCCAAGGGGGGCATCCGTTACCATCCGCAGGTCACGCTCGACGAAGTGAAGGCGCTGGCTACGTGGATGACGTGGAAGTGCGCGGTGGTGAACATCCCCTTCGGTGGGGCCAAGGGCGGCATCACCTGCGATCCGAAAAAAATGTCGCAGGGTGAATTGGAACGGATGACGCGCCGCTACACCAGCGCGATTCTGCCGCTCATCGGTCCGGAGCAGGACATTCCCGCGCCCGACGTCTATACAAACTCGCAGACGATGGCCTGGATCATGGACACCTACAGCATGACCAAGGGCTACGCGATTCCCGGCGTGGTGACAGGCAAGCCCATCAGCCTGGGCGGATCGCTGGGACGCAACGAGGCCACGGGCCGGGGCGTGTTCTCGACGATCGAGTGCGCCTGCGAACATCTGCACATCCCGTTGAAGGGCACAACCGTCGCCGTGCAGGGCTTCGGCAATGCCGGCTCCATCGCAGCGCAGCTGCTGCATGAGGCAGGCGCTAAGATCATCGCCGTCAGCGACTCGACGGGCTGCGTCTACAACCGAAACGGCCTGAATGTCCCTGAGCTGATCCATATGAAGTCGCTCTGCGGCCATGTGGACGGCTTTCCTGAGAGCGAGCCGATTCTGCCGCACGAGCTGCTGGCATTGCCGTGCGACATCCTGGTGCCCGCTGCGCTTGAGAACACTGTTCACGCGGACAACGCAGGCGCGGTGCGCGCGCGCATCGTCGCCGAGGCCGCCAACGGGCCGCTCACTCCTGCTGCCGACAGAATCCTCGAGAGCAAGGGTATCTTTGTGATCCCGGACATTCTGTGCAACGCGGGCGGCGTCACCGTCTCCTACTTCGAGTGGGTGCAGGACGAACAGCACCTCTTCTGGGAGGCGCGCGATATCTACAAGCGCCTCGATCACGTGATGAAGAGCGCTTTCCACGATGTGCTCAAAATTCATCTGGAGCGGAAGGTTCCCATGCGGATCGCCGCCAACATGCTCGGCATTGGCCGCGTGGCCGAGGCAGTGCAGATTCGCGGCATTTATCCGTAACCGGCTTTGAACTGTTCTCCCTGGTCCCAGCCTTTCTCTGCCGTGGGCTTTCGCGGCGGAGAAGGGACGGGATACCATTGTGCAGCCATCCGATTCGGCTCGCGTACGAGCCTTCGCCCACCATCTCCATATACAATCCACGTGTCGCCACCTGCCGCGATTGCGGTTTACGTTCCATTCATCGAATGCACGTTAGATAGAGGTGGAGCTTTTCCCCATGGGTTTCAGAATTTACTGTGCAATTCTCAGCGCCGCCTTCGGCGCGGGCTCAATTGTGCTTTCGGCGCAAACCATCGATCTTCCTTCGAGCAAGCAGTTGATCGGTGAAGTTCCGGGCCATCCGCAGCGCACGAACAGCCTGCCCATCTCAATGGCTGTTTCACCGGACCGCCGCTACGTGGTGACGGTGAATGCCGGCTACGGAACTTTCGAATCGCAGTGCGACCAGTCGTTCTCGGTTCTGGACACGCAGACTGGCGCGCTTGCCGACTTCCCCGATAAGCACACTTCGCCGCGGGCCAATCAAACTCTCTACTCGGGTCTGGCGTTCAGCCGCGACGGCAGCCACCTCTACGCGAGCATGGCGTCCCTGACCGACGAGAAAGGCAATGGCAAAGACGATGTGGGCAGCGGTGTCGCGGTTTACAGCTTCGCTGGGGGAAAGGTCGTACCTGAGCGGATGATTCACTTGCGGGTTGTGCCGCTCCCTCCGGGACGAAAGACCCGCCTGCCCGAAGGAACCGATAACGATGAGAGTGTGCCGTACCCGGCCGCGATCGCGGTCCTGGGCGAGGCAGGACACGAGAAGTTGCTGGTCGCCGAGAATCTTTCCGATGACGTTGTGCTGCTCGACGCCACGACAGGCGCGATCGAAAAGCGATTCGATCTCTCCGAGAGCGACGCCGTGCCGTCGACATACCCGATCGCCGTTGCAGTCACGAGCGATGGCAAGCGCGCGTTTGTTGCGCTGTGGAATGCATCGGAGATTGTTGAGCTGGAGCTGACGCGCGGGATAGGCACGGGCACTGGGGCGCGCAAGCTGTCGCTGCTTAAGCCGCCCAGCCCCATCGCTCCGGGGACGCACCCTTGCGCGCTTATTTTTTCGCCCGGCGAGAAGACGCTTTACGTGGCGCTCGCCAATCGCGACGCCGTTGCCGCCGTGAATGTGAGCGCGGGACAATTCGCAGTCAAGGGCTACTTCGACACACGCCTGCCGGGCCAGAGCTATTTTGGCGCCGAGCCGGTTGCTCTCGCTGTCAACGCCGATGGAAGTCGGCTGTATGCGGCGAATATGGCCAGCGATGCGATCGCGGTGATCGACCCGCGCAAATTGACGCCAAAGGCCGCGAAGACGGGGATGGTTGAGCCGGATGGCTTCATTCCCACAGAATGGATGCCGATTTCGCTGGCGTTCGTTGCGTCGCCATCCGGCGGCAAGCTTTACGTTGCGACCGACAAGGGCAAAGGAACAGGGCCGAACAACCTTCCGCAGAAGATCGCCGCATCGCAGCCAAACCAGCGCCGCAGCAGAAGCACCTACATCGGCACACTGCTGTATGGCTCGCTGGCGGCGATCGACGAATCGTTGATCGCGAGCCACCTTGCCGATTGGACCTCGACCGTGCTCGAGTCAAACCGCATGAAAGCTGCGCAGGCTCAGATCGCATTTGCCGGCAGCGCCACAAGCCGGATTCGGCACGTCATTTACATTATCAAGGAGAACCGCACCTACGACCAGATCCTCGGCGACCTCGAGCAGGGCGGCAAGCCGGTGGGCAATGGCGACGCGAGCCTTGCCATGTATGGCCAGTCTGTCACGCCGAACGAACACAAATTGGCGCTTCAGTTCGGCGTGCTCGACAATTTCTTTGACTCCGGCGAAGTCTCCGGCGACGGCCACGTCTGGTCGACAGCGGCCATCGGCACAGATTACCTGGAGAAGACCTGGCAGCAGAACTACCGCGGGGAGCAGCGGACTTACGACTACGAGGGCATCGTGGCCGGTGGCTATCCGCTGTTGCAGAAAATTCCAGACGTCAACGAGCCGGCGAGCGGCTATCTGTGGGGCGATCTTGCGGCGCACGGCAAAACCTATTACCACTTTGGCGAGTACATCTCGTCGACGTTTTGCGACCAGCCGGCAGTTGCGGACGCCACACTGGGTGCAATGGTCGCCGGTCCGACCTGTGCGCACAAGGCGTTTGCACCGGGTGAGGCGCTGCCCGCAGAGTGGGGCGGCGGCGTGAACAAGTGGCCTTGGCCCATTTCGCGCATGGTGGCAAACATAGCCACGAAGCCCGAGTTGATGGGCCACTTCGCGCCGGAGGCACCGGACTTCAATCTCATGGTTCCCGATCAGATCAGAGTCGAGATCTTTCTGCGCCACCTGAAGCAGTGGGTTGCCGATCGCGAGCAGGGCCACGACACGATGCCTGAATTTGTGATGTTGCGCCTGCCCAACGATCACACCGCAGGCACGCGGCCGGGCGGGCCGACGCCGAAGTCTTCCGTCGCCGACAACGATCTCGCAGTCGGTCGGGCCGTCGAAGCGATTTCGCACACGCCCTATTGGGATGACACGGCGTTTTTTATTCTCGAGGACGACGCGCAAAACGGCGCCGACCACGTGGATGCGCACCGCAGCATCGCGCTGGTGGTCAGCAAGTATTCGCCGCGCGGCCCCGGTGGCGCGCCGTTTGTTGACAGCCGCTTCTACTCCACGGTGAGCGTCGTTCGCACCATGGAAGCGCTGCTGGGCCTGCCACCAATGAACAACAACGACGCATTCTGCTCCATGATGGCCTCGTTGTTTACGGGGCCCGGCGATCAGCCGGCGTACACCGCCGACAACTCCAACCGCGATAACGGCCTCATCTATACCGCAAATTCGAACAACGCGGTGGGTGCCCGGGCCAGCATGAAGATGGATTTCAGCCACGAGGACCGCGCGCCTACCGAGAAGCTCAACGTCATTCTTTGGAAGGATGCGATGGGCTCGGCGCCTGTGCCCGCAATGCTGAAGGTGCGCGCGAAGAAGGCGGACGACGGCGACGACTAGTCAGCAGGTGCGGGCGTGGGCGCCCGCATCCGCCACGGCGGACCGGTCAGGAGACCGGCGCTAAATGGACGCCGGGGCGGGCATGGGCGAGCGATTCAGCCAACGGTTCACCTGATGGGATAAATGGTGGAAAAAGCAGCTTGAATGGCAGGAATCGACGCCAACTCCTTCGCCAAGACCGGCCTCAAACTGGTAGCTTGAAAGAGTAAGAAACGCTTTCCACAATGGCTTCCAGTCCCTACTTTTCTTTGGCAGTTTTGTTCGCAGCGGCCCTGGGCTTCGGCCTTGCCCCGCTGGGGTTGGCCTGGCTCTGGGCCAGAGTGTATTCGCCGGCCAAGCCTAACGCGGTCAAGAACGCCATCTATGAGTGCGGCCTGGAGTCGAAGGGCGACGCGTGGATGCAGTTTCATTCGGCCTACTACCTTTACGGGATCATTTTTCTCATCTTCGACGTGGAAGCGGTATTCCTGCTTCCATTTGCGGTTGCATTTACGGGCTTGGGTGCAGCAGCGTGCGCGGCCATGCTGGTCTTTGTCCTGCTGTTGGTTGAGGGGCTGGCGTGGGCGTGGGCGAAGGGCGTGCTGACGTGGCAGTGAAAAAGCAGGGAACAGGGATCAGGGAATAGGGAACAGTTTTTCGTGCAATCGACGAAAGCCGCGACGGTTGGAAGACGAAGCGTGCTGACTACTGATCAATGTCCACCGTTCACTGGTTTGAGAATCGGAGCGACTTATGGCTGTTGACCAAAACCTGAAGATCGAACTGGGCAAGCAGGGCATCTTCGTCACGACCATCGAGGAGCTCTACAACTGGGGCCGGCGCAGCTCGGTGTGGCCCATGCAATTCGGGCTGGCCTGTTGTGCCATCGAGATGATCGCCACGACCATGGCGCGCTACGATCTGGCTCGTTTCGGCGCCGAGGTCTTTCGTCCCTCGCCGCGGCAAGCAGATCTGATGATCGTCTCCGGCACTGTGACCAAGAAGATGGCGCCGCAGGTTGTGCGCCTCTACAACCAAATGGCCGAGCCGCGCTACGTGATCGCCATGGGCGCGTGCGCCATCTCCGGCGGACCGTTCAAGCAGGGCTACAACGTGCTCAAGGGCATCGACCGATACATTCCCGTTGACGTGCACATTCCCGGTTGCCCGCCGCGGCCTGAAGCATTGATTCAGGCCTTCATGACGCTGCAAAAAAAGATCGATGGCCAGCCGTTGACTGGCGAGGACCGGCCGCGCCACCTGGACTCTGAAGCGCAGGGCGAATTTCCTGTTCCGGAGCAGGGCGAGCACGATCTGGAGCCGACCTCGAACAAGGGAGTTTGGCCGGTGCCAATAACGATTCGCTAGAAACAGAGAGCAGGGAACGGCTCGCGGTGGCGAGGATCTGCTGAGAGCTGAAAACTGGGAGCTGAATTTGAAGACAGTCGAGGAGATCAAAGCGGCGATTGAGGCGGCGGTTCCTGGCGCGGGCATAGAGCTTGTGCCGAACCCGAGCCCGTCCGCGCAGCATTCGCTGCGACTTGCGCCGGAGTCCGTCGTTGCGGTCGCAACGTTTCTCCGCGACGATGCGGAGCTCGGCTTTGATTTTCTCTCCAACGTCTCCGGCGTTGACTGGCCCGACAAGGAGATAGCGGAAAAAGTTAAAGTAACGCGTCAGGTTGTGAAGACGGTCGACGGTGCCGAGCAAACAGTCGAGGAAACCGTCGAAGAGACTCGCAAGCTCGTCGAGCCAGGCTGTCTTGAAGCGGTCTATCACTTGTATTCGGTCGCGAAGAAGCACGGGCCGCTCGTGCTCAGGATGCGTACGGTGAACCGATCGGATCAGGTCGAATTGCCGTCGCTCACGCCAGTCTGGCGCTCGGCCGAGTTTCAGGAGCGCGAGGTCTTCGATCTCTACGGCATTGTTTTCGCCGGTCATCCGGACCTGCGCCGGCTGCTGATGTGGGATGAATTCAAGGATCACCCCATGCGCAAAGATTATGTAGAGCCAGACGACTTTGAGTACGAGCCCACGCCGCACGATGAGGTGCTCAAGCGAGCGCAGGAGCATCGCGCGGCCGAGGGCGCGCCAGGGAATAGCCAATAGGGAATAGGGAGTAGGACGGACGAAGAATGAGCGTTGTGGAAACCAAAGGGGAGAAGCTCGAGGGCTGGAACCGGCCGCCGGTGATTGAGTCGGACGGCGAGGGCGAGCTGCTCGAAGTCGCGATGGGGCCGCATCACCCGTCGACGCACGGCGTCTTCCGCATGGACGTGGCGCTCGACGGCGAGCGCGTCGTCCGCCTGAAGCCGGTATTCGGCTACCTGCACCGCAACCACGAGAAGATTGCCGAGGGCGCTTCGTATCTGGCGTCGATGCCCTACACCGACCGCCTCGACTACTTCTGCTCGCTCACCAACAACTGGGCGTACGCGCTGGCCGTGGAAAAGCTTGTGGGCCAGGATGTTCCCGAGCGCGCCGAATACATTCGCGTGATTCTTGCCGAGTTGACGCGCGTGCAGAATCACGCTTCATCCATCGGCTTTCTCATTCAGGAGATGGGCGCAAGCGGCACGCCGCTCATGTACGCCTTCAAGGAGCGCGAGAAGATCCTCGACCTCTTTGAATCGCTCACCGGCTCGCGCATGATGTGCAACTACATGCGCTTTGGCGGCTGCCGCGTGGATGTTTCCGAGCCGTGGGTCGACGCCACGCGCAAAGTAGTCGCGGGACTGTCCGAGTTTGTCGACGAGTTTGAAGCACTGCTCTCGAGCAATGAGATTCTGATGGCGCGCTGCCAGGGAGTCGGAATTCTGCGGCCCGAGCTTGCCATCAACGCCGGAGTCTCTGGTCCGATGTTGCGCGCGTCGGGCGTGAATTACGACGTCCGCAAGGTCGATCACTACGGCATCTACGATCGCTTCCAATTCCGGGTTCCGCTCGGCGACCATGGCGATATCTACGACCGGTACATGGTTCGCATTCTCGAAATGCGCGAGTCGATCAAGATTCTTGAGCAGGCGCTCCCGGCAATTCCTTCTGGCCCGATCATGGACGCGAAGGCGAAGATTCGCGGCTTCCGCCCCAAGCCTGGCGAGGCGTACGGCCGCATCGAAGCGCCGAAAGGCGAGCTCGGCTTTTATCTCATCAGCGACGGCGGCCCGAATCCCTACCGTTATCGCGTGCGCCCGCCCAGCCTCATCAACCTGACCATTTTGGAAGACATGTGCCTGGGGCACAATGTCGCCGACGTTGTACTGATCTTTGGCAGCGTGGATATTGTCCTGGGAGAGGTGGACAGATGACGGCCAGTTCACAGTTCGTAGTTCGCAGTTCTCAATTCATGCGTCGCTGCGGAGACCGAAGGAAAATGCCCCAAACTCTCCGCTGCAAACCGGAGGTTTATCTTGCTGGGTGATGGAATCCTGAAAGGGATGGCGGAGACGGCGAGGAATTTCTTCGGCAGTTTTGTCTCCGCGGAGCGGCTGACGACGGTAGAGTATCCGGAACAACGGATTCCCACCGCCGAAAACGCGCGCGTCTTTCCCTTCCTGGTCTACGATTCCAAGAGCCCGGGGGACGGCGCCGATTGGCTGGCCGGCATGCGCTGTGTGGCCTGTCAGATTTGCGAGAAAGAGTGCCCGCCTAAATGCATTTACATCGAGAAAAGCGCGGACAAAAAGCCCGACTACGTGGGCAAGCAGCAGTTTTATCCGGCGCGCTTCGACATCGATGTTTCCGTCTGCATGAGCTGCCAGATCTGCGTTGAAGTTTGCCCGTTCGAGGCCATCAAGATGGACACGCAATTTGAGCTGGCCACCGACAACCGTTTCGGCGGCCTCCTATTCGACCGCAAGGAACTGTCCAGATCGAACGAGTATTACCACTCGATCCATCCGACCGAGGCGACGGAGGTTGATGCGCGCCTGGCCGAGGAGAAAGCCAAAGTGGAAGCGAAGGCCAAGGCCGCCGCCGAAGCCGCTGCAGCCAAAGCTGCGGCTGCGGCGAATCCTTCACCGCCGGCTAATCCGCCCGCGAAGAGCGAGGGAGGAAGCTAGACGATGATCGCGACGCTTGGGGCCACAAATTCCTTCTTCGTGAATCTCGACCAGATCTTCGTCCTTCTGCGCAATTGGCTCGTCGGTTTTCTGCCCGCCGTGCTGCGTCCCACGGCAGGCGTGGTGCTCGGCGTTATCGCCATAGTTTGCGTCTTTCCCGGCCTCTTCGCGCTCACGACGGTTTTCGAGCGCAAGGGACTTGGCCGCATTCAGAACCGCATTGGGCCGAATCGCGTTGGCCCCTATGGGCTACTTCAACCCATCGCCGACGGCATCAAGTCGCTCACCAAGGAAGACATTGTCCCGCTCAGCGCCAATGCCGCCGTGCACTTTCTCGCGCCGCTGGTGCTGGTGGTCACGGTTTTCATGGGCTTCGCTGTGTTGCCCATGGGCCGCAACATGGTGCTGGTCGACATGGACGCAGGGCTGCTGTTCTTCTTCGCCATGGGCGCGGCGACGGAGCTTTCCGTCTTTATGGCGGGCTGGTCGAGCCGCAACAAATACTCGCTGCTCGGCGCTATGCGTGCCGTGGCGCAAATGATCAGCTACGAAGTGGTGCTGCTGCTTTCAAGCGTCGCCGTCGTCATGATCACCGGCTCGCTATCGTTGCCCAAAATCGTCGCAGCGCAGAACCAGTACTCCTACGGCTTTCCTCACTGGTACATCTTCACACCGTGGGGCCTGGCGGGCTTTATCATGTACGCCATTGCCGCCACTGCCGAGACCAATCGCTCGCCCTTCGATCTGCCCGAGGGCGAGTCGGAGCTGGTCGCGGGCTACCACACCGAGTATTCAGGCTTTAAATTTGCGCTGTTCTTCCTCGGCGAATATCTCGCCATGTTTTCCATCTCCGGCCTCGGCACAACGCTGTTTCTCGGCGGCTGGTCGGCGCCTTTTTCGTTCCTCACCTGGGTTCCTTCGTGGTTCTGGTTTTTCGGCAAGGTGATGCTCTCCATCTTCGTGTTCATCTGGATGCGCGGCACGCTGCCCCGCCTGCGCCAGGACCAGCTGATGAACTTTGCCTGGAAATTTGTTTTGCCCTTCACGCTGCTCAACCTTTTGGTCACAGCGTTGTGGCGCTTTATGGGCGAGGGATGGGCGCGCTGGGTGGTCTGCACCGTGATTCTCGTGGCGGCTTACGTCGTGATGGGCCGGCTGGAGATGCGCAGCGAGCATTTCGGCCGCAGGAGCTACCGCTATGCTGAATAGGGAGCGCGATCGTTGAGCTTGATCTTCTATCTGCTTGCAGCCCTTACGCTGGCCGGCGGCCTGGCGGCGGTCCTGCTGAAGCACCTGGTTCATTGCGCGCTCGCCGTCACGGTGGCCTTCGCCGGGCTGGCTCTGCTGTTTCTCCAGCTTGATGCGCAGTTTGCAGGCTTCGCGCAGATTCTTGTTTACATCGGCGCCGTCGCCATCCTGATTGTCTTCGCCATTCTGCTCACGCGCGGCTCCGATCTGCCGAAGGACGGTGTCTTCAGCAAGACCTGGTTTCTGGGACTGGTTATCGCTGCGGGCGTCTTTGCCGTTCTCGGATGGGCAGTGCTGGCCAGCGTGAGCGCGATTCCTCAGCAGAACATCGTTCCCTCCGTCACCGTGCACGATATCGGTGTCGCGTTGGTCGGCCGCTACGTGCTGCCGCTCGAGATTGTCGCGCTGCTGCTCACCGCCGCTACGATCGGCGCGGTGATCGTGGCCATGCATGAGAAAGTGAGGCCCAAATGACGAGTGTGACGACGGGACTCTCGACGCCTCTTGCCGGTTACCTTCTCGTCGCGGCGTTGCTCTTTGCCATCGGCCTTGGCGGCGCGCTCGTTCGCCGCAACGCTATTTTGGTACTCATCGGCATCGAGCTCATGCTCAACGCGGCCAACCTGAACCTGATCGCCTTTTGGCGATTCGGTCCGCATCCCGGGGCGCTCACCGGCATGATGTTCGCGATTTTCTCCATTGCCGTCGCAGCGGCCGAGGCTGCCGTGGGCCTGGGCCTCGTGATTGCGATCTATCGCCACACCAACACCGCCGAACTCGACAAAATCGACAGGATGAAGGGGTGAGAGCTTGATCCAGGAATCCACTTCATTCGTTCCGCAATTCGCCGCTTCCTCCATCGCGAGGATTTTGTGGTTCATCCCGGCCGTGCCAATGGTTGCGTCGGGCGTTATTGCACTTCTCAGGCAGCCGCATCGCAAACTTGCGTCCGTTCTGGCTGTCGGTTCGCTCGGTTTCTCGCTCTTTCTCTCGGTGATCGCCTTTGCGCACGTCCTCCGAGGCTGGGTGCACGGCGCTGTCGTTCGCGAGATTGTCAGCTTTACATGGATCCACGTTGGCGCGGCGAGCGTCGACCTTGGCTGGGTGCTCGATCCGCTTGCCGCCGTGATGCTCGTGATGGTGAGCTTTGTCGGCCTGCTCATCTTCATCTACTCCGTCGGCTACATGGCCCACGACGAAAACTTCACCCGCTTTTTCTGCTTCCTCTCGCTCTTTGCCGGAGCCATGCTGGGCGTCGTGATCTCGAACAGCCTGCTGCTTCTCTTTATGTGCTGGGAGATCGTCGGCCTCACGTCGTATCTGCTGATCGGCTTCTGGTATCAGAAGCCGTCGGCCGCAGCGGCAGCGAAAAAGGCATTCATCACCACGCGCGTCGGCGATATTTTCTTTTTTCTCGGAATTGTCTGGCTGTTTTCCTCGACCGGCACGCTGCTTTTGTATAACCACGGGATTGGCTCTCTCGAAGGACTTGCACTCGCGAACCTGCTCACACAACACGCGGGTCTCGGCCTGAGCGCTGCGGGCGCCATCGCGCTGCTCATCTTTGCCGGAGCCGTAGGCAAAAGCGGCCAGCTTCCGCTGCACGTCTGGCTGCCCGACGCTATGGAAGGGCCCACGCCGGTCTCCGCGCTCATCCACGCGGCCACCATGGTTGCTGCCGGCGTTTATCTTGTCGCGCGCGTTTATCCGCTTATGTCCATCGGCGCCCCCGCAGGCGGTACGACAACAGCGCTGACCGTCGTCACATGGGTGGGCGCGGCCACCGCCGTCTTCGCTGCGCTGATCGCCATCGCGCAAAACGACATCAAGCGCATCCTCGCCTATTCGACTGTCTCGCAGCTTGGTTATATGATGGCCGGCCTCGGTCTTGGCGGGGTTGCTGTGGGCATGTTTCATCTGATCACCCACGCATTCTTCAAGGCGCTCTTGTTCCTCGGCGCAGGTTCAGTCATTCATGGCTGCCACGAGGAACAGGACATTCGCCGCATGGGCGGCCTTCGAGCCGACATGCCGCTGACCTTTCTCACCTACGCCATCGGCATGCTTGCGTTGTGCGGATTCCCGATCTTCTTTTCGGGATTCTGGTCGAAAGACGGGATTCTCGGAGCCGCGCAACATTCTGCCGCCATCAAAGGTCCGTTCTACCTGCTCGTCTTCGGCGCATTGCTCACTGCTTTTTATATGACGCGGCAGGTCTGCTACGTCTTCCTTGGCTACTGGCGCGGACATCAAACGGCGCATGAGAGTCCGAAGGTGATGACGGCGCCGCTTGTCATTCTCGCCTTTTTCGCCATGGCGCTTGGCCTCATCGGAACTCCTGCGTGGCCGTGGTTCCACGCGTTTCTTGACGGGCGCGCGGCTGCGATCAGCTTCCATAGCCTGATCGAGCCGAGCTTCCTTTTGCTCATGGCCACGTCGACGCTGGTGGTTTTTCTTGGCCTTGGATTCGGCTG
This sequence comes from uncultured Acidobacteriaceae bacterium, assembly GCA_963823805.1. GTDB lineage: Bacteria > Acidobacteriota > Terriglobia > Terriglobales > Acidobacteriaceae > Telmatobacter. The sequence goes on along the minus strand of CAWGMW010000001.1, from coordinate 1,321,895 downwards.
GAGACTTTACGGCAACAAATCGCCCAAGCCCGAAGAACCCGACGTGCTTGAGAAATCCGTGCCCTGGCTTTGGGATCCGCTCCGCGATCGTCTCTACGTCGACGAGTTTTACGGCGTCACGGTAATCGCCTTTTATGCGTGGTGGGCGCGCGTGGCCGATTGGATCGACCGCCGAATCTGGGGCGGTATCGTTGCCCTCGTCGCGTCGCTCTTCTCCTTCTGGGCGCAGCTCAATCGCCTGCTCGACATCAACTGGGTCGACGGCGGCTTCGACAAAACCTGCGAGGAACTCTCTGAAGGCGGCGGCCTGCTGGCAAGCCTGCAAACCGGCCGCGTGCAAAACTACCTCCGCATACTGGCCGTCGCTGTTGTTGCGCTCGCCCTCGTTCTCTACTGGAGCAGCCGGCCATGAACGAATCTATGACCGGATTTCCGATTCTGACGCTCATCACCGTGCTGCCCCTCGTGGGCGCGGCCATCGCACTCTTCGCGGGCAAGCACGCGCGCGGCGTTGCGCTGATCACTTCGCTGGTCTGCCTCGTCATCGCGCTCATCGTCTGGACTCGCCTGCCCGCCGACGGAAGCATCGGCCTTGTCGAGCTGCACAGTTGGGCGCCCTCGCTGGGAATCGAGTATCACCTCGGCGTCGACGGCCTGGGCGCCCTTATGCTTCTGCTCTCGGCGATCGTCACGCTCATGTCGGTTGACGCTTCGCATCGCGTGCATCACATGCCCGGCCTTTTCTACGGCCTCATCCTCATTCTGGAATCGGGCCTTTTCGGTTCCTTCACCGCGCTCAATTTCTTTCACTGGTTCCTGTTCTGGGAGCTGAGCCTGATTCCAGCATTCTTCCTGATCAAATTGTGGGGCGGCCCGCGGCGCGGCCCCGCGGCTACGCAGTTCTTTGTCTACACCATGGCCGGCTCGGTGGCGCTGCTGATTTCGTTTCTCGGCCTGTTTCTTTCCACCGGGACGAAATACGCGCCGGGCACGATGGACTTCGGCGATCTCACGGCCATGGCCGCGTCCGGCGCGCTGACGCAGATGGTCACGGCGCATCTTGGCGCGGCAATGCCTTGGCTTGCCATTGGCGTGCTCGCCGGCTTCGCGGTCAAAGTGCCGCTCGCGCCTTTCCACACGTGGCTACCCGCCGCGTACGCCGAGGCGCCTTCGCCCGTCACCATGCTGCTTACCGGCGCCATGTCGAAGATGGGCGTCTACGGCCTGCTGCGTATCGCGCTGCCCATCTTCGGAGTGCAGATCGCCGCGATGCGCACCCCGCTTCTGGCTCTCGCAGTCATCACCGTGGTCATGGGCGCGTGGGCTGCGGCAGCGCAAAAAGATTTGAAGCGTGTCTTTGCCTACTCGTCGGTCAATCATCTCGGCTACTGCCTGCTCGGAATCTTCGCGCTTGCGGTTCCCGTCTACGGCGCAGCACAACAAGCCAGTCAGGCCGCCGCTCTCAATGGCGTCATCCTGCAGATGTTCAATCACGGCATTACCGCAGCCGCGATCTTCTGGTTCATTGCCATGATTCAGTTCCGCACCGGCGGTCTGCGCGGCATCGACGACTTTGGCGGCCTGCGCAAGCCCGCACCGGTATTCGCCGGCCTGATGGGCATCGTGCTTTTTTCCTCGCTCGGCCTGCCCGGCCTGAACAGTTTCGTCAGCGAGTTCCTCATTTTCCGCGGTGCTTTTCCTTTGTCCTGGATCAGCGCAACGGTATCGGTGCTCGGTTTGCTGGTGACCGCGATCGTAATCCTTACTGTCATCCAGAAGGTTTTCACCGGCCCTGTTCCGGAGCGCTGGGCCAATTTCCCTGATCTGCATCACAGCGAGCGGATAGCTCTCGCACCCGTGATCGGCCTCATGTTCATTATCGGGCTCGCGCCACGGCTGATTCTCGACACGATCAATCCCACGGTCGTGAACCTGCTTGCGCACTGGAGATTTTAGAGAATGGCCTGGGCAATCACCGTTTCGTTTGCCGGCGCGCTGATCTCGGCGCTGCTGCCCAAAGCCAAGCCCGAGATTGCGCGCTGGTGGGCGCTCGCAGTGGCCGTGGCTGGGCTCGCCATCGCCATCGCGGGCTTTGCCGCCGGAATGGGCCAGGGTCGCCAGGTCTTCGTCGACGTGCTTTGGGTGCCGTCGATGGGCGTTCATTTTCTGCTTGCAGCAGACGGCATCAGCCGCGTTCTCGTTCTGCTCACCGGCATCGCGGCCGTCGCCGGCGTTCTTTTCAGTTGGAACATCGAGCTCCGCTCCAACCAGTTCTTTGCGTTTTATCTGGCGCTGATCGGCGGCGTCTATGGCGTCTTCCTGAGCGGCGATCTCTTCCTGCTCTTTGTGTTTTATGAGATTGCCATCGTTCCAAAGTACTTCCTCATCTCCATCTGGGGTTCAACGCGCCGCGAATATGGCGCCATGAAGCTCGCGCTCTACTCCTTCGTTGGCTCGGCGATGGTGCTCATCGGCCTGCTCGCGGCCTACACGACTGCTGGCAGCCACTCCACCGCGCTCGGCGATCTCGCGCATGCGGGCCTGCCCATCAGCTTCCAGATGTGGTGCTTCCCGCTGGTTTTTGTCGGCTTTGCGATTCTCGCAGGCATGTGGCCGTTCCACACCTGGGCGCCTACCGGCCACGTCGCCGCGCCTACGGCTGCGTCCATGCTGCTTGCCGGAGTCGTGATGAAGCTCGGCGCGTACGGCTGCCTGCGCGTGGGCATCGGGCTCTTTCCGTACGGCCTCGATCCCTGGGGATTCTCATTTATCGGGCTAGGCTCGTGGCGCGACGTCTTCGCGTGGCTCGCTGTCATCGGCATCGTCTATGGCGCGCTTGTTGCGCTGGCGCAAACCGACTTCAAATTCGTCATCGGCTATTCGAGCGTGAGCCACATGGGTTTTGTGCTGCTTGGCCTCATGACGCTCAACCAGATTGGCGTCGATGGCGCGGTTCTGCAGATGTTCTCGCACGGCGTCATCGCCGGCCTCTTGTTCGCCATCGTCGGGCGCATTGTTTACGATCGCACGCACACGCGCCAATTCGCCGAGCTAGGGCCCATGCATCTGTCGCGTCGACTGCCCTTCGCGGCGTGGGCGTTTGTCTTTGCCGGCGTTGCTTCGATGGGCCTGCCTGGCTTCTCCGGTTTCGTGGCAGAGTTGCAGGTCCTCGTCGGCGCGTGGCAAGCCAATCCCTGGTGGGCCGCCATTTCCGGCATCGGCATCATCGTTGGCGTCGCCTACATCTGGCGCGCATTGCAGAAGGCCTTCTTCACGGACGCGGTGCCCACGCCGCATGAGCTCGAATCGGAGCACGAGCACAAGTTCGCGCCAATCACCTGGCCCGAGTACGCCGGGGTCGCGCTGCTCGGCATCTCCACGCTCGTCGTCGGGCTCTACCCGCGTATTCTTCTCGATCAAATTGAGCCGGCAGTGAAGGCGCTGCTCGCAGGAGGCGCGCAATGAACTACGCCGGCCTCTTTAGCGCCATGCTGCCTGAAACGGCTCTCGAAATCGCCGCGCTGTTCGTGCTTGTGGTCGATCTCGGATTCCTGCGCAAAGCTGCTCTTGAGGTTCGCACCGCCGTCGCCGCCGCCATCGGAATCCTCGGCTGTATCGCGGCGGTTTGGGCCGTCTATGCGGCGGGATGGGGCGGATTCAGCGCCGGCAATGATCTGCTGCTCGCGGCAGGCGGATCGGCTGGCGTGGCGCAGGTCGCCATTCTCGTGCTCACCGCGCTCACGCTTCTGCTGGTCGTCGATTCAGGCTACGCAGACTCCAGTTTCACGAGGAACGCCGGGGAGTACGTATCTGTCGTGCTGATGGCTGCCGCCGGCGGGTTGATCATCTCTGCCGCGCAAGATTTGCTGGTGATCTTCGTAGGACTCGAGCTTCTTTCGCTCGGCCTCTACATCCTGACCGCCTTTGCCAAACAATCCGGCAAGAGCGCTGAGGCTGCCATCAAGTATTACCTCTTCGGCGGCATGTCGGCGGCGTTTCTGCTCTTCGGCTTCAGTTATCTCTACGGGCTTTCGGGATCAACGAGCCTTCCTCGTGTTGTGCTCGGCAGTTATATGGCGTCGGCCAATGGAGGCGCGCCGCTGCTCTACATCGCGCTGGTCATGATCGCCGCCGGCCTTGGTTTCAAGATTGCTGCCTTCCCGTTCCATCTATGGGCGCCCGACACTTATGAAGGCGCGCCAACGGCAGCCGCAGCATTCATTGCGTCCGTTTCCAAGGTCGCGAGCTTCGCACTGCTCATCTCCATCAGCCACGCAATTCTGTGGTGGCCCGCGATGCTGCACTTAGCGGGTGGCCGCGTCACCTTCACCTCATTTCATGCCGGCACACCGCTCCCGCATATCACTCTTGGCTTTGTTTCCATCTGGCCGATGATCCTCATGGATCTCTCCGTGCTCTCGATGGTCTTTGGCAACCTGGCCGCCCTCGCGCAATCGAGCGTGCGCCGCCTGCTTGCCTACTCGGCCATCGCGCACGCCGGCTACATTTTGCTTGGTCTCGCGTTCTTCTCCTGGTCGAATGCCATCGCGCAGGCCATCCTCTACTACAGCGTCACCTACGGCCTTACCACCATTGGCGCCTTCGGCGTGGTGGGCGTCGTGGAGCGCGCCACCGGCTCCGACAAGCTCGACTCTTTCCTCGGCCTGCACAAGCGCAACCCGGTGCTCGCGGCCGTGCTGCTCGTGTTCTTCCTTTCGCTCGCCGGGATTCCGCCGCTGGTCGGCTTCTGGGCCAAGTTCAATCTTTTTGCGGCCGTGCTCGGGCTCGGCTACAAAAGCAAAATGCCGCTTACGTCGCTGCCGACTGAGTCCCTCACACTTGTCGCGGTGGCCATCGCATTCAGCGCCGTTTCGCTCTACTACTATCTGCAGGTTCTCAAACGCGCGTACGTCATGCCGAATACCAACGAATCGCCCATTCGCGTTCATCCGGTGACGCTGGCCGTGCTGATCGCGATTGCGGCCGCCGTCGTCATCTTCGGCTGCTTCCCGGCGCTGCTGGAAAACTGGATTGCCAGCTTCTACCTGTCGATGTAGCGCTTCCGTTCCGGAAGGAAGCGAAGCCGCGCAGCCGCACAGCCCAGGCGGCCAAGGGAGCTGCAATGACCGTCGCGCGACTCTTCGGCGCGACCGTCCGCCTTCGCGATTCCTCTCGACTATACTGCTCTCTGCTGCAGAGTCTCGGTTTTCAGTTCGATTTGCGAGCGGAGTTCTCATGAAACGTTATTTGGTTTTTGTTGCTGCCGTCGTTTGCCTCTCGCCGGGCATTGAGGCCGCAACTGTAACGCACGCTCCCTGGGGTCAGGATGCATCGGGCGCGCCGGTCGAGTTGTACACCATAACCTCTGCCGGGGCCGAAGTCAAAGTCACAACTTATGGCGCCCACATTGTGAGCGTGCGCGTGCCCGACCGCAGTGGCGTGATGGGGAACGTAATTGTGGGACCGGACAGCTTGAAGGAGTACATGAAGGGCACAAACACCTTCATGGGCGCTACCATTGGCCGCTATGCCAATCGCATCGATCGTGGGCAATTTACCCTGGAGGGAAAGACGTACCATGTCCCCACAGGCCCGGACGGCGTTGCGCTGCACGGCGGCACTGCGGGCTTTAACACGAAGACCTGGAGCGGGAAAGAGATTCGGGACGGCGTTGCAATGACCCTGGTCTCTCCCGACGGTGACATGGGCTTTCCCGGAACGCTCACCGTTACGGTGCGCTTCACGCTCGCCAAAGTCCTTGGCGCCCCGGCCTTGAGGATCCAATACACGGCCACCACCGACAAGGCCACGGTCGTCAACTTTACCAACCACGCCTTCTTCAATCTGGCTGCCGACCCCTCGATACCGGTTTTCGCCGACGTGGCCCGGATCGACGCGGACTCCTATACTCCCTTTAACGACCACAAAATCCCTACTGGAGTCATCGCGCCTGTCGCCGGCACGCCACTTGATTTCCGCACCACGCACTCCATTGGTGACCGGATCCCTGATTTCGGCTACGACCACAATCTCGTGCTACGCGCACCGGGGCTAGAATCGCCGGCTGCGGAAGTCGACGACCCCAGCAGCGGACGCAGCATTCAGGTTTTCACCACTGAACCGGCCATTCAGTTCTACGTGCCGCGCATGCCGCCGCCAGCACCTGCCGCCGGCGCGCCTGGCGTTCCGCGACCGCACCCGCCGAATGCCTTCTGCCTGGAGACGCAGCACTTTCCAGACTCACCCAACCAGCCGAGTTTTCCCACTACGGAGCTGTTTCCGGGACAACGGTTTGACTCGACGACTATCTTCGTCTTCGGAGTCATGCGTGGAGCGGCCAAGGAACGTTAGGCTCTCCTTGAAATGCATCGGGCTGCGGTGATCGGGCGATCGCCGTGGTCCTGTGTGCGATGCTCCGCAATGACCCGCGTGAACGAATCTGCTTAGTACTTCACAATGGCCGCAAACGAATCCGGCTTGAGGCTCGCGCCGCCTACCAGCGCGCCATCGATCTCTTCCAGGCTGATCAGCGCGGTCGCATTGTCGGGTTTCACGCTGCCGCCGTAGAGAATGCGCATTGCCGCGGCCACATCGGCGCCCAGCAGCTTTGCCACCTCCGCGCGAATGATGCAGTGCGCGTCGGCAGCAATCTCCGGCGTTGCAGTCTTGCCCGTGCCAATGGCCCAGACCGGCTCATACGCAATCACAATCGGCCCCGCAGCCTCGGGCGTAATGCCCGCGAATGCGCCCGTCACCTGCGTCTTCAGCACGCTCGCCGTTTTGCCCGCCTCGCGCTCCTCCAACACTTCGCCGACGCATACCACTGGCACAACGCCGCGCTTGAGCGCAGTGTGGAGCTTCTTGTTCACGATCTCGTCGGTCTCGGCAAAGTATTGCCGCCGCTCGGAGTGGCCGATGAGCGTATGGGTGCCGCCCACGGCCTTCAGTTGCAAAACCGAGGTCTCGCCGGTGTAAGCGCCCTCCTCTGCGAAGTGAATGTTTTGCGCGCCCACGGCCACATTTGAGGCATTGCATGCAGCGGTGACCGTTGGCAACAGTACCGGGGACGGGAACAGCGCAATCTCGTCGCGCGTGTGCCAGGCAACGAGCGGCAAAAAAGCATCGACGAACGCTTTGGCTTCGATGGGCGTCTTATACATCTTCCAATTGCCGGCAATCAGTGCTTTACGAGACATGTTTGTCTATTCCTCAACTCAATTTTAGTGGATCGATGTCCTCGCCCGGGTGACGGCGGGCACAGAGTGAAACGATGAGGGCTCGCCGAAAAGACATGGCCAGCTCTACGAGCCTGATCCCAGTACCGACGTCAAATCGTCAGGCACCGTGCCCTTGAGGAAAGCAGCCCGATGATCGGGGTCTCCCAGATCCATCGAAAAATGACGCCAGACACCGTCCTGGAGCACTCCCATCTTCCAGGGCCCGGAAACCGAGTCGGAAAACTGCCAGATCATGTGGTAGCCATCCTCATTCGTGAACCCCTCTCCATCGGCCTGAATGATCGCGTCTCCGCGCTCCCAAAGTGCGGAACGCAGAGCGTGGAGCGCATTGCTGCCTTCTTCTGTTTCCGAGCCTTGCAGGTGCTGAAACGAATAAATCGTCTTCACAGAGGCCAGGTAATTCTCAAGCCATTGGACGCCGCTCCTCGGCCTGCAATCCTGAATGTCCTCGATAAAGTCGGCAACTTCATCCTGGCCGATCGAACCATCCGTGACGGGATTCCGCTCAATCACGGCGACTTCGACTTCATCGTTACTTGAGAGCAGAAGAGTGTTCCATCCCTCTTCGTCTTCTTCTTCGATCGAAAGCTTGTAATCAGGGTGACCATCGACGATCAGACGCGCGAGTTCTCCGAAGGAAGGGAACTCTGCATCTTTTGAAAGCACCCGGGTGTAATATGCCACAGCGTCTCTTTGCCCTCCGGGCCGACAGGCTTCATAAAAAGAATCGCGGTTTGCCATGCGGATGCGATTCTTGTCTGGCAACTGGAAACTCATGACTGAAAACTGTCTTACTTGTCGGTCAGCGCTTCGACGCCCGGCAGTTTCTTGCCCTCGAGAAACTCCAGCGAAGCTCCGCCGCCCGTCGAAATATGCGTGATCTGGTCGGCGACTCCGGCCTGGTTGATCGCGCTCACCGAATCGCCGCCGCCGATGATCGACGTGGCTGTCCGGTTGGCTGCTACGGCCCGAGCAATCGCGTTTGTCCCGATGGCAAAACGCGGAAATTCAAAGACGCCGGCGGGTCCGTTCCAAACGATGGTTTTCGCGGTTGCAATCACCTCTTTAATCGCCGCAATCGACTTCGGCCCGATGTCGAGCCCCTGCCAATCGTCAGGGAAATCCACCGAGCAGTCCCATACTTGTGTCTTCGCGTCCGCTGCAAAATTGTCGGCCAGAATGTTGTCGACAGGCAAGAGCAGCTTGACGCCCTTGGCCCTCGCCTTGGCGATTGCTTCCTTCGCCATTTCGATCTTGTCTTCTTCGACAAGAGATTTTCCCGTTGTCACACCGAGCGCGCGCTGAAAGGTGTACGCCATGCCGCCCACGATGACCAGCGTGTCCACTTTGTCGAGCAGGTTCTGGATCACGTCGATCTTGCCGGAGATCTTCGATCCACCGATGATCGCGACGAACGGCTTCTCGGGATTCTCGAGCGCCTTGCCGAGATAGGTGATCTCCTTCTCCATGAGCAAACCCGCCACGGCGGGCTTCAAATAGTGCGTGATGCCCTCAGTGGAGGCGTGCGCGCGGTGCGCCGAGCCGAACGCGTCATTCACGTAGACTTCGGCCAGAGACGCCAGTGCCTTCGAGAAGGCAGGATCGTTGGCCTCTTCTTCCGCGTGGAAGCGCAGGTTTTCAAGCAGCAGCACTTGGCCCGACTCAAGCTGCCGCGCCATCTCCTCGGCGATCTCGCCCACGCAATCCGGCGAAAACGCAACATTCACGCCTTCGCCCAGCTTCTTGTCGAGCAGTTCGCGGAGCCGCGTGACCACGGGCTTGAGCGAATACTTCGGGTTCGGCTTGCCTTTAGGCCGGCCCAGGTGCGAAGCGAGAATGACTTTCGCCTTTTGCCGCAGCGCATATTCGATGGTGGGCAGCGTAGCCACAATGCGCGTGTCGTCCGTGATCATCGCGCCGTCTTCAGTGAGCGGGACATTGAAATCGACGCGGATAAACAGCCGCTTGTTGGTCAGTTCGATGTCTTGAATCGAAAGCTTGGCCATGAGAATTACCTTTCGTGCAAATAAGTCGTCAGTGGTCAGTTCACAGTTCTCAGTTCGTAGTTCGCAGTCCGAGTGACGACTGAGAACTTTCGACTAAGAACTGTGAACCACGAACTATGAGCTGCTTTTACAGCCCTTTCTTGGCCAGGAAGCCGACGAGGTCGACGACGCGGTTGGAGTAGCCCCACTCGTTGTCGTACCAGCTCAGCACCTTCACGCTTTGGCCGACCACTTTGGTCAGCGGCGCGTCCACAATTGAGCTGCGCTTGTCGCCCTTGAAGTCCGAGCTGACCAGCAGGTTCGAGTCGACGCCTAGAATTCCCTTCAGTTTCCCCTCGGAGGCGGTCTTGAAGGCGGCGTTCAACGCGTCAACTGTCGTGGGTTTCTCAGCGATGTAGGTCAGGTCGACGATGGAGACGTTCGGTGTTGGGACGCGGATGGCAAAGCCGTCGAGCTTGCCGGCGGTCTCAGGGATGACCAGCTTGAGCGCCTTGGCGGCGCCGGTCGAGCTGGGAATCATGTTCAACGCGGCGGCGCGTGCGCGGCGAAGGTCCTTGTGCGGGAAGTCGAGAATGACCTGGTCATTGGTGTAGCTATGAATGGTGGTCATGATGCCGGAGACAAGACCCGTGGTTTCGAGAATCACTTTGACGACCGGCGCCAGGCAATTGGTGGTGCAACTGGCGTTGGAGATGATGTTGTGCTTCGCCGGATCGTACTTTTCCTCGTTCACGCCCAGCACGATGGTGATGTCTTCATTGGTGGCCGGAGCCGAGATGATGACCTTCTTCACGGTCGAGCCCAGGTGCGCCTTAGCTTTGTCCGCGTCGGTAAAGAATCCAGTCGATTCGATAACCACCTGAGCTCCTACGAAAGCCCAGTCCAGCTTGGCGGGGTCGCGTTCGGAGGTGACCTTGATCTTCTTGCCGTCGACCGAGATAAAATCCTCGCCCGACGCGATTTCGTTGGGCAGGTTGCCCAGAATCGAGTCGTACTTGAGCAGGTGAGCCAGCGTTGCCGGGCTGGTCAAATCGTTGACGGCGACAAAATCGATTTCCTTATTGCCAAGGGCGGCGCGCAACACGTTGCGTCCGATGCGGCCGAAGCCGTTGATTCCAACCTTTACTGCCATGTGTCATTTCTCCTTCGTGGTCTTTGTGGCGTGGGTATTCAAAATTCGGGTCGTGCGGCGTCTGAAGTGGGCCTCAAATCGGATTCCACCAAACCCTTGATCGTATCATTGCGGGCTCGGTGGGAAAATGAAAGCGCGACAGCCCTCTGCATACGATTCCCTAACGTAAGGATGAAGTTCCCGCGATGGAACTGTATGTGACGGAGTGCACAAGATTTGCAGCGCCCTCGCCGAGTATGGTATTCGGGAGGGAGACAAGGCTTTCAGCAAGGATTAGCAGCAGCATGAGAAGACGCTCCAGACGCGGTCCCAATACCTCAGAATCCACGGGCAAAATCGGCCAGGAACTCCCATCGAATCAACCGGCTCCGCTGGTGCCGCTCTATCCCGATGAAGCGCCGGCGCGCCAAAGCCCAGCGTCGCGCGCCCATGAATCCCGACACGCTCCTCAGGCGCGCCCGCAATCGCCAGCGAGGCAGGGGGCCGCGGCCGGGCAGCAGGCGCCAGCCAAACAGGAGTGGAACGTCCCGCCAGGCTCGTCCGCGCGGCTGGAAGTCGAGACCCAGCCCGAGATGCCGGCGAAACCAACTCTTACTCCCAGCCCCGACGAGCGCTCGCCCCAGACGCCCAAGGGATTCGTCGTTCTCGCCATCGGCCTGCCCGGCTCCGGCAAGACCACCTGGTTCGGCCGCCGCGGCATCACTCCGCTTTCCTCTGACCTTCTGCGCAACATTCTCTTCGACGATGTTGAGGAGCAGCGCTACCAGGGCCTGGTCTTTTCCACGCTCCGCTCGCTCCTGCGCGCGCGACTTATCGCCCGCATGCCCATGAACTATGTGGACGCAACGAATCTCTCCATCCACGAACGGCGCCAGTGGATCAAGATGGCCAAGAGTTTTGGCTATGAGGTGCAGGCCGTCTTCTTCGATGTGCCGCTCGATGTGTGCCTGGAGCGCAACCGCCAGCGTGACCGCTCGGTGAGCGAGGACGTGATGCGCAAGATGGCCGAAAAGCTGAAGCCGCCGGTCTTCGAAGAGGGATTCGAAAAGATCACGGTGGTGCGAGTGAAGAGCGCGGGGTAATCACCGTGAAACAGGCGAGACGCGCGACTTTCGTTTGCATCGCATTCGTGGCTTTTGCCGCAACGGAAGTTCTGCTATGTCAGGAGCCGCCCGCAAGTTCCAGCGCTGCGCCGGTGCCACAACATGCGACGCAGCAGTCGAAGGCGCGACCGTTAAGTGCCGACGAACAATCTTGCAAGGCGTTTGTGCAGAACTTCTACGATTGGGATTGGAACCGGGTTCTGACCCACAGGAATGTGGCGAATGCGGCCGGCGTCAAGGTGCCGACAATGAACGAGATCATCCGGCATCGGCCTCAGCTACTCAGTGCTCAATTGCAAAGACTTTTGATGGCTGACTCTGCTCTGAAGGCAAAGTTCACGGACGGAATTGTCGGTCTCGAGATTGACCCATTCCTGAACGACGGGAACGGGAGCGGGGCCAATGTGCCGTATATCGTTCGAAGAGTTGCGGTCGATGGCCAACGATGCGACGCCACATTCAACAGGCAGTGGCCTGAATGGGGAGTTCGGCCTGAGCTGGTGAAAACGCAGTCTGGCTGGATATTCGTCAACTTCCACTACAGCTTCTACAACGAGGATGGAACGGCGAAGGAACTGCCGGACGACGACCTGGTTCACATGCTCAGAAGTGAGTGATGCCCGTGCAACATCCAGGGGACTTTCCCATGAGCACAGCCCGCGTCCCCAGCCCCTACACTGAGCCATGGCTCTGCGGGACGCATACAGACGTTCCTGCGGCGGGCCGAGCCGTGCTGCATGCGCTTGAGCTTGCGCTTGATGACCTGACGAATTGGACCGCCGGCCTGACCGAAACCGAAATTCACTCCCAGCCGCTCGGCATCACATCCATCGCCTTCCACCTGCGCCATATCGCGCACTCTGTTGATCGCATCCTTACCTATGCTGAAGGCGGGCAACTTTCGGCCGAGCAACTTGTCGCGCTCAAAACCGAACTGGATGGCGCCGGGCAAGATGGGGTGGAGCAGGGTGGGGAAGGGAAGCAGGAGGCGCTGGCGGAGTTGCTTGCCGAGGTCGAGGTCTCCTTCAGCGATGCGGCCGACCGCACTCGCGTGCTGGCCACGGCCGACCTCGATACGCCACGCTTCGTTGGACGCAAGCAGCTACCGACATCGATCGGCGGAGCGATGATCCACGTGGCCGATCACACATTGCGTCACACGGGTCAGGTGGTCACTACGGCCAAGGTGATCAGGGCGCTCCGCACTTAAACCACGAGCCAATCCCAAAAACAGCTCGCGCCATTACGGTTGATCGGCGCTCGCTCCTGCCGCAAGGTCGTTGCCAGTGTTGATCTGGGTTGGCGGAAGCAACCGGTATCCATCGCGCGTCCGGATGCGGTACTTTTCCATGCCCGGGCCGACAAGCTTCACGCTGATCGAGCGCCATCCCCTGTTGGGATTGGCCTGCGGATAGTAGCTGACCGAATAGAGATGACTCAGATCGTCCTGAATGGAAGCAAATGCCTGCTTCTCCTTGCGCCAATTGCCGGCAAAGTAGGCCTTGCCGCCGGTCGCCTTGCTCATGCGCTCGAACGCGGCAGTCGAAACCGGATCGTCCTGCGCCAGCCGAGTGCTCACAATATAGATGATCGTTCCCGTGTCCTGCGCCAGTTCCGCCACGTCTTCGGGAGGAACCGAACTGGCGTTGTCAGGGCCGTTTGAGAAGACCACAATCGCTTTGCGTCCGGTCAGCGAGGCCGCATCCTTCACGGTAATCAGCAGGCTGTTATAGAGCGCGGCGTCGTCTCCGGCCACCGTGCTGCGCACGCCGTTCACCACGCGATACCGATCCGCGGTGAGCATCGTTGACCGCGATAGATTGCGGCTATACGAATAAAACGCGATCTGGCTCGCGTTGTCCATGGAGCGCACAAAATCGGAGATCGCATCCTGCGCGTAGACAAACCCGCGATACATATAGTTGCTGGTATCGAAGAGTATGAAGATATTGGCTCCGGCCATTGTGGAAGCCATTTCCGCCGCAGAAATGCGGTCGGGATCCGCACCCCCCGCTGCGGCGGCCGGTTCTGACCTGGACCCATCGCCGGCGGTCTGCGCCTGGCTGCTTTGTCCCGGCCGAATCGCGGGTCCGTTACCTTCCTCAAATGTCGCGATCCGCTGCGAAATCTTGTCCTCGGTGATCTCGAAGTTCTCCGGCTTCAGACCGCTGATGTAGTTTCCCTTGCTGTCGGTCACGGCTACGTTCAGCTGCACGAGATTCACGGTGACGCGCAGATGTGTTGCCTCATCCTGAGCCGCAAACCGCGGTTCACCGGCGACGAGCAGCAGCGCGCTCAAAGCCACGCCGATGCATGCAATGGTCCTGTTTCCCTTCATCATCGCGCTATGTACCTCCGTTCGCTTTCTCGTTGCTCTCGTCGGCCAAACCGGCGGTGCGGACCGAAATTTTTCCCTGCATGAACTCTTCTCCGGTTTGATCCATTGCGCGCTGCAATGCCGGCCAATCGTCGATGCTTGTTGCGGAGATGTTGGCCACCATCTGCCGGGTCAGCGCGGGAATGAGCACGTTGAGCGCCGCCGGAGCATAGCCTTTTTCATCTGCGAGGCGCGCCCAATAAAGATTGCCTGACTCCCACGATTCGCCAAACAGGCGGCTGGCGACGCCTCCGGAGACGGGGAACGGTTCTGCCGCCAGCAACGCGCAGGCATTGGTCGCCGCCATCGTCGGGTGCGGAACGCCGAAATCCATCGCCAGCCTTTGCGGAGACGTATCCGCGGGATTTTTCCGCACGAGATCGTCGAGTTCCTGGTTGGCCGGACCCCATTGCGCTGCCTGCTCCGGAAATCGTCTGCGAAACTCGGCTGCCAGGTAGAAGGTATCGGTGGGAAGTAACTGCGCAGCCAGAGCCCCCGCGCCTTCTTTTTGTTCAAGCGACTTCTTCATCCCGTCCACTTCGCCCCATCCCATGCGGTCACTGAAGATTGCGATCACTTTCTCGCGCAGCTCCGCATGGTCTACCGAGCCCTTGATCAGTTCCTCTCCGGCACCCTGATAAAGATTCACGGCGTGCAATTCATCGCGGCTCACACCCCACCACCGGGGCACAGTCGCATTCACCAGCAGTTCCGGCACTGTCTCTCGCCAGATCAGCGCCTGCAGTTTCTCCGGCGAGATAAAATCCTCCTCCGTCATCGCCAGCACGTAGGGCAAATCAGCGAGCGACCCGATGAGGTAAGCGCCACCGCCGGCCGTTGCGCCGATACCAATCAGCGACGGCGCGCCCCAGATTTGATCGATGCCCTGAATTGAAGACGCCGAGAAATCGTGCGAGCGCACAAAGAGCGGATTGCTGTGCAGGACCTGCGCGCCCGGCGGCTCGTAGTAGGCGTAATTCAGGCCCACCAGCGTGTCTCTCAGGAACGGCACCAACCGCGCCCGCGCAGCCTCCAACTGCGCCGGTGTTCCCGGAGCTTTGATCACCTTGGTCAGGTCGGTACGAACCTGTAGTTCCGCGTGGCGGCTGGTGTAGACCGTCGGCGACCACGTTACGCGTTCGCCCTCGGTAAAGATCGGCCGAGGCAGCTCGAATTCGCGCAAGGTTCCCGCCATGGCCAGCAGGCTGTCGCCATTCTTTGCGCCCTTCGCCATGTCGCCCAGGCCATCGTAGAGCCCGAAGAGATTATCCAAAGAGACCAGCCGCTGGTCGTCGAGCACGGCGCGAATTCTTCGCCCCAGTTCGTCGCGGACCTGAATTCCTTCGGGGCTGTTCTGCTGCGGGCCCGCAAGCAGATCGACGACCTCTTCCTCCGTCGGGTCCGCGCTGCCGCCGGCGGCAGCGACAATTGACTTGAGCGACTTGCGCGCCGCATCGAACAGCAGCGTCGCCGAGGAAACATCCCCATAGGCCTGAACCGCGCTTTGCCAGGAGGAATTCACGCCGTCTCCCGCGATCTGTCTCTGCCGCGCCAGGATCTGCCATAGCCCCACTTCGGCCTGAAACGCTCCCAGCGCATTGGTCCGCAGCGACTGATTCGAGACGCCGTCAATGCGGTTGGTTGCATCGATAAAGTCCTTGATCGATGCGTCATCCAGCTCGGGAAACTCGACGAAGACGTTGTACCACTCGCTCAACTGGTAGTAATTTGCGGCAAGCAGTCGCGCCGTATCGCTCGACAGGCGTCTCTCTGCCGGCCGTGCGCTGTCGATCGCGCTCATAATCAGATAGACCTGCGTTGGCCCGTCGAGGGTCGAAATGTTGGAATAACCCACTACCGCCTGGAGAAAGTTTTCCGCGCTCTCGGTGCCGCCCACCTGCCGGATCCAATCGCGCGCGTGATGCTGCTTCTTCTCCCTCGCAAGGACCTCCTGCCAAACGCTCAGGTCGCCCGGAACCAACGGCTCGCCCGCGGCGTCCCATTGCAAGCGGTTGAAGAGCAGAAGCAGAGTAGGATTCCTTGGGAAGACGCTGCTTGCCGCATCGACGTCGGGAGCTCCGGAACGATAAGCCTCATAGAGGTTCTTCAGCCGGGCTCCTTGCGTAAGACGCGCCTGCTGATCGGGACTCACGCGCGCCAGCGCATCAAAGTATGCCGCCAGCCAGCCCCGGTCCTTGGCCAGCAACCGAATAATGAACTCTCCAGGCGAACGCGAATTTACTCCCACAAGCTCTTCCCAGTCGCGCGCCGCAGCATCTCCTCCGGGTAGTTCGACCGCGCCATTCCGAATGCACAACCGGCTTCCATAAAAATCGAGAACGGGAGCATAAAACAACAGCCGCTTGAGTCCGGGCGACCGCAACAGGGCCTGCCTGGTCTCCGGATCGAGGCGCGCCATCGCCGAATAAAGCCGGTCCGCATTTTCGTCGTTCATCAGAAGGTCGAGAAGCGTTTGGCCGGCTCGTTGCTTCGACGGAAGAATCGACAGCCAGTCCTCTTCGCGAAACAAGATCGGAGCTCGCGTTGCCGGATACGCGTACGTAAAAGGAGTGCCCTGTTGCAGCGATTGTTCCAGCTTCGTCAGCGGAAACCCCGAGTCCAGTGTGAGAAATGCGCGGTCCGCGTTGGCGGTGATCAAGGTTGCGTTCTTCTGGCTGCAGCCGTCCTCGAACTGGTATCCGAGAATCCCAATCAGCGGCTCCACATCGGCACAACCCAATACGTGGATCGCTCCATCGGAGACGGCCAGAGGCAGCAGTTGCCTTGCCTCCTGCACGTACCGGTCCTCCAGCATCAGGTATTCGGTCTTCTTCCCCAGCTGATGGCCGTAGAGGAATGCGTTGCGAGCGAGCAGAGGAAGCACCTCGCCGGGTTTGCTTTCCTGGCTGATGCCGGCCATGCGCAGGAACGACCGCAGTGGCCCCGGAATTATGATCGTTTGCGTTGGCTGGCCCGCAGGCGGATTGTCGCCGGCAGTCGCACCCACTGGAGAGGCAGGCTGGGCGGCGCGCCCAACCGAAGAGGCTACGAGCATGATCAGCGTTGCTCGAAACACGATAGAGGGATGGTGCGGCATTTTCATCGCGATACCTCTTCCAATCCTTGACCAACTGGCCCGGCTGAGGGATTGATCCGCACACGAAGGGGAAAAACAGGCAAGGTCGTCTCGCAAAACTGCGAGGCGGAAAATGGCCCTCGTTCTTCCCGGCACCACCGACTTCCACTTCTTCGTGCAGGATTAATGCGGATGATTTGTCTTGCCGGCGACTCGAAGAGTCCTCGCCGAAAAAGATATGCTTTTCGTGAAATTGGGCCGCTCGCGGCCAATAGACCAAAATTTTGGGGAATCCGGAGAATCAATCACCTGTTGCGGTGATCTCTTCACGTGTAGAGAGAGGGTAGCAGGCAACCGCGACACTGAAAAGTCTTTTTCTGGTAATTCCTTGGGGCCTGCAAAAGCGAGGAATCCAGGGCCTGTGGAAGCCGATGAATGTTGGCTACTTTGGCGTCCTACCGTCTCTTCTGCAGGCGAATCCATGTCCGATTGGATGCAGGAGGGGCAGGAAACAGTTGATGCACCAAAACCGGTGCATCGCCTGTCCCGACCCGATCTGCGCTTCCACG
The DNA here is from genome assembly GCA_963823805.1 of uncultured Acidobacteriaceae bacterium. Classification (GTDB taxonomy): domain Bacteria; phylum Acidobacteriota; class Terriglobia; order Terriglobales; family Acidobacteriaceae; genus Telmatobacter. Next base: position 1,304,394 of record CAWGMW010000001.1, on the reverse strand, counting down.
CCTTTCGCGCACGTGTCGCGCACGCAACCGTTCTCCTTGAGAAAATCGCTTTTCTCCTTGCCGGTCCTGATTTCTGCGGCTACACTTGTCTGCGATCCGAAAACCGACGATTCAGCCGGGTCATTCGGAACGGGACCAGTTTCATTCCGGCAGGCCTTCTGCTCCAGCCCTGTGTCCGGCCCGGACGGACGCACGACGACGGGAAACGCTGGTGAAAGACGAGGCAAGCATGACGGAGCGGCTATCCTTCGGTGAGAAGTTTGGCTATGGCCTGGGCGACATGGCCGCCAATTTCGTCTTCCAGGCCATGTTGGCCCTGCAACTGGACTTCTACACCCACACCTTTGGCCTTACTCCGGCACAGGCTGGAACGCTGTTTCTCGTCGTAGGCCTCGGTGTTGCGTGCCTCAACCCGGTCATGGGCGTCATTGCCGATCGCACCAACACCCGATGGGGAAAATTTCGCCCCTGGCTGCTCTGGACCGCGCTGCCATTCGGTATCATCGGCGTGCTCACTTTCACTACGCCCAATATCAGTCCGGCCGCCAAGATCATCTACGCCTGGACCACCTACATCCTGCTGCGGGTCATTTATACGGTCAACAATGTTCCTTACGCCTCGCTCACCGCGGTCATGACGTCGGACCCCGACGAAAGGACCAGCATTGCCTCCTACCGCCAGATGTTTGCCAACTCCGCGGGCTTTATCGTCGCCAGCCTTGCTATCCCCATGGTCAAGTTGTTTGGCCACGGCAACGACGCGCTCGGTTATCAACTCACAATGGGATTGCTCTCTGCCCTCAGCGTTGTCTTTTTTATCATCGCTTTCTTTGCAACCAAAGAGCGCATCCAGCCTGACCCGCAGCAGAAGTCCGATCTCGGCCAGGATATCTCCGAGCTCTTCAAGAATCCGCCCTGGATCGTGCTCTTTCTGGCCACGCTGTTTTATTTCGCGGCCATCGTGATCCGGGGTAACGTGATGCTGCCCTATTTCCGCTTCGTTGCCGGCGACGTGGATATCTATGCCTGGTTCAACGGCTTCGGGCTTGCCGCGCTGCTCGCCGGCGTTGCCTGCTCCACTGCTGTTTCAGTCCGCGTGGGCAAGCGCCGGCTTTTTATCGCCAGCATGTTTCTTTCGGGAGCGTTCAGTACGGCGCTCCTGTTCATTTCACCCCACGCCACGGTGGTCATCATTGCGACCGAAGTGTTGCGCCAGTTCTCCTTCGGCTTGTCGGGGCCCATCCTGTGGGCGATGATGGGCGACGTGGCCGACTACGGCGAGTGGAAGACGGGCCGCCGTGCCAGCGGCACTGTCACGGCTGCAGTCGTTTTCGCTCTCTGGGCGGGTCTGGCACTCGGCGGCGCCATCGCCGGCTGGCTTTTCTCGTTCTATGGTTTCGTCTCCGAGGCTCAGGTGCAGACCGCGCACGCGCAGTCCGGCATCCTGCTCACCGCCAGCGTCTATGCGGGCCTCGCTTTCTTTGCGGCCGCAATTTGCCTGCTCTTTTATCCCATCTCGCGCGAAGTCATCCAGAAAATCGCGCTGGAGCTGGCCGAGCGGCGCAAAGGGTTCGCCCCTGGCAAACCCTCCTAGGTTTGCCATTGGCTTAGCAAAACTCCGAAAAGAGGGAATCATGCAATCCACGTCGCGCGCCGGTGCGCGTTCTGTTTCTATCGCGTTTCTGATTGTCGCTTGCGGCGCCGCTGCCGCTCATGCTCCAACTTCATTGAAAGAGGCTTTCAAAAACGACTTTGTCATTGGCGCGGCCATCAATGAGGCGCAATTCACCGGGCAGGATCAGCGAGGCGACGCCCTGATCGATTCGCAGTTCAACTCGATCTCGCCGGAGAACGTCCTCAAGTGGGAGAACATTCATCCCCGGCCCGGCCAGTACAAATTCAATCTCGCCGACCAGTATGTCGCTTTCGGCCAGAAGCGCCACATGTTCATCGTGGGACACAATCTGGTCTGGCACAATCAGGTTCCAGCCTGGGTTTTTCGCGACGACAAAGGCAATCTGCTCGACCGCGACGCTCTTCTCGCGCGCATGAAGGACCACATCTCCACCGTGGTTGGCCGCTACAAGGGAAAGATTCAGAGCTGGGACGTGGTCAACGAAGCGCTCAACGAAGACGGCACGCTGCGCCAATCGCTCTGGTACAAGATCATCGGCCCCGATTACATTGAAAAGGCATTCCAATACGCGCATGAGGCCGATCCGCAGGTACAACTGTTTTACAACGACTACAACCTGGAGAATGAGCCCAAGCGCAGCGGCGCGATCGCGCTCGTCAGGAATATGCAAGCTGATGGAATTCCCATCGCCGGCGTTGGATTGCAGGGCCACGATCACTTGGGCTCGCCCACTGCGGAACAGGAGGACGCAACCATTTCGGCCTTCGCTGCTCTCGGCATCAAAGTCGCGATCTCTGAGCTCGACATCGACGTGCTTCCCTCAGCCGGACACCAGCCCACCGCCGATGTATCGCTCAAGATCGAACAGAATACGGCGCTGAATCCATACGTCAACGGGCTGCCGGATTCCGTCCAGCAACAGTTGGCCACGCGTTATGCCGATCTTTTTCGCGTCTTCCTCAAGCACCGCGATACGGTGGAGCGAGTGACGTTTTGGGGCGTGACTGATGGAGATTCCTGGCTGAATGACTGGCCGGTCAACGGCAGGACCAGTTACCCGCTGCTCTTCGATCGAAATGGCCAGCCCAAGCCGGCCTATGACGCAGTTCTGCGCGTCGCTTCCCAGTCTCAGAGTTTTTCCGGGATTCAGCGTTAAATCCGACCTGACCAACTGAAAGAAATAGTGAAGCAAGCCAAGCCGCCCGCAGGGAAGGAAGATGCACCACCTTTGATTCTGTTTGGTTTACCAGAACCCGATTAAGCCTGTACGTCACAAATTACGTCACAAAACCCGCCTTCGACGCGCTTTACAATCGAGTTTACGGACGAGGCTTTCCGGTCGTCGGGCTCCGATTGGATGCGCCGCTACCGTTTTGATGAAATGCAACTAGGTGGAACGATGGCGACCGCCTGCCGCCCAAGAATAAAGGCCGTCGAGTGCTGTCCAAATTTGGAAGGAGATCTCAGATGAAACGGATCATCGGGTCGTTTGCGATTTGTGTTTTGTTGCTGGGAGTTTCGATTCAGGCGCAAGCTCAGCAAGGACCGCCGCAACCAGGACCAGAGGTGGAGCGGCTCGCGTATTTTGTCGGCAACTGGAAAGAAGAGGGCAAATCTACCGCGCACGGCATGGAAGGACCGGTGTCTTCAACCCAAAGTTGGGAGTGGGTGGCCGGAGGGTTTTTCATTGAGGGCCATTCGGACAACAAATCGCCCGCCGGCTCCTTTAAGATCATGGCCGTATTGGGATATGACCCGGAAACCAAAATGTACACCTACAACGCATTCGACAGTTGGGGCGAACAGATCACGGCCAAAGGAAGTGTTAGCGGCGACACTTGGACTTGGATAACCGACTCGATGATGCAAGGTCAGCCGATGAAAACGCGCTTGACCGAGAAGGAAATTTCCAAGACGCAATACACACTCAAATACGAATCGTCCACAGATGGAGGCAACACGTGGACATCCGATCTGGAATCGACGTTTACGAAGGTGGCGGCGGCGCCGGCTGTGAGGTAAGAATTGGTCGAGATGTTTTTTAGGGCGCGTGGCGGATAGGCTGAGCGCCTTTCTTATTTGCAGACTTGCGTCTCGTGTTCTTACGTTCAAACAGGAATTCTGCGGTAAGACATGGCGTGGAGCCACATCACCTCGGGTGGGCGCTTGAATCAAGAGTCACTGAGCGCTCGTCGAGTTGCTCACACGCGCGTCAGGAGACGAACTCGTGCAGCCCTGTCACATACTGCGCGGGCTCGTAGCCATTCATCCAATTGCGCTGTTTCCCACGGCCGCTGCCCTAGCCCACCGCCTGCACGGAACCCTTGCCGGCCAGCTCCTCCACGCGCTCCACCCAGCCGCGGTCAGCCGCCACGCTCATGCCTTCCGGCTCAAGGATCACCGCGTACTCGCCCTTTTTTTCAAACTGCAGCATCAGTTTTCCTGGTCCGGGCGCGCCGTCCGCGGCGCTTTTCAGTGCGGCGAGCATCTCATCCGTGGCGCGATCGAGATTGATGCGTATGCGCACGCCGCCGGGCAGCTTCACCTGCACTTCTTCAAGCGCCTGCACCTGGCTCACAGCGATCTTCGGCGCCGCGTCTTCATCGCCCATCAACGTTCCGCGCACCAGCACCGGCGCCTCAATCTTCAGTTGCTGCGCCAGCCGCTCGTAGTCACGCGCAAAGCAGATCAACTCCATCTTGCCCGTCGCGTCTTCCAGCGAAGCCTGCGCGTAGAGGCGCTGATCGCGGCGACTCTTCTGCACGCGCAGCCCATGAATGATTCCCGCTACCTGAATCTCGTCCGCCATGTCCGCCTGCGCGCCCCATCGCCGCTCCGGCGGCTTGCGCTCCAGCGCCTCGGCCACCGTGATCACGCCCGTCAGGTTGCGCAGCTTTTCGGCATACTTGTCCAGCGGATGTCCCGACACGAAGAACCCCAGCACTTCCTTCTCATTCGCCAGTCGCTCGCTCTCTTCCCAATCGGCGGCAACCGGCAGTGCGTCAGCTTCGCGTCCGCGCGCCGGCGTTTCGTCGAATAGCCCAAACAATCCGCTCTGTCCCTGCTCGGCATCGCGCTGCGCCTTCTGAGCGCGTTCCATCGCCTTGTCCACGGCCGCCATCAACTGCCCGCGTGTACCCAGCGAGTCCAGCGCGCCCGCCTTGATCAGCGACTCGATCACGCGCTTGTTCATCAGGCGCAGATCGACCTTCTCGCAAAACTCCCAAAAGCTCTTGAATCGCCCGCCGGCCTCCGCGCGCGCCTTCAAAATCGACTCGATTGCGTTGCCGCCCACGTTCTTCACTGCGGCAAGGCCAAAGCGAACCGCCTGGCGATCTTCGATTGTGTGCGGCGTAAACTGCGCGCCGCTCACCTGGACGTCCGGCGGCTCCACGCGAATGCCGATCTCGCGGCACTCACCGATGTACTTCACTACGCTGTCGGGCTTCGAAGTCTCCGACGTCAGCAGCGCCGCCATGAACTCCACGGGATAATGCGTTTTCAGATAGGCCGTCTGGTAGGCTACAAGCGCGTAGGCCGCCGAGTGCGACTTGTTGAATCCATATCCTGAAAACTTCGCCATCTGCTCGAAGATTTCTTCCACCGCCGCCTTCGGATGTCCCAACTTGGCCGCGCCCGTCATAAATCGGTCGCGCTGTTCCGCCATCGCCCTGGGATCTTTCTTCCCCATTGCGCGCCGCAGAATATCGGCCTCGCCCAGCGAGTAGCTCGCCAGCACGTTGGCGATGCGCATCACCTGCTCCTGGTAGACGATCACGCCATACGAATCTTTCAGGATTTCTTCGAGCGGCGGCAGCAGGAACTCCACCTTGCGACGCCCCCATTTGCGCTCGACAAAGTCGTCGATCATGTCCATCGGTCCCGGCCGGTAGAGCGCATTCAGAGCCGTCAGGTCCTCCACGGTGTCCGGCTTGTAACGCCGCAGCACGTCGCGCATGCCGCCCGACTCAAACTGGAACACACCCGACGTGAGCGCGGTGTGAAACACGCGGCGGAACGTCTCCGGGTCGTCCATCGGCAGCAGATCGATGTCCAGCTTCTCGCCGCGCGTCTGCTCAATCAGCTTCAGGCAATCGGAAATCACCGTCAGCGTCGTCAGGCCCAGGAAGTCCATCTTCAGCAGGCCCATCTTCTCCACGGCCTTCATGTCGTAAGCCGTCACAATTTCGTCGTTCTTGGTCCGGTTCAGCGGCACCAGCTCCGTCAGCGGGCGCGGCGCAATCACCACCGCCGACGCATGTACGCCCGCGCCGCGCACCAGTCCCTCAAGCTTCTTCGCGGTGTCAATCAGCTCGCGAACCTGCTTGTCGCTGTCGTAGGCCTTGCGCAGGTCGGGCGATTCCTTGAGCGCATCGTCGATCGTCACTCCGATCGTCAGCGGAATCAGTTTTGCAATGCGATCCACGTCGCCGTAGGGCATATCCATTGCGCGCCCGCAATCCTTAATCGCCGCCTTGGCCGCCATCGTATTGAACGTGATGATTTGTGCCACCTGCTCGCGCCCGTACTTGCGCGTCACGTATTCGATGACTTCGCCGCGCCGATTCATGCAGAAGTCCACGTCGATGTCGGGCATGGTGATGCGTTCAGGATTCAGGAATCGCTCAAAGAGCAGCACATTCTGGAGTGGATCGATGTTGGTAATCTCCATCGCGTACGCCACGAGCGACCCCGTCGCCGATCCGCGGCCCGGGCCTACAGGAATGTCATGGTCGCGCGCGTACTTGATAAAGTCCCACACGATCAGGAAATATCCCGAGTAGTTCATCTGCTTGATGATGCCGATCTCGAAGTTCAGCCGCGACTCATATTCATCCGGAGTCGCGCGTCTCACGCCGCGCAGCTCCAGGTGCCGCACCGCCGTTTCCATCCGCTTCTTCATCCCCGCGCGGCACACTTCCTCGAAATAGCTGTCCACCGTGTGTCCCTGCGGCACCGCGAAATCTGGAAATGGGGTGTCCACTTTGCGCAGTTTCAGGTTGCAACGTTCGGCAATCTCCATGGTCCGCGCAAGCGCCGCGGGCGAATCCTTGAACACATGCGCCATCTCGTCGGCGCTTTTCACAAAAAACTGGTCGCTGTCGAACTTGAATCGGTTGGGCTCGTGAATCTTCGCGCCCGTCTGAACGCAGAGCATCACGTCGTGCGCATGCGAGTCTTCGCCGCACAGGTAGTGGGAGTCGTTCGTCGCCACCAGTGGAATCTCCAGATCTCGCTCGAGTCTGTATAAGTCCGCCAGGATTTTCTTCTCCGCCTCCAGGCCTTGATCCTGAATTTCCAGGAAGAAATTCCCCTTGCCGAAGATGTCCTGATACTGCTGCGCCACGGCTTTGGCCCTGAGATATCTCTCCGCCGCATCGAGATTCTCGTCGCCGAGCACTTCGCACAGCTCGCCGCTCAGGCAGCCGGAGAATCCAATCAGCCCTTTCGAGTTTTCCGCAAGATACTTCTTGCTCACGCGCGGCTTGCGGTAAAAGCCGTTCAAAGAAGCCTCCGACGTAAGCCGGATCAGGTTCTGGTAGCCCTCTTCGTTCTGGGCCAGCACCAGCAGGTGGTTGTACTCGTCTTTTCTCCCGGCTCCGGGCGACGGCAGGGTCACGCCGCCGGAGTCGTTCCCGTTTCTGGTCGCATCGGCGCGATGGTCCTCCGCCTTGCACACATAGAGTTCGCAGCCGAGGATGGGCTTGATCCGTTTTTCCTTGGCCGCATCAAAAAAGTGCACCGCTCCGTAGATATTTCCGTGGTCCGTCATCGCCACGGACGTTTGCCCGAGCGCCGCCACGCGGTCGACGAGCTTGTAGACGTTGCAGGCCCCGTCGAGAAGCGAGTACTCGGTGTGCAGATGCAGATGGGTGAATTCAGACATGGCTAGATTCAATGGTAGGCTCTCAGTCAAATGGCAGGGAGTCGACGCCTCTCAAATTGGCTCGAGAATCTGAGGAAATCTCAGGACAAACAAGATTCCTATGTGTCGCCGGCGATCCTCGCAGTCCACGGCAAGGGTGCACCTCGGCCGGCGCATCTGATTTCTGTCCCGGCAGAACTTTCACCGATATTTCCCTTGCCAGTCTTCATCGCGTCCTGTAATAGTCGCGGCAGGAGGATTTCCCATGACAAGAAGCAAAGTGATATCGGGCTGCATCGTTGCCTCGGCAATCTTTGCGGCAGGCGTAGTGGTTGGGCAGGTTGTCGTACTTACGCCCCCTCCGCCAAGAGTTACGGTCCCCGCGACTTATGGCAACATGCAGGACGCGCAGCGCTCCCTGCTTGCGGCTTACAACTACATGAGAGCGGCGCAGGTAGCCAATAACGCCAATTTAGGCGGGTATGCCGCAACTGCAGAGCAGTTGATTGATCAGGCAAACAACGATGTCCTCCTGGCAGCCGAGTACGCAGCCGCCCACCGTTAACCCCAACTCTGTAGAAGAAATCCCCCCCGCAACCTCCGCAGACCAAGCGGCGATTTGTGTTGCCCTTTAGCCCCACTGTTGGGCGCGACAAAATTTCTGTTGCCAGCCCTTCGCCGCCAACTGTATGGTGGCCAACGGAGGATTTCCCAATGACAAGAAGCAAATTCGTTTCGGGCTCCGTTTTGGGTTTGGTTTGTTTTGCAAGCGGCGTGCTCGTCGCGCAGGGTGGTCGTCACCCCAACCTCAGGGCGGCGCAGGACCTGATCAACCAGGCCTACGACCGCATCACTGCAGCGCAGGTGGCCAACGAGTGGGATATGTCCGGTCACGCAGCGAAGGCGAAGGATCTGCTCGACCAGGCAAAACGCGAGATCAGGCTCGCAGCCGAAGCTGCCAATCGGCACTAAGGCGAGGCCTCGACCCGTTTCGCGGAATCGACAGAATCAAATTCCGCTAACAATTGAGCAGGCTCTATCCCGTCCTTCAACAGGAATCCTGTGAGGAGTCGGGAGAGCCTTGTCTATTTCGGTGCAGCGCACGCTGGGAATGGTCCGGGCGCCCCATCCTTGTCGTTTCTCCGCGAGGAAACCATCGCGGCAAGGGCGGGACAACGGGATATTCGACCGATTACTGGCCGATTTGGAGGTGAGGGTGGTGGTGATGACGATGGTGGCGGTGGTGAACGACCACCACGATCTGCGCCTGCGCCGCATAGGGAACTGCGAAGCAGAAGATGAGCACGAGACCGAGCAGAATCTTTTTCATGACTCAGTATGCCGCTTGGCAAATCAGAATACAGAGCTACTGTGACCACTGCGCGCAGGCCGTGAATCGGGCAGGCGCGGAGAAGAAATCCAGCGAGTTAAGTCCGCTGCACTCGGTTGGCGGGTTGGGAGGCTGGCCAGCGGCCCGGGTTGCGGTTAGTGGGTGGTTACTCAGCCTGCTTTTCTCTCCTGTCCCTTTCACCCTCCCATTGGTATACTTGGAGATGTGACCACTACTGCCGTTGAATCCATTCCCCATCACGGTCCCCATCAAAGTTCGGGCGACGCTTCCCGTGGCAAGAAGCGCGTGTTGCTGCTCAAACCACGTGGTTTCTGCGCAGGCGTAGTGCGCGCCATCGACATCGTCAAGATCGCTCTCGAGACCTTCGGCGCGCCGATCTACGTTCGCCGTGAGATCGTCCATAATCGCTATGTAGTGAATGAGTTAGCGGAAAAAGGCGCTATCTTCGTCCACGAAATTGACGACGTTCCCGATGGCCAGCGCGTCATCTATAGTGCGCACGGCGTTTCGCCCGCCGTCCGAGAGCGCAGCAAAGGCCGCAATCTCAAGGTGATTGACGCCACCTGCCCGCTTGTCACCAAGGTCCATTTTGAAGCCGTCAAATTTGCCCGGCAGGGGTATTCGCTGGTGCTCATTGGTCACCGGGACCACGACGAAATCGAAGGCACGCTGGGCGAAGCGCCCGACGTAACCCAAGTGGTTTCAAGCGTTGCCGAAGTCGAAGCGCTCGAACTGCCCAATCCGGACCGCGTGGCTTACCTCACCCAGACCACCCTCTCGCTGGACGAGGCGCGCGACATCATCCACGCCCTCAAAATCAAGTTTCCCAATATCGTCGGCCCGCACTCGCAGGACATCTGCTACGCCACCGAAAATCGCCAGGTGGCCGTTCGCAACGTTGCCCACAACGCCGACCTCGTGCTCGTCGTCGGTTCGACAAATAGCTCCAACTCCAACCGTCTTGTCGAGGTTTCTCGCAACCTCGGCACGATCGGGTATCTCATCGATAACTCCCAGGCCATCGATCCCAAATGGCTCGCCGGCGTTGAAAATGTCGCCGTCACAGCCGGCGCATCGGCGCCCGAGATCCTGGTCGAAGACGTGGTCAGTTATCTTCGCCAGAACGGTTTTGAGAACGTCGAAGAGGTGGAAGTGATGCCGGAAAATGTTCGCTTCGGCCTGCCTCCCGAGATTGTGCAAGCTATTGGCAGTGCTGGCGGAGCCGAGCCTGTCCCAGTTCGTTGATCGAGCCGGCGGCACGTTGGCCAGGCGCGCAGCATCAGGATGTGCATCTAACCCGAAACAAGAAGACAGACTTCCGTGTTCCAGTTGAGGGGTCGGATTTTCGAGACCGCATGATTCAGGATCAGCAAAAAACGCCTACTTCGGCCGCGCATTTTGCGCAGCCCCGTTTTGCGCAGCCTCGTTTTGGCCGGATCGACGCAGACCTCGCCGACGTGGAGTCGGCGATCGAGGGCGCACGCAACTGCCTCTTCTCGCTCCAACACCCTGACGGCTACTGGTGCAGCGAGCTTGAGGCCGACTCGATGCTCGAAGCCGACTACATCTTTCTGCATACGCTGCTCGAAAGCGGCGATCCCGGCCGGCTGAAGCGCGCCTGCGCGGAGATGATGCGCTACCAGAACGAAGACGGCAGCTGGAGCATCTACCCCGGCGGGCCGGGCAACATCTCGCTCTCGGTCAAGTGCTACTCCGCGGCCAAGCTCATGGGCATCGGGCCAAACGACCCGCGTTTGGCCAAGTGCCGAGCATGGGTGCTTGCTCATGGCGGAGTCACCGCCTGCAATACCTTCACCAAGATGTATCTGTGCGCGCTCGGCGAGTACGATTACGACGCCGTCCCCGCCATTCCGCCTGAAATCGTTCTCTTTCCCAAGTGGTTCTACTTCAATATCTACGAAATCTCCGCATGGTCGCGCTCCATTCTCGTCCCGCTGGCCATCATGTACGCCAAGAAACCGTACAAGAAAATTCCGCCGGAGCAGGGAATCGACGAGTTGTTCGTGGGCGGCCGCGCCAATTCCATCCTCCGCGTGCGCATCGATCGCAAACACCTGATCTCCTGGCGCAATTTCTTCCTGATTCTCGACCGCCTGATGCACTGGTCTGAAATGGTTCACCTGCGCCCGTTGCGCACGCTGGCAATGAAGCGCGCCGAGAAGTGGATGCTCGAGCGGCTGGAGATGACGGACGGCCTCGGAGCCATCTATCCCGCGATGCTCAACGCCATCGTCGCGCTGCGCTGCCTCGGATACAGCGAAGACGATCCGCAGGTGATTCGCGCGCGCGACGAATTTGAGAAGCTTGGCATCGAGCAGCCGGCCACACCGGAAATGCCCGAGCCCACTTTCCGCATGACGCCCTGCATGAGCCCGGTTTGGGACACGGCGCAGGCTGTCTACGCTCTCGGCGAAGCAGGCGTGCCGCGAACCGATCCGCGGATGATCAAGGCCGTCGACTGGATGCTGGCCAAAGAGGTTCGCCACAAGGGCGATTGGGCCGTCAAAGTCCCGAATACCGAAGCCGGCGGCTGGTACTTTGAGTTCAACAACGAGTTCTATCCCGACACCGACGACACCGCCCAGGTTCTGCTCGCGCTCAGCAAGGTCGACAATCCCCGCGAGCGCTATCAGCACCAGGTTGCGCAGCGCGCCATCGACTGGGAGTTCGCCATGCAGTGCCGCAACGGCGGCTGGGGTAGCTTTGACCGCGACAACACCAAGATGATCTTCCAGTACATCCCCTTCGCGGATCACAACGCCATGCTCGATCCGCCCAGCGTGGATATCACCGGGCGCATGCTGGAGATGCTGGCCGTCTACGGCTTCACGCGCGCCGACAAGCGCGTCGAGCGCGCCATCAAATTCATCTTCAGCTCGCAGGAGCCGGACGGAAGCTGGTTTGGCCGCTGGGGTGTCAACTATTTGTACGGAACGTTTCTTGTTTTGCGCGGGCTCGATGCCATCGGTGTCGACCACCTTGAGCCGCAAATTCAGCAGGCCGCCGAGTGGATCCGCATGGTGCAGAATCCAGACGGTGGCTGGGGCGAGTCCTGCGGCACCTACGACGATCCCGACACGCGCGGCATTGGCCCGAGCACGCCTTCGCAAACCGCATGGGCGATGCTCGGCCTGTTGGCCGCCGGCGACGACCGGTCCGACTCTGTTGCGAAAGGTGTCCGCTGGCTGCTCGATCGCCAGCATGCTGACGGAAGCTGGGACGAGTCGATGGGCGAAGGCCCCGCGCGCCAGGCCATCATTACGGGAACAGGTTTCCCCAAGGTTTTCTATCTGGCTTACACGATGTACCGCCAGTACTTCCCGCTGATGGCGCTCACCGCGTACAAGCGGGCAATGGAACGCACCACTCTCGGAACGATGAACCGTTGACCGGTTTTTAATCGTCCAATCATTGGACGATGAATTTGTTTTTTCTGATGTGCACGACGGATGAGGCCCGCGCTTTAGCCTCTGCAGGAATGACGCAACGATTTCGGGGCCTCCGCCCCTGAGGTAGACAAAGAATGGCAGTTCCAATCTCCCAGATGGGTACGGTTGCATGGTATGTAATCAGGAAGCGGCTCTCTGGACAAAAGCGCTATCCGCTTGTGCTCATGCTTGAGCCGCTCTTCCGCTGCAATCTGGCTTGCGCCGGCTGCGGTAAGGTGCAATATCCGCCGCACATTCTCAAAAAGCAGCTCACGCCCGAGGAGTGCTTTGCCGCCATCGAGGAATGTGGCGCGCCCATGGTGTCCCTCCCCGGCGGCGAGCCGCTTCTCCATCCGCAAATCGTCGAAATCGTCAACGGGCTCGTCGCGCGCAAGAAATACGTCTACCTCTGCACGAATGCGCTGGAATTGAAGCGCCGCCTGCCGGAGTTCACGCCTTCAAAGTACCTCACCTTCTCCGTGCACCTCGATGGTCAGCGCGACGAGCACGACTTCTCCGTCTGCCGCGAGGGCGGCTGGGATATCGCGGTCGAGGGCATCAAGGAGGCCGTGAAGCGCGGCTTCCGCGTCACCACCAACGCAACTTTCTTTGACGGCGCCGACCCCAACCACGCACGCGTCTTCTTTGACGAGGTGATGGCGATGGGTGTCGAGGGCGTTGTTCTATCGCCCGGCTACAGCTATGAGAAGGCACCCGATCAGAAACACTTCATGGGCCGCGCCCGCGTGCGCCGCCTCTTCCGCGCCATCCTGTCGAACCGCAAGAAGACCTGGAAGTTCAACATGTCGCCGCTCTTCCTTGAGTTCCTGATGGGAGACCGCAACTATGAGTGCACGCCGTGGGGCTCGCCCGCCTTCAACATCTTTGGCTGGCAGCGGCCCTGCTACCTGCTCCAGGATGGCTACACAGAAACCTTTGCCGAGCTGATGGAAACCACCAAGTGGGAAGAGTACGGAGTTGCGTCGGGCAATCCCAAGTGCGCCAACTGCATGGTCAGTTGCGGCTACGAGCCCTCCGCAGTGCTCGAGGGCTTTGGCTCGCTCAAGGGCTTCTTCGCCATGGTTAAAGGCAGCTTCTCGCTCTATCCCGACAAGCACGCACTTAACCTGCTCAATGAGCCCATGCCGCACGGCCCGTCGTCGCTGGTGAACATCACGCATCCGAATCGGGAGCTTGAGGAGACGCGCGCATGACCGCGGAAGTGCTGAAGTACACGCTGGAACAGGTCGAAGCGCTGGAACTGGCTCCCGGGACTGAGCATGAACAGCTCGAGGGCTGGATTCCCGAGATCGCCGGCGAGCAGGATCTGAAAAGCGCTCTCGAAAAAGCCTTCGATTATCGCGGCGACGTCACCATCACCCTCAAGTCCGGTGAAAAGATCGAAGCCTACATCTTCAATCGCTCGACCGGCCGAACGCTGGCGGAGTCGTTTGTGCAGTACTTCACCCCAAAGGCAGAAGAAAAGCGCAGGCTGAGCTACGACCAGATCGCCCGCCTGGAATTTTCGGGGAAAGATCGCGCTGCGGGCAAGCACTGGGAAGACTGGGTGAAGGCCTATACCGAAAAGAAGGCCGCCGGCGAGAAGAACATCGCCCTGGTTCCGGACGCGCTCGAATAGCAGGCAAGGGGCCCGCTTGGCCCGAGTTACGCCAGCAGCTTGGCCTTTTGCTCCAGCACGGCCATGACAGGGAAGGCGTTTTTGTCAAAGGAGACGAAGGTTTCTCCGCCCAGCCATCTGCCCTCGTAGGCGATGACACCGTCGGCAAATTCCCCTCCCGCATTCAGCACAGCCATTCCCGCCTCGACGGCCGCCGGTTGACCTCGACATTCCCTGCATCGAGCAACGCACGCAGCGCGGCCGTGATGTCCTCGCGTTTGAATTTGTAAACATTGCGCAGAACCCCCACGAACTCGCATGCGCAGGCGAGCGAAACCGCAATCACCTCGGCTTCTCTCAGGAAGGTGGCCGCCGCCCGGGCTTGCCTTGCGTTGTCGCGCACCGCGGCGCGGATAAGCACATTGCTATCGGCGATCATCTTCATCGCATTCCCGCCCAACCGTGCTCCGCGGCCTTCCCGATCTCCCCGATCGCAGCCGTCTTTCGCGATTTGCCGGCGAGCACTCCGATAAAGTCTTCGATGCTGCCGGTCTTGCGGGCCGCTGCGACCATCCCTTTGCCGCCCGGCATCAGTTCCAGCTCGATTTTGTCGCCCGGCTTGACGCCCAGGTGCCGCAACACGTCTCTGCGAAAAGTAACCTGGCCGCGCGCCGTAACCGTCAGAATTGCCATAGGAACGCCCTCAAAACTCGAACAATAGCGCTATTGTAAGGCGATTTTGCATGAAAAGGCAGAAGAATTTTGCACCAAGGTAATAAGGCGATTTCGCATGAAAGAGTAATGCAAGTTCGCATTATAAATGTAATGCAAATATACATTATCTGGTAATGTAAAATAGCATGAATTTAGTAATGCAGTTATGCATGATAAAGAAATCTGTTCATGTATGCCCGCCTTCCAACTCGGGCTCTCGCAGCCCGCGGTCCATCCGCCCCCGGGCGCCGCTTATTGCTGGCCTTGAACGTTGTAGAGCATGCGGCAGGCGACCGCTCGATTGTCCTTGAACGCAGGAATGAACTTCCATGCCGCCGCGGCGGCGAGCAGGCTGTTGTCTTCAACCTTGCCCACGAGCTTGGCTCTGCGGACCTTTCCTGCCTCGTCAATCACCAGGTCCAATTGTTCGGGAGTATCTGCCGTTGCAGCATCCGAAGCCATTGGTTCCGGACGGAAGAGATCAATGGCCTCCGGCTTGCTATCAGGCGTAAGGCGTGCCCCGCTATCGTCATTGGAGAGCTGCGCTTCTCCCCACTCAGGGACGAGCGCAGCCCACTCCTTTTTGCTTGACGCATTGTAGATCTCGACGTGCCGTTGTGAATGTCGCGGCGATAACGCCGCGGCCACGCCGTCGATTTCCGCGCGGATGCCGTGTTGCTGCGCGTTCACGATTGCGGCCCGAATCCGCTCCACATCTCCTGCCGGCCACATCTGCTCCAAGGCCTGCCACGCTTCCCCTTCGCGGCCGCTGTAGAGATAACACCATACAATTTCCAGCACCTGGATTTTTGTCCGCTCCAGCCGACGCTGCCGGTCGTACGGAATGCCGTTCTCGGCGGCCGGCAGGCCGTCGCTTTCCATGAATTCGCGCAAATCCTGCGCGGCAAGCCGGCTGCGCAGTTCCGCGATCCTGCTGTCGTAATAAGATGCAAACTGCGAGCTCACATCCAGTAACTTTTGCTGTTCAAAACGCAGCACAACCGTGGGCGCGAAATCATAGCTGCTCAATGGAATCCCCTCGAAGCCATCCACCCCACTGGCGTCGTCAGTCCATATCTCGATGCGTCCATCCAGGTTTGTATCGGCGGCGCTATAGGAATCTCCTCCGGTAATGGTGCGCAGCAGGCTCGGATCCTTTAGCGAATAAATCCTGTATTTGCTCCGCGGGTCAATGTCACGCTTCCTGATTTGAAACGCGACCACCGGCGAGCCAATGCCCATGTCCGTGCCTAGCATATCGATATCCACACTCCACGCATCCTGCGCGACCTTGAGCTCGTGATTGTTCCAAAGAAGTTCTGCCGCACATCCTCGCGCTGAGAATTCCCCATTGGTTGTCGCGCCCACACGCACGCTCACTCCGGTGAAAAACCGGTGCTCGAAATTGCCCTCTCCATTACGGCAGGTTTTGTCGCCGGTCTGGCCGTAGCCGAAACCGCACGTAGCGCAGAAGACGAGGTACGATAACCAGGCGATAGCCTGGGTCGATTGCGGCGATCGGGCCGCGACGGCCTGTACTGCGGAAAGATCAGATAAACTCCGCATCTCTCGATTCCCTCGCTTCGATCTTCCGACGATTCTATGAATCCACATGTACGAACCCGTTCCCGGCCAGGCACACCCAACGCCTTGCCGTGACTTTAAGATATTCTTGGCAAAGTAGTTTCGCTATGAAGATCTTCCTCACCGGCGCTACCGGGTTTGTGGGCCACCACGTGGCCAAAGCACTTGCTGCCGAAGGCGCAGATCTACGATTCCTCACCCGCAAAACCAGCAATCTCGCCAATCTCGAAGGCATTCCCGGCGAAACGGTTGTAGGTGACTTGTCCGAGCCTGAGGGATTCAAAAGTGCTCTCGCCGCCTGCGATGCAGTCGTTCATGTTGCTGCGGACTACCGCCTCTGGATCCCCGACCCCGCGACGATGTACCGCGCCAATGTCGACGGGACCCGTGAACTGCTCCGTCTGGCTCGCGAAGCCCAGGTCAAGCGCTTTGTCTACACCTCCAGCGTGGCCACAATGCACTTCCGCACGGACGGCATCATCATCAACGAGGACACACCCGTTTCGCTCGCCGACATCGTCGGCCACTACAAGCGTTCCAAGTTCCTCGCCGAGCAGGAGGCGTTGCATGCAGCAGCCCAGGGGCAGGAAGTGATGATCCTGAATCCCACCACCCCCATCGGCTCCAACGACCTGAAGCCCACGCCCACAGGCCGCATCTTCGTCGACTTCCTCAACGGGAAATTCCCCGCCTATATGGATACGGGCATGAATCTCGTCGATGTCTCAGAAGTCGCCCGCGCACACGTTCTCGCTCTCACCAGGGGCACGCCCGGCCGGCGCTACATTCTCGGCGGCGAAAACCTCACCCTCAAGCAGATCCTCGACAAAATGTCGGCCATCACCGGCATCCCCTCGCCGACCGTTAAGATCCCCTTTGCCGTCGCCGCAACCTACGCGTTCTTTGAGGAGTGGATCACCGGCCGCATCCGCGGGCGTGAGCCCCGCGCTACGCTCGAAGAAGTCCGCATGGGGCGCAAGAAAATGTACGCCTCCTCTGCTCACGCCCAGCAGGAGCTTGGCTTCCGCGTTGTGCCTGTCTACCCCGCCATGCGCGCCGCCATCGACTGGTTCCGATCGAACGGCTACGCGCCTGCCAACAACCCGAAGGCCCGCGCCCAAACTTCATCATGACCCGCACCGCCATCATCGCCGCCTTCCCCGGCGAGTTGAAGCCGCTCGTCCGCCATTGGCCTCACTCGACCCGCGACGGCACGCGCTTCTGGGCACAGCGCACCGAGGAAGATGAGTGGATCGCCGCCTGCGCCGGAGCCGGCCAAACCGCAGCCACTCGCGCCTTCGCAGCCATTGAGGCCGGTGGCCCAATCGATCTCGTCTTCTCCGTCGGCTGGGCAGGCGCGCTTCGTGCCGAAATTGTCGCCGGAACGGCCCATAACGTTGCCGGAGTCATCGATGTTCGCACCGGCGAGCGCTTCCACTGCGATGCGGGAGCAGGTGATCTGTGGCTCGCCACCAGCCCCAAGGTGGCCCCTTATACCGAAAAGCGCCGCCTAACCTCCGCCTACAACGCCGCCCTTGTCGATATGGAAGCAGCGGCCGTCGCGCGCCTGGCAGCAATGCGCGGCATCCCGTTCTACGCCATCAAAGGCGTCAGCGACGCCCTCACCGACCGTTTGCCCGACTTCAACCGCTTTCTCTCGCCCAGCGGGAGTTTCGAGCTGGCCACGTTTACTCTTTTTGCCATTCTCCGCCCCTGGTACTGGCCCTCCCTCGTCCGGATGGGCGAAAATAGTAAGCGGGCTTCCCAAAGCATCGCGGAGTCGCTGCACGATTTTCTTTCGTGAACGAGGTCGTATCAAAGAACAGAATGGCTACCCAAATCTCACGTCCCAGATTTCAGATTGATCCCAGGATTCCGGCCACGATGCGTGCGGTCGTCTACCGCGGCATCAACGACATGCGCCTGGAGACCGTCCCGGTTCCGCGCATCGGCGCCGGCGAGCTGCTCATCAAGATCGCCACCTGCGGCGTGTGCGGGACGGATCTCAAGAAGATTCACATGGGCTCGCATTCGGCTCCGCGCATCTTCGGCCACGAGATGGCGGGCGTTGTCGCGGAAGTCGGCGCAGGCGTCACCAACTTCGCTGTCGGCGACCGCGTCATGAGCTTTCACCACGTTCCCTGCGGCGAGTGCTACTACTGCCGCAAGAACACGCCGGCGCAGTGCCCGCTCTATAAACAGACCGGCGCGACCGCGGGCTTTGAGCCTTCGGGCGGCGGCTTCGCCGAGTACATCCGCGTCATGGACTTTGTGGTCAACTACGGCGGCGTGGTCCGCATCCCTGACGGGGTCCCCTTCGAGCAGGCCGCATTCGTCGAGCCGCTCAATACCGTGCTCAAGGGCGTCAAGCTGCTGAACCTCGCGCCCGACGACACGGTCCTCGTCATCGGCCAGGGCCCCATCGGCCTGATGCACGCCGCTCTTGCCAAGCGAATCGGCGCGCGCGTGCTCACCTCCGACCTCTTCGCTGAGCGCCACGCCATTGCTGCACGCTTCGGGCTGACCCATCCCATCCACGCAGGGCAGGAAAACGTTGTCGAGCGCGTCTTGGCTGAAACCGAAGGCCGCGGCGCCGATGCCGTCATCATCGCTGTCGGCGGCAACGCGCTCATTCGCACAGCCATGGATGCGGTTCGCCCTGGCGGGAAGGTGATGCTTTTCGCTCAAACACAGCACGGCGAAGCAACATTTGATCCCGCAGCCGTTTGCGTGGACGAAAAGACACTCATCGGCTCATACTCCTCGTCGTTCCCAATCATGGACGAGGTCACGGGCCTGATCTTCGACGGCTATCGCAACGGCTTCGACCTTACCCAGCTCATCTCGCACCGCTTCCCGTTTGAAGAAGCGGCCGCGGCAATCGAAATCGCCTCGCACCCCCAGCCGGGCTCAATGAAGATTATGATGGAGCCGGTGCCTGGGGCAGGAGCAGAGTAGGAGCGCCACGATGGCCGGCACGGTGAAGGACGCGATCCGTCGTGGCCGCAAGACCGTCAAGAGTGTTGTCGAAGGCGGCCGGAAAAAAGTCGAAAACGTCGTCGAGGGAGGCCTGAACACAGTCGAGACGGTCGTCGAGGCTGGGCTGAATACAGTCGACACGGTGGTGGTTAAAGGCCGCAAGACGGTCGAGACTGTTGTTCACCAGGGACGCAGGACGGTCGAGAATGCGCTGCTCTCCGGGCGCGTCACTATGCGCGCCGCCATTCTCCACGGCCGCGAAGATGTTCGCATCGAGCAGGTTCCCATTCCCAAGGCCGCCGCGGGCGAGCTGGTCGTCCGGGTGGGCGCGGCTCTCACCTGCGGCACCGATCTCAAGGTCTTTCGCCGCGGATACCACGCGCGCATGATCGTCCCCCCCGCGCTCTTCGGGCACGAGCAGGCAGGAACGGTCGTCGAAGCGGGCGAGGGTGTCACCGATTTCGCCCCAGGCGACCGCGTCGTTGCGCTCAACTCCGCTCCGTGCGGCCAGTGTTATTTCTGCTTGCGCGGCCAGGAAAACCTTTGCGACGACCTGCTCTTCAACAACGGCGCTTATGCCGAGTTCATCAAGATTCCCGAGCGCATCGTCGCCAAGAACACCCTCATCATTCCTGAGAACGTTCCGCTGGAGCACGCCGCGCTCACCGAGCCGCTGGCCTGCGCCGTCCACGGGCTCGAGGATTCCTGTCCGCGCAAGGGCGACACAGTCGCAGTCATTGGCGGCGGACCGCTCGGCCTGATGATTCTCCACGTGGCCGCGCTCGCCGGATTCGAGACCATCTCCATCGTCAAGCACGACGGCCAGGTTGAAGCTGCGCGTCAGCTCGGCGCCACGCATGTCGTCCAGGCATCTATAGTCCACAAGGCCATTCGCGAAACACGCGCACTTACTCCCGGCAATCGCGGAGTCGACATCGCCATCGAGGCTGTCGGCACGCCCGATACATGGCAGGAGGCGGTCGAACTTGTCCGCAAGGGCGGCACGGTCAACTTCTTCGGCGGTTGCGCGGCGAACACCCACGTCACGCTCGACACCAATCGCATTCACTATAGCGACATCACGCTGCGCGCCACGTTTCACCACACGCCAGCCATCTGCCGCAAGGCTCTGGCGCTCATTGCCGGCGGGCGGTTTCAGGCTGGCGCATTCATCACCGGCCGCGCTCGCCTCTATGAACTGAATCGCGTCTTCGAGAAGCTGATGAACCGCTCAAGTGAGATCAAGACCGCGATTGTGCCTTGAGGGTCAAGCCATGAATGCGGCAACTGCACAACCGGATAAGAAGGCGGTCGAACACCCATCTCATGGTCAAGATGGGCTCATCGCACGCGGCTGGAGTGCGCTTCCGGCGGCTTATCGCATTCCTGACGTCGCGCCCACGCTCGAGGAGGCGCGCGCGTATTGCCGTCACTTGGCCGAAACGCACTATGAAAACTTCCACGTGGCTACGTGGTTCCTGCCCAAAGCGCTGCAACCGCACTTCCATTCCATCTACGCGTACTGCCGCATCTCCGACGATCTTGGCGACGAAGTGCCCGACAAATCCGCGGCTCTGGCCCTCCTTGATTTATGGGGCAGGGAATTGGACGCCTGCTACGAAGGCCGCACGCGCCATCCGGTATTTGTCGCGCTCGCTGAAACCATCCGCGCCTGCGCAATTCCCAAAGAGCCGTTCGCGGACTTACTCGTCGCATTCCGTCAGGACCAGACCCTCACGCGCTACGCCACCATGGACGATGTGCTTGGCTACTGCCGCTACTCCGCGAATCCCGTGGGCCGTTTAGTGCTTTATGCCTGCGGCGAAGCCGGCCCAGAAACAAAAGGCGAGAATTTCCGGCTGTCTGATGCGACTTGTTCGGCCCTGCAACTGGCCAACTTCTGGCAGGACGTGCGCGTCGACTTCCTGAAGGGCCGCGTTTACATTCCGCAAGACGACATGCTCCGCTTCGGCGTCTCCGACGAGACCGTCGCTAGCGCTGTTGCGACCCGCGAATTTCGCGCACTCATGCGTCACGAAGTCGACTACGCGCGTTTGCTTTTTGAGCAAGGCCTGCCGCTCATCGGCAGAGTCAACCGCGATCTCGCTCTCGACCTCGATCTCTTCAGCCGCGGCGGCCTGGAGATTCTGCGGTCCATCGAGCGCTGCGATTACGATGTACTCAGCGCGCAGCCAGCCATCTCAAAATCGACCAAGCTCGCGCTCGCGGCTCGCGCTCTCGCCAGCAAGGCGCTGCCGTTTTTGCGCCTCGGCCGGCAATCGGCAGGAAAGACCGTTTGACCTCGACCGCCCCATCGTTCGACCCCGCTCTGACACGCGCCTACGCGGACTGCCGCAAAATCGCAAAGCGCGAAGCCAAAAACTTCTACTATGCATTCCTTGCACTTCCGCGCCATCGCCGCAACGCCATCTGCGCCATCTACGCCTTCATGCGCAAGGCCGACGACCTTGCCGACGACGAATCCATCCCACGCGACGAGCGCCGTCGCCTTCTGGATACCTGGCTCGCCGCCTGGTCTCATGTTTCGTCCGACGCCGCGAAAGGTGACGCAACCACCGATCCCGTCTTTCTTGCTGTGCGCGATGCAACTCGGCGCTTCGAAATCCCGCTCACGCTGCTCGACGAGCTTGTCGCCGGCGTCACTCTCGATCTGGACCACGCCGCGGATGGTGCACCGGAAACCTATGCGACCTTCGACGATCTCTATCGCTACTGCTACCTCGTCGCTTCGGTCGTCGGTCTCGTCTGCATTTGCATCTTCGGTTACAGCGACCTGCGCGCCGAGAAGCTGGCCGAAGAAACCGGAATTGCATTCCAGCTCACGAACATCCTGCGCGACGTTGCCGAAGATGCAGCGCGCAATCGCGTCTATCTTCCGCTGAAGGATCTCGAGCATCACGGTGTTTCGCTCGATGCGCTGCTTCATCGGCCGCCTGTCGCGTCGCCCACTCCCGCCGAGCGCGAACTATTAGCCTCCATCGCCCAACTCGCGGAACAATACTACAGTCGAGCGCGCCTTCTCTTGCCCCTGATCGACCCCGTCAGCCGTCCGGCTCTCTGGGTACTGGTCTCTATCTATCACGCGCTGTTGAAGCGCATCGAACTCGCCAACTACGATGTCTTCACGCGCCGCGCCTCTGTCCCGCTGTGGCGAAAGCTTGCCATTCTCTCCGCGGGTCTGGCCTGGACGGCCTGGGCGCGCGTATTCGGCTGACGAATCGCTGCTTATGAGCGCAGCTTCTCCTCATGCGATAACCTGAATCGAGGTATTCTTCATGCGGGTTCACTCCCTGGGTCGGCGCTTGCGTGTTTTCCTCCTGCTGGCTGTCGGGCTGGCCTTCGCCTCGCACATCATTGCGGGGCAGGCCCCCGTCCTCAATCCCGCGCTGCCACTTACTCACGTCGACAACGGCCCCAACTCGCCTTGGGCGCAAAGCCAGCATTACGTCATCCTCGTCTCGCTCGATGGTTTCCGTTGGGACTACGCCAAGCGGGACAACGCCACGCATCTTCTCGCGATCGCCAGGCGCGGCGTTTCTGCGCCGGCAGGAATGTTGCCCAGTTATCCCTCACTCACTTTTCCCAACCACTTCACCATCGTTACCGGCCTCTATCCCGAGCACACCGGGCTCGTCGCCAATAGTTTTCTCGATCCCGCGCGCGGCGCACGCTACTCGATGATCGATTCGCAGGCCGTCACTGACGGCTCGTGGTACAGTGGCGTTCCCCTTTGGAGCCTCGCCGAGAGCCAAGGCATGCGCACGGCGAGCCTGCTCTGGGTCGGATCCGAAGCGAAGATCGCCGGCTTTCTTCCCTCCTGGTACGCTCACTACGACGTCAAGAATGAGCCGACGCCCGAGTCCCAGCAGGCTCGCATCGACGACACCGTCGCGCTTCTTCGTCTTCCTCCCGTCGAGCGCCCGCACTTCATCACCATCTACTTTTCCGAGCCCGATCACGAGGGTCACGAGTTTGGCCCGGACGCGCCGCAGACTCGCGCTGCCGAGCTCAAGATGGACACGATCATCGGCAAGCTCGAAGCCGCGCTCAAGTCCACCGGTCTGCCCATCGATCTGGTTGTCGTCAGCGATCACGGCATGATCAAGTCCGAAGGCGATTGGATCGACCTCGACCAATTCGCAGATCTTACCGGCTTCGACACTCGCGGCTCGCTCCTCTATGCGAAGAACGAAGAAGATCGCGCGCGCGTCTACGACCAGCTCAAGCACGCCTCGTCGCAATTCGTCGTCTATCGTCTCAAGAATGTCCCTGCCAGTCTCAACTACAACCAGAATCCGCGAGAGGGCGACCCGGTTATCGTCGCCACTGGTCCCTATGCAATCCGCTCTCATGCTCCGCCGGCCGGCCAGGAATCTCGCGCGCCGACCATTGGCATGCACGGCTTCGATCCGCACATCATCCCCGAGATGAAGGCCAGCTTCTTTGCCGCCGGCCCCGATCTCGTCGCCGGAAAAACTGTCGCGCCGTTTGAAAATGTCAACCTCTACCCGTGGCTCGCTCACATGCTTGGCCTTCATGCGCCCAAGTCCGACGGCAACCTGAACATTCTCTCGGGAACGCTCCGAGATGGCGGCGTCGCGCCCGAAAAATAGCGAGGGAAGGGAAGTAATGAGCGTAGTTCTCGGAATCGACGGCGGCGGAACTCGCACGCGCGCCACCATCGTCGACGGCGATCGCGTCCTCGCCTTTGCTGAGAGCGGCTCCATTAAGCGCTTGCGCGTCGGCGCCGAGGCTGCCGAAGAAAATCTGCGCGCGGTGCTCAAGGACGTCTACGCTCAGGCCGGCGTCAATGGAGTCGGCGCAGCTTCATGCGGGGTGGCCAGCGCCACCATGCCCGGCATCACTGAGTGGATTACTGCGGTTTTCAACGATTTTCGCGTCGTGCGTTCCGAGGTCGTCGGCGATCACATTATCGCCCTCGACGCCGCCTTTCGCGGGGGCCCGGGAATTCTGCAGATCGCCGGCACTGGCACCAACACCATCGGCCGCGCCCCTGACGGCGGCTTCGAGTCCGCCGGCGGCTGGAGCTCGCGCCTCGGCGACGAAGGCTCAGGCTACTGGATCGGCCTGCACTCCATTCGCCGTGCGCTCAATGCACATGATCGCGACGAACCCACGCAGATTTTGAATACAGTTGGCGAGATCTGGGGCACGCCGACGATGGATGAACTGATCAACGTCGGCGACGGCACGCCTCCGCCCGATTTCGCCGCGCTGGCCCCCGCTATCAACGAGCTCGCTGAAGCCGGCGACCCAGTCGCCCTCGGCGTTCTTGGTCAGGCCGCGGCCGACCTCGCCGTGAATGTTCTCTTGGTGCGATCAAAGCTCCGCCGCAAACACGGAATCGGCGGCGAAGTTCCTGTTGCCTGGACCGGCAGCGTCATCGGCAAAATGCCCATGGTGCGCAAAGCATTCTTCACCGGCCTTCTCGCCGCCGCACCGGCTATGCCTGTCGAAATAACCGAAACAGTGGCCCTCAACGGCGCTGTCTGGCGCGCCCAGCGAATTGCGGAACAAGCAAGCTAAACGATCTCCTCCCAACCGATTTAAGAAGAGAGTGTCCTCGATCACGGCAGATGAGTCCTTATCGGTTCAGCATGAAGCTTCAGGGGCACTTACTTGACATCACCGGCCCGTGGAAATAGCGTTCGGGGAAATGTTTGAGGAGAGTCGATAACGTGAAGAACAACACCGGCATGGGAGTTGGCGTAGGAGTTGCGCTGGGGACCGCGATAGGCGTGGCGGTGCATAACCTTGCAGTCGGTATCGCCATTGGAGTGGCGCTTGGCGCGGCGCTCAGCGTCGCGATCAACAAACGGAAAGGCGCTTCAAACTGAGCTACCGCAGGATTTTCCAAAAATCACCGCGCCGACTAACCACTAACCACTAACCACTAACCACTGTTTCACCGGTACTTCCGCAGCACTCCCAGCACGCGCCCCTGAATCGCCACCTGCGCCGCGGGGACGTAAATCGGCTCCATCTCCAGGTTCGCCGGCTGCAGCCGCACCACGTTCCCCTCCGGATAGAAACGCTTCAACGTCGTCTCCGCCCCGTGCACCAGAGCCACCACAATCTCGCCCTGCCGCGCCGTCTTCGTCCGCTCCACCAGCACGAAGTCGCCATTAATAATGTGCTCGTCGCGCATGGAGTCGCCACGCACCTCCAGCGCAAACACATCGCGGTTGCCCACCACGTCAGCCAGCGAAATCGTCTCCGGAGTCTCCATCGCCTCCACTGGCGTTCCCGCGGCAATCCGCCCCGCCAGTTGCAGCTTCAGGCTCGATCGCGTCCGCGTACCCGGCGGCAGCACGTCAATGGACCGGCTCCGGTTATGCACACGGTCCAGCATGCCTTTCTTTTCCAGGTTGGTGATGTGCTTGTGCACCGTGGCCAGGCTCTTGAGCCCCATGCCCCGCGCAATCTCTTCAAACGAAGGCGAATAGCCATTCCGGCTTACAAACGCCTCAAGAAAGTCCAGAACCTCTTTTTGTCTTCGAGTGATGGCCATGGGCGCATTATAGCGAATAAAAAGCGAACCGAAACAATCTTTTCGCTTCTTGTTTACTTTTTGTGCACACCGTTTTAGAGGCGTTCAAAACTGACCCCAGGCGATGCTGCCGGGTGCAATCATCGCTCCGCGAGGCCCGCCAACTCGCCACTGATCCGTCGGTGGTGCTATGATCCTCGGGCCCAACGTACCGGTTGAAATTGTGGCTTTCGCACACAACCTGCCGGCCACCCAGCGCCTCAAAACCACAGGAGGATTCATGTCCAAACTCAAATTCCTCGTTCTGTCAGCTTTCGCCGCCGGCCTTTTATGCTGCGTGCACACGGCATCAGCTCAGATTTCCATCAGCATTGGACTCGAGCCGGTCTGCCCCTACGGCTACTTCGACTATGCTCCGTATGACTGCGCGCCCTACGGCTACTACGGGCCCGACTGGTTTGTAGACGGAATCTTCATCGGAGCCGGCCCCTGGTTCCATGGCCCCGCCCACTTCAACGGCCATGTGGATACACGGTACGACCCTCGTCACGGGTACAAAGGGCCGCTGCCTGCGCGCGGAGATGCGCCGAACAACAACTTCCACGGTAACCAGGCCCGGGATGGACAAGGCCACACCGTCAAAGAGGATCATCCCCCGACCAACGAGCACGCGCTGCCCACTGGCGGAAAACCAAGTGGCGGACACCCGGCCAATAGCCACTCGAGCGGCGGCCACCACTAGACTGCAGTCCGATCCCACCTCGGCGCGCGATCATAGCGGTTGCGCGCCGAATCCCGCCCCATTCGGCGGCCGGTCCTTTGGACCTCGCGCCGGATTTCCGTTTTGCCGGCCGTACGTGACCTTTGTGGCACCGGGTCACAAATCCCTCTGTAACATCTAATGGTCCGCGGAGTATCATGCCCATCAATTACCACTCGCGGGCCTGGCCGCACCACATCTCCCTCTGCCATAGATCTTCGGGCAGCGGACACCGCAGGGCTCCGCAGTGAATTGGGACCTTCGAGAAAATGACCACAGCGGAACAATGGAAGAGCTGGATCGGGAGGCTGGGATATCCTGACACACCGCGGGCGGAACGACACACCCCGCCCGGATTCGCAGTTCGGCAGGCCGACAACCCGGCTTCCAACCCATCCGACGTCGGAAACATCAGCTCCGATGGACTCTATTTGCTCACACAAGAACGCTGGCCCATCGGTGAGCTGATCCCATTGACGCTCGCAATTCAGAGTTCGCCCGAGAATGTCGCCCCGGGCTCTCCGGAGAACATCGCCCAGGGCTCGCCCGATCACATTGCTCAAGCCTCGCCGGACGAAAGCGGCGAATTTCAGATTCCCGTGCAGGCGCGGGTCGTTCGCCATGGCGAAGATGGCGTCGGACTCACATTCGTCCTGCCCGAAGGCATGGATCCAAACCTTTGGGGAGTTTTGCTCACGGCGGCCGTCATTCTCTCGGAGCCGGAAGAGCTCTTGTTCATTCTCCGCATGCTCCGTATGGCGCTGTTCCTCTATCGGCTCTGCGGCGCCGCGGCCGACGAATCCATCCTTCTGCTGGGCGGTGAACTGGATCAATTTCGAACCGAGGTCTCTTTGCAGATTGCGCTTGGCGCGGAAGAGATTCTGGCGTCCGATCCCGGCGCCGGCAGCATGCGCGCGCATCCGCAGATCGTCGCCAACATCTTCAAATATGGCTCGTGGGTGCAGGACGATTTGACCAGGCAGTTATGGATGGGCCTTCTGGCCACGTCCTGCGCAGCGGACCGAATCGACGAATCGAACAGCACCTTTGTCGATCTGCTCGTCAATGTCACTCACGTTCAGGGCCTGATCCTCGTTGCCGGATGCGAGAAGGCTTTAGAGCAAACGCCAGAAACCGAAGACCAGCCTCCGGCCCCAATCATCCGCTCGCCGGAAGAGATGATCCAGCTCACCAGTTTCTATGACCTGAGCAGGATCGCAGAGAATATCGCGTATCTGTTCAACTTCGGACTGATCGAGAGAAACTTCGATTTCACGTCGTATCTTCCCACGGAAAGCTTCGATATCACTCCGTCAAAACTGGGCCTGGAACTGTACAGGCGCTGCCTCGGCCATCGCACTCACCCGCATTGAGCGCCGGGGAGATCGCGGTCCACTTGGCGCGCTCCCTTTGCGCTCCGCGCGTGATGGTCGCTGAGGGGCGGTTTTGAGGGGAAAAGGGGCCGTTTTGAGGTCAGAAAAGGCCGTTTTGGGTACAAAAATCGACCAAATTTAACCACGATTTTGAGGTCGATTTGCTGATTAAAAAAGAGTTAATGCCGAACCTTCGGGTTTTGTGGGTGTCGAATCTTTTTATTTCATGATTCCTGGCCTCGAAGGGGCGGCGGGGTAGCGAGTAGCCAATAGCCAGTAGCCGGTAGCCGGTAGTTATCTGCTCGTTGATCATGGGACCATTGTGCGCCGGAAGGGCATAATTACCGGCAAACTTGGGAAGGGAAATATTTCGATTGGATTGAGAGAGATGAGCGCAGATTCGACCCGGCGGGGGCTTGACAGGGGAAACGCAGCTTCCAGCTCCCAGCTTCTAGCTGCTGGCCCGGGCCGCTGGGGTCCGAAATTGATCGTGGCCAGGCTGGCTCTTCCAATCCATAGCCGTCAGGCGCGCGGCCCGAACCTCCGCTGCGAGAATCTGCAACACGTAGAGATACAGGGTCGGCTCGGCTCGCACTACCTCTTCGAAATCGCTGCGAGCCACGAATCGAACTTCGGAGTCCTTTTCCGCGACCGCTGTCAGGCTGTAGGGCTGATCGGCAACCACCGCCGGGAGCCCAAGCACTGACCCGGGCCCGCAATGGAAACACGTCGCAACCTGGCCCGCCGGCGACGTCATCACCAGCGCAGTCTCACCGCTCTCGACGAGATAAAGGCCAACGGGAGCGTCTCCCTGGCTGAACAGGACTCGGCCTTTGGCGCAGGAAATCTCGGTCGACCGCTCCCGCAGAGGCTGAATCAAATTCCGGTCTGCGCAAAATGGGTTTTCACTCATGAGCGAGCCTTTCGGCCGGCGGGAACGCCAGCGGAGAAGGTCCGATGGTTTCAGCTTATGGATTGGGAGTATGTGTTCCACATCACAACGGCCTGTTCGGCCCGTCGGCGTTCGGGGCGGCTGGCGGGGCGGCGATTCGGGGTGTTTGCTGGTTCGGGGACGATTCGGGGCTGGCTTGGCGTTCGATGCGGCGAATCTGCTACCGGACCCCCGCAGTACTTGGTTCTGGCACTGTGCGATCACGACGGCGGAAGCCGCGTGCCCCGAACGCTGGGTGACACGCGCACGATCAAAAGCTGAATTTCACGGCTCCCTGAAGAATGCGCGGAACAGTCGCGCTGATTGCGTTTCCGAAGGTCGAGCTGCCGATATCGCCATCGATGGCATTCGCTCCGTTGAACTGCGCGTGGTTGAAGACGTTGAAAGCCTCCACGCGGAACAGCACTACCTTCGACTCCGAAATCGAGAGGCTCTTGGCGAGCGCCATATCGTAATTGTCCGCGCCGGGTCCGTGGAAGAACCGCCGTTTCGCCGTGCCCGGTGTGCCCAGCGCATTCTCGCTGAACGCCGCTGCATGGAAATAGTTGTTTCCGTTCGTGCGCGGATTGCGATTCAGGTCGAGCGATCCGCCGTCGTCGTCTGGCTCGTCGATGCTGCTGTTATTTACCCCGTTGGGATTGGTGCCGATCAGCGAATTGTCTCCATTGTTCGTCATCGTGACCGGAAAGCCGCTGGCAAATCGCGTGATGCCCGAGAGCGACCATCCCTGGCTGAGTCGACTGGCGCGGATTAGTTTGTCAACTGGCAATTGATATTCGTAATTGAGCACGAAGTTCTGTTTCACGTCGAACGCCGACAGCGCATAGCTGAGCGCAGGGTTAAAAGGATTGACCTCCTCGCCGATGTTCGACGACTGATCGAGGGACTTGCTGTAGGTATAGGCTGCAGAGAATTCGAGCCGCCCGCTGGTGTGCCGCGCGCTCAACTCCAGCGCGTTGTAGTTTGCGCGTCCGATGTTCGATTGCAGCGCATTGCTGCCGAAGTTCGCTCCCAGTGGCCCGCGCGTTCCGTTGACCTGCCCACCGCCGATCGGGTAATACACCGTATCCTCGCCGCCCGCGCCGCACGTCAGCGTGCCGGGCTGCACCTCGCTCGGCTGGCTCAGGCTCAGGCACAGCGCCGGATTGCCCGCGTTCGGCTCGATCAAAACGCGCTGCCGATGACTCGATGTCCCGATGTAACTCGCGCTCAGAACTGTGTCCGGCCCCGCCTGCCGCTCGATCGACAGCATCCACTCTTCCGTATAGGGCACGCGGTTGTGCACGTCGTATCCCGGAATTCCGCTGATCGGCTCGTACGCGCTCCAGTCGATATTTCCATCGGGGTGGCTGCGCGAAGAGTTCAGTGGCGCAAATGTATATGGAAAAGGCTGGCCATAGTTTGTTCCGTCTGCCGCCGTCACAAACGGCGTTGCGAACAGCGGCGGAGCCGGACTCGTATACGTCGTCCCATACGGCGCGTTTGCCGCCAGCACGCTGATCGAGAGCGCATCGATCGCGGTGTAGAAATTGCCAAAGCTCGCGCGAATGCTTGTCGTTCCCTGGCTGCCCAGCACCTTCTCGAGCGGCCCAACGTTCACATGAGGCGACCACGCCGCTCCGACGCGCGGCGAGAATCCAAGATTGTCCACCGGCGCCAGCGTGCGCGGCACTCCCGGATCTCCCGGATACAAAATTCCTGCCGGCGCTCCCGGAAACACCATTGACTGCGCGCCCGCCAGAAACGTCGAAATCTGATTGTATTTCTCCGTCCACGGCGCAATGCGGTCCCAACGCAACCCGTAATTCAGCGTCAGACTCGGCCGCGCGTGCCAGCTGTCCTGCGCAAACAGCCCAACATATTGGTTGCGCGCATAAAACGGATTCAACTGGCTCTGGTTGTACTGGCTCGGCACTCCGATCAGAAAATCCGCAAAGTCCACGCCCGTTTCCGTGCCCGAAAACACAAAGCTCCCGTTGAATTGCGCGATGGGGTGCGCGTTGACCTGATCGGTGTGAAACTCCGCGCCCATCTTCATGGTGTGGCTGCCCACCACTTTTGAAAGAGTGTCCGACGCCTGGTAAGTATTGTTCGCCTGGATCAGTTGGTTCGCCGCTGCCCCAATCGAGTAGCCGTTGAAGTTCAGATTCTCCACGCTCTGCCCTTTGGGATCGAGCGCCACAATGCTGGGCGTCCCGTCGGCATTCGCAAATCCCTGCGAAACCAGGCTCACTCCGCGTCCTCCCGCCGGCTGTCCCAGGTTGCTCAGGTCTCGCAGATAGCTCAGGTGCGCCTCATTCGCCGTCGTCGTGTTGATCGCCTTGGTCGCGCTCAGCGCCAGCAATTGCGCCCGCCCCGTGGTCAACGCGTCGAATCCCGGCACGCTGGCGCCGCTCTGCGCCGTCGGATACGGATTGTCCAGATCAAAATCGTCGATAAAGTAGTAAGCCGAGAGCAGCCCCCAGCGAGTGTTCGCATCCAGCCGCGCGCCCGCCTTGTCGTCGCGCACTGTCTGGTTGTACGCCGACGTGGCAAATCCGCTCGAATTGTTCGGCGCCGGAATGTATTGGATCATCCGCTGCGCCGGAACCGACCACGCGCTTTGGGGAATCTGCGCATTCCCAAACACGCATTGTCCTGCCTGCGCATCCGCCTCGGTGCAGCCGCTAAAGTAATACGGCTCGCCCTGCGTAACCGTGTAGCCCAGCCTTTGCGTCAGCAGGTTCGCAAAGTACGGCCCGCCTACAGTCCCTGTCAGCAGCGTGTTGCCGTTGCTGTCGACAAAGTCCGACAAATCCCCCGTCCGGTCGGCGCTCGAAGGCACGCTGATCTCGCCCGTATCGATTCCCTGCGTCTGCCGCGTTCCTTGGTAGTCGGTGAAGAAGAACAGCTTGTCTCGCCGGATCGGTCCTCCCAGCGTTCCGCCGAACTGGTTTTGGCGATACACTCCGCGCGTCGGCGAAAAATAATTCCGCGCGTCCACATCCGTATTGCGCAAGAAATCAAACGTACTTCCGTGGATCGCGTTGCTCCCGTTCTTCGTCACCACGCTCACCTGGCCGCCGCTGAACTCTCCGTATTCCGCGTCAAAGTTGCTCGTCACAATGCGAAACTCCGCAATTGCGTCAAGGTTGGGAATAATTGCCGTCCCCGCGTTCACGTCTTCTTCCGCATCGCTGCCGTTCACGCTGAAATAGTTTGCCGTCTCCCGCTGCCCGTTCACTGAAATTGTTCCGGGGTTCAACGTTCCCGAGGGGTCCAGAATCGTCGCGCCCACGTCCTGCACCGTTGTCGCGCCGAGCGTTGTCTCGGGAGCGACTCCAGGCTGGAGCGACAGCAGATCGGTAAAACTGCGGCCGTTCAGAGGCACTGCCGCCATCTCGCGGCCCGTAATTACTTCTCCCAACTGCGTGCTAACTGCTTCCACGTGAAGAGTATTGTCGGTTACGCTCACGGTCTGCGAGATCGCGCCGATGGCGAGTTGGCAATCGAGCGTGAGGGCCGCATCTGTATCAAGAACAACGTCTTTGCGCTCGTAGGTCTCAAATCCCGCGGCCTGGACGGTTAGCTCGTAGCGGCCTGTCGGCAAAACCGGCAGCGTGTAGTATCCGCTGCCATTGCTGCGGGTTTCGTGCGTGATGCCGGTGCTCACCTCGCGGACCGTCACATCCGCGCCCGGCACGACTTTTCCTGACTGGTCGCTTACCGTGCCCGAAATGCTGCCCGTAACCGCACCAAATGCGCTCGCTGGGAGCAAGAAGCAGCCCAAAAACATAAGAATGCAGATCAATGCGATCGAAAATCGGTGAGTTTTGCTCGACGTTCTCATGCGGATTCCCTGTCTCCCCGTTCGCCGCACATGGGGTCTGATCAGGACTCGCGAAGGGCGGCTTTGATATGCGACCAATTAGGTCGTCTTTAATATACGACAAATTAGGTCGCCATTTTAGGCAGTGGTGTGAATCACACCACATCGTGGAATTTGGCTGTTACTTGGGGAATCTGCCTGGCTGACGGGTGTCGCGGGCGGTGCACGGATCACTGCCGCGGGATCCGCGCAAAATCGAACGGGCACAGGCAGACGGGCGAGTCATGTAGAACGAGCGCCGATCAGTCGTTTGAGTCGTTTGAATAGACGGGAAATTCCTGTTCGGCTTTCTCCAAGAGTTCGGAAAAGTCTGCAATATATATCCACGCTGCTCCAGCGTCGCTGGCAGTGACGATATGGCGGCCGTCAGGCGAAAACGTGGCGGATCGAACGGCGCCGATTTGTCCATAAACAGTGGCCACGACCTGGCCGTTTGAGGCATCCCAGATTCGCGCAGTGCCGTCCGCGCTCGCGGTCACGATGCGCAGGTCATCGGGAGAAAATGTGGCCGAGTAGACGAATCCGGTGTGTCCAGAAAGCATGGCCAGGCGGTTTCCACTGTGAGCGTCCCAGATCAGTCCCGTGTCATCCGCGCTCGCGGTGACGATATGTTTGCTGTCATGCGAGAACTCAGCATCCAAAACTGCGCCCGCGTGCCCGTTCAGTGTTTTTAGAAGGTTGCCATTCCCGGCATCCCAAATGCGCGCCGAGTAATCGGTGCTCGCTGTGACAATCAGTTTGCCGTCCGGCGAATACTCCGCGGTATTCACGCCGGCCTGGTGTCCCATGAGGGTGTGCAGGAGGTTTCCGGTTGCGGCATCCCAAATGCGCGCAGTCTTGTCCTCGCTGGCCGTGACGATTTGTTTGCCGTCGGGCGAAAACACAGCTGTACGGACGTAAGCGCCGTGCCCGGTAAGGGTATGCAAGAGGCTGCCGGTTGCGGCGTCCCAGATGCACGCCGTTTTGTCATCGCTGGCTGTAACGACAAGTTTGCTGTCGGGCGAGAAGGCAGCCGTATAGACGGGGCCGGTATGTCCGGTAAGCACGTGCAAGAGGCTGCCGGTTGCGGCGTCCCAGATGCGCGCCGTATCGTCCGCGCTGGCGGTGACGATTTGCTTGCCATCCGGCGAAAATGCCGCTGAACCGAGGGCGCCTTGATGCCCGGAGAGGATATGCAGCTGACTCCCGGTTTCTGCGTCCCAGATGCGCGCTGTATTGTCGACGCTCGCCGTAGCGATTTGCTTACCGTCTGGCGAGAATGCGGCAGATACTACGGAGCCGGCATGCCCGGAGAGAGTGGCTACGATGATTTCGCTTTCGATGTCCCAGACGCGCGCGGAGCCGTCGAGACTTGCAGTGAGGATGTGTTTGCTATCGGGTGAAAATGCGACGCTAAAGATGATGTTTGTATCTCCTGAAAGCGTCGCCAGGGAGTTACCGTTTGAGGCATCCCAGATGCGCGCCGTGTAGTCCGCGCTCTCGGTGACGATTCGCGTGCCGTCCGGCGAGAATTCGGCCACGCCAACCGTGTTGGTGTGCCCGGAAAGGAGATGCAGCTGGTTGCCGCTTTCCGCATCCCAGATGCGGGCAGTTCTGTCAAAGCTCGCCGTCACGACTTGTTTGCCGTCGGGTGAAAACTCGGCCGACGTAACAAAGTTGGTATGACGGGCGAGGATGTGCAGCAGGTTGCCGCTTTGTGTATCCCAGATGCGCGCCGTATGGTCTTCGCTTGCTGTCACGACGCGCGTGCCGTCGCGCGAGAATGTAGCCATAACGACCGCATTGCTATGCCCGGCAAGGATGTGGAGCAGGCTGCCGTCTTCGGCATTCCAGATGCGCGCCGTATTGTCCTGGCTTGCCGTGACAATGTGTTTGCCGTCGAGCGAGAATGTCGCGGTATACACCGCGCCTTTATGGCCGGAAAGCGTGTGCAGCAGGGCGCCGCTCACGGCATCCCAAATACACGCCGTATCGTCCGCGCTTGCCGTGAGGATGCTTTTGCCATCCGGCGAAAATGTCGCCATATACAGCACGCCTTTATGGCCGGAAAGCGTGTGCAGCAGGGCGCCGCTCCCGGCATCCCAAATACGCGCAGTTTCGTCCTGGCTTGCCGTGACGACCTGTTTGCCATCCGGCGAAAACTCGGCCCACGCGACGGCCTTGGTATGTCCGGTGAGTGTGGCCGTCAGGCGGCCGCTTTGCGCATCCCAGATGTGACCCTTGTAATCGCCGCCGACGGCGACGATGCGGCTGCCGTCGCGCGAATACGCCGCATTGAACAAAGGGCCCTGACCAAGAATCAATCGATCCTGCGGAATCTCCAAGACCCAGTTCAACGCGAAGTTTGCCTCGTCGGACTCGGCCAGCTTCCCAGCCTGAACAGCGGCTTGCAATGCTCTGGCTGCGTCGGTTCCCCCCTGCAGAGCTTCCATCGCCAGTGCACGCGAATTCGCCAGATTCTCGCGGACCCTGGACTGATACCACTCCAGGAACGCAAAGATTGTTAACACCGCCAGCGATGCCGCGATCACCATGCTCCACTGCACGATTCGCCGTCTTGTCCGCTCCCGCTGACCTGCCTCCGCGTCATGATGCGCGATGCTTGCCTGAATGAAACTCCGCTCCTCATCGCTCAGCTGTAGCGGCTTAGCCGTCAGCCAACCTCGCGCCCGCGTCAGCTTCAGTCCCGTCAGCAGCGTCTCGTCCTTCTGCGCCGGCGGTGCTTTTTCCCAGTCCACCAAGTCCGCTTCCAGGTGATCTCTGCCGATCAGAAACTCCCGCTGCTCATCGAGCCAGGCGCGCACAAGAGGCCACTTCCGCAACAGAGCCTCATGAGCTACCTCAACCACGATTTTGTCCTGTTCCTTGCGAATCGTCAGGAGCCGCGCTTTGGCCAGCGCTTCCACCACCGGCAGCGCCCGCGCGGGAAGGGCGGCCATATTTGCAGGGCGGCGCACGTACTCGCCGTCCGCATTTACTCGCACCATCGCCGGGATGAAGGCCTCCTTCAAGGCTTGCAAATCCTCTGCTGAAGGCTTGGCCGCGCCCAGCACCTCATCTGCCTTCATCCGCACCGCGTTCTCAAGCGGCGAAAGATCGGCGGATGCGTCGCCAAGTGCTCGGTAGGCCTCAACGGTCAGGCGCCCGCTGCTTGCGGACCGGTCATATAACTCGCGCAACGCAAAAGCCAAGAGAGGGAGCGCATCGTCGGTGCGCGCATCGTCAACGGCCGCCCTGACCAGAGCGTCATCCACTGCGGTACCGGATACCCTTGCCGGGCCTTCAATGATCTCGCGCACCCGATCCAACGGCATCGGCTTCAGCGGGAACTCCTCAAACCGAGCCGTGAGCCCGGGCGCCTCCTGCAGCTTGCCAAGGTATTCCGGGCGCAAAGCGATCACCGTAAGGAATGGCAGGCTCGCATCGAGCAGCGCGTTCAACACGCGGAAGAATTGCTCCGCCTGTTTTGGATCGACCCCGCTGAACAGCTCCTCGCCCTGGTCGATCGCTACAAGAATGTGCGCCTCGTTTTCCCCATAAATGGCGCGAACATCGCGTGCCAGATCAGACAGCTTCGGGATCAGATCCTCGGCCTCAAATGCCGCGCGCCAGTCCCGCCAATTCGCAGCGTCTTTCAGGCCTGTCGCCACGGCCTGCGCCAGTTCGTCCAGCGGATGAGTTTGCGGCCGAAACGGCGGCAGCACGATCCAGTTGTGTGGATCGCGCTTCAGGCGCGGCACCACGCCTGCCCGCAGAAGCGATGATTTTCCTGCTCCCGAAGCACCCCACAATGCGATCAGCTTTTCGCCGCCCTGCGCACGCCGCGCACTCAGCCGTTCGATCAGCCGGCGAATATCGTCGTCGCGTCCGAAGTAGATCGCCGCATCGGCCTCGTCGAAAGCCAGCAGTCCCGGAAATGGCGGCCGCGTCGCGTCCCATGGAAAGCCGCCTCGCGTGTTGATCGCAATTCGGGTCAGTTCCGCTCGCAGCCGCTCCAGTCCGCCTTCCCGGTCCTTCACCAGATCCAGATGTTGAATGTCCGGCGAGACAAACGTCTCTCCCGTTGGCGACTCCACGAGCGGGAAGATTGCCTTGCCCAGCGCCCGCGCCTGTGCAAACTCAACGAAGCACCATTTGCTGTCGAACCAGTTCCTGGTGAGGATCAGAATCACTGCGTCGGCGTTCGACAGTTCCTGATAAAGCTTGCGTTCCCAGTCCGAGCCCGGCGCAATGCCGCGATGCTTGTCGAAGTCCAGAAAAGTCGAGGTGAATCCCTGCTCGTGCAGCCAAAGGAGCAGCCGCGCCGCCTGTGCCTGATCTTCGCTTGAATGGCTGATAAAGATCCGCGCCATGTATCCCCGTCATCCATGGAGGTGAGCAGCGTGTGGTTGCCTTAGAGCCGCCAGAATAAACTTCGCGGCATCCGGTGACAATCGAATTCTTTGCAGGAGATGCCTGGCGGCTCACTGAGCACCGCTGGCAGGAGACTCGCCTAATCACTCAGTCACGTGACCCAGTCCGGCGCTGACCCGCGAGGCCGGCGGCCCCATCCGCCTAGAGCCTGTTATTAACTTTTGCACGCGCAGGCGTTGCGAGCGGAAATCGCGCCAGTCGAGGCGGAGGACGAAGGTTGTGGTGGCCCCACTACCTAGGACGACAACGAAGTATGGCGTGATTTGCGCCGCGACCCTTCGGGCTGGGGCCAATTTTCCCCATTTCTTTGTCGCTCGTCGCTCCAGTAGGCCGGCCACAGTTCGCTCCTCGCTTCGCGAACTGAGAAGAATTGGCTCCCAGCGCCGCGCGCGCCAAAGTTAATAACAGACCCTAGAATGAAGGCATGATCTTCGAGTCGTTTCCGGTTGGTCCGCTGGCATGCAACTGCACGATTTTGGGCGATGAGGAAAGCCGCGAGGCGATTGTGATCGATCCCGGCGATGAGGTGAGCCGGATCGCGAAGCGCCTGACAGATCAAGGGCTGAAGCTGAAGCAGATTCTGGTGACGCATGGGCACATTGACCACGTGGGCGGAGCGCTGAAGCTGAGGCGGCTGACGGGAGCGCCGATCTACATGAACGAACGAGACCTGCCGCAGCTGGAGATGATGGAGGAGCAGGCGGGATGGCTCGGCATTCGCGCTCCGGAGACGGCGCCGCCGGATGAAGGGCTGGCCGAGGGCCAGGTGGTGGGGCTGGAGAACTACAGGGCGCAGGTGCTGCACACGCCGGGACATACGCAGGGGTCGGTGTGCCTGCACTTTGCCGAGCTGAAGCTTCTGATTGCGGGGGACACGCTGTTTGCCGGCAGCATTGGGCGGACGGATTTTCCGGGCGGGAACCTAGAGCAGATGATGGCGTCGCTGCGGACGCGGGTGATGACGCTGCCCGACGAGACGAGGGTTTTGCCGGGGCATGGGCCGCTGACGACGATTGGGGAGGAGCGGGAGGGGAATCCGTTTTTGGTGGGGGGGTAGGAGGGCGCGAGCCCGCAAGGTGCGAGCGCCGGGAGGCGGCCGGCGGCGAGGACGCCGCCGGTACAGCTGGTCTGGAGACCGGCGCTACATCAGGGTTTGCGGCATGAATAAAGTCAAGCCCTGATGCGAGGGGTCTGCGTGGTGAGGTCGCGGTCATAGAGGCTGGAAGCGAGAATGGCCGGCAAATAGCGCCCCGGCTCGGATCTTTAGTTGCATAGAGATAGATGGATTAGTTCAAGGGATGGTTGTTGTTACAGAGCTGTAATGTTACGTCCGTGATTCGTCCCCAAATAGTCAATCATGATGGCGACTCCGTTACTAAATTCGGGCTCGGG
Source organism: uncultured Acidobacteriaceae bacterium (assembly GCA_963823805.1). Lineage (GTDB taxonomy): Bacteria > Acidobacteriota > Terriglobia > Terriglobales > Acidobacteriaceae > Telmatobacter. The sequence continues at coordinate 1,265,907 of CAWGMW010000001.1, read as the reverse complement.
CGGGAGGAGGCTGAGGACGAGCCAGCCGCTCTCTGGCAGGCCGAAAAAGTAGCCGGGATGAACCCAGACTCCGCGCTCGAGGAGAGCCAAAACCGTTTGGTCGTCGGGGATGAGGGCGGGGATGCGGAGGACGGCGTACCAGCCGCCTTCGACGGCGAGGCGCTGGACGGCACTGGCGGAGCCGATGGCATGGTCGAGGCCGGCGAGGTTGGCGATGACTCGTTGGCGGATTTGCTGCTGGATGGCGGAGCGGCCGGCGAGCCAGGCGGGCAGCGCCCACTGGACGGGCGCGTTCATGGAGAGGAACGTGTCGGCGATGACTTCGAGGCGGGCGAGGGCATGCTCCCACTCCGGACCTATGGCGGCGATCCAGGCGGCTTTCATTTGCGGGAGCGCGGCAATTTTGCTGAGGCCGCTGACGACGTAGACGGGGACGCCCGGAAGGCCGCGGGCGAAGCTGGCGGGCTGCGCGGCGGAGCTCGGGTCCGCAAAGCTGTAGTCGAGGAAGACTTCATCGACGATGAGGGCGAGGCCGAATTCGCGGCAGAGGCGGGCGAGGAGCTCGGCCTCGGAGGTTTTGGTGAAGTGGCCGGTGGGATTGTTGGGATGCACGACGACGACGGCGCGCGTGCGCGGGGTGATGGCGCGGCGGATGCTTTCGGGGTCGATTTGCCAGCCGTTTTCGTAGATGAGCGGCGCGGCCCTGAGGCGGACGTCGTCGAGGGCGGCGAGGAAGTCGAAGAGCGGGTAGCCGGGTTGGAGGATGAGGACTTCGTCGCCGGGGTCGCAGAGCAGGCGGAAGAGAAAGCTGTAGGCTTCGCTGGTGCTGGTGGTGAGGACGATTTGATGGGGATCGAGTGCGACGCCGCGGGCGGCATAGTAGGCCGAGACGGCCTGGCGAGCGGGGAGGAGGCCGCAGGGCTGCGGGTCGTAGTCGAGGGCGCGGGGACTAGTGAGCGCGGCGAGCAGGGACGGCGGGTAGGCGAAGCCGCAGCGCGTGGGGTTGGAGGCGGTGAGGTCGGCAATGGGTAGGCCGGATTCGAGGCGCTTGCGATGCGCGTGAGCGAGGTCGGTGGTTTCGGTGTTCCAGTTAGTTCGTTCGGAAAAGCGCATCGGGTTCGTTTCTGCGGGTTGGTGGGTTGGAGCTGTCGCGCCGGATTCGTCGGGCGGGGAGCTTCGGTCGTGCACAATGGAGAAGCGCCCCACTCCAACAATACATGGGGCGATTCGGGTGACGTTGGCGAAAAAATGTTGGCGAGGTGACGTTGGCTCTGCGCGCGGTGATTTTTGATTACGGAAGAGTGTTGACGGGGCCGCCGGACCCAGTGGCGTGGGCCGAGCTCGAGCGGATCAGCGGGCTTGCGGCGGAGCGGCTCGACCGCTTTTATTGGAAGGATCGGCAGGCTTACGACGAGGGGAAGCTGACTGGTCTTGAGTTTTGGCGGAAGCTTGTGGGCGAGGCTGGGCTTACGTTGAGCGAGCCGGCGATTGCAGAGCTGAATCTGTGGGACGCGCGGATGTGGACGCGAGGAGATGGAGCGATGCTGGATTGGCAACTCGCGCTCAAGCAGCGCGGGCTGCTGACGGCCATCGTTTCTAATATGGGCGACGCGGTGCACGAACACATGGAGCGCGAACTGGACTGGCTTGGGCGATTCGATGTGTTGGTGTGGAGCTATCAACTGCGTGTCGCCAAGCCCGACCCGGCGATTTATCGCTATGCACTGGAGCGGCTGGGAACGCGGCCGGAGGAGACACTGTTTCTCGACGACAAGCAGGAGAATGTCGATGCCGCGGTGGCGCTGGGAATGAAGGGATTGGTTTTTTCGACTGTGGAGAAGCTGCGAGCCGACCTGATGGCGCAAAAGCTCGATGCGGAAGTTCCGCTGCCGGAAGCTTAGCTGCTGGCTTTACGAGGCCATGCCCAGGCCGACAAGATTGGCGGCGGCGATGATGACGAGGATTCCGGCCCATAGCAGGCGAATGGGGGTGCGGCGCACTCCCCGCCATTCACCGAGCGCGAGACCTACAAGCCCGCCGCAGAGGACGTAGATGCTCATGTGGAGCATCCAGTTGACGTAGCCGAGACGGGCGGGAATGTTGGCCGCGCCCCATGCGTAAAAGAAGAACTGCAGGTACCACATGATTCCGCCGGCCGCGGCCAGCGATCCGTTTCTGAGGAGCGTTGCGCGCGGTTGTGCAAGATCGGCGCGAAGGGAAAGCTCTTTCTTGAAGGCGAGGCGGATAAAGCAGTAGCTCAGATTGATAACCGCGCCGCCGCCCATGATCAAAACGTAACTGGGCAGCGCTGCGTAGAGTGAATTGACGCCGACGTGTTGCGCAGCGGCGGCGATGGGCTTGGCTGCGTCGATGGCGAACGACATTCCCGACGAAAAGATTCCGCACATGACAGCGAGGGCGAGGCCGAGCTTGACGTTGAACTCCTGTGCGCCGACGCCGAGTTGCACTTCTTTTTGATGGCCGGCATAGGAGACGACGGCGACGCCGATGACGGCCACCAGAACTCCCGCCATTGTGAACAGGCCACTGCGTGTCGAGAAGAGCATCGCGGCTTGGCCGTGCATCAGTGGAGGGACGAGCGTGCCAACGATGAGCGTGACGCCGATGGCGACACCGATGCCCAGCGACATTCCAAGATGGCGCATGGTGAGCCCGTAACTGACGTTGCCGACGCCCCACATGGCGCCAAAGAGCGCAACTCGGACCATGAGGGCGGGATCGAGCGAGGCGTAGAAGGCGGGGAAGCTGGGCAGAAGAAGATAGCTGACACCGATCGGCAGCAGAATCCAGGAGAAGAATCCGGCGATGGCCCAGGTCGTCTCCCACGACCACTTTCTCACCTTCTCGATGGGCGCATAGAACGAAGCAGCGCAGGCCGCTCCGATGATGTGCCATCCGATTCCTGCCAGGATCACTGTCGGCATCTGGACTCCATTTCAATTTGTCGCGGGCGGTCTGCAATGAGTGACGGCGAGCAATTTCAAAGCCTATCGGTTACATGGGGGTGTTGTACAGCGGAGGAAACCGTCGGCGCATCGCTTTACACTCGTTCTATGGCTCTACGGCTTTATGCAGCCACTACCAGTGCAGGAAAGCTGCGCGACTTTCGCACCGCAGCGCTGGCCCATTCGGTCGAGATCGAACCGCTTCCGGGGATCGAAACGATCCCAGCGCCGGAAGAGGATGGCGACACGTTTCTGGAGAATGCGGCGACGAAAGCGGTTTACTATTCGCGTTTCGCGCCCGGTGAGCTGGTGGTCGCCGATGATTCTGGCCTGGAAGTGGACGCGCTTGGAGGCGCTCCCGGCGTGCGCTCGGCGCGGTATGCGGCGGACTCGGGACTGGTGGATTCGCCGGACGCAAACGACAACACCGACGTGTGGAACAACATGGTGCTGCTGCAAAAGATGGAGGCGTTTCCGGCGGCGCTGCGGACGGCGCGCTACCATTGCACGCTGGTTGCCGCGCGCGATGGCGAGGTGGTTCAGGTTGCCGATGGAACGGTGGAAGGGGCGATTCTGGATGCGCCGCGCGGGATGGGCGGATTTGGCTACGATCCGCTCTTCTACTTGCCGGAGCTGGGCAAGTCGATGGCCGAGATCGATCTAGAGACGAAGCTTTCGATCAGCCATCGCGGACGGGCGATTGCGGCGCTGCTGCAGATGCTGTCGAGCTGACCTTCCACTGCTCTCATCCAAAACCCAAAAGCACGGAGTGCCTTGACGGACCTAACGTCAGCCTCGAATAATGCGTGTGAACCACAGCACGAGTTTCCGTCCCTCAATATAGGACTGCATGGGCTAAGACTGCTTCGGCCCGAGCCTGCATTTCTTAGGAGCCAAATTTTCCATGGCAACCGTTCAACCCGCCGCGCCCCCCTCTGCGCATAGCGTCCGCCGCGGCGTTGAGCCGCTGCGCGCGGGGAAGGGCACAAGTTTTATCTGGCACAAGCTGCATTCGCTGCTGGGCATCGCTCCCATCGGAGCTTTTCTGCTTGAGCACTTGCTCTCGAATTTTGAAGCGCTGAAGGGACCGATCGCGTACGGCGAGCAAGTGAAGTTTCTGAACAGCCTGCCGCTGGTGCGCGTGCTGGAGTGGGTTTTTATCTTTCTGCCGATCCTGTATCACGGAATCTACGGCGTCTACATCTGGCTGCGCGGCAAATCGAACATTGTGTACTACCCGTGGGCCGGGAACTGGATGTATTTGGCGCAGCGCTACACGGGCTTGATTGCGTTTGCCTACATCGGCTACCACGTGGCGACGCAGCGCTTCATGGGGGCGAGCCTGCCTGAGAATCCTGGAATGGCGTTCGCGAAGGTGCAGCACGAGCTTGCCAATCCGTGGATCCTCGCTGTCTACGTGATTGCGATGATCGCCGTCTGCTGGCACTTTGCTTACGGCGTTTGGCTTTTCGCAGCCAAGTGGGGCATTACGCCGGGCGAGACTGCGCGGCGGAGGTTCGGTTACATCTGCGTTGCGTTTGGCGTGCTGCTCGCCGGCATGGGACTGGCCAGCATCTGGGCGTTTGTGGGGCCGAAGTATCAGAACGCGCCGGAGAACGTGCCGCTTGCGGTGACGACGATGCATGCGCCGGAGGTAGAGAGAATTGCTCGGGCATGAAGAGTCTCTTTGAGAAAGCGACGGCCGAGGAATTGAAGCAGCGGATGGCGAAGTTGACGCCGGAGACCCGGCGCCTTTGGGGCAAGATGAGCGCGGCGCAAATGTTGGCGCACTGCTCGGTGGCGATGGAAGTTTCGCTGGGCGACCGGGTGCTGCCTCAGGTGTGGCTGGGCAAGCTTTTTGGCAAGCGCGCCAAGGCAAGCATGTTGAGCGGCAAGCCGGTGGGGCACAATATGCCGACGGACAAGGCTTACCTAGTGAAGGATGAGCGGGACTTGAATGTGGAGCGAGAGAGGCTGGCAGGATTGATTGACCGATTTCAAGCGGGCGGGCCGGAGGGATGCACGAAACATTCGCACAGTTTTTTCGGACCGATGACGCCGGAAGAGTGGTCGGAGTTGAATTCCATTCATCTCGATCACCATTTGCAGCAGTTTGGAGTTTGAGGCACAGCAGGATTCGCGGCGGAAAGGCATAAGGAAGACGCATGGCGGCACCCAGGATCATCGTGGTTGGCGGAGGGCTAGCGGGACTTGCGGCGGTGATCAAGATCGCCGAGGCCGGCGGGACGGTGGACCTGTTTTCCATTGTGCCGGTGAAGCGCTCGCACTCGGTGTGCGCGCAGGGCGGCATCAACGCGGCCAAGAACCTGAAGGGCGAGGGCGACACCACCGCGCAGCACTTCGACGACACGATCTATGGCGGCGACTTTCTGGCGAACCAGACGCCGGTGAAGGCGATGTGCGAGGCGGCACCGGCGATCATCGATCTGCTCGACCGCATGGGCGTGCCGTTCAATCGCACGCCCGAGGGGCTGCTTGATTTTCGGCGGTTCGGCGGCACGCTCTACCATCGGACGGCGTTTGCCGGCGCGACTACGGGGCAACAGCTTCTCTACGCGCTGGACGAGCAGGTGCGGCGCTATGAAGCAGAGGGCAAGGTACATAAGTTCGAGGGGTGGGAGTTTCTGTCGGCCATCATCGATGGGAAGGGAAACGCGCGCGGAATTGTGGCGATGAACTTGCGCACGATGGAGCTGAAGGCGTTTGCCGCGGACGCGATCATTCTGGCAACGGGCGGAGTTGGGGCGATTTTCGGGAAGAGCACGAACTCCGTGGTGTGCACGGGGTCGGCACAGTCGGCGATCTTCCAGCAGGGCGCGTACTACGCCAACGGCGAGTTCATCCAGGTGCATCCGACGTGCATTCCGGGCGAGGACAAGCTGCGGCTGATGTCGGAGTCAGCGCGCGGGGAGGGTGGGCGCGTGTGGGTTCCGCGGACGCCAGCCGACAAGCGCGACGTGAAAGCCATCCCTGAGGCAGAGCGGTTCTACTTCCTTGAGGAGTGGTATCCGAAGTACGGCAACCTGGTGCCGCGCGACGTGGCCACGCGCGCCATTCACAAAGTGGTCTTTGAGATGGGGCTTGGGCTCGATGGCCAGCCGATGGTCTACCTCGACCTGACGCACATCGACCGCGAGACGCTGCACTACAAGCTGGGCGGAATTCTGGAGATCTACGAGAAGTTTGTCGGCGTGGATCCGTGCGTGGAGCCGATGAAGATCTTCCCCGGCATGCACTACACGATGGGCGGGCTTTGGGTGGACTTCAACCAGATGACCAACGTTCCGGGCATCTTTGCCGCGGGCGAGTGCGAGTACCAGTATCACGGCGCGAACCGGCTCGGCGCGAACTCGCTGGTGAGCTGCATCTTTGGCGGATTCAAAGCGGGACCGAACGCGATGCAGTATGCGAAGAGCGTGGCGGTAGTGGAAGGCGATGGCGGAGCAGCGGCGGAAGTGGCGCGGCAGGCGGAGATCAACGGCAAGCTCATCAAGAATGAGGGCGGAGAGAATCCCTTCAAGCTGTGGCGCGAGCTGGGCGAGACCATGACCGAGCACGCGACGGTGATCCGCTACAACAAGGACCTGAAAGAGGCCGACGAGAAGGTCGTGGAGCTGCTTGAGCGGTACAAGCGCGTGAACCTGAGCGACAAGAGCCAGTGGGCCAACACCAGCTTTGCGTTCGCGCGGCAACTCAAAAACATGCTGGAGATTTCGCGGACGGTTACGCTGGGCGCGATTCTGCGCGATGAGTCGCGCGGCGCGCATTACAAGCCGGATTTTCCCGACCGCAACGACGAGCGGTTCCTGAAGACGACAAAGGCGAGCTTCACGGGCAGCGTGGAGGGACCGAAGTTCGAGTTCGAGGAAGTGGATACGCAGTACATCAAGCCGCGGCCGAGACATTACTGACGCGGGCACTGCGTGCGGCGGGCTTTTGGACGAGAGCTGCGCCGGAACGAGCGACGAATTAGTAGAAAGGGATCATGGCGACGAGGACAGTCACTTTTGAATTCAAGCGCCAGGCCAGCCCCGAGGCGGAGGCGGTGTGGGAGCGGTTTGAGCTGGAGTGGCGGCCGGGGATGAATGTTGTTTCGGCGATGATGGAGATCGCCCGGAACCCGGTCACAGCCGACGGAAGGCCGACGACGCCGATCGCCTACGATTCCAATTGCCTCGAGGAGATTTGCGGGTCGTGCGCGATGAGGATCAATGGTAAGGCGCGCATGGCGTGTTCGGCACTCGTCGACAACCTGGAGCAGCCGATCAAGGTTGAGCCGTTGACAAAATTTCCGCTGGTGCGCGATTTGCAGGTCGACCGATCGGTTCTGTTTGAAAATCTGATGCGGGTGAAGGCGTGGGTTCCGGTGGACGGCACGTACGATCTGGGCTCGGGGCCGCGCGTCTATCCGCAGGAGCAGGAAGCGAATTATCCGCTGTCGAATTGCATCAGCTGCACCTGCTGTATGGAGGTTTGCCCGCAGTTCAACGACGTGACCGGGTTTGTTGGCGCGGCAACGATCGCGCAGGTGAAGCTGTTCAACAACCATCCCACGGGCAAAGTTTACAAAGAGGAGCGGCTGAGGGCACTGGCCGGCGACGGCGGCATTCAGGAGTGCGGCTTCGCGCAGAACTGCGTCGAAGTCTGCCCGAAACAGATTCCGCTCACCAATGCGATTTCGGACGTTGGCCGCGACGTGGTTGCGCAGAAGGTCAAAGACTGGCTGAAAAGCTAGGAAGCAGCGGCGCTAGCGGAGCTAGCAGAGTTAGCGGCGCCAGCGGAGTTACTGACCGGGCGGCCGGTCCCAAAATCTTCCACGTAGCGCGACGAACGTTCAAGTTTGCCTCCCCTGCCACTTCGAACGTCGAGTACCACACAAAACACGAAACAGCAACGACCAAGGAGGTTTTGCAATGAAAATACGGCCTATGGTTTGGGGCGTCGCGATGGCTGCGGCACTCTCCGTGACACTTGTTGCACAACAAGCGCCGTCCGGTTATCACAGCATTTCCTGTGTCCGGGTCAAGCCCGGGAAAACCGCTGCGTTTAGCGCGCTGCTCAGCGGAGACTATCGCAAGGTAGAGCAGGCGCGCGTTGATTCGGGAGCGGTCTCAGGGTGGATTGCACTGCGCACCGTCATCCCCGCGGGGACCGATGCGGGGTGCGACTACGTTCTCGTCAGCTTCTATCCCGGCCTGCCTGCTGCGCCTCTCAGCGACGACGAGATGACGGCCGTCCTGCAAAAAGCCGGTGTCGCTTCCACGCTGCAGGAGTGGCACGATCACCTCAGCGATGTGGGCGAACTGGTGTCAAACAACATCACCCAATATCAGGTGCTGGTTGGCGGATCGAAAAAGGGTGACTACCTGGTCTTCAACTCCATGAGCGTAACCAACACGGGCCAGTGCGTCGCCGCGGAAAAGAGGCTTTGGCAGCCGCTCGCTGAGGAAGGCGTGAAAGAGGGCGTGCAGGATGGCTGGGCCGTGAACATACAGAGAATGCCCAGTGGCGAAAAGGATAAGCCCCACGTGAGCACCGTCGACATCTACCCCAGCTGGGACGCTATGCTCAATTACTTCGGACCCGACTTCATCACCCGCTGGAAGAAGGTCCATCCCGAGATGACTACGGACGATGCGTTCGCGCAGATCGACAAGGCCTGCACCATCGACCACACGGTCACTTACAAGGTGGAAGACCAGATCATGTCAGCGAAGTGAAACCGACTTGACGGAAAGATGCAGCATGAGGGCCGCCCAGGGAATCGGGCGGCCTTCGTGCTTTGTGCGTAGGGGACAGTTCAGAAAACAGTTCAAAGTTCGCAGTTGCTGGTTAATGAGCTCAGAAACGGCGGGGCTGGCGGAGTTGCGAGCAAGCCGGTAAACGCGATCCCCACTCTAGAGCGGGTGATGCTCTAGGTCGAGCGCGAGTTCGTGGCCGATGCCCGAGAAATCGCCCTGGATCTCACGAGCGCGATTGAGCGCGTCCTGCACGTTGGGCAATACATTTTCAGGGCCGACACGCTTGAGGAAGTCGGAGCGCGAGAGGAGTTGCGACGGCTGGTCGCGCGCGCCGCAGAGCAGCAGCGCTTTGCCAGCTTTGTGGAGACGCTCAGAAAACTGTTCCAGAGCGTGGATGCCGGTGGCGTCGAGCGCGGTCATATTGCGGAGGCGCAGGATGACAACATCGCCAAACTGGCCCAGATGCGTGGTGGCTTCAGCGAGTTTCTCGGTGGTGCCGAAGAGAAACGGGCCGTGGATGCGAAGGATGGTGACGTGCGAAGGAATGTCCTTGTCCTGGAGGATGTGGGCCTGGCCGTCGCGCAGATACTCGCGCGTGACAGGAGCGACCGTAGTGGTTTCAGCAATGCGATAGATATAGAGAAGCGCGGCGAGCGCCATGCCCACGCCGACGGCTACGGTTAGGTCGGCAAGCACGGTGAGAGAAAAAGTGGCCAGCCAGACAGCAATATCGGTTCCGGATAAGCGCAGGATGGTGCCGATTTCGCGCCATTCGCCCATGTTGTAGGCCACGACGAACAAGACCGCGGCGAGAGTGGCCAAGGGCACGAAGCGGGCCAGCGGAGCAGCTACCAGAAGAACGGCGAGCAGAGTGAGGGCGTGAACCATTCCCGCGACTGGAGTGAGAGCGCCGGAGCGGATGTTGGTGGCGGTGCGTGCGATTGCGCCCGTGGCAGGAATGCCTCCAAAAAGCGGCGAAGCGATGTTGGCGACGCCCTGCGCGACCAGTTCCACATTGGAGTTGTGATGATCGCCGCTCATGCCATCGGCGACGACTGCGGAGAGCAGGCTTTCAACGGCGGCGAGTAGCGCGACTGTGAAGGCGGACGGGAGCAAGGGAAGAATGTGGGCCGCGTGGAGAACGGGGAATGAAAGGTGCGGGAGACCCTGAGGGATTCCGCCAAACCTGGTACCGATGGTTTCGACGGGCAGATGGAGAAGAGCGGCCGCGGCCGTGGTGACGAGCAACGCAACGATGGTGCCCGGAATGCGCCGAGTGAGGCGCGGCCAGAGAAGAATGATGGCGAGCGATGCGGCCGCTACTGCGAGCGATTGCCAATGGGTGGTCCCGATGGAGCGGACGAGGACGGCGATGCGCTGGAGGAATTCGCTGGGAACCGGTGGCGTGGTTAGGCCTAGAAAATCTTTGATTTGTGTAGAGGCAATGAGCAGAGCAATGCCGTTGGTGAATCCGATGGTGACGGGGCGCGGGATGTATTTGACGGCGGCGCCTAGACCGGTGAATCCCATGATGAGCAGCAGAACGCCAGCCATGATTCCCACCAGCGCGAGGCCGGCGGTTCCAAAGCGGGCAACGATGCTGGCCACGATGACGACAAATGCGCCTGTGGGCCCGCCGATCTGGGTGCGCGAACCGCCCAGGGCCGAGATGAGGAAGCCGGCGACGACGGCAGTGTAAAGGCCAGCTTGCGGGGAGACGCCGGAAGCGATGGCGAAGGCCATGGCCAGCGGCAGCGCCACGAGCCCCACCGTGAGACCTGCGATGAGATCGTGCGAAAGCTGCCTGGCTGTGTAGCCTTGCAAACACTGAAGGGAGCGGGGAAGCCGCCTGTCAGTCAGATTCAATGAACGATCTCCAGGGGTTTCTCTAGTTCATCCAACATTCCCGAAGTTTCCTTCAGCTGGGTGTGGAAGTAGGTGCGCATGAGTTGCAGCACCTCGATAATGGTGCGGTCGCGAACAGAGTAGAAGACCTGATTGCCGGCTTTGCGATTGACGACGAGTTGTTTGGCGCGCAGCACGCCGAGGTGCTGGGAGACATTGGCCTGCTCCATGCCGAGTTTTTCGATGAGCACGCCAGCGGAGAGCTCACCGTCGCTGAGGAGTTCGAGAATGGCAATGCGGGCGGGGTGGGCGAGGGCCTGAAAGATGTCGGCTTTAAAGCGGCGCAGGGAGTCTGGCATGGTTGAATATTAGCATATTCGAATTAAGATAGCGAAGAAGTGAGATGTGGGGGCCGCGGGCAGGGAACGAGGGAACAGGGAGCCGCAGAGGGCGATTCTGGGCTGATCGACGATCATGCGGCCATTGTGCCAAACGGGCATAATGACCGGCAAACTTCAAAAAAGAATTTGCCGAGTATTTTCAGTGGGTTGTGGGGGAAATGGGCGAGGAGGGGGTTGCGGGCGGCGGGCGATCTTTTCAAATGGGCATTGGGAGGGGTTGATGCCTGCACCGGCGTTTGAACTAAGCCTGCGGCGCGGCGGACGCTGCGGCGGTGGTGGTCGGCCAGCCTTTCAGGCCATTTAAGTTTTGGGTCACAAGGAGGTTTTTGTGACCCATCTTCGGCAGAAGATGCTGGACGAGCTCCAGCGTCGCAACTACTCACAGAACACGATCAGCACCTACCTACACGCGGTAGAAGACTTCTCCAGGTATTTTCACCGCTCGCCAGACAGATTGGGACCGGATCATATCCGGCAGTATCAGGCCTATCTGTTTCGAGAGCGCAAGCTCCAGGCAGGGACGATTGCATTGTGCACCGCAGCTTTGCGATTTCTCTACGTCAAGACGCTGCGACGCCCGTATCTCCCCGAGCACATTCCATTTCCCAAGCGTCCCAGGCAACTTCCCGTTGTGCTCAGCCCCGAAGAGGTTCAGCGGGTGATTGATTCAGCAGAGAACCTGATGCGCCGCACCATGGTGATGACACTGTACTCAACCGGCATCCGCTGCTCGGAACTGTGCCATCTCAAGGTCTCGGATGTCGACAGCGAACGGATGGTCATTCGTATCCACAAGGGCAAGGGCGGACGCGACCGCGATGTTCTATTGAGTCCCAAGCTGTTGGAGACTCTGCGTGAGTACTGGCGCTGGATGAAGCCCAAGACCTACCTGTTCCCAGGCACTGTGAACAACTGGCGCGCAGATAAGCCGATTACCCCGAAGGTTGCGTGGGCGGCTGTGAACGAGGCTGGTAAGCGCGCCGGCATCAGCAAGCGCGTTGCACCTCATTTGCTTCGACACAGCTTCGCGACCCACATGCTGGAAGCCGGCGCCGACCTGCGCACTATCCAGGTTCTGCTTGGCCATGCCAAGATCGGCGACACGGCACTCTACCTGCATCTGTCCCGCCGCCATCTGCAGGCTATCGCCAGTCCTCTCGAAGCCATCGAGGTGTCGAGCCTCGATGAAGTGAAGCGGTCCAGGAGGTTGATGAAGCGGTGAGCCGGCCCACCCTCGAGGTGGCTGACATCGTCCGCGCAGCGGGCAACAGATTCTGGGAAGGGCACAAGTCTCACCTTGCATGGGCGCATCGCAAGGTACTCGATGCCATCGTCCGGTGCCGCACCGCGGTACTGGGCGGTCATCGCGATAAGTGCATCCGCTGTGGCCATCTGACCGCCTCTTATAACTCATGCCGCAATCGGCACTGCCCGAAGTGCCAGGGCAACGTGCGCGCCAAGTGGCTGGCCGCGCGTTCGGCTGAACTGTTGCCTGTACCGTACTTCCACATCGTCTTCACTCTGCCCCACGAACTCTCCGCCTTAGTCCTCCAGAACAAGCGGCTGCTCTATGATTTGCTCTACCGCGCCAGCGCCGCGACCATGCTCGAACTGGCTCGCCATCCCAGACACCTGGGAGCCGATATCGGATTTCTCGGCGTGCTCCACACGTGGGGACAGAACCTTGAGCATCATCCCCACGTTCACTACATTGTTCCCGCTGGCGGCCTCGCCCTCGATGGTTCCGGATGGATAGATTCCCCGCGCCGATTCTTCCTGCCCGTCAAGCGACTCAGCCGTGTCTTCCGCGACGAGTTCTGCGACCAACTCCGTGAGTTGTTTGAACAGGATAGACTGCAGTTCCACGGTTCACTGCTACAGCTTGCTTCACCTGGCGCATTCAGCCACTTCCTCTGGCAACTCGGCCAGAAGGACTGGGTCGTCTACGCCAAGCCGCCCTTCGGCGGCGCCGAACATGTCCTCAACTATCTGGCTCGCTACACTCATCGCGTTGCCATCTCCAACCATCGACTCGTGGCCTTTGAGAACGATCGCGTGTCATTCCGCTGGCGGGACTACGCGCACGGCGGCAAGAACAAGATCATGACGGTTTCAGCAGATGAGTTCTTGCGCCGATTTCTTCTTCACGTCCTGCCCAAAGGGCTGGTCCGCATTCGCCACTTCGGACTGTTCGCCAACCGAAGAAGGGAGACCGCCCTCGCCTGCTGCCGCCAGCTGCTCGGCACAGCACCCGGCACTGATCGCCCTGAGACGGCCAACCTGATGCGCTGTCCGGTTTGCACCGGAACTATGTTGGTCATTGAACGGGTCACCGGCGCTCAACTTTACTTCCGCTCCGACCAGGGTCCCGCAACCCCGCAGAGGCGCAGCATTGACAGCTCATAAAACATCCATGGCCCACGATTCATCTACCCCCGTCGCCCCATGGCACGCTCGCGCATGCAACGCCGTCCTATGCCCGCAAGCTGCTCACACACCCCATATACGGCACTCGCGCCCTCCTCGCAGCACTCAACTCCACTCATTGAAGCGGTTGCCCCCGCTCGGCCGGCTCAGTTCCGTGCTCACAAAAGCTACGATCGGCGGGACCGCGCCATTGAAAGTACATAGGTAGATCACCGCATCCGCCGCAAACGCCTGCGGCTCAGTTCAAACGATCCTATCGAAACTGCCCCGGACGAATGCTCCGGCCACAACCTCGCCTCGTCTGCCGCGGCAGTCCCGATAGGAACCTAACGTTTATAAGGAGTGAGCGTCAGAAAAGGACCAGTAGATGGCCCGGCTCACCAAAACAATGGCTCGCGATTGACTTTCTCCAGAGGGAAAGCAAAAGGTCAACCTGCGGAGCGATAATATTCATTACCTCGAAACGCGCAGAATCCTTGTAGGTATGATTCTTCCTTTCAAGCGTCGAAGGAGGGTCCGTCGAGATGTTCCGTACCTATTACTACGGTCTCCGCAAGTGGGACAACTATCTGCTGGACATTGATGAAGATATCCGTAATGCCGGCGAAGGCACGCAAGCACTGACACGAGAGAGCAAGGATCTGCACGCAAGCGTGCGCGGAGGCTTTGAAGGGCTGCGGACGGGCATCGAGGGGCTGCAAACCGGGATCGAGGATCTTCGTGCTGAGTTCAATTGGGGCTTTTCGCTTCTGGCGGACCGGATGGATACGCAAATCTCCATCATGGCAGACATCGCTAGGAAGCTGGATGCGATAAGCGCCGCGCTCGACGCCCCGCTGGATAAACAGGCTCGCGAACTCTACAGACAAGGCGTGGATCGTCTGCGGGACGGACTTGACGACAAAGCACTTGAAAGGTTTCTGCAATCGGAACAAAAGAACGACGTAGATTTCTCACTGCAGTTATACATTGGGAAGCTCTACCTCTACGGCAAAGGTACAAGGAATCTGAAAAATGCGACCGAGCACCTGCTTGCGGCTGCTCGATATGCCGAGGCGAAGAGAGGCCGCATCGACGATTGGAACCGGTATGCGGCCGAAGCTTATTTCCACACAGCCGTCGCAGCCTACGTGGAGGGCGAGAAGACGCTCGGGGATGGCAGCGCGAACGATCTGAGTCCGCTGCTGGAGATGGCTCTTGGCTTCCTCGCGAAAGCAGGATCGCTGTGGCCTGAGTTTCTCGAGATTGCATACACACGGGCCAAGTGTTGTGCGTTGCTTGGAAGGCGGGAGGGCGTTAAGGAGTGCTTTGAGCTTCTAGCCGACAGAGACCGAAGGTACTTCCTGAAAGCCGCGGAAGACAGGGACTTCGACAGCCTCAGGGATTTGGTCAAGGAGATCGAGCACGAAACGATTGCAGGACCTGGCCCGCTGGCGCAACAGGTCCTGAAGAAGTTCAAGACTGCGGCGGAGGCATTAAGCTGGGCAAGGAGAGGTGTCGCGTAGGCAGATGAACCCAGATTTCCATTTTGACCGGCGATGGCGGAATCTGGGATCGTCGCCATTTGGGGGACAACCAGAAAGCTGGCTGACGGTATTGGGGAGAAACAAACTTATATGTGGCGACCGGCAAGCGAAAGCACAATCAACCAAGAAAGCAGTCCGGACTTGGACGCGGCAGAGGCGAGGATTGCCGACGCAAAGAAAGCGTATGAAAGCCGTTACGCCGATCTTGTCGGCATGGACTTGAAATTGGACGCCGAGACCCAATCTCTCCTCAAAACGGCGGATGCTTCGCTTGCCTCTCGTCTTAAAGCTTGGCAGGACGCAGCTGCAAGAAACGAGGCGGCCCGGAACGGGACAAATCTTGAAATCGAACATCAAAAACGATCGATGAGTGAGCAGTACGGCTGCGGAACGGGGTGCCTATTTGCATTTCTAGCGCCCTTCGTAGTCGGGATTCTGATAGCGGTCTTATCACCGGTAATTTTCAATGATTCGAAATCAAGAAATGCGTTTGAAGTGGCGATGGAAAATGTGATCCTCTTGGTTGTGATCTTGGCGGGACTGATTGGCACATTGTATTCCCGGTCGCGCCTGAGAGCGCCGTTTCGATCGAAAATTGTAAACCTACAGGTCGTGATCGCAAAGTGCAATCAGGACGAACCTGTCTTGGCACAAGGGACCACACAAGCCTACAAAGAGCTAAATGACTTTCGCGCCTGGCGCGATGGTATCGTCCCAGCGCAACCGGGCTCCGGTGATCGAAAGGTGACTCTTTCGAATGTGGGCCCAAACAAGATCAACACCATCAAAGTGATTCGCGAGGTGACAGGTCTTGATCTGAAAGAAGCGATGGACCTACTAGACAAGGTTCCTTCCACCATTCTGTGGGCGGTCTCCCTCGCCACAGCGGAAGAGGCGGTTTCTAAATTTCAAACAGTTGGTGCAACCGCAAGCATGGAGCAGATGCGGTCGTGGTCTAGGGCAAGCTAGAGCTTCCTTTGCGCTCTTCCAACCTGCGCCCCCGCGCTGAGACAGTCACGTTCGGGTGCGGTTCCGAATTACTACTGCGATGTCGGCTTGTGGGATGAGGTTCCTAAGCATACTGGCGGAGAAACTTGAAAACCTGGGGACAGACGGGACGTTCCCAGAGCCACCGGTCAGTAACGGCGAGTCGACAGGGGTTTAGCGGTCTGATCTGCGCGTTGGGACGCGGATTTGAGCGCGGCTTCGCTGGCTACCTTACTCCTCAAAAAATGGGCGGCCGGGGGGCTGTCAACCCCCAAAACTCCCAAGTCACTGCATCCAAATAACTTCCATTTGCCGATAATTACGCCCATTTGGCGCACAATGGTTCCATGATGAAGACAGGGACGAGGGACCAAGGGAACAAGGGACCGAAAGACAGGGACCAGGGATTAGGGAAAAGGGACCAGAAGGGCGAGACCAACGTCGCGAGCAACGCCGCTGTCTCAGAGCTGCGGCTGAAAGCTGAAGGCCAGGAGCTGGCAGCTGGAAGCTGCTTTACCCCACCCCCCATGCCTTCGGCACCCACCCCCCTATACCGCCGGCCCCACCCCCCATGCCGTTTTTTGTAATTGTGAAACTGTGAAACTGTGGAGCCCGCAGAATCAACAATTTGCGGCCACAGTTTCACAGTTCCACGGTTCGACTGTATGGTTTTCGATTGTTCTCGATTCTGCTTCACGAAAAGCAACCGCAGATCCTTCGGTCGCCGCGGCGACCTCAGGATGACAGTTCAGAGACCAGAGAACAGAGATTAGAGAACAGAGATCAGAAAACAAAGCCCGCTTTTCAGTCGCCGAAGAAATCAGTTTACGTCCCAGGATTTTGGAACGTTGACATAGGAACGATCGAGGGCGGCGACGGAGGGGCAGCCGAGGAGGCGCAGGGTTCGGTCGAGGTCGGTGCGGAGTATTTCGATGGCGCGATTGACTCCGGCTTCTCCGGCGGCGGCGAGGCCGTAGGCGTAGGCGCGGCCGCAGAGCACGGCGCGGGCGCCGAGGCAGAGAGCCTTGACGATGTCGGCGCCACGGCGAATGCCGCCGTCCATGAGGATCTCAGTCTGGCCGCCGACTGCCGCGACGACTTCAGGCAAAGCGCGCAGGGAAGATTGAACGCAATCGAGCTGGCGGCCGCCGTGATTGGAGACGGAGATGGCTGCTGCGCCTTCATCGACGGCGCGGCGCGCGTCGTCGGCGGTCAAAACGCCCTTGACGACGATGGGGCCGCGCCAGTGCTCGCGAATCCAGGCAAGATCGCTCCATGTGACGGCGGATTCGGCGAGGGCAACGGCGACATCGATGAGCGGCATGGGGCCTTTGCCCGGGATGACGACGTTGGGGAGCGGCTGGATGCCTCCGTCGCGCAGAAAGCCGATGACCCAGCCGGGGCGCGAGAGGATTTGCGGAAGATAGGGAATTTTCTGGAAGGGGTTGCCGCTTACCAGCTCCTTCATGCCGTTGCGGAAATCGCGCTCGCGGATGCCGGAGACGGGAGTGTCGATGGTGACGACGAGCGCGGAAAAGCCGGCAGCGCGGGCGCGCTCGATGGAGGCTTCGGCAGCGCCGCGGCCACCCATGAGATAGAGCTGATAGAAGACGGGGCCGGTGGAGGCGGCTTTTACGTTTTCGAGTTTGTGGCCGGAGATGGTGGAGAGAATGTAGGCGGTGCCCGCGTTGCCGGCGGCACGTGCTGCTCCGACTTCGCCCACGGGGTGCATGAGGCGACTGTAGCCGACGGGAGCGAGCAGGAATGGCAGAGCGAGATCGAAGCCGAGAACGCGAGTGCGCAGGTTGCAATGGTCGAAGGCTACGGCGTGGCGGGGACGGAAGGTGAGGTCCTCGTAGACGCGGCAACTTTCGCGGAGGGTGATCTCGCCTTCTGCGCCGCCATCGAGGTAATCGAAGACGGACTTGGGCACGCGGCGCTGGGCGATGGCTCGGAAGTCTCCGATGCTGACGACGCGCGGAGAGGCGACGGAACGGGCGGATGGAGACATGCCTGTTTGTTATATCAAGGCGGGGACCAAGGGACCAAGGGAACGAGGGAACGACAGAGCAAGGGAACGGAACTGGCGGGTTGGGGTGCACTCAAGCGCACATGGCGAGTTGGCAAGTTGGCGGGCTAGCGGAGTTGGTGCGGCGCGCGATGCGGGAAAACAGGGAGCAAGGGAGCGAGGGAGCAAGGGAGCGAGGGAACGGAAAGACAGGGAACAAGGGAACGAGGGAACAGGAGCCGCTCAGTCGCCGAATTCGAGGTCGTCGAAGCGACGCCATTTGTAGACGGCGATGGAGACGATCCAACTGAGCGCGAAGAGGCCGACGATGAAGTAGCCGAGGGTTCCGAAACTGGAGTTGAGGCGGAGGATGGCCAGGAAGAAGCTGCCGCCGAGATGGAGCTGAGAGGCGAGGAGTCCCAGGGCCTCGATGCCGCCGATGAGCAAAGCGACGACGACGGAGACGAAGGTGATGGTGAGGTTGTAGTAAAGCTTGCGGACGGGCTTGATGAAGGCCCAGCCGTAAGCTCCGAGCATGAGGATGTTGTCCGTGGTGTCAATGAGGGACATGCCGGCGGCGAAGAGGACAGGGAAGACGAGGATGGAGCCGAGTGGAAGTCCGCGGGAGGCTTCGGCGGCGGAGATGCCGAGGAGACCGATTTCTGTTGCGGTGTCGAAGCCGAGGCCGAAGAGGACGCCGAGCGGGTACATGTGCCAACTGCGACGGATGATGGCGAACATGGGCCGGAAGATTCGGGCGAGGAATCCGCGGTTGGCGAGGAGGAGATCGAAGTCCTCATCGACGTAGGGCGCGCCGGCGCGGACGCGGACGAAGGCGCGATAGATGGATGCGAGGACGACGATGTTGACGATGGCGATGGCGAAGAGGAAGAGACTCGACACGAGTGTGCCGATGAAACCGCCGATGGAGCGAGCTGCGTCCATGCGGTGCTGAAGGGCGAGAGCAGCGGCGGCGATGAGGACCGAGCCGATGACGACGATGGTGGAGTGGCCGAGCGAGAACATGAGGCCGACGGCGACCGGGCGCTTGCCTTCCTGCATGAGCTTGCGCGTGACGTTGTCGATGGCGGCGATGTGGTCGGCGTCAACGGCGTGGCGGAGGCCGAAGCTGTAGGCGAGCAGAGCGGTGCCGAGCAGGAGCGGGAAGTGGCGGAAGGCGATGGCGGCCCAGATCCAGGCGCCGGCATTAAAGAGGAAGAGCAGGCCGTAGACGCCGATGACTTTGCCGCGAAGATTTCCGGCAACATCGTCGAAGAGCGAGAGTAGGCGGGGGCGGGGCGCGTCGGTTGTGCGGACGGGCGGCGCGGCGAGCGGGCTGGCGGGGCTCTTCATGAAAGCTTCCAAGGATAATATTACGATTTCCAGATTCGTGCGAATGTGACGGAGGCCACAGGAGCGGCGGAACGACAAGGACCGAGGGACCAAGGGGACGAGGCGGCCGGGCTGGCGGAGTCGGCGGAGTCAGGATGAAGCGAGTCAGCACGTTCGTTAGGAATTAGCGGGACGGTTTCTCGTTGATTGCTGCAAGCTCGCGCTTGATATCGGCGGGAGTGCGGGTCGCAAGGCTCAGGTCCCAGATTTTCGCCGTGCCATCTTCGCCGGAACTGCCGAGACGGGCGCCGTCGGAACTGAATGCCAGCGAGCTCACGCGCCCACCCTGGACTCCCAATGCCAGCAGCTGCTTGCCGGTCTTGGCGTCCCAAACCACGATGCCTCCGAGGCTATCGGCCCCTGCAATGAACGATCCATCGGGCGAGTAGCTCACGCGCAGCATGCCTGCCTGCAGAGGGCCGAGGCCAAAGGCCAGGTCGGAATGAAAGGGCACACCGAAGGGCATCAAGGTCGGCAGCTTTTCTTCGGCTGCGGTCAATTCCGGCTGGCCAGTTTGCGCATTCCAGGTGCGGATTTTGCTGTCGTCGCAGGCGGCGATAATTGTCGCCCCGTCGGGGCTGAAGTGAACGTCGTTGACGGCGGACGCACCCGCGGCCCCGTTGATGTTCTCAAGCGCGCGGCCGTCGGCCAGGCTCCAGACAGCGATGTGTCCCTTGTCGTCGGCGGTGAGCACCTTGTCGTCTTGAGGAGCAATCTCGGCCGCGACAAGCGGCGTTCCCGGTTTACCGACCTTGCGCTTCAGCGTTCCTTTGAGTGAGTCGAAGACAAACGCATATCCGCTGGCGTCAGCGACGACAAACTCCGATCCGTCCCGGGAAAACGTTAGCGCACGCACGTTGGCGCCATTTTCAGTCTGCATGCCGGCCAATTGTTTCTCCGCGGCCAGATCCCATAGCGCGCCCCAGCCGTCGCTGCTGACAGTAACGGCGCGGTTGCCTTGCCGGCCCACGCCGACGCGAATCGTGTCGCAGATGACGTTCGCGTGCGCATCGAAATTCAAAGTGCGGAGCAGAGCGCCGTTGGACGCATTCCAAAGCGCAGCTTGCTCGGAGCAGCTTCCGGTCTGGGGGGGGCTGCCTCCAGTGACGACCTCTTTCCCATCGGGAGTGAAGAATGCCATGGGCACAGCAGCGCCGCGAGGAACAGCCTCACTCTGGAGCGTGAACTCAGCGGCCCCGGTTTTCGCGTTCCACACCACAGCCGTGCCATCGTTCGAGCCCGTTACGGCCCGGCTTCCATCCGTGCTGAAGGCAATGCTGTTCACGGTGCGGCCGTCGCCTGAAAGCACCAGCTGCGGAAGCCGGGTTTTCTGCCAGTTCCAGATCGTGGCGCAGGTTCCGCCGCCCGTGTTGATCAAGCGCGTTCCATCGGGCGAGAATCCGACGTGGCTATTTACGGTCGAAGGAGCGCCCTGGGAGTCATCGGCACAGATTTGGTCGTTGAACTGCTTCAATAACGCGCCCGAGTGAAGATCCCATACCTCGATCGCGCTGCCTGAGACCGATGCCAAAAGCGTTTCTGCCTGGTTGATGGCCGTCGCCGATGAGATCGTGTTCCAAACGTGTGCCGGTTTCCAGGTTGATGCGTCCCAAAGCGCCTCGTTGGCCACTCCTCCGCTGTAAAAGTACGCCGACAACACATAGCGACCGGAAGGGCTCCACGAGGCCTTGGCAGCCAAGACATCCTTCGTGCTCAATTGCGCCACGTGAGCGCCGGTCCGCGCCGAATAAATGTCCGGCGGCTGGATTTGAGGAGAATGATTCACCAGGACGAGGTCGCCGCGTGGACTCACGAGCGCCATATCGTTCCCGGCGAGGGGTATCTTCGCAATGGTTTTGCCCGTACCGGCCTCCACCACGAGCACCTGGCGCATGGTCGAGCCGCCGACGAGAACGGCCTGCTCTCCGGATCCGGGAGCGGCGATGACTGCGTAAGCGCCGGGGATGACGACTTGCGAAATTTGATGGCCGTCGCTGCTGTTATAGGCAACAATCTGCGTGGTGTAGCTGTAGTTTTTCCCGTCGGAGCTCAGCACGGCACTCCCCACGGTGCCGATCGCGATCTTGCCATCGGAGGAAAGCGCCAAGTTCACGAATCTCCGGCCCTGGCCCGGAGAGAAGGAAACCTTCTTGCCCGTCGTCACGTCTTCCAGAAAGGCGTCGGAGTAATTGGCAAAGAAAACGTATTTGCCGTCGGGAGCGAACGTAGCATTGCGAATCGTATTGCTCACATTGCCGCTCTTGCCCATGACGGCGACCGGCGAGCCATTTTTGGGGTCCCAGACTTCGGCCTCGCCATCGTTGGAGGCGGTTAGAATCAGCCCGGTTTGCGGCGCCACTTCAACATAGGCCAGCGCGCCGGCGTCGCCGTGCAGCACCGTCGATAATCCATCGAGCCCGCTCATCGCAGTGTGCAGCAACAGCCGAACGCCAGGGTCCTCGGGCTCGGCCTCGTAAGCCAGGCTCAAGTGTTGCACGGCCGTCAGCGGATCGCCGCGCAGCAGAGCCTCGCGCGCCAGGTCTTCCTCGTCGGCCGATGTCTGCGTCTCCACCTGCTCCTTTTCGTTCTCCGCTTCAACGGTCTTTTCAACCGCGATGGCCTTCTGCGTCTCTGCGACGTGTTTCTGCGCAAGCGCTTCTGCCTCTTCTGTCTCTGCCTTTTGCGTCGCTAAGTTGGCTTTCTTTGTTTCCGTTTTGGCGACGCTCCGTTGCCAGAAAGCGACTGCGGTGAGCGATGCAAAGGTAAGAACCAGCGCCGCGGAGACCGCGATGACGATGCGTTGCCGGTGGCGGCGCCGCCGCTCTTCGCGGCGTTTCAGGTCGTCGTAGTTGACTCCCAGAACGCCGGCCACCAACTTCAGCTTGCAGTCGATCTTTCCATCCATCCCCGGCCTGGCGTCGGCCGCAATGGGCTCGGCTGGGTGGGACTTATTGAGATTGCCGTCGGCTCCCAGCGCATACTTGAGCGCCTGAGGAAAGCACTCCGACTCCGCGCCGAAGCCGGGCTTGCCATCGGATGCATTCGGCTCACCATCGACGATCAGGGCCAGAATGCGATTAGCGCGCCCGAGTCTTTTGAAATCCAGAATCTCCTGATTGACCCAGTAGGACCCGGCCGCGCGCGGCGAACAAATCACGATCAGATAGCGGGATTGTTCGAGCGCCCGGCTGATCATCGAACCCAGGTCAGAGCTGGTGGGCAGCTCCTCGCGGTCGCGGAAGACAGGAAATATCCTGCGCGGGACCGGCTCGCCAGTCCCGTGCTCAGCGCCGACAAGGGGCTTCGGTACTTTGAAGGTTTCCAGCGCGCTGTGCAGCCACGTGCCCCATTTCTTGTCGGCGTGGCTGTAACTGATGAACGCCCAGTATTTGAAATCGGTCGCCATGGTTTGGCTCGAAGAGTTGTTTCCGATGGTATTTGCAGCCTCTTCGCCGCGAGCGTCAGGAGAAGCGGCGAAGTTTCGCCGAACGCATGGCGGAATTCTACACCTGCGAGAAAATCAGTCAATTGCTCCGGTTAAAGCGTTTTGTTGCCGGCGGCGGGGGGGTAATGTCCGCGGCGGCGCGGCGAGCGGGCTGGCGGGGCTCTTCATGAAAGCTTCCAAGGATAATATTACGATTTTTGGATTCGTGCGAATGTGACCGAGGCCACAGAAGGCAGGGAACAAGGGAACAAGGGAACGCGATTGGCGGGTTGGCCTGCGCCGCGCGCAGGTGGCGAGTTGGCAGGTTGGCGGGGTTAGCGGGGCAAACGCGCGCGAAAAGTCCGCGGGAAGTGAACCCAATTGAGCGGGACAATCCCTTCAAACGAAAACGATAAGGCGCCTTTGTAACGTTACAGAGGCGCATTGAGACTTCCGTTCGCGCGGGGGATCGGAGATTCTCGCCTGCGAGGGCGAACCTGCTCAAACCTCATGAACGTAGTTTCGAGCCGGTCGCGCATTCCCAGAGGAATCAAAACTCATCCCCAGGAGGTTGTTCATGAAACGTGGTGCGGACGAGACCTATCATCGCCTTCTCGGCGGTTTGAGATTTTACGCGGTGTTGTTGAGTGTCAGCCTTGTTGCTTTCCTTGCCGGTTGCAGCAGTGGGGGTTCGGGCGGGACCACGCAAACGCAGACTCCGGCTACCTATACCATTGGCGGCACGGTTTCAGGGTTGTCGGGCTCGGGGTTGGTGTTACAGGACAATGGCGGCAATAACCTGACGATTACCGGGAATGGAAGTTTCGCGTTTACTACGGCGATCACCAGCGGCGGCGCCTATAGCGTTAGCGTGCTGACGCAGCCCTCGAGCCCAACCCAAACCTGCTCGGTGACGAACGGCAGCGGAACGGCCACTGCGAACGTGACGAATGTGCAGGTAGCCTGCTCTGCGCCAACCTACATGATTGGCGGCACGGTTTCAGGGCTGTCGGGCTCGGGGCTGGTGTTACAGGACAATGGCGGCAATAACCTGGCGATTGCCGGGAATGGAAGTTTCACGTTTACTACGGCGATCACCAGCGGCGGCGCCTATAGCGTTAGCGTGCTGACGCAGCCCTCGAGCCCAACCCAAACCTGCTCGGTGACGAACGGCAGCGGAACGGCCAGCGCGAATGTGACGAATGTGCAGGTAGCATGCACCACTCCGGTCTCCGGCGACACAATCGGAGGTACAGTCTCAGGTCTTTCGGGAGCGGGGCTGGTTCTCCAGGACAACGGCGGAAACAACTTGCCCGTTACGACCGACGGAAATTTCACCTTCAGTGCGGCGATCACCAGTGGGGACACCTACGACGTGACGGTTCTGACGCAGCCTTCCACGCCCGCGCAGACTTGCACCGTGACTGACGGCAGCGGAACGGCGGTCGCCAACGTTAGCAGCGTCGCGGTTGCCTGCGCAGATAGGGTTGCCCCCCAATGGGGATGGATGGACGGGGCCGACACGAACAACGCTGCGGGGACCTACGGAACTCAGGGGACAGGCGCTGCGGCAAATTCTCCAGGGTCGCGAAGTTATTCAGTAACTTGGACAGATTCGTCTGGGAATCTCTGGTTGTTTGGCGGATCGGGCCGCGATTCGGCCGGGAATTCAGGTGGCTTGAACGACCTGTGGAAGTATAGCGGCGGAGACTGGACGTGGGTGAGCGGCTCCAATCTGAATGGCCAGCAGGGGAGCTACGGGACGAAGGGAACGGCTTCGTCGGGCAATTTCCCTGGAGCACGAGCAAACGCTGTGGGCTGGACGGATGCGTCGGGGAACTTCTGGCTCTTCGGCGGGGAGACTGCGGTCGGGTCGGGAGATCTGCTTAATGACCTCTGGGAGTATCACAATGGCGAGTGGACATGGGTCTCCGGACCAGACGGTTTTAACAACGTTGGAACCTATGGAACAGAAGGAACGGCCGCTGCCGCGAACGTTCCCGGGGCGCGAAACGATGCCATCGCCTGGATAGACACGTCAGGGAATCTTTGGCTCTTTGGCGGAAGTGGCTACGACTCTGTGGGGACGGACGGCGGCAACGCTAGCCTCAACGACTTGTGGAAGTTCACTCCAAGCAGCGGCCAATGGACCTGGATGGGCGGGTCGAACCTCGCCGGCAAGTCGGGGACCTATGGAACCTTGGGAACTGCCGCTTCGAGCAATATGCCCGGCGCGCGAAGTGCCTCTTGTACCTGGACCGATAAGGCGGGAAATCTCTGGCTTTTCGGCGGAGACGGCCTCGATTCAGCAGGGACGAGCGGCCCTTTGAACGACTTGTGGAAGGACAACCTGAGTACAGGCGAATGGACCTGGGTGGGCGGGTCAAATCTGGCCAGTCAGCCGACCGTTTATGGGACTGAGGGGACGCCAGCCACCACGAATGTTCCAGGAGCACGATTCCATGCCGCCTGTTGGAGCGACGCCGCTGGGAACTTCTGGCTCTTTGGGGGAGCAGGCGAGGTCACCCCATCAAGTGCGTTTGTCAACCTTTTCGACGACGTGTGGGAGTACAGCTCCGGCGAATGGGCCTGGGTGGGCGGAACGGATGTCGCTGCCCTTCCAGGTACGTACGGGACGTTGGGCACACCTGCCGCCGGCAACCTTCCTGGGGCGCGATACCCTGCCGCCTGGTGGGTTGATGCATCCGGAAATTTCTGGCTGTTCGGCGGATTGGGAGTCTACCAAGTAAACGCGGCTTCCAACCTGAATGACCTATGGGAGTACGAACAGTAGCGGGGCTAGCGGAGATAGCGGAGTTGGCGGGGTTAGGTTTCGGCGTTCGCGGGAGCGAACGCCGAAACCGCAGATACGGGAGAAGGGAGTTAGGGAACGGAATTGGCGGGTTGGCGTGCGCTCCGCGCACGTGGCGAGTTGGCAAGTTGGCGGGGCTAGCGGGCGATGAGGTTGGCGAAGAGCGGGACGTAGGCGAGGAGGGTGACGGCGATTCCGGCGAGGGCGGCGAGCGAGAGCGAGTGGAAGAAGACGAAGCGGAGGATGGAGCCCTCCTGACCATAGATATCGGTGGAGGTGCTGGCGACGACGATGCTGGCCGCGTCAATCATCTTGCCCATGACTCCGCCGGCCGAGTTGGCCGAGGCCATGAGCACGGGTGAGACGCCGATCTGGCGGGCGGTGATGACCTGGAGACTGCCGAACAGAACATTGGACGACGTGTCGGAGCCGGTCGAGGCAGTGCCGAGCCATCCAATGAGCGTTCCGAAGAAGGGATAGAGCGCGCCGGTGCGGGCGAAGGCGAGTCCGAGCGTGGCGTCGAGTCCGCAGTAGCGCGTGATGTAGCCGATGGCCATCATGGCGGCGATGGTGACGAATGTGTAACGGATATTGAAGATGGTTCGCATGAACGCGGCCGCGAGCGAGCGCGGGCCGAGTCCCATGAGAAGACCGGCGATGAGCGCGGCGAACAGGATTCCCGTGCCGGTGGCGGTGAGCCAGTTGAAGTTGAAGATTGCGGCCTCTTTGGTGGCGGCGGCAACGACGGGCGGAACGCGCTGAATGGCATTGTTGAGGCCGATGACGGGAATTTTGATGGAGGAGTGAGCGTCCATCCACGCGGAGATGCGGGGAAGTCCCCAGAGAAATACAGTGACGCTCAAAACCAGCCAGGGAAACCAGGCGTTGAAGATGGCGGCGGCGTTGTGTCCGTGGTCCTTGCGGGCGTGGCCGGTGATGTCTTCGAGGTCCACGTTGAGAATTCTGCGCGGCTGCCAGAAGCGGAGAAAAAGGAGTAGCGCGACGATGGTGGATGTGGCGGCGACGATGGCCACGAGCCAGGGTCCGCTGTAGGTGGCGATGAGATATTGCGCAGCGGCGAAGGATGCGCCGGCGACAAGGATTGCGGGCCAGACTTCAAGCATGGCGCTGAAGCCGGCGAAGACCCAGATGAGCCAGAAGGGGATGAGGACGTTGAAGGGCAGGAGAATGAGGGCGGTGGTGTGGGAGAGGGCGAGCTGATCGATTCCGGTGACGCCGTGCAGCGCGATGAGCGGGATGCCCATGGCTCCGAAGGCGACGGGCGCGGTGTTGGCGAGCAGCGAAAGTCCGGCGGCCTTGAGGGGGCGGAATCCCAGGCCGATGAGGATGGCGGAGCAAACGGCGACCGGCGTGCCGAAGCCGGAGGTGCCCTCAAAAAATGCGCCAAGCGCGAATGCGATGAGGAGAAGTTGCAGGCGGCTATCAGCGGTGATGCCGGTGAGGCTTTGCTGAAGCGTGACGAAACGGCCGGTTTTGACAGTCAGGCTGTAGAGAAAGATGACGGGCAGAATGATCCAGCAGACGGGAAAGAGGCCGTAGCCTGCGCCGTAGGCGGCGGCGGTGAAGGCGAGGCGCGCAGGCATGTGGAAGACGAAAGTTGCGGCGAGAAGAGCAGTGGCGAGACCGGCAAGCGCGGCGACGTGCGCCTTGAGACGCAGAACGGCCATTGCGCCGAGAAGAACCACGATGGGCAGCGCGGCGACGAGCGTGGAGAGAAAGAAGCTGCCGGTGGGGTTATAGCCCTGCACCCAATGGAGAGCGACAGGATTGGTTTTGAAGAGATAGACGAGGGCGGCGATGAGGGCGAGGAAGACGATGGCTTCGAGGACGAGAGAGAATGCGTGGTGTTGCTTGCCGGAATTGGGGGCCGGATGGCTCGGCGCGGTTGGGGTTGACGGCATGAAACCTCGCGGCTGTCTTTAATCCGTTGTGCGCTCGGTGCGAATGGGGTATGGAGCGGTCACGAGGAAGGCAACGGGCAAATTGTACGCGATTTGACGCAGACAATATCAGGTCTCTTTGAGGACGCTGGGAAAACTCGCAGGCGGTTCGATTCTGATTCCAAGAATGCTGCTTCCGAACCATGCGCCAAAGTGCGTGCGATCGCCTGTGACGAGAAATGTGGCGCGTGCGAGAACGGCAGCTGCGAAGACATGTTTGTCCTTCTCCGGCAAAGGCGGCGAGTTCTCGAGCGAGGGCACGCTGCGGAAAACGAGGACTCGAACGGCCCGGAGGAGTTGGGCAAGACGCCGGTGCTGCTCCGGAAAGGGAAGGTTGCGCTGGCATTCTTCGAGGACGAGATTTGAGGTCACGAGCTCCACGCCGGGAATCTGCCAAAGTCGGCGGACTTTGCTCTCATCCTTCCAAGCGGCGGAAACGAGAACGTTGGCGTCGAGGAAGAGCCTGACGCGGCGGGACGAAGCGGCGCTCACTTCCGCAAGCGCCGATGTTCGATGGTGTCGGGGTCGATACCCATGGATTTAACTTCCTTGCGCGCCTCAAGGTAGTCCTCCTTATCCATGGCGTTGTTGAGAAAGAACTCAGCAAGGCGGCGCGGCGAATAGATCTCCACATCGACGGGTGAAACCTTTGCGGGGCGCATCAAGATTCCTTCTTCGTGTTCCTCAACGAGCAAGGGGCTTCCTTCGTCGAGGCGGTAGCGCTTGCGCATCTTGGCGGGGATGACAACGGTTCCGCGTTTCCCGATCAGGACGGTCTGCATTTCAGAATCTCCGAACTTCAGAATATCAGAGATCCATATTTTCGCAAAGTTACCGGGCTCCTATGATCTGGGCGTGGCGTGGTTGCCAACCACATCTTCAAGAGAAAGCAGAAGATAGCACATCGCTTGGCGGGTTCAGCAGTGCGGCCTCCACTTCGCGGCGGACGGTAAGGACAGTGATGTCGTCCTGCTGGCCGAAGGATTTGGCGGCTTCAGCGAGGTAGGCGGCCGGCTCCTGGCTGAACTGGCGGACGCGGTCGAAGCCGAAGAGCTCGCCGTTCGGATGGCGGGCTTCGACGACTCCGTCGGAGAGCAGGAGCACGCGGTCGCCGGGATGGAGGAAGAAGCGAGCTTCTTCATAAGTGATTTCACTGAGAACGCCGAGAGGCAGGCTGCCGGGCAACGCGATTTCCTGACTATTGAGATAGGGCGGCAGATGGCCGGCGTTGGCGATGATCATTTCGCCATTGGCGCCGAACCAGAGAGCCTGGCAGGTGGTGAAGCTGTCGGTTCCTGAGAGGACGCGGTTGAGGCCTTCGAGAATTCTAGCGGGGCTGCGATCCGGCATTTTACGCAATGCGCCCATGAGCAGGGAGACGCTCATGGCGGCCTTGAGGCCGTGGCCGGCCACGTCACCGATCACGACGAGGATGCCTTCGCGGCCGACGGTCTGCACATGGAAGAAGTCGCCGCCAACTTCGCTGGCGGGACTGTAGACGGAATCGACCTCGAAGCCGGGAGTGGCCAGTTTCTCCTGGGGGATGAGGAGTTCCTGCACACCGCGGGCGGCCGCCAGTTCGTTGGTGGCGTGCTCCTGATCGCGCTGCACGCGCAGGTAGCGGAAGAAGACGATGAGCACGATGACAAGGATGCCGGCGTAGCCTCCGACGGTGAGTAAGTGAATCGGGATGGGGCCGGCCTGAATTGTGAGCGGGGAACTGTATGACGAGCCGCTTTCGGCGGTGAGGACCGAGCCGACGATGTCGTCGACGATGGCAACGATGGTGAACCCCAGCGGGACGAGGAAGAGACCGGCCTCGAAGTTGCGGCGCGCCGCGGCGGAGATGAGAGTGCCGAAGACGAAGATGCACCAGCCGAGCATCCAGAAGATGGAGGAGATGAAGATGACGGCGAGGTAGAAAATGGCTCCTCGGTGAAACTGGAAGAGCAGTAGCAGTGCGGGGCCGACGCCTGCCAGAACTGGCGCGGTGTAGCGCAAACCGCGAATATACCAACGGCGCTTGAGAGAGAGAAATGCGACGAGAAACTCGAAGAAGAGATAAGCGGAGATGACGAAAAGCTGGAACGCCAGTGCGTCACACCAAAAGACGTTGAGACGGGCGGCGGTTTTGGCTTGTTCGAGAAAGCCGATGGGCGCCTGAGCGAGCTCGTGCAAAGCCAGCCAGAGATATTCGGGGTGCCCTTTCTCAGAGGAGTAAAGCGCCAAGAGAAAGACGGCGAGCACCACGAGGAGGATGGAGTAGATCAGCTCGGGCAATCGCTCGAAGAGCATGCGATCGGACCAGAGATTGAACTCGCGCTGAATATCGACGGGATCGCCGAGGAAGAGGGTGCGCGTGGCGAAGAAGCCGGTATAAGCGTCGGCGCCAAATGCGGAGTAGATGACGCGTACGACCAGGACGAGCGAGGTTTGGGAGGGATCGAGATTCAGGCTGTAGACGCGAGAGATGGGTTGATATTCCTCGGGTGCATCTCCGTGAGGTCCTTCGGGCTGGATCTGATTGCCATTAACGAAGACCTCGGGACTAAGACCGGGCGAGCCGAGTTCGAGGGTGGTGCCGTGGGAGATGGGCAGTTCAATGAGGAGGGCGAGCGGCCCGTGATGCGGAGCAAGCTGGATGTGAAGCCGGAACCAGGCATAGCGGCGGGCGGGTGCTAGCGGCGCGGGAGCTGTGGATCCCGCAGCGGAAGGCGTCGCGGTGGGAGTGGGCGCGTTCGCGTCTTCGTCGGGGACTTCGCCGATGGAGGGCTTGGCATCGCGAACGGCCCACGCGGAGTCATCGAAGGTTGCAGAAGACGCGTTGAGGTTGGATGTGATGCCGACGCGCCAATTCTTGTCGAGGACGATGGTTGAGCCGAGGCTGGTGGCGTCGAAGATGGCTGGGGCGACTGCCGGGGCGGAGAGCCGGGCCGTTCTGTTGTGGCTGTGAGGCTTGGGCGAGGCGGCGGGGGCGGGATTTGGAGACGGAGGCGCAGCCTGAGCGGCGAGCAGTGCTGCCCCGCAGATGGCAAACCAGATTCCTGTCAGAAGCTTGAGCCGCAAAGTGCCCCCCAGCCTATTTTCTTCAATGTACTAGAAATGCAGGGACCAAGGGACCAAGGGAACGGGGGAACGAGAAGGCAGGGAACAGGGAACAGAAAGGCAGGGACTCATGGACGAAGGGGTGGGGGGCGAGTTGCGGAACGGCGAAGGGACAGGAAAATTGTTGTTTTGCCTTTGTTGCCAAAGTGGCAGATACTTGCGTCTAAGTAATAGAGCGAAGCGGGGCAGTGGGGCCCGGTGGGCACTGCAGCAGAGGTGAGGTCATGAGGGCAACGGATCGCATCGTGTTGAGAACGGTGGTTCTGGCAGGATTGGCAGTGGCCCTGGCCGCGGGAGCTTGGGCGCAGGCATCAGCCGGCAGTTCCCCGGCGAGCACGACACCGGTGAGCGCGCCTGCTGCGCAGGCCCCGGCGAATGCTCCGGCGGGCGGCGCGCAGACAAACTCGACTGTAAGCCCGGCAGCGAGCCCAACGACATCGACTTCAGCACAGCCTGCTCCAGGAACCGCGCCGGTGGGCGGAGATGCACCGCTGCCGGCGAAGCAGCCGGATCAAGGAACGGCGGCAAGTACGAGTACGAGCGGAACGTCGACAACCGCGAGCAATGTGCAATTGGTTCCCTGCGAGACGGCGAAGAGCGACGACAAGAAGAACAAGAAGAAGGAAAAAGGCGACAAGGACGACGATCCGGAGCCGGGTACGACGCCCGTGGGAAGCGATTGCACCGGGCCGCAGTCCGTGGATGTGGACAAGGTAGTGGATCCCGGCAGCCAGATGATCCCAATTAAGCCAGGGAGCATTGAGGATGTGAGCGCGGTGGGCAACCGCGAGATCGGCAAGCGCGGGCTGGGCAACTGGTACTCGACCGACGGCGAGATCAAGATGGGCAAGGAGTACGCCGACGAGATCGAAAAGAGCACGAAGTTCATTACCGATCCGGTGGTGGACGAGTACATCAACCGCATCGGGCAGAACATCGTGAAGAACTCCGACTGCAAGGTGCCGTTCACGATCAAGGTGATCGATTCAGACGAGATCAATGCGATGGCGCTGCCGGGCGGGTTCTTCTACGTGAACTCGGGATTGATTCTGGCGGCAGACGAAGAGGCGGAGCTGGCGGGCGTGATGGCGCACGAGACGGCTCATGTGTGCGCGCACCACGCGGCGCGCGAGATGACGCGGATGAATTACGCGCAGATCGGCATGGTGCCGCTGATGATCCTGCTGCCGTACGACTGGACTGGATACGGGATCTACGAAGCGGCGCAACTGGCGATTCCGATTACGTTCCTGCAATTCTCGCGCGACTTTGAGGCGCAGGCCGATTATCTGGGCGTTCAATATATGTACCGGTCGGGCTACGATCCGCAGGCGTTCATCACTTTCTTTGAGAAGGTGCAGGCGCTGGAGAAGCGCAAGCCGGGACTGGTGGCCAAGGCGTTCAGCGACCATCCGCAGACGCCTGACCGGATTCTGCACACGCAGGAGGAGATTGCTCGGATTCTTCCCGCACGGTCCGATTACCTGGTGACCACCTCGGAGTTCGACGACGTGAAGGCGCGGCTGGCGCGGATTGAAGACAAGCGGCGGCTAGTCGATACGAAGAATGGCGTGAAGCCGTCGCTGCGCAGGGCGAGCACGACGGACGACTCGGGCAATTCGGGCAGTTCAACTACACAGTCCGGCGACAGCTCCGGGGACGACGGACCGCCGACGCTACACCGGCGCGACGACCAGAACTGAAGACAGGGAACAGGGATCAGGAAAGCAAAACGGCTTCCCTACACGGGAAGCCGCTTTTGCGTGTGCGAGCGGAGACGGCTGTTTGTTGCGTTGAGCTTGGCTATACTTGACGTCACAGACACGCGGCCAGGGGAATTCGCGATCTTTGCGCCGGGAATCCTTGAGCCAGCGTGGCTGGCGTTCCTTTCGCTTGCCATGAAAAAGATTGCAGCTTTCGCAGCCGTATTTGTGCTCATCCTGCTGCTGACCAAGATCGCGGACCAGACGCCGCCCGAACCGCCCTCCGGGTACACCTTCTGGATGTATGCGCAGCATGTGGTGGAGTGCACTCCCGGCGAAATCACGATGGTGGATGTTCACCAGACGGAGACGCACCTGGAAAAGGATTTGAGCTGGCCGGAGTGTGCCGCGTTCCAGAAGAGCGATGTGCTGGACTTTCATTTGTCGCGCGGGGAGAAGACGAAGTTTTTGAGCGACGAGAAGACGGCGTGGTGGCGGAAGGAAATGTGAGAAAGACAGGGAATAGGGAATAGGGAATAGGGAGTAGGGAATAGGGAATAGAGAACAGAGAACAGAGAACAGAGGCTGGACCATCTGCTTCAAGGGCGCTACAGGTTGAGTAGGGGGTCTCAAGGAAACACAACGGGATGGGGTTTTCAACAGGACGCCGGATGAAAGGAAGCGGGCGAAACTCCTTTAAAATCCTGTAACTTACGGAAATTCCTTGAATCAACCGATCAAGTCGGGTTAAATACAGAAGTACCGGTACCTTTTGCCGCAGGAAACCTGCTCTTTATCCCGCTTTTTCGGAAGGCAATTATGCGCAACGCTGCAGCCCGCTCCAACCTGCTGGTTCCTGAGATTCGCGAGGTCATGGACATTCGCCAAGCCTCGAACTACCTTGGCATCTCCGCGGACACTCTCTACAAGTACGCTTCGGACGGATTTGTGCCGGCGTTCAAGCTGGGCAATCGCTGGAGGTTCAAGCGGTCACGGCTGGACGAGTGGATGGATCGGCAGAGCGATCTGAACTCGGGCGGCGAGGTGGACGCGAGCAAGAAGAAGCCGGTGCAGCGAGAGGCGACGAATAGCCTGTAGCCGGTAGCCGGTAGCGCTCAGTCCTCCGCTTTTTGTTGCGACATTCTTCAGGCTCCTATCTTAAGTCGCGTTCGGCTTCTCTTCAAGATTGGGCATGCCGCTGAAGATTTCGAGGGTCACCCCGAGATCGCGGTCGGTATCGAGATATGCAACCTTGACGCCTTCGAACTCGCCGCTGAGGACCAATTCAGTTCCTCGTTTAGCCTCCATTTCGAGCATTTTGTCGAAACATTGGGCGGCGACGGCGATGTGGTGCACGCCCTCGCCTTTCTCGGCAAGGAAACGCGCGTAGATGCTGTCGCTATCGAGCGGCTCGATCAGTTCCCACTGCAGTTGGCCAACCATAGCGATTGCCAGACGCCAGGAACGCTGGACCGGCTGGCCGTATTCGCGCAGATCCTTCGCGTTGCCGGGGTTAAACTCGTAGATCTTCCACGGACCGATGCCGTAATCGTCGACGTATTTCCTCATCGTCGCGTTTAAGCCGCGCACCACGATCCCGATCTGTGTTGTCTGGGTAAACGCTGGGTCGAGCATTGTAACGTCTCCTGCGCCCACCATCGCATCGCTCGTGAACTTCGTCAAGTTTGCTAATCTTGATCGCCGAACGAGCGGCGCTTGCCACTCGGCGACAGGCAAGAGGCAGGCCGAGACGGACGCGAGCAAGAAGAAACCGGTGCAGCGAGACGCAGCGAATAGCCTGTAGCCGCTAGCCGTTTTCTACGCGCGACTTTATGTCCGAGTACGCCTTCTCGATAAGCCTTCTGAGCGATGGGGTGTTTGTGGCAGTTCCGAGCCTCAGCTTTACATGACGCATCAATTTGCCTGAGCCTTCTAACAAGCGGGCCGGATCCGGCAGCTCTGCGCCGCGAAAGAAACCCACGTTTACGTGCGATTTGAATAGGTTGACGTAGCCGAAGGGCGCATCGCCCAGACACGCAACCGGACAGCCGTCATGGAGAATCTCGCGGACTTCGTCCCCGCATTTTCGCATCACCTCGAACCACTCAGAAGCGATGTCTCCCAATTCACCTCTATGCTCGCTCATCCATGCGTCGATGGCTGGATCGCGTTCAACCGCACCGTTGAGCCGAAGCAATTCCGTTCCCATCGTCACTCCAGTTTCGCGTTGGGATCTATGTTACGTGGCACTCCCACACGAGGCTTTGGTTGGAGGCCGGCGTGATAAAACTGAGCGCGTGGACCACTTCCGCCGCATGGGCGCGTTGCGCCGCAAGCTGAGTCGCGCAGGGCTTCCCGGACTCCTCGTTACACACCCTCCAGACGTTCGCTATCTTTGCGGATTCACCGGCTCAACCGCCGCACTGGCGGTGACGCGCAGGACCGCGCGACTGTTTACCGATGGGCGCTATACGGCGCAGGCCGCCGAAGAAGTGAAGGCGGCACAGGTGCAGATCGCGTCGGGGTCGGCGGCAGTGGCGGCGACGCAATGGCTGGCTGCGCAGCAGGGCGTGGCCATGGCGGGGTTCGACGCGGCGAAAACCACCGTGGCGGAGCTGGCGCGATGGAAGAGCGAGCTGCCGAGCCGGATCCGCAAAGGTTTCTTTCAGGCTGTGCCGACGCCGTTCGTGGAGCAGCTGCGCAGTGTGAAAGATGGTGACGAGCTGGCGCTGATGGCCGAGGCTGCGCTCACAGGGTGCAAACTGTTTGAGCACATTCTGGGCGCCTTGCGGCCGGGAACGGCCGAGGTTGAAGTGGCCGCGGAGCTGGAACACCGGGCGCGGATGCTGGGCGCCGAGGGAATGTCGTTTGAAACGATCGTGGCGTCGGGATTGCGGTCGGCGATGCCGCATGGGCGAGCCACGAGCACGCCCCTGCCGCGGCGGGGGTTTGTGACGATGGACTTCGGTATAATCCACAAGGGTTACTGTTCTGATATGACGCGTACCGTCTTCCTGGGCAAGCCAAAGCCTGAAGAGCGAAAAGCCTATGAGGCGGTGCTGGAGGCGCAGGAAAACGCGGTAAACGCCGTGGCCGCGGGCGTGAGTTGCGCGGAGGTGGACGAGGCCGCGCGCAGCGTTTTGCGCAGGGAGGGTTTGGCCGAGGCATTTACGCACTCGACAGGCCATGGAGTGGGGCTGGAGATTCACGAGCCACCGCGGATTGGAGCGGGGCAGACGACACGGCTGCAGCCGGGCATCGTGATCACCATCGAACCGGGCATTTACCTGGCAGGCAAGTTCGGCATTCGCATTGAGGATATGGTGGCCGTAACACGCAGCGGCGGGCAGGTGCTGACGCCGGCGCCCAAGGCGCTGATTGAACTTTGACGTGCGGTGGATGGTTGCTTTCACTGAGGGACGTGGAATTGAAGGAACGAATGAAGCAGCAAGACATTGAGGATCTGCGGCAACTGATTGAGTTTTTGAAGTCGCATGGCGTGTCCGAATTCGACGTGGACCGCGGCGACCTGAAGATCCGTCTGAAATTCAATCCGCAGGAGAGCGGGCCGGCGGGGCTGAGCGACCTGGCGCGGCTGCTGCAGACAGCGCCACAAAGCGTGGCGCAGGCTGCCGCGGCAACTCATGCGACGTTGAGCACCGGAGCGGCAGCAGCGGAGCCGGCCGCGAGCGCGGACTCGGGGCTGCACATGGTGAAGTCGCCGATTGTGGGCACGTTCTATGGCTCGCCGTCTCCCGGAGCAGCGCCGTTCGTCGCGCCGGGCGATCACGTGGAAAAAGGCCAGGTGATCGGAATTATCGAGGCCATGAAGCTGATGAACGAGATCGAATCGGATGTGGCGGGCGAGGTGGTGAAGTGCCTGGTTTCGAATGGGCAGGCCATCGAGTTCGGACAGCCGCTGTTTTCGGTTCGGCAGGCGTGAGCGGACGCTTGATTCCAGAAATCACATCGCTAACCCTCCTCCCAAAGGTCATTCATGTTTCGTAAGGTACTGGTTGCCAATCGAGGCGAGATCGCGCTACGCGTGTTGAACGCGTGCCGGGAGCTGGGCATTCGCACGGTTGCCGTGTACAGCGAGGCCGATCGCAACTCACTGCATGTGCGCTTTGCCGACGAGGCGATTTGCATTGGGCCGCCGCGCGCCGCGGACAGCTACCTGAATGTGCCCGCCGTGATTTCAGCGGCGGAGATTGCCGATGTGGAGGCGATCCATCCCGGATATGGACTGCTGAGCGAGAACGCGAACTTTGCCGAAGTGTGCCGCGCGTCGAACATCAAGTTCATTGGGCCGCCGCCGGAAGTAACGCGGCTGATGGGCGAGAAGGAAAAAGCGCGGCAGGCGATGAAGAAGGCGAAGGTGCCGATTTTGCCGGGGTCGGACGGGATTCTGACGACAGCGGATGAAGCGCGCGAGTGGGCCGAAAAAGTTGGCTACCCGGTTATTTTGAAGGCCAAGGCGGGCGGCGGCGGACGCGGAATGAGAGTTGTGCGCGACGCCGAGGATCTGCCGAACCTGTTTCACGCGGCCTTTACCGAAGCGGCCAACGCTTTCGGCAACGGCGAACTTTACATGGAGAAGTTCATTGAACAGCCGCGGCACATCGAGTTCCAGGTGCTGGCCGATGAGCATGGCAACGTGGCCTCGCTGTTTGAGCGCGAGTGCTCGATCCAGCGGAGGCACCAGAAGCTGATTGAGGAAGCGCCGAGCTTGCAGGTGACGCCGAAGATGCGCGAGGAAGTGGGCCGGACGCTGTGCAAGTGCATGGGCGAGATCGGCTATCAGAATGCGGGGACGGTGGAGTTCCTGATGGACGCGAATCATCAGCTCTACTTCATCGAGATGAACACGCGCATCCAGGTGGAGCATCCGGTGACGGAGGCGATTACCGGTGTGGACCTGGTGAAGGCGCAGTTGCGCATTGCGTCGGGCGAGCGGTTGGATGCGATTTTGCCGGCCAAGCTGGAGATACGAGGCCACGCGATCGAGTGCCGGATCAACGCGGAGCATCCGCACAAGTTCACGCCGTCGGCGGGAAAGATTACGGTGTTCAACGTGCCGGGCGGAAATGGAATTCGCGTGGACACGGCGCTGTATGCCGAGGGCGTGATTCCGCCGTATTACGACTCGCTGATTGCGAAGCTGATCTCCTATGGAGTGAATCGGGCAGAGGCGATGGCGCGGATGGAGCGGGCGCTGAGCCAGTTCATTGTGCACGGGATCGATACG
This sequence comes from uncultured Acidobacteriaceae bacterium, assembly GCA_963823805.1. GTDB lineage: Bacteria > Acidobacteriota > Terriglobia > Terriglobales > Acidobacteriaceae > Telmatobacter. The sequence goes on along the minus strand of CAWGMW010000001.1, from coordinate 1,228,340 downwards.
TCGATCTCGCTGCACGAAGCGATCTTTCAGGATGCGGGGTTCAGGGCCGGCGATTTCGACACGGGGTATATGGAGCGCTTTCTGGCTGCGCGGGCCGAAGCGGAGAAGCAGCCGGCGTAAGGCGGCGCGTTTGCCGGCACATTCTGTTTTGCTGGCAAATATCTGATTCAAAATAAGTAGACAGTTTTGCGCTGGAGGATTTGGCGGTGCAAGAGCCGTCAAAGTGCGGAGTATGCCTGTGGAAAAGATTATCGCTTTTTCTTCGCCTTTTCATGCGGAAATCGGCTATGCTGGTTTGGCAATGAGGAGGATGCACGAATGGACGCACAGAAAGCGCTGATTGCTGAGTTCGACCGAGAGACCGCGAAGACGCGAAAGATGCTCGACGCTATTCCGGCCGATGCCGATTTCAACTTCAAACCTCACCCCAAGTCGATGACCCTGGGGCGTCTGGCCGGGCATCTTACCGATTTTGTGGGCGATTGGGGAAATCACACATTGACGTTGGATAAGCTGGAGTTTCCTGCCGACCACAAATGGGAGCCGTGGGTACCGGCGAACAAAGCTACGCTGCTGGAGAAATTTGACATCGAGCTGCCTAAAACGCGCGCGGCTCTGGTGGCGATGTCGCCGGAGAAGTGGGATAACAACTGGAAGTTTGTGTTTGGCGGGCAGGCCTGGATCGACGATACGAAATACAACGTGTTTCGCGAAACCGTTTTGAACCACATGATCCACCATCGCGCGCAACTGGGCGTGTACCTGCGGCTGATGGGCGCGAAGGTGCCGGGAGCGTACGGGCCGAGCGCGGACGAGATGCCCGGAGCATAGCAGAATGTCGGAATTCGGCTGCGGAAATTGGACCACTACGGCATTTGAGGTGAAGCACTCTCAAGCGTTCTTGCTATCCAGTCTGCATGTGGGATTCCGGCGTTCCGCAGAGCCTGCAATTCTCTGGCAAGATCGTATTCCACGCGACGGATTTCGACTTGCGAACCGTCGATCAGAAGATAGCTCGCGCGTTGATCACCGTCGTAAGGGAGTCCGACGCTCCCTGAATTAGCTACAGTCAGAGCTCCGATCGTTCGAACGAAAGGATGGTGAATGTGCCCATAAACAACGATTGGCTGGTTGAGTAAAGAATACCGAGCGACCAATTCTTCGTCGCTGGCTTGCGGAGAAGGTGCGGACCAGGGGTCTTCGGGGCTGGCATGAACGATTGCAATCGAATGGTGTGTATGAATGAGTGGAAGATTGCGTAGCCAAACTAATCGGTCTTCCCCCAGCAATTCACGGGTAGCTGCCGCGATCTCTCGGAGGGCATCCCAAAGAGGAGCAAGTGCAGGCGATCGGCTGGCAAAGCTCTCGAAAGTACTGGGGAACGCGAGCATTTGATCTGTGTTTCCGGCAACCCCCTTCCACCCAAGGCTGCGAATCTGGTCCAATACTTCGATCGAACCCGAGCCAGCGTCGGCCAGGTCCCCGCCGTGGAAAACCAAGTCCGGAGAAGTTTGCTTCAAATCTGCGAGGACCGCCTCAAACGCAGTTCGATTGCCGTGAATGTCGGAAACTACGGCGATCCGCATTTGCAGTCTCCCAAGTGAAACCACAATCTCAGAATGCCATGTTCTTGACAACGATCGGACCTTCTCGCGGAACTATTCTTGAAGGATGGTCTTTTCGTTTCCAAAGGTGTATCCGATTCTTGATGCGGGAGTGTTTCCGCAGGTCGAGCGGGCGGAGTTTTTGCGGCGGCTGGGCGGTAAGCTGGCCGAGGCCGGCGTGACGCTGCTCGAGTACCGGAACAAGACAGGGAGCGATACCGAGCTGCTGGCCGATGCGGCGGTCCTTCGCGCGGCGCTGCCTGCGGGAACGGTGAAGCTGATTCTCGATGACCGCGTTGAACTGGTTGAGCGAGCTCGCTTTGATGGCGTGCACGTGGATGCGGGCGACGCGACGCCTGCCGAAGCTCGTCAGGTGCTGGGACCGGGAAGAATTGTGGGCACATTTGGCGGGAGTGGGGCGCTCGTGGCCGGAATTCTGAAGGAGCCGGCGGATTATCTTTCGATCGGGCCAATTTTTTCTACGACAACAAAGCAGACGACCAAGGCGCCGATCGGTGCGGAGGGAGTGCGCAGGTTGCGCGAGGAAGCGGGGGCGAATGTGGTGCTGGTCGCAGTGGGAGGAGTGACGCTCGAGATGGCGCCGGGGATTTTGGCAGCCGGAGCGAGCGTGGTCGGCGTGTCAGCGGCGATCTTTTGCGCGGCGGATCCCGCAGGCGAGTTCCGGCGGTGGGTGGCGGAGCTGGGATAGGTGCGAATCGCGAGTGTCCGAAAACGAGACAGGGTTGTGCGGAATTGAGACGGTGCGGCTGTGCCGATTCGCGACGAATCTGGCCGGAGACGAGGCATTCTCGGCTGAAATCGAGACACTGACTGAAAACGAGACAATTCTAATGAGAGAGGGGCCCGACTCCCGCAGTGGCTAAAGCCCAGGATCATTTTGCTCATGATATGTGCGGGCTGGAGCCCGTACCCCTTCAAACTGACCCACTACGATTGCGAAGGTTGTCCGGTGCTGTATCGTATGATTGCGTAACGAGTTTGGGCGGATTTTGGTTCGCCTGTGCTCGACTCATTCGCCGGGGAGGAAGTCGATCCTTGTTCTCGAAACTGCTGCGCGTCAAACCCATGTCGATGCTCACCGAGGAAGCGGGCGAGCAGGGTGAGCACACACTGAAGCGCTCGCTGGGGGCCGTGAACCTGGTGACGCTGGGCATTGGGGCGGTGATCGGCGCGGGCATTTTTGTGCTGACCGGGCAGGCCGCGGCGCTCTACGCGGGGCCGGCTGTGGCGCTCAGCTTTGTGCTGGCGGGAATCACTTGTGCATTTGCCGGCCTTTGCTATTCAGAGTTCGCATCGATTATTCCGATTGCCGGGTCGGCATACACCTACGGTTACGCAACGCTCGGCGAATTTGTAGCGTGGATCATCGGCTGGGACCTGGTGCTGGAGTACGCATTTGGCGCGTCGACCGTGGCATCGGGCTGGTCAGGATACTTCAACAGCTTGCTGGAGCAGTTTGGGATCTATATTCCGCCGCAACTGACGGCTTCGACGGGAACGCATCTGGTCTTCTACCAGCATCAGTGGATGCCGTTGACGTTGCTGCCGCCGGGGATGAGCGATGCTGGCCTGCCGCATGCGACCGCGGCGTTCAATTTGCTGGCCATGGCGATTGTCATGGTGATCACCGTGATTCTTGTCATCGGGATCAAGGAGTCGGCAAATTTCAACTCCACAATTGTGTTCATCAAGCTGAGCGTGGTGGCGATTTTTCTGGTGGTCGGCGGATACTTCCTGATTCGCCATCCTGAATTGGCGAAGACGAATTGGCATCCGTTTATTCCGCCGAAGGATGCGAGCGGGAACTTCGGCTGGGGCGGCATTTCGAAGGGCGCGTCGAGAATTTTCTTCGCCTACATTGGATTCGACGCGGTATCGACCGCGGCACAGGAGGCGAAGAAGCCGCAGCGCGATATGCCCATCGGCATTCTCGGTTCTCTGCTGATCTGTACCATCCTGTACATCATGGTGTCGATGGTTCTGACCGGTCTGGTGAGCTACAAGACGCTGAACGTGGGCGCACCGGTGGCGGTGGGAATCGACGCGACGGGCGTAAGCTGGGGAGCCCTGCTGGTGAAGATTGGCGCGGTGTTCGGCCTGGCGACGGTGATGCTGGTGATGTTGCTGGGGCAGACGCGCGTCTTCTACTCGATGTCAAAGGACGGCCTGCTGTGGAAGTGGGCGTCTGCGGTGCATCCGAAGTTTCGTACGCCGTGGATCACGACGATTGTGTTTGGGATTTTTGCAGCCGTGTTTCCCGCGTTTCTGCCGATCGGCAGGCTGGCCGACCTGGTGAACATCGGGACACTGCTGGCGTTCACCATCGTGTGCGCCGGAGTGTGGGTGCTGCGCGTGCGGCATCCTGAGCTGCATCGGCCCTTCAAGACGCCGCTGGTGCCGCTGGTGCCGATACTGGGAATGGGGTCGGCACTCTTTCTGATGTCGCGGCTGGCGGCGATTACGTGGGAAGTGATGATCGGCTGGCTGATCTTCGGGCTGATCATTTACTTCGGCTACTCCGTGAAGCATAGCAAGGTGCAGAAGTTACCCAAGGCGCAGGTAGCGGACTAAGCGGAGAGATTTTGGAGCAAAAGCAACGGCCTCCCGCAAGGGAGGCCGTTTTGGTTGCGGAAGGCGGCCTTGACTTTAGGGTTGAGGTGAACTAAACTAAGTAGACTAAGTTTACTTGGAGATGCTGTGCGGACCATCAATATTCACGCTGCCAAAACGCACCTCTCGCGGCTGGTCGAAGAGGTTGCGGCGGGAGAGCCCTTTGTCATCGCCAAGGCGGGGAAACCGATGGCGCAAGTGATTCCCATCAGCGCGCCCAAGAACAAGCTGAAGAAACGGATCGGCTTCATGAAGGGGATGTACACGCTGCCGGACAACTTCGAGGAGATCGACAAGCGGTTGGATAAGGAAATAGAGAAGCTGTTCTACGGCAAGAGCCTGAGATGAAGTTTCTTCTCGACACCCACTTCATCCTCTGGCTGCCGATTGGCGGCCGGGGAATCAGGCGAGCCGCCCGCGCGCTGCTGGAGAATTCCGATAACGAGTTTCTTTTCAGTGCGGCAAGTTTATGGGAGATTGCGCTGAAGCGGGCGCGCCACCGGGGTACGTTCGGCTTCGACCCGCGGGAGATTCGGACGCAGATGCTTGCAAACGGATATGAGGAACTGCCTGTATTGGGAAACCATGTGCTCGGCGTTGACGCATTGCCCCCCATACACAAAGACCCCTTCGACCGGCTCTTTATTGCGCAAGCCATCGTCGAAGGGATCACTTTGCTTACGGTGGATGCTACGGTTGCCAGCTATCCCGGCCCCATCCGCAAAGTTTGAAGCGGCTCCTACGCGGTCGTCTTGGCGCAGAATTCGTCGAAGGCGCGGGTGAGTTCGGCGGCGATGTGCTGCGCGGTGGACTGCTCGATGACGGAGCGCTGCATCAGGTAGACGAGCTTGCCGTCGCGCAGGATGGCAATGGCGGGCGAGCTGGGCGGATAGCCCTCAAAGTAGGTGCGCGCGCGATCCGTCGCTTCGCGATCCTGGCCGGCAAAGACGGTAATCTTGCGATCGGGCTGGTTGGTGGTGCTCGTGAGCGCGAGGCGGATGCCGGGACGAGCCTTACCTGCCGCACAGCCGCAGATGGAGTTGACGACGAGGAGTGTGGTTCCGGGCTCCGCCAGCGCTGCGTCCACTTCTTCGGCGGTCCGGGTTTCCTTGATTCCGGCGCGCACCAGTTCCTCGCGCATGGGAATCACCATCAATTCTGGGTACATGTTCGCCTCCGGCAGAGAAGTTGCCTAAGGCCATTCTACGGGTTTGTACCGTGCATGGCTAGCGGCCGACCACGAGGGCCGGTGGCCGAGGTTTACTGCGCAGGTGCGCAGCCGCGGTTGCGTTCGATGTTCTGGATCTGCTGTAGCTCGCCGGTGCGCAGCTGGGTGAGCATGGTGCCAAACGCGGCCTGATCGGCATTGGGAAAGACCGCGGCCATGAATGCGGTCCATGCGTCGCGCATGGCGATCCACGCGCGCTCTTCGGCGCGGAGTTTTTCCTCGCTTACCGGCGCATTGGGCGGGTCGCCCGGGATGGGCTTTGCCAGGCAGGGCGAGGAGATGACGGCGCGGAAGGCCTGGTTGAGGTGCAGATCGGCTTCCTCAAAGTCATCCTGCGTGGGCAAGCGGTTGTGCTGCTGGTTGCTCAGCTCGAACGAGAGCTGCTGCTCGAGCATTCGCACGAAGTCCTGATTCGGGTCGTTGGGCGCGGAGTCGGCGTGAGCTGCCGCGTAGGCGCGGATCGCGGCGTCGACGGGTTTTGCGGCGGTGTCGAGCTGATCCGCGGTCATGCCCGTAATGTATTGAGCAAGGAGCGGCTCGATGGACTCCTCGGGGACACAGCCGCGGTTGCGCTCGATGTTGAGAATCTGCTCCAGTTGGTTGGTGCGTTGCTGATTGAGCATGACGCCGAGCGAGGCCTGGCTTGAGCCGGGAAAGAAAGATGCGAGAAATGTGGTCCATGCGTCGCGCATGGCAATCCACGCTTTTTCCTCAACGCGCAGTTTCTCCTCGCTGACAGGAGCGTCCGGTGGATCGCCGAGAATGGATTTCGTAAGACACGGCGAAGAAATCACGGAGCGAAAGACCAGGCTGAGGCGAAGATCGGCTCCCTGGAACTGATTTTGCTGGAACCCGGAGTTGTGCTGCCGCATGTTCAGATCATTTGCCATCTGCTGCTCGATCATGCGCACGAAATCCTGGTTGCGGTCGCCGGGCTCGGAGTCGGCGTGGGCTTTGGCGTAGTCGCTGATGGCCGAGTCAACCGGCTTGACGGCGGCATCGAGCTGATCGGCGGACATTCCCGTGACGTACCGAGCCAGCATAGGCTCGATGGATTCCACGGGGACACAGCCGCGGTTACGCTCGACGTTCTGGAGGCGGCGCATCTCGGAGTCGCGCTGGTTGGTGAGCATCCAGCTGAAGGTGGCGGGGTCGCTCTTGGGGAAGAGCTTTGCCAGAAACGAATTCCAGGTGTCGCGCAGCGCGAGCCACGCGGTTTGTTCGGCGCGGAATGTCTCGGCGTTGATTGGAGCCGAAGGCGGATCGCCGGGCTGCGGCTTGTCAATGCAGGGCGACTCGGCGACCTCGCGAAATGCCTCGTTCAGGCGCAGGTTTGCTTCCTGAAACTGCATGTTCGGCGGGAAATTGCCCTGCTGCAACATGCACAGGTCAGAGGAAAGCTGCGTGCGCAGCTGGCCGGCGAAGGCCTGGCTGTCGTCCTTGGGTGATGCCGTGGCGTGCGCCTTGGCCAATGCGCCGATGGCTGCCTCGACAGGCTGGAGCGCGGTGGTCAGCTCATCCGGTGACATTCCGGGGACGTTCTTTTCAATCAGCGGCTCGAGTTCGGCCGGGTAGACGGGGTGCATGAGGCCGTGGTCCGACACCAGCCGGTAACCGTCGGGAATCGCAAACCACTCCGGCCCCGGTTCGCCGAGCTTGAGATCGGTCACGTCGAGCTTCTGCGTTCCGTTGCGCGGATCGAGCCGGGTGACGGAAAGATCGAACTGGAGCTGCGGCGAGTACCAGATTTCCTTGGTGACGACAACGGGCTTGTCGTTGCCGAAGGCGCCGGGATTGTAGGTGCGCGTTTCACGCGTGCCAGTGACTTCAAGGCCGTCGATGGTCTTCTTGCCGAGGTCCTCGCGGGTGAGGACCGAGGTGCCGTCGCTTGATGGGCCGACAGGCTCGTCGACCGGGTGCCGAGAGGGATCGAAGAATGCCTGGCGACAGATGCGCTGCCCGGGGTAGCAGTTTGTGACCGTATTGGTCTTGGGATCGTAAACGAGAGTGCGGATGAGCGGCGGATCAAGATCGGAGTCGGCTGCAACCAGCTGACGAGATTCGCGGCGTGTGCGTCCTGTGCTGTCGCGCGCGACGAGCGTGTAATATTTCTGGTCGACCACGGTGCCATCGGGCAGTTGGCGATGGATCTGGACCGCGATTTTGGCATGAAAAGGCGCGCCTGGCACAAGCGGAATGTAGAGGCCTTCAATGTGGCCGGCGAGGCTGCTGTCGGGATCGGGCGGCTGCACGGTCATCATCGCGTTGGCTGGCCCACCGACGAGTTGGCCGGCGATGGCTCGCTCAGAAGGGGGTGGTCCGGGAACGGTTGACCCGGAAGAAGAAGAATCCTGAGCGGAAAGGATGGCGGCGGAGACCAGGCAAAGGACAAGCGGCGAAAGCCGCAAAAGAATGCAGCGCTTCATCTTTCTCCCTCGAACAATCGAATGAAGTATACCTAAGGATTAGACGTAGGATTGCGGAGTGCGCAATCTTTTGTAATCTGGACAATTGAAGATTCTCGAGAACATTTCGCTCGCGGCATACACGACCCTTGGCATCGGCGGGCCGGCGCGGTGGTTTGCGGAGGCGGCGAGCGAGGCCGAGATTGCGGAGGCGAGCGATTGGGCTCACGGGAAAGGCGTGCCGCTGTTTGTTCTGGGCGGGGGCAGCAACGTGCTCGTCGCCGATGAGGGATTTCCGGGCCTCGTGCTGCATGTTGGGCTGAAGGGCATCGAGCTGGATGAGGAGCTGTTTCGCGTGGGCGCCGGCGAAGACTGGGAGCATTGCGTGCGGCAGGCCATCGGAGCGAATTGTGCGGGAATGGAATGCCTGGCGGGGATTCCGGGAACTGTGGGCGGAACGCCGGTGCAGAACGTGGGCGCATATGGGCAAGAGGTTGCGTCGGTCATCGAGCGTGTGCGCGCGTTTGACTTGGATGAGCGCACGTTCGTGGAGTTCTCGAATGCGGAGTGCGGATTTGCGTATCGGCGCAGCCGATTCAACTCGGCGGATCGGGGGCGGTATATTGTGACACGTGTCGACTACCGGCTGCGGCAGAATGGCGCGCCACTGATTGCGTACCGGGATCTGGAGGCGCACTTTGCGAGCTCGGCGACGGCGCCCACGCTGGCAGAAACGGCGGATGCGGTGCGGAGCATCAGGCGGAGCAAGGGCATGCTGCTGGTTGACGGCGATCCGGACTGCCGGAGCGCGGGAAGTTTCTTCAAGAATCCCGCGGTGACGGAGGAAGTGACAGAGCGCGTGCGAAGATTCGCGGCGAGCAAAGGAATTTCATTGAGGATTTTTCCCGCAGACGACGGACTGGTGAAGATTCCCGCGGCGTGGTTGATTGAGCAGGCGGGATTCACGAAGGGCTACGAGATGGGCACGGCGGGGATTTCCACGCGGCACACGCTGGCGCTGATGAATCGTGGAGGCGCGACGGCCAAAGAGATTCTGGCGCTGGCGGAGAAGATTCGAGCGGCAGTTGAAGCGCAATTTGGGATTCGACTGGAGATGGAGCCGGAGATGGTGGGTTTCGCTTAACGCGCTGAGTTTGCCCAACGGGGCGCGCAATTCGGCTTTGGCGTAGAATCCTTGTGATTCCCAATAAGGTTGGAGAGAGCGTACTGCTATGCGGCTGGTTTTTCCTTCTCTGGTGCGCTTCATTCGACAGCAGATTGTTTATATCGCGGTTTCGGCTGTTGTCGGCGCCGTTTTCTGGGCGATCGGCACGCCGATTAATCTCCTCACGGTTTTGGTGTTCACGCTCTGCATCGGAAATCTCCTTTCGTTTGCACTCGAGCGGGTGGAGTTCCTCTTTTCGGGAAGGCCCTTTCCGTACAACTGGCTGGTCTTTCTGCCGACCCTCCTTGTACTGACGATTCCGGTTTACCTGATTTCGAGCCTAATCGTGTGGCTCATTTCTCCGCCGAGTCCACAGGCGCTTTCCCACCTTATTCTCACCGGCTGGAAGTTTCCTTTTCTGATCACGTTCATCTTCGGGGTCGTCTCGCTGATGTACCACAACACGAAGGATCGGCTGGAACAGCGCAACCAGGAACTTGAGCGATCGGTGAAGCAGGGAGCGCAGCAACTGGAAAAGCAGGAAGAGGAGATGCAGCGCGCGAGCGAGATTCAGAGGTCGCTGCTGCCCAAGGAGATTCCGCAACTGGCGGGATTCGAAGTGGCGGGAGCGTGGCGACCGGCGCGCACGGTGAGCGGGGACTACTACGACGTGTTCAAACTGGACGGGGGAAGGCTTGGCCTTTGCATCGCGGACGTTGTGGGAAAGGGAGTTTCGGCCGCGCTGATGATGGCCAATGTGCAGGCAGCAGTGCGCGCCTATGCAAGCAGCGCCGAAAGCCCAGCGCAGTTGTGCACAAAAGTGAATAGCCTGCTCTGCGAGAATCTTGCGACGGGAAAGTTCGTGACGTTTCTCTATGGCGTGCTGGACAACGAGATGCGGACGCTCGACTATTGCAATGCCGGCCAGGTTTACCCGATCCTCGTCTCCGAAGGAAGCACACAGGCGCTGGACCATGGCGGCGCGGTGCTGGGCGTGCTTCCCAAGTGGGAGTACGAGAACGCGAAGATTGAGTTTCGCGCGGGCGACCGGTTGTTGCTTGTAACCGATGGCATCACCGAAGCAAGCGGCGCGGACGAGGTGGAGTTCGGCGAGGAGAAGCTGGCCGAGGCTGCGCTTCAAGTGAGCAAGCGCACAGCGGCGGAGATGTGCGATGCGCTGCTCAGTGAAGTATCTGCGTTCTGCGCTTCGCAATTTCGAGATGACGCCACGCTGCTGGTGATCGCGGCGAAGTAAGAAGCGGGGAGGGCTACATCGGTCGCATGAGTCGCACGATCAGCCACGAATCATCCCTCGGCGGCTAAAGCCGTGCCCTTTCAAAACATGATTTAAGCAGCCAGTTTCATTCCGGCGGGGCTTGCAGGCGGCGGAGGAGACGCTCGCGCTCAGAAGCGAGGACTTCGCTGGCAGGGCCGAGGGCGGTGAGGCGGCCGTCGCGGAGGAGCAGGACTTCAGCGGAAGTGGCAAGCGCGTCGGTGGCGTCGTGCGTGGCCACGACGGTTTGCACTTTACTTTCGCGCAGCCAACTTTGCAGGCGGACAAGCAGGGCATCGCTGGCGACGCCGTCGAGCGCAGAAAAAGGCTCATCGAGAAGAAGCAGTCGCGGAGCGGGCGCGAGGGCTCGAGCCAAAGCGACGCGCTGCGCCTGGCCGCCGGAGAGATCGTGGGGGCGGCGGGTGGCGAGCTCGGTTGCGCCGACGAGGTCGAGCATTTCGTCGACGCGGCGGGTACGGGCGGGACGATCGAGCGTGCGGAGGCCGTAGGCGACGTTGGCGGCGGCGGTGAGGTGAGGGAAGAGCGCGGGCTGCTGCGAGACGAGCGACGTCAGGCGATGGCCGGGCGGGATGCGAAGTCCTATGGCGGTTTCGGTGAGGGCGTGGCCGTCGAGGGCGATGCGACCGTGGGCCGGATGATCGAGCCCAGCCAACAAACGGAGCAGTGTGCTTTTGCCTGCGCCTGATGGGCCGAAGATGACGGTCCAATCGGAGGCGAAGGTACATTCCACATGAAGGTGGAAGCTGCCGCGGCGGGAGTCGAGCGAGAATCTAAGCACTCTTCGACCTCCCGCGTTTCTGGCTGGCGGCGTAGACGGCGACGAGAGCCAGAGCGCTGAGGCCAAGAAGCAAAAGGGCGGTGTGGCCGGCGGAGGCGTAGTCGAAGTTTTCCACCTGATCGTAAAGAACGATGGAGAGCGTGCGCGTGGCGCCGGGAATGTCGCCGCCGAGCATGAGGACGACGCCGAATTCGCCGATGGTGTGAAGAAAACTGAGGACCACGGCGGCGAGAAGCGAGCGGCGCGCAAGAGGAATAAGAATGCTGGAGACGAGGCGCACCGGGCCTGCGCCGAGAAGGCGCGCCGCGTCGACGAGAGCGGAGTCGACCGAGGAGAAGCCTGCCACGAGAGGCTGCACGGCGAAGGGAAGGCTGTAGATGACGGAGCCGACGACGAGGCCATCGAAGGAAAATGCGAGCGGATGGCCGAGCACGGCGGCGATGCCGCGGCCAAAGGCGGTACGGGGCCCGAGCAGGACGAGAAGAAAGAAGCCGAGAACGGTGGGCGGCAAAACCATGGGCAGCGTGGCGAAAGCTTCAACAGCGGCGAGCCAGCGGCCGCGACCGAGCACAATGAGCGCGGCGAGAGGCACGGCGATGGCGAGAAGAATCGCGGTGGTTACGGTAGCGAGACGAAGGCTGAGTAAGAAAGCTTGCCAGTCCATCGCGGTCACTTCACCGGCGTGAGGCCGGATTTGGCGAGTTCAGCCTGCACGGCGGGCGAGAGGAGAAAGTCGAGCAGCTTGTGGACCGCGGCGCGCTGCTTGGTACTGCTGACGATGACTGCGCCCTGCTCGATGGGCGGGTAGAGGTCGCGGGGAATGATGAAATACGAGCCGTCAGCAGAGAGGCGCGGCGTGAGCGCCGACGTGAGCGAGATGAGACCGGCGTCGGCGTTAGCGGAGTCGACAAACTGCGCGGCCTGGGCGATGTTTTCGGCGGTGACGAGGCGCGGCTTGAGCATGTCGTAAAGTTTGAGGTTTTGAAGCGCGGCGACAGCGGCGCGGCCATAGGGTGCGCGATCGGGATTGGCGATGGCGAGGCGCTTGAGGGCGGGCGAGCGGAACAGATCGAGCGAGGGCTGAGGAAGATTGGAGTCTTTCCGAGTCCAAAGGACGAGCGTTCCTCGCGCGTAGGTGATGGGAGCGGAGGAATCAGCAGAGCCGGCGGCGTCGGCGAGGCCGGCGTTGATGAGGCGCTTGGGAAAACCGAGATCGGCAGAGAGAAAGACGTCGAAGGGCGCGCCGTTTTCGATCTGCGTGGTGAGCGTGGCGGAGGCCTGGTAGGTGGCCTCAGCGTGAATGCCGGTATTTTTCTCGAACTGGACGAGGATTGGAGGAAGAACAGGTTCCAGATCTGCGGCCGCGGCGACGCGGAGAGGCGCTTGCGCGCTAAGCGGCGCGAGAAACAGGAACGCGAAAAGAGCGGCAGGAAACTGCTTCAACATCGGCGCGATCGGCCTTCCATCCACAGCGGGAATCGCCGTACACCTGCTAGGCTAACACCTAGATATGAACGACAATCTGCATCAGTTACGCTGTTTTGGATGCGGAAGCCGGATCGCGGGCAAAGATGCGCAGCCGGACTTTCGCTGCGCGAATTGCGGGGACCTGTTTGAGGTTGAGTATCCCGGCTGGAGCCAGCGCGGCGGGCACGACAGGCCGAATCCGGGCGCGTTGAAATGGCTTTGGCGGGAGCGGCGCTGCTCGGGCGAGGCACTGGATCAGTCGGGCGTGTGGCGATTCCGTGAGCTGCTGCCGATTCTCGACAGCTTTGGGAACGCGGTTTCGCTGCGCGAAGGAAATGCGCCGCTGTATCACCTGCCGCGCGCGGCCAAAGCTTTGGGAATCGATCAGCTCTATGCCAAGCACCAGGGGATGAATCCGTCAGGCTCGTTCAAGGATACGGGCATGACGGCGGCGCTGAGCGTGGCGCGCGAGCGCGGATTTACCTGGGTCGCGTGCGCGTCGACAGGGAACACGTCGGCTTCAATGGCCGCGTATGCAGCACGCGCCGGTATGCGCAGTCTGGTGCTGATTCCCGAAGGAAAGATCGCGTGGGGCAAGCTGTCGCAGGCGATGGACTACGGCGCGGTGACTTGCCAGGTGCGGTCCGACTTTGATGGCTGCCTGCGCCTGCTGACGCAGATTGTGAGGAAGGCGCCGATCTATCTGCTGAACTCGGTGAATCCGTACCGGCTTGAGGGACAGAAGACGCCGGCGATCGAGATTGCGGAGGCGATGGACTGGAATGTGCCCGACCACCTGATCGTTCCCGGAGGCAACTTGGGAAACAGCTCGGCACTGGGTAAGGGATTCCGCGAGATGCGCGAGCTGGGATTAATTGCGCGATTGCCGAAGATCAGCGTGATCCAGGCGGCTGGAGCCAACCCGCTGGTGCGCAGTTTGAAATTGAACCATGGGGCGGTGCTGGAGCCGATGCAGGCGCAAACGCGTGCGACGGCGATTCGCATTGGTAATCCGGCATCGTGGCGCAAGTCGGCGCGCGTGATTCAGGAGAGCGGCGGGTGGTGCCTCGACGTGAGCGAGGCGGAGATTGCAATTGCCAAAGCGGAGATTGGCGCGGAAGGGCTGGGATGCGAGCCGGCTTCGGCGGTGACGCTGGCCGGGCTGAAGAAGCTGCGCGCGCAGTGCGTGATCCGTTCGGGCGAGACGGTGGTGCTGGTGCTCACCGGCCATACGCTGAAGGACGCGGACTATACGATTGACTTCCATCGCGGAACACTGCTGACCGACGAAGAGAAAATGGGCTCGGAGATGGTGATTGAAGCGCTGCGACGCGACGCGGTGACCGTGGACGCCACGCCGGAGGCGGTGTTGGCGGCGATTGAGGGCGAGGTGGGATGAGCGATCACAGTAAGTTGGGCGCTCTTCGACTCCGCTTGCCTGCAACTTCGGCGAATCTGGGACCTGGATTCGACGCCGTTGCCGTGGCGCTGGATTTTTTTCTGGAGATTGAGGCCGCGCCGGCGCAGGAATTCCAAGTGACCGCCAGCGGGCGCAACGCGGAACGATGCGCGCGGCTTGAAGACAACCTGATTCTCGAGACCTACAAACAAATCCTGAGCGGCCATGGGCGGGCAATCGTTCCGCTGGCAATCCGGATGGCGAACGGGATTCCGCTGGGGATGGGATGCGGGTCGTCTGCGGCGGCGCGGCTGGCGGCGATTGCGCTGGCGGTGCACTTTGGAGAGCTCGTGTGGGATACGGAGCGAGTCCTCGAAGAGGCGTACAAGCTCGAAGGACATCCCGACAACGTGGCGGCGTGCTGGCTGGGCGGATTTGTCACGGCGGTGTGTGAAGGAACGAAGGTGCGCGTAGCGCGAACAGATCCGCCGAAGCAGTGGAGAGCGATTGTGGCGCTGCCGGAGGAACCACTCTCCACCAGCAAAGCGCGCGCGGCGTTGCCGGCCAATTATCCGCTCGAAGATGTGGTGGCGAACCTGCAATCGGTGGCGGTGCTCGCGCTCGCGTTCGCGCAGGGACGAGGGGATCTTTTGCGGCTGGCGATGCGAGATCGGATTCATCAGCCGTATCGCGCGCCGATCACCCCGCTGCTGCCGATTCTGCTGCCGCTGGTGGGAGAGCACGGAGTTCTTGGCGTTGCGTTGAGCGGAGCGGGGCCGGCCGTTTTGTTAATTGTCGAGGGGGAAGAGAGCCTGGCGAGTGCTTCAAATGCAGTGCAAAATTGCATCGCCGCTGAGCTGGTGATTTGCCGGTTTTCAGTCGTCGGAGCAAGCCAAACGATTGAAAACAAGTGATTTTGTGGAAATGTAGTCCGATTCAACACCCAACCGTGTGAGTTATCAATAAGTTACGGTGGTTGCCTAGGTGAGTAGTCACCAAAAACTTGATTACTCCGGCTATTACTCAAGTTTGCTTGCTATTTATCGATTAAACACCTTACATTCGCTGCGTGAGCAGTTCTGGGGGAGGGCTGCTCTAGCGCCTGTGATCCTTATCGGATCCGGGCGCTTTTCTTTGCGCGCTAAAGCGATTCCGCAGGCCAAAACAGTGGCGGAAGACGCGAAGGTATCTCTCGACTTCGCGGCTAAGTTAGGCGATGACAAATCGAGCGATTTGATTGTGTGCAAGGTCACGCGACGGCGTCGAGGCCTGCGACTTTCAAGCGCGTTTCCGCATCAGATGGATATACGGTTTCCTGTACAATGAACGGGTGCGGGTCCGCAAGGAGGATCATGGCTGGATTGGGCGTTTTGGAAGTGAACGATGCGAATTTTGACCAGGAAGTGCTGAAAAGCGAACAGCCGGTTCTGGTGGATTTTTGGGCCGTTTGGTGTGGGCCGTGCAAGGCAATTGCACCGATCGTGGACGGTGTGGCAGCTGCATACGCAGGCAAGTTGAAGGTGGCCAAGGTAAACGTGGATCAGAACGGCGCGACACCCTCGCGCTACGGGATTCGCGGGATTCCGGCGCTTCTGTTCTTCAAGGGCGGCAAGGTAGCGGATCAGATTGTAGGCTATGTTCCGCAGGATGTAATTGAGGAGAAGGTCAAGAAGTTGATCGCGTAAGCGAATCGATTGAGCAAAGAGAGCCCGGCCTCGGTGCCGGGCTTTCGTGCGTCTGGGGCGGCTCAGAGGCTGCGGATAGACACATGTTTGTAAAGGAGACGGTCGAAAGACCTCCCTCAGGGCCTTAAGGCCGGATTCATTCTGGTGAATTTACGGCACGAGTAAACTCGTGCCCTTTCAAAGCATCGAGTTGTTCCGCAGTCTGCTCAGCCCCGGCCGCGGAACTGAATGATTCGGCGGCGGTCGCGCTTGGAGGGGCGGCGCTCCGGAAGGCGCACGTACTGCTCGAACGCTTTGCGCTCTTCGGCGAGATGGAGGCGTGCTTCGCGGCTGGCATCGGATTCGCGATAGAGCGTTTGCGCGACGGCAGCGGGGCCGCGCATCGCGCTGACGAGCAAAACCTCGACCTCGAAGATGCCGCGCTCATTCTCGATGCGAAGCTTGTCTCCGGCGCGAACGTCACGCGCCGGCTTCGCACGCAGGCCGTTCGATTGAATGCGGCCGATATCGCAGGCGCGCGAGGCCATGGCGCGCGTTTTGAAGAAGCGCGCGGCCCAAAGCCACTTGTCAATGCGCACTGCGTCCATGGCGAACTCCGGAACAGCCGAAAACAAGAATGTATCAGGAAAGTGTCAGGCTTAATCTACCAGGTTTTTTGAGCGGCCTTCCAGAGATAAAGGTAACTGGAGTCGCTGGAGGTGGCGACAGCCACTCCATTGCGGTGCGTGGCGCGATTGAGAGCAGCGCGAATGTTCGCTTTGCTATCGGGCAGTGCGGCGAGGGGGACTTTGAGGGCATTGCCGGAAGGCAGTCGATCGAGGTGACTCAACAGGAGAGTGACAATGCGCTTGTGCTTGCCGGCGCGGCCTTTGGGGACCGAATCCTGTTGAACCGTTTGAAATTTCATTGAAACGGATTCCGTTTTGTGGCGTTGTGCCAACGGAAGGCTCCTCCATCACGATTCGATGCAGAAGCGAGTGCTGTGTATGCCTGGAGCGCTCGGTTCGTAAATTCCAGGCCGCGAGAATCGCGTATCGCTAACGTAAACGTTGGCGAACGACACCGTATGACGAGCGTATGGAAATGCTATCGCTCCGGTAAAAATATCCTAAGCGTGTAAAAACTCCCGAGTTAGCGGCTGGAGGAAAATCCCGTCACCTGCCGGATTTCCTCAGGGTAAGCTCAAGCAGCGATAAGGGGTTTGCATTATTCCGGCTGGTTTGGCACGAGGGTTGCTGATTTATCAGCGAGGCTTCGACATGAATATGAGCGGAACACGAAACACCCCTATCGTGCCGGTTGGCGAAGCTCTATCCTTCCACGAGTTCGATAATCGCCAGCGGGTTTTGGTGGTCGATGACGAAACATCGATCGCAGACACCGTTACGACAATTCTTTCCATGAGCGGTTATGCTGCCATTGCAGCGTATGACGGAGACGACGCACTTGAAAGTGCGTTGATCACGCCGCCCCATCTGCTGATCACCGATGTGGTCTTGCCAGGAATGAACGGGATCGAACTCGCGATTACGATCCGGCGTGTGTTTCCCGACTGCGAAATCCTGCTTTTCTCCGGGCAAGCGACGACGGTCGATTTGCTGGCGGCGGCGGGCAGCGCTGGGCATCACTTCACGCTGCTCAACAAACCTGTGCCTCCGGAGCGGCTGCTGGCGATGGTGAAAGAGAAGCTGCAGTCAGCGACCTACCAGGCGTCTTCACGCGCAAACTAAGGCGAGATTGGAAGCGATAGAACTCAATCGCCGCCCCTGACGGCTGCGTCAGTGTTGCGCGGCCGGCTCTCCGTGCACCTGCGCCTCGATTGCGTCGAGGCTGGAATGGTCGATGGCCGAGACGACGAAGGGATCGGCGGTGGGAATCACCAGCATCTTGAAATCGAGAGACCAGGTTTCGCCTGGCTTGAGCTGCCGTGCGTAGGTGACGATGCCTATGGGCGTGGTGGGAGCGGGGCTGATGCGCTTTTCTCCGAGAATATCCTGAGGGTTGGGCTCGCTCCAATTCTTGCGGATCATGAAGCTGCGGTCGGCGTAGCCCGGGGGAAAATTGTAGAGATCGCGGTTGTAGCGATAGAAGTTTGCGTCGTCGAAATAGTTCATCCAGTTGGGATCGAAAGGCTCGCCGGCCAGTTGGTTGTTACCCTGAGGAGCGCCGGTAATGCTGGGATCTTGGTAGCGAACACCGGAGGCGAACACAGCGCGTTTCGGTTCGCTGGCGGAGTTCGTGATATCGACGCGAATGAAGTTCACTTCGGGTTCGACGATGCCGGATTCAATGTTGAAGCCGGGCGGGAAAGGGAATTTGGCGTGTTTCCGCTCGAAGATGATGGCGCTTTTGTCGATCTTGCCGGCGAAGATGGTGAAGCGATAGGTGATGCCGTCGCGTGCGAGCTCGAAATGAACGATGGGGAGATCGCCTTGTTCGCGAAACTGAACCGGGCCGGTCGAGGGCTGGAGATCGGCGCCGTAGAAGAACATGAGCTCTTCAAAGCCGGTGCGCAGGTAGCCCTGGGGCGTAATTTCGGTGGCGCCTTCAAAGCCGGTGAGGCCGATTTCGCTGGTGGACCTGGAGAACCAGGAGGACGGCTGGCTGGGCTGACCGGCAGTGGGAGAGGCCGTTTGCGCGCGCAGCGACGCGGCGAAGACAGCTGCGAGAATGCCCGCCAGCACGAGGCTGGCCTTGCGGAATCTTAAGAAGATTGAGATGTGCATCGTTGGAGGCCTCTAGGTCTACTGTAACGGCCCGCGCTCAAGCAGAGCGGGCACCGTGTACAAGAATAAGCATCGGCAGGGTCCCGATACAAGCGTTAGTGAATGGCGACGAGGATGCGGCGTTCGCCGCGAAACGGCATGCGCCCGTGAGCAACGAGGAAGTTGTCCACCAAAAGGAGATCGCCGCGCTGCCAGCGAAACTTTACGGTTGCGCTATCGATCGCGCGATTGATGCAGTCAAGCTCGGCGAGGCGAAAGGGATCTCCGTTGCCCAGAGTTGCATGGAATGGCCGAGAGTGAGGTGATGGGAATCCAGCGTGGTAGAGGAGCCAGCGCGCGAAGCCTGCGCTTCGCGGCGTAACCACAAAAGTCGATGCCTGATTGAACCACAGCTTCTCGCCGGTCTCGGGATGTTCTCGCACCGCTGGCAGCGTATTCGTAATCAGCGCACTTTCTTCCCAATTCCACCGGACCGCAGCGCCTTGTTCCGCGCAGATGCGCTCAACTTGAGAACGGTCGTTGGTGGAGAAAGCGGCCATCCAGGATCTGTGCAGTTCCTGGATGCGGCTGACGGCTCGCGTGACGGAGTACCAGCGCGGGCCATAAAGATGGCGATGATAGCGAACGCCGTGCGCCTCGAACCGGGCGCGGATCGGGGCGGGAATGCGCTGGTAGATCGTGCGCGAGTCGGCCAAAGGCGTTTCGCCCCCGCGAGTGGGCTCGACCTGGCAGAAGAATGCAAGCGCTCGCGGCGGATCGGGAAGATACGACATCTCGTTGTGCTGCGGGATGCGCATGTGGGGAGGGTATCGAGTGGACTCGAAGACGCCCGACATGATTTGGCCGCGCGGGCTGATGCCGCCAAAATATGGGCGCGGCGCGCCATCAAAGAAACGATCGGCAGCGGTACGAAACTCTTCCGCGGTGCGGAGGCCGAAGCCGCGAAAGAGAATCGCACCATAGCGGAGCTCAGTCGTAGCGAGTTGCTGCGCTTCGTTGGTCAGGAGTTCCAACAACGATTCACCGTTCGCGGCCGTGATGATCGCGGGCAGCTTTTGCTCGTTGAAGAAGCCGATGCGATTCTCGATGCTCGACTCTAAGGTTGGGGCCATGATTGCGCTCCCGGGTGGGCGAAAGGGGGGTGCTTCCATAAGATCACAAATTCCCGCGGGATGGCAGCGGATCAATGGGAGCAGCGCAATCAACTCGGGGAGGCAGCTACGCAGCGCGACCTGAGGGGCGTGACGGCAGTCACGGGCAACGGAATTCGAGGCGACCTACACTTCATCATCGCGGACGCCTCGGGGCACGGCTGGCTTATGGCCGCGGCGAACGGCTCTCTGCTTCGCGGACCCTGGGGCGGATGTCGATGACCGTGAGGGAGCGGTCGCTCTATGAGCGCGACCTGTCGGAAATGCGCTGCCCACATTGAGGCGGCGTGGAAGTTCTGCCCGCATTGCGGAACGACAAACGTGCAGGAGATTCAGCTGCCGGCGCTGGAACAGCAGGAACACGAAAAGCCACCCGTGAAGGGCGCGTTCGGCGGCTTGCTGCTGGGACTGCTGGCCGCGCCAGTGCTGATCATCTGGGGCGGCATGATCTGCCTGACGGGGCTGGGCGTGTTTCTTGGCGTTCCGATGATCATTGCCGGGGTATGCGCGCCGCTGATCGGTTCGCTGATGGGAATCAACGCGCTGAAAGGGAAGTGCCCGTGGTGCGGCTCCTCGGTAGGCAGCGTGGCGCTGTTTGACCGGTTCAGTTGCCCGGCATGCAGCAAGCGGATCGTGGTGCGCAAAAGCGAGCTGGTGCGGGCGGGGTAGCCGGTGCGGCCGCCTCAGGTTGCCTGCAGATCCCGGTGAAAATGCTGCCAGATGGTTTCGGCGGTTTTGCGGTTGACGACGGCGGCGAGGGATTCTGGCGTGGCTTGCTGCACGTCGCGCAGGCTGCCGAAGTGAGTGAGCAGGCGCTGGCGGGTTTGCGGGCCGACGCCGGGAATGTTCAGGAGCTCGGAGTCGCGGTCGCGCATGGCGCGGCGCTGGCGATGGTAGCCGACGGCGAAGCGATGGCTCTCGTCGCGGATGAGCTGGACGAGATGGAGCACGGGAGATCGGCGGTCGAGGACGATGGGCTCGTCTTCGTTTCCGTAGAGGTAGATGACTTCTTCCCGTTTTGCGATCGACGCCAGCGGCTGCGAGGTGAAGCCGAGGGATTCAAGGGCTTCAGCCGCGGCGTGAAGCTGGCCAAGGCCCCCGTCGACGAGGATCAGGGAAGGCATTGGCTGGTCTTCATCTTTGAGGCGGCGGTATCGGCGTTCGACTACCTCGCGCATGGAGGCGAAATCGTCGACGCCTGCGACCGTCTTCACCTTAAACTTGCGATAGGCTGACTTGTTCATCTTGCCGTCTTCCCAAACGACGAGCGAGGCGACGGTTTCCGCGCCCTGAATGTGCGAGATGTCAAAACACTCGATGCGGCGGGGAAGCTCAGGGAGCATGAGTACGTCGGCGAGCGCCTCCTGAATGGCCTTGCGCGAGGGCTCGAGGACGCGGAAGCGCTGCGTGTAGGACTGGTGGGCGTTCTGGCCGGCGAGATCGACGAGGGACTTCTTGTCGCCGCGCTGGGGGACGGCGATCTCGATCTTGTGGCCAGTGCGCTCGGTAAGTAGGGCGGCGAGAGTTTCGCGGTCGTCGAAGTCGACGGGGACGAGGATCGAACGCGGGACGTATTGCTGATCGATGTAGAGCTGCTTGAGGAGGGCCGAGAAGACGTGGCCCGCGTTGAAAGTGGGCGCGTCTGCGCCGGATTCGACTCCGGGCTCGTCGATGGCTTCCATCAGGCTTGGCAGGTCCTCCCAAAAAAATTCGCGGCGATCGACGATTTTGCCGTTGCGCATGTGAAAGAGATTCACGGCCAGGCTGCCGTCTTCGAAGTGATAGCCGAAGACATCGGCGTCGTCATTGAGTTCGGCGGTGGCGATGCGCTGCTTTTCCTGGAGCTGGTGCACGGTGGAGAGCTGATCGCGAAGGCGCGCAGCCGCCTCGAACTGCTCGGCATCGGCGGCGGCCATCATGCGCGCGGTGAGGGCGCGCTCGAGTTCGGCGTGGCGGCCTTCGAGAAAAAGCTGCGCGTCGCGCACAGCCTGCTTGTAGGCGTCGGGGATGGTGAGGCCCTCGACGCAGGGGCCGAGGCAGCGATGAATGTAGTACTGCAGGCAGGCGCGCGGATGGTAGCGCGAGAGATCGACCTTGCAACTGGGCAGCAGGAAGCTGCGATGGATAAGCTCGACCACGCGATAGGCGAGGTTGCCGGGGAAGTAAGGGCCGTAGTAAGCGGAGCCGTCCTTGCGCAGGCGGCGCGTGACGAAGACTTTGGGGAAACGGTCGGCGAGGGTGAGCTTGACGTAGGGGTAGGTTTTGTCGTCGCGCAACAGAATGTTGAATCGCGGCTTGCGCTGCTTGATGAGGTTGTTTTCGAGGGCGAGAGCTTCGTGCTCGTTGGCGACGAGGATGTATTCGATGTCGACGGCCTCGCGCATGAGCGAGCCGGTTTTGGCGTTGGCCTGGGACGCCTCAAGCAAGTACGAGCGCACGCGCGAGCGCAGGTTGTTGGCCTTGCCGACATAGATGACCTCGCCCTCGGCGTTCTTGTAGAGATACACGCCGGGCTGGGTGGGCAGGGTGCGGATTTTTTCGTAGAGATCCATTGAGAGTTCGCTGCGTTCGTGTACGTGGCGCGGGTCCGATGCGTGGAGGGCCAGTCTTAGAATGAAGTCGCCCAATTCTTAGAATACGAGAATCGAGGCGGTGCATTGGCTGGCGAGCTTCGGCGGAACGGGTTTGGGCCGGAAAGGGGGAAGGTTGGGCAAACCTTACCAGAAACGGTAAAAATTACATGGTTTCAATGTGTACTGACCTTGCACAGACATGCCGGCATGTATTTATTTTTCAACGTGTTGCATGATGGGCCGGGATTGGATGGCGGCGTGCATTTACCGAGGCAGAAGCAAGGTACTTCCCGGCGGAAGAGCGCGACAGGCGCCGGCAGGGAATGGAGAGGTGAGGAGCATGACAATGAATCGATTTGGATTTGCGTTGACGGCAGCGGCGTTGATGGCATTCGGCGTGACGGGATGCGCCACCAAGAATTATGTGCGGACTCAGACGCAACCACTGATCGATCATACCGGTCAATTGGAGCAGAAGACCGCGGACAACAACCGAGAGATTCATGATGTGAACGACCGCGCGCAGGCGGGTATTGCGCACGCGCAAGGCGCAGCCGACGCGGCCCAAACAAGTGCGCAGACCGCAAGCCAGGAAGCCAACACCGCCGACTCGGCTGCCAACGATGTGGCGCACCGCGCCGACTCGCTGGACAGCGTGGTGAAGGGGCTGGACAACTACAAGCAAATGGCCGCGGTTTCAGTGACCTTTGGCTTTGACAAGGCCGTGCTGACGACCGATGACAAATCGCAACTGGACAGCTTTGCGGGTTCGCTGGGTACGGCGAAGAGCTACATTCTTGAAGTGACCGGCGGAACGGATTCGGTTGGTTCGGCGCAGTACAACTATGACCTGAGCCAGCGCCGCGCGGATGCGGTGGTGCAGTACCTGGCGGCGAAGTATGGCGTCGCGCCGCACCGCTTCTACCTGATCGGCATCGGTAAGGATCAGTATGTGGCGTCGAATGACACGGCCGCAGGGCGCAGGGAGAACCGGCGCGTGCAGGTGCAGTTGCTCTCGAACATGAGCGGCGGCGAGCCACAGGCCCAACCCACGGCGTCGACCGGCCAATCGAACCCCACGAATAGCCAGGTTGCGACGTTGCCCGTTCCGGAATAACTCAGAAACGGAATCCCCCAGGTACGTTGTTTCTCTTGAAAAGCATAAGGGGCAGGCCCGAGCGGGTCTGCCCTTTGTGTTTGTAAACGAGCTGCAGCGACGGTGGAAGTGATGGCCTAAGCAGCGGCAAGCCGCTTGAGCTTGATCCGCTCAGCCGGGATCTGCGCCAGATCGTAGTGCGCCTGCTGCGTGATCCAGCTTGCGGCGCTGCCCCCGAAGACCTTTGAAAGCCGGACCGCCATCTCGGCCGAGATGCCGCGTTTGCCGTTGACCAGCTCAGAAAGCGTGGTGCGCGTTACACCCAGGGCCTTCGCAGCCCGCGTGATGGTGAGGCCCAGCGGCTCAATGCATTCCGCCAGAACCGTCATTCCTGGGTGAGGAGGGTTCTTCATGGGCATTTTGGAATCTCCTTAGTGGTAATCGAGATAGTCCACGTCAATGGCATTGCCGGCGGAGAATCGAAAGATCACGCGCCAGTTCGCTCGCACCGTGACCGCCCAGAAACCTTTGTACCTCCCTTTGAGAGCGTGTAGACGGAAGCCCGGGAGATTCAAATCTTCATGCGAAGCGGCCGCGTCCAGGCGGGCCAGAATGTTCCGAAGCTTGGGTACGTGCTCCGCCAGAACACCGCGTCGATCATCTTCGTCGTAGAGCCGCTTCAGGCCCTTGTGACGGAACGATTCAATCACAAATTATCGTAATGCGTTACGTAACGCATGTCAATTTGAGGGGAGTTGTCTTAGATGTTCCGCGCGGACGTTGTTGGCGGAGAAGAGGCGGAGGAACGGGACGTGTCGATGGGCCTGCCACAAGGATTCATCGCTCAAGGCACGGGCGTTTGCGGCGGCTTCGACGGCTGGACGGCCTGCGGCCTCTTCGCGCTCGACGATGCACACCACTGCGGCAACGATCATGCCGGCTTCCTGCGCGGCCTCAATGGCGGCGATGGTGGAAGCGCCGGTGGTGCAGACGTTGTCGACGATGACCACGCGAGCGCCTGCGCGGCAGAAGCCTTCAATGCGGCGGCCGGTGCCGTGAGCTTTTTCAGCTTTGCGCACAAGGAAGCCGTGAAGCAGCGGTGCGTTGGGATGCGATTGAGCGCGCCAGGCGCTGGCGGTCGCGACATTAGAAACGATGGGATCGGCGCCCATGGTGAGACCGCCGACGGCTTCGGCTTGGATTTTGTGGGTTTCGAGCAGCTCAAGGATGGCGTGGCCCGTCAGTCGTCCGCCCTCGGCGTGCAGCGTGGTGGTACGGCAGTCGATGTAGTAGTCGCTGGTACCGCCGGAGGAAAGCTTGAACTGGCCGAGCTTGAAGCTGGTGCGGGCGAGGAGCGAGAGGAGCTGTTGGGCGTGGGTTTGGTCGGGCATTGAAACCATTCTAAGCTGGGTGCCTTTCACATTTTGTCAAAGTGGCGGAAGCCGCCGGTGCCGATCAAAGCCAGAGCAAAGATGATGAAGTTGTAGCAGGCGTGAACCAGCGTGCTGGCGGCGAGGGAGCGGGTTTTGAGACGCACCGTGCAGAGAATCAGGCTGACGACAATGAGCAAAAGAAATGGTCCCAGCGCGTGGCCTTGCTGATCGACGTGAAGCAGGGCAAAGGGAATGCTGGTGAGGGTGGAGCCAACGGCCATGGCGGCGAAGGACCACTCCGGGTTGCCGTTCGCGTCAAGTGGAGGCGCGGGCTTTTGGGCAAATTGCTCGGTTATCCAATCCCAGGCCGTGCACAGCGCGGGCAAAAGAAAGCCGCGAAAGAACATTTCCTCAAAGAAGGGCGCGATAGTGGTGCCGAAGGCGAACATCAGCCACGCGGCTCCCGGGGCACGCATCATATTTTCAATGGGAGCGTTGGAGGGGCCGGGCATGAGCACTTCATCGAGTGCAGCGAGCGCGGCACAGCCAAGGGCCGTTGCGGCCAGTGGCCAGAATCGTTGCCGTGCAACCACGCCGCGCCATTGCAGTCCGGCGAAAAACTTCTCATGCCAAAAGAGAGGGAAGATGACGAAGCTGAGCGCAAAAGTGATGAGGTAGAGGATTGCTTCGCTGGCAAGGATCACCTGGACGTTGCTGGCTACGGCGGGGGTGGTGAGATTCAAGCCAACAGGAAGGTAGTGCGAAACAAGGAAGAGCGTTGCGCCGGTGCAGACCAGGCCGATTAAGCCCAGCAGTATTAGAAGACAAAGGTGCCCGAGGTGCGGAAGGCGCACCGGCGGACGGACCGGAGGCTGGAAGTAGGACTGGAAGAGCTGCGGTTCGAAACTGGGCGGCGCGTCTGACGTAAAGATTGGGTCAGGCGAAGGGAAACTTGGCTCGACGGGTGCGTCTTCGGTGGGCGCAAGCTCGGCGCGCGTCAATGCTGAAGAAAGAGCATGGTCGGCGGGCTGTTCTTCGGCGCCGGTGAGTGGCGGAGCCGGCGCGAGGCTCGCGGAGTCTGCTGCCGGTCCAACACCGGGTTCAGACTCGCGCTCTGGCGACTCGTCTTCGGGGCGGTTGGTCATGGATGCACCGGCTTTTTTTCGCGGCGAGTGGCTGGTACCGATGGATTCTTCTGCCGCCCACGCTTCCCGTTTTTTTCTGGTTCTGGTTGGGCCTCAGTGCGGGTCGGTCCTGATGCGGGGGAGTTGAGGCTGGCGCTGTTTGAATCCGCGGCCGGGACGATTTCTTCCTCAGGTCCGGCGGGCGCGAGGCGGCCGTTCGAGAGTTTGTAATAGCGCTTGAGGAACTGGCCGGTGTAGGAGCCGGGCGTGGCGGCGATCTTCGCGGGGCGGCCCTCGCCCACGATGCGGCCACCGTCTTCGCCGCCTTCGGGGCCGAGATCGATGACCCAGTCGGCGTTGCGGATGACGTCGAGGTTGTGCTCGATGATGATCACGGAGTTGCCGAGATCGACGAGGCGGTGCAGAACTTCAAGCAGCTTGCGCACGTCGTCGAAGTGAAGGCCGGTCGTGGGCTCGTCGAGCAAGTAGAGCGTCTTGCCGGTTTGGCGCTTGGAGAGCTCACGCGCCAGCTTCATGCGCTGCGCCTCACCGCCGGAGAGTGTTGTCGCGCTTTGGCCCAGATGCACGTAGCCGAGGCCGACGTTGACCAGCGTTTGCAGCTTCTGGCGAACCTGAGGGACGTCTGTGAGCAGGGGCAGCGCGTCTTCGATGGTGAGGTCGAGAACATCGGCGATGGAGTGGCCGTGGAATTTGACGGCGAGCGTCTCCTGGTTGTAGCGGCGGCCGTTGCAGACTTCGCACTGCACGTAGACGTCGGGCATGAAGTTCATCTCGATGCGGCGCTGACCGTCGCCCTGGCAGGCCTCGCAGCGGCCGCCGGGAACGTTGAAGCTGAAGCGGCCGGGCTTATAGCCGCGCTCGCGCGCCTCGGGCAGCATGGCGAATAGATCGCGGATGGGCGAGAAGACCTGCGTGTAGGTTGCGGGGTTCGAGCGGGGCGTGCGGCCGATGGGAGACTGATCGATGCGAATGACTTTGTCGATTTGCTCCACGCCGGTAAGGCTCTCGTGCGCGCCGGGCTCCTCGCGCGAGCCGTAGATGGATTTGGCCAGCGATCGATAGAGAATGTCGTTGACGAGCGTGCTTTTGCCGCTGCCGCTTACGCCGGTGACGACCGTCATGAGGCCGAGGGGGATACGGAGATCGAGGTCGTGCAGGTTGTGCTCGCGTGCGCCGGAGATGGAAAGCCATTTGTTGGTGAGTGGCCGCGGCTTGGCGCGCTGCAGCATGGTTTCGACGCCGCTCAAATACCGGCCAGTGAGTGAAGCGGGCGAAGCCATGATCTGCTCTGGCGTGCCCTCGGCGACGACGTTTCCTCCCAAGCGCCCGGCTCCCGGCCCAAGATCGAGAACAAAATCGGCGTGGCGAATCGTCTCTTCGTCGTGCTCGACGACGAGGACCGTGTTTCCGAGGTCGCGGAGTTTTTCGAGAGCCTGAATGAGGCGGTTGTTGTCGCGCTGATGCAGGCCGATGGAGGGCTCGTCGAGGACATAGAGAACGCCGCGCAGGCGCGAGCCGATCTGCGTGGCCAGGCGGATGCGCTGACCCTCGCCGCCGGAGAGCGTTGCGGCGCTGCGGTCGAGCGATAGATAGTTGAGGCCGACGGCGCAGAGGAATTCGAGGCGCTCGGCGATCTCGCGGCGGATGCGCTCGGCGACCAGAGCTTCGCGCTCAGTGAATTTGAGGTTGATGGCCGCAGAGAGAGCGCGGTTGAGAGGAAGGGCGGTGAAGTCGGCGATGGAAAGGCCGCCGACCTTGACGGCGAGAGACTCGGGGCGCAGCCGCCTGCCGCGGCAGACGGGGCAGGGCGCGGCCGACATGAAGTTCATCATGTACTCGCGATAGCTGTCGCTGCGGGCTTCTTCAGCGTTGTCGCGCAGGTAGGCGAGGATGCCGTGGAAACCGGTGCGCGGCGCTTCGCCTTTGGGCGGACCATAGACGAGGATGTGCTGCTGCTTTGGCGGGAGATCTTCGAATGGCGTTTTCAGGTCGATCTTGTAGCGATCGGCGGCGAGTTGGATGAGCTTGATGAGGTACTGCGACGAGGAGCCGGGACCGAGGCCGCCGTCGAGCAGCGGCTTGGACCAGTCGGTGATGACCTTGGCGGGGTCGAAGTCGTAGAGCGAGCCGAGGCCGTGGCAGTTGGGACAGGCGCCGAAGGTGGAGTTGAATGAGAAGCTGCGCGGCTCGAGTTTGGGCACGTCGAGGCCGCAATCGGGGCAGGCCATGGAAGACGAGAACAACTGCTCATTGCCGGCGTTGAAGGCGACCAGGACGAGGCCATTGGCGAGCTGGAGCGCTTTGGCGACGGCCTGCTCGAGACGCTTTTCGACGGACGGCTTACCGGCGGCGGATTTAGCCCCGCTGGCGCCCGCCTTCGCCGGGGAGAGCGGTGCCCCCGGGGTGTGCCCGGCCGGGGTTTCCTCGGGCTTGAGCAGCACGCGGTCGACAATGGCTTCAATGGTGTGGTTCTTGCGGCGGTCGAGAAAAAGAGGCTCGGAAAGGTCGGTGACCTCGCCATCGACGCGTGCGCGAAACCCTTGCTGGTCAAGCTGATCCAGCAAATCCTTAAACTCACCCTTTCGGCCCCGAACGATGGGCGCCATCACGGTGGCGCGCTCGCCGCGGCCCAGTTCAAGGATGCGGTGAACGATCTGATCGGCGGTCTGGCGTGCGATAGGCCGGCCGCAGTTGGGGCAGTGGGGCGTGCCCACCGAAGCGTAAAGAAGACGGAGGTAGTCGTAGATCTCGGTGATGGTCCCGACGGTGGAGCGGGGGCTGCGGCTGGTGGTCTTTTGTTCAATGGAGATGGCCGGGCTGAGGCCCTCGATGGAGTCAACGTCGGGGCGCTCGATCTGGTCGAGAAACTGACGTGCGTAGGCGGAGAGCGTCTCGACGTAACGGCGCTGGCCCTCGGCGTAGATGGTGTCAAAGGCGAGCGAGCTTTTGCCCGAGCCGGAAAGACCGGTGACTACGGTGAGGGCGTTGCGGGGGATGCGCACGTTGATGTCGCGCAGGTTATGCTGGCGCGCTCCCCGCACCGAGATGTGAGTGATGGGCATGGATGGGTTCTAAAGAAGACGGCAGGTACTTTCGTGTTTCGAGCGATGTTTTCAGTTGAACAGAAAACGCCGCTCTAGGGGTATTCTATTTGCCAACAGAAACGAGGGTCAACGCGGCGAAACTTCTGAGACAATCGCATAGACGCTTGCGAGCCTTAAGGGAAGTCTTTCTGAGCGGCACGTCTCGCGTTGACGCAAGCTATCGCAATCATCCCCGAGGCGGGCCAAGGCAATCTCGATGGCGGATTTGTTGAATCTGGCGATGTTGATCTGCGCCACGCTTGGCGCAATGGCCTTTGGCATTTTGGCCGCCTATGCCGTTTTGCGCGCATGCTTCGCGTGCATGCGTCCCCGGAAAGCGCCGGCGCAGGCGAAGGCGCAAACCGAAGCCGCACGCATCTCGTAAGAACCAGCCTTCAGCTATCAGTCTTCAGAGAATCGTAAGCGTCCGAGAGCGAATTTCGTTGTAGGCCGAATCAGTGTTGCGGGTTCTGCTGAGTGTTTTCCTGCTGCAACCGGCGATTCCGTTCTTCAATCATCTGCTGCGGGGTGCGCAAAGGGACGGGTGGGGCAGCGTCGTTTTGTACGGGCTGCGGCGGCTCTTGCTCAGCCTCCGGTTCCGGGGCCGGTTGTTCTGCATCCGTATCGTCATTAGTGGGCCTGGCTGCGGTGTTCTTCGCGGCGCTTTGCGTGCCGCCTCCGGCCTGGGGGCTCAGCACAATCCGGCGGGGTGTGCCCTGGCCGCGGTCGCCAATCATCAGGATGTTGTAACCGGAGCCATCCAAAAGCTGCGAGAGCACATCGCGCGCGGGGCCCGGTCCATAGGTGCCGAAGACGCGCTGATCCGCGCCCATTCCTTCCACCTTGGCGCCGGTATCGGTGGAAACATCTTTGAGAATCTGCGCGAGGCTCGAATTGGAAGCGACAATCAGCAGGCCGCGGCTGTCATAAACAACGGAAGCAGCGCCGGGAAGATCGTTGGCTGGCCAATTCGGGGCCGGTGGCAGGGCTGGCGCGGGCGGCGGAACAACTTGGGGAGCGGGCACGGCGGCTGCGGGCTTTTTGTGCGGATGAACGTGCTTGTGTATGTGCGCCGCGGGCGGAGCGGAGGACGAATTTGTTTGCGCCGGACTGGTTTGGGCAGCGAAGACGGCTGCAGAGAACAGGAATGAGGCGGCGCAGACGACGAAGGATTTTGCAGATCCGCTCGCGATGAGGCCCAATCGCCGGATCGATGGGCGGCGGAGCTCGGATTCCGCTTGCGGCAAGGTCAGTGAACGCATCGGAATCGCCTCCTTCGAGTCTATTCAAGAGCGGTTTGCAGCTGGCCGGCAATGCAGCGAGCTACTCGCAGGGCAGCGGCTCTCGACTGCTGCTCTACTGTACTAGACTAGCAGTGGCCGATGGACGCTCGAAAGAGGGCTCAACGAGGAATCTTAGGGCAGAGAGGATTTTGGCGGGAATGCGCATCGGGTGGAGAGTATTAGGGCAGTTTTCCGGTTCATGCGCGGCATTTCCAGCGCCGTGCAAGGTGACTTTTTCCTGGCGAGGAAGACCCATAGGGATCGTGGGATCGCCTCACAGAAACTGGAAAACTGCCGTGGCGGCTTTGGCTTTGCTGCTGACGCCGCTGGCGAGCCGGGCTACGAACTGCACCGCACAGGCCGAACTGGGCTCGCTGGACCGCGATGCGCTGGCGATGGCCGCAGGCCGGGTGACAACCGCTGTTTTGGCCCAGGATTTCAACACGCTGCAAGCTAACCTGCTGCCGCAGGAGGCCTCGCAGTGGGACGGCATTCGCGCAACAGTGGAGCAGGCGGCGCCGCTGGTGAAGGGCGGGAAGTTCCAGTTGCGGGACGTGTACCTGCTGGACTCAAGCGACCAGACCGCGACGGCCGATACGCAATTTTTCTGCTCGAATGGGACGGGTTCGCTGACCGTGACTATCAATATGACAGCACTGCCGCCGGGGCGTTACGCGCTGGCGCTGGCCGATGCTGTGGGCGCGCCACTGGCCGGCCAAATGGGGGTGGTTCTGGCGTGGGATGGAGCTGCAACCGCGTGGAAGCTCGCGGGATTGACCGTGCGGCCGGAGATCTTCGACGGACACGATGGCGTGTGGTATTGGGTGCGCGCGCGCCAGTTGACGGCGAGCGATCCGTGGAGCGCATGGTTCAGCTACGACGCGGCTCGCTACCTGCTGCTGCCGGTGGACTTTTTGACGTTGCCGAATCTGCAGAAGCTGCACCAGGAACAGTCGCTGATCACGCCCTCGCCGCAGAGTCAGTTGCCAATGTCGCTGCCCGATGGCGATCGCACGTGGAGGATTGAGGCTGTGGGGCTCGATGCTTCGCTGCACGAGCCCGATCTCGGCGTTGCGTACGAGTCAACTGGTGTTACAGATCCGGCGGCGCTGCGGACCGAGGCGACCTCGGTGATGAGCGCGTTTCTGAAGGCGCAGCCGGGGATCCGCGCGAATTTTCATGGGCTATGGGCCTATGCAGAGAAGGACGGGAAGCGGACGCCGGTGATGGAGCTGCCGATGGATAAAATCCCGTAGGGAGCAGGGAACTGGCGAGTAAGCGAGTTAGCAAGTCAGCGAGTTAGCGAGTCGGCAAAATGTTCGACGGTCTCTTTGATTGGAAGCAACCTTATCGATGGCGGACCAACCTTCGCGTGCTGTTGCCGCGACCACTCTCTTGGCTCGTGAACAAAGGCGAGGACTGCGAAATCGTCGGCGGAACTCACGAATGGTACAACATCGACAACCAGTTCAGTGGGTGCTACCACTGCCAGCAGGTGCGCCGTGGCGGGCCGTGAAGATCACTTATAAATGAAGGCAGAAAAGCAATTGGAAGGACTTCGGTAATGCCTGCATTGATCGATCTACGTTCCGATACCGTAACCAAGCCGACGCTTGAGATGCGCGCGGCGATGGCGGCGGCCGAAGTTGGCGACGACGTTTACGGCGAGGATCCGACGGTTAATTTGCTGGAGCGGCGCGCGGCGGAGAAGTTTGGCCGCGAGGCGGCGCTGTTTGTGCCCACGGGCACCATGGGCAACCAGATTGCGATTCGCACGCTGACGCAGCCCGGCCAGGAAGTGATCGCCGAGTCGCGCGCGCACATTCTGGATTACGAGATGGCGACGACGGCTGTTTTCTCCGGCTGCCTGATCCGCGCCGTGCCCGCCGAGGGCGGAATTCTGACATGGAAACATATCGAGCCGGTCATTCAGCCCTACGGTGGTTTTCGCGCGGCGACGGGACTGATCGAAATTGAAAACACCGCGAACCTTGCCGGCGGGGTCTGCACGCGCGTGGAAGTTTTGGAGGAGATTTGGGATGGGGCAAGGGCGCACAAATTGCCGCTGCATCTCGACGGGGCGCGCATCTTTAATGCGGCGGTTGCGCTGAGCGTGGATGTGAAGGCACTGACGCGCGGATTCGACACGGTGATGTTTTCGCTTTCGAAGGGATTGGGCGCGCCGGTGGGATCGATGCTGGTGGGTTCGGCGGCATTGATGGGGCGGGCGCGTGTTTACCGGAAGGCATTGGGCGGCGGAATGAGGCAGTTGGGCGTGCTGGCCGCGGCAGGATTGATTGCCCTCGAAGAGGGACCGGGGCGGCTCGCTGACGATCACGCCAACGCGCGGCTGCTGGCGGAAGCGCTGGCGCACACCGAAGGCGTGACGATCGATCTGGCGACGGTGGAGACGAATATCGTGGTCTTCCGGCTGGCGGCGGGGAAGGGCGCGGGTGAATTGGCGGCGCGGTTGAAAGCGCGCGGAGTTTTGGTGGGCGCGTTTGGTCCGGATGCGATCAGGGTGGTGACGCATCGCGACGTGAGCCGGAAGGACTGCATCGACGCGGCTGAGGCGCTGACGGAGGAGATTGAAGCAGGAATCAAAACGGCCAGCATCAAGTGATGCCGGCCGTTCGAAGCAACGCAGGGGTCTGGGATCTCACAGATCGTAGTAGAGGAAGAACTCGTACGGCACCGGGCGGAGATTGACCGGGGCCAGCTCCTTCTCGCGCTTGTAGCTGATCCAGGTGTCGATCAGGTCGGGAGTGAACACGTCTCCTGCAAGCAGGAAGTCGTGGTCCTTTTCAAGAGCATTCAGAACCTCGGCCAGTGAGCCGGGCGTGCTCTTGATCTTTTTCGCTTCCGCCGGCTCGAGTTCATACAAATCCTTCTCGAGCGGCTCGCCGGGATCGATTTTGTTCTTGATGCCGTCGAGACCTGCCATGAGCAGCGCCGCGAAGCAGAGATAAGGATTGGTGGAGGGATCGGGGCAGCGGAACTCGATGCGCTTGGATTTGGGACTGGTGGAGTAGACAGGAATGCGCACGGCTGCCGAGCGATTGCGCTTGGAGTAAGCCAGATTCACCGGAGCCTCAAAGCCGGGAACCAGGCGGCGATAGGAGTTGGTGGTGGGAGCGGCGATGGCGAGCAGCGCCGGCGCGTGCTTGAGCAGGCCGCCGATGTAGTACTTCGCGGTCTGGCTGAGCAACGCGTAGCCTTTGGCATCGAAGAAGACGTTCTTGTCGCCCTTCCACAGGCTCTGGTGGACGTGCATGCCGGAGCCGTTGTCGCCGAAGAGAGGCTTGGGCATGAAAGTCGCGGACATGCCGTGCTTTTTGGCGATCATGCGGATGATGTACTTGTAGTTGAGAAGATTGTCGGCCATCTTGACGAGCGGGCCGAAGCGCATGTCGATCTCACACTGGCCGCCCGTGCCCACTTCGTGGTGATGGACTTCGACGGGAACGCCGATTCCCCTAAGCGCGAGGATGATTTCAGAGCGGAGATCCTGCAACTGATCGGAGGGCGGCACCGGGAAGTAGCCTTCCTTGTGGCGCAACTTGTAGCCGAGGTTCGGGCCCTCATCGGCGCCCGTGTTCCAGATGCCTTCTTTTGAATCGACGAAGTAGTAGCCGCTGTGCGCGGTCTGGTCGTAGCGGACATCGTTGAAGACGTAGAACTCCGCCTCCGGACCCCAGTAGCTGATGTCGGCGATTCCGGTTTTCTTCAGATGCGCTTCGGCCTTTTGCGCCACATGGCGCGGATCGCGCGTATACGGCTTGCGGCTGATGGGGTCGAAGACGTTGCAGATGATGTTCATCGTGGGCACGGAGAGAACCGGATCCACGATGGCGGTATCGGCGTCTGCAACCAGAACCATGTCGCTCTCATGAATCTGCTGGAAGCCGCGGATGCTCGACCCATCGAAGCCGATGCCTTCCGCTTTGTCGAACAGGTCGTCCTCGAGGTCTTCCACTGGAATGGAAAAATGCTGCCACATTCCCGGCAGGTCGATAAATCGCAGGTCGACGATTTTCACGCCCGCATCTTTGGCAAGCTTCTTCACGTCATTCGGAGTACGCGGCATTCTAATTTCTCCTTTCGCCTGGCGTTGTCACACGCAGGCACGAGTTGAATTGTGGAGGTCGAGCCAAACTGCGGCATTCTTTGAAATCGTGAGATAAGAATCAGGATTCCGCCGCAGCCGCCAAGTGAACTGCGGACGTTAGGCTGGAGCGGGCACCGGGCACCGGTTCAACGCGAGTTGGATAGGCGCCGCGCCTTCGGACGCATCCTAGTGCCAACAGCATAAAGAATTTGTAAAGATCTGGAAATTTCGAGGTGTGGAAAACCCGGCTTAGCGACGGCGGGAGATGAGAACCATGATGAGCAGAATGACGACCGGGATGAGCGCCAAGCCTGCGTAATAGAGGATCTTGCGGGAAAGTTGCGACTTGCGCTTCTGCCAGTTGAGGAGTTCGGGGCGCTCCTCGATGCCGACTTGGTCGGGGTGCTCAAGGTCGCGGATGAACTCCTGGGCGGTGGCGTACCGATTTTTGGGATCGCGCTCCAGAGCGCGATACAGAATCTCCTGCAACTCGGGAGAAATCGAGGGATTGGCCACACTTGGCGGAAGCGGATGGTTCAACAGGCGGTCGTTCATGGCGGCCATTGGCGTGGGGCCGGTGAAGGGAAGCTTGCCGGTGAGCATCTCATAAAGGATGACACCCATGGAGTAGAGATCGGTGCGGCCGTCGCCGCGCTTTCCCTTTACCTGCTCCGGGGCGATGTAATTGGGGGTGCCCAGCATGGAGGTGAAGTTGGCGTAGGTGAGGCGGCGCGAAGCCGTATCGCCGGCGATGCCGAAATCGATGAGCTTGATGTGGTCGTCGTCATCGACCATGATGTTCTCGGGTTTGAGGTCGCGGTGGACGACGCCGTTTGTATGGATGTAATCGAGCGCCTTGAGAACCTCGATGGCGATGCGGATGGCGCGATCCTGGGGAAGGCGGCCTTCGTCGAGAATCTGACGCAGGAGGCGGCCGGGGCACCACTCCATGACCATGTAAACGCGGGATCCGTGGTCTCTGCCGAAGACGCGCATGACATTGGGATGGTCGAGACGCTCGCCGATCGCCGATTCGCGCTTGAAGCGATCGAAGAGGATGGGATCGGCTTCCATGTCGGGGTGGGGAACCTTGAGGGCAACGGTGCGGCCGTCCCGCGTATCGGTGGCGCGGAAGATGGAGGCCATGCCGCTTTTGGCGATGGGAGCGTCGATTCGGAAGGAATCCAACTGCGTTCCCGGTTCAAGGGCATCGTAGAAACTCATTGCGACCTGCGCTCCATCGGGGCTTTCTCTACTGTATCCGGCGAGGGCCGGGAAACCGTAAGGATTGTGTAAGGCAGGGACCAAGGAAAGCAGGGACTGGGGACAGAGAAGCAAGCATGGGTTATATCGGCAGCCGGTAGGGGCGGCCGCGGTACATGCCGACCTGTTCCACCGAGCGCACGCGAATCACCTGCGCGGTAGTGTTGTCGCCGCCGTCGATCTCGACTCCGCGCGCGACTAGATCGTGGGCGATCTGGTTAGCATCCTTTTTTTGCGAAGCAATGCTGGCGATCTCGGACTCGCTCATTTCGTCGTGCAAGCCGTCAGTGCACAGGACGAGAACATCGCCCGGTTGCAGGCTGAGAGCAGTGGTATCCGGAGAAACAAACATCTCTGGCCCGACAGAACGAATGAGAACGTGGCGGGAGTCGGAGGAGGAAATGTCGCCTGCGGAAATCAGGCCCATCTTGCGCTGCTCGTTCACCCAGGTGTGGTCCTGCGTCACCTGGCGGGCCTGGCCGTTGCGGATCAGATAGCAGCGCGAGTCGCCTACGTGCGAGACCACAGCCTGGTCGTAACGCAGGGCGCATGCGACAAGTGTGGTGGCCATGTTTTTGCCGCGGTATTCCTGCTCAAGCCTGCGATCGTGCACGGCGGCATTGGCATTCTGGATGAGCCTCGGCAGCAGGCTGATGAGCATGGAGCCCGATTGCGCCTTGGCAAACTCCTCGGTCATCACGGAGACGGCCGTGGCCGAGGCCACCTCTCCCAGATCCATCCCTCCGACTCCATCCGCAACGACAAAGAGGAAGCCGTGGGAGCGCCCCTGCTGGCGCGTGGACGGGATAAAAGATCCCATGGCGTCTTCGTTATTGGTGCGGACTTTGCCGAAGTCGCTTGCCTGGCCGAACTGTACGTCCAACATATGCGCCGCCGCGTAAAGCATCTCGCGCATCGCGTGGGGGGAGATGCCGTTCTTAAACAAGGTTCAGAACAAAGGCCCCAAAAATAACGATGGGTGGTCGCCTCTCCTCAGCCTCTCACATCGAGGCTGAAGAGAGGATCCACCCTGATTTTGTGAATCAGTTGGTTGTTTGTCGATTAGGCATCTCTTGAGGCCAATAGGACCGATTTGCCCTTGGCCTTTGACGATCGCAGGAAGTAAATCGCTCCATAGATGCCCCATATAGCCGAGATGCCGAGCGCTGTAAGGGGCTCCATCTTTGTGCCGAGGTTAAAGAATGGCCCAGCCAGGTAGAAGGCCATGCAGGTGAGGTTGGCGATCAGGCCAAATGCGGGGATGAGCGTGTGGCGAAGGAGCTTGTGATCGGGACGACCGTGATAAGCCACGATACACAGGAAGCAGCTTAATCCGTACAGGATAAAGGTGCCGAAGTTTGAGGTCAGCGTCAAAGCCAGCAGCGAGTTGGGCAGCTTGGCCAGGGTGTCGTGCGGCAGGTAGCCCCAACTGGAGAAGATACCGTGTGGCAGGGCTGCGATGGTGGCATCGGTGGGCGCGCCGGCGTCGCCGAACATCAGCGAGATGGCGATGATGCCGATGACCGCGGAGATCCAAGCCAGCGTCCAGATGGACTTGCGCGGAGAGAGGGACTCAGCGTGCAGCATGCCGAAGTGCTCGGGAACTTCTGCGTCCTTGCCCATGGCGTAGGTGACGCGGGCCCCGGTGTTCATGCAGGCCAGCGTGGTGCCGATGAGGGCAAAGAAGACGGTGACGGCTTCGGCCAGCATGAAGTACCTGCCGTGGCCCTGGCCGAGCAGTTGATCGCCGACAATAATCATCATGTCGCCGATAGGCGCGGCCGAAGTCGTCGCGCTTTGCATGGTGTACCCCGAGTTGAGGAAGTAATTGGCGCAGAAGTACTCAAAGAGGTAGCAGAACAACCCCTGAATCAGCAGCGACGCAATGACGGCGATGGGAATATGCTTGGTCGGATTTTTTGCCTCGCCTCCCATCGAGGTGACCGACTCGAAACCTACGAGAATGAGAATGGCGACCGTGGATTGGATAAAGACCCAGCTCCATTTGTGCACGCCAATCACAGAAACCGCGTTTGGATGGGCGAGAAAATTGCCGCTGGAATCCGTCTCCTGATAGCTGATGGTGAAGGGAACGGGCTTGCCGGCCGAATCGAGCAGCGGCAGCGGGTTGCCTCCCGAGTCGCGCATGATGGAGCCGTCCTTGGCCGTGGCGAACTGGTAGGTGAAAGTCTCCTGCGTCTGGGTATCGTACTGGAAGCTGGGCGTGCCCTCCGGATGGCTGGAGCGATAGCCGATGGCCAAAACGCTGAAGACAATCAGGGCGGAGATCTGAATTACGTTCATGGCGATGTTGACCGCCGAGGAGGCGCCGGCGCCCTTGGAGGCGATCCACGCGACGAAGAAGGAGAAGACCACCGCGACAAGGGCCATGAAGAGCAGTCCGGGGTTGGAGCCGCTCATGAACGTGGGAAACAGGAAGCCGACAACGTAACCGACGAAGACGCCGGTGACGGCCACCATGACGCCGGGATAGACCCAGTAGTAAAGGTGCGAGCCCCAGCCGACGATGAACTTGGCGACGCGGGCGTATTTGAATGCCGCATCCTTGGAGAGCATGGCTTGTTCTGCGTAGTAGTAGCTGGACCCAGTGCCGGGATAGAGCTTGGAGATCTCGGCATAGGAGACCGCGGTAGCCAGACAAAGCAGCAGGGAGACGAAGATGCCCAGCCACATGGATGGTGCGGTTGATGGCTGACCCGCAACACCCGTAGTCGCCTGGATGTAGAAGGTGAGCCAGAGGAAGGCGCCGGGAGCGATGAGCGCCATTGCATTTGCGGTCAGCTGGGTAAGGCCCAGCGTGGCCTGCATCTGAGGTGCTTTCTGATCTGCCATGAGCATTCTCCTGAAGTTTTTAGGTTCGTTATGAGCGATTTCAGAGTTCGAGTGCTCGCTTCAATTCTGCGGAAGGCGGCATTTTCTTGAGGAAAATGCTGCTTGGAGCCAATGCTTCTGAGGTACTGCAACTCTGAAATCGCTGTTCGCGGCTCCCGGCGGCTGCCTCCCCGGGATTTGTTCAGACTGAAATGGACGGCGTGCTCAACCTCGGCGGGGAAACCTATCGAGCATCGGCGCTGCTTGCTGCGGAACCTGCCTGCGGCTTGGTTAGGCTTTGGCAGGTTCCGGTTTCACTTGTGGTAGTGCGAGTCTAGCGTTCGTCCCATCAGGACCAAATAAAGTCCCATCAGGACGAAATGAAGAAACGCAGAGTTTTAGCGCTTCGGTCCGAAGAAGGCGACGAAGGATACTGTGGCCGTCTGCTGCTGCCACGTCGATTGACTGGCCAGCTTGTTGAAGAACGTTCCGTCGGAGGAAGCGTCGCAGCGGTATTCAACCCGCATCAGCAGGCCTTCCACCCACTTGTATTCATAGGTGAAGGTGCCTTCAATGATGTCTTGCTTAAATCCGGTCTGAAAGCCGTCCGGATCGTCGAAGTATTCACCGCGAAGGGCGATGGCGTTCTTGGCGCTCGCCTGGATGTGAACTGCGCCTGCCGCGCCCCACCAGTCATGCAACAGTGTGTCGCCTTGTGACGGGATTGCATCCCTGTTCGAGCCGTAGTCGTAGTTGATGTAGGCGTTGACTTTTCCGGGCGGCGTGAGCAGCAGCGTCGCGTCGACCAGGTTGCGAAGTCCGCTGGTTGTGTTGTAGTTCTCGGGGCCGACCAGGTAGTTCGCGTCGATGGTGTACTTTGGCTTTACCCAGGCGCTGGTAAAAGCGCCGGAAACGCCGCCGTTCGACTTGGAGACGTTATTCCAGCCGTTGTACAACTGAAAGCCCACGGTTTCGAATTTACCCCAGGGCATCGAGGTGCGGGCCCCAAAGTGCCAGTAGGGAATCGCGTTCACGAACAGCAGTGAGCGCGAATAGTTCCAGTTGCTCATCGACTCGATGACTTCCGCGCCTGCCGAAGTGACCCACTTGCCGAAGTCCAACTCGAAGCCCTTGGCCTTGGGCGGCTTCAGGCTGAGGTATGCCTGCTCGAGGTAAGGAAGCTGAGAGGCGACAAAGGTGGTGGTCGTCGTGTTTGTCGCGGCGTTGTTGATCAGGTCGTTGGTGCGGCCGTAGATGAAGTCGATGTCGGCGCCCACCGGATCGGGAGCGTGGTTCAGCGTGAGCTTGGCCGCGCTTAGCTCGAACTGATCCGTTTTGTCGTTGAAGTTGTAGAGTTGGTTGATCTGGTCATAGCCATCTGTGGTGTTGGGGCGGTTGAAGTTGAAGCTGTAGTAGCCGTCAATGAATCCGCTGAGATCCATGGGGCCAACGCTCCATGTGGGTGCGGCTGCGGGAGCGGCAGGAGCCGGAGCCGCGGCTGGAGCCTGTGCAGGTGCGGCGGAAGACGAATCCGCAGGTGCAGGAGCCGGCGCCGGTGTTTGCGCACCGGCCGTGAGGGCGATCGCCATCGCGGCTGCAGCCATTGATCGAAGGATTACAGGTGTGTTCGAATGCATCGACACGATACCTCCAAGAAAAGATTTGTGCATGATGGGAAATGACTCTGGGACACTCAAGGCGTGCTCTGACACGATCTCCCGAGCGCCGGAATCCGGCGTCAAAAGTCGGCAGTGTGATGCGCACAATTGAGGTTTGGACTGCCGGCGACCACGGCCGACAGTCGCGTTGAGGTGATAGGCGCCCTAGATTGACCCAAACGAGCTATCACCAGTAACGCAAACGAAGCATAAAGAAGCTATGAAGAACGCAAAAAGATTTCCAATGCGCGGATTCAAAGTTGGATTGGACCGTTTTGTTTGTTGGGCTTGGTGGCGAATTTGAAGCGGCTTGCTGCGATACCGCGGAGCCTGCCCGTGAAGAAGAGGCGAAGAACCTGATAAAATTTTGTTTTCCTGGTTCAGCCTCTCGCGCCCTGTGGCCAACTCCACGCTGAGTCGCCATCGATTCCCGGGCGGCTAGAGGACGAGGCTGTCCGCACCGATTTCATTTCGCGCATCTGCCACATTACCGCGGAGATTTAGAAAGCACAAGGTGAGTGCCCGGTTGACACAGAGCGATCCAGCCAGATCGGTCATTTTGTTCGGCTTGCCGCGCGGCTCCGGCTTGCGTGCGCTGCTCTTCACGCTGGAGTGCGCGCTGGGAGTGGTAGCGGTGATTCTGGTGGCGGCGCTGACACATTGGTCCCCCGGGTTGCTTCCCGTGGCCGCGCTTCTATATCTGCTCGTGGTAGTTCTCACGGCTCTGTGGTGCGGATTCTGGCAGGCAGTAATCGTGTCGCTATCCGCAGTGGTAGCGCAGAGCTGGTTCACCGCGCGCCATTCGGAATTATCCATGGCGGCCAACCCAACCGCTTCAGTCACATTGCTGGTCTTCGTGCTGGTAGCGCTTACCGTGAGCCGGCTGTCATCGCGTGTCACCAATCACGCGCGGGAGGCCGAGTCTCGCGGCGGGCAGATGGAAGATCTTTACGAATTCACGCGGCGCACCTTGCAGATGGACCTGCACGTGGAGCCTGGGCCGCAACTGGCCGAGCTGGTGCATGAAATTTTCAATCTCGAGGCGGTCGCCGTGTTCGATGCCGATCTGCACGATGTCTACACGGCGGGATTCTGGAACGTGGACCCGCAAGAGATGGCGCAGAACGTCTATTACTTCGAAACATCCGACGACGATCCGGAGACCGGGATCGGCCGCCGCGTGGTGCGGCTAGGTACGGTGCCCGTCGGTAGCCTGGTGGTGCGCGGGGACACCGGTCCGCTGACCAACAACGCGATTGCTTCGCTGATCGCGATCACCTTCGATCGCTACCGCGCATTCGCCAATGAGAGCCGCATCGAGACCGAGCGCCGTACTGAACAGCTTCGCGCAACGGTGCTCGATAGCCTGGCGCACGCGTATAAGACTCCGCTCACGGCGATTCGCGCGGCTTCAACGGGGTTGGGCGAGATGGGCCGGCTCTCCGCGGGCCAAGCGGAGCTGGTGGGGCTGATTGATGAGCAGGCCGGGTTGCTTGGCGAGCTGACCAACCGCCTGCTGACCACGGCGCGGCTCGACGCGGGCGAGGTTGCGATTCATGTTGCGAGTGTGAGTGTAGGGACGCTGATTGAAGAGGTCGTAGCCGCGTTGAAGGATCGGCTGGCAAGCATGAAGGTCGCCATCGAGATAGAAGACGAGAGCCTGGTGCTGAGCTGCGATCAGCAGTTGATGACCATGCTGCTGACCCAGTACATTGACAACGCATGCAAATACGCCAATTTCGGCAGCACTGTCACCATTCGCGCGCTGGCGGCCGGGGCCGAGGCGATCTTTTCCGTGCACAGCTTCGGGCCAGTGATTCCCATGTCGGACCGCGAGCGCATCTTTGACCGCTACTATCGTTCCTCGACGTATGCCGACCGCGCACCGGGCACGGGAATCGGGCTGTCGGTAGCCAAGCGGGCAGCGCAGATTCACGGGGGCTATGTGTGGGTGACCAGCGATGAAGAGGAAGGCACAACGTTTTTTGCCGCAATTCCGCTGACAACGGAGAAGGAGAGCACGTGATGACGCAGTCAGCGATCCGCATCCTCGTGGTCGACGACGAGCCGGCGATTCGGCGCGCGCTTCGGCCGCCGCTGATGGAGCTTGGATTTCAGGTGGCGGAAGCCTCGCGCGGCGAAGAGGCATTGCAGGCGCTGCGCAACGCTCCACACGATGTTGTGCTTCTCGACATCAATATGCCGGGCATCGGCGGGATTGAGACGCTGAAGCGGATTCGCGCCTTAGCGCCGCGGCTGCCGGTGCTGATGCTGACCGTGCGCGACGACGAAGAGGA
Source organism: uncultured Acidobacteriaceae bacterium (assembly GCA_963823805.1). GTDB lineage: Bacteria > Acidobacteriota > Terriglobia > Terriglobales > Acidobacteriaceae > Telmatobacter. The sequence continues at coordinate 1,186,096 of CAWGMW010000001.1, read as the reverse complement.
CAAAGTGGAAGCGCTGGAGTTAGGCGCCGACGACTACGTAACCAAGCCGTTCAGCACGCGCGAGCTGATCGCCAGGATCCGCTCGGCGGTGCGTCGCGTACGCGCTCCGGCGCGGCCCGAGGATGCGCCCATCCAGATTGGCGAGATTCGCCTGGAGCCGGCCAAGCGGACGGTGACCAAGCGCGGCGCGCCGGTGCGCCTTACGCGCAAGGAATTCGACATTCTCTACTGCCTGATGAGCCGCGCGGGGCGCGTGGTGACTTACGCCAAGCTGTTGACCGCGGTGTGGGGCGCGGAAAGCCGTGAGGAAGTGGAGTACCTGCGCACCTTTGTCCGGCAGTTGCGCAAGAAGATAGAGGACGACCCATCGAGACCGCTGTATCTGCTTACCGACGTCTACGTGGGCTACCGCTTTGCCGATGCGCAGATGTTCCAGGACGGTACCACCGCGACGGGTGAGGCACAGGAAGACGAGAATGTGCGCGAAGACGCGCTTTGATGCAAATGCGGACGGCGGCGGGATCTCGTGCCGCGCGAGCTTCCGAAGTCGACTCCCGATCAACATCTGAACGAAGGCCCATCCCATTGCGGGATGGGCCTTCGTGATCGTGCCGGCTTTTGCCGTGACTACTTCTTGCCCCAGAAGTCAGGCGAAGCCGTAAGCCACGCGTCAGGCACATAGCTGATCTGCGGGACAATCGCAAAAAGATCCGACTCGGCGGACTCGACTGTTTCCGAGCCCAGTTCGCGCATCATTTGCAGTTGATCCACGCCCACGGCCTTGGGCAGGCCGTCGCCGTCGATCTGGAACTGGTCTTCTTCCGCAAGAGCCTTGATGGGCGTCACCAGGATGAAGGTTCTGTCGCTGTCTTCGCCGAACTGCTTTTCAAACATGGCCCAGTGCGAATTCGGTATGTTCGAGTAGGCCTTCTCGTACAGCTTCACCAGATGCTCCCAATCCTGATAGTGGCCGGAGCGAATGTGGAAAAGCGTAATGTCGAAAAAGCGCATCTGCGAAATATCGAGGGCCGCATTCAAGCTGAGGTCGTCGCGGTACTTGTAGATGCTGCCATGCGTTTCGCTCAGCACCGGAGCTTCGGCCGCGTCGGCTGATTTGAGCGCATCCTGCAGCTTGGAATCCGACATCCCCTGATCGTGTTCCTTTTGCATATCGGCAAAAGAGTCGAATCCGGCGAAAAACAGCGCGCGAGGAGAACCGGTGATGTTGATCATGCCGAAGTAGTTGATGGGCGCCTTCGCCGCGCGCTCGGCCTGCACTTCAGAGCTTTCATCTGCAATGAAGGAGCCGCTCATATTCGGTTTGATCGCAATGTTTGACAGATAGATATACTTCGGCGGCGGACTGACTCCGCTGGGCTGCCCGACCGCGGGCGCTGCGCAGAGGATGGGGCCCGCGACGAGAAGACACAAGGCAGCTTTGACTGCAAAATGGATTTTCATTCGTTTCTTACCTCCGGGGGTTGAATTTGGGGAAATCAGAATAACACTCGAAACCGGCACACATATGGGCACAGCAGAGCGGAGCGCAGGAGGAATGCGAGTTTCTTACTCGTCGTAGTGCAGCAGGCTGAAGACGTTGTACTCCGTGAAGCGCTCGCGGCCTTTCAGGAAGTCGAGTTCAACGGCGAAACCAAGACCGGCGATTTTGCCGCCCAATTGCTTCACCAATTGCACTGAGGCCTCCATGGTGCCGCCGGTGGCGAGCAGATCGTCAACCAGCACGACACTCTGCCCGGGCGCAATGGCATCGGCGTGGATCTCGAGCGTGTCCGAGCCGTACTCGAGGTCGTAGGTGACTCGAACGACGGGCGCGGGCAGTTTTCTGGGTTTTCGTACGGGAACAAAGCCGGCGTTGAGACGGTAGGCCAGCGCGGGGCCGAAGATGAATCCGCGCGCCTCGATGCCCAGAATCAGGTCAATGTTGCGCCCAATGTAATGGGCGGCCATTGCGTCGATGAGCTGCGCGAAACCCGTCTTGTCCTTGAGCAGCGTGGTGATGTCGTAAAAGAGAATCCCCGGCTTGGGAAAATCCGGCACGGTGCGGACAAGCTTTTTGAGATCCTCTACGTTGACGGGCTTTGCAATCTCCGGCATGGCGGTGCGGCGCTCCTCGTTCAGGCCTCAGAAAAGGCACAAAGTTTTTGCGGGAAGGGAACAGGCGGGGATGCGGTTCGTCTTCCCTACAGATTATAGCGGGTGAGCGAATTGGAGAGAGTGACGCCGCAAGTTGGTACTTTCGCCGCTACCATGCGCCATCGATTTGAAAGGATGTGAGGTTTTCGGCTTCGGCATCGGCCAGAGTGTGTTCGACGATGCGATCGACGCGCGCGCCTCGTGGGCCACGGCGCAGGCTGACGCGAAGCTCGTCAAGGTCGCCGGCGTCGCCTGCCGCCACGACTTCGACGTCGCCATCCTCAGTGTTGCGGACCCATCCGCGCAACTCGAGCTCGGCTGCCTCGCGCTGCACAAACCAGCGGAAGCCGACCCCCTGCACGCGGCCTTGAATGAGGAAATGAAGAACCATGGGTTCGGACCAACGCCAGTGTTGCAGATGCGCGCGAACGCGCGCAAGCAGCTTGTAGACTCGGCCGCGCCGTGCCCAGTTGCGTTTTACGGAGCCGGGCTGCGACATGGCACGCGCTACACTGGAGTTCGACATGGTCTTCGTTCTCGACAACTACGATTCCTTCACCTACAACCTTGTCCAGTACCTGGGCGAGCTGGGCGCGGAGGTCGTGGTGCGGCGCAACGATGAAGTCACTCCCGAAGAGGTCGAGGCCATGAAGCCGGAGCGCATTCTGCTTTCGCCGGGGCCGTGCACACCGCGTGAGGCGGGGATTCTGGTGCCGCTGATAAGGCACATGGCGGGGAAGACACCGATTCTTGGCGTTTGCCTCGGGCATCAGGCAATCGGCGAAGCGTTTGGCGGCAAAGTGATTCGCGCGGAGACGCTGATGCACGGCAAGACGAGCGCGGTGGAGCACGACGGCAAAGGGATCTTTGCCGGGCTACCGACGCCGCTCACCTGCACGCGCTACCACTCGCTCATTGTGGAGCAGAAGTCATTGCCGGCCGAGCTTGCCGTCACGGCGCACACGCACGGGGCGAATGGATCGGGCCCAAGCAGAGAACCTGTCATCATGGGCATTCGGCATCGCAGCTTAAAGGTGGAGGGTGTGCAATTCCATCCTGAGAGCGTGCTCACAGAAGGCGGGCACCAGATGATCCGCAACTTTCTGGACATGTGATCGATGCGCGCCGCTTTCAACGCCGCTTTGAACATTTTGATTCGCCGCACGAATGGGTTACGCTTGCCAAGGTCCGTTGCCACGCTGGCTGCTTGCGCGACTTTCATTGCGGCTCCTGTTTCGATTTTGCCGGTCCATGCACAGGCGCCGACAACGGAGCCGGCGGCGCAGACCCCGGCCGCGCCTCAAGCTGCCCCGGCGGCTCCAATCGCGCCAGCGGCGACAACCGGCGGACCCGGTGCGGCGCCATCGCAGCCGCCCGCGGCAAGCGACGCGGCACCGACGTTAAGTTCACCTCCATTGGCGATCGTTCCTCTCGACAAATCGATTCCCGGCGCGGCGCTTTCCGTCGATGGTCCGCTGCGAGCGTGGAACGGCAGGGCATACATCACAGGCAGCGGAACGATCGCTGCCGGCGATGCGACGGCTCAGGTGACGCTGCCGTACCGCGGGACGATGCACGTTTGCGCGTCTGGCACGGTGAAGCTCGCGGCGGACTCAAGTGCTCAGTCGAGCGATGTGCCCGGCCTGCTGATTGCGCTCGATCACGGCGCAGTGGAGATGAGCTTTGCGGCGGGCGACGCGCGGGAGCGCAACGCCGACACGCTGCTCACGCCGTATTTCCGCATCATGATCGGCGGGCCGAACCCAGCCGACGTCAAAGTGCGTCTCGGCGAAGACGGCGACACCTGCGTGGATAACGCAGGAGTCAACGCGCCGTACGTTGTGGTGACGAGTGTGTTTGAGGGCGGCCTTTATCGCGTGCAGCCGGGGCAGCGAGTGATGTTCGAGCACGGCAGCCTGCAGACGGTGGTTGACCAGGAAAAAGAGCCGTGCGGTTGCCCGCCACCGGCCAAGTCGGAGGCCAACGCATTCCCGCTGGCCGAGAGCGAGGGGCTGGCGCCCAAGTCTCCGCCGGCAACTGCTGCCAACCAAGGCGCCGGAGCCGGGCCGGCAGCGACGACTTTGGTCTATAAGAGCAGCGAACACGTCGCGCAGACGGCTACGATTCCGCAGCCTGCTGCTTCGCCGGCCGCGACAGGACCGGGAACGCCAGCGACGCAATCGTCAGGGCCGCAGAAAAAACCCGGATTCTTCCGCCAGATCGGGCGATTCTTCAAGCGCATCTTCGGCGCGGAATAAGAACAGAGAACAGGGATCAGGGTTCAGAGATCAGAAAAATGAACACTGCGGCCCATCTCCCGCTCGCGCTCGATGGCGCGGAGTGATTTTTTACGGGTTCAACTGTTGCACCGCGCAGGGAATGCGCCGGATGACCTGGCCCGGTTTGTCAAGCTGAAACATAAAGCTGCATTGCAGCGCGTCATTCCCCGTTGTGGCTCCCTGATAGACGTACACGGTTTTCGTTCCCGGCTGATACACGAGCAGCGAACTCGTCGGGTTGATTCCGGTGAGTTGAAATTCGACGTTGCCTCCGCTTGATTGGTTGCTCGACGCGTTCACCGTGCGACCCGAGCCAAGCCAGAATCCGGCGGCCAGCACTCCCAGAATCGCCAGGCCGTTTCTTGTCCACTCCCACACTTTCTCCATTGCGTCCCCCTCGCTGTGGATGTCTTTCTCCAAGGACGCACATGCGGTCATTGCCGCTCAAGGATTTCCGGAGTGGACGCGCAGGAAGACTGCGCTACATCTCTCTTGCGCGCTCGATAGCGCGGATGACGGCTTGCGCTTTGTTCAGAGATTCCTGGTGCTCAAGCTCGGGCACGGAGTCGGCGACGATGCCTGCGCCGGCCTGCACCGAGCCTTTGCCACCGACGGACAACATGGAGCGGATGGCGATGCAGGAGTCGAGGTTGCCGGAGAAATCGGCGTAGAGAACCGCGCCGCCGTAGGTGCCGCGACGCGCGGGCTCCAGCTCTTCGATGATCTCCATGGCGCGGACTTTTGGCGCTCCGGAAAGCGTGCCGGCAGGGAAGCAGGCGCGGAGCGCGTCGACGGCCGTGAGATCGGGCCGAAGCTTGCCTTCGATCGTGCTCACGATGTGCATGATGTGGCTATAGCGCTCGACGTACATCAGCTTGTCCACTTTGACGCTGCCGTAGCGGCTCACGCGGCCCACGTCATTGCGGCCCAGATCAACGAGCATCACGTGCTCGGCGCGCTCCTTGTCGTCGTGGAGCATCTCTTCGGCCAGCGCGTCGTCTTTGGCCTCAGTTGCGCCGCGGGGGCGCGAACCCGCTATCGGCCTGTACTCCACTTTGCCTTGGTGCACACGCACCAGCAGCTCGGGCGACGAGCCCGCCAACTCCAGGGGTTTCTCCAAACCATTCGACTTTTTGGAGGAGATTTTTGCCGGTCGCGCCGCCCTAGCGCCCAGCGGTCCATCGGGCGCGAAGCGCAAAAAGAACATGTAGGGGCTGGGATTGACGGTGCGCAGCGCGCGATAAACCTGGAAGCTGTCCACGCCGGGATCGACATCGAAGCGCTGCGAGACGACGACCTGAAAGGCGTCGCCGGCGCGAATGTATTCCTTGGTGCGCTCGACCGCGGCCAGATAGTCCTTCTTCGAGGTGCGATGCTTCACTTCGAACTTCGACGACTGACGCGACTTCTTGCGGCCCGACTTTTTGCGGTCCCCTTTTCGGTCTAGGTCGGGAAGCGGCTGCGCGAGGCGCTTCTCCAGCCGGTCGAGGCGCTTGACGGCGCGATCGTAGGCGGCAGGGGCTTTGCTTCGCGACACATCCGCCGTGACCACGAGCATGATCTCTTTGCGCACATGATCGAAGGCGAGCACTTCGTCGAAGAAGAGCAGGCAGGCATCGGGGACCCGCAGCTCATCTTTGGCCAACTCGGGCAGCCGCTCGATCTGGCGCACAGCGTCGTAGGCGAAAAAGCCGACGGCTCCGGCGGTGAAGGGAGGCAGTCCCTGGAAGCGCGCGGGTTTGTGGCCGCTGAGCGCGTCGCGGAGCACGGCAAAGATGTCGCCCACAATTCGGGTGGTCTTACGGCCTTCGGTGATGGTGATCTGGCGTCCGCGCGCAACGATGCGCTTGAACGGCGTGAGGCCGATGAAGGTGTAACGGCCGACCTGTTCGCCGCCCTCAACAGACTCCAGCAAAAAGCACTCGCGCTCAGCCCAAGCCGCGCGCAGAAAGGCCGAAACCGGCGTTTCAAGGTCGGCCATGAGGGTGCGGCAGACGGGCACAAGGGTGTGCGTCCGGGCTAGGTCCAGGAATTCCTTGCGGCTGGGCTGGGCGGAACGCGAAGAGGCTTTCACAGCCTAAGTGTAACTGCTGGTGCGCGGTGAGCGCTGCAGTCAGCGCAGCGGGGTAGATGAACGATAGCTCAAAAAACCTCGACCTGGGCCCGATGGCCGGGCGCCGCGGCGATGCGCCGATCCCGCGTAATCAAAGGAGCGTTCAACTCTTCCGCGAGCGCGACGTACGCTGCATCATATGCGCTCAGATTTTGCCTCAGCCTCCAAATGCGCTTGAGCAGCAATCCCGGAGGATAGCGAGTAATCCTCAGGGCGCTCAAGTCCTCGATTGCCTCCTCGGCGCGCCTGCTGGCCAGGGTTCCGTCGCGCACAAGACGCCGAAGAACGTGCGCAAATTCCACATCGAGCAGATGCACGGTATGCAAAGATTTCCGCTGGGCAAAAATCCGGTGATCGATGCGCTTTCCCGCGGGAGTTTGGAGCAGCCAGTCGATTGCCGCCGAGGCATCGAGGACAATCATCGTTCCGCGCGCGCCTCGCGCAAAAGAGCCGGAGTGTCGAGGGCGGCCGAGAGCGGTTTGCGCGAATGCAAACGCTCGCGGAACTCAGCGAGGGTGGGGCGCTCGGCGATCTCCCGGAACTCCCCGAGCAAATAATCGGAAAGAGACATTCCCACCGTCGCGGCTCTCACTTTGAGAGTGCGGTGAAGGGCCTCGGGGACGTTTCGTACTTGAATCATCTTTGCCATGCTTTGAGCATAGTTGCATGTGCCGCACATGTCAAGCGTCGCGACCCAGCGTGGCGCGCGCAGGAACCGAACCTGTGCGGCGAGCCCTGGGCCAGCCTCTGGCAGGCGAATCCACGCATTGAGGCGAGGCAGTGACCGACTCGCTTGACGACGAACCCCGGCGGGCCTAGACTCACTGAGGTTTGGGCTGACGGGCCCTTGCAATTGAACCGAACGCTGCCGCGAGAGACGCAGAGAGCCGCGCGAGTTCGAGGAGCCGAGGCGAAAAATCCGAGGAAGATCGCTGCCTCGACTATATTCTTGAGAAGCGGAGATTGATTCCGAGTCCGAAGAGCGGCGAGACAAGGGAGACCAGATATGGCAACCGGAAATACCAGCGTCACGTTGGATCAAGAAATCAATCCATGGGAGGCGCAAAGCGCGCGCTTCGATTTTGCCGCACGCAAGCTGAATCTCGATGAGGGACTGTGGAAGGTGCTGCGCTCGCCGTCGCGCGAGGTGATCGTTCACTTTCCTGTGGCTCTCGACAATGGCATGATCGACATGTTCACGGGCTTTCGCGTGCAGCACTCCATGGCGCGCGGGCCGTGCAAAGGCGGAATTCGCTACGCTCCCGATGTCACGCTGGACGAAGTGCGCGCGCTGGCGAGCTGGATGACGTGGAAGTGCGCGGTGGTGAACATTCCTTTTGGCGGCGCCAAGGGCGGCATCATTTGCGAGCCCCAAAATATGAGCAATGGCGAGCTGGAGCGCATGACGCGCCGCTACACGTCGGAGATCATCGAGTTCATCGGGCCGGAGAAGGATGTGCCCGCGCCGGATGTGAACACCAACGAGCAAACCATGGCGTGGATTATGGATACCTACTCCATGCACATGCGCCAGACGGTAACCAGCGTGGTGACGGGCAAGCCGCTGAACATCGGCGGCTCACAGGGGCGCATCGAGGCCACGGGGCGCGGAGTGATGGTGGTTTGCATCGAGAGCCTGCGCCACCTGGGCATGGATGTCGAGGGTTGTCGGGTCATCATCCAGGGATTCGGTAACGTGGGATCGAACGCCGCGCGACTGATGCAGGAGCAGGGATTCAGGATTGTGGGCGTCGCGGAACGCGACGGCGGCCTCTACAACTCTGGCGGCATCGATATACATCAGCTGCTCGAGTACAAGTATCGGAATAATACGATTCTCGGATTCCGCGGCGCAGAAGCCATGCCCAGCGAAGAGCTGCTGCTGGCCGATTGCGAGATTCTGATTCCCGCGGCGACCGAGAACGTGATCACCAGCCGCAATGCGGACAAGGTGAAGGCGCGCATCATTGTGGAGGGCGCCAACGGGCCCACCACCGCCGTGGCCGACGAAATCCTGTCGGAGAAGCGCATCTTTATTGTGCCCGACATCCTGGCCAACGCGGGCGGCGTGACCGCAAGCTACTTTGAATGGGTGCAGGACCGCCAGGGGTACTTCTGGAAGGAAGCGGTTGTGAACGAGCAACTGGAGAGCATCCTGCGCGACAGCTTCGAAGACGTGGTGCGCTATGCCGATGCGCACGACGTGAACAATCGCATCGCGGCCTACATGCTGGCCATCGATCGCGTGGCGTACACCATCAAGCAGCGCGGCTTCTACGCATAGCGCATCGGGCGCGAGGCAACAAACGTGGCGGGAAGAGCGCGGAGCTTTTCCCGCCATTGCTTTGGCGCAAGTCAGGAAGCGGCCGCGCGGCCTCTTCCAACGGCGCCTTCGAGCCGAAACAGTCCACTTCGGCGGGGGCGCGGATTTGTCTCCGGTGCAATAATGGAGTCACGCTACCAGCGAAAAGAGAGCGTGGCGCGGCCCGAAATGAATCTGCCCAACTCCATCACCATGACGCGGATCATCATGATCCCGCTGTTCCTGTGGATCCTGTCGCCACATTTTCCCTGGGCTGGACCGAGCGGGACGCAGGAGATTCTGGCATCGATTCTCTTCGTGCTGGCCTCGATCACCGATGGCCTGGACGGGTATCTCGCCCGCAAGCGCGGCCAGATCACGACGATGGGCATGCTGCTGGACCCGCTGGCCGACAAGATCATGGTGACGGCGGCCTTCGTTGCTCTGGTCGCATACAATCCGCAGGTGGTGAAGGTTTGGATCGTGGTGGTGATCATCGGCCGCGAGTTCCTGATCTCCGGCCTGCGATCGATTGCTTCATCTGAGGGGTTCACGATCACAGCCAGCGAACTGGGAAAGCTAAAGACAGTCGTCCAGATCGTCTCGGTGGTTTCAGCCGTGCTGGCTCATCGCTGGCATCATTGGCAGATCGGCGTGATCACCATTCCTGTGTATTGGTACGCCGTCGCGGCCATCTACTTTGCCGCGCTGGTCTCAACCATCTCGGCGATCGACTATTTCATTGGCTTCTGGAAGAAGATCGACCACGCTTCGAGCGACCGGCGCAAGGCTTCTGTGCTCTCGCGCGGCAAGAGCGTGCGCATTTCGTAGAAACAGAGATCAGGGGTCAGGGGTCGGCGGCTTGGCGTCGCGCCACAGGTGGTGAGCGCGCCTTATATGCGGATGCCAGCGAATCGCTATTGCAGGACGCCGGCCGCGATCTCGATGTTGATCTCGGGCAGCGACAAGAGCGTGTTGTGAACCAGGCAGCTGTGCACGCAGCACGTCATGCTTTCGGTTTGCTCGGCTGTCAGTGAAACCGGGCTCGTGACTTGCACTCGGAAGTGGCCCAGCCGCGCCGGCTTGAGCAACTTTTCCGCGGTCACTGTGACTTCGACTCCGCTTTGCGCCAAATTGCGCGTTCTCAAGTACTCCGCAGCATAAAAAGCCGCGCAGGAGCCGAGCGACGCCAGAAGCAGCTCGGGCGGAGTCATGCCGGAGTCCACGCCGCCATTTTCCGCCGGCTGATCGCAGGTAATTTTGTGTGTCCGCGCCTGAATGTCGAACTTTACGCCATCAATTTGGCAGACTTTCACTTGCATACAGCCCTCGCTTCCCACTCCTATAAAGCCACGGAAGGGGAGATCTGTTACAGGTTAGAGGGGCTTTTGACGGAAAGATGTGACGGCCGACGCACGACACGGCACCATGTTGGGTCGCAGAGGATAGGGCGCGCCAGCTGCGCTTTAGCTGGCTGCGGTGGTTTCGGCCACCGTGGCGGCCACCATGGCGCGAATGGAATCGATCACCAGATCAGGCTCGTCAAGATGAATCCAGTGCTCGCTGTTTCGGGCAAACACCTGGCGAGTGCTGTCGCCAATTCGGTTGAGATGTTCCTGCGAGAGTGGCGTGGTATTGCAGGGCGTCAACACAGTAACCGGGATTTCACGGATTGGAGGAAGTGCGTCAATTTCCGTTGCGGTGGCGGGAATGGCAACAATATGGCTGCGAATTCCGGCATAGAATCCGGGGCGCGACCAGTGCGCGGCCACCGCGGGCCAAACCTTGCGCGGCATCTTTCTCACTTCGGTCTTGATCCGCGTCAGGACGTGGAGTTTGTGGGCGCCGGCAGCTCCGACAATCTGATCTGAAACCTTGCTGGCGCGACAGAACAACAAGCTGACCAGCAGGCGCGCGATGCCGGAGGATGCTACGGGCACGGCGAAACGGATCAGCCGGCGGCCCAAATCGATCTGAGATTGTTTCGAGGGGTCGAATGGCGGCCATTGTTCGGAACGCATGGGATCGATGAGCACGACGCCGGCGACTTCGCCGGGATAAAGTAACGCGTAGCGGCGCATCACGAGCCCGCCAAACGAGTGTCCGACAAGTACGAAGGGCGGCTTGAGCCCGGCACCCTGGAGCATCTGGTGCAACTCGGTGGCAATGTTGCCGGGAGTGCGGGAGGTGCGGCAACGGCTGCTCCATCCCAATCCGCAGCGATCGTAGGAGGCTGTTCGAGCGGAGTCTGCAATCGACTCTTGAATGTGGCACCAGTTGAGATGGGTAGCGCCGATACCTGCTTCAAAGAGAACCGTAGGTTCGCCAACGCCCTGCTCAAGCAAATAGAGTCTGGCGCCGTTCCCAATCGTCACCCAGCGTCCCGAACCGGTGTATCGACGCCGGTCACGCAACCCGCCGATCCATTGATACAGAACGCCCGCGATGAGGAGCAGTGCGGCGATCGCGACGATCCAAAGGACGGCGTGCATGAGTCTCCTAGAAGCGGGTGAGCGCGGCCGGTGTGAAATCGGCAGCGGTGAGTTTCGCCTTGGCGCTGCCGCGATCGAAGATGAGCAATGTCGATCCTTGCTGGCCGCGCGTTGTGACCTCGATCTGATGCGCGAACCAGTGGCCTTCTTCCTGGCGCACGCCGTACGATGTGAATTCTTTCACAGCCCCGGATTCCTTGACGGTTTTTTCCACGTAAACCGGAAAGCCGATGCTGGGATCGATCCATGTTTTCACTTGCGCGTAGTGCGTTCGATCGGCGGGACCGGGCGTGCTCTTGATAACATCGCAATCGCGCGCGCCGAATTTGGCCTGTCCCTCGGAGGTTTGTCCAGGCCAGAAATACTGTTGCTCGAGAAGGTCTTCGTAGTTGAATCCCGGACCGAGCGGATGAACGCTCCACTTTTCAAAGGGCAGGATATGGGCGGATGTTTCGCCGGGATGAGCGATTTGAATCGTGCTGACGCCGCCGGAAACCATCTCCAAAAGAATATGCTCACGCAGGTCGGTGTGCGTCGAGGACGGCTGCCCAAGATCGACAAACATGCGCAGCATTCCGGGAAACCAGTGCGTCTTGATGGTGACGGGATAATTCACGCGCGCGCCAGCCGCGTCGATCGCAACCAGATGGCCGGTGACGCGAAAGTCGGCGTTTTCAATCTGTTTGCGAGCCGTCGAGAAAAGATCGTTGACGTTTGCGGTCTGCGCATACAGGATCGGAACCAGAGCGGCGATCAAGATTGGAAGGCGGGCCGCAAAGCGCGCCGCAAAGTGGGCCGCATGCCGGGCCGAATGCCGGGCCGTCATGCCTCGATCCTTCCGTCGCGGATGCGAACGTGACGCGGGGCGCTCGCGGCAATCTCGTTCTCATGGGTTACGATCACCAGTGTCATGCCGCGCTGTTCGCGGATACCGCGCAAAATCTCCATGATGTGAGCGGCGTTGACGCTGTCGAGGTTGCCGGTTGGCTCGTCGGCGAGCAGGATGGCCGGATCGTTGGCGAGGGCGCGTGCAATCGCCACGCGCTGCCGCTCGCCGGCGGAGAGTTCATTGGGAAAATGCTTCATGCGATCCTTGAGGCCCATCTCTTCAAGCAGCGCCGACGCTCGCTCAACGCGATGATTAGCGCGCCCGCCTATCGCCAGCATGGCCACCTGCACATTTTCAACCGCGCGCAGCGTGGGCAGCAGATGGAATGCCTGGAAGATGAATCCGACCTGGCTGGAACGATAGGTGTCCAGATTGACTACTGTTCCCAGACGCGATCCGCGGAAGAGCACCTCGCCGCTCGAGGGCAAATCGAGTCCGCCCAGCATATGCAGCAAAGTGGATTTGCCGCTTCCGCTGGGACCGCTGATGGCGACGTACTCGCCGGCTTCAATCGTGATGTCCACGCCGCGCAGCGCCGCGACGCGCCCATCGTCGTAGCTCTTTACCAGTGCGCGCCCTTCGAGGATGGGGCTACTCATAGCGCAATGCCTCCACTGGCGAAAGCCGCGCGGCGCGCCATGCCGGGTACGCTCCAGCTACCAGCCCGGAGCCGATGGCGATGAGAAGCGATTCAAACAGATGAACCGGTGAGACGGAGGTCGAAACCACGCTCGCGGTCTGCGGCATGATGGAAAGAATGCGCAGGGCCGTCCATCCCAAAACGATGCCCAGCAAGCCGCCGGCGAATCCCAGGCCCGCGGCCTCAGTGAGTATGAGCAGAATCACGTGCCGGCCCTTCCAGCCCAACGCGCGCAGAATGCCGATTTCGCGCGTGCGCTCAAAGACCGACATCGCCATGGTGTTGGCAATGCCGACGATGCCGATGAGCAGCGCTATCGATGACGTGCCCCAGGCCACCGAGTGCGCCAGATCCACAATTTGGTTGTTGCCTGCTCGTTCCGCGGCTGCTTCGGCACGGACACCGGGCTGCAGGGCCTCAATCTCCTTCTGCGCCTGCGCAACGTATTGCTCATACGATTCGCCGGCCGGCGTGGGGCGAAGCCGCACATGAAACGCGGTCACTTTTCCTTCTCTGCTGGAGATATTTTGCATCTGATCGAGCGGCATGATCACCGCCCCGGTTTCCAGCGCCGTGCCTCCGTGGAAGATTCCCGTAATTGTGAACGTCTCTCCCAGAATGGTGACAGTGTCGCCGACTTTCTTGTTCAGATTTTGCGCCAGCAGATCGCCCAGCACGACCTGCGGCTGGCCTGGGCTGAAGCGTGTGCCCGAAGTGAAATGAAGAGCATCCAGCTCGTAGGAATCGGCCGGCCATCCGTAGACCAGCGCATTCACATCCGGCGTGAGATCGATCAGATTGAAGACCAGCGGCGCAACCGCGGCGACCTCGGGAAGTGCCTTGATCTTCGCGCCCAGCGACTCATCGAGCGAGCTATTGAATAAGCTCGACTGGAGAACGGCGATATCGGTGCCTGAGCTTTGATAAAGCCGCAACCATTCGTGTTCAAACGAGCGCGAGAACCCCACCAATGCCACAAATGCCCCTATCCCCATCGTAATCCCGCACAGGGTAAGGAGCGTTCTTAGGCGCCGGCGACGAAGGTTTTTCCAGGCGAATCCGGTGAACGAGAGCTGCGAGGCCATGGCCTTGGAAGATTTCCTTATGGACACGGAGATTGAGGGGGTCCGTGAGCGTTAGTCTATCGGGCGCAGGGGCTTCTGTCCAACCTCGATTATGCGCACGACCGCACATCGAACATGCGAAGTCAACCCGCATTCGACAAGCGCAACGGGCTTTGGCGCGACGCCCATTCGCGGCCTGGACGAGAGGAACCGGCGCCGGACGGATCGCGGCAATCGGTCGCGGCGATGGAGACACAAATCCCCCCTCGCGGGCGTCGAGCGTTGTTGCCGCAGCCGTCAAAAAGCGATTTTGCAATGATCAGGTGGCAGGTTGCCGAGCCAGCGAACCGGCCGGCGTACCTACTTGCGATTAGCGTCCTCGCCCACCGCCGCCGGTGCCCTTGCGCGCCGTGTAGCAATCCCGGCAATAGACCGGACGATCGCCACGAGGCTCAAAAGGAACAGTAGTAGGCTGGCCACAACCCGAACAAATCACAGGTGTTCCCTGTGAAGGAGCCGAACGGTGGCCGGATCCCCCCTGATCGGCCTTCTTTGCCTGACGACAAGGCTTGCAACGCTTTGGGGTCGAGTATCCGCGTTCCTGAAAAAACTGCTGATCGGCAGAGCTGAAGGTGAATTCCTGCCCACAGTCACTGCATGTAATTTGCATATCTCCGGCCATAAGACTCCTTGTGAGGGGATTGTACAGCCCAAACCGTGTTTTTTTTGCAAGGAATCTTTTCGTTTGGCGAAAGTTGAGGCAAAAGCGGCCTTCCGGCGGGCCAAAGAGCCGGGTGGGCGACCACGGTATAGTTCATTTTAAGAAGCAGGTTAGCGCGGCTGGTCCGGCCGACTCGGATCCGAAGAACGATGAAGAACGCACCCAATCCGGAGTTCGAGGCCGATTGTATCCGCCGGATTCTGGCCGGGGAGAGGCAGCTTTTTCACGATTTGATTCGCCCCTGCGAGCGCCCGATCTTCTTTCTCCTAATGTCAATTCTGCGCAATGAGGCAGAGGCCGAAGACGCGGCGCAGGAGACCGTCCTGAAGGTCTACCGCAACCTGCATCTGTTTCGCGGCGAGTCGCAGTTTCGCACCTGGGCGCTCTCCATCGCGCGCAACGAGGGCCTTGGTCGCCTGCGTAAGGCCGAAACGCGGCGCGAGGACTCACTTGACGCTCTCAGCGAGGACCAGTCCGGCGACTTTACGCCAGCCATCCTGACCAGTTGGCGCGAGGTTCCCGGCCAGGCCCTGGAGCAAAAAGAGCTGGCGACCCTATTGCGGCAGGCAATCGACGGTCTGCCCGAGATTTACCGTAACGTCGTGCTGCTCAGAGACATCGAAGAGATGGACGTCCGTGAGACCGCAGCCGCGCTCGGCATCGCTGAGGGAGCGGTCAAGGTCCGTCTTCACCGGGCGCGGGCGCTTTTGCAGCGCAGCCTGGCTCCTCGGTTGAAAGGGTTTGCGCCCAAGCGGGGCAAGCTGTTTGGGTTAGGAAGATGAGGATCGACTGCAAACACGTGTGGGAGCACATCTCCGCCTACATCGATGGCGAGGTGGACGTGGAGCTGCGCGCCGAGATCGATAAGCACCTGGAGACTTGCGAGATCTGCTCCGCGGTGCTCGACTCCACGCGCAACGTCGTCGTGCTCTACGCCGATGGACGGGTCTTCGAGCTGCCTGCGGGATTCAGCGAGCGCCTGCACGAGCGGCTGGAGAAAGAAATGGAAGCGTCTGGGCCGTGAGTTCAGCTATGGCGCCGGGATTTGTGGAGGCACGGCGTCAAGAAATCTCAAAACGCCGAAGCTCCGTGATTCACGATCGGATGCGTATAAATCTCCAACCCCACCAGCAACAACGTCGCGATGGCCATAGCCACCTGCAGTCCTTCTGAGATGCGCTGCTTCTTCGTGATTTGCTGTTTTCGCCATTGCGACTCCGGCCGTGCGCGAAGGTGCCAGACCCACGCCAGCACCGCGAGGTTGACGACCGCACCAATCACGGCAATCGAAAGCATGGGAATGCGAATGGCGTCGCGGTGAAACGAGAGCAAGGGCGCGGCGATGCTGCTGGCGGCAAGGGCTGCAACGCCAATTCCCACGCGAATGCCGTTGATAGTGAGGATGGCCGTGCACAAGCTCTGCAGCAGCGCCATCACCATCGCTGTGCCCGACACCGCTCCGAATCCTTTTGTGCTCTGCAATCGACCTCCCGAATACGCAGGCTTGCAACACGGCCCAGAACGGCCCAGACCTAAAACTGGAACAAGGCTCGGACGCGGGCAACGCTCAGACCGCCCAAGGGCTCAAACAGAGTAGCGCACCCAGCGTGAGCGCGCCAATTGTCGCGCGGCGGTCAATCGCCCTTGCTGCCAATCGACAATGGGATGACAATTTCGCGGGCCAGGTTACGCCGCGTAGTGATAAATTCATCTTGCCGCGCGGTTTTCCCTGTAACTATTTCCCGCGCAGGCACTCCAAGGTTGCGTACCACCGAATTCTGCGGGGTGGACGAACACAGCGGTTCCACAATTGCTATACCCGGGTCCGCAACGGTTGAGTGGCTTTTTCATTATCCGGGGTCCCCACAGACGGGTCTTTGTCTGTGGGGTGGAAGTAAAAGCCACCCTGCACGACGTTGGAAAGGGCACGTGAATTGTGAAACCGCTCTGACCATCCTGCCTTCCCCAACCCAGCGGAGCACATCCGCGCCAATCCCAATCGAGGTCAAAACTTTTATGAAAAACCAGCTCAACGCAGTGCTCCTCTCCGCCGCGCTCGCCGGCCTGGCCGGTGGCAGCGCCGTTGCCGCCCATGCGGCCACGCAAACTTCAGTCAACTCAAACTCCGCCAAGGTCATGAAGGCCGGTTTGCGTTACAGCGGTTCGAACTACGACACCGCCAAGCATTCCTGTAAAGGCAAGAATGACTGTAAAGGCCAGGGCGGATGCAAATCCGGTGACAACGGCTGCTCGGGCAAGAACAGCTGCAAGGGCAAGGGCGGCTGCGCCACCGACGGCTCCAAGATGCCCAGCTTCGTCTAAGAAACAGTTGTCAGTCGTCAGTGATCGGCGGACGGCATACGGCTTCCACTGTTTTTTGCGGAGCTCTCGCAAGCTTTCCACTTTTCACTGACGACTGACCCCTGATCTCTGTTTTCTAATCGCTGGTTCCTCTTTCCGTTGTACTTTCGGTCTCTTGTTCTCTGTGTCTCTATGGCCGGCAATCGTTTCAATGCGTTTCAAGACCACGGCGTCGGCATCGGCCTGCGCATTCCGCACTACGAGCACATCTTCTCCCGCAAACCTGTCGTCGACTGGTTTGAAATCATCTCGGAAAACTACATGTGCGACGCGGGCCGCCCGCTGGCCACGCTCGATCGCATCCTGGAACAATACAGAGTCGTCCAGCACGGCGTGTCGATGTACTTCGGATCTGTGACCGCGCCCGATCCGGAGCACCTGAAGCGGCTCAAGACATTGGTCCGCCGCACCAAAACTCCGTGGCTTAGCGATCATCTTTGCTGGGGCTCGGTGGACGGCACGTACACCCACGACTTGTTGCCGCTGCCCTATACATGGGAGGCCGTTGAACGCACGGTGGAACGCGTGCGCATGGTGCAGGATTTCCTGGAGATTCCCGTCGCTGTCGAAAACGTGAGCTCTTATGCCGCGTTCACCGGCTCCGAGATGACGGAGTGGGAGTTTCTGACGGAAGTGGTCGAGCGCGCCGATTGCGGAATTCTCTTCGACGTGAATAACGTTTATGTTTCGGCGATGAATCACGAGTTCAATCCGTTGGATTACGTGAACGCGGTGCCCGCGCATCGCGTGGCGCAGATTCATATCGCAGGCCACTCGAAGTACGAGAAGTACATTCTCGACACGCACGATCACCCGGTGATTGATCCGGTGTGGCAGCTCTACGCGCGCGCCATCGAGCGCTGCGGACCCACGCCTACCCTGCTCGAGTGGGACGACCATATTCCCAGCTTCGACGAGGTGCACGCCGAAGCAAAGAAGGCCGAGCGCTTTCTGCATCCGCATGCAACCGAGCTTGCGGAGGTTGCGAAATGACCACGCAGGCAAACGTTCCGGTGAACAATGGTCGGATGGATCTGGCCGCATTGCAGCGGGAGATGGCGGCCGCGGTGATGCGGCCGTTGACGCCGGACGAGAACATGCGCACGATCGCGCCCGATGGGCGGCCGATGACCGAGGTCGCGGAGTCGTTTATCGCACCCAACTCGCGGCTCACGGCCTTTGAGCGCCTGGAAATCTACAACCGGCAGTATTGGTATCGCGTCCTGGGAGCTTTGGCTGAGGATTTTCCCGCGTTGCGGGCTGTAATTGGGGTCCGTCGGTTTGAGGCGCTCAGCATCGCTTATCTTGCGGAACATCCTAGCCGCTCGTTCACACTGCGCAACCTCGGCTCAAAACTTCCAGCGTGGCTCGCGGCTCATCCCGAGCGGACCGGACGCCGTCATCGCCTCGCGTTGGACATGGCGAGGTTGGAGTGGGCGTTTGTCGAAGCCTTTGACGCGGCGGAACTCGCGCCGCTGACGCAGCGGCAGATTGCAGCGCTTCAAGGGGAGTCGAAGCTCGGCTTACAACCTTATTTGCAGCTTATCGCGCTCCATTATCCCGCGGACGATCTCGTGATCGAATTGCACCGCCGCGAGAAACGCCAGACCAGCGAAGCCGGGGTCCCCGCGGACTGGTCATCGTCCGGGGGGTGGGAAGCGGGAGTCGCGCACGAGGACGATTCCGATGCGCAAACCGCGGTGCCGAAGTTACGGCCGCGCCCTATCCGGCTTGCCGTGCACCGCGTCGATCTGTCTGTGTACTATCGGCGCATCGGGCGCGAGGAGTTTCAAACTCTCATCGCGCTTCGCTCGGGTTCCCCGCTCGGCGAGGCGCTCGAGGGAGGATTCGCCGGCTCGCGTATTCCCGGGCACAAGCGCGCGGAGTGCGTGCAGGAGTGGTTTGGCAACTGGGCTGAGTTGGGATGGATTTGTCAGGGTTGAATTTGTCAGAGTCGATCTGCGCGGCCTAATTTATCCGGATTGATTTGTGCGCCCTGATCGCAGAGTTTCGCTGTGATCCCGGACGAAATCGCAAGGAGTTCTATGTCAGCTCTCGTACGAACCGCAACCATCGCATACGGCGGGGCGCGTGCACTTCTCAACAAGTTGCAGAGTCCGCTACTGCTCGCTATCCGGCTCTATTGGGGCTGGCAGTTCGCAACGGATGGCTGGGCGAAGCTGCACCATCTTGATCGCGTGGGCCAATACTTTGCCACCCTCAACCTTCCCATGCCGGCTCAGACCGCTCTCTTTGTCTCGGTCCTTGAATTTGTCGGCGGCATTCTGCTCGCGGTCGGCCTCGGCACGCGCCTCGTCGCGCTGGTGCTCTTCGTCAATATGACCGTTGCCTTCTGGACGGCGGAAAAACCCGCTTTCCTCGGCGTCCTCTCCAACCCCGACGGTTTTCAGGGCGCCGACGCCTATAACTACTGGTTTGCCGCGCTGTTGATCATGATTCTGGGCCCGGGACTGTTTGCGCTTGACACGCCAATCGGTCTCCGTTTCTCGCCGCCGGTCAGGGCGGTGAAATCTGCGGTATCATCGATCCGATCAATATTCGGGCAAAGATAAGCAAGTAAAGATAAGCGTCAAATAAGGTTCGGGTCCCATGCGCATCGTCTACCTGCTCTCGTCGCTCGGCGTGGGCGGGGCAGAAAAGCAGGCGCTGGCCGTCGCAGAGCGGATGGCCAAGCGCGGCCACACGGTTGCAGTTTTAGTGCTGATGCCGCGCCTGCCTGAAGAATGGCCCACCTCGATTCGCACGATTCACCTCGATATACACAAGGCGCCGGCAAGCGTGCTCAGGGGATTCCTGCTCGGGCGGGCGTTTCTGCGCGAGTTCCGGCCGGAGCTGGTGCATAGCCACAGTTTTCACGCCAACATCTTTGCCCGCCTGCTTCGCCTGGCGTGTCCGGATTTTGTTGCGCTCTCCACTGTGCACAACGTCTACGAGGGCGGCTGGATGCGCATGGTCGCATACCGCCTGACAGACGGATTGAGCCAGCACACCGTCGCCGTGAGCGAGGCTGCAGCCGATCGCTTTACGCGTCTTGGCGCTGTGCCGCGCCGCAAGTGCTCGGTGATCCTCAATGGTATCGACGTTCATGAATTCATTCCGGATGGAGAGAGCGGCGCCCGGATTCGGGCGGAACTCGGCATATCTGAAGCAAAGGAAGAAGCCGAGTTCGTTTGGCTCGCAGTCGGCCGCCTCGCACCGGCTAAAGACTATCCAAATCTCCTGCGCGCCTTTGCTGAAGCGAGATCCTGGCGCGGCGATGCGCGTTTGTGGATCGCGGGCGAAGCTGAGGTCGGCCAGATCGCAGCACTGCAGCAATTACGAAGCGAATTAGGAATCGGCGAATCCGTTCGCTGGCTTGGCCTGCGGCGCGATATCCCGGCGCTCCTGGACGCAGCCGATGCGTTTGTATTGAGCTCCGCCTGGGAGGGAATGCCGCTTGCGGTGGGTGAGGCGATGGCCATGCAAAAACCAGTTGTCGCCACCGACGTGGGTGGCGTGCGCGAGCTGGTTGGAGACGCGGGCGTGGTGGTTGCGGCAAAAGATTCGCCCGCGCTGGCGGAGGCGATGCTCGCGACAATGAAAGAGAGCAGGGAAGAGGTCGATGCGCGCGGCCGCGCGGCGCGCGAGCGCATCGTCGACCACTTCAGCATGGATGCGACTGCGAACAAGTGGGAAGCGCTCTACGGTTCGTTGATCGATGCGAACGATCAGTGAACTGAGATCAAGATCGAATAGCCAGTAGCCAGTAGCCGGTAGCCAACGGCTAATACCTACTGGCTAAAAGCTGCTTTGCTGAGCACCGGCCCCCGATCCCTGACCCCTGCTCTCAGAACTGAAACGCTGCCTGGAAGAAGACTCGCCGCGCTGCCGAGCTGGTCGAGAAGATTCCGCCTGCGAGTCCGCTCGATTTTCCGAACTGAGCGCCCGGACCGTAAAGTCCGGTGGATGAATCGAAGGTGGGCTGAATGCCGCCCACCGGCCTGCCCAGGTCGATGTCGTTGAACAGGTTCAGAGCCTGGACGTTGAAGTTCAGGGAGTACTTCTTGGCGTTCGAATTCGCGCCGCCGCCGCCCAAGCCGCGAGGTCCGCCGCCTCCGCCAAACGGTCCGCCGAAACCCCCGCCGCCGCCGCGTCCGCCGCCACCTCCGGGAGGCGGTCCTCCGGGCGACTCCACTTTAGGGCCGATCCCGAAGCTCCGGCCGACGCGCAGATTCACCGCAACCGAGGACGGGCTGTTGCCCAGCGAAATAGGAAGGAGCGTCTCGCCGGACTCGGGGACGACGTCCAGAGCGCCAAAGCCGGTCTGCACAATGTTGCTTGCGGTCGCCGACGGACCCGCGTATGAAGGCCGGTCATTGAAAAATGAGTCGCCAGTCAAATCGTACGGCGAGGTCACGTTGTACGGCTGCCCCGCTTGCGCGACGAGAAACGGATTGAAGGTAATCGCCCACGGTCCCGTGTAGCTGCCCATCAGGAACAGCCACTGCGGCCGGATGAACGACGCGCGCCCATAATCCTGCCTCAGGTCGTAGGAGTTCGACGGGCTTGATCCGCCGCCGCCGTCGGAGTTCGCCCAGCTGCCCGCGTAAAAGCCCGTCAGGCTGAGCTTCGGCGAAAAGCGGGCGTTCACATTCACGATGAGCTGATTCTCGTTGAAGACCGCCTCGGGGAAATATTGCTTGACGATTCCCAATGACGGATCTGGGCGCGTACCGGTCAGGGTCGCGCTTCCATATTGAAACGTTCCCGGCAGATACGCGTTCGAATCGCGCACCACCAGTTGATGGAAGCCGGATGTGTGCATGTAAGTAAACGTGACCGTGGCCGCTTTAGTCAGCTGGCGCTCAAGGCTCATGCCGAGCTGTTCCAGGTAGGGCGAGCGATAGGTAGGCGAGAGCGAGTAGATCTCCGGCGTCGCCGCCGTGCCCGTGCCACAGGAGGACACGCCGCCGGTGATCATGCTCAGGCTTGTGCCGTTGAAGCAGCTTGGATCGGTGATGTTGGTTTGCACCTGGCTCGCGGAGGTGCCATTGAGCTCCTCGAGATTCATCAGGCTACCCGTGGCAAACCGGTCGTAGAAGAAGCCGAAACCGCCGCGCAGCACGGTCTTGGGCACGGCGCCCTTTTTGTGCCCGTCGAGAGCGTAGGCAAAGGCCACGCGCGGAGCCCAGTCGCTGTGGTCGGCGATGTGATTTTGCCCTTCCCAGCGCAACCCGCCGGAAAGCGTGAGCAGTTTGTTCACCGTCCAGTCGTCCTGGTAGTAGAGCGCGGCGTTAAAGACATTTCCCCGGAATGCGTTCGGACCAGTGGTGTACGTCAACTTCGTGGGCACGCATCCGCCCGCCTGCATTGGTGAACAATTCGCGCTGATCGTCGCGATGGACTCTCCGTTTTCGACGCCGTTCCATGTGTCGATGAAGGCAGCGACCGACGGAAAAGTGAAACTGCCATTGAAGTTTCCGTCCGTCGAAGTCGCGCTGCGGTCGTCGCGGAGCCAGGCGCCGATCTTGATCGCCTGTTTCCCGGCGCTGAGGGTGATGAAATTCTGCAGCTCAAAGTGATCGGAGTGCGTGTTGGACGATTGGCTTCCGTTGCCGCCGCCTGAAAACGAGCTGGGCACGCCGAAGCTGGGCGCGGTGCTTACGGGCACGGACGAAGAGTTGGCCCGGCTGTACTCGAAGCGCGTCTCGTTAACGATGCGATCGCTGATCACCTGCGTATCGTCCATCTGGACGTTGTGTTCAGTAGAGTCGGAGGTGCTGGAGGTGGTTGGCAGCGACGTCTGGCCCAGCGAGCCGCTTACGTTATTGCGCTCGAATTGGTAGCGCATGGTGAGCGTGTTCTTCTGGCCCAGCTGCAGGTCGACGCGCGGCGAGACGTTGAGGCGGTTGGCGGGGCTGAAGAGACTGCCGGCAACTGTACCGGAACTGATCGACCAGGTGTTTGTGGTTGCATCGAACACTGGACCACCTGGAATCGAGTACACGTTGTCGGTCTGCGTGTTCCGCTGCTCCACACTGAAGAAGAACGAAGCCCATTTGGACAGCGCGCCGCTCAGGGTGCCGTTGTACTGGAAGCTGTAGTAGGAAGGCAACTCGGCGGTAAACGGGTTGCCGGTGTTGAAGGCATTGTCGTTCCCCTGGCCGTAGACTCGCCCGTGCAGCTGGTCGGTTCCCGGCTTGGTGAGAATCTCGATGCGCCCGTAGCCAATCTTGTCGAACTCGGCCGAAAACGGATTTTGATTGATGCGAATCTCGCGGATGGCGGACTTGGGCGGCAGTTGCCCGCCGGTAAAGCCGTCAATATAAATCTGCCCGCCGTTGGGGCCTGCCGAGGGGCCGGCCAGAGCCGTCAATTCATTCGACAGCTCATCGGGATCGTCCGACAGTGCATCGAGGTCGCTGCCTTTGAGCACAATCGAGTTGGAGTTGGCGCCGGCCTCCGTGCTCACCGTTGGCCCACCTTCATCGGTGACCACGACCTGTTGCTCGGCGGCTTCGACTGCCATCTTGATGTCGATGTTCTTGATTTGTCCCGCGCTCAGCGGAATGGGAGCGGAGACAAACGGAGCAAAGCCTGTGAAGTTCGCCTCGATCACATAGCTTCCTGCGGCAAGTCCGCGAACCTGGTAGCCGCCGGCGGCGTCGGCGGTCGCGCTGCCCACATTGTTGCCAGCGGCGGTTGTCACCGTCACCTGCGCGCCGGGAATCAGCGCGCCTGTTTGGTCGAGGATATGGCCGTGCAGTGTTCCGGTTGGCGCTGGCGCGCTCTGCGCTACGGAAACCAGTGCGGAAGGCGTGACAGGTGAAGCCGGCGTGGTTTGCGGCGCGGCAGCACCGGTAGGATTCGCCGCGGGCGGCGATGCGGGCGCGCTTTGTGTTGGAGCGGGCTGACCAGGCGCTGCTTGATTTGCCGGAGCCTGATTCGTCGGAGCCTGACCCGCCGGAGTTTGACCCGCCGCCGATTGAGCCGCTTGTGCTGCCGGGGATGGATTGGCGGGCGTCGTTTGCGCCCGCGCTGCTGCGCCGGCAAACGCCAGCGCCAAGGCAAAGATGAAAGCGATCAAAGAGTGCGATTTTAGATGCAAGATTCCCTCACTTGCGGATGGATGAAAAACTTGGTGGAATTACTCGACGCCGCCCTCGGAATCGCCTGAACTCAGGCTCCAGCTGGAGAGCAGGTCCTGCGCTTGCGGTGCTTCAAGAAGCGGTTCCACTCCGGCCAAAAGCTTCACCGCGCTCACACCCGAAGCATCTTCGGTGGCCACGATCATGACCGCTTCGCCCTTCTGCAAACTGGCGAGCTGAATTTCCGGCGCTCGCTCCAGCACAGTTTCGAGGTCCATTCTCGAAGCGCCGCCTCTTTGGTTGAAACTGCGCTGCGCGCCTTCGCCGGCCGAAGCCCCGTTGCCTGCGGAACCTGCACCCCCAGCGCCTGCACCTGCGCCTCCGGTTCCCCCTTTGAGCCGCGCGGCCAGTATTGCCGCCATTGTGTCAGGGAGCCGCCGCAGTTGCGCATCGGCCGTGAAGTGAATGGTCACGGGCTTCTTGGTAGCAAGATCTTTCACGGTCAGCGTTGAAGCGGTGGAGTCAGTGGATAGAATCGTTCCGGCGATCGAGAGGAAGCTGCCGGAAACAATGCCGTCCGCCGCAATCGCGGATCCATCGGCGTTCTTCGTCCCGCGCGCCCACAACTGGTCGCCGGGCTTGATGGCAGTGATCGGCGCGGGCTGCGCCTGATCGAATCGCACCGAGCCGGGAGCGTAGCGCTTGAGCACCGTGGAACTGCTGGTATTCACGGCGACTTCCTTCGTTTGAACCCCCACGCGCACATTCACCTCAATGACCCCTGCAGCGGCATCGACGCTCTTCACCAGGCCATGCACTCCCTGGTTCCACTGCTCAGCTTCGTTCTGTTGCTTCTGGGCCACGTCGGCCTGTTTGATGGCGATGATGCGCAGGGCCTGCGGCGTTGCTCCCGTCGCGCCCCCGATCGTATTTGGGTCGAGCGTTACCAGCACGCGATCGCCTGTCGCGATGCTCGCGAAGTCGAGGATCTCGGCCTTGCTCAGGTCGGTCTGACCCGGCGCGATGCGCTTCAGTTGCGCCGTTGCAGGAACCTCAACCTGGTTCACCTGTCCCGCGTCGGTTTTCACAGTCAGGGTGTCGCCGCTGATGGCGGTAACCGTGCCCAGGTAGCGAACGACTTGCGTTTGCGCCGGCTGTGTTTGCGCCTGAATCGTCCGCACCAGAATCAAGGGCGCGGCTGCTGCAACGAGCGCCGCCAGCACCAGAACGCCAGTCGCGCGCATCTTCGTTCCGAATCGCATAAGTTCTTGCTCCTCAGCGTTCGAGCGCCGGCGGTGAAGAAACACACCAGCCCTCTTTTCCTAGACGAATGACCCCGGCAAAAGGTTGAAACGGCGTACCGGAATAGGGAACAGCAAGTAGCTAATAGCCACAAGCCAGTCGGGAAGATGGACCATGGGACAGGGAACGCTGAAAGCTGAGGGCTGGAAACTAGAAGCCCCTACACACTATTGGCTATTCCCCACTCCTTGTCTTTTCACTTCCAGGCGCCCAACATGCGCCGGACGAGCACCAACTCGCCCAGATGGTAGGCGTTGTGGTCGGCTACGAGCAGTGCCTCGCGCAGAACCGTCTGCCCGCTTCCATGCGGAATGCGTGCGAACAAATCGGTTGCCGGATTCGCGACCAGATCGCAGGTCGCCTTCAGATCGCGGCGAAAGGCGCGCACCGTTTTGTCCCAGGCTTTTTCATCGGGCGGCGCGGCGGTGGCCGGCCAGTAGCCGCCGGGCCATTCAGGCGACTGGTGGCCGGGATCGCGCGAGAACTCCAGAATGTCCGATTGCGCAATGCGCAGGTGCTCCAGAATCTCCCACGGCGAATGCTCGGCACCCCTGGGCCGCTTGCCGCGCAGTGTGGGCGGAAGGTTACGGACTGCCGTATCGAATTCGGCATGCGCGTGGCCGCCGTTGAGCAGTTCGAGCAGATGATGTCTCAGACCCGCATCGTGATCTCGCGGCGCGGAGATTTTCTTCGTTGGCATTTGGAATCTCCCGGCCGGAGCGGATTCGAAGTTTCATCTCCGCACATGGCCGCACTTTCGGAAGGATTCGTTTGCGCTTGCGGCCGATGCAACAATTTTCATGCGCTGCTCGAAGCCGGTAGCCGGTAGCTAAGGGTGAGAGCCACAGGCTGCTGGCTAGTGGCTATTGGCCAAAACTGCCCGCTGCGCCGCAAAGATCTCCTTCAAGCCCGCCTCGGCCAGATCGAGCAGAGCATTCAGTCCGGAACGAGAAAAAGAGCCTTTTTCTGCTGTGGCCTGCGTCTCAACCAGCCCGCCATCGGCCGTCATCACCACGTTCATGTCCACCTCGGCCTGTGCGTCTTCTTCGTAACAAAGATCGAGCAGCGCCTCGCCATCGACGATGCCCACCAACGTCGCGGCTACCAGTTGCTTGAGCGGCGAACTCTTGAGCGTTCCCGCTTTGACAAGCGCCTCGAGCGCCAGCGCCAGCGCCACTGCCGCGCCCGTGATCGCCGCCGTGCGCGTGCCGCCGTCGGCCTGGATCACGTCGCAGTCGAGGATCACTGTCCGCTCGCCAAGGGCCTGCATGTCGACGACAGAGCGCAGGCTCCGCCCAATCAGCCGCTGAATCTCATGCGTCCGCCCGCCGATCTTGCCGCGCTCGCTCTCGCGCGGAGTTCTGGTGACCGTTGACCGGGGCAGCATCGCGTACTCCGCCGTCACCCAGCCGCGCCCGGAGTTTCTGAGCCAGCCCGGAACGCCCTGCTCGATAGTCGCGTTGGTGAGCACCCGCGTGTTCCCGAGCGAGACCAGCACCGAGCCTTCGGCGGTCTGCACAAAGCCGGGTGTGAGCGAAAGCGGACGAAGCTGGGCTTGGCTTCTTCCGCCGGGACGAAGGGAGATTCCGCTTGCTGGTCCCAGTGCGTTCCCTGTTGCATTCGCCGTTGGGTTCATAGACGGATTGTAAGGGAGCGACGCCGTAAGGGGGACAGAGCTCGAACGCCCGTTCCGCAATGGGAATCCTGGAGATCCAAGTGCCGGATGAGGAATCTTCCCGTAACAGGCTGATAAGAATAGCCTTTTAGGCACCGCGATGAAGTCGCCTGTTCCATTTCGGAACCATCGCCCGGCGCGCTGCCCAGCCCAAACGTCCCCGATCGAAGCCTTATCCCTTCCATGATCAGGAGCTTAGGAAAGCAGTCCCCGTTTGGCACGCAACGTGTATGAAAACAGGACAAAGCCCACCGCCCAAAGCAGAAATGGGAAGTCGGCAAGGCGAGCCGAGAGGCCGCGGCCAGCCGAGAACGTCGAGGCTGCGGCGAGCTGAGAACTGAGGATCCTATGCAACAGACGCAGGCATTGAGAGGCACGGCAAGAAAACAGGAAAATGCGGGCCGCAAGCAGCAAGGCCCAGGCAAGAACCTGGGTCTTGAGTCGAAGTCGAATCGCCTGGACGGCAGGCAGAACAGCCCGGGGAGCACGCCTGCGAGCTCTGACCGCAAGCGAGTAGAGACGGTAGTTGAGACTCTGGCCAAGCTGCACAGCCGGGGCGAGACCCTCGCCGAGGTGGCGCACGACGCGCGCAACATGGTCACGGCGCTTGGACTCTACTGCGATCTGCTGGAAGAGCCGGGGGTTCTTGCCACTCCGTTCATGCACTATGGGCACGAGTTGCGGCTGGTGGCTGCTGCGAGCCGCCGCCTGGTCGAAAGGATCGTCACCATCGATGCGCAGAATGGGGCGCAGAATGGGGCGCAAGCTCGCGCCCAGAAGCACGCGCAAAATGGAGCGCAAATGGTCGCGCAAATCAGCGGACAGAACCCATCCAGGGCAGCGGCGGAACCGGTAGGCCTTGCGCCAACAGGATCGGGACTGGCGCAACTGGAATTGGAACGGGACGGCGCTGCTTTGACGGGTCGCGAGCCCGGAGCAAACCCCGCCGTGAATTCAACCCGCCGCTGGGATCTGCTGCCGGCCGTGCCGATTGCGAACCTGGCCGCCGAACTGCTCGTCAACCGCAATCTGCTGGCGGCGCTGGCCGGATCGTCCATCGCGCTCACTGTCCACGCTGAGGGCGGCGCGCGGCCTGTGCGGCTGACAGGCGAGGACCTGACGCGGATCATGGTGAACCTGGTGAAGAACGCGGCCGAGGCCATGCCCACGGGCGGACGCATCCACATCGGCCTGCGCGAGCAGCCGGCAGCGCAGGGCGCAGCGGCCTGTCTCCTGCTCACCGTCGAGGACAACGGGCCGGGCATCCCGGCGGAGGCCATCGCGACCATCTTCGCCTCCGGCTACACGTCGCATGGCAAGAGCGAAGGCCAAAACGAAGGATCGTACGGCAATTGGACCTTCAGCCATCGCGGCCTGGGCCTCACCATCACACGCTCCATCGTGGAGGGGGCAGGCGGGCGCATCTCAGCCGGCAACCGGGAGCAGGGCGGAGCGCGCTTCGCGATCGAGCTGCCGCTGCGCAAGACGAGCTGAGGTTTCTTGGCCGCCGAATTTGTCGAGCAAAGGGTTCTCGCCGCAGACCCTCAGCGGCCAGACCAGCAAAAGGGAGCTAAGAGCTAAAAGCTAGAGGCTGGGAGCTGTCACCTCAGGTTTTTCCAGAAACACCCAAGAGGCGAATACAATGCTGGATACAGTCTTCAACACCCGAGAGATGGAGTTCATTCCACAACTTGCCGAACCGGTGATCCGCCTGCGCCTGCTGGTAGTGGACGCGGACACGGCGGTGCGCTCGGCATGCGCCGAGATCGCCGCCAGTTCCGGATTTGCCGTTGACAGCACAGGCGACCTGGCCCAGGCTCGCGGCCTGCTGCGCGGCCACATCGCGGACATTTTGCTGATCAACCTGCCCACCGGTTCAAATGAGGGCCTGGAACTGGTCTCCGAAGTGAAGCTGCTCTATCCAGACACCTCGGTGATCGCCATGACGGCCACGGGCTCGGTGAATGCGGCAGTCGAGGCCATGCGCTGCGGCGCATCCGACTACCTGACCAAGCCCTTCGCCATGGACGAGCTCTCGACCGTGCTCGACCGCGCCGCGCAGGTCCACATGACCGACACCGCGACGCGCCAGTTGAGGGAGCGCCTGCGCCTGTCCGAGGGCTTGGGTTCGATGATCGGCCGCTCGCCGGAGATGGAGAAGATCTATCGCATCCTCTCCAAGGTCGCGCAAAGCACGCACCCCGTCCTGATCCTCGGCGAGAGCGGCACGGGCAAGGAACTGGTGGCTCGCACCATCCACGCCTACGGCCCCAACTCCCAGAAGCCTTTCCTGCCTGTCGATTGCGGCTCGCTGGTGCCGACGCTCATCGAGAGCGAGCTTTTCGGCTACGTTAAGGGAGCCTTCACCGGGGCCAATCACGCGAAGGACGGCCTGCTGGTCTCGGCCGAAGGGGGAACCGTCTTCCTCGACGAGATCGGCGAGCTCTCACTCGACCTGCAGGCCAAGCTGCTGCGCGCGCTACAGGAGAAAGAAGTCCGTCCGGTCGGCGCCACGCACCGCATACCGATCAAGGCGCGCATCGTGGCCGCCACCAATCGGGATCTCGCCGCGATGGTCGAGAAAGGCACCTTCCGCAAGGATCTCTTCTACCGGCTCAACGTGGTCAACCTGCGGCTGCCGACACTGCGCGACCGCCGCGAGGACATTCCGCTGCTGGCGGCGCATTTTCTCGACCGCATCAGCCGCGAGCACAATCGCAAGTTCACGCTGAGCGACGAGGCGCTGCGCACCATGATGCGCCACGACTGGCCGGGCAACGTGCGGGAGCTGGAAAATTCTCTCGAGCGCGCCACCGCGCTTTCTTCCGGTCCCGTGCTGCACCTGGGCGATCTGCCCACGCAGTTGCAGCAGCAGGGGCTCCAGGAGAACCACGACGCGCGCCACTCGGGCTCAGACGATGATGCGGGAGCCGCGGCCGTGCCCGGCGTCAAGGCGCTGGCCGACCTTGAGCGTGAGGCAATCTTAGGCGCCATCCGCACCCTCAACGGCGACAAGCTGCAGGCGGCGAAGCTGCTGGGCATTGGCAAGACCACGCTCTACCGCAAGCTCAAGGAGTACGGCATCGCCGACCCGCTGCAGGAAGACTGAAGAAGCAGCTATTAGCCGTTAGCTATTAGCCTTTAGCTCTTTCGTTGCTGGATCGGCGTCCGTGCCTGACCTTGGCGCATTGGGGATCAAAACGCAACCAGATTTCAAGATCCAAACGGCACAAAGCCGCGAGCAAGAGGCTAATGGCTAAGGGCTAAAAGGTAAGAACAAGAAGCCATGAGCTACAAGCCGAATCAAGGAGAACGAAGATGAGCATCCTGCTAGTGACCGGAATCGAAGGCGCGCGCAACTGTGCCGACGTCGTCGGCGCGCAACTGGGAATGGAAGTCGAAGTGGCCGAAGGCCGCCGCGACGCGCTGGCCGCGCTGCGCAAGCGCGAGTTTCTGGCCCTGGTGATCGACGAGACTCTGGCCGAGTGCGACCCGGTCGCCGCGGACCGCATCTGCGAGCAGGCCGGACTGGCCATTCCGCTGCAGATCAACTTCGCCCTTTCGGGAGCGGCCCGCCTCATCCGCGAGATTCGCTCCGCGCTGCATCGCCGCGAGCGCGAGCAGGCTGTGGCACGCCGCGCCGCTGCGGCAGCCATTGAAGCCGAGCTCAAGTCCACGGTCGCGGGCCTGCTGTTGCACTCGCAACTGGCCTTGAGCGGCAGCGAGGTCCCGGCGCCGGTGGCCGACCGTCTGCGCATGGTCGCCGATCTGGCGGGCAGCTTGCGCGCGCAGCTTAGCATTCCGCTAGCCGCCCACGCCGCCCGCGCTGCCGCTGCCGGCTGAGCGTTGTGAGCTGGCGTGCGCCCGGCCCGTTTAGGTCGACCGTAACGCCAAGGGGCCGCGCATCGGCGTACCCGCCCATGCACCGGCACGACAGCAACGAATGATCGCGCGGCAAAGCGCAGCTTCAGGCCCGCAATGCGCTCGTTCGAGCCGGCAAACCGCCGTCTCGATTCTCAAGCCTGTTACACGCTTCGAGGTTTTTTCACGCGCATGTGAACCTTTGCTTCTCTTTGCGATGAGGCCTCCGGTAACCGCCGGCTGCTTCATCGCGCTTTTCTTCTCTGACGCTTCCTCCATCAAATCCGTCCATTCTCGTTTACATCCGGCTTTAGACGCACCTGGCTCCTGCTGCATCAGGCTCCGTCGAGTCTGCGCGAAAACTCTGCCATTTACACTCGCCATGCGGCATCGAATACCCTAGAAGGGTCGAAGTTCGAGGAGCATCCATGACCGTCATCCGCCAGGAAGATTTCATCGCGAGCGTTGCGGGCGCGTTGCAGTACATCAGCTACTACCACCCGGTGGATTACATCCGCTCGCTCGCCCAGGCCTACGAGCGCGAGCAGTCGCCCGCCGCGCGCGACGCCATGGCGCAGATTCTCATCAACAGCCGCATGTGCGCCGAGGGCCACCGCCCCGTCTGCCAGGACACCGGCATCGTGAACGCCTTCGTCAAGCTGGGCATGGAGGTTCGCTTTGAGCCGGGGCCCGGCGAAGAGCCCCTCGATTTGCAACAGATGGTAGACGCCGGCGTTCGCCGCGCCTATCTCGATCCCGACAACAAGCTGCGCGCCAGCCTGCAAGCCGACCCCGCGGGCAAGCGCATTAACACTAAAGACAACACGCCGGCCGCAGTCTTTGTTGAAGTGGTGCGGGGCTCGACCGTCGAAGTCACCGTAGCGGCCAAGGGCGGAGGGTCTGAAGCAAAATCCAAGTTCGTCATGCTCAATCCCAACGACTCGGTCGTCGACTGGGTTCTCAAAACGGTGCCCACGATGGGCGCAGGCTGGTGCCCACCGGGAATTCTCGGCATCGGCATCGGCGGCACGGCGGAGAAGGCCATGCTGCTGGCCAAGCAATCGCTTATGGACCCTATCGACATTCAGGAGCTCATCGCGCGCGGCCCCAAAACCACCGCCGAAAAACTTCGCGTCGAGCTCTACGACAAAGTGAATCGCCTGGGCATCGGCGCGCAGGGACTGGGCGGGCTGACCACCGTACTCAACGTCAAGGTGGTCGACACGCCGGCCCACGCAGCTAATCTGCCGGTTGCGATGATCCCCAACTGTGCCGCCACGCGCCACGCGCACATCGTGCTCGACGGCTCCGGCCCCGTATTTCTCGATCCTCCGCCGCTAGACGCGTGGCCGAAATTGACCTATGACGTCTCCGGTGCGCGCCGCGTGAACCTCGACACCGTCACGCGCGCTGAGGCACACACATGGAAACCGGGCGAAGTGCTTTTACTAAGCGGAAAACTACTCACCGGCCGCGACGCCGCGCACAAGCGCATGAGCGACATGCTCAATCGCGGCGAAAAGCTTCCCGTTGACCTCAAGGGCCGTTTCATCTACTACGTCGGCCCGGTGGATCCTGTGCGCGGCGAAGTCGTCGGCCCCGCCGGTCCCACCACGGCCACGCGCATGGACAAGTACACGCGGCAGATGCTGGCTGAAACGGGCCTGCTTGGCATGGTGGGCAAGGCCGAGCGCGGGCCGGAGGCCATCGCGGCCATCCGCGAGTTCGGCGCGGTGTATCTGATGGCCGTTGGCGGCGCGGCGTATCTCGTCTCCAAGGCGATTTACGGCTCGCGCCTGCTGGCTTTCGAGGACCTGGGCATGGAAGCTATTTTTGAATTTGACGTGAAAGATATGCCCGTCACCGTGGCCGTCGATTCCAAGGGAACGAGCGTGCACGAGACCGGCCCCGCCGAGTGGCAACAGCGCATCGCGGGGATACCGATCCTGCGCTGAACTCCCGAAGGAAGCGGGACGAGGGTCGTCGTCACCGAGCCGCTCAGCATAATCCTCCCTCACCGAGGCCCTGCCCGGGTTTAGAATTTTGAAGCATGCAACTTTCAAGATTGCGCAAGGTCGCTCTCGGATTGGTGGGAACAGTCCTGCTTGGCGCATTGGGAAGCGGATTGTGGGAGCTCGGCCTGAGGCCCGGGGGGCAATGGCTTGCAAAGGCGTTCCTCACGGCCGTGACGCTCGGGTCGTCCTACCTGAAGGACCGGGTCTACATTGAGGCGGCAAGGGGCTATCACGAGGCGGGCGCAAACGAGGCTTTCGAATTATTAATTCTCTTCGCCTTTTGGACTTTCGGAGCCGGATCGATGCTTCTCGATCATCAATTAAGGCGTGCGCATAGAGAGGCCGAGAGGGCGGCATCAATTTTCGATGCGAATCGAGCAGAGCCAGAAAGAGAAGAAACTCGGATCGCCGAAGTCCTGTCCGAGATAGACTCCTCGTTGCGAAGCATGCGCCGCTGGATCAGGCAGGGCCGCATTTTATTTTGGGCCTTTATTGTCGTCAGTTCGCTCTTCGTCGGAACAAGGGTCACCAGGCTGGTTGAGTTGCGCGAAGCTGATGACGCTCGTGCTTACTTCCCGCAATCGCTAACAATTTGCCGCCCGTTTATGGACGCGCGTAGCGCTCAGTTAGTCGAATCGCGATTCGCATCTTTACGAGGCAGAGGCGACTATATCGCTGTTACAGACAGCCTAAAACATGTTGCAGCTACAAACGGCCTACAACTTCCGGAATTTAGCCCTTGGTAGTGGCACCCGAGCCACCACTTGTCTGCATGCGCGGGGCTCGGATCGAGCCTCGCGGCTGGTCAACTGATCGACCCAGCCAATCCCGCTAACTCGTGCGTCTTCGCGCCGTCAAGCTGAAGGCTGAGAGCTGAAAGCTGACGGCTGCCTTTCACGCGTGCGTCAGATACCCCATTCCATCCAGCACGCCGCGCATGAACGCAAAGCTCTCGATCACGCCGGGCATTGGATCGTCGGGGTGAATCTCATATTCGAGATCGATGAATCCCTGGTAGTCGATCTTGATCAGAGCCTCGAACATCTCGCGGAAGGGAAGGATGCCCTGGCCCACGGGAACCTGGCTTTCTTTGCTCGAAAAACTGGTCAGATCCTTCACGTGCATGTCATAGAGGCGCGGCCCAACGGCGTGGATCGCTTCCACAAGGTTTGTGCCAGCGCGCGCGGCGTGGCCCACGTCGATGCAGCAGCCGATGCGCGGGTCCATATCCTTCACCACTTTCAGCACATCGAATGGCGAGGGGTAGAGTTTGTCTTCCGGTCCGTGATTGTGGATGGCGATGCGAATGTCGTACTCGCGCACAAACTTCTCCATCCGCGACAGAGTCGCAGGCGCGGGATCGCCGGCCACGATCACGTGAATGCCCGCGCGCTTGGCGTACTCGAACTTGGAGCGAATGTCGTCGTCATCGTCCTTGGGGAAGGCAATCGTTCCGGCGGCGTGGAGCTTGATGCCCGCTGCAGCATAGTCGGCCAGGGCCTGCGCTTCGAGCGTGGGATCCATCGGAAGATGGTCCTTCACGTCCTTGCAATTCAGAGCAGCGAGGTTGAGCTGCTTCATGAAGCCGATCAATTCGGCGCGCGTGAAGTTGCGAAACGTGTAGCTGGCCAGGCCGAGGCTGAGCGGGGAAAACTTGCCCGATGCCGGAATCGCTTCCGCGCTTGCTTGCGCAACGCCCATCAGCGCGGGAATAACTCCTGTTGCGGCAAAGCCGGCAGCAACCGCACCCGACTGCACAAATTGACGACGAGAAAATCCGTTCTTCATCGATTCCACACTCTCTGCTTGTGGCGACGCCCCTCGCGTCGACTTACGGCTCGCGACCCACGCCATTCCTGAGACCTGTTCTCTAATCCACGGTCCCTGTCTTTCTTACTGCTTGCCCCACCGGTAGACCAATCCCGCGGTGAACCCTCGACTCGCCTGAACCGTCGATCCAAAGCCGGTAAAGAAATACTCAGGCGCCAGCTTGAGAGCTATGCTGGGAGCCACATTAAGCTCGGCGATCGCGCTTACACTGGCGGCAAAAGTGTCAGCGTCGGGATAAAGACCGAGGTCGGCGGGAGGAATGCCGTTTGTGTCGCCGGAGAAGTTTCCGTGCGCCCAGCCCGCCATCGCTCGCCCGGCAATGGAGAACTTCGGCTGCAGGTAGAAGCGATACACCGGACCGCCGATCACGTCGTACTGGCTGATGGCCGGGCGGGTAAAGTGGCCCTGGCTGTATTGGTTCACGCCGACATAAGCTGTGCCGTAGTAGCCGCGTCCGACGACCGTAAATCCCAGCCGCTCGTTCGAAAACCGCGTCAGGCCCGTCTCCCACGCGTAGTAAGTGAGCCGCTGCAACGATGGCCCCGGCTGAAAGCGCAGGTAGCCCGTGTCCATGTACGACTCCCATTTGTGGTCGTAGGCGTCGTGAATCGCGGTACTGCGGCGTTGCGCCCGGCGCTGGCGAATGCGCTCCTGCACGCTGATCTGGCCCTGGTTCTCGCCGGGGGTCTGCTCGGCGTCGCCCGAAGGCTGATTCTGCGCCAGATTCAGGTTCTGATCCGGTGTCGCGCTCGATGGCGTTGGATTCGATGAAGAACTGCTCGAGCTTTGCGCCTGAACGGCGGGCATCACCGGCAAACTGAGCGCCAGCAAAATTGCAAGACGGCGGAATGATACCATCGGGTTCGGATTTCCTCCATGGGGTTGCGGAAACACGCTCGCTGACCTGCCCAAATCTGGACTTGAAACGTTCGCCACGGCGAATTCGCTGCCCATGTTTCGTGCTTCAGTTCGTGCTTTCCGGGCGGTCTCGATGCGGTGCTTCCCCCATCTGGTATTAAATCACCTCGGGGGGAGCCCTGTTCTGGAACTCGCCCCGCAACCCGCCCCGAAACTTGTCAGCTGGCGCGCAGTTTAGACGCATGCCGGAGACAACCGGCACTGGCGAAAACCAGCAGCCTTCGTCCTCAGAGGGAGCGTCCTCTGCGATGATAGCCATTGGAGGCCAAAAGGAAAGATGGGAAGGATGATCGTTGGATTCATCTTGTGTTTGGTCCTGGTGCCGCTTGCGGTGCTGGCATGGTTTCGCTTCGGGCACCCGCCCGTAGCCGTGGCTGACCCCCCATTTCCGATGGAGAGGCAGATCGTGAAGATTCCGTTCAGCGCGCGCATCGATCGCGAGATGCCCGGCGATCCGCCTATCCAGGCTGACGAGAACAACCTTGTCGCAGGCGCCGGAATCTACCGCGACCAGTGCGCCGCCTGCCACGGCTTTTACGGCAAGCCCTCGAGCTTTGCCGCGCACATGTACCCGAAGGCGCCGCAACTTTGGGCGCAGCACAAGGGCAGCAACGTCGTCGGCGTCAGCGATGACCCTCCGGGCGAGACCTGGTGGAAGGTGACCAACGGCATTCGTCTCACCGGCATGCCGGCATTCAACCACGTGCTGACAGACACGCAGATCTGGCAGGTGACCCTGCTCCTCGCCAACGCCGATAAGCCGCTGCCTCCCGCGGCGGTCTCCATCGTGCACGACGAGCAACAGCCGGCGATGCAGAGTGCTCCCACGTCGGCAGCGAAGTAAGAGCTATTTTGGGGACGCCCGAACGGGAAGGAAAGGGAAGCGTTCATGAATCTCGTTGGTTGGCTGCGCAAAGGGTTTGGCTTTGTCCTGTTGAGCATGGGCGTCTCGCGTCCGGCGCCAAAGCCCAAATCTGAATCGAAACCCGAGCAAAAACCCGAAAGCGGCGGCCAGAGCAACTGACTCACCTCGCAGCGCCGCCCCGCTGCGCCGCCGCACGAGTCCCCGTACAATAAAGAAGGAAGCCCACTTCACCTGGCCGATGGCGGAAAAAGAAGACAAGCAAGCCGAGCAGAACGGATCCCGAAACGGACCCCAAACCGGAGCTGCGGCGCCGAAGCGCAAGTCTGACGACGAGGTTGTTGGCAAGGTCTACGACGCGCAGCTGATGCGGCGGCTTGGCCATTTCGTGCGGCCCTACTGGGTGCAGGCTACCGTCGCCTCGCTCGCCGTCTCGCTCAAATCGCTGTGCGACGTTGCCGGGCCCATCCTGGTCATGGTCGCTGTCGATCGCTACCTGGCTCCTGAAGCCAGCGATCAGGATCCCTCCAACGCCGTTGCGCATTGGGTGGCCAGCAACAGTCCTCTCGCGCACATCCTTCCTCAGGGCGCGGTTCATGGCGTAACCCGCCTGGCTGAAATCTACCTCGCTACGCTCGTCTTGGGGTATCTCCTCCAGTTCGTCCAGGTTTATTTGATGCAATGGATCGGGCAGAAAATCATGTTCGATCTGCGCCGCGACATCTTTCGCCACATGCAGCGCATGGACGTTGGTTTCTTCGACATTCATCCGGTCGGCCGCCTCGTTACGCGCCTCACCTCCGACGTGGACGCCGTCAACGACATGTTCACTGAAGGCGTGCTGGCCATCGTCAATGACGCCTTCATGCTCACCATCATGGCCGTCGTCATGCTCGCCATCAGTTGGTGGCTGGCGTTGCTTGCGTTCGCTGTTTTGCCCATCATTCTCATCGTTACGCGCATCTTCCGCGACCACGTGCGCGAGAGCTACCGCCGCGTCCGCACCGCCATTGCGCGCATCAACAGCTTTACCCAGGAACACATTTCTGGCATGGCCGTGGTGCAGCTCTTCAACCGCGAGGACCGCGCCTACAAGGACTTTGAAGACGTCAATCGGCAGCACATGATCGCCTTCATCGACACCATCTTCGCCTACGCGCTCTACTATCCCGCGGTCGACTTCCTGTCGTCAGTGGCCATCGCGCTCGTCGTTTGGCGCGGCGGCTTTGGCGTGCTTCATCTGCCGCCTACGGTCACCATCGGCGTGCTTTTCATGTTCACGCAATATTCCCTGCGGTTCTGGCGGCCGATTCAGGATTTGAGCGACAAATACAACATCCTTCAGGCGGCAATGGCAGCTTGCGAGCGCATCTTCAAACTCATGGACTCGCGGCCGGCAATCGTCAGCCCCGTGCATCCGGTTCCCGGCGATGGATCCAATCGCATTGAGTTCGATCACGTCTGGTTCACCTATCAGAAACTGACGGACGAGCAAAAGGCCGCGGTGGTGAGAGCTGAAGAGTCGTCGGCAGGCGGCGCGGAATTAGCAGCCTTGGACGGCATCGAGTGGATTTTGAAGGATGTTTCCTTCACCATCGAGCCCGGGCAGACCGTCGCCATCGTCGGCCACACCGGCGCGGGCAAGACCACGCTTACGAGCCTGATGATGCGCTTCTACGAGGTCACCGCGGGCCGAATTCTATTGGACGGTGTCGATCTGCGCGACCACGATCTGACCGAATTGCGCCGCCACTTCGCCGTCGTCCTGCAGGACCCTTTCCTTTTCTCTGGCACCATCGGCGAAAACATCCGCCTCGGCAACGAACAGATCGACGACCCGACGATGCGCCGTGCCGCGCGCGACGTCAACGTGCTCGATTTTGTCGACAGCCTGCCGCACGGCTTCGACGAGCCCGTTCGCGAGCGCGGCAATTCGCTCTCCACGGGCCAGAAGCAGCTCATCAACTTCGCCCGCGCGCTGGCCTACAATCCGCGCATCCTCATCCTCGACGAAGCCACCTCCAGCGTCGACACCGACACCGAGCTGCGCATCCGCGGCGCGCTCGAGCGCATGGTCGAGGGCCGGACGAGCGTATTGATTGCACACCGCTTGTCGACAGTTCAAAGAGCAGACACGATTCTCGTCATGCACAAGGGCAAGTTGCGCGAGATGGGCTCGCACCAGGAGCTACTGGCGCACCGCGGCCTCTACTGGAAGCTTTACCAGCTTCAGTACAGGGACCAGGAAGCGGGCTTCCTCGCGCCGCCTTCGCCTGAGCCTTCTCCCGCGCAGGCGGTGTGAGCGGGGCAGGGAAACGTGGTCCTTTTTCTTATTTCGTCTGCGCTAGCCCCGCAACAACTGCGGCAACTTTATCGAGTATCTGGTTCCAGCCCTCCAATTGACCGCTATTTTTTGCGTTCTCCATGGTTTCGTTTCCAATCAAGGTGAGTTTCGTCTGGCCGTTTCCAAAATCCTCAAAGAGAATCACGTCGTGCACATCGTCCATGGCCTCATGCTCAATTCCATATTGCGCAGGCTCGACCTTGTTTCCCTTCGCGTCAGCAAAGTACATCGAGTAAACAATCTTCTCGTGCACAACAATCTCGAAGTACTCGCCGCCACTCCAGAACTCCTGCCCATCCGGCGCTCTCATGCAACAGAGAAATTTTCCTCGCACGCGAAAATCCATCTCGCAAAAAGGCGCAGTAAAACCCTTTGGCCCCCACCACTGCATCACATATTTCGGATCTGTCCACGCCTTCCAAACCAATTCGCGTGGGGCATCGAAAACTCTTGTCACAACAAACCGTTCCGCCTGATTAACCGTATATTTTGTCAACCCTCGCCTCCGCTTTTTTCATTTGATTCACAACCACATCCAGCTTGTCGAAACTCTCTTCCCAGAATCGGCGATAATAAGCGGCCCAGTCGCTGACCGTCTTTATCACCTCAGGCCTGAGCGTGCACACACTCTCTCGTCCACGCTTCGTCTTGATCACAATCCGCGCCCGCACCAGGTAGGCAATATGCTTTGAAATCATCTGCTGCGAAAGCGCAAACGGTTCCGTAAGTCCATGCACGGACGCAGGTCCGTGTGAAAGTCGCTCGATCATCGTCCGCCGGGTCGGATCAGATAAAGCCGCAAATGTTGTACCCAATCTATCCACAACCATATGGTAGTGGATTTTCTGTGAATGTCAAGCGTGAAACCGATAGGAACTACTGCCGCCCCAATGGTGCGCTCTCCGGTGCCGATTCGGCGGGCACCTGGGAAGGGCTGGTCTTCGCGGGAATCGGCTTCCGCTTTGAGAACTGCAAAATGGTGCGGATTGGTATTCCGGGCCGGTAGCGTAACGGGTCGAGTTACCCAGTTGTGAAGTTCTGTCTGGATGGTCGCCAATCCGTCAGTTACTTTGTGATTAATACTCCTAAAATGGCTCACAAAGCGGCGAGCCGAGAGCAATTCCTCGACAAAATGCATCATTTCATCGATAGCGAAAAATGGCTACGGCCGGTCTGCGCGGGCCTCCGGGATATGATGGAATCAGACGATTCCCCGCGCATCTCATTGATATTCTGCGCGGGATCCGCGGACCTTGCAGGACCCTATGAACGAGAACGGGACTCCCAAAGTCGAGCTGTTTGACACCAGCCTGCGCGACGGCATGCAGCAGCCGGACCTCGAGATCTCTGTGCCCAACGCCGTGCTGCTCGTGCAGCGCATGGCCGCCTTCGGCGTGCGCTACGCGGAGATTGGTTTCGCCGGAGCCAATCAATTCGTCGCCGATCTGACCGGTGCGCTCGAATCCGTCGACACGGGCGCGATGCGGCTGGCGCTTTTCGGACGTTCGAGGGGCCGCGGGGCAAAAGTTGAGAATTGGCCGGACGTGCAGTTCATCGTCCGCCACAAGGACCGCATTCCTGCCGCGGTGATTGTTGTTAAATCGCGCCTGCTCGACGTCGAACGCTCGCTCGAAGCAACGCCCGAAGAGAATCTGCTGATGATGCGCGAGACCATCGACTGCCTGCAGCAGCACGGCCTCGAAGTGCTCGTCGATTTCGAGCACGGCATGGATGCGAACTGTGGCCGCAGTGAAAAGGGGGTCCCATGCGCCCCCGAAATCCAAAGTCGCTGGATGGATTACTTTCGCCAGTTGACCGAGCAGTGCGTTCAACAGAAGGTCAGCCGCATCGTTGTCTGCGATACCAACGGCGGCTCAAGCCCCGAGGAAGTTTCGCAGGTCTTCGCCGGCCTCGTCCGCGATTTTCCCGGCGCGCACTTTGGATTTCATGGCCACACAGATCGCGGCCTCGGCGTTGCCAACACGCGCGCGGCGATTCAGGCCGGCGCTCGCCATATTCAGGGCACGCTCATCGGAACCGGCGAACGCTGCGGCAATGTGAACCTGACCACGGTGATCGGCGCCATGCAGCTCCGGGGCGAAGCGGAGTTTGTTCCGCCCGCGGCAATGGCCGGCCTCACCTCGCTCGCGCACTCCGCCTACGCGGCCTTCAGTCTTGATCCGCCGCACGGCGCACCCATCGTCGGTCCCGGCGCATTTGCCACGTGGGCGGGCATGCACGGCTCCAGCGAGCGCAAGAGTCCCGGAGCCTACTCGTGGTGCGATCCGGCGCTGGTCGGCGCCAGCCCCGCCGTCGGCGTCAATGCCCAGTCGGGCAGGGCAAACATCATGCTGCTCTCGGAGTCGCTCGGCGTGCCGCTCAACTCCGCGCAGGCGCAGGCGCTGATGGACGCCAACCCGGCGATGATGGAAGGTGGCGGCTTTAACGCCAGCGAAGTCTCCTTCCAGATGGCTTGCATGCGCACGCTGGGAACGCTGCCCGATTGGTTCACCGTCAAGAGCTGGCGCGTCTTCGACGAGTGCGACGAAGTCGGCAACCACTTCGCCATTGCCTTCATGACTCTCATGCTCGGCAACTCGAAGGTCGCCACCACGCGCGCTGAAGGCGCAGGCCCAGTCGACGCTCTCACCAAGGCTCTTCGCCGCGAGCTCGATTCGTCCTATCCTGCGCTCGCACGGATGCGGCTCGGCACTTTCACCGTCGCTGCGCTCGACGTCACGGTGCATGACTCCGCCGCGCACGTGCGCGTCACGGTCACCTTTATCGCCGACGGCCACGAACCGTGGGTGACCGCGGGCGTGAGCGGCGACCTAAACCAGGCGGCGCTGATGGCTATTGTGGACGGCGTCCACTACTGGCTGCTCGTGACAGGCGGCAACGACGGCGCGTGGGCGAAAGAGGCGGCAAAACAGCCCGTCGGCGGCCTAGCTGGCTAGGCGAGCGTTCCACAATCCTCCGCAAGCTGCACAACCAGAAAGAATTATCCCCGCATCCCGATTTGGCGCGAGCTTCCTGCTCCGGAACAGCTCGTTCTATATCTGGTTCTATCCCCATATTGGGTGATTTTGCTCACTGAAGTCCCGGGCCCATACTCCGACACTAGGCCAATCCAGCAGAAGAGCTGGCGTCACCCGGCGAAAAAGACCGGAGTTCGCGATGTCATTTTGGTTCCTTCTGATCTGTTGTGATCGGCCCCGTGGAAAAGCCACGGAGGGAGGACTGCAGTGTCCACAGAACTTCTTCATGCGCCGCTTGACTTGGCTGCCATCGGCCCCGCATCGCACTACATCCGAGAGACACGCGAGGAACTCCTCGCGTATGAGACCGAAGAAATTGCAGCGGTTCGCTTCTCCATCATTCTTACCGCGCGATGGGCGGCGTCGGAAGACGAAACGCCCGAGCGCCGCGCTGAACTGCGCAGTGAGCTTGAGTTGCTTCGCAAGCACTATGGCGACAAGATCGACGAGATTGCCATGACCTTTGGCGTTCAGCAGGCCATGGAGACCCAGAACGAAGTCGAGCGCACGGTCGTCGTGCCCGTCGAAGTGAAGCCCATCTCCACGCCGAGCCGCAGCACCAAACGCCGGGAATACACCGAGGAAGACCTCGGCCTCTGACGCCGTGCCGTCTCGGAGGGAGCATAGGGCTTCAGCCCCACGAATGAGGCTCACAAGATCGCGCGGCTTTAGCCACGGAGAAACCGAACGAAAATGCGCCACCCCCATTGTGGAAGTGGCGCATTTGTTTTTCTTTCTGTGTTGAACTTTACAAATTACTTGGCTGTCAGTGATGGCCGCGTGTCGAGCGTGCCATTGGCGTAGCCCTTGGCCATTTCAGCGATCGGAATCGGCGCGTAATCGCCTGCGTGGCCTGCCTGCCCGAACTGCGTCATGCGTAGCGCCACCACCTTCGCCATCGCCTCGCGGGCCGGCTTCATGTAGTCGCGCGGATCGAACTTCTCCGGGCTCTCCGCAAACACCTTGCGGATGGCGCCCGTCATGGCCAGCCGGTTGTCCGTGTCCACGTTGATCTTGCGCACGCCGTTGCGGATGCCGAGTTGAATTTCTTCGACCGGCACGCCCCACGTCGGCTTCAGCTTGCCGCCGTATTCATTGATGACGTCCTGCAGATCCTTGGGCACCGACGAGCTGCCGTGCATCACCAGGTGCGTGTGCGGCAGGCGTCCATGAATCTCGATGAGAAGGTCCATCTTGAGCACCGAGCCGTCGGGCTTTTTGTTGAACTTGTAGGCGCCGTGGCTGGTGCCGATGGCGATGGCCAGCGCGTCAACGCCGGTCCGCTCAGCAAACTCGACCGCCTGATCGGGATCGGTCACATGTTCCAGGCCTGTGCCGCCCGCGCCGTGTCCGTCCTCAATACCGCCCAGCACCCCGATCTCGCCCTCGACCGTCACG
The DNA here is from genome assembly GCA_963823805.1 of uncultured Acidobacteriaceae bacterium. Classification (GTDB taxonomy): domain Bacteria; phylum Acidobacteriota; class Terriglobia; order Terriglobales; family Acidobacteriaceae; genus Telmatobacter. Next base: position 1,142,750 of record CAWGMW010000001.1, on the reverse strand, counting down.
CCGCGCTCATGCGCATAATCCACCACGCGCCGCGTCACGTCCACATTCTGCTCAAAAGTCGAAGGCGTCTTGCCGTCCTCGAGCAGCGAGCCGTCCATCATCACGCTCGTGTAGCCCAGCGCGATGGCGCTCTTGCAGGTCTCAAAGCTGTTGCCGTGATCCTGGTGCATGGCGATGGGAATTTCGGGGTTCAGTTCGGCTGCCGCTTGAATCAGCTTGAACAAATACAAATCTTCGGCAAACGCCCGCGCGCCGCGGCTCGCCTGCACGATCACAGGCGACTTGGTCTGCTTGGCCGCCATCATAATGGCCTGAATCTGCTCCATGTCGTTGACGTTGAAAGCGCCGACGCCGTATCCGCCCTTCGCAGCTTCATCGAGGAGCTGCCGCATTGAAACGAGAGGCATATAAATTCTCCTTTGTGTTGGCTTCGGCCGCTCTTCAATTGCTGCAAATGAGCGAGGCCGTTAGAAATGCAGTCAGCTCTATGGTAGCAGAGGGTTGCGTGGAAAAATCCGGAGCGTGCCCCGACCTCACGTAACAGCAGTGCCGAATCAGTCCTGCGCAAGTTCCGCCGATTCCAAAACGGTGTAACTGCCCGAGGGTGAAGGCACTACATTGGTCAGCCGGCGGTTGTGCACCACCAGCGTGTCCAGATACCAGAGATTGATCGCGGGCAGATCGCGCGCCAGAATCCGCTGCGCCGCAACATAATCGGTTCGCCGCCGGGCCAGGTCCTGGCTCTGGTACGCGTCGCGCGCCTACACATACGTGATCTGACCCAGCACCACCGCCCGTTTCGCGCCCGTCGCCGCGGGTACATTTCCCGGCAGCCGATGCCACGAGTGCCACGCGAGCAGCGCAAACGCCGCGGCTTCTTTGGCTTCAGCCGGCATGCCAAACTTCTCGCTCGTGGCCAGCGTGCATCCCATCGGTTCCAGCCGCGCAGCCAGCATTGCCACCAGCGTCTTGTTCCGCGCTCCACCGCCCGAGAGGATGAAGTCGACCGCGCGTCCCGTCATCTTCGCCCGCACAAACCGCGCGAAGCTCCGTGCGATCGTCTCCGCCGTGAGTGCTGTTGCTGTGGCCAGCGCGTCTTTGGAATTCCTGCTGTGCCGCCTGCATGCGGCCAGGAATTCCGCCGCGTAAGCCCGCCCAAATTGCTCGCGTCCCGCCGTCCGCGGAGGTCTGAGCCGGTAATACGGATGGCGCAACGCTGTCGACAGCACAGGCGCGAGCACCGTTCCCTTCGCCGCCAACGCGCCATTGCGATCAAAGGGTTTGGCAAACAGTTTCTGCGCCAGCCAGTCAATCACCATGTTCCCCGGCCCCGTGTCGAACGCGACAACTGTGTGGGGCGGAGCTCCTGGCGGAATAGCCGTCAGGTTGGCGATGCCGCCGATGTTTTGCAGCACGCGGCCGCGCTTCGCGTCCGAGAAGAGTGCGTAGTCGAGCAGAGGAACCAGCGGCGCGCCTTGCCCGCCCACAAGCATATCGAGTGGCCGAAAATTCGAAACGACGGGAACTTGAAGCGCTCCGGCAATCGCCTGCGCTTCGCCCGCCTGCCACGTGCAGGCAAACTTTCGGCCCGCGTACGCTTCCGCGCGTGGCTGATGGTAGAGCGTCTGTCCGTGGCAGCCCACGAGATCGAGAGTTGCATTGTGCCTGCGCGCGGTTTCCTTCACCGCCTCTGCATAAGCCAAACCCAGCCGCCAGTTCAGCCGCGCCAGCTCAGGCGTCGAAATTGATCTCGCATCCATCGCCGCCAGCACCGCACTGCGCAACGCGGCAGGGAAGGGAAACGCTTCATGCGCCAGCAGCTTCAGCTTTGGCGGGTCGATATGAGGGTGCCCCATCCTAACCGCGCTTTTGTTTTTGCGGTTAGGGTGGGATGGCGATATCCGCATAATCGCCACATCGATCCCGTCGGCCGAAGTGCCGCTCATTACTCCCGCCACCGTCATAGCGCGCGCGCTCATTTGCCAGTCGGCTCCCGTTTCTGCGCAACTTGCGCCACGGCCTCTCCAAAGCGCAGAATTCTCGCCCGCAGCGCTTCAAACTGCCGCTTGCTCAGCGCCGCCGGCATTCCCGAACGAAACGTCTTCGCCCGCTTCCGCTCCGACTCGCGCGCCCGCGCCACGAGCAGCCTGCCGAACGTAGCCGATCGTTCGCCCTCCGTGATCAGCGCCTCATATACGTTCAGAATCGGCTCCGGATGGTGGCAGATCAGCAGAAGATCCGAGCCGACCCGCACGGCTTCGACCGCCGCGTCTCCCATCGGCATGAAATTCGCAACGCCACCCATCTCCAGATCGTCCGACAGAACGATGCCACGATAGCCGATGCGTTTTCTCAGCACTTCGCTGACCCAGAAGCTCGAAACGCTTGCCGGCCGCTTTTTGTCCTTCGTCAACGGATACGCCGCATGGCTCACCATCACCATCGACAGCTCATCGCGCAACGCGCGGTAAGGTTCCAGATCCTCCTGCCACAACCGCTGCCACGTGCGGCGAATCTTCGGCGTCTTCAAATGCGAGTCGAGGGTTCCTCCGCCCAGGCCGGGAAAATGCTTCCCGCATCCCGCCACGCCCTCGGCCGCAAGGCCGGACAGAAATTCACACGCGTACGCCACAACTTCCGCTGCGGTGGGTCCAGCGCAGCGCGTCGCCAGCACTTTTTGCGACGCGGGCAGCCCAAGGTCGAGCACCGGCGCTAGCGGCGAGTTGAACCCGAATGCCTTCACTGCCCGGGCAATCAACTCGCCGTGCTCGCGCGCGAGTGAAGAGCGCCCCGATTCTCGCGCAGCGTCCGCCACGGCTTCGACCGGTGCCATCGGCGCGAGCGCATCGCGCAGCCGGTCGACCGTTCCGCCCTCCAAATCGACAAATGCTGTGTATGGCTGCGTGCAAAACATTGTCGCCTCGGCCAGAAGCGCTCGCGTCTGTTTCGCGTCTTCAATATTCCGGCGAAAAAGAATAATCCCCGCGGGCCGCAGGAGGTTAAGCCACGCGCGCTCCAGCGCAGTCAGCGCAGTTCCTTCAACTCCGACCACGAGCAAACTTCCCGCCGCATTCCGCAAAATTTGCGTCATCTCTCTCGCATCCCCAGTCTTTCTCGCATCTCGTTCCTAATCTTTCTTCTCCTTTAACTCGCTCTGAAGTTCTTCCAGCAAATTTAACGCCTGTAAGGGCGTCAGCGAATTCACGTCCGTCGACTCGATCCGATCCACAATCTTCTGCGAGAGCGGCGTGAAGATGGTCAACTGCATCGGGTCGGCGTCCCCGCCCTGCACGTCCGCCGCGGCGGAGCGCTCCTGTTTTTCGTGTTGCCGCAACACGTGCTTAGCCCGCTCGATCACCGCCGCCGGCAATCCTGCCAGCCGCGCCACCTCGATCCCGTAGCTCTTGCTCGCCGCGCCCGGCTCAATGTTGTGCAGAAACACGATTCCGCTCGCCGTCTCCTTTACGCCCACGCGAAGATTGCGCACGCGCGGCAGTTTCTCCGCCAGCATCGTCAGTTCATGGTAGTGCGTCGCAAACAGTGTTCGCGCGCCGACTTCTGCGTGCAGATACTCGACTGTCGCCCATGCCAGCGAGAGTCCGTCAAACGTTGCTGTCCCGCGCCCCATCTCGTCGAGCAAAATCAGCGATCGCTTCGTCGCAGTATTCAGAATCGTCGCCGTCTCGGTCATCTCCACCATGAACGTTGATCGCCCGCGCGCCACGTTGTCGCTCGCGCCGATCCGCGTGTAAATTCGATCGACCAGTCCCAGCCGCAAGCTGTCGGCTGGAACGAAACTCCCCATCTGCGCCATCAGCACAAGCATCGCCGCCTGGCGCAGGTACGTGCTCTTGCCGCCCATGTTGGGGCCGGTCACGAGCAACAAGCTTGGCGGTGGCGGTGCTCCCGCACCTTCATCTCTTGGAGAAAGTTCGTGCGAAGCGCACAAGTAGAGATCGTTCGCGATGAACCGTCCCTCGCGCGTCTCTTCCAACCACTGCTCGATGACCGGATGCCGCCCGGCAAAAGCCTCAAGCACCGGTTCCTCGGCAAGCTTCGGTCGCACGTAACGCCGCGCCGCCGCCAGATGCGCAAAACACGCCAGCAAATCCGCCTCGGCCACAGCAGCGGAACTCCGCCTAATCCGCCCCGCGCCCTCGAGCACGAATTTTCTCAATTCGGCAAAAATCCGCCTCTCGATCTCGATCGACCGGTCGTGTGCGGAGAGAATCTTGCGTTCGTATTCCTTAAGCTCCGACGTGGTAAACCGCTCCGCGTTGACGAGCGTCTGTTTGCGCTCGTAGTCGGCGGGAGCGAGCGCCATGTTTGCCTTCGTGATCTCGATGTAATAGCCAAAGACCGAGTTGTAGCGGACCTTCAGAGAGCCGATTCCGGTCCGCTGCCGCTCGCGATCCTCGATAGCTGCGATTGCTTGCCGCCCCGATGACGAAATCGATCGCAACTCATCCAGTTCCGCATCGATTCCCGCCGCGATTGCACCGCCATCGACAAGCGTCAGCGGCGGCTCGGCCACCAGCGTCTTCACGATGCGCGCGGTCACGTCGTCGAGCGTGTCCAAAGTCCCGGAAATCGCACGCCATCGCGGCGCGGCCATTGCGTCCAGCGCTGACTTCACTCCGGGCAGCCGCGCCAAACTGGCAGCCAACCCGCGCACATCGCGCGGCCCAGCCGAGTCCAGCGAAATTCGGGCTAACAAACGTTCCAGGTCCAAAACGCCGGAAAACGCTCGTCGAATCTCCTCGCGTTTCAGTAGATCGCCGTGCGCCTCGGCTACCGCTTCGTATCGCGCTTCAATTTCCGTCGCGTTGTTCAACGGCCTCAGGATCGTTGCTCGCAGCAGGCGCTTGCCCATCGGCGTCAGGCACGCATCGAGCGTGCGAAAGAGCGTCGCGCGATCGTCCTGCCCTGAAAAAAGCGGGTCGACCAGCTCCAGATTCCGCACTGTCACCTGGTCCAACTCGAGGGCCGTTGAATGCTCCTCGAATTTGAGGCTGTCAATGTGCAGCGCGGCGTTTTTCTGCGTCGATCGCACGTAGTGCAGAACCGCGCCCGCTGCAATCGCCGCTGGCTGGTGCCCGTCCAAGCCAAATCCTTCAAGCGACCGCACATTCAATTGGCGCTCCACAAGCGGCACGGCATACTCGGGCGTCCACACCCAGTCCTCGACTCGCGTCCGCGCCGGGATCTTCTCCAGCTGTGCAGGCGCCTCCGCGCTCGCGGCGAAGAGCACCTCGCTCGGCGCAGCGAGAAGCAACGCGTCAATCGCCAGCGCCCGCGCATGCTCGCCACGAAACTCCATCGTGCGAAACTCACCGGTCGAAACGTCCAGCAGCGCCAGCGCACAAACGCCCTCGCGCCCGACCCGCTGCGGATCCTCAAACAGCGCCGCCAGAAAATTGTTCTGCTCCTGGCCGAGGCCCGCGTCCAGGGCCGTTCCCGGCGTGAGAACGCGCGTGACCTCGCGCTTCACCAGTTTCCTGGTGAGCTTCGGGTCCTCCATCTGGTCGCAGAGCGCGATGCGATAGCCCTTGCGCAACAGCCGCGCCACGTACTGCTCCACCGCGTGATAAGGCACGCCGCACATGGGAATGTTGCGTTCCTTGTCTCGCGCGGTCAGCGTCAATTGCAGCTCCCGGCTCGCCACGGCGGCATCGTCATAGAACAACTCATAAAAATCGCCCATCCGGAAGAACACCAGCGCATCGGGATTCTGATGCTTGGCCGCTGCCCATTGCCGCATGAATGGGGTCAGATCGGCGGACGCCTTTTCTGCTGGGACCTTTGCCGTAGTCAGTGCGGTCAATGCGAACTCGCCGTCTGCAGGGCTTTCGTCCAGTAGAGGTGTTGGCTGCGTCGCGCCGCGTTGGGAATCGTCTGGAATCACGCTGGTTCTAAGACTATCGCGGTCCCGCACTGCGGCGATAGCGGAGTTCCGTGCCGAAATTCCACCATCGGTGCCCCGAAATTCGATCCGCCTGACGATGCCCGCCCATCTCCGCAAAAACAAACCTACTCAGGCACTGCCTCCGGCATGTAGAATCGCTCGGTCGCTCGGGCCGAGCCTCTTCCCCGCAGATCGGGCCTTCGGTCAAAACGCTGAATTCAAAATCCCCACGGAGGAATATGCATATGTCCAGCACCAAGCGTTCTGTTGTTTGCTCGCTGTTTTTTGTAGCCTTCTTTTGCGCGGCCGCAGTTTCTCAAGCCCAGTCGCCGTTCGACGGCACCTGGAAGACGGATTTGTCCGAAACCAAGTTCAGCCCCAAGCCGCTCACTTTTTACATCAGCCAGGGCTGGTATCACTGCACGGGCAGTTGCAACCCAGCCTACGACGTTGCGGCCGACGGCCAGGATCACCCCGTTGCCGGCCATTCCTATGACACCTTGAGCGTCACCATCGTCGACGACCACACCATCACCGTCGTCGGCAAGAAAGGTGGCACGGTGATCTTCGAACAGACCCGCACTGTCTCTGCCGATGGCAAGACGCTTACGGTCAAATCCACCGGCCATCCCATGAACGGTGGTCCAGCGACAACCTTTGAGACGGTCGGCAAGCGCATCGGCAAGGCGGTTTCCGGCGTGCATGCCACTTCGGGCGACTGGGTGATCGTGAAGCAAAGCGGCAGCAGCAGTGCGCTCCTTACCACCTACAAAACAAGCGGCGACGAGATCACCATGACCGAGCCAACGGGCGAAACCTACACTGCAAAGTTCGATGGCAACGACTACCCCGTCCATGGCGCATACGGCTATGACGCGGTCTCGCTCAAGAAGATCAACGCCCACACAATCGAGGAGACTGACAAGCGCGAGGGCACGGTCACCGATGTCTCGACTATGACCATCTCCGCCAACGGCAAGACGATGACCGTGGTCGATACCGACAAACTCAGCGGCCGCGTCGACACCTTCACCGCAACCAAGCAGTAATTGCAAATCGCTAATTGCGAATGACTTATCCGGCTCCAGGGTCCGTCGCGCACCACCACGGCGGACTCCGGCCCGGCTCCAGGCGAGCTGTGGAAAACCGAGTGACCTCGATCACATCGAAAAAACTACATGCGCGGCAAACTGGCTTCCTCGATTAAAGAATTCCGAGGGCCGCGTTTCATGAACAACACCGTCCTGCTGCAAAAGCTTATTGCCATTGAAAGGTCCATCGGCATGTCCGACAATGCGACGATTCGCCAGCTTGTCTTTGAAGCCGAAGATTGCCTGCTCGAGATTCAACGGGAGCGGGCGCAGAATTTCTTTCTGGACTCCTGGCGCACCACCATGCCTCGGTTTCACGTGATCGGCGAGGTCCCGCAGAACCAATAGCTCACCCAGCGAACAAACACCCTCTGGTTCTGAGGTGTACGGGATTCGTTTCCTCAAGCGATCCTTCTTAATCCCCTCCGCATTACAGCCTCTACAGGTGATTAGCATCACAGTATACTGAGGGCTGCGCCTGTACCTTAAAAGCTGCCATGTACCTGCTTTGGCTACGAGTTGCGGCCATTCTCTATGCCGGTGGATGTGTCGCCGTCTTCCCGGCGGTGCTCTATAACTCCATCCCCTGGCGAAAGACGTGCGTCCACCTGGGTGGCCTGGCCTTCTTCTTTCATTTCGTCTCCGTCGTGGAGATGCTCGTCCTTGCCCACCGATGGATGCCGGTCGGCGTCCGCGAAATCGAGTCTCTGCTCGGATTCCTGGTCGCTGGCCTGTTCTTTCTCATCTGGTGGCTCTACGACGCCATCTCTCTCGGCATCTTCGCCCTCCCGGCCACATTCTTTCTCGTCTTCATCCCCGCGCTCGGGGCGGGCGTCTATCGGTTCCCGTCGCAGCGAGTGTGGATGAGCTGGCTGGTGGCCCACATCATCGCGTTGCTGCTCGCATACGCAGCGCTTTGTTTCAGCTTGCTGGCCTCGGTCATGTATCTCGTCCAGGAGCGCAGGATCAAAGCCAAGGTCAAGCCGCGACAGTCCGCGCTTTGGGCGCCCCTCGACTGGTTGCCGCCGCTTGACACGCTCGAGCGCCTGGCTGTCGCCACCCTCGAATTCGGTTTTCCCTGCATGACCGTCGGTCTGTTGATCGGCGTCGTTCTGGTTCAGGAAACGTCGCTCGGCGCCTCCTATTTTCTCGATCCCAACATTCTTGCCTCGTTTGCCATGTGGATTGTCTATGTCACCCTCCTTCTGCTCCGCCGAGGAATCGGTCTGCGCGGTCGAAAGGCCGCCTACGTCTCCGGCGCCGCGATGGTGGTTATGATGGCCGTCTGGGCCGCAAACTTCTTCAGCCAGGTGCACAGGTTCGGTCCGCAATGACGCTCGCGCTCATCGGCGTGAACCACAAAACGGCGCCTATCGCGCTGCGGGAGAAGATTGCCATCGGGCGCGACGAGCTGGCCGAAACCACGCGCGCTCTTGCAGCCACGCCCGGAGTGACCGAGTGCATGATCGTCTCCACCTGCAACCGCGTGGAGCTGCTTGCGGCCATTGAAGGCGATGTCGTGCCCGTTGCAGCATTTCTCTCGCGCCAATTTGGAATCGAAGCCTCTGTCCTTGCGCCTCATCTTTACGAGTACCGCGACAGGGAAGCCATCAGCCATCTCTTCCGCATGGCCGCCAGCCTCGACTCGATGGTCGTCGGCGAGCCGCAGATTCTTGGCCAGGTGAAAGAGGCCTTCGCTGTCGCGCGCGCCGCGGGAACCATCTCCGCGCAACTCGACCACCTGCTGCAAAGCGCCTTCGCTGCGGCCAAAAAAGCGCGCAGCGAAACCGGCATCGGCTCCAACTCCGTCTCCATCGCGTCCGTCGCGGTCGATCTCGCCCGCAAAATCTTCGGCTCGCTCGAAGGCCGTACCGTCTTCCTCGTCGGCGCCGGCAAAATGAGCGAGATTGCCGCGCGCCACCTTGTGCAGCAAGGCGCGGGAGCAATCCTCGTCAGTAATCGCACCGCCGAGCGCGCCCGCCGCATGGCAGAAGAGTTTCAAGGGGCTATCGTTCCCGAGGTCATCGACTACGGCCAGCTCTATGAAGCTGCCAGCCGCGCGGACATCGTCATCAGCTCTACCGGCGCGCCGCATCCCATCTTCCGCCCCGAGCATGGGCAGGCTTTTCTCCACAAGCGCCGCAACCGGCCTATGTTCTTCATCGACATTGCTGTCCCGCGCGATGTCGACCCGCAGATGAACAAGCTCGACGGCATCTTCGTCTACGACATCGACGACCTGCAGCAGGTGGCCGTGGCGCACATGGAAGAGCGCAGCCGCCAGGCAATTGATGCGGAGGCGCTCATCGCGTCGGAAGTCGAGCGCTTCCATCAGCGCCAGCGTACCGTCAACGTCGCTCCGGCGATTGTCGCCCTGCAAAGGAAGGCGGAAGAGATTCGCGTTGCCGAAATCGAGCGTCTTCACAGCCGCCTCGGAGTGCTTACCGCGGAGCAGCTTGCGGCCGTCGAGGCGATCACGCGCGGGCTCGTGAACAAATTCCTCCACCCGCCCATGCAGGCGCTGAAGCAGGCGGCTCGCGAAGGCGATTCGTCCAAGCTCGACGCGTTGTGCGAGGAGTGGTCGGTCTCGTCGGCCGCGGCGAGCGAAGCGCCGCCCACCGCTGCGAGCCCTGCGGCCTCTCATGAGGAGGCCTTCGCGAGCCCCGTCAGCTCTCAAGAGCCGGATGCCCGCAAGAACGTCGAGAGCGCGACCACTACCAAAGCTGGCGCGGAGGCGCGGCGATGAAGCTGCGCATCGGCAGTCGCGGTTCGCAGCTTGCGCTGTGGCAGGCCGATCACATCGCCGAATTGCTGCGCGTCCAGAGCCACGACGTTGAAATCGAAATCATCAAAACCACTGGCGACCGCCTGCAGGAGGTTACCTTCGCCGAGGTCGGCTCGAAGGGAATGTTCACCAAGGAGATTGAAGAAGCGCTCGCCGCCGGCCGCATCGATCTCGCCGTGCACTCGCTCAAGGATTTGCCCACCGAGCTTCCTCCAGGTTTCGCGCTTGCGGCAACTCCTGCGCGAGTCGACCCGCGCGATGTGTTTGTTTCCGTCAAGCACGCGAGCCTTGCCGAGCTGCCGCGCAGCGCTCGCGTGGGCACCAGCAGCCAGCGCCGCCGCGCGCAGTTAAAGGCGCTGCGCAACGATATTGAGGCCGTTGAGTTTCGCGGCAACGTCGACACGCGCCTGCGCAAGCTGGCCGAGGGCCAGGTCGATGCGATCTTGCTCGCCGCTGCCGGACTCGATCGTCTCGGAAAAACCGATTGGGTCCGCGAGCGCCTCCATCCCAAAGATTTTTGTCCCGCAGCAGGCCAGGGTTCGCTCGCCATTGAAATCCGCGGCGGCGATGTGGAGACGCTTGCCGCTGTCGCCTTCCTCGACCACGCCGACACGCGCTTCGCTGTTACGGCGGAGCGCGCGGCTCTCGCCGCTCTCGGCGGCGGCTGCCAGGTTCCCATCGGAATTCATTGCCGCCCGTCTTTTGCCGAGAGCGCTGCCAGCGGCCCATGGGTCGAGATCTTTGGCGTCGTTGCTTCGCCGGATTCAGGCCAGATCGTTCGCGTGCACCTTCACGCCCCGCTTCAGAACACTGATCCCGTCTCGTTAGGACACGAGGCCGCCGAAATGCTTCTCGCACAAGGTGCGGGTCCGTTGCTTGCGGCCAACGCCGAAGCCCCAGGCGGAGCCGCTTGATGACCGCGCTGCCGCTTGCCGGAAAGCGCGTACTCGTAACGCGCGCCGCGCACCAGGCCAGCAAGCTCAGTGAAGGCCTCCGCGCCCTCGGCGCTGAGCCAGTCGAGGTTCCGGTCATCGAGATTCGCCCGCCCGAGGACTTTGCGCCGCTCGATCGAGCTCTGAGGGAACTCCACTCCTACGATTGGCTCATCCTCACCAGCGCCAACACAGTGCGGGCGCTCGCAGACCGCGCCCTGACGCTTGGACTGCGCTTATCCTCGGCAACTCGCCTCAACGTGTCAGCAGTGGGCGATGCCACTGCAGAGGCGGCGCGTCAGGCGGGCTTGTCGGTTGCGCTCGTTCCAGAGACCTACGTCGCAGAAAGTCTCACGAAGAGCCTTGCGGTCCATACGCGCGGGAAGAGAGTTCTCCTTGCGCGCGCAACCGTTGCACGCGACGTGATTCCGCATGCTCTTCGTGCAGCCGGCGCCACCGTCGACGTTGTGGACACCTATAGAAACGTCATGCCCAAGGCCGCGCCTGCGCTACTGGCCCAGGCGCTGCAAAAGGGAATCGCCGCTGTGGCCTTTACCAGCTCGTCCAGTGTCACTCATCTTGCCGACGCCGCGCGCCAGGCTGAAATTGCATTTCCTTTCGCCGATGTCGCCGCAATCTCGATCGGCCCCATCACCAGTAAAACTTTGCGCGACCTCGGCTGGGAACCGGTTGCGGAAGCCAGCCCATCCGACGTTCCGGGGCTCATTCAGGCAATCGCCCGCGCGCTCTCGAACAAATGACGCGAAATAACGGGCCACCGCCGGGCCGTGGGGTCAGTTTTGCATCGCAGATCGACCCGATTGAAATAACTGCAAGCAGTTCGCGTCGCGTGAATTTCCCCGCTTGATTTCAAAGTTCATTTGATACGATGAACAGCCTTACTGCGCGGCAAAGTGTGATGCCGCTCGATGGCTGCACGCGGAAGTGCACTGGTTCGAGTGCCTCACAGGAGTTGGGCGTTGTGATCCCCGCTCAAACGCGTGGTAGGTGCACCGGAAATGACACGGAGCGAACGGAAGATCTGATTGTAGATGGCCGGGGATGGCGCTAACATTTGTGCCACATTTCGAAGGCAAAGCCATCGTCACAGTGCCCTGCTCCGCCGCCTGCATGGTCGCATTTCGCCTGGGTGGTTTCGAGTTGGGTCAGGGCCGGCGGGACACATTGACTGTGGCTTCGCCAGAGGAGGTGGCAAATGAACAACCTGCTGCGACTGCTTGTCATCGCGGGATTGAGTGTGGGCGCCATCGTCATTGTGGCGCTGGGACTGGAGCGGCATAACGCGGACCTGTTGGCGCCCGTGAATCTGGTGCTCTTTGTGGCCGGGGTGCTGGTTTATTTGCTGCCGACGGGGCTGGCGATGTACCGGGACTGCAAATCGACTATGTGGATCGCGGCGGTGAACGTGCTTCTGGGATGGACGCTCTTTGGCTGGTTTGCGGCGATCGGATGGGCGGCCAGAGGCAAGATCCGGGAAGCGGTTCACCCGATCGTTGCGCCGCCGATCAATCCAGTGCCGGGGCATTGAGATAAGAAAAGCAATAAAAGGGGAAAGCTCCCGGGTCCAGTAGGGATGGTGCCCGGAGTTCGAGCCCACGTCAGCGGGCAAAAGAAACCAGCCCCAGGTGTAAGCCTGGGGTTCGAAGCCGGAATTTCGCCCTCAGCCCGCTTCGGCGGGCGAAAGAGTTCGCTGACTCTCCCTCCCTTTGTTCTCCGCTTCAATGTCAAGTCCCCCTCCGCAGCCTTCCCACCGCAACTCTCTGAAAGCAATCGCGAAAAATCTTTCTCGAAGTTTGCCGATCATTTCCCCCGTCTGGCGCATACTCAAACCAAAAGCGCTCAAGGGGACTCCCTCGCTGGCTTCCTGCGAGAGAAATTGGTTCGCAAATCTGCTGTCTGGAGGGCAGAAATTAGAAAAGAAAAAAATTTACACCCACAAAACCCGAAGTAACGACGTTAACTCTTTTTGAATCAACAAATCTACCTCAAAAATCGTTGCGAAATTTGTCGATTTTTATCGATTTTTATGCGCAAAACGACCCCAAATCGGCCCCAAAACGCCACTTTTCCGGGCCTTTGCGCAACCTGACTCCGTAAGCACCGCCAACCACGCTAACTCTGCCAGGTTTTATCTTTCGACCGGCACAGCTGCTCCAAGTTGCACCGGTCGCATTTCGGGTTGCGCGCCAGGCACACCTGCCGGCCGTGCTGGATGATCTGGTGCGAAAAGCTGATCCACCTGTCGCGCGGCAACACCTGCATCAGCTCCTGCTCCACCTTCTCCGCCGTGTCGCCCTTGGCCAGCTCAAGCCGCCGCGATATACGGAAGACGTGCGTGTCGACCACCACGCCCTCAGCCTTGCCGAAACACACGCCGAGCACAACGTTGGCAGTCTTGCGTGCCGCTCCAGGAATGGTGATCAGCTCGGCGAGCGTCTGCGGAACCTGGCCGCCGAAGTCCGCGATGATCTTCTTCGCCGCGCCCTGAATAGACTTCGCCTTGTTGCGAAAGAAGCCTGTCGTTCGGATGATTTCTTCAAGTTCGGGCAAACTCGCCTTAGCCATCGCTTGCGGGGTAGGGAAGCGCCGAAACAATTCCGGCGTCACCATGTTCACGCGCACGTCTGTGCATTGTGCCGACAGAATCGTCGCCACAAGCAGCTCCCACGGCGAACGATGATTGAGCGCGCACACCGCATTGGGATATGCTTCATCGAGGGCCTTGAGGATCGCGCCCACCCGTTCCTTCGCAAGAGTTCCGCGCTGAGCTTGCTTGGCCGTGGTCTTCTTCAAGACCTTCATCACCGCGATTCTCCCCTGTACCGGCATGGATAGGAGTTTAATCCTGCTCGTTGGGGCGATGGCGATCTTGACTGTGGAATGGACTGTGGAGTAGACTCGACACATGGAAACGATTCAAATTGTGCTCGACAAGGAACTGTTGCACGCCACCGACCAGGTTGCGCGCCGGTTGAAGGCCAATCGTTCTGCTCTGGTCCGCGATGCGCTACGGCAACATCTGCGGCGATTGGAGATCCGCGCCAATGAAGATCGCGACCGCGCGGGCTACATCAAGCGGCCGCAAGACCAGAGCGATGCGCGACTGTGGGAGACGGTGGCTGAGTGGCCGGAAAAATAGCTCGAGGAGACGTCCGTCTCTGTCGTTTTGATTCGCCTGACAAGCAGAGGCCAGTCGTCGTGCTCACGCGCAACACCGCGATCGAATACCTCGCATATGTCACCGTTGCACCCATCACCTCCACGATCCGAGGCATCCCATCAGAAGTCGCCCTGGGTAGCGAAGACGGCATGAAGGCGCCGTGCGCCGTGAATCTCCACAACGCCGTGACCGTGTCAAAGGAACGGCTGGGGAGACGCGTGGCGCAACTGCATTTCGGTCGCATGAGCGAGATTTGCGCAGCACTGCAGTTCTCCCTTGGCTGCGATTCTCACTGATCATTGAGAAGGCGCACGCTCTTTTCATGCGCCTAGAGTTTGCCAGCGAGCCAGTCGCCCAGCTTCTCCACCGGCAACCGCACCCCGATATAGAACTGCCCGAACAGCGCGTACACCGCACTCACTTCATCAAATCTCATTTCATAGATCAGCTTCTTGAAAACCACTGGATCGTCGGCGAAAAGATCCACGCCCCACTCCCAATCGTCGATCCCAATCGATCCGGAGATAATCTGCTTCACTTGCTCGGCGTATCGCCTGCCAATCATTCCGTGCTCGTGCATCATTCGCTGGCGCTCGGCAAATGGCACCGTGTACCAGTTCACCTGCTCGCCGCGTTTGCGGTCCATGGGATAAAAGCAGAGATACTTCGCGTCGGGAACGGACGGGAACAGCCGCGGCTTCATCGCTTCTGCGCTGCGCTCCAAAGACGCAGCGATCTCCGCATTCCACTCCGGCGAAAACGCCGCGAATTCCTTAGCCGACGCGGCCTCATAAGTCTTGCGGCTTGACTCGTACAGTCCCAACTCGACAACCGAAACGTAGGAATGGCGCAATTCGAGGAAATTGTAAAGCGGCGTCTGAGCAAGAGTCAGCTCAACCTGGTTCAGCTCCTCCAGAGAGTCCCTGAAGTGGATGAGCATCAAATCGCCCTTGTGCCCGAGTTGCGAATAAAGCGCCGAACGAATTGGTGCGTTCGCGTCCTTGCGCTCGAGCGATTTCAGCGTCGCCATCGCCTCAGCGGCGATTCTCGCGCGTTCGCCCGGCGCGCCGCTTTTACGTTCGCCGTCCGCGCAGGACTTCCACGCTTTCCAGTCGAAACGAAAGAACTGGTGCAGCACGCTGGAGCCTTCAAGCGTGAGCGGAACCGGCGGATGCGAATCAACCATAGAATCGGCCACTTAACCACCCAGCAACACATCTCATCCTAACAAATGAGAATTGCAGACGTGTGCAGCCGTTATATTCCGTCACCAATCTCCTCCAAAACTCAAGAGTGCGGAGCACCGGATATACTGGAGACGCTCATGAGTGAAAGAATCCTGGCCCTGCTGGTGGAGTTCGTGACCCGTGTGATCAGCGCCGGGGGCTACGCAGGCATCGCTGCATTGATGGCCGTCAACTCGGCAGGAATTCCGCTCCCATCCGAGCTCATCATGCCGTTTTCAGGCTACCTGGTGTACCTTGGCCGATTCAATCTCCTCATGGTTGCGATCGTGGGAATGGTGGGGTGCAATCTCGGCTCGGCCATCGGCTATTGGATCGGGGCCAAGGGCGGGCGTCCATTCGTGGAGCGTTACGGCAAATGGGTTTTGATGAGCCATCACGATCTGGATCGCATGGCCTGGTTTTTTGCAAAGTACGGATCGCTTGCGGTTCTTCTGGCGCGCATGATGCCCGTGTTACAGACGTTCATCTCCATCCCGGCGGGAATTGCAAAGATGCCGCGCCTGCGTTTTCACATCTACACGTCTTTGGGTTCAATCACGTGGTACACCTGCCTGGCTTATGCCGGCATGAAGCTTGGAGAGAAGTGGCATACCGATCCGCGCCTTGAGCAGATCTTTCATCGCTATCACCTTGTCGTGGAGATCGCGCTCGTGGCAGCGCTGGGGTGGTTTTTTTGGTCGCATCTCGGCCGCATGCGCGACGCGAAAGCCGCATGAGAAGGAGATTGCAGCGAGCGGAGTACGCCACTCGCTTGACGGTTTCTAGATGCCCGAGAAACGGGCGAAAGAAGTGAACCCCGGGCGTGAGCCTGGGGAAGATTTGGAAATCATCCGTAAAGGAAGGTTAGGAGAAGCAATGGCAACGAAGAAAAAAAGCGGCTCGAAGAACGCGGTCCCATCGTCGATGGGCCGAAAAACCGCTGCAATGATGGTTGAGCCCGCGAAGGGTAAGTTGGGCGTGATGGTGGTTGGACTCGGCGCCGTGGCCACCACAATGATTGCAGGCGTTGAAGCGATTCGCCGCGGTCTGGCGAAGCCCATCGGGTCGCTCACGCAGATGGGCACGATCCGGCTGGGCAAGAGGACCGATAATCATTCGCCGCTGATCAAGGATTTTGTTCCGCTCGCGGATTTGAAGGATATTGTCTTCGCCGGCTGGGACATCTTTGAAGACAACGTGTATGAGGCGGCCGCGCACGCAGCGGTTCTTGACCCCGACACGCTCAAGAAGCTGAAGCCGTATCTTTCGAAGATCAAGCCGATGCCCGCGGTCTTCGATCGCTACTATGTCAAGCGCCTTGATGGCACGCACGTGAAGAAGGGCAAGAACAAGCGCGATTTAGCCGAGCAGCTGCGGGCCGATATTCGCGCCTTCAAGAAAACCGTGAACCGCGTCGTCATGATCTGGGCCGGGTCGACGGAGATCTTCCTCAAGCCGACCGCCGTCCATCAGTCCATCGAGGCATTCGAAAAGGGGCTCGAGAAGAACGATCCCGGCATTGCGCCCTCGCAGATCTACGCATACGCGGCGCTGAAAGAGGGTGTGCCGTTCGCCAATGGCGCGCCGAACCTGACCGTGGACGTTCCCGCGATGATCGAGCTTTCGAAGCAGAACGCTGCGCCAATCTGCGGCAAGGATTTCAAGACCGGCCAGACTTTCATGAAGACCGTGCTGGCGCCGGCCTTCAAGGCGCGCATGATCGGCGTGAAAGGCTGGTTCTCGACCAACATTCTGGGCAATCGCGACGGAGAAGTGCTGGACGAGCCGCATTCCTTCAAGACCAAGGAAGAGTCGAAGCTGGGCTCGCTCGAATACATCTTCCAGCCCGACCTTTATCCGGATCTCTACAGCGACATCTACCACAAGATTCGCATTAACTACTACCCTCCGCGCGGCGATGAAAAAGAAGCCTGGGACAACATCGACATCTTCGGCTGGCTCGGCTATCCCATGCAGCTGAAGGTCAACTTCCTCTGCCGCGATTCGATTCTTGCCGCGCCTATCGCGCTCGACTTGGTGCTCTTCCTCGATCTGGCCAAGCGCACGCCCGAGCTTCGCTCCATCGGCATTCAGGAGTGGCTCAGCTTCTACCTCAAGTCGCCGCAGTCGGCCAAAGGCCTGTACCCGGAGCACGATCTCTTCATTCAGTCGATGAAGCTCAAGAACACGCTACGCCACATCATGGGCGCGGACCTCATCACGCACTTGGGCCTGGAGTACTACGACTGATGCTTTAAGGCGACGAGCGCGACGTGTGGGAGAGGAGGAGCAGTGCCGGCAACCAAGGGCATATTCCCACCATTGCCCCGCGTCAGCCCGGCGAGCTTTCTGCGGAGCCTCCTAACGATTGGATGTCTCTGGCTTCCGCTGATCTTGCTTCAGGCGCAACCTGGCGAGGGAGCGGTTGCCTGGATTGCGCGGCTTGGCTACCTGATCTTAGGCGTTCTGTGGTGGGTAAAGCTGGTGGGGCGCCTTGAGGATGCAGGATGGTGGTCCCCGCAAGTTGCCGGCGGCGTCTCTCTGATATTTGGCGCTCTGGCGATAGGAATAATTCGACGCATTGCAGGTCTCCAGGCTCACAGCTACTATCTATTCGTTCTTACTCATCCGGCCTCAATATTCCCGACTTGGCTCAGGCCCACCAACGATTACGAGACGCTCGGTTTTTTTCTCCTGATTCAGGTTCCTTTCGCGCTCTTGCCCACCAACCCGCGGCCTGAGTATTCAGCCGCGCCGCAATATCCCAGGAGCAGGGTTGGGAAACAAATCGGCAGGTTTCGAAAACATGTTGAGGAAAGGAGGAAGAGGCTTAAGCGAAAGCCATTGGGCGCTCTTCCGCTCCTGGGAGCAATTTTATTTATCGGTGTACTGTGGTTGCCGCTCATTTATATGGACTCCGCATCAGGTGGAGGAATTGGCACCTGGCTATCCCGAATTGGATACGTCATTCTGGGAAGCATTTGGGTAGGCTGCGTTGATGCTCGCGTTCAAGACGCAGGATCGGTGAGGCCGGCTGATCTTTGGCAATTTTGCCTGGCTGTTGCCGTGGCATCATTGATGCCTCTTGGACTTCATTGGGTCAGCGGCTACGGTGCGTTTGCGATCTTTCTCCTCCTTCAGATTCCGCTGACATTTCTACCCACCAAAACGATCGTCAACCGGAGCGCTGAAACTCCGCCCGAACCCTAAGCCGGCGGCCGGAACACGTTGCTTTACCCCGCCTGGCCACTCCGCATGCCCGCGCGCTGTCGTAATCTGAAGTCACGATGAAAGATTCCGCGGTATTGCTCATCGATTGCCCCGATCGCAAGGGGCTGGTGGCGCGCGTGTCGGGGCTGCTCTATGAGCGCGGCGCCAACATTCTGCACGCCGACCAGCACATCGACCACGACCTTGGCCTCTTCTTCATGCGCGTGGAGTGGGCCCTTGCAGGCGGCGGCCCCTTGGACGGAAGGCGTGCTGAAGAGGCAGGCCCGAAGGGCACGCAGTCGTTCGATCTAACAGGATTTGAGGCAGTGTTCGCGCCGGTGGCCTCCGAGTTGGGGATGAACTGGAAGCTGACGTTGAGCACGCAGCCGCCGCGTGTTGCGCTCTTCTGCTCGCAATATCTGCACTGCATGGCCGATCTGCTGCATCGCTGGCGCACCGGTGAGCTTGTTTGCGAAATCCCGGTCATCGTCTCGAATCATCGCGAAACAGAGAACCTGGCGGGGTTCTATGGAGTGCCGTTCGAATACATACCGGTGACGGCCCAGTCGCGTGCGGAGGCGGAGGCGAAGCAACTCGAGCTTCTCGCGCGGCACAATGTCGAGCTGGTTGTTCTGGCTCGCTACATGCAGATCTTGTCGCCGCAGTTCGTAGCGCACTATCCCGCTGCGATCATCAATGTGCACCACTCGTTTCTGCCGGCGTTCACCGGAGCGAAGCCCTATCACGCGGCTCACGCGCGCGGCGTCAAGCTGATCGGGGCCACCAGCCACTACGTCACCGAGGTGCTGGACGATGGGCCGATCATCGAGCAGGATGTGGCGCGCATCAGCCACCGCGACCAGGTGGATGATCTCGTGGCCCGTGGTCGCGATTTGGAGAGAATGGTTCTCTCGCGTGCCGTGCGCTGGCACCTGGACCGGCGAATCCTGTGCTACGGAAACAAGACCGTGGTCTTCGACTGAGGGCAGGGACCGGCAGTTATTTGCAGACACGGTTTTTGCTCCCCAGTCATAGTTGGATCAGTGCGGCCTCGGCGCTGTGGCGCTGGCGCTCTGGATTGCAAACAGCAGACAGGAATCTGGCGGGAATATCTGCAGTAATTGGGTAGACTTTCCGGATTTAGAACCACGCAGGTGGCTCGCTCGCGACTTCGCCTCGTTGGCCCTGTGGAAATCCGGTTTGCAGCCGTGTCCGTCCACCCCTCGAGATCGAACTCACCCCTGAAACGACGCACGTCGCGACCACGTGCGGGCATGGCCGCTCAAAATGCCTGGGACCGATGCAATCCTGTAGATATCCTCTGAGTTACAGCTGAATCTATGGGTAACTTCGTGCGAACGGTGCTATTTACCAATCGATAAGTAACGCAGATTACTTAGATGAATTGATTCATCTACACATTGATTGTTCTTGACACCTTGGTCTTCCCGATCTAGGTTGATCCGCAGGAATTCTGAGCTTCGAGTGACATTCGTTGAATTCGGCCTCGCCCATCAGGCGATGCCAAATTCAACTTGCGCATGGAGTGTGCGTCATGATTCGAAGATTAGTGGCGTGTTTCGCGACATTGTGGACGGTCGTCTCGGTCCGCAATGCTGTCTTTCCGCCGCAAGCTTCCTCAACTCCTGACCTGTCCGATTTGCGGATTCAGACGGTCAGGCCGCGTGGTGTGTTCGATGCCCGCCTGGCAGACACTTCATATTTCCAAGCAGCTGCCGTTGCGCGGTGAATGGGGTTGAACGGTTTGCGAAGCGGGCCGTATGGTCCGTTAATTTCCGCATCGGGCCTTTTCTAAGGAACGGATGCTTGGCGGCGCATGGTCGTGATTTTCGAATTCAGCAAGTGGACATTTAAAGGAGGGGGATCCATGAGAATCGCTGCGATACCAGCGTTGTTGACGTCTTTGTATTGCCTCGGCAAGGTAGCCTCAGCCCGGGATAACCGCAATCCGAAGCTTAGATGGGAAAGAGCAGGAAGGATGCTCGCGGTGGTGCTTCTCTCCACAGCTGCGCTTTCGACGATGCTGCACGCCCAGGCGCCGGCGGGACCGAACCGCCCAGCTGGGGTGCCGGAGAATTATGTGGTCACCCCGTTTGGTTACTTTCATCCGTCGTGTGTATTGGAGCTTGCGGCCGGGGATACTTTGCTGAAGGATGAAGGTGCGGTTCACCACGCGGACGGATCTCATACAGTCATCCCGGCATGCGCTTATCCTCGTTTCACGTTCCACGGACAGATTGTTGCCGCGGAGGCCACCAAGGCCGGTCCACCGACCATCTGCAATTCTTCAAGCTGCAGCGCATGGATCGAAGCAGCGGGTATTTATTCCCAGACTGACCAATACAGTGATCTCGCTGCAACCTGGACCGTGCCGCCGGCGCCGACAACGAACGACGATCAGGTAATTTATTTCTTTCCCGGCGTGATCGATGACGACGACCTGAATACCCACATTCTTCAACCCGTCCTCGCGTGGATTTCCGGAACATGGTCTATCGCCGGCTGGGACTGCTGCTTCAGCGCCACTGGCAGCGGCAGCAACCCATACAACAACTACACCACATCGCATAGCACACCGGTAACGGTCAGCTCGGGCGACACGATCCAGGGCACAATTGAATCCACATGCCCCGCCGGAACGCTTTCCTGCCAAACGTGGACCGTCTCAGCCACGGATCAGACTCAGGACTCGCAGCCCACAACATTTTCTGTTTCATCCCTGAACGGAGACATTATCGATTTAGCCTATGGAGGCGCACTGGAAGCTCCTGGCGTTGTCCAATGTAGCGATTATCCTCCGAATAACTCTCTTACCTTTTCGAATTTAGCGTTGTATGACTATACCGGCGCCCAGATATCCAATCCATCTTGGTCGCCCAGCGATTACGCCATCGGGGAAACCCCGCAATGCAACTACGGAGTACAAACGTCGGCAACGCAAGTAACGGTCGACTATCCAGCTTCCACTCCTTATCTCGCGGTGTCCGTCGTTGGCGGCGGCAGCGTGTCGAGCTCTCCGTCGGGCATTTCCTGCCCCGGCTCTTCCTGCCTGGCGATGTTCAATCAGAATGAGCCTGTGACTCTCACCGCTACGGCGGGCACTGGATACAGCTTTTCGAGCTGGTCGAATCCCTTCAATTTCTCCGGCGGGGCGAATCCTTGTACCACCTCGGATGCTTGCAACCTTTCAATGTCCACCACCGCGAATACCACCGCGACGTTTACTCTGACCCCTGAAACGCTGACGGTGAGCGTGAATGGCGACGGCACGGTGACCAGTTTGCCTTCCGGCATCTCATGTCCGAGTGCTTGCTCCACGCAGATCGCCTATGGGTCGATAGTCACTCTTACTCCTGCGCCGGGTTCTGGATACGTCTTTTCCAGTTGGTCCGGCGCTTGTTCCGGCAGTGGCAGCACGTGCTCGGTGACGATGAACGGCGCTGAGAGTGTCAGTGCCACATTTACCCAGGCGCCGGAGTCATATACCGTGGCGGTCACTGGCTACGGCACGGTGACCAGTTCGCCCACGGGCATCAGTTGTCCGGGCGTGTGCACCTATTCGTTTCCGGCAGGGGAGTCCATCACCTTTACCGCGAGACCGACTGCTGGGTCTGTATTCGACGGCTGGTCCAACCAATGTTCCGGCAGTAACCCCGTATGCACGACCAGCAGCAACAACGGAACGCTCCGGGCCGCATTTAGCTCGGGCAGCTTCACGCTTCCGCCGCAGATGGGCAACTACGGTGTCGTGGCCGGCAGCAGCGCCCAGTTCACTGTGTCCAACACCCTCTCTGGAGGCTTCAACGCGCCCATCACCATGAGCTCGAACAGTTCGGTGCAAGGTCTGACCGCGACGTTTAATCCGAACCCGATTCCCGCGCCGGGCTCCGGCAACTACACGATCACAATCAGCGCCACAACGGCGGTGCCGGGCGGCTCACAGCCGATCACCTTCACGGGGATCGGTGGCGGCTACACAGGATCGGTCAACTGGGAGCCGGTGATAACCAATTTCACGATCTCTGCGTCGCCAACGTCGGTCTCCGTTTCACCGGGCAGCAATGGCACATCGACCATCACGGTGAACAGCCCCAGCAGCCCTCTCGGGACGGCAATCAGCCTGTCGGCCACGGGCCAGCCTTCGGGAGTCACTGTGGGTTTCAGTCCCTCGCAGGCGTATCCGGGGGCCATAACCAATTCCACCATGACCATCACCGTGCCGTCGGGTACGACGGCGGGAACGTATCCCATCACCGTAACCGGGACAAGCAATGGATCGCTCACGCACAGCACAATCGTGACGCTGACGATAGCAGCTTCTCAAGGCAGCTTCACGCTTCCGGCGCAGATGGGCAATTACGGTGTCGTGGCCGGCAGCAACGCCCAGTTCACGGAGTCCAACACCCTTTCCGGAGGCTTCAATGCGCCCATCACCATGAGCTCGAACAGCTCGGTGACGGGTCTGACGGCAACTTTTAGTCCGAATTCGATTCCCGCGCCGGGCTCCGGCACCTACACAATCACCATCAGCGCCACCACGAGCGTGCCGGGCGGCTCGCAGCCGATTACCTTCACGGGAATGGGAGGCGGCCACACAGCAACGGTCAACTGGCAGCCAGTTATAACGAATTTCACGATCTCTGCATCGCCAACGTCGGTCTCGGTGTCGCCGGGCAGCAATGGCACATCGACCATCACGGTGAACAGCCCGGGCAGTCCTCTCGGGACGGCAATCAGCCTCTCGGCCACGGGTCAGCCGTCGGGTGTCACCGTGGGCTTCAGTCCCACTCAAGCGTATCCGGGGGCCATAACCAACTCCACCATGACCATCACCGTGCCGTCGGGTACGACGGCGGGAACGTATCCCATCACCGTAACCGGGACAAGCAATGGATCGCTCACGCACAGCACAACCGTGACGCTCAACGTGCTGTAATGAAACACCTGCCGCTCGGCCTGGTGCGTTTTCTTGGGCGCACCGGGCCGGACCGCCGGAAGATACCACTTCGCTCGGCGTAATCCTCGAACTTGCGCAGCCAGTGGCGAGTGATTGCGTCCACTCCGCGTGGACCTTTTGCGTATGTCTGACTAGGGGCGGGAGGATTTCCGCGCTTCGCCCGAACCGGGTTAAACGGCTGACGCAGCCGGTAAGAGTCTAAGAATCTGAAAGATAGGAGGAAATCAAGGGCGAATCCCAGGGGGGACTTGCCTTTGAGGCCGAGTCTGGTGTAATTTACTAACCAGTTAGTTAATTATGACTCCACACTCCACAACCGAAGCCCAGGCCGAGCGATCAGCCGAAACCCGCAGCCGGATTCTGGACGCCGCGCTGAGCGAATTTGCCGCCAACGGCCTTGCCGGAGCGCGGACGGAACAGATCGCCGCGGCCGCAGGCGTAAACAAGGCGCTGCTCTACTACTACTTCGAGAGCAAGGAGAAGTTGTATTCCGCGGCGCTGGAGATGGTGTCGGCGCGGGTTCGCGATCGGTCGATGGCGGTTTTTCTGCGCGACGCCAGTTCGGGAGAGCGGATGCTCCGCGCGGCCCTGGATCATTTTGACCGCATTTTGACGCAGCACGAATTCCAAACCCTGATGCAGCACGAGATGATGCGTCTGCATAAGGGCGAAGAAGGCGAGTTGCCGATCCTGGTCAAGCGGATCTTCGCGCCGCTGCACGCCATGTTTCAGTCGATGATCCGCGAAGGCATCGCGTCCGGTGAGCTGATCGAAGCTGATTGGCTGCAGATGGTCCTGACGGTGCTTGGCGGAAACGTCTTCTATTTTCTGAGTGCGCCCATCTGGCGTCACATTTTGCCCTTTGAGCCCTTCGATCTCGATGCATTGCGGGCGCGCAGAGTGGCAGTGGTGGAATTTCTGGGCAAGGCAATCTTCATGGACCGGCAGCACGGTGCAGAACTAGCGGCAAAGGTTCTTGCAGATACGCCGATGCCGGATTGCGCCAATTTCAAAGGTCTGAGGTAAAAGCCAAGTGAACGCGCGAAATCGAGTTTTCGTGATTTTGGGAGTCTTGCTCGTGGGATCGCTGGTCTGGTATCTGTTGACCACGCGGCGCACCGCAGATCTGCAACTGGTCGGAACCGTGGATGCGAACGAGGTGGTCGTGAGCTCGAAGATACCGGGCCGCATCCAGACTCTGAAGGTAGAAGAGGGCGAGGACGTGCAGGCCGGAGAGCTGATCGCGGTGATGGAGAGCGACGATCTTGAGGCCGCGCTGAAAGCGGCGCAGGCGACGGCGGCGAGTGAGAAGTCGAAGCTCAACGGCACAGAGGAAACTGAGCAGCAGAACCGCGGTGAAACTTCCAGCGCGACGGTGAGCGCGGAGGCGCAGGTGAATGCCGCGCAAGCGGCACTGGCGCAGGCGCAGGCAAACTTCGAGCATCAGCAGGCCGACACCAGCCGGACTGTTGGGCTGGCGCAGCAGGGAATTATGAGCAAGCAGGCTGAAGACGAAGCCGTGACCAGCCTGCAGGCCGCGAAGGCTGCTGTGAATGCGGCGCGCGACAACCTTTCCGCGGCGCAGGCCAATCTGCGCCAGGCGCGGTCTCACGAGCTGTTGACGGCGGTTTCAGCGCGGACAGTGGATGAGACTCGTGCCGAGGCAGCAAATGCCCGCGCACTGGCGCAGGAAGCGAGCGTCGAGGAGGGCTACGCGCAGGTGGTGTCGCCGATCAGCGGGAAAGTGGACGTATGGGCGGCGCGGCAAGGCGAAGTGGTGACGGTGGGCGAGCCGATCGTGACCATCATGGACCTGACTCAGACCTGGGTCTATGCTCCACTGCCGGAGACGCAGGCCGACAGCGTGCAACTGGGAGATTCGCTGCGCGTCGAGATGCCCAGCGGGGACACGCTGTACGGAAAGGTGATCGCCAAAGCGGCTGAAGGCGACTTTGCCACGCAGCGCGACGTGAACAGCATGAAGCGCGACATTAGGACCATTCAGCTGAAGCTGCTGATTCCCAATCCAGGCGAGAAGTTTGTGCCAGGTATGACAGCGTATGTCTACATTCCCAAAGCCAAGTTGGTGAGCCAGTGAGCGCGACGCTGAACCACAGCCTGTCGACGAATGGCAACGGAGCGCCGCGCCCCACCGCAATCGCGGTTGAGCACATCGTCAAGCGCTACGGCGACTTTGAAGCAGTGAAGGACGTGAGCTTCAGCGTGGCCGAGGGCGAGATCTTCGGTTTGCTCGGGCCAAACGGGGCGGGGAAGAGCACGTTGATCCGCATGATGACCACGCTGATTCCGGTGACCGCGGGGAGAGCGATCGGTAGCCGGCCATGACGTGGCCAAAGATCCGGATGACGTGCGGCGGGTCATCGGCGTGATTCCGCAGGCGCTCACCAGCGACCAGGACCTGACGCTCGGGGAGAACCTGAGTATCTACGCCAAGCTTTACGGCGTGCCGCACGGGGAGCGCGAGAAGAACATTAACGACGTGCTTGAAGCCGTAGACCTGACCAAGTGGCGCGACGCGCAGACCAAAACGCTATCCGGAGGCATGAGGCGCCGGCTTGAGATCGCGCGCGGCCTGGTGCACAACCCGAAGATTTTCTTCCTTGACGAGCCCACAACGGGCCTCGACCCGGTGTCGCGCATCGCGGTGTGGGAGATGCTCAATAATCTGAAATCCACACGCAACCTGACCATGCTGCTGACGACGCACTACATGGAAGAAGCCGACAAGCTGTGCGACCGCATTGCCATCGTGGACCACGGAACGTTGATGGCCTTGGGAACGCCTGTGGAGCTGAAGAACAGCGTGGCCGGGGCCAACGTGGTCGAAGTGCACTTCGACCGTGAGACGGAGGAATGGGAAGAGCGGCTGAAGAAACTCGAAGGCGTAACCAGCGTGCAACCGGAAAGTGCCGGATTCTACCGCGTGCTCACCACGTCGGGCTCGAAGACCACTATGCAGATTGTGGAGTTGGCGGCGAGCCTGGGCGAGACGCTCACTTCGCTGAGCGTGCAGAACACGACGCTCGACGACGTATTCATCCACTACACGGGACGGCAATTGCGCGATGAGCAGGTGAAGCCGGTGTTCACCATGCCGCCGCGGCCGGGAGCGCAGCCATGAACCGGATGTTCGCCATCATCGAGCGCGAGATGCGTAAGTTTTTCCGTTCGCCCACGTTGATGATCATGTCGCTGATGCTGCCGATCCTGCAGCTGATCATCATCGGCAACGCGTTCGGAGGGAAGATTGTGGGCACGCACGTCGCGGTGGTCGATCATGATCATGGGCCTCAGGCAGTCAAGGTGCGCGAGGCCTTCGATGCCGTTGCCGCCAATATCAAGACCTTCACCACAGTCGACTATCCCAATGAAGTGCAGGCGCGCGAAGACGTGCGCACGGGAAAAATTGATGCGGCCGTGATCATTCCGGAGCAGTACTCGCGGCGGGTCTACGCGCAGGACGCGCCCAAGCTCGGCTTTGTCGTCGACAACTCCGACTTGTTCACCTCTTCGAGTCTTGAGGCGGAGATGCAGTCACTGGTCGACGCGATGAATGCGCCCCAGATTCAGCCCCGGCTGGCGACGCAGATCGCGCTGGAGATCGTCGAGCTTTACCCGTACGTGAATTATCTAAAGTATCTTCTGCCCATGACCGTGGCGCTGGCCATGTATATCTCGGTGATGATCGGTGGCGGCATGCTCTACATCGACGACAAGGCGCGCGGCGTGCACGAGGGCTACCTGGTCACACCGATTACGAAACTTGAGCTGGTCTTCGGGTTGAACATTGCCGGCTCCATCAAGGCCACGCTGAGCGGAATATCTATTGGCATCATCGGGTCGCTCATTGCGGGCCTGGGCATCGTCTTTCATCCCATGATCATGGTGCAGATGTTATGCCTCATCATCGCCGGCTCCATTGCCTTCAATGGCATGATGTTTCTGCTCATGGTGCGTGTCGACGATCCGCTCGTGCCGCGTGCCATGTTCGGCGTGCTCAATGTGCTGCTGTTATATCCCTCAGGCGCTATGTATCCCACAGCGTCGTTCCCCAGGTGGATGCAGGCGATGTCCGTTGTCGATCCCTTCACCTACGCGATTCACGGCTTTAAGGCCGTTCTTCTCAAGGACGGCGGCTGGATCGCCATCAGGGGCGATCTCGCGTTCCTCACCATCTTCGGCATCGGCACACTGCTGATCGCCACGCCGCTGTTCAAGCGCACGCTGTAATCAATCTTTGACGACTCGTAGCCGCGTCAGCGCGGCATGTCTCACTTTGTCCATAGCTCATCCCATCTCCACAACGCCGAGGTCACTTTGCCCGGCAGCCGAAATCCGAGTTGATGCGCAATCATGCAGACCTGTCCGCGATGATGCGCTTCGTGAGAAATCATGTAGCAAAGCATCTCCGGCCCAGCCGGCCATGGACGCGACCATCCGTCCTTGTGAAACTTTCTCACGCGGCCTCCCTCGCTACCCAGCGCCTCGGCAAGCATCTTCCCGCACCGGTCGGCGCTGCTAGCCAAAGCCAAACGAGCCTGGCGTGGCGTGCAGTGCGCGCGGTTCAGCTGCGGCGGAACTCCCAGGCGAGGCGCTGTGAGCCTGATCCATTTCGTGCGTACATTGTGCATGTGCGTGAAGATGGCCGCAATGGTGCGGACCTTGCCGGGAGGCTGGGCTTTCCAGGCAGCGGGGTCGAGATGTTCGATCAGAATCTGGTTCAGGCGATCGTTGACGGCAAAGATCCGCACCGCGGTCCGAGCGAATTCCGTGTGGACCTTGCTCTCGCGCGCAGTCACGGCTTCGTTCTCCTTGAAGTCAAGTTCTAGCAAGCCGCACGGGTAGTCGGACCCAGTCAGTCAGGGCGAAGGGCGCACTTGCGCGCGGCCTGAGGTCTATTGCGCGGGCGGCGGCGTTGCCGGCGGCGCGGTTGTATCCGTCTGCTTCGTGAATTGGAACGCGCAGGGGCGGCCGAGAATGCCCGCGCCTTCTTCGCGCTTGCCCGTGCCGGACGTGTCGGTGAATGTTGCATCGATGTAGTAGTCGTATTTGTTGCCTTTGAGTTCGGTTACCAGGCCTGCTTTCCCCGCCGTCACCTTGCCCTTGGCGTGCAGCTTCGCCTTACCGTCAGGCCCGATTGTCCCGTCGATCACCAGGTAGCCCGGCCCTCCCTCCTCGCCGTGCTGGCCGTGGAAGGTGCTGTTGGCAATTGTGCTGACAAATGTCCACGTGTAAGCAGGCATGTGCGTGCTCGCGTCACAGGACATGTTCGTGGTCCAGGTGCCGTCGAAGTGCCCGCCCGCTGCCTGCGCCCAAAGCAGCATCGGTGCGCAGACCGCGACAAGACACAGTGCTTTCCTGATTCTCATCGATGACCTCCAGTGAAAGCAGAATTAGATCACGGGAGGCGTGTTAGGCAAGAACTTTCTTGTGAATTTCGATTCTTTCCGCCCGGAATCGCACCCGGGATCCTGAACGCAGCCCGGTTTTCTACGCGGCGCTTTGTTGTCCCAGAATCTGCTCGTAATAGCGGACATATTGCGGAACGACGAGCGTAGAGCAGAAGCGTTTTTGCGCGGTTTGGCGGGCGGCCTCGCGCATGGCGTCCAGCCGGGACGGATTGTTCAATAGGCTCAGGGCGCCGGCAGCCATTGCTTCGACATCGCCGACGGGGAACAACAGCCCGGTGATGCCTTCGTCGATGAGCTCGGGGACACCGCCGACCCGCGTTGCGATCGATGGAACCTTGCAGGCCATGGCTTCCAGGGCGGCAAGGCCGAAGGACTCAAGTTCGCTGGGCATCAGGAGGAGGTCGGCGAGCGCAAGCAACTCGCTGACACGTTCCTGCTTACCGAGGAAATGAATGCGGGATTGGATACCGAGGTCGTGAGCAAGCCATTCGGCAGAGGAGCGGTCGGGACCGTCGCCGATAAGAATGAGCTGCGCGGGGCGCTCTCGCGCCACGATCGCGAAGATTTTAACGACATCGGTAACACGCTTCACCGGCCGGAAGTTGGAGAGGTGAACCAGAAGGGACTCGTCGGGCGCAGCGTATTGGGCGCGGCAACGGACGCGCTTCGCTTCGTCCTTAAGGGGAGTGTAGACATCGCAATTGACGAAGTTGGTGATGGTCTCGATCGGCCGAGTGACGCCAAAATCGGCGATCGTTTTGTCGCGGAGATAATTCGAAATGCTGGTTACACCGTCGCTCTCCTGAATGGCATGGCGGGTGATGGGCAAATAGCTGCGATCGAGGCCGACGAGAGTGATGTCGGTGCCGTGAAGCGTGGTGACAAAGGGAAGCCGGCGGCCGCTCTTGGCCAGCATCTGGCGTGCGAGAAGCGCGGAGACGGAGTGAGGAATGGCGTAGTGAACGTGAAGCAGATCGAGGGAATAGTACTCGGCGACCTCCGCCATGCGAGAGGCGAGGGCGAGATCGTACGGAGGAAACTCGAAGAGCGGGTAGCTGGAGACGGGAACCTCATGGTAGAAGATGCCGTCGTCGCGGCCGTTGAGGCGGAAGGGCTGCGAGTACGAGATGAAGTGTACTTCATGGCCGAGGTTAGAGAGCTCGATGCCCAACTCCGTGGCGACGACACCCGAGCCGCCATATGTGGGATAACAGGTAATCCCGATGCGCATGTTTCCTTCTTAGGATTCGATTTTGCCGCCACGTCTTGGACGCGCGGGAGTGGATGGAGGATGCACAGAGTCAGCAAATGAGCGTGCCGCGCCTAAACAGTAAATGCGCGCGCTTGGCCGGTCAAGGCGAGTGCGGCTGGAGCTCAGCGAACGATATGAGTTCAATGGCCGGGAATTCTTTGAGGGCGACAAGAGCGGAGCGCTCGACGTCCCGCGAAGCACGCAGGCGAGTGCGGACGCGGGCGAGGTCGGCGTCGTTATAGCCGGGGTGCGTGACCAGTTCCCAGGCGCCGGCGGGCAGGCTTCGGAGCAGGGAACGCAATGTGTCCGCGTCGAGAGCGCCTGTGCCGGCGACGGCGATGGTGCCGTTGGTGGTGGCAAATCCTTCGCTGTCGAGGATGCGGCGGCAAACAGGTTCAAGCCAGCGCAAACCGGCGACCTGCGCGACTCGAAGCCACGGAGCGCTGTGCGTGGCGCGAATGGCCCACTCCGGCTCGAAGGGATTGCGGATCGCGCGGATTCCGCGAGCGCGCCCGGCGCGAAGGACTGGGCGGAGGACAGAAGGAAAAATGTGCGTGTGCTTGTGCGTGTCGATGTGATTCAGGCGAAGGTCTCGTCGCTGGAGGAAATCGATTTGCGCTGCCGCTTCCGCCTCGATTTCGGTAGTGCGGATGCGTCCTGTGAACAGGCGCGCCAGAAATTTGCTGAGCGAGGAGGGAAAGTAGCCCGTCCGCGAATCGACGAGTGTGGGAATCTGATTGGGAGGCAAAACCGGTTCGCCATCGACAAGGACAATGTGGCATCCAACGCCAAGCGTGGGGATTGAGCGCGCAAGTTCGATGGCGTCCTCGGTGGCGCCGGCGCAAGCCATGAGCGATGTGCTGGTGACAAGGCCGGCGGAGTGCAGCTCGATGATGGCGCGATTGACGCCCGACGTCAGCCCGAAATCGTCGGCGTTCACGATCAGATGGCCCACGGGGTGAGTTTATCAAGCGGTTGCGCCGCACCTTCCGCATCATGAGCGCTGGTATCATGAAGTCAGGCCGTAGCCCGCGAGCGGCGGAGTGGGCGGTTAGCTCAGTTGGTTAGAGCGCCTGCCTTACAAGCAGGAAGTCGGGGGTTCGAGTCCCTCACTGCCCACCAAGTTCACTACCTTATACGATTCTGAAGCCCCTATAGAATTCTGAACAATCTACAGAATGCGCATGGTTATTGGCTATTCGCTAATAGGCCGTTCGCCACCGTTCGCCAGAACTCGCTTGCAATCGGATTCAAGTGGTGCTATTTTTGGTGGTACTTTATCTTCAATGTGGTGGTACTTTTGCAAAAGTGGGTTTTGGAGGGATCATGCCGTTGACCGATGTGAAAGTGCGCACAGCCAATCCAAGGCCGAAGGCATACAGAATTCCCGATGCTAAAGGTCTGCACTTGTTTGTTACGCCGTCAGGCGGCAAACTCTGGCGTTGGAAGTACCGTTTCGATGGCGCTCAGAAGCTCATGGCGCTCGGCAAATACCCTGAAGTGTCCCTAGCGACCGCAAGAGATCGTCACGCAGCAGCCCGGACAAAACTTGCAGCAGGTTCGGACCCCATGACTGTGCGGAAGGCTGAAAAGATCGAAGCAAAAGTTAACGCAGAAAGTTCATTTCAAACCGTCGCAGCCGAGTGGATGAGACATTGGAAAGTGGACAAGAGCGCACAGCATATTGACGCGACGGAGAGACGCTTAAAAGCGAATGTCTATCCACACATCGGAGCGAGGCCCATCGGCAAAATAGAACCTCTCGAAATTGTAGCGATGGTAAAGGTAATCGAAGCAAGAGGCGTAGCAGACTTGGCAAAGCGTGCGTTGCAGACTACTGGTCAGATATTTCGTTATGCCATCGCACATGGACTGGCAAAGCGTAATCCTGTCGCTGAATTCAAGCCTTCGGACGTTTTGAAGCCAACCAAAAAGGTCAATCTAGCCCGAGTTGATGTCACTGAGCTTCCCGCGTTGCTTCGTGCAATTGAGGTTTATCGTGGAACACAGATTACGCGGCTTGCAATGAAACTCATGGTGCTGACCTTCGTGCGCACGAGTGAGTTGATCGAAGCACGGTGGTCTGAATTTGACTTTGAAAATGCGCGTTGGAACATCCCTGCCGACCGCATGAAGATGGATACCCCGCACATCGTTCCACTTTCTTGCCAAGCAATTGAAGTTCTGGAATTGCTCAAGACGTTGACAGGCAGCGGCGAATTGCTTTTCCCAGGCGAACGCGATTCCAAGAGGCCGATGAGCAACAATACTATTCTGTTCGCTTTGGATCGTATGGGATATAAGGGACGGCAAACTGGACACGGCTTTCGCGGATTAGCATCGACCATCTTGCATGAGCGTGGGTTTAACCACGAACACATTGAATTGCAGCTTGCCCATGCGCCGCGCAATGCCGTGAGTGCAGCCTATAACCATGCGCTCTATCTGGAACCACGGGCATCAATGATGCAAGCATGGGGCGACTTTTTGGAACAGACACGGCGCGGCGGTAAGGTGCTGCCGTTTCGCCAAAACGTAGCATAGTAATTGGGTCAACCAAGCTACCCATTTACGAGCCTGCATTGCAATGATTGGATGCAGGCTTTTTTATGCAGTGGCGTTGTATCGAAATCGAACGGTTTCTCCCAAAGATAGGGATGGGAATACTCCATAGGTCCGTATTGGTTTTTTATACCCATCTTTGATTTCTAAAGGGGTTAGCTTGCCCATCTTTGAGTCGCGTTAGAGTCCCTGTCGCCAAAGATGGGCATCGAGAAGGAATACGCATGTTTGATGCCCATCTATGATCTGGCTGAAAGAATTCGATAATGACATTTCGCCATTACTGCGCACCAGGCTCCGCCGCGACCAATCGAGGGTAGTATTTGATCGTCAACCCAAGTTCCGGATCGTCAGCATTCGCGGGAAATCGAATCACTCGGTCATGGACCTCATACATCTGTTCCGGCATCAGGAGTACGCCCTCGTAGACTTCGATACTGCCAGGGATTGGAGGCGATTCCAGCGTTACTTCTAACGTGTAGTGCTGATTCGTCCCACTCACCTTACGTACACGCGCCCAATTATGGCGATCAAATACTTCAATCTTCTTGCGCTTGAAAAGCTCTTCGACCTGATCGGAGAGCGTGCCTACCTTCTGCTGCACCTGTGTAAGCGTCGCCTTCACCCCTGCGATTTCGAACGATTGAACTCTCTTGAGATCAACGTAATTCCAGACAAGTAGCGAGGCGCCAGCGATCACCAACACGATATAACTCTGGCGAGTTTCTTCGCAGAATTTGCGTATGAACGGGAATTTTCTCTCAAATACTGTACGCAAGTGACCTGCCCCCGATTTCTCATCCACTGATAACTGGAGTTTCCCGGTTTTGGTTTAGCTTCGAGATTAACTCGCAGCCGCCGTCGAGGCTGTGCGGATGTGGGAAGCGTTCTTTGCTTTCCACATCCGCATAGCCTGCATTTTGCCGGAACTCCTCCGGCGTTCTGTAGTCGAGCGAACTGTGCGGACGCTCGCAGTTGTACTCCTGCCGCCAGGTTGCCAGGGTACTCCTTACATCGTTCAGCGTGCGGAACCAGTGCGCGTTGAGGCACTCGTCGCGCAGCCTCCCGTGGAAGCTCTCGACGTGGCCATTCTGCATCGGCCTTCCCGGCTGGATGTGCACCAAGCCAACCTTCCAGTCCTCTGCCCAGCCCAGCATGCGTCGCGAGGTAAACTCCGGGCCGTTATCCGAGCGCAAGTTCTCCGGCCGGCCACGCTCTTCGATCAGCCGCTCCAGCACACGCGTCACGCGTCCGCTGCCCAGGCTGGTGTCGGCCTCAAGCGCCAAGCACTCACGCGTGTACGCATCAACCACGCTGAGGATGCGCACCATCCTCCCCGTCGCCAGGCCGTCGACGATGAAGTCCATCGCCCACTCCTGGTTGGGCCGGATCAGCCGCGGTTCCAGCGCACGATCCCGCACCAGACGCTTGCGCTTCCTGCGCCGAACCGACAGCCTCTCCTCCAGATACAGCCGGTAAACACGCTTCACGTTCACCTCGTGACCGCGACGGCTCAGCAGCGCATGCAGCCGTCGATAGCCATAACGCGGCTTCTGCCGAGCCAGTTTCACCAGCGCCTCGCGCAGTTCGATGTTGCGGTCCGCGCGAGGCTCATACCGGTAGCTCGACCGCTCCACCCCCAGCAGCTTGCAGGCCGTGCGTTCGCTCAACCGGAACTCCGCCGAGACGAACGCCACGTCTCCTCTTAGACCGGCAAGCTCCAGCCGTTTTTTCGGATCACTGCCTTCAGCGCTTCACCATGCAGGCTCAGCTCCGCCACCAGCAGCTTCAACCGGCGGTTCTCGTCCTCCATTGCCTTCAGCCGCTGCGCCTCGCTCACTTCCATGCCCCCAAACTTCGACTTCCAGCCATAGAACGTCGCCGCGCTGATCCCATGCTCCCGGCATAGGTCCGCCGTCTTCACCCCGGCCTCATGCTGCTTCAATATCCCGATGATCTGCTCTTCCGTGTACCGGCTCTTCTTCATCGCTCCGTCCTCCCGCTTAGATTACGAGAGAACTCCAGCTTCAACTGGTAGAGTTTTCCGGGGGCAGGTCAGATCCTTCCAAGGGCTCACCCCAAACAACGCGAGTCGCAACGATTCCAGACTGAAGCTCAGCCGCTTCGATGGAATAGCTGAATCCCCCGGTATCGACTGAATTGTTCGACTTGGCACGAGTGAATACGCGACGGTCGGAGTCCTCTTCCTTAGCTGCTACCAGGACCATACGCGCTAATGCCGCGAACGCCTGAGAGCTGATGACACGCTCCGCTGAATTCTTCCCTGCCGTACCTTTGGCAAAATGCGTTATGCCAATGACGGCGCAGTTTGTCTCCGCTGAGAAATCAACAATTGCTTGCAAGCTACGGCGAACATCGTTCGCTTTGTGCATATCGCCTGTTACTGCTGTGACGATTGGATCAATGATGAGCAGCGATACTCCGCCAATCTGTTGCGTTGCCTCGCGCAATTGGCCCATATCCCGCGCTGCATCAAATGGGCAGCGCATACCGTTCTCGTCAATCGCCCCGCTGATAATGCCGCACCTTGATAGATTTGCTCCCACGGCCATTAAGCGGGGTGTGATCGTGTCCGCTGCGTCATCTTCCGATGACCACACGAGTACATTGGCCGCAACGTCGCAGCGCGAACCATCCGGCCAAGCTCCTGCATTTGAGATCGTCGCGGCGAAGTTAAACCCAAGGGTCGATTTGCCTGTTCCGCCAGCACCGGCGAGCAGTGTTAGCTTGCCTTGCGGGATGAATCCATTCCACAGCCAAGTAATCGGTTTCGTTTTGATGGTGGAACATTGAACGAGAGTAACGCTACGCTTTGAAGTCTTGTCTGTTTTTCCGCTTGTGCTGGCTTCGGGATGCTGGCGTCTGTACTCTGTAATGCCATTGGCAATCATCGCACTGACATCGATGTTCGGTACACAGCTTGCGAGCAAGGGACGCGGTTTACTTCGCCCTGCATTGATACCCGATTCAATCGTTGCCTTTGTTTGGGCTTCGCCGTCTTTGGCGACGTATCCGTTTGCAATGGATGCTTCCCACAGTGCGTTTGCTGCTGCGTTTAGATCGATCCATCCGTCCATTGTGCCGAGTGAATGAGCAGCGTCATTCAAGGCCCGATTCCGGCCAGAGCCTTCCCGCATTGCCGACAGCTTGGCAAGCTCGTCTGCGAACGCTGCCTGTGCGAATGCACGCTCCCTGTCTGTCACGGGAAGGCGCCCACAGGCCCACCAGGGAGCGCAAGCGTCACCGTAGGATGCTTCTCTCGCAGGAAGGCTGCTAGACGCTCAGGGAGAGCCGGTATAGCGTCCCATGTGCCTGCAATGATCCGGTAGGAGCGTCCATCCGGCAGAGTGGCACCAGGAGCGATTACGTATCCGCCTAGACCGCGAACGTCGATACCGGCGGGCAGTGATCCGCTGGAGTTGCTGTAGGGTGTTTCTGTGCGGAAATAGAAGTGAAGGCCCGTAGATGGAGTCTCGACAACGAACGCGCCAGATAGATCGATTGAATGGGCAGCACAGAGCGCTTCGAATGCTGCGACACCATCGGGGCCGTTCGGTTTGCGGTTAGCATCGATGACTAAAAGGCTATGCGCTCCGACTGGAAGCCCCGGTAACAGTTGGGGAGCGCTCTGCCATGTCGCCTCAATCTTGAGAGTGTTGCTGGTGGCATTCTGTTCCCACGCTGCGACTCTTGGCGTCTTATCAGGATTGCATGGAAAGACATGCAGCCCACGGCTCGCTAGGGCGAGCGCTGCCGTCTGATTTACCGATGTACTCACTATGCTGCCTTCGCTTCGCTGTAATAAATCGCTTGAACATAGCTACCGATTTGACGGCACCAATCGCACGCTACTTCGTAGCTAATGACTCTGCTCCTGTAAAGATCGATGAAGTCCGTGTAATTGTTGGCAAAGTGTCTCAACAATGCGGGAGAAAGCTGCAATTGAATCGGTGTCATTCTCGCTTTCCCTTTCCTGATTCGTTGGCGAGCGATCCAGCGAACGTTTCAAGCGATGCTACGTCAATCAATCGCTTCTTACCTAGCTTTACTGTCCGA
Organism: uncultured Acidobacteriaceae bacterium; assembly: GCA_963823805.1. GTDB lineage: Bacteria > Acidobacteriota > Terriglobia > Terriglobales > Acidobacteriaceae > Telmatobacter. The sequence goes on along the minus strand of CAWGMW010000001.1, from coordinate 1,106,119 downwards.
TAGCAGCCCGCATTGATTTGCTGATATATGAGTGTGATTCCACAACTTAGACGGCTTGCTGCTTCACTCACAGTTATGAAAATCTTGGCGTCTGGTAAGTGGTCCGGCGCAAATCGTGAGGATGAAAACTGTTGGCTCATAAGTAAAAGGTATATACCTATTGACTTATCCCGTCAAGAGGTATATACCTTTGTAAGTGAGGGGAATCGGATGAAATCTGAAATCAGTTACGCACCGCGCATAAACGAGAAAAGGGAGCTTTTTTCGATGAAACTCGATCCTGTTCTCAAGTCCGAAGCTATGTTGCTTGCCGAACAGGAAGGACAAACTTTGTCAAGCTTCATTGAAGACGCAATCCGCATTGCAGTAAAGGCAAAGCTGAAAGACGACATAGAACCGAACCCAGGGCATTCGCCGCCAAGCCAGCGCAGTCTGTCGAGAAAAGGATAAGCAATGCCGGACCTTCCCATTGAACAAACGCCCGAAGCGGAATTAGCGACGCTTCGCAGGACGAATGCTGACCTGCTCCAGAAGAGTGCGACGCGCAAAGCGCGCATTGTGGAGTTGGAAGCAAACGCATCGGTTCTCACAGCGAGAGCCAGTGATGCCGATGCGAGAATCCGTCAACTGACGATTGACCAGCCTGTTAATGATTTGTGCGAAGAGATTTCAGTTGCTCCGCAAGCGCTACGTTCAGCATTGGAAGCCGAATACAAAATCGAAATGCGCGACGGAGTTTTGACGCTGCTCAATCCAGCCGATGGGAAGCCGGTAACGCATGAAGGAAAGCCTGTCCCGTTTTCCGCTGACGCGATCAAGGGATTATTGCTCGGATCGAAGGACGAATCGAAACTGAAGCTCTATCGCGCTATCGTAGTTGTCAGCAAAGCAAGCGGGGCGCGGGGAACGCCTTTCCAACGCACTACGGCACCGGCGAGACCGCAATTCGGCCTGGGAATGAACCCAAAATAAGGAATCAATAGAGAGGGTCTGAAGGCGTAGCTGTTGGCTTAATTGCTGACAGCCATTCTCGTCTGCACTATGCTCGTGCCCGCCACACCGGAGGCCCGTAGTAGGGCGGCTCAGGGACAGCAGGAATGTAAGCAGGAAACTCAGGAGCGGCCACGGCGTCAACCAAGGCAGCGCGGGGAGCCTCTATTTGAAGCGGGCTCCTGTAATCGCCAGTCAATGCGCGTTGCTGCGCTGCGGTCTTTGCTGCCCATTCCTCATCGCTTCCGTGGTCGCGCACAACTAGAACGCTGTTCACAGCAACGTCAACGCTAACCTTGGTTCGGTTATCAGTCTCTACGTAACCATGACGCGCTTTGAGCAGAAAGAATGCGTTGACGTTCGCGGGCTTGTTTGCTTTTGCCGATGCTACGACCAGCGCATGAAGGGCTTGCCGTTCGGTTTCACGGCCAATCTCAAATGCTTCGTTTAATGATTCATCTTCGTCAAGCCATCGTTTGAAGCACTCTCTCGACACTTTGAAATGCGCAGCGATTCCGAGAAAAGAGAATCCTTCGGCAGCAAGGCGCTCTATCTCTGGTGCGGCTCCGCCTGGTGGAAGTTTGCGATGCGCTGCACACATATTCGATGCTCCAATTAAAAAGTGAGGGACGCCGCTGGTCCGGTAGCGCATCCCTCGTTAGTTCGGCGTGGTTGCACCGAATCTGCTTACTGCGAAATCAAGAACGCCAGTGGCACGCTCTTGCGTTGGCTGTATGCGCGCGTCCAGTTCGCCGCCAGAGCAAGCTCGGCCTGTACGGGACTCAGACTCGCCACGCTTGCATTCGTCCAGGCAAAGCCAAGCGGATGAATCGCCACATCGAAGCGAGAGTGCAACGTCGTCTGGCCCCCACCGCTTCCGGCTGCTGGTGTGCGCCAAATCTCCGTTCCGTAGCCCGTGCGCGGTGCGGCTACCGCGAAGCCCACGGCACCAGGTCCAAAGAGAATCGTTACGTAGACGCCAGCGGTCGCCGTAGTGAGCGAATCATCGACGATGCAGGCCATCCCTTTGTAAGTGGGAATTTGCAGGCTGTTGTCAGACGGCTTGAAAAACTGAATTTCATTGTTCTTCAGAGCCTCCCCATAGATAGCGCTGTGCATCGCAATCGCCTTCATATCCGAGAGACGGTCCCCGATGGTCAATGCAGTGTTGATGACAGCGAGACCGTTGAATGCATTCGCGGGCACGGTAACAGTCGTACCGGGCAGCGTGACGGTGCCCGACTCTGCGTGAATATCATTTACCATGTCACCGCCGTTGTTTGCGACGTTGGAATATAGCACGCCCATGAGCGAAGCAATAAGACGTTTTTCCCATTGCCTGTCCCAGTAGTTGAGTACGCGAGATTGAACGCGCTCAAGGGCGCTTGAACCGCTTAGTTCCGATGCAAGCGACATTTCGCTCCAAGATGCGTGAAGGAAACTCTTCTTCACAACTTGCGCCGCTGCGGTGATCTTTTGCGGCGTTGAAAGAACTGCTGCGTTGTCAGTGGAGATGTCGGCTTCAACATCAGGGATGTCGCTCCAGAACGGTACGGTGAACTGCTCCGCACCAGCATTAAGCTGTGCTGACATCTCGCCATTGGGCAACACTACGCCTGATTGAAATAGCGCTGTGCTGAGCATGGAGTTTTCAACTTGATAGGCCGTGAATTCGGCGGGAACTACAACGTCGGTAATTTGAACCTGTGCCATGTGGCTACCTCGAATCAAAGTGGAATTTGTTTGATCCGGGCTTGCCGACTGGTTCGCCTTCGTTCCCGACTGGGAAGGTGTTACCTGTTGCAGTAGTGCCGACTGGCTCTCAAGAGAAAGTACCTCAGATGAATGCAAGATGCAAATTTGGTGATTGGCGAACACAGGCGAATGCTGGTGAACGTCGTTCTAATTGAGGGCGGCGCCACAAAGAAACTCAAATCAAGCACAGGCAGCGTTTGGTCACGCCGGACTGATCTTGAATTCGATCAACCATTTAAGTTTGGACTTGTCACCTTTAAGGTATGCATCTAGGGTCGCTGCGAGATCGGCAACACGAGCGATTGGCACTACATAATCGAAGACATTCGCCATTACACGCAACGTCTCACCAGTCCAAGGACCATCAACGACTAGAACAGCTAACAATTCTGCATTCTTCCCCTTCCAGTTGATAGCTGAGAGCATCTTGTCTTTCGCGTAAAGAGAAGCGTGCCGAGCGGAGGATTTTCTTACTTCTATGAACGCAAGTGGTCTATCCGCTGACGGGAGCACAAAGTCTGCACGAAAATCGTACACGACGCCTTTCAGTGAGGTGTACTCTTCCTCTCTCTGAAATGACAGACCCTGATCGTGTAGCGCGCGATCGACAATCGATTCGAAGAGCACACGTCCAATTAGGTCTCGTACAATGCCTTCCAGGGTAGACTCAAGCCTCTGCAAAATCTCACCCTTATTTACCGTAGTGGGATCAACACGCTCCGAAAGTAGCTTTGCCAATCGGATTGATGCTGGCTTGGAAATAGAATTATCAGAGACTGAGCCGACGTGGGTTTTGAGTGCAGCCTTGCTGAAGATGCCGCCGAGATGTTGGAAGAGCGGAAGTAGATGAGGGTTCGTTTTTATGAAGGTAGGCGTAAAGACTGTAAAGTTCTTCGTCTCCAGTTCCATCGAATTCAAGAACTCCGCGCCCGCTTTTCTTATGTCCCTGTATACCCCGGCGGCGATGGCCGTCTCCAATTCAAACGGGATCGCTTGACGGCGTTTCCACTCTTCCAGAGCCAACTCTTCTGTCATCTCTTCCCGTACACCTAGTCCCGCTAAGAGTATGGTTCGCGCTCGTTCGTCAGCCAGATCGGACAATGATATGTTCGCCAATCCGTTTGTTGCTCTGACGAGCTTCAAGTAACTCTCAATTGCCTTGCGAATCTCAACATCTGCGATCTTATACAGTGTTGATTGGGCTTGGGCGGGGGCTATGGCCGAAGCATTCTCCGGCTCAACGTCAAGAGTCGATTGGAAATCATCTTCGTTCGAAGTCATTTGGCTCCACTCAGGTGATATTCGCCGAGGCCAATTGGTGAACCTTCGCGCTTGGTCAGAATCCAGCGATGGCCTCGCTCTCTCATGAGATCACATTTGACGTTGCGAAAGCCGATGTCTTTCATGCACGACTGCAAGAACTGGGGAGCGCTAATGTGAACGCCGTAGAGGGCCGCATCCGCAACGACGATGTGAATCGGAGCCCCTCTTTGCATGACCCTAAACGTCTCCCGCAACACATCGGTCATTTGTGAGAAGTAAGGATAGATGAGGAAATCGTATTCTTTCTTTCCTTTCTTTTCCTGTCGTCGTTGTCCAAGAATGGCAACAAGCTCATCTAGGTCTTGATGAAGCGTCTTTGTAATGTTGTTTCGGTAGACACTCTGAAGCGGCTTTTGGCCTTTTAGCGCTGTAGTGGTGTTAACGATGAGCAAGTGCCGAACTTTGTCGGTTATGTCACCCCAAGAGGTTGCGATACCCCAAAAGTAGAGAAGCATCCGAGTCATCTCCGCGTAGTCAAAATTATTGAGGTATGGCGGAGATGTTACGACGATAGATACGGATTCAGATACCACTTCTTCCATTGATCGAGAAGATCGGCGAATGACTTTCCCTCGTTCTTGAAGATTGGCCCTGCCTAGCGATTCAACGTCCTCAAGCATCATTTGTGCAACTTCAACGCACGCAAACTCGGGGCTTACCGGCTGCTTCTTCGTTGTCGGAGCCTTGTAAATACCGTCAGTCTGCGAATGTGAGCATCTTTCAACAACGTGTGAAAGCATGAGAAAAGCTATATCGTGCTCTGCGAAGCTGGAGGCTCTTAGCGATTCTCTTGCTCCAAGCAACGATTCCAGAACATCGGACGGGTACAACTTTTCCAAGAATGCACGTTGGGATTCGCTTAGCACTTTCATTGAAACTGGCTGCGTAAAACCCTTCGACAAAAGCTCCTGTGATCTTTGGATTGTGTCACCGGCATCTAAGCCAGGGAGCTTCGCACTGCATATTCTGTTAAAGACGGGATGGGGATCGTAGCCCACAGCGTAAAGATCACGCTCTGCCGCTGCTACGAGAGATGTTCCACAACCAGCAAAAGGATCAAGTAGGATCGAGCCCGGTTTTAAGCCAGCAATTTCGCAGCGCTGGTGAACGAATTCCGGGGAGAAACCCGCGATGAAATTAAACCACCTATGCACACGGTGAAAACGGGTGGTCGTATTAGTCGGCAGACGAGCATCTGAAATCGGAGCATAGGCCTGCGATGATGCATTAAAGAGGGCGATGCCCGGCAGCACTTGTTGAATAGCCATTGTTCTCTTCGTAATTATGGCGTGTCTGGATGCCCTGTGGCGTGCTCATCTGTATTCGGGCATGACCGAATTTCCATTTCGGTGCGCCGATTGGCGACGAGGGCTCCCCGCGCCGCGCCGGATCGCTTCCAGGGGGTGTGGGGGTTCTGTAGGCTCTCACGGCAGGCGAGCGCTGCGAACGGATCGAACGGCACTCCCGCAGCCGTAAAATAAATCGAGTCACTGTGCAAACGTGGTGCTATATATGGTGGTAGTTTCACAGGAATCGTAAATAAGCCTTTTAATATCAACAGGCTGTGAGTCCCTCACTGCCATCATCCGTGAGTGCGATACGACGATGCGCGCCCTTCTCGCGTGCGGCAGGCAATGTCTCATTTCAGCGAAAGACTAAATTTGCCCAGAAGATACCCGTACTCGGCAACCACCACGGCCTGCGCTCCCGCTGAGACGGTGAATTCCAATTGGTTCGACTTGCGCGTGATGGCAATGTTGAGAGTTGCAGCGCTGTGGTACACCTGCACAAGCTGGATCACATGGCTCCCAGCCGGGATCGCGAAAACGACGGTTTCACCAATTTGGACCGTGCGCACGTCATAGCCATCGACAACGATGGTATTCGTGATTTGACCGAAAAATCCTCCATAGTTAACGACCGTGAAGTTGACCCATGCGGTTGCGGCGGGCGTCTGGATCGGATTCCCGCCTGGCGCAGATTGGTAAGCCGGAGTCTGAGAATCGGGAGAAGATTGATTGACGGCGGCGCCGCACTGACCACAAAAAATGGAGCCATCTGGAAGCAGTTGGCCGCACTTGGGGCAGCGCTTGACAGCGGCTCCGCACTGACCGCAGAAGGTCGCGCCATCTTTTAGCGGCTGGCCGCATTTCGTGCAGTCTGGCATCAACACGCCTCGAAGCGAAAAGTGGTCCGGTGGTCTCGACAATCATAAGCACGCGCCATGGGAACGTCAACGAATTGCGCGCGGCATTCAGCGGTCAGTTGGCCTTGAATTCTGAGTGTGCCTGTTACCCAGGCCGCAGAATAGGTTGACGAGACGGATTACGCTGGCTGGCATGGCGTGTGCTTTCGGCGATGATAGGAGTGGCGGCACCAGGAGAGCAGCTAGATTGTGAATGAATTCCAGGCAGGCCCGGGCAAGACGGCGATCGTGGTAGGCGGCGGCGTTGCCGGCATGAGCGCAGCGTGCGCGCTGGCCGAGGCCGGGCTGCGCGTAAAACTCGTTGAGCGCCGCGGCTACCTGGGTGGGCGTGCCAGCTCCTACCTCCATCCGGGCGTGGATGAGGTCATCGACAATTGCCAGCACGTGCTCTTCGGCTGCTGCACGAATCTGATCGGCTTTTACCGGCGCATCGGCGTCGCGGAGCGCATTCATTGGACGAGCGCGATGACCATGATTGAGCCAGGTGGCCGGCGCACGCTGCTGAAATCGTCGGCGTGGTTGCCGGCGCCGCTGCACGGCCTTCCAAGCCTCCTCGCCGCCAAAGCATTCACGCGCAAAGACAAGCTGGCGTTGGCGCGCGCGTTTCGGGCGCTCATGCGTCCTGTGCCGCCCGATTCGACAGAGACGTTGGGCGCATGGCTCAAGCGCAACGGCCAGACGCAGGGTGCGATCGATCGCTTCTGGCGGCTGGTGATTGCGAGCGCGCTGAACGGCGATGTGGACGTGATCGCGCTGCCGTACGCCGCCAAGGTGATTCGCGAGCTTTTTCTGAACTCCGCCGAGGCAGGCAGCATGGGGATGAGCACCGTGCCGCTGAGCGAGCTTTATTCCGGAGCGCAGCAGTATCTCCGCGAACGCAACGCCGACGTGCTATTCAACTCGAGCGTGGAAGGCGCAGCGTGGGACGAGGAGACATCGCAGTGGACGGTAACAACGCGGACGGGCGAGCTCGTCGCGGATTTTCTTGTGCTCGCTCTGCCATTTGAGGGAATGGCGAAGCTGCTGACGCACATGCCGCCTGCGGATGGCGTTGACGCGCTGGCCGGCCAAATCGGAAAGCATGAACATGGGCCCATTTGCAGCGTTCACCTGTGGTTTGACCGCGAGATTACAGATCTGGACCACGCCGTCCTGCTCGACCGGGAGATTCATTGGCTATACAACAAGAGCCGGTTCCAGCCTTGGCGCAGGACGAATGGCAGCTACCTCGAACTCGTTGTCAGCGCGTCGCAGAAGTTTGCCGCGCTGAGCCGGGAAGAAGCAATTGACCTGTCGGTGCGCGAGCTTGCGGAGTTCTTTCCCGAGGTTGCAGCGGCGAAGGTCGAAAAGGCAGCTCTGGTAAAGGAAGTTCGCGCAACATTTACTGTGCCGCCGGGGATCGATGCGGCGAGACCGACATCCATTTCGCCGTGGCCGAACTGCGAGCTAGCCGGCGACTGGATTGCCACCGGGTGGCCTTCGACGATGGAAAGCGCCGCGCGAAGCGGCCATTTGGCGGCGGAGGCGGTGTGCGCTGCTATTGGCGAGCCGCGGAGATTCCTGGATCACGACTTGAAGGTGCGCGGCTTCATGCGATTCTTCCCTCGATGAAGTCGCCGGACCGTATTTTGGTCAGGCTTCCTGAGCTTGGACAGACTGGGAGAAAAGCCAAAAAGGATCAGGGACCAATAAATTAAATCCGTAGACAGGGCGATGGCACCAAATTCATGAAGCGACCTTGCGAGCCCGTGCACATGAGCGGTCGAAAGCAAACCGATGGCGGTTCCCGGAGAGATAAGATCAGCAATCGGCCGCGAGACATTGGCGTTGTCGGCAATACTCATCATGAGCCAGGCCGCCGGGACGGCAAAGAGTATAGACCCAATTGCACGCCAAACAACACTGAGGGTATGTGGAGCCGGTTCCCCGCACAGCGTGTAAATCAGCGGGACGTTTTTTCGTTGTTTTTCCATCAACGCGAGCCTTAGTGCGCCAGCAGATATACGCCAATGCAAACCAGTACGGCTGCTCCCCAGCGGCGGCGATCGACGTTCTCTTTGAGGAAGATTTTGCCGGCAATGGCATTGGTCACCAGCATGAGCGAGGCCGAGGCCGGAGCGACAAGGCTCAGGTTGAGGTGATTGAGAGCGAAGAGCAGCGAGAAGAACGCCAGAGCAAGAAAAAAGACTCCAACAAAGAACAACGGGCTGGTCACCACGGCGCGAATTGCGCCGGTGAGCCCCGAGCGTGCGCGGATCACGTCGAGGTCGCCAATAGACTTCATGGCGGCTGCGGTGAGCACTTCACCGGTCGTGGAAGCGAGCACAACAGCGGCGATCATGGCCGCGGCCACCCACGGATTCGGCGCTACTGCGAGAGGCGTGGCTGGAAGCATCATCGCGGCTGCACCTCCGACACGACGGGTTCTTCCAATCGCGCTTCCTCGGCGAGCGGAGCCGGGCGTTCGGTGCGGGAAGGCCCCTGCGCGACGAAGCTCACGCCCAGAGTGATGAGCACGACGCCGGCCCAGCGTTCGAGCGAAATCGCTTCGTGCAGCCAAAAGCGCGAGAGGAACACGACAATGACGTTTCCGAAAGCCGTGGCTGGCAACACAAACGTCAGATCTGCCCAGGAAAGGGCCGTAAGGTAGCTGGCGAAAAAACCGATGAGAAGAGCGATGCCCACCGCGATCCAGGGCGTGAAGACGGCGGCGATGAGCGCGCCCGGATGAGCAAGCGAGATGGAGGGCACTGCGGTCATGCCCCGTGCCAGGCAGGTGTCGCCCAGAGGAGCGCAAACCGCTACGAATCCCAAAATCAAGTATTGACGCGACGAAAGGGAGTGGTGCGGCATTGGCGAGTCGATCAACTCAAGAATTCAGGTGCGAATCAAGCTGAGGGCGGACTTCCGCCACGGCGGACGCCGCCCCCGACGTTGAGACCACGAGAGTGCCTATGCGCCTGCCCCCGCGGGGGCGGTCGGCGTGGCCTGCTGCCTGCGCGACTCCTTCACCATCTTGTTGCGCTGCGCACGCAGCTTGAGGAACGATTTGGCCTCGACGTAAAGGCGAGGCAGATCGCGGTTCATGACTGCCTTCCATACCACGCGGAAGGCTGCCTTGGGGCGGAAATAATACTCGTCGTAGAAGCGGTGGACCATCTCCATGATGTAATCGGTGGGCAGCCCGGGGTACTCAATGTGCGCCATCTGGTGGCCGCCGCCGTCCTGCATGTTGTTGTTGGTGATGAACCCGTTCTGCGCGGCGTACTCGTAAAACTCGGTGCCGGGATAGGCGTGAGCGATCGAGACCTGAATGGTCTCGACATCCAGCGACTTGGCGAAGTTGATCGTGTTGCGGATGGATTCTTTGGTTTCGCCGGGAAGTCCAAGGATGAAGTCGCCGTGGACGGTCAGACCCAGGTCGTGGCAATCCTTGGCGAAGGCCCGTGCACGCTCGACGGTTGCGCCCTTCTTAATGTTCTTGAGGATCTGCGGATCGCCGGATTCGAAGCCGACGATGAGCAAGCGGCATCCTGCTTCGCGCATGGCCTTCAGCGTGTCGTAATCGGTTGTGACGCGCGAAGTGCAACTCCAAGTGAGTCCGAGGGGCTTCAGCTTTTCGCAGAGTTCGATGGTGCGCACCTTTTGGATATTGAAGGTATCGTCGTCGAAGAAGAATTCCTTCACTTCAGGGAAGTTCTCCTTGGCCCATTTCATCTCCGCGGCCACGTCGTCGCTGGAGCGCTTGCGCCATGCATGACCGCTCAGGGTCTGCGGCCACAGGCAGAATGTGCACTGCGCCGGGCAGCCGCGCGTGGAGTAGAGCGCGATGTAGGGATGGAGCAGGAAGGGCACGTTGTAACGCGTCACATCCATGTCGCGTTTGTAAATCTTGGTAGCCCACGGCATGGCGTCAAGGTCTTCGATCTGCGGACGATCGGGATTGTGGACGATCACCCCGTCCTTCTTGTAGCTGATGCCAAGAATCTCGTTGAGCGGCTTGCCCTGCGCGAACTCCACGACCGAGTAATCGAACTCGCGGCGGCAGATGAAGTCGAGAGCGGAGCATTCATTGAGGGCGCGATCGGGGTCCGTCGTGACCGGGGGACCTACGAAGGCAACACGGATCGACGGGTTGGCAGCTTTGATGGCTTCAGCCAGGCGCTGATCGCCTTCCCAGCCGACCGTTGAGGTGAAGAGCACCAGAAACTCGTAGTCTTTGCAGATCTGGATCGTTTCATCGGCAGAAACGTGGTGGGGCGGCGCGTCAAGCAGCCGCGAACCCTCCAGCAGGCCAGCAGGATACGTGAGCCAAACCGGGTACCAGTAAGACTCGATCTCGCGAGTCGCCGGCCAGCGCGAACTTGCGCCGCCATCGAAGTTCTCAAACGAAGGAGGGTTGAGGAAGAGTGTTTTCAGTGGCATAGACATCTCCTTCATTCTACCATCCGCACTGTTTTCTTAGACGCGTTTACCCGGAATCACGTGACGGCCGAAAACCGCAAAAGCGCGAGCGCGACTTCCGCCATAAGCCGTTCGTAATCAGCGCCGTGCTCGGATTCTTCCACTGCTGCAAGCAGTTTCGAGGGGTTGCTGCAGGGATACCTGCTCGCAATTACTTCGTATGTAGCTCGTTGAGCCAGTCCTGCATGTGGCCCAGGGCGCGCAGCAGGTTGAGGCGCGCCTTGCTTAGGTCAAGCCCGGAGTCGAGCGCGTCGAGGTATTTCTGGCGTTCATCGATGCGCGCCTGTTGCTCGGCTGTGGGTGAAAACTGCGCCGGCGCGCCGGGGGTGCCCGTCGCGCCATTGCCGAGTTCCAGCTTTGCTAGAACGCTCTTCAACTGCTCGGCAGAGATCTGCTGCTTAAGGCTGGCGACTTCGGCCTCGGCATCGAGCTCACGCAAACTCGCTGTGAGCTGGCTGATCTGAATGTCATTTTGCTGTTGCGCCTGTTCAGCCTCGACCTTGGCGCGAAGGGCCTCGGCCGCGGAGACCTTGGCCTTTGCGCGGACGGCAAAGTCGAAGAAGGGAAACGAAATCTGGAGACCGAAACTGACGTTGTTAGGCGTGAAGTTTGTGTAATAGGTACTGTAACTGTTCAGCTCATTGGAGTCGTAGTTATAGACGGCGCCAAATCCGATCGATGGGCGACGCCAGGCCAGGTCGGCTCCCTTTGCCTCCAGCAGCTTGGAACGCGCCAGGGCATTCGCGGATTGAATGCCGAGAAGGGGCTGTGGGGCTTCGTCGGCGGAAACGGCAGGAATGTCGGGAATGCTGGCGTGATCGGGCACGATGGAGCCGACGGGCAGGCCGGTGAGTGTGGAGAGCTGCTTGGAAAGCGTGGCCGAACGGGTTTCGAGGTGCAGGCGGCTCAACTTGAGCTGCGCTGCCGTCAACTTTGCTTGCAGCAGAGCGCTGAGAGGATCGACCCCAGCCTCCGTGCGCTGTTCCTCGATGGCGACAAGACGGGCAGCATCTTGCTCTTGTTCCCGGGCAGCTTCGAGCTCGCGATCAAGCGTGTCCATCTCGATGTAGGCCGTGGAAGCATCGAGAGCAACCTGCTCCTTTGCATCCTTGAGATTCAGGTTGGCGGCCTCCACGCCGGCCCGTGCAGCCTTGGTGTACTGCCGTTGCGAGAAGCTGAGAACCAGCGACTGCATTGAAGCGCTCCCGACAGAGGGTTGGCCGGTGGGAAAGCCGTGAGAGTAACCGATTTGGGATCCGATGACAAAGTTGGGGATATATGCGTCTTCAGTCTGGCCGAGGGCGGCCTGCGCCTTTTGAAGGTCGGCGTCGGCGAGTTTGACGGCACTTGAGTTTTGCTGAGCCATCTCAACAACGGTGGTGAGCGAAACCTGAGCCGGCGCGAGGGCACACGCGCACGCAAGCGTCACACTTGCTAATGCCGGCACCAAAATCGCGAGCGGCTTCTGCCGAAATTTCCCACACGCTTTTCGAATCAATGTTTCAACCTTGGGTTTCAACCCTGTGCCGGATTAAACTCTTTCGCCATCTGTGCGGCAATTGCCAGCTCGCTTTTGGCGCCCGCGGCGTCGCCCAGCTGTTGTTTCAGGCGCGAAAGCCGAATGTGCGCGATAAACGCCGGTGCTTGCTCGCTCATGGACGAACTCGACAGGTAATTCTCAAGCATCTGCGCGGCAAGCGCCGGGTTGCGGTTCGCCGCAATGAGCACGCCTGCGCCGTCATAAAGGGCGAAGCTCGAATTCTTGTCCTTCGCTGCTGCGGTGATGCAACTTTGAATGGCCGCGTCCAGATCGGACCACTGTTGACGCGTGCGATAAAAGTTGGCGAGCACGGTCCAATAATCAGCAGGCTCTTGAGCGGCCGCCGCCGCCTGGCGATACTCATTCTCTGCCGTTGTGTAGTCCTTCTTGGCCATGGCGATATCGCCGCGTAGCTGCTGAGCCCTGGCCGAGTCAACCTTGTCGAGTTGCGACGCAATCGCCTGCGCCTTGTCCGTTCCGCCGCCCGCGATGCCGGGAGCCTGGGCATAATAATCGCCGAGATCCGACAAAGCCGGACCATTTTGAGGATTGAGCTTTACGGCAGTCTGCATTGCAGAGAGCGAGCGTTTGGCAATTCCGTATGCGGAAAGGAAACTCGCGTGGCTGGCCTGCTGGCCCAGAACACGCCCCAACCACATATAATCATCCGAATTCTGCCCATCGAGATTCACTGCCTGCTGGCACTCCGCCGCGGCTTGCGACCATTGCTGCAGCACAAATCGCACGCGGCAGAGAAGATTCTGTGCTTCTGCGGCACCATTGCCGGAGGTTGGTAGTGGTGCGAGCAGCGCAATGGCCTCATCCGCCTGGCCGGCTTGCAGATCTGCGTTGGCCTGGGTTAGCGTCGCCGGAGAAATCTGCGCGTGGCCCGGACACGCGGCAGCCCACGTCAGGCATGCCAGCGCGGAGACGAAGGCCATCGCTGGTGAACGCATCACCGTTCTTCCTTGATCGGTACGCCCTCCTGCAAGGGCTGCCCGTTAGTTGTGCCGATGGCGACCAAGTCGCCCTCTTCGAGCCCGGAGACAATAGGAACCTGCGTAAGATTGGGAGATCCGATGACTACAGGAACGCGCACCAGCTCACCGCCCACAACTTTGAAGACGAAGTATTTCCCATTCTGTTCGTGAAGGGCCTCGCGCGGCATGCTCAGCGTGTCGGGCTCGCTGGAAGTCGTCACGGTTAGCGTGACATTGGTATCCGGCAAAAGTCCGTCTGACGATTCATCGAATTCGATCAGCACCTCACCCACGTTGCGCGTAGTGTAGGTGACGACAGCGGAAGGAAGGCGAGCGATGTGCCCGTGCCATTCCACGCCCGGCTTGGCCTCCCAGCGAATCACGACCGCCTGGCCCGTCGCCAAGCGCCCCAAATCAGGCTCGTCGAAGTAGCCGCGGACGCGCTCATGGCGCAGGTCGGCCATCTCGAGAAGCAATTTGCCGGCTTCGGAGAATTCGGACGGAGTTGCGTCCATGTTGTAGATGGTTCCCGCAATTGGGGCACGAATCAAAGTCTGCGCCTCAATATGCTGTGCGGCGGCCAGTCCCGCCTGCGCATCGGCCAACACGGCCTGGGCGTGCGCCAAATCGCCGGACGAATAACGATGATGTCCGCTCTGCTCGGCTGCATTCAGGCTTGCCTGAGCCGAGGCAAGGCGCTCGCGCGCCGCGATCACTTCGCCCGGAGCAGCTGCGCCACTCGCAACCAATTTGTTGAGCGCATCAAAATCGTGTTGGGCCTGATCGCGCGTAAGGCGATCCTGTGCGATTTCGGCAGTAGAGGCCTGCCGTTCCGCCTGAGTTCCGTTGTGGGTAACCGCGTCCAGAGCTGTCTGCGCCGAACTTACCGCACTTTCAGCGCTTGCTACCTGCGCCCTGGCCGCCACATCGTCCAGTGCGATAAGCAGCTTCCCGGCAGGGACCGTGTCACCCTCCTGCGCGTACACGGCTCTTACCGTGGTGGCAATCGGGCTGTAAAACGAATAGTTCACGATCGGCTCGACGCGGCCATCGGTGCTGACTGTGTTCACCAGCATCGCGTGTTCCACGCTCGCCACTCGTACCGGAAGGCGGTCGCGCAGGAAATAGCGCGCCGTGAAGAATACGGCAACCAGAACCACGATTGCAGCGGCCCAAAGCCATCGGCGGCTCATTTGCGATCTTGCTTCAACCATGCAATTAACCAGAGCTAGTATATAAGACTCATTCACATGGGATAAGAAGCAGGAAAATGGAACGGGAACCGGATCGCTCCGGTTCGTTGAGCCTCGTACAATACCGGTATGGCGGCGAAATCGAGATATACCGACGAACACGCCAAGGCCGGGCTGGACTTTGCTTTTCCCGCCATCGAGACTTGGCAGAATCAGTTTCCCGGATACGAGATCCAGATTGACGATCCGGAGCTGACCTCGGTCTGCCCCAAGACCGGCCTGCCGGATTTCGGCGTCTTGACCATCCGCTACATGCCGCGGGAGCGCTGCCTGGAGCTGAAATCGCTCAAGGAGTATCTCTTCAGCTACCGCAACCTGGGCATCTTTCAGGAGAACATTGTGAACCAGGTTCTGGAGGACTTGGTGAAGGCCTGCAACCCGGTTTGGGCGGTGGTGAAAGGCGAGTTTCGCCCGCGCGGCGGGATCGGGACGACAGTCGAGGCCCGCTGGCCGCGGCCAAAGTCATAGGCGCGCAGGGAGTCCTCAAACCGCGCTCACAAATCAGTTCCTCACCTTTAACTCAACACAGACGATGGGTGCCCCAGGTCCCTCGCATTTGGGGACCTGGGATCGCACCAATCTCATGTCCTATCGCTTCGCGCTCCATGCCCCCGCCTCTCCATTGTGGTATTCGTTATGTGCCCGAAGACCACGCAGGACAGAGGCCGCTTGCCAACATCTCCCCGATCACTCAGCCCCCGCATCAGCCCAGCCATGGGCACGGTCGTGCTGCTGCTCGCGCTCAATCTGCTGAACTACATTGACCGGTACATTCTGGCCGGCGAAGTGTCGCCCATCCAGCACGAGTTTCGTGCAACCGACCAGCAGATGGGCGCGCTGGGCACTGCGTTCTTCGTCTTCTACATGATCGCCGCGCCGCTCACAGGTTGGCTGGGCGACCGCTACCGGCGCAAGCCGATGATCATCACCGGCGCAATTCTTTGGAGCCTCGCAACCCTGGCTGCCGTGTGGATTCATAGCTACACGACGCTCTACATGCGCCAGGCGCTGGTCGGAATAGGAGAAGCCACGTTTGGGATCTTCGCGCCGGCCGTGCTTTCGGACTTCTATCCCGAGCGCGAGCGCAACCGCGTGCTCTCGGTGTTCTACATTGCAATTCCGGTGGGTGCGGCGCTGGGTTATCTGGCCGGCGGACAGATCGGCTCGCACTGGGGTTGGCGGACGCCGTTTCTCGTTTGCGCGCTTCCGGGATTTCTGGTTGCTGCGTTGTACGGCTGGATCGGGCGCGAGCCGGAGCGGGGAGCGAGCGATCATGTCGAAGCGAACCTGAAGCGCGCCACCGTATTCGGAATCATTCGCAATCCCGCATTCTTAACAGCGACCTTTGGCCTGGCGACGCTGACCTTCGCCATGGGCGGAATCTCGTGGTGGATGCCTGAGTTTCTGCGGCGCTTCGCGGGCATGTCAATGAGCACCGCGAGCCTGACAGTGGGTGCCACCACGGTGGTGGACGGCATTGTTGCCACGCTCGTGGGTGGGTGGATTGCGCACGTCTGGCTGCGCAGGAATCATCGCGCTCTCTATTTGCTTTCGGCGTGGAGCGTGGCGCTGACCCTGCCATGCGGGGTGATGCTGTTCTTCGGGCCGCACAAATGGGCCGTGCCCTCGCTGTTTGCCGCGGAGTTCTTTCTCTTCCTCAATACCGGTCCACTGAATGCGGCCATCGTCAACTCGGTCTCTGCGCCGGTGCGGGCGACCGCCATTTCCATCAACCTGTTCTGCATTCACTTTTTCGGCGACACGTTCTCGCCGCAGATCATCGGCGCCATCAGCGACCGCTCGAACTTGAGCATCGGCTTGGGCGCGACGCTCGTCTTCCTGGTCATCTCGAGCACGATTCTCTTTTCGGGTGCGCGCTTTGCGCCGGTTCTGCAAGACACATAGGGATCGCTGGCCCCGCCGACTCCGCTACTTTCGCGGCAGCGGTACTTGGTCCTTCGTGTTCATGAAAGAGCGGTGGCCGCTTTGCGGCTGGAGGTTCGGATCGTGGATTGGCGCACGATCCTCATCTGCCGTGAAGCCGCGGGCGAGGAGGGGGTTGGGCTTGAACTTAGGCGGGCCGCCATAGAACTGGCGCGAATGGCTCAAGACCATTCCGGCGCGGCCGTGCATGGGCTGGACGATGCCGCGAATCTGTACGTTGGCGTCGCGGTATTTCTTGAGCTCGCCAACCTCGCCGCGATCCACGGGAAGGCTGACGATGGTGAAGCGGCATTGTTCGTCCGGGGTCTGCGGAGAGCACACGTCGAGGAAGCGCGTCCCATCGGGAAGTTCCACCACGTCATAAACATGAGCGGAGATGCAAACGTCTTTGTTGAGCATTTGCGCGGCCTGGTCGGCGGTCACGCAGGGGCGGGGTTTACCGGCGAATGCGAGCACGGGCAAGCAGAGTGCGAGAACCGCGATCGATGCGCGATGGCTGAGCCCCATAAGGAGTCTCCGAGGAGTTGGAGACAGCTTAATGCGGAAAGCGATTGAAGCGATGTGACGGCCGTCGCGGGGCACAACGGAGCGAAGATGAACGGCAGTCAGTCGGAATACTGACCACTGATCACTGACAACTGACCACTGTCTTTAGCGTGCGCCGACGAGTTCGCCGGCATTGGCGCTCTGGCCGTAGTGGCTCTCGACGTAGTGATCGAGGATCTGCTTGAACTCGGCCACAATGGTGTCGCCGCGCAGGGTGGTGGAAAGCTTGCCGTCGACGTAGACCGGCGCGACGGGATCCTCAAAGGTGCCGGGCAAACTGATTCCCAAGTTGGCGTGCTTCGATTCGCCGGGGCCGTTGACGACGCAGCCCATCACCGCGAGCTTCAGCTCCTCGACGCCGGGATACTTCTTGCGCCACTCGGGCATCGACGTGCGCAGGTAGCTCTGGATCTGCTCGGCGAGTTCCTGGAAATACGTGCTCGTCGTGCGACCGCAGCCGGGGCAACTCGTCACCTGCGGCATAAAGCTGCGGATGGAGAGCGACTGAAGGATCTGCTGTGCGGCTTGCACTTCTTCAGTGCGGTCGCCGTTGGGCTTGGGCGTCAGGCTCACGCGAATCGTGTCACCGATTCCCGAGAGCAGTAGCGGCGCAAGGCCCGCGGTCGACGCGATCAGGCCCTTCGAGCCCATTCCGGCTTCGGTCAGTCCGAGATGCAGCGGATAATCGCAGCGTGCGGCGAGCTTCGAGTAGACGTTGAGCAGATCGCGGACGCCGGAGACTTTGGCTGACAGGATGATCATGTCGTGGCCGAGGCCGTAGTGCTCGGCGGCGGCTGCGGATTCGAGCGCGCTGGCGATCATGGCTTCGATCATCACTTCGCGCGCGGCGAGCGGCTCGGCGAGCTTGCTGTTCTCGTCCATCATGCGGGTCAGCAGGCTCTGATCGAGCGAACCCCAGTTGACGCCGATGCGCACAGGCTTCTGGTTCTCGACCGCGCACTCCACCATGATGCGGAAGTTGTCGTCGTCTTTGCGGCCGATCGAAACGTTGCCGGGATTGATGCGGTACTTGGCCAGCGCGCGCGCAGCCGCCGGATATTTCTTCAGCAGGATGTGGCCGTTGTAATGAAAGTCTCCAATGATCGGCACGCCCAGGCCGCGCTTGTCTAGTCCCTCCACGATGTGCGGAACGGCTGCCGCGGCGTCTTCGTTGTTGACCGTGACGCGAACCAGCTCGGAGCCGGCGAGAGCGAGCGCTGCAACCTGGGCAATTGTGGATTCAACATCCGCCGTGTCGGTGTTGGTCATCGACTGGACGACAACGGGAACTTCCCAGCCCACACGAACGTTGCCGATGCGGACGGTTGGAGTTTTTCTGCGGGCGATCTCCGACATAGATCAATTTTACAGCCATTCGCTTTTAGCCATTAGCTGCTAGCTTGGTTCGTCTTTCCAGCCATTAGCTCTTAGCTGTTAGCTATTAGCCAGGTCCGCGCGGCATTGGACCAGGTCCCGTAGCCAGTGGCTGGCGGGGTGTTTCCTTTCTCGAAATATTTATCCACCCCATTTTGGGGGTTAAGGGGTTTGTTTTCAGGTACTTGTACCTCGGATCACTTGCCCTAAATCACTGATTCCAAATGGCTTATGAGTCAAAATCCTCCATCTAAAAGAGTTGCGTGGCGTTTTCTGATCCAATTCATCTCCGTGATTCACAAATTCAGCGAGACAGCGGCTTTGCTCGGTCCCTCGTTCCCGCCTTCCCTCGTTCCCTTGGTCCCTTGGTCCCTGCCGGGGTCCCCGGCGACGGGTCTTCGTCGCTGGGGTGGCTTGGTCCCTTGTTCCCTGTGTTGATCATGGAACCATTGTGCTCCGAAAGGGGGAAATGATCGGCAAACTTGGCGGAGATTATTTGGTCGGGGTCAGGGGTCAGAAAAGGAAGGACTTAAGGTGGAGGGGTCGAGGTTGTTTGAGCGGCGGAGGGCTTGACAGGAAAAGATAACGGTTAGCGGTCAGGGGCTGTGGGGAACATCTCGTCTGTCCCCAGGTTCTCCCAGGTTCTGTCCCCAGGTTCCCCCTAAATTGGGCGAGAAGTTGGGGTCTGTGACGTTGCTTGCGATTCTACAGTTAGTCTGCGAATCTAAAGTGGCAGTCGAGTTCAACTACGCATCCCTTCGTTCCCGGCCGGAACGCGTCTGTCTGACGCTTCTTGATTTCCGTTACCCGGCTGCTTACGAGCTTGACTCGTCGCCCGGAAAACTCCCCGCATCCTTTCAGGCTTCGCCTTAGTTGTTCGGGCTTTATTTTTCTGCTCCCTATTCGGATCACGACATGGGCCCCTTCGCCCATTACCGCGCCCAATGAACGCCACATGTCGCCGATGAATGACCAATATTTGTCTGCGGTCCCGTGCCGGTCATCTTGGGAGACGGAGCCTTTCCTTGGGTAACCTTGGCCGCCCAGAAACCAAAGGCGTAGCCATTGGTCTTCCTCGAAGCTTGTGACGTTCAGGTAGGGCGGAGAGGTGACCGCACAGCGAAGCGGTCGTTCTTTGGTAGATTCGAGTTCCCGGGGTAGGTTTCGCATGTCCGTGTGCAAGACTTGCGAGTCGCCCACTGGTAACGGCGATTCGTAGCGGTAATCCGCCATTTCGGCGAGCACGTTAAAGACGTCTCGCTCCGGTGCAACGAGCCCGCGCTCCTTCCAGAAATTCACTGAGTAACGGGGCTTTGTGCTTATGGTCCGCGGCATCTGATTGCTCAGGTAGTGCGTTGAGGAGGCTTCGCCATGGAGGGAACCGAGGACTAGGGCAGCCAGCATGTTGTCCGTGCGGGACTCTCTCCAGTTTAGGGTTTCTCTGAGGTAGAGTAGCTGTCTAAGCGTTCGTGGCGCATAAGCATACTGGAAGAAATCCTCAATGTTCCTGGCGGTCCTTTGCCATTCAGCGTCGTCAAATTCTTTGCGTAGTTTGAGGAGGCGTGCCTTCAAGGAAGCCAACCTGGGTGGGCTTGTCTTTGCTCTCGCAAGGCATACGGCCACACCGTTTACGTCGCTTGATACGGCGTGGCGTCCGCATAGGAGAGCCGTGAGAGCCGTGGTCCCCCGGCCGCTGAAAGGGTCGAGAATAGTTTCGTTCGGTTTGGTCAATCGTCGAATCCAATACTCGGCGAAGCTCTCCGGAAACATTGCAAAGTATGGGCAGAGCGCGTAAAAGCGGTGCCTCATACGGCAAACCCTCCCTTTCTCTGGCGATCAATAGCGGCGTTCAACCATGTTCGACAGTCCTTGAATACGTCAGCCGAGATTTCGTAGCCGTATTGTACGAGTCTGCACCGATCAAACAGGAGGCCGCCATTGAATGTGCATTCGTCCCATTCGGCGCCGTCGATCCTATGTGGGACCATATAAACGCGCATTGGGTCGATAATCACGCGTCGTTCGAGGTAGGTTCCGCAGAAGGCGGCGGGATTGAGCTTTGTCAAATGGTCCCTCCAGTGGATTCCAGTCTTGCATTGGGCGAAACCAATCAGTGCGCCGCTCCTGGCGTCTGGAAACACGCGCCAGGCAACGACGTTGAGCTTCCCATCTCCCCCGCCGGGGGGCGTTGCGCCCGTCTTCAGGCCGCCGCCGTGCCGCAACATCTTGCAGAGGTTCTCGATGTTAGCTTGGAATTTGTCGGCGTGCGCTGATTTCTTCCGGGCGGTGCCGAAGATCAGAGAGTCTGAATACTCCGTTCTGCCGCCCCAAAAATTGAGGAGGATGTCTGCGCAGAGTCTCTCGAAGACCTGCGTCGGGTCGAGCCCCGCGAGTTTACGCCGGCTCGAATCCATGTCGGCGCGGGTGGCGACGAGGAGAAACACATAAAGAATTCCCGCTCGCGAGCGGGAAGATGGTTTGATCTGAAATGTTAGGAGGTTGCCTGGCTTGTTCAGTCCGAAGGGATAGTTCAATTCTCCGCCCTTCCCCGTCATCTGGATGCATGAGCGCCGACGATCGGCCAGTTCTTTGAATACATCGCCGGCGAGGGTCCTAGCTGCGGTTTCGTCGATGGAGTGGGCCCGTTGGAGAGCGCGAGCCAAATCCTCCTGAGATGCTTTCCCGTCGCTTTCGAGGAGCGCCCTAATCTCCACCCAGTCTGCGAGGTTCACCAACCAGTCGTCCGTCTCGGGCGACGGCACCCTCAGCAGGTTGGATGCCTTACCTTTTTTCTTGCCTGCCATCGCGCCGATCCTTGTTTTTCTTGGTCCCCATTGCTTCCACCAGGTCAATCGCCAGTTTTTCGACGTCCTCTGCAAGGCTGAGAGCATCGAGCTCACTTGCATTGAATCCCGTGGTCAAGGTTCCGTGCGCTTTCTGAAGTGCCTGCTTGGCTTGCTGCAGTGATTGTCGGAAAATCCGCTCGTCTCCGAGGCTGATGTCATGTGCGACGCTCAGCGGCAATCCGTCGCGCAGAGCCTTGACACCGTTCTCGGTCAGAAGGACCGTGTCGAGCCTCTTAAGGTCGGGATTCTGGGAATGTATTAAGGACTGGGTGTCCGAACTGTCGCGCCCGTAGAGCCAGACCATCAGCTCGCCGAGGTTCCTAAGCTTTGCCGGCGGCACCGGGTTCCTTGCGGTGGTCCCCTTGCTTCGTAGTCCAAGGAAATTGACGATGCCCGGGTAGTCCATCCCGGTGTAGATGTAGTTAAAGTGAAACCGGTTCTTGGCTATGTCCGAGCGACTGAAGACCTTAGCCCTCTCGGCCTGCTCAACAATCATGAGCCCGCGATACATTCGAATGACAGTAGAGTTGTAATCGCCGATCTGCAAGGCGATGTCTTCGAGGGACACATGGTAGTCGTTGTGCACATACGCGATGTATTGTGCCTTCGCATATGAGCCCCAGGTGGCGGGGCCATTTACATGTTTGAAGCCAAGGTAGCGCCAGACCTCCTTACGGGTGGTGACAATGACCGGCAGCTCGGCGAGGTCCGCGGCGTTTTTCTTCGTAATTATCGGCAGATTAGTGGCTCTTAGTTTCTGCCGGAGACTCGGATCGACAAGGAGTTTCACTGCGGCGAGCCGTCTATTTCCTTCGATCACAACAAATTTCCCGTCCTCAGCGGCCTCAACAAAAAGTGGCTCATATTCGAAATAGCCGCTGAAGGCGATTGACATCGCGACCTCCTCAACGGCCATTTTTTCCCAAAGAGCCTTAAGCAGATCGGATTGAGAGGCAGTTTGAAGGACGCCGAGCTCGGCCAGTCGCGGGTTGTTCGGATCGAGCTTGAGTTTATCGAGCTTAATCCGTTCGTATTTTCCGGCGGATGGGATCCCGGGTTCTCGTGCTTCCGCGTTCTTTCTCATGATGACCTCGAGCTTTCAGATCTCAACGGCGCCTTCCCTTTGCGCGGGTCCGTCTCTCACACTAAACGAGTTGTTCCTCTTTAACCAGCTTGAAAGAAGCTCCTCAACCAATTTGCCGCACCCGGGCGCCTCGCGGGGGCGACCAGCCAAGGCACTGCCCGCCGTTTGATCTCGCGCCAATCGATTTGCGCGTCTCAGTTAGAAAGCATAGCGCAGGGGAGGGGGTTGCACCCGGGAATCAGCGGATCGTCATTGAAGAGGCAATGTTCGCGGCTTCGCCGCGTACTTTGTTTCCAAGAAAAATGGTTGGGTTACGGCAGTCGGGGATGAATTCCCGGCCTACCAGACAGGCGCTGATACAAGACGAAAGACGAGAAGCAGATCCCTCGGCTCCGCTGAAGAGCGCTTCGCTCGGGATGGCCCGGCGTGGGCGGGCGGGCATGGGGCATAACCCTGAGGTCGAGTGCATACTGATGTTAAGGATGAAGACATGTTGATTTGGGGGATTCGCTGGTTTACAACGACGCTGGGTCAACTCCTATACCCTTGCTCGCAGTGTGGAAAGAAGACCGTGCACACGGCCATCGTCCGAAAGGGCAGGTTCACGCTGTTTTTTATTCCGATCTTTCCAATCGGGAAGCAGTACCTGATTGGTTGCAACCTCTGCGGTCTTCGGCTGAAGGCCATCGACAACCTTCGGGCCCAGCTGGAGGTTTGGGAAAAGACGGGAAGGCTTCCAGATGCACAAACCTTGAGCGCTCAGGCGTCAAACAATTAGCTGAGACGACATCAGGGCGCGATGGCGCTTATCGACGCGAGCCATAGGTCTGAGAGTGAATCAAACCGCGTCGGTTTGGGTTCGTGCTATCCCACCCTTCGCCAGAAAGAAGGCGAAGGATGGGGCACCCATTCTTTTGTGGTGGGCGAAGGCCGCGAAAAGCAACCACAGGTCCTTCGACTCGCTGCGCTCGGGATGACACGGCGAAGGGGTTCGGCGCGAGCCCGCAAGGTGCGAGCGCGGGGCGGACGGGGTTCGCGCGCCTCTACTTCGGGACTTCCCAGTCGTCGGTCGAGGAGACGCCGCCCTTGACCCATGTGACTTCAATGTTCTGGTAGTCCAGCGTGATCATCTCGTTGCCGCCCGCCTTGCGGACGCTGAGGATGGTAGCGTTTTTGAGCACGATCTTCTGGGCTGTCTTCTCGCCACCGGAGGCTCCCTGAAAGTTGATCACCACCAGGGGCAAGACCTCGTTGGTGACCAGAGCCTGGGCGAATTTGGGCGACGCCATATCGATCTTCTTGGTGATGGTGATGGTGGAGTGCACGCGTTTGCCCATGGGCATCGCGGCTTCCATTGGGGTGTCGCGGACGACGCTGACGAGCCGGATTTGGTCGGACCCCGATTCGCCCTTGAATTGTCCCTGCCTGGAGCCGGTGATCGTGATGTATGTATCGAACGCGGCGTAGGCCGGCACTGAGGGCAGCAGCACAGCGACAACGGTGGCGAGCACAAGCAGCCGTCCTGCACGAAATGTACGCATAGGAAACCTCCTTGACTTTCAAACAATGGGAAGCCGTGAAGCCGGATTACTTTCCCGGCGGCGTCAGTATATCGCCGGTTGCGGATGCCGGCACGGTTTCTGCGGGGCCGCATCAACCTCGGCAACCCTGCGGATTCGTGCGCGGATGCGAGGCGAAAGGCAAAAGCAGGTCCCCATTCGGCTGCGATCGCTAGCGCGATCTTCGCTCAGGGCAGGCTTTCGGTTCCGCTGAAAAGCGCTTCGCTCAGGATGACACTGCGTGGGTGGGGGTTCGGCGCGAGCCCGCAAGGTGCGAGTGCCGAGCTGGGGCGGGCTACCAGCCCATTTGGCGCATGCGTTCGAGGATGAGCGCGCTGTAGCGGGTCATGCGCTCGGGGCGGCGCTTGAGGGGAGCGGGGAGGATGGCGGCGAGTTCGGCGCCCTGCTCGCGGCCGACGCGCCGGGCCGGGACTCCGTAGTAGTGCTGAGAGGCCGACTCCACACCATAGATGCCGGGGCCCCATTCGACCACGTTGAGATAGAGCTCGAGAATGCGCTGCTTGCCGAGGACGAATTCGGCGACGGGGACGAGTGTGGCCTCAGCGCCCTTGCGGAGGATGGAGCGGCGGGTTCCGAAGAAGAGGTTCTTGACGAGTTGCTGCGTGATGGTGGAGCCGCCGCGGATGCGGCCGCCTTCCATGTCTTCGTCGGCAGCGAGTTCCATGGCCTGCCAATCGAAGCCGTGGTGCTGGTAGAAGCGCGCGTCCTCAGCGGCGATGACGGCGTGCTGGAGGTCGGGCGAGATCTCGCGTAAAGGAATGAATTGATAGTGCTCGTGGTAGGGCTTGCCGTGAATGAAGGCCTGGAAGCGGCGCTCGACTTGGACGGCGGTGGTGGGAGGGTCGATGAATCTGGCGGCGACGAGAGTGAGCGCGGCAGCGAGCCAGGCGGCGACGAGGGCGAGGGCGAGGTAGAGAAGGATAGCGCGGACGAGATGTTTGCGGCGCGGTGATTTGGGTTTTGGCGCGGAGGGTGGGCTGGGGGTTGAGGGCACTTAACAGAATAAAGGCAGGGGCGGAAAAGCAGCCATCAGCTCTCAGCTTTCAGCCGTCAGCTTGGCCCGTGCGAACACGACGGGCGCGCGCCGAGTGGCAGGTGCGGGCCAGGTGCTGGTATGGGCGCGAAGGACAAAAGCAAGTCCCTCGGCTCCGTCCGCCGCGGCGGACTTCGCTCGGGATGGCACGGCGCGGCCCACCTCGCTAACGGCGGGCAGATTCGCAACCCCGGACTGGAGTCCGGCGCTAATTCGTACGCGCGTGGCGGATATGCGCTAGAGGGTGCGCTGGTAGCGAAGGACGTTGACGGCGGTGTTCCAGACGATGTCGATGCGGCGGAGGCCGTCGGGGAACCATTGATCGGATTTATAGAAGCGCTGGGCGCGGAGGTTGTCGACGAGAGTGAAGAGGTAGGCTTGATGCAATCCGAGAGAGACGAGGTGGGCGCGGGCGGCGGTGACGAGAGCGACGCCGACACCGAGGCCCCAGGAATGGGGATCGACATAGAGGGCAGTGAGCTCGCCGTGGCTGGGAAGGTCGGGCTCGTGCGAGGGAGCGGTGGTGGCGAAGCCATGCATGATGTTGCCGGAGACGGCGACGATAGTGTGAGGGTGGGAGGGGTCGGCGTTAGTGAGATCGTATTTTTCGGCGCGGTCTTCGGGGTGGAGCTGGTTGAGATAGTTGTCAGGGAGAATGCCGCGGTAGCCGCGTTGCCAGGAGCGGACGTGGACGCGCGCGATGGCGAGTGCGTCGGGCGGCTGGGCGGGGCGGAGAAGCATTTCAAGAGTATGCAGAAAGGCAGTGGTTAGTGGCTAGTGAATAGTGGTTCGTGATTAGTGATTAGGAAGGCACGGGGTAGAAAGTGAAGGAGCGAGTTAGCAAGTTAGCGAGTTAGCGGTGAGGCAGTGTGCGGTGGGCCGTGGGCTCTGGTCAGAACCGGCTCGTCAACTTGATTGCTGCGGCGGGGGATGGGTTATAGTGGACGGGTTCACCGAAGCGGAAGCTGGGCCCGGCTCCGAAACGCAAAAGAAGAGTCCCCGAAAAAAAATCCGTTCTCTGAGACGCGAGCTGAGCCTGGTTCCCCGAAACAAAGAAGATTCCCCCGAAACAAAAATCAAATTGCGAGATGAAAGAGGAGGTCATTTTGGGCGAGCATCCGACACCGGAACATATCATGCAAATCGGCATGGGATTTATGCCCTCGAAGACGCTGCTGAGCGCGTTGGAGATGGGGTTGTTTACAGAGCTGGCGCGAGGGTCCGAAGCATTAGAGGCGGTGCAGGGACGGTTGGGGTTGCATCCCAGGTCGGCGCGGGATTTTCTGGACACGCTGGTGGCGCTGGGGCTGCTGGAGCGGCGCGAGGGGAAGTACGCAAATACGCCAGAGACAGATTTGTTTCTGGACAAGAAGAAGCCGTCGTATATTGGCGGGATTCTGGAGATGGCGAACCAGCGGCTGTATGGGCACTGGGGGCATTTGACGGAGGGATTGCGGACGGGGCTGCCGCAGAACGAGGTGCGCGGCGGAGGCGCGCCGCTGTTTGAGACGCTGTATGCCGATCCGGCGCGGCTGAAGGGATTTTTGAAGGCGATGAGCGGGATCAGCCACGGGGCGGCGCTGGCGATTGCGGCGAAGTTTCCGTGGAAGCAGTACAAGACTTACTGCGATGTGGGCACGGCGCAGGGCGATACGGCGGCGCAGATTGCATTGGCGCATCCGCATTTGAACGGGACGGGATTCGACCTGGCGGAGGTGGGGCCAATCTTTGAGGAGTACGTGGGCGGGCTGGGACTGAATGGACGGCTGAAGTTCAAGGCGGGAGATTTCTTCAAGGGCGCGATTCCGGCGGCGGACGTGATTGTGATGGGGCACATCTTGCACGATTGGGATTTGCCGACGAAGAAGATGCTGATTGAAAAGGTGTATGAGGCGCTGCCGAAGGGCGGGGCGTTCATTGTGTATGAGGCGATCATCGACGACGACCGGAGCAAGAATGCGTTTGGACTATTGATGAGCCTGAATATGCTGATCGAGTCGTATGGCGGGTTTGACTACACGGGCGCCGATTGCCAGAAGTGGATGCGCGAGGCGGGATTCAAGGAGACGCGCGTGGAGCATTTGGCGGGACCGGACTCGATGGTGGTGGGAATCAAGTAAGAGCAGGGACCAAGGGAACAAGGGAATGAGGGAACGAGGGAGCGAGAGCCGGGCGGGCGCCCCACGGACTGGAAGATGTCCGTGGGGCCGGCGTGGTGAGCAGCGATTTATATGGTGGGGAAGGTAATTTATCTATTTAAATCTCGTTGGGCTTGTTAAATCTCATTAGACTTCGATTTTGACGGGCCAGGTCTTCCAGATGTCGGCGCAATAGTCGCGGATGGCGCGGTCGGAGGAGAATTTGCCGACGCGCGCGACGTTGAGGATGGACATGCGGGTCCAATGATCGGCGTCGCGGAAGGCCTCGTCGACGCGATCCTGGCAATCGATATAGGACTGATAGTCGGCGAAAAGCATGTAAGGGTCGCTCGAGAGCAGGGATTGGACGAGCGGCTCGAAGAGAGCGCGGTCGCCGTGCGAAAACTCGCCACTGGCCAGCGAGTCGACGACCTCGCGGAGGTGGGTGTTGGCTTCGTACCACGCGCCCGGATTGTAGCCTTCGGATTTTTTCTGTTCGACCTCCTGCGCGGTGAGGCCGAACAGGAAGAAGTTGTCGGCTCCGACTTCTTCGCGGATTTCGATGTTGGCGCCGTCGAGAGTGCCGATGGTGAGCGCGCCGATCATGGCGAATTTCATGTTGCCGGTGCCGGAGGCTTCAAGGCCGGCGAGGGAGATCTGCTCCGAGAGGTCGGCGGCGGGATAGACGCGGTGTCCGAGCTTGACGTTGAAGTTGGGCAGGAAGACGATCTTGAGGCGATCGCGGACGAGCGGGTCGCCGTGGATGACGGCGGCGGCGGAGTGGATGAGCTTGATAATGAGCTTGGCCATGCGATAGCCGGGCGCGGCTTTGCCGCCGAAGAGAAATGTTCTGGGCTGCATGGCGATATCGGGGTTGTGCTGGATGCGCTTATACAGGGTGAGAATGTGCAGCACTTTGAGATGCTGGCGCTTGTACTCATGCAGACGCTTGACGAGAACATCGAACATGGAGTCAGGATCGACGGTGATGCCGAGGGTCTGGTGGATGTAGGCGGCGAGGCGCTGCTTGTTGTGGTGCTTGATGGCGCGCCACTCACGCGCGAACTCGGGATCGTCGACCATGGATTCGAGCTTGCGCAGCTTCTCGAGGTCGTGAATCCAACTGTGGCCCAGGCGGGAAGTGAGCAGGCGGGCGAGTTGCGGATTGGCGAGGACCATCCAGCGGCGGGGCGTGACGCCGTTGGTTTTGTTGCTGAACTTGTCCGGCGTCAGGTCGTGGAAATCGCGGAGCAGATGCGCCTTGAGCAACTCAGTGTGCAGCGCGGCCACGCCGTTGACTGCATGGCTGCCAACGGTGGCGAGATGTGCCATGCGCACATAGCGCTCACCGGATTCGTCGATGATGGAGACGCGGCGCAGGCGCTCTTCGTCGCCGGGGAAGCGGGAGCGCACGTCGTCGAGATGGCGGCGGTTGATCTCCTCGATGATTTCAAGGTGGCGCGGAAGCAAAGCGCCGAAGAGCGGGACCGGCCACTTTTCCAGGGCCTCGGGCATCAGCGTGTGATTGGTATAGGAGAGGGTCTGGGTGGTGACGTGCCATGCAGCGTCCCAGTCCATGAGGTTCTCGTCGACGAGCAGGCGCATCAGTTCAGCGACGGCGATGGCTGGGTGCGTGTCGTTCAACTGGATGGTGAAGGTGCGATGCAGATCGGCGAGCGGCCGCTGAGCGATTTTTTGAATCTTGACGATGTGCTGGAGCGAGCAGGAGACGAAGAAGAACTGCTGCTCGAGGCGTAGCTGCTTGCCTTGAATCTCTTCGTCGTTGGGATAGAGAATCTTCGAAATGTTTTCTGAGTCGACTTTTTCATGGACGGCGCCGAAGAAGTCGCCGGTGTTGAAGCTCTCGAAGTTGAAGGATTCGACGGCCTGGGCGGACCAGAGGCGCATGGTGTTGGCCGTGTTGGTGCGGTAGCCAAGGATGGGTGTGTCATTGGGGATGCCGCGAACGAGTTTTTGAGGAATCCAGCGGACGCGGAAATGGCCGTTCGCGTCGGAGTACTTCTCGGTGCGTCCGCCGAATGGAACTTCGAAGGCGTCTTCAGGGCGCTCCAGCGCCCAGGGATTGCCGAGGCGCAGCCATTTGTCGGTGGCTTCAACCTGCCAACCATCGCGAATTTGCTGGTCGAAGATGCCGTACTCGTAGCGAATGCCGTAGCCGATGGCGGGAATGTCGAGAGTAGCCAGGGAATCCATGAAGCAGGAGGCAAGACGGCCCAGGCCGCCATTGCCGAGTCCGGGCTCGGCTTCCTGCTCGATCAGCATTTCGAGGTCGAGGCCCAGTTTGCGCATGGCCTCTTCGGCTTCGTCGTAGATGCCCAGATTGATGAGATTGTTGGCCAAATGCGGGCCGGTGAGGAACTCGGCCGAGAGGTAGCAAACGACGCGAACATCCTGCGCGCGATAGTTGAGGACAGTCTGAATCCAGCGCTCGACAAGGCGATCGCGGACGGTGTGCGCGAGGGCCATGTAAAGATCATTGACCGTAGCGCGGTCGCGGGAGCGGCCTTGCACGAAGAAGAGGTTGTCGAGGAAGGAGTGCGCCAAGGCGTCGGAGCCTGCGGCTGTTCGTTGGGTTTTCAGCGATCCTTCCGAGCCAAGATCGGGAAGAGCAGGTGCGACCATGAGACACCTCGAATGTAAGTAGTGAGCCGGACGAATCAAAGAGCCGGGAGCGTTGCGGCAGGCCGGCGGGCCGATGGGATAACGATAGGACGGGTTGAAAGGCTGGAGGATGAAAACTGCGTCAAATCCTCATGATGTTTTATCCACAATCCCGTAGTTGAACGGCTGCTGTTTTTGGATCGGCGGCAGGCGGCGAGCGGGCTTATGTTCACAAAATATAGAGTTGTACACATTCATGCTAAACTTTTTATAGAGGGTCTATCCGATGGGAACAATGAGCAGCCGCGTCATCCACAAGCATTTCCGGCTTGACAACGCAAAACTGAAGCGCGCGCAGAAGGTGCTTGAGACCGCAACGGAGACGGAGACGGTGGAGCGCGCCCTCGATCTTGCGATCCTGGAACACGAGCGCAGCCGGATCGCTGCCGAGGCAAACCGTCAGTTTTTGAAGAGCGGCGTCAGGATTCGCGATGTTTTTGGCGCGATCGCGGAGTAGACGATGCCGGTTCTGTTCGATTCTTCCTTGTACATTCATGCGCTAAGGGGCGACAGGGCGCTGGTGCTGCAGCGTTGGGCGCGGGAGACTCCACTGTGGCTGAGCGCGGTGGTACTGGAAGAGCTTTATGCCGGAGCAAAACCGGGCGACCATCGCATCCTGGAAAAACTGGAGCGCGATTTTGGGAGGGCGGGCAGGATTCTCATCCCGAATCTGAGCGATTGGTCGAATGCCGGGAAGATTCTCGCACGCCTCGGACAGAACTACGGATACGAGCAGATCGGCAAAGCACGACTGACCAACGATGCGTTGATAGCGGTGAGCGCGGCAAGGACGGGAATTCTGGTGTTGACGGCGAACGCAAGAGACTTTGCGAAGCTCAAGGAGTTTTGCGCGGTCGAGTGGCGGGTGGCGGCGAGTCAATAGCGGCACCGCGTCTCTTTGAACAATCTGTGACAACAAATACGCTAATCTAAATCGATGAGCGACGCGGCAAATCATACGCGCGTGGGGAATTCGTACACACCTAACGGTGCGGGCGCCGCGTTGCGGATTCGTGCGCTCAAGAAGGCGTTCGCGGATGTGCAGGCGGTGGACGGGATCGACCTGGAGGTAGCGAAGGGCGAGTGCTTTGGTTTGCTGGGGCCGAATGGGGCGGGGAAGACGACGACGATCGAGATTTGCGAAGGACTGACCGAGCCGGACGAGGGGACGGTTGAGCTGCTGGGGTTGAAATGGCGGACGGAAGCCGATGAGCTGCGGCAGCGGATTGGGATTCAACTGCAGGAGACGCAGTTTCCGGACAAGCTGACGGTGGTGGAAACGCTGCGGCTGTTCCGGAGTTTTTACCGGCGCGGAATCACGGTGGATGAGTCGATCAAGCTGGCGCAGCTTGAAGAAAAGCGGCGTGCGCGCGTGGGTGGGCTGAGCGGCGGGCAGAAGCAGCGGCTGGCGATGGCCACGGCGCTGGTGGGCGATCCGGAGCTGCTGTTTCTGGACGAGCCGACGACGGGACTCGATCCGCAGGCGCGGCGGCACCTGTGGGATTTGGTGGAGGAGATGAAGCAGGCCGGGCGCACCATCATTTTGACGACGCACTATATGGATGAGGCGGAGCAGCTTTGCGATCGCGTGGCGATTATGGACCACGGCAAGGTGATTGCGCTGGATACGCCGAAGGAACTGATTGCTTCGGTGTGCAGCGAGGACATTGTGGAGTTTGCGGTGAGCACCCCGGTCCCCAAGAGCGAGGGACCGGGGGCACCCAATGTTGTGGAGAACGCGGTGGTGGATGTGGCGGCGCTGAAGACGATTCCGGGAGTGCAATCGCATCGCGAGGATGGCGGCCTGCACCAGCTTTCGGTCAGCGAGCTGCACACGGCGGTGCCGCGGATTTTTGCGGCGCTCGAGGCGCAGGGCCTGCATTTGAGCGAGTTCAGAACGCACTCGGCGACGCTGGAGGATGTGTTTGTGCGACTGACGGGAAGGAATTTGCGCGATGAGTAGCCCCCGAAAGATGAGTCTTGAAACCAGCAGCCTGTTTCAGTTGACGGTGACGCGGCTGAAGTTGACGCTGCGCGAGCCAGAGGCGATCTTCTGGATCTTCGGGTTTCCCATTCTGCTGGCGATTGGGTTGGGGATTGCGTTCCGCAATCGGCCGGCGGATTTGCTGCCGGTGGGCGCGACGACGGAGCAACTGACGCAGGCGCTGGCGGCGGACAAGGGACTGAAGGCGACGGAGATGGACGAGAGCGCGGGCGCCCACGCGCTGGCCGTGGGAACGATTGTGCTGCTGGCCGAGCAGCGCGGCGATGGAGTGGTGTACCTGTACGACAACACGAATCCCGATGCGCGGACGGCGCGGATGATCGCGGACCGCGCGATTGAAGTGGCGGCGGGGCGGAAGGATGTGGTGACGGAGGCGAACGAACTGGTGCACGAGACCGGCTCGCGGTACATCGACTTTGTGGTGCCGGGACTGCTGGGCATGAATCTGATGGGCTCGGCGATGTGGGGGCTGGGCTTCTCGATTGTGGATGGGCGGCAGAAGAAGCTGTTGAAGCGGATGGTGGCGTCGCCGATGCCGAGGTGGCAATATCTCGCGGGGTATCTGCTGTCGCGGCTGGTGATGCTGGCGATCGAGGTGGTGGTGTTCCTGGGATTTGCCAAGCTGGTGTTTGGCGTGCCGTTTCGCGGGCCGCTCTGGCAGCTTGGGCTGCTTTGTATTTTGGTCTCGCTTGTTTTTTCAGCCCTCGGGCTGCTGGTGGCGTCGCGCGCGAAGACCATGGAGGCCGTGAGCGGGCTGATGAACCTGGTGATGCTTCCCATGTGGATTTTGTCGGGAATATTTTTCTCTGCGTCGAGATTCCCGGCGATCATTCAGCCGCTGGTGCGCGCGCTGCCATTGACGGCGGCGATCGATGGGATCCGAGGCAATATGTTGCAGGGCGTGCAATTGGGGCAGCTAACGTTGCAGATGGGAATTCTGCTGTTGTGGTTTGCAGTGCCGTTCGCGGTGTCGCTAAGGATCTTCCGGTGGCGGTGAGAGAAGCAGGGGTCAGGTGTCAGGGATCAGAATGACGATTTGTAGCTGCTAGCTTCCAGCTCTGGATTCAGCGCGTGGGGTCGGCGGCGAGAGGGTTGGCGTAGTAGCCGTCGCGAGTGCGGGCGATGAGGCCGGGCTGGTCGAGCTTGACTTCGATGTGGTGATACTCGTTGGGCTTGTCGGCGGGTGGCGGATTGAAGGCGATTTCATACCAGGAGTTCGCATCGGTTAGGCATCTCTCGATCTGAGCAGTGACGTTGCTGTTCGATTCAAGCGCCAGACCTCCGCTCTGAACGGAAAGCACCTGAAGACCAAGGTTGCCGAGTTGCGCATCGCTGGGTTTTGCGACGCCCTTGAGGAAGCCCTGATAATAATCGGCGGCCACCAGGGATTCGCTGACGCCGACGGGATTGATGTTGTAGAGAGTGATTTTGGCTTGACGCAATTGCGAAGAGAAGGAAACCACGTCGTGGAAGATTTGCTGCTGCTGTCTGGAGTCGAGAAAAATCTGTGCTCCCGAGAGTAGAGGCCAGCCAGGCGAGATCCAGAGAATGATTTTGCGGCCAGGCAGTTTTGCGGCGGAATCGACAACCTGATGAAGTGCCTTGAGAGAAATATCAAGGCGATCGCTCGCACCCCATTGCGAGCTTCGGGTGACTTGGCGCAAGCGGCTCTCGTGGTGCTCCAGTGAGTCGCTGAGTATGTTTCCGTCGGTGGAGAAGCTGCTATCGAACTGGACGCCGTCATCCGTTAGAAACGCAAATGTAATGGGGAGAGCCAGCGCGCCTTCATTTGCCTTGAGGAACTTTTCTGTTTGACTGCGCACGTAGGCGACCATCGAGAAGGGTGTGTTGACGGCGTCGATGAAGAGGATGACTTCGACCGGCTCTTTGGCGGGGGTGACGACCCTGAAGGAAGTGATGGGCCGCGACGATTTGCTGTCGAGGATGGTGAAGTCCTGCTGGGCGAGGTTGGTTACGGGCTGGCCGGATTTGGTGTTGACGACGACGTTGAGCCGGATGGGCCCGGAGGAGGCTGAAGCGCCGGGCGGCGAGATGACGGGCAGCGATTGTTGGGCAGAGGCTGCGGGCAGTGCCGCAAGTAACGCGATGGACGACGTGAAGACGATCTTATGGATGATCATCGAGGGCCTCCGGTCGGAGTTTCGCGAGCCCCGACAAATTCTAAATGAATGCCGCTTGGTTATACCCGACTGGATGCGTGGGCGACCAGAGAGGTTGCATGGGCTGGAGCCGGCGACTGGCCCGGTAAAATGATCGATATGGATTCAGCTCATCAGAGCACTGAGGCGGCGGAGACGATTCTCGCCGGCAGCCGGTTTATTCGCGCGTGCCTGCGCAAGCCGGTAGACCGGACGCCGGTGTGGTTTTTGCGGCAGGCGGGGCGGTACATGCAGGAGTACCGCGACGTGCGCAAGCACCACACGCTGGTGGAGATTTGCAAGAAGCCGCAGCTGGCCGCGGAGGTGACGATTACCGCAGCGGAGAAGCTGGGCGTGGATGCGGCGATCATCTTTGCGGATTTGCTGCTGCCGCTGGAGCCGATGGGGCTGGACTTCGAGTTCCAGGCGGGCGAGGGACCGGTGGTGCACAAGCCGGTGCGGACGGCCGAGGGCGTACGCGCGTTGCGGACGGATCGGACAAATGATCTGGCGTACGTGGCGCAGGCGATTGAAAAAGTGGCCGCGCATTTTCGCGACCGGCTGGGCGTAATCGGATTTTGCGGCGCGCCGTTCACGCTGGCGAGTTACATGATTGAAGGCGGCGGCTCGCGGAACTACATCCACACGAAACAACTGATGTACCGCGACCC
The DNA here is from genome assembly GCA_963823805.1 of uncultured Acidobacteriaceae bacterium. GTDB lineage: Bacteria > Acidobacteriota > Terriglobia > Terriglobales > Acidobacteriaceae > Telmatobacter. Next base: position 1,071,546 of record CAWGMW010000001.1, on the reverse strand, counting down.
CACCGCGTGGGGCGGACTTTTGGACAAGATTGTCACTGTGTTGACGGAATATTGCCGGCTGCAGGTGCAGGCGGGCGCGGACGTGATTCAGATTTTCGATAGCTGGGTGGGATCGCTTTCGCTGAGCGACTACCGGGCGTACGCATTCGAGCCAACGAAACGGTTGGTGCGGGCGGTGCAGGCGATGGGCGTGCCGGTGATTTATTTCGGCGTGGAGACAGCGGGGCTGCTGGAGCAGATGGCAGCGACAGGAGCGGACGTGATTGGCCTTGACTGGCGGCAGCCGCTGGACGAGGGTTGGCGCGCGGTGGGAGATGCGCACGCGGTGCAGGGAAATCTCGATCCGATTACGTTGTTTGCGCCGATGGAAGTGCTGGAGCAGCGAGTGAAGGAGATTCTGCGCGCGGCAGGTGGGCGGCCGGGGCACATCTTCAATCTGGGGCATGGAATTGTGCCGGAGACGCCGGTTGAAAACGTGCAGGCGGTGGTGAAGATGGTGCGCGAGTTCAGGCTGGAGGGCGCGCGTGGCTAAACAGGCGGTGTTGCTGCTGGCGCATGGAACTCCTGAGACGGTGGAGCAGATTCCCGAATACTTACGCAACGTGGTGAGCGGGCGGCCGCTGCCGCAAGCGGTCGTGGAAGAAATTCAGCACCGGTATTCGCTGATCGGAAAGAGCCCGTTGACAGAAATCACAAATGAACAGGCGCGGCTGGTGGAGAGGGAGCTTAACGGCACGGGCGAGACAACTCCTGCTCCCCACCCAAGCGAAGCTTGGATGGGGCACCCGCGAATTCCGGTGTATGTGGGGATGCGGAATTGGCGGCCGTATATTCCCGATGTAGTGAAGCAGATGCGCGCGGATGGTGTGGAAGAGGCAGTGGTGATTTGCATGGCGCCGCAGAATTCGCGCACGAGCGTGGGGCTTTACCGGCGATCGGTGGAGGCTGAGGCGGGTGGATTGCGCATCGACTTTACCGCGGGGTGGGCGGAACATCCGCTGCTGGCAGACGCGTTCGCGGAGCGGTTGAGGCCGGCGCTGGCGAAGATGAGCGCGAAGGTGGGCGTGCCCGTGCCGGTGTTGTTTACTGCGCACAGCGTGCCGACGCGGACAGTGATGGAAACGGCTACTGACTCAGGAACAAGCTCCGCTTCCCACCCTAACGACAAAAACAAAGACGTTGTTAGGATGGGGCACCCAGAACCGCGGCTGTGGCCGGGTGAGGGAGCCGATCCTTATGCGGAGGACGCGAGGCGAACGGCGGAGTTGGTTGCGGCGAGAGTGCCGGAGATTTCACGGTGGTGGTTTGCGTTCCAGAGCCAAGGTGCGAGCGGCGGACCGTGGATTGGACCGAGCGTGGAGGAGATGCTGGACCGGATTGCGGGCGAGGGAGTGAAGGCTCTCATTCTTCAGCCGATCGGATTTCTTTGCGACCATGTGGAGATTCTGTTTGACGTGGACATCTTTTTCCGCGAATACGCCGGCAAGAAGCAGATTCAGCTGGAGCGTCCGGAGTCTTTGAACGCGTCGCAAACACTGGCAAGAGCGGTTGCGGATTTGGCTAGAAAGGGCCTGGATCGCCTGAACAGTGCGCAAGGGAGCGCTGGCGGGAAATCTAGCGGAAGAAATTCTTTGCCATGAATAGAACGTTGGCAGGTCGCTCGGCCAGGCGGCGCATGAAGTAGGGATACCACTCGCTGCCAAAGGGCACGTAGACGCGAACCTTGTAGCCCTGGCTGACAAGTTTCCGCTGCAGATCGCGGCGCATTCCATACAACATTTGAAATTCGAAGTGGCTGGGGTCGATTGCGGCCTCAGCGGCGTAGGCTTTGACTTTGTCGATGAGAGCTTCGTCGTGCGTGGCGAGCGCGTGGTAGACGGGACTATCGACGAGCATCTTCGCCAGCCTGAAAAAGTTGGCGTCGACGGCGGGCTTGTTTGGGAAGGCGACCTCGGGCAGCTCGTTGTACGCGCCCTTGCAGAGGCGGACGCGGATTCCGTCGGCGAGAAGCTGCTCGATGTCGGCCTGAGAACGATAGAGGTAAGCCTGGATGACGACGCCGACTGCGCCGCGCAGCTCGGCGTGCGCGTGGACGCGGCGCACGATGTCGAGCGTGTCTTGCGTGAGGCGCGAGTCTTCCATGTCGATGCGAACGAAACTCTGCGTGGAGCGCGCGTGCTGGGCGAGATTCTCGGCGATGGACTCGGCCAGTTCAGGAGAAAGCTCGAGACCCATCTGCGTGAGCTTGACGCTGATGTTGGCGTCGAGGCCGCGCTCGTCGATGGAATCCAGCAGACGGTGATAGACGTCGGCGGCGCGATGCGCCTCGGTGGGCGAGGTGACGCTTTCGCCGAGGGAGTCGAGAGTGACGGAGATGCCCTGGCGGTTGACGGCTTCAGCGACGCGGAGTGCATCTTCCGGCTGCATGCCTGCAATGAATCGCGCATTGAGCCGGGTGCCCAGCGCGGAGTGCTCACAGAAGCGGCGTAACGGACGGTTGTGAGAGAGCGCAATGAAAGCGGAACGAAGAAACGGCATTACGTGCCTCAACTCGAGAGCGCGATCGTGCGTGCGAACGCGGCAGACACACCAGTTTCGCACATGGAGGCGCGGAAAAGTGTGAGAGCTAACACGTTCGTGTCAGGCGAAATGCCGAGAAGAACTTTGCCGGCGACAAGGCTTCGCTCGTCTATTGGACTTCAAAGAGGGCGCTGCCGTGGGGCGGCAGAGCGACACCGATCTCTTTTGATTCTTTGTTGGTGGAATCGTCCCACACATTGCGTGCGATGTGCTTTTTGTTGTCGAGGCCGAGTTGCTGCCAGGTTGCGCGCAGGGTGACGGGCTCTTCCGCGAGATTGAAAAAGGCAAAGTATTCGGCGTAGCCGCGATCGCCGGACTGGCCGATGGAGGCGCGCCAGACGCGGGCATTCTGAAAGCCGGGGCCGAGGGCGGAGGGATCGACGGGGCGGCTGTAGGTGGCGTACTGGTCGACGAAGAGCACGGTTTGATTGGTGAGAAGCGAGCGCGAGAATTCGTCGAGGCGAGTGAGATTGCCGCCGAAGATGAGAGGCGAACGCGTGACGGCCCAGAGAGTGAATTCGGTGCGTTGCTCATCGGGAGTCAGGCGGGATTGGCGCGCGTCTCCCCAGCCGGGGTTGGGGCCGAGGTAGCCTTCGGGGAGCATATCGGCGTCGGGCCAGTTGCCGGGGTTAGTGTAGGGATACCACTGCGCGAGGCGATCGAACATGTCGCGGACACCCATGGGGAACTCGGTGTTTGGCTGACGCGGAAAGGTCCAGCCGTCCCAATGATCGTCGGCGATGCGCCACATCTGTGCGTACTTTGCGACCTCGGCGGCGCGGTCAAGCTGGGTGGGGCCGGGTGAGAGCGAGAGCACGATGGTGCGGCCTGATTTGCGAATGGCTTCGGCGATCTGGCGAATCTCGGTGGGGCGGTAGGGATGGTCGGAGATGCAATCGACTTTGAGGAAATCGAGGCCCCAGGATGCGTAGAGGCGAATCATCGAGTCGTAGTAGGCCTGGCCGGCGGCATTATCTTTGATGCCCCAGTTGCCAGCGTCCCACGGGCAGGGGGATGTGGTGTCGGCCGCGTCGGCTGCGTGAAACCCGCTGCCGGCAATGGGCAGATTGGCGGCGACGACCTGGCGCGGAATGCCGCGCACAATGTGCATGCCGAATTTGAGGCCCTGCGCGTGAAGCCAGTCGGCAAGCGGCTTGAATCCTGCGCCGTTGGCGGCCGAAGGGAAGCGAGAGGCGACAGGAATGAGCACGCCATTGGCGTCCCAAAGATAGTTTTTCTCTTCGAGAGTGTGACCGGCGGGATTGGCCATGTACCAGCCTTCGTCGATGACGGCGTACTTCCAGCCGTATTGCTGGAGGGAGACGAGAACGGTGGCATTGGCCTTGAACTGATCTTCGTCAATGGTGAGGCCGTAGGAGTCCCAGCTGTTCCAGCCCATGGGCGGAGTTGGTGCGGGCGATTGCGCTGGAATGAGGGACGGGGCGAGACAAAGAGACGCTAAGGAGAAAACGAGAATGAGATGGCGCCGGTTCATGAAGAAAGGATAGTACAGCGGGGTTAGCGGAGAGAGCTGGTCTAGCGGTGCTAGCCGGGTTAGCAAGTTAGCGTCCGGCGGGGCGGACGACAGGAAAGCTGGAGGCAGAAGAGGGTTATTCTAAGCGAAGCGCGACGAGAGACAAGAGCAAGCCGGGCAAGTTCCACAAGGAGAATTCATGACAAAGACCCACATGGCCGGTGCGTGGCTCGGAGCGTTTGCGCTGTGTGCCGTTGTGGCGATTGCAGCTGCGCCGGGCATGAGGGCGCAGGCAGCCGCGCCGACGGAGAAGGCGGCGACGGCGAGCGCAGCGGGGCCAACGATTGAAGCGCTGTTTGTGAGCGACATTCACTTCGATCCATTCCAGGATCCGGCGAAGGCGGCGAATCTGAGGGCTGCGCCGGTGAGCGAGTGGAACGCAATTCTGGCTGGGCCTACATCGGCGGAGCAGGCCGCGCGGTTCGCGGAGGTCGAGAAGACCTGCAAAGTGCGCGGCGCGGATACGTCGTACACGTTGTATGAATCGAGCTTGCGGGCGATCCACGCCGATGCGAATGGCGCGAAGTTTGTTGCGTTGAGCGGGGATCTGATCGCGCATGATTTCCAGTGCAAGTACGAGACGATTTTTCCCAAGGGGAAGCCGGAAGAATACCGGCTGTTCGTCGAGAAGACGATCGAGTACGTCATGCGCGAGTTGCGCAGGGCGATGCCGGGCGTGCCGGTGTACGGGGCGCTGGGGAACAACGACTCGGATTGCGCGGACTATCAGCTCGATCCTGACAGCGCGTTTCTCAAGGACGTCGGAAAGGATTTGGTTCCCAGTGTGCGCGGTTCGGAACGGGAGAGCGAGATGCGCACGTTTGGCGAGGGAGGGTACTACAGCGCGAGACTGCCAGCGCCGTTAGGGCATGTGCGGATGCTGGTGCTGGACGATTTGTTTATGGCGCGGCAATATGCGGCGTGCGGCGGAAAGGCGAATCCCGCGCCGGCGGCGGCGCAGATCGTGTGGCTGGAGCAGCAACTGGACACGGCGCGGCGCAACAAGGAGAAGGTTTGGGTGATGTCGCACATTCCGCCGGGCGTGAATCCTTACGCGACGGCGATTAAGGTGCTCGATCTGTGCAGCGGAGGCAAGCCGCAGATGTTCCTCTCTTCAGAGGCGCTGCCGGAAGCGATGGAGAACTACGGCGACGTGATTGAGCTGGCGATTTTTGCGCACACGCACATGGATGAGATGCGGTGGCTGAAACCGGCGGCGGCGGGAGCTCCGCCCGAGGGCGTTGCAATCAAGATGGTGGGATCGATTTCGCCGATTGACGGGAACAATCCGTCGTTTACGGTGGCCGACATCGATGCCACGACGGCGCAACTGAGGAACTACCAGGTTTTTGTGGGGTCGAATCAGACGGGTGTCGATACCAAGTGGGGCGAGGAGTACGATTTCGCGCAGGCTTACCAAGAGGATGCATTCACCGCGGCGAGCGCGGCAGATTTGATTGCGGGATTCAAGGCCGATCCCACGGCGAAGAGTGCGGCGAGCCAGAGTTACATTCGGAATTTTGGTTCGGGAACCGCGGCGAGGAACATCGGCGCTTTGTGGCAACCGTATACCTGCGCGCTCAGGAACGACGGAGCGGATGCGTTCCGCAGTTGCGTTTGCGGAAACTAAGGCTTCGGGATAGCGAGTTGGCGAGTCAGCGAGTTAGCAGGAATGTGCGAAGGCTGGGTTCGCGGTATTTCACTTTCCAAATTCGGGACGCGGGGCACCCGGCAAATTGGCGACTCCGGGAAATGTCTAGACCTTCCAAGGGCTCGCCGGAATCATCCACCAAAGCACGGCCAACATAATTGCGGTTGCTGCCAGAACGATCAGTATCAGGCGGGTTGAATGCCGATCCTGCGCGGGCGGGTCCACGAGCTGGAACGATATTGCGGTTTCCTGGCTGCCGTCGTGGTCTGGAGCCGCTTGGTCCGGCGTGGGCGCAGGCACCGGTCTCCTGGAGGGGTCATTTAGATATCGGGAGCCGGGCGGGAGCGTGGCGGAGAACCCTCCGGTAGACTTCAGGACGGTAAAATACCCGGCCTGGGTCACGGCGAAATCCCTGCGCTTCGGGGAACGAGGACTCATGGTCGCGCCCTCCTTGACGATCCTGCGCAAAGCTTACGCCTTTGCCATTTTGACTTCAAGCGCGCAGGGGAATCCCAGACTGATCGCGTCAGGATGGCGGTTAGAAATCTAGCGGGCGGAGACAGCGGAGTGGCGGGAGCGCGTGGGAGCTGCTTCTTCTTTTGCGGCGAGATATTCGTTGACTGCTGCTGCGGCTTTGCGGCCCTCGGAGATGGCCCAGACAACGAGCGACTGACCGCGGCGCATGTCGCCGGCAGCGAAGATTCCGTCGACCGAGGACATGTAATCCGTGGTGGCGATGTTGCCGCGCTGGTCGAGCGCGAGACCAAGTTGGTCAATCATTCCATTCTTGACGGGGCCCAGGAAGCCCATGGCGAGCAGAACGAGATCGACGTTGAGCGTGAACTCGGTTCCGGCCTGGGGTTCGAACTTGGGCGGCGGGCCGACGCGAATGCAGTGAAGCTGCTTGACGTTGCCTGCGTCGTCGCCGGTGAACTTTACAGTATTGATGCTCCAGTCGCGATTGCCGCCTTCTTCGTGCGAGCTTTCCGTGCGCAGTTGCAAGGGCCAGAGCGGCCAGGGCGTTGATGCGGCGCGTTCACCGGGAGGCTTTGGCATGATTTCAAACTGGTGGACGCTCTTTGCGCCCTGACGATGGCTGGTGCCGAGGCAGTCCGCGCCGGTGTCGCCGCCGCCGATGATGACCACGCGCTTGCCGGTAGCGAGAATCGAGGCCGCGGCCTTCATCGAAGCAAGAAGAGCTTCTTCCTTGTCGCCTTCGTTGCGGCGATTCTGCTGCGGCAGAAACTCCATGGCGTAGTGAATGCCCTTGAGCTCGCGGCCGGGAGCGGGCAGGTCGCGGGGGTGCTCCGCGCCACCGCAGAGAAGGATGGCATCGAACTGCTCGGTGAGCGACTCGACTGGAATGTTGACGCCGACGTGGGCGTTGGTCTGGAAGATGACGCCTTCGGCCTTCATCTGCGCGACGCGGCGATCGACGACGTGCTTTTCAAGCTTGAAGTTGGGAATGCCGTAGCGGAGAAGGCCGCCGATGCGGTCGTTTTTCTCGTAGACGGTGACGGAGTGGCCGGCGCGGCGAAGCTGCTGCGCGGCGGCAAGGCCGGCGGGACCGCTGCCAACAACGGCGACGCGCTTGCCGGTAGCCTGCTCGGGCGGCTCGGGATGGATCCAGCCTTCGTCCCAACCGCGCTCAACGATGGAGCGCTCGATTAATTTGATCGAGACCGGCGGCTGATTGATGCCCAGTACGCACGAGGCTTCGCAGGGAGCGGGGCAGATGCGGCCGGTGAACTCAGGAAAGTTGTTGGTGGAGTGAAGGCGGCGAACAGCGGCCTGCCATCGATTGTTGTAGACGAGATCGTTCCAGTCGGGAATGAGATTGTTGACCGGACAGCCGGTGTGGCAGAAGGGCACGCCGCAGTCCATGCAGCGAGCGCCCTGCTCGCGCTGCTTCTCTTCAGGGAACGGCTCGTAGATTTCAAACCAGTCGCGAATGCGCTCGTCGGCCTTGCGGCGCGTGGGCTGTTCGCGATTGATTTCCAGGAAGCCGGTGACCTTACCCATGCTGCACCTCGGCGGACGCTGCGACCAGCGAGGACGTGGCGAGCGGGGAAGTGTAGACGGCCTGAGCGCGCTCGACACCGAGAACGCGCTTGTACTCGTGCGGGAAAACTTTGATGAAGAGCGGCTGCGCATCGGCCCAGTGCTCGAGGATCCATGCGGCGCGCGGGCTGCCGGTTAGGTCGCGGTGACGCGCGAGCAGGGCCCGAATTTTTTCAATGTCTTCGGAGTTGACCAGCGGCTCCAGGTCCACGCTGGCCTGGTTGCAGCGGCGCGTGGAGAAGTCGCCCTGATCGTCGTAGACGTAAGCGATGCCGCCGCTCATGCCGGCGGCGAAGTTGCGGCCGGTTGCACCGAGGACGATGACGAGACCGTTGGTCATGTATTCGCAGCCGTGATCGCCAACGCCTTCAACGACGGCGGTAGCGCCGGAGTTGCGGACGGCGAAGCGCTCGCCGCCGATGCCGTTGAGGAAGACCTCGCCGCTGGTTGCGCCGTAGAGGACAACGTTGCCAACGAGAATGCTTTCTTCGGGCAGGAAGCTCGAAGTCTTGGGCGGATAGGCGATGACGCGGCCGCCGGAGAGGCCCTTGCCGAGATAATCGTTGGCGTCGCCTTCAAGCTCGAGCGTGACGCCCTGCGGAACGAATGCCCCGAAGCTTTGGCCGGCCGAACCGCGGAATTTGAAGTGAAGCGTGCTGTCGGGCAATCCTGCCGACCCGAAGCGGCGCGCGATTTCGCCACCCAACATTGCGCCGACGGTGCGATGCACGTTGCGAATGGCAAAGCTGGCGGTTACGGGCGTTTGCTTTTCAAGCGCGGGCTTGGCCTTGGCGATGAGCGCGTGGTCGAGAGCCGGGCCGAGACCGTGATCCTGGCAGGTGGTGCGGCGGCGCGCAACGCGCGAGGGGAGCGGCGGCACGTGGAGGATGGACGAGAGGTCGATGCCTTTGGCTTTCCAGTGAGCGTCGTCGATGTGCGTCTCGATTTTCTCAACGCGGCCGACCATTTCGTCGACAGTGCGGAAGCCGAGCTTGGACATGTGCTGGCGCATCTGCTCGGCGATGAAGAAGAAAAAGTTGATGACGTGCTCGGGCGTGCCGGTGAAGCGCTCGCGGAGAACAGGGTCCTGGGTGGCGATGCCGACGGGGCAGGTATTCAAGTGGCACTTGCGCATCATGATGCAACCCAATGAAACAAGTGGCATTGTGGCAAAGCCGAATTCTTCTGCGCCGAGCAAGGCAGCGATGACGACATCGCGGCCGGTCTGGAGTTTGCCGTCGGTCTGCACGCGAATGCGGCTGCGCAGATCGTTGAGCAGCAGAACCTGCTGCGTCTCAGCAAGGCCAAGTTCCCAGGGCAGGCCGGCGTGCTTGATGGAGCTAAGCGGCGAAGCGCCGGTGCCGCCGGTATCGCCGGAGATGAGCACGACGTCAGCGTGAGCCTTGGAGACGCCCGCGGCGACAGTGCCGACGCCAACTTCAGAGACGAGCTTGACGGCAATGCGCGCCTGCGGATTGACGTTCTTGAGGTCGTAGATGAGCTGCGCGAGATCCTCGATGGAGTAGATGTCATGATGCGGCGGAGGCGAGATGAGGCCGACGCCGGCGATGGAGTGACGGATGCGCGCGATTTCGTCGTCGACTTTGTGGCCGGGGAGCTGGCCGCCCTCACCAGGCTTTGCACCTTGCGCCATTTTGATTTGCAGCTCTGTGGCGTTGACCAGGTAGTTGGTGGTGACGCCGAAGCGGCCGCTGGCGACCTGCTTGACGGCCGAGCGGCGCGAATCGCCATTGGCGTCAGGAGTGAAGCGGGCTTCGTCCTCGCCGCCTTCGCCGGTATTGGACATTCCGCCGAGGCGATTCATGGCGATGGCGAGAGTTTCGTGGGCTTCCTTCGAAATTGATCCGAAGCTCATAGCGCCGGTGGTGAAGCGCTTGACGATTTCCTTGGCCGGCTCGACCTCTTCGATCGGAATCGGCTCATCGGCGTATTTGAGCTTGAGCAAACCGCGAAGCGTGCAGAGGGTGCGGTTCTGGCCGTCGATGAGATCTGTGAATTCCTGGAAAGTGGCCGGGTTGTTGTTGCGGACCGCGTGCTGCACCTTGCTGATGGTGAGCGGATTGAGCAGGTGGAATTCGCCGCCCTCACGATATTGATACTGGCCGCCGACGGCGAGATCCGTTTCGGAGTCGGTGAGCGGCTGGAAGGCGTATTCGTGCTTCAACTGCGCTTCGCGAGCGAGCACGGCGAGGCCGACGCCTTCAATGCGCGAGGCAGTGCCGGGGAAATAGTCCTCGATGAGGGAGCGGTTGAGGCCGACAGCCTCAAAGACCTGCGCGCCGCGATAGCTTTGCAGCGTGCTGATGCCCATTTTGGAGAAGGTCTTGAGCAGGCCCTTGTTGATGGCCTTGATGAAATTCTTCTCGGCGTACTCGGCGGAGATTTTTTCCGGCAGCAGGCCGCGGCGCTTGAGATCGTGGATGGATTCGATGGCGAGGTACGGATTGATGGCGCTTGCGCCGTAGCCGATGAGCAGGGCGAAGTGCATGACTTCGCGCGGCTCGCCGCTTTCGATGATGAGCGCGACCTGCGTGCGTTTTTCTTCGCGGACCAGGCGGTTGTGAACGGCGGCCATGGCCAGCAGGCTGGGAACGGGCGCGTAAGTTGGATCGACGCCGCGGTCAGAGAGGATGAGCAGCGAATAGCCGGAGTCGACCGCGTGAGAAGCGCGGTTGCTCAGGTCTTCAAGCGCGTGGCGCAGGCCTTTTTCGCCATCCTCGGCGCGGAAGAGAGCGGGCAGCGTGGTGGCCAGCAAGTCTCCGGAAGAGACGCGGCGCAGCTTTTCAAGATCGCGATTGGTGAGGATAGGATGGGGCAGCTTGAGGGTGTGGCAGTTCTCAGGCGCCTCATCCAGAATGTTGCGCTCCGTGCCGATGTAGCTGATGAGCGACATGACCAGCTCTTCGCGAATGGGGTCGATGGGCGGATTCGTGACCTGGGCGAAGAGCTGCTTGAAGTAGTTGAAGAGCGGCTGCGGGCGGTCAGAGAGACAAGCCAGCGGCACATCGGTGCCCATGGAGCCAACCGGCTCCTGGCCATCGGCGGCCATGGGCGCAAGGAGGATGCGAAGATCTTCTTCGCTATAGCCGCAGGCGCGCTGGCGGCGAAGCAGAGTCTCTGCGTTGAATCCGATGACACGCGCGGGCTCGGGCAGCGAGTCGATGGTGACCTGCTGCTTCTTGAGCCAGTCGCCATAGGGCTGGCGCGCGGCGAGAGACTTCTTGATCTCGGCGTCGGAGATGATGCGCTGCTGAACGGTGTCGACGAGGAACATGCGGCCGGGTTGCAGGCGGCCTTTTTTGAGGATGTCCTCGGGCGGAGCTTCGATGACGCCGGCTTCAGAGGCGAGAACGACTAAATCATCCTTCGTCACGATGTAGCGGCCGGGGCGGAGGCCATTGCGGTCGAGCGTTGCGCCGATGACGCGGCCGTCAGTGAATGCGATGGCTGCGGGACCGTCCCACGGCTCCATGAGCGATGCGTGGTACTCGTAGAAGGCGCGCTTGTCCTCGTCCATATCGGGGTTGCCGGCCCAGGCCTCGGGGATGAGCATGGCCATGACGTGGGGCAGGGTGCGGCCGGACTGGAAGAGGAATTCGACGGCGTTGTCGAGCGAACCGGAATCGCTGCCGCCCGGGACAACGACGGGATAGAGCTCGCTGATTTTGTCGCCATGAAGCGAGCTTTGCAATACGGACTGGCGGGCGTTCATCCAACTGACATTGCCGCGAATGGTGTTGATCTCGCCGTTGTGCGCAACGTAGCGGTAGGGATGGGCGAGCTTCCAGCTCGGGAAGGTGTTGGTGGAGAAGCGCTGATGAATGAGCGCGAGCGCGCTGGTGACGAGAGGATTAGCGAGCTCGAAATAAAACTTCTCGATCTGCGGGGCCAGCATGAGGCCTTTGTAGATGATTGTTCGACACGAACACGAGGGGATGTAGAAGGTGTCCTTGTCCTCGATTTCGGAAGCGAAGATTTCGTTTTCAGTGCGGCGGCGAACGCGGTAGAGGAGACGCTCGAAGGCGTCTTCGTCCAAGCCCTCGGGGCGGCCAATGAAGAGCTGCTCAATATAGGGCTGTGAGCTGCGGGCCTCGCGACCGATGGCATCGCCGTTGACAGGCGTGTCGCGCCAACCGAGAACGGTGCAGTCTTCTTCCTGGGCAATGCGCTCAAAGACGCCTTCGCATTGCAGGCGGTTCTGGCGCTCGACGGGCAGGAAGCACATGGCCACGCCATATGCGCCGGGCTCGGGCAGCTTGATGCCAAGGTCGGAACACTGGCTCAGAAAGAAAGCGTGGGGAATCTGGATGAGAATGCCGGCGCCGTCACCGGTTTCGGGGTCGCAGCCGGCCGCGCCGCGATGGGTGAGGTTGATGAGAACCTCAAGGCCCTTGCGGATGATCTCGTGACTCTTCTCGCCCTTGATGTTCGCGACCAGACCCATGCCGCAGGCATCGTGTTCATCGCGAGGATGATAGAGGCCCTGCGCTTGCGGTGGGCGGAGACGGCGATTGGAAGATGCCATGGCAGCCTTTTGGAGAAGAAATTGGATTGCGACAACGTGAATATTTCGAAGTACACAACCGCTCTGCGATTCCGGATTCGAAAAATCGCCTTGCCAGCAGATCAAGAGGTTTCAAATGAACAGGTCCGGCCGCATCCCGGAGCTGCGCTGTTTTTAATATATCGAAAAATTGTCGTCCATGCAGCAGTTCCTTTCAGAATGGGGGACGGCGGGGCTGGGGCGAGTGGAGATTCCGCGGGGGTTTACGGTCGGGAGGGTCAGCATGTGACTCTCCAGAGTCATCCCATGTTGCGTGTTTTGTACCGTATACTCGGTGTCAATGAAGCGCATGAACGAAACGATTCTGGTGACCGGCGGGGCAGGGTTCATCGGCTCGAACTTTGTTTTGGCCTGGATGAAGGCCGGAGGCAGTTCGCCCCCAAGCGCGGTGGTGAATCTGGACCTGCTGACCTATGCAGGGAATGCCGCGAACCTTGCGCCGGTCCAGAACGGCGGGGGGGGCGACAACCGTTATACGTTTGTGCGCGGCGATATATGCGATGCGGAACTGGTGGCGTCGCTGTTGCGCAAATACCAGCCAAGGGCGATTGTGCACTTTGCCGCCGAGAGCCACGTGGACCGGTCGATTGTGTCTCCGGAGGGGTTCATCCGCACAAATGTGATGGGCACATTCACGCTGCTGGAGCAGGCGCGTGTGTATTGGAACGGGCTGGATGAGGCCGACCGCGCGAAGTTCCGGTTTTTGCACGTCTCGACGGACGAAGTGTACGGAACGCTAGGGCCGGAGGATGCGGCGTTCAGCGAAGAGACCGCGTATGCGCCGAACAGTCCGTATGCGGCGTCGAAGGCGGGATCGGACCATCTGGCGCGGGCGTACTTTCACACCTTCAAGCTGCCGGTGCTGACCACGAACTGTTCGAATAATTACGGGCCATTTCAGTTTCCGGAAAAATTGATTCCGCTGGTGATTCTGAATGCGCTGGAGGGCAAGCCGCTGCCGGTGTATGGCGATGGAAAGAATGTGCGCGACTGGCTGTATGTGGAGGATCACTGCGCGGCGATCCGGATGGTGCTAAAGAGTGGGCGACCGGGAGAGACATACAACATCGGCGGCAACAGCGAGCGGGCGAACATCGACGTGGTGACGGCGATTTGCGACCTGGTGGACGAGATGCGGCCGGAGCCGAAAACCGCACCGCGGCGAAGGCTTATCACTTTCGTGCAAGACCGGCCGGGACACGACCGGCGCTACGCGATGGACGCGAGCAAGATTGCGCGCGAACTGGGGTGGAAGCCGGCGGAGGCGTTTGAAAGCGGGCTGCGCAAGACGGTGCGCTGGTACCTGGAGCATGGCGATTGGGTAGACAGCGTGCGGACGGGGGCCTATCGCGATTGGATCGCAAAGAACTATGCGGAGCGGCCCGAACTGTGAGCTCTGAACTATGCGGAGTACACGCCGGAGGGCATTGTTGTGTCAGAGAGAAGACAGATCGGAATCTGGTTCGTCGCTGCCTATTTCTTTGCGAAAGCTGTGCTCATCGCTGTCAAGGCGGCGACCGCTTTGTTTAGCCCGTCCGAAGCACCCAAGGCTCTAGCTGCGATCCGTGAGATGCTCCCCTTAGTTCGCAGACTGGACTCAGGCCCAAATCTCAGCCTGATCGTTGCGTTGGCATTTGTTCTGTTTGGGATTGTCGTCGGGGTGTGCGTCTTAAAACGCCAGAAATGGGCAGCAGGTTACATCGTTGCGTACCACGGAATCGCGTTGCTGTGGTTCCTTGCGGTATCGCTCGGGCTGAGGGTGATGGGTTTCGACCCCTCCTCTTCGACGCTGACCTCTCCATATGGCAAAGTCGAGATCTTGGCGAGTCTGTTCATGGTTGTCTATCTCGTTCAGCCCGATGTCAGGCGTTCATTTGGGTTCTCATAGGATGTGTGCGTGGCGCTGCCGTGTGTGGCTCGCCGGGTACCCCACCCTTGACCCGCCGATGAAGTGAGGGTGCCCCATCCTTTCCACAGTCCCATCGTGGAAAGGACGGGAGACCGCGAGCTTCGGCCAGCGGTTCTTCATGCCTCCAATTCCGGACCGAACTTTCATCTATACTTACTACCCAACGGGCAAAGTGGGAACCATCACCTCCTCCAATGCGAACCGCGCGAAGGATGAGGCGAGAGACATGAGGATCGATCTATGAAAGGCATCATTCTTGCCGGCGGATCGGGGACGCGGCTGTATCCCGTGACCCATGTGGTTTCAAAGCAACTGCTGCCGGTTTACAACAAGCCGATGATCTATTACCCGCTGAGCACGCTGATGCTGGCGGGGTTGCGCGAGATCCTGATCATCTCAACGCCGCAGGACACGGGGCGGTTCGCGGAGCTGCTTGGAGATGGGCGAAGGTGGGGACTGGAGATCAGCTATGCTGTGCAGCCGAGCCCCGATGGATTGGCGCAGGCGTTCCTGATTGGGCGGGATTTTATCGGCGGGCAGCCAAGCGCGCTGGTGCTGGGCGACAACATTTTTTACGGGCAGGGCTTCTCAAAGCAGTTGCAGGCGGCGGCGCAGCCCAAAGATGGCGCGACGATCTTCGCGTATCCAGTGGAGGATCCCGAGCGGTATGGCGTGGTGGAATTCAACGAAGAAGGACGAGCGGTAAGCCTGGAGGAAAAGCCTGCGCATCCGAAGTCGAGGTATGCGGTGACGGGATTGTACTTTTACGATCGTGACGTGGCGAAGATTGCCGAGACACTGAAGCCATCGCCGCGCGGGGAGCTGGAGATCACGGATCTGAACCGGCGCTACCTGGAGGCAGGGAAGCTAAAGGTGGAGATCATGAGCCGGGGCATGGCGTGGCTGGACACTGGGACGCACGATTCGCTGCTGGAGGCGGCGATGTTTGTGCACACGATTGAACGGCGGCAGGGACTGAACATCGCGTGCCCCGAGGAGATCGCGTATAGGCAGGGATTCATCGACGCCGAACAACTGGAGAAGCTTGCGGCGCCGATTGCGAAGAGCGGCTATGGGCAGTACCTGCTGGCGCTGTTGCGAGAGCCGTACTTTGCAGCCAAGACCGAGTAGCCCTCTGACCGCGAGAATTGGCGGATGATCTTTCTCGGTATCCCCGGTCTCAAAATCGAGACCTGGGGCGCCCAATCAAAACAGTCGACGAACAAGCGGTCAGAAACGAGACTATGAAGATCGAAGAGACATCGTTGCCCGGCGCGCTCCTCCTGACGCCAACGATCTACCGGGACAACCGCGGCGCGTTCTCAGAGACCTTCAACCTGCGGCGCATGGCGGAGGCGGGACTGCCCATGTCATGGGTCCAGGACAACTTTTCAGTCTCAAAAAAAAACGTGCTGAGGGGGATTCATTACCAGGTCGTTCATCCACAGGGAAAGCTGGTCCGTGTGACGCACGGCGCGGTGCTGGATGTCGCGGTGGACTTGCGGCGCAGTTCGACCATGTTTGGCAAGCATGTGGCCGTTGAACTGAGCGAGGAAAACGGCAGGATGCTGTGGATTCCCGCAGGGTTCGGACACGCGTTTCTGGTTCTCAGCGAGGAAGCCGGGTTCAGCTACAAGGTGACCGATTATTATTCCCCGGAGGGCGAGCGGACGATTGCGTGGAACGATCCGGAGTTGGCGATCAAGTGGCCGATTGCCGCGGGCGATGTGATTGTGTCAGAGAAGGACGCGAAGGGGAAGCTGCTGCGGGACGCGGAAGTGTTTGCGTAGGGGGCACTGCTTGTCCATAAAAGCGATTGACACGGCCCACGCCTGAAGTGGAGAATCCCCGCATCGCATCTTTCCCTTACCACAACAATCGAGTCGAAATCGGACCCTACCTTTGAATTGCTTGACATCGAGCCTGCGTTGAGGAGGAGTCTTTGGTGAAGAAAATACTAAGTGGCAGCTTGCTTGTGATGGTACTTTGTCTTCCGATGCCGGCGCTGGCGCCGGCCGGCCAGTTCGGCCAGAACCTGGCCGGGAACTGGATCCTTCGGCTTCACCTGCGTCCTGCTATCGCGCTTCGCGGCCAACTGGCGTTTACGCCGGTCCAGGATAAGGACGAGGAGTGCCACCCTTGGCAGCATAAAGACGAGAACGGCAATTGCGTTGACAATTCCAATGTGACTCATCATCACGGCCACTACGAACCTCAACCTGGCGAGACGTGTTGGGTGGAGTGCCTGTGCGAGGAGGGGCAGTCCCCAAGCGACAGCAGTTGCTCGCCATGTTCATACGTGGGGATGGTTTGTACACAGTAACGTTAGAGCAGGAGTTTTGCAGTGGGGCAATCTTTTAGAGGTGGGCTCGACACCATGCCGGCGAACCGCCCAACTCGGCCGGACAAGGACGAAAGCTAACATCAAATTTGAAATCAGGAGACACTGCGTGACTGAGAATCTGTATGCGGATATGCCTGCCTCTGCCTTTCCCGGCCTGTCTGGCAAGTTGGGCCGTGATTTGACGAGACGTTCCGGCGATGAGACGCCAAAAGAAATGGCAGCGCCGCATATTGCTGAGGGTGTTTTCGGAAAAGTGCCCGAGGTGGCAATTGGCTTCTGGATTATCAAGATTGCCGCGACTACGCTGGGCGAAACCGGCGGCGACGCGCTCTCCATGTCGCTGAACCTGGGATATGCGACGAGCACCATCATTTTCTTTGTGCTCTTTGCTGTTGCGGTGGGGGCGCAGATTCGGGCGCGGAAGTTTCACGCGTTCCTGTACTGGGCGGTGATCGTGGCGACGACATTGACGGGGACGACCATGGCGGACTTTTCCGATCGTTCGCTGGGGATCGGGTATCCCGGCGGGTCGCTGATCCTGTTTGCGCTGGTGATTACTGTTCTGACAACCTGGCGGCTGAAGATGGGATCGATTTCAGTGGAGTGCATCACGTCGCCGAAGGTGGAGATGTTTTACTGGACGACGATTCTGTTTTCGAACACGCTGGGAACGGCGCTGGGCGATTGGGTAGCGGATTCGGGGCCGGGCTACGAAGGCGGCGCGCTGATCTTTGCCGGGTGCATCGGGATCGTGGCGCTGATTTATTTCTTCACCAAGGCCTCGCGGGCAGTGCTTTTCTGGGCTGCGTTTGTGCTCACCCGGCCGCTAGGCGCAACGCTGGGCGACTTGCTGACCAAGCCGCTTGCGAATGGCGGGTTGAATCTGAGCCGGTACTCTTCGTCTGCCGCGATTGCATGCTTCATGGTCGTCTGCATTCTGCTTTTTCCGCAGCGCGCAGGCCAGCACCCAGGCGCGAAGCCGGTAGAGTAAACAAACGGGCGGACGGATCCAAACCGTACGGGGCCAAACTGTGCGAGGTCTGGCGCGTTGGCTTTACTTGGCGAATCCTGAAGTGATAACTTGCAGAGACTCTCTACGATTTCCCATTCCAGAATTGGAGAATTGCCATGTTTTGCCCTCGTTGTGGCACGGGAGCCCTGCCCGATCAAAGATTTTGCAAGAGCTGCGGAGCTGCGTTGCCAACTGCGCAAAACCCGCAAAGTGCCGCAGCCGCCGCTTCCGAGCCGACGGCGCAAACCTCGCCACAGGCGGCAACAACTTCATTGCACCCGATTCCTGACGGCGGATTAACGATGGAGGAGGTTGTTGCGTGGCTGCAGAGCGGGGGCTACTCCGCGAAGGTGGTCACCGCTGAAAGCGGCAAGCGCCACATCATATCCAACAGCCATGGCACGCCGTTCGACATTTTTATGCCCGGCTGCGATGGCGGGCGTTGCGCGTCTATTGAACTCGTGGTCGCCTTTGCCTGCAAAGGCAGGTTCGATGCTTCGCGGCTGAACGAGTGGAACAGCGAGACCGCGTGGTGCAAGGCGTATTACGACAGCGTCAACGATCCGAGCCTTGACATGGATATCGCCCTCTCGCCCGGCGGCACGTACGAATCACTGAACGATCAATTCCTGACGTGGAACAGAGTCATGGGCATGTTCATCGCCAAGTACGATCTGCGATAGAACTTCGCGTTCCGCCAGATCGATCGGAATGGTTTTGCCTGGTTAATGCGGAACTGAAGACCTGCAAAGGCTTGCTACAGATTTCATCTTTAGAACTGGAGAATTGCGATGTCTTGTCATCGTTGTGGTGCGGAGAATCTGCCTGGTCAAGGATTTTGCAGAAATTGCGGCGCTCGATTGGCACCCGCGGAAGATGCGCAAAGTGCAGCGGCCGGGCCCGCCGCGCCTGTCGCGCAAGCCGCACCTGACGCCCCTGCCGCACAAGTCGCGCAAGCCGTGCCGCAGCCGCCACCGGCTCCGCCACCGGCCCCGACGCCAACTTTGCTGCACCCTATTCCGGACGGCGGATTAACGATTGAAGAAGTATCCGCCTGGCTGGAGAACGAAGGCTACGCCGTGAAATTCGTAACCGGCGAAAGCGGGAAGCGCCACATCGAGACCAATACCCAGGGCTTCCCGCTCAACATCTTTTTTGGCGACTGCAAGGGCGAGCGATGTGCGTCCCTTGAACTCGCCGCCGGCTTTTCCACGGGCGGCAAATTCGATATTTTGCAGATCAACGCATGGAACTACGACAACCGCTGGTGCCGGGCTTACTATGACGAAGTCAAGGATCCCTGGCTTAGAATGAATATCGATCTCTCGCCGGGCGGCACGTACGAGGCGCTGAGCGATCGGTTTGCGACGTGGGACCGCACGTTCGGCAGGTTCATCGATAAATGCGGCATGAGATAGATTCCCAGCCGCCGAGTGAATGGAATGACCAACGACGCCACAGACGAAGAAAAAAAGCGAATGCGGCAGTTCTGGCTACGCGTCCTGCTGGTGCTGGGAATGCTGTGGGGCGGCATGCCCTTCATTACAACTCCGCTTATCTTCCGAGGCCCGAGCGGGCCCGGTTTCGATGTGTTCGCGGCGGTATTCAATGGGCTCACCGTTCTACCAGCGTGCGCCCTGGCATTCTGGCACCGCCGCGGAGCGTGCATCTGGCTGAGCTTGAATGCGGCTTCGGTGGCGGTTGCCGTAACTTTGACGATGACGCGAACCCGGCACGTCGATCTGGTCGCGCTCGTCGGGGCGGCGGGACCGGTTTTGTTAGCTCTAATCCTTGATTACATGGAGTTGCTGCGCTGGCCGACTGCTCTCGAACGGTAAGGATTCGCGTTGTTTCCGCGCCGCTAGGGCGGTCGATTATCAAAGCTTGCCGATGGTATACTCAGCAGGTTGAGCGCGCGCTTGCACTGCCATCTTCTATCCCATTGAGGTACTTATGTCAGGCCACTCGAAATGGGCCACAATCAAGCACAAAAAGGGCGCGCTGGATGCCAAGCGCGGCAAGGCATTCACGCGGGTCATCAAAGAGATTACGATCGCGGCCAAAGCCGGCGGCGATCCGGACGGGAACCCGCGCCTGCGGACGGCGATTCTGGCGGCCAAGGCGGAAAACATGCCGGCCGACAACATCAAGCGGGCCATCCAGCGCGGCACCGGCGAGCTTGAGGGGGTCAGCTACGAGGAGGCCACCTTTGAGGGGTATGGGCCGGGTGGCGTCGCCGTCCTGGTGGACGTGCTGACCGACAACCGCAACCGCGCAGTGAGCGAGATCCGTCATGCGTTCTCAAAAAATGGGGGGAACCTGGGCGAATCGGGCTCGGTGAAGTTCATGTTTGCCAAGAAGGGCCTGATCGCGGTGGAGAAGTCGGCGGCCAGCGAAGAGAAGTTGATGGACATTGTGCTAGAGCACGGCGGCGAGGACCTGAAAGACGAGGGCGATACGTGGGAGATTCTGACCGAGCCGGGATCATACGAGTCGGTGGCCAACGCGGTGAAGGCCGCGGGGATTCCGACGGTCATGAGCGAAGTGAGCATGATTGCGTCCACCTACAACAAGCTGGAAGGAAGCGCGGCCAACCAGATGGTGCGGCTGCTTGAGACGCTCGAAGATTTGGATGACGTGCAGAACGTCCACTCGAACTTCGATATGGACGCCGAGCAGATGGAGCACGCGGCCAGGTAGGGAGTTCGTGGCAGGCACGGAAAAGGCCGCCCAGACGTGGCGGTCTTTTTTTGGAAACAACAGGGAACGAGGGACCGAAGGAGCAGGGACCAAGGGAACAAGGGAACAAGGACCGGCGGTGCTTGAGGACATTGGAGAGGGTGGGGGAAGAATTTGAGGCGATCTGAAGGAATTGTTTTGCTTTTGTTGCTGGCGGGGACGATGGTTGCCGCACAAGCGCCGCAAGGCGGCGTCGTTTTGCGAGGGCCGTACCAGCAGACTATGCCGCCGGTTGGCACAGGCGAAAGGACGGAACGTCGTAACCGTCCAGGATGTCGAGAGTCCGGTTATCGAGAACCCCGTCGCAGAGGTTCGCACCAACCGCAGCTGGGAGCTTGGCCCGTTCTTAAATTGGGGTACGGGCGTGGGCGACCGATCGGATTACAAGTTCTTCTGGGGCGGATTTGAGCTGGGTAAGGTTTTGACGCCGGTGGTGCACGCGGGAATTTTCAGCGGGCAATTTGAATACGGCGGCAACATCATGCCGCTTTGGCAGGCATATACGCCGGCTCCGCACGAGCAGGCGTACAACTGCGAAACGACGACGGGCCAATTCATCACTTGCCTTTTGCCGTTCGGCGGCGGAACGTTTCGCGGAGTGAGCCTGACGCCGGTGATCTTTCGCTGGAACTTCCTGACGAAGTCGCGGCGCATTCAGCCGTGGTTTCAGGCAGCGGGCGGGCTGATTTATACAACGCACGAGTTCCCGCCGAACGTGATGAGCAATCCAGCGGAGCACATCGACGGCTCGACCAGCGTGTGGAACTTTGCTCCGCAGGGCGGCTTAGGGGTGCACTACTTTCTGCGGTCGAGGCGGTCGATTGATCTGGGCTTGAACGCGGTGCACATCTCGTCGGCATCGCTTGGCGACCGCAACCCCGGAGTGAATGCCAGCATCCAGATTCAGGTGGGATATACGTTCTGGAAGTAAAGGAACAGGGAGTAGGGAGTAGCCAATAGGGAGTAGAGAAACAGGGATCAGGGGTCAGGGATCAGAAAACTGCGAACTGTGGACTGAGAGCGGGACTAGGGCGGGAACGTAAGAGAGCAGGGCAACAATGAGCGGGCCGATCGTCGAGTGCGTTCCCAACTTTTCAGAGGGTACGGATTCCGGCCGCGTGGAAGCAATCGTCGCGGCCATGCGCATGGATGGGGTACACTTGCTGGATTGGTCGATGGACGCGGACCACAACCGCTCCGTGGTGACGATTGCCGGAGAGCCGGCGGGGGTGGTTGAAGCGGCGGTGCGGGGCGCGGGCAAGGCGGTTGAGCTGATCGACCTGACCCGGCAGCAGGGAGTGCATCCACGGATCGGCGCGGCGGACGTAATTCCGTTTGTGCCGGTGCGGGGGATTAAGCTGGAGCAGTGCGTGATGCTGGCGCGGCAGGCCGGCCTGGAGATCTGGCGGCGATTTGGAGTGCCGGTTTACTTCTATGAGTCGGCGGCGGCGCGGCCTGACCGGGTGAACCTTGAGGATGTGCGCAGGAGGCAGTTCGAGGAACTGAGGGACGCGGCGCAGAAGGACCCGACGCGGCGGCCTGACCTGGGAGGGCCTGTGCTGCATCCTACGGGCGGCGCCTGCGCCGTGGGTGCGCGCAAGTTCCTTGTTGCCTACAACATCTACTTTGATTCGTCGGATGTGGCGATGGCCCGGTCGATCGCCCGCGAGATTCGTGCTGCGTCAGGCGGATTGAAGGGGGTAAAGGCGATGGGGGTACTGGCGCATGGGCGGGCGCAGTTGTCCATGAATATCACGGACTTTGAGGCGACGCCCCTGTCGGTGGTACACCGCAAGGTAGTGAGCCTGGCAGCCCGGCATAAGACAGGGATTGCCGAGGGAGAGGTAATCGGTTTGATTCCCGAGGCGGCTTGTGAGCGGGAAAGCGATTGGATGCGTCAATTAGATGGATTCGACGAGCAGACCAAGGTCCTGGAGCGGCGCCTGGAACACCCGCTGGCGTGGCCCCAAGAGTAATGTACGGCGGGCTCAACGGCGGACCTGAGGGCTCGAAATCGGTACAATGGAATCAGGGCGCCAAGAGTAAAAATGGCGCGAAGAAATGCGAATTTGGACTCGACGCGGACGAGTTGGACGGCAAGGAGCCTGCGCGGGATCGAAATTTGGAGGGTTAAGTTGAAGAGCCTGGCGAAGTGTTCGATTGCAGCGTTGATGCTGGTGGCGGTTGTGCCAGCCCCTGCAGCACAGTTAACAACGGATGCGCGCGGAGCGATTCCGCGCGAAGTGCAGCAACTGGTGGTAGTCGACTACAAGGCGATGCAGAATTCGACGGCGGCAATGAACCTGCGCAGCCGCGTGGAGCCACCGGAGCTGAAGCAGTTTGACGAGGCGTTGAGCAAGTTCACGCTGAAGCCGGTTCTGCCTAACGGAAAGCCGAGCCCGAACCCGGGCGAGCCGATCGATCAGTACGTGGACGAGCTGGCATTCGCGCTGTTCCGGCCGACGCCGACGAGCGACTCGCTGCAGTCGGTGGGGATCGCACAGGGGCAGTTCCCGACGGAGGACATTCTGGCGAGCTTCAAGGCGCAGAAGATGAAGCCCACGATGGTGCGGACCAACAGCATCTACCCGATGAGCAAAACCGGGATGGTACTTTGCTTCGTTGATCCGTCGACCATGATCTTCGGCAGCAAGGAATCTGTGACCAAGGCGCTGGATGCGCGAGACGGAATGGCCCAAAGCATGCTGAACAACAACTCGATGATGGACGCGATGCAGAGCGTTGACTCGAGTTCGCTGTGGAGCATTCTGGACGACAAGGGCACGCAGACGATGATGAAGCAACTGCTGGGCGAGGCGGGATCGGTGACCGACTTCGACAGTGTGAAGCAGCGGTTGGAGGGGTCGTGGTATTCGATGGACTTTGCGCACGGCGTGAGGTTCCAGTTGACGATTGCAACGGGCGATTCCATCGCGGCGGCCACGATTTCGTCGCTGCTTTCGGCGGCAGTGATGCTGAGGAAGATGACGGGATCGGACACGGAGAAGCAAGCGCTGAGCGAGACCACAATCGATTCGAATTCAGGAAAGCTGGAAGTTCAATTTGCGGCCTCGGACACGGAGTTCAGCGCGCTGCTGCAATCGCCGCTGTTCTCGACCATGGTGCGTTGAGGGCAGGGAACGAAAGACAGCTACTAGCCGTTAGCTTTTAGCTGCTAGCCCATCGCACTGAGTTGACGGCGCGGGAAAAATAGGCCACCGTGAACTGCGGACGCGGCAAAAACCTGAAGGGATCAAAAGGCGGAGCGCCGGAAACGGCTCCGCCTTCTTGCGTTTGGGAGATACTGCGGGCCGAGGCAGACTACGGGGCAGAAGATTCGGATCAGGAGGGCGAAGTGAGCTGGGGAATAAATTGCGCTTTGCCGGCGGGCAAAAGAACGATTGTGAGCTGGCCCTGCTGGCGCTCGACGAGCGTGGGGCCGGCGATCTGAATCTGCTTTTCGCCTGCGCCGGTGTAGGTGATTTTAAGCGGGCCGCTGCCGTTGACCTGAATGCGATAGTGGTAAAGCGCTCCTGAGGCGATGCGGTCTGCGCCGAAGCTGGCGCTGGGATAGTCGACTTCGAGAAGCTGAATGTCGGCTCCGGTGTGGTTCTCGATGGTGGTGTCGATGTGGTAGGAGTGGCAGGCGGTGGCGGCGAAGAGGGTGGTGGAGAGAAAACCGGCGAAGAGTGTGCGGCGTGCTGCGGCGATGAGGGTCACTTATCCGGCTCCTCTATAGATGGAGCGGCGGGAGAATTCTGAGCCGCCTGCTTTTCGAGCCGGTCAAGTCGCTTGAGCAACTCCGGGAGGCGCTGGAAGATGGCGACGGCGCGCAGCCAGATGCGATTGTCGAAGCCGGGTGAGCCGGAGATCATTTTGCCGGGCGGGACGTTGTGCGAAACGGCGGATTGCGCGGTGAGGATGACGCCGTCGCCGACCGTGCAGTGGCCGGCGATGCCCACCTGGCCGGCAAGAATCACGTTGTTGCCGATGACGGATGAACCGGCGAGGCCGGTTTGCGCGCAGATGAGCGAGTCGTTACCGACGCGCGAGCCGTGACCGACCTGAACGAGATTATCAATCTTGCTCCCGTCGCCGATCTCGGTAGCGCCGACGGTGGCGCGGTCGATGGTGGCGTTGGCCTGCACGTCGACGTTGCTGCCGATGCGGACGGGGCCGGACTGCGGGATTTTTTCCCAATGGCCCTCGGCATTTTTGGCGAAGCCGAAGCCGTCCCCGCCGATGACGACACCGTTTTCGAGCGTGACATGGTCGCCGAGGATGCAGTTCTCGCGGACAACAGCGTGCGCGTGCGCGAAGAAGTGGCTGCCCACCTGAACGCCGGGATAGAGCACGACGTGAGGCAGGATCGTGGCGTGGGGGCCGAGACGGACGCCGGGACCAACGACCGCGTAAGCGCCAATGTGCGCGTTTGGCCCGATAACGGCGGTGGGATGGATGACCGCGGTGTGATGAATTCCGGGCGAGTAGGTGGGCGGCTGGTAGAAGAGGCCGAGCGCGCGCGAGAAGGCGTGATAGGGATTCTTGATGCGCAGAGTTGCGGCGGAGATTTCCTGGAACTCAGGCTCGACGAGGACGGCCGCGGCGTGGGTGGTGCGGGCGAGCGCGGTGTAGCGCACGTTGGCGACGAAGGTGATTTCGTTCGGGCCGGCCTCTTCAATGCCTTTGACGCCGGTAATTTCAAGGTCCGGGTCACCGCGGAGTTCCGCGCCCAGCTTCGCTGCCAATTCGCCTAGCTTCATTGAAGAAATTGTAACGGGTTGGGCCTGATGGGCGCGTTGCGGAACGGGTTATCATCCGGCTTGCAGGCCATTCGGGCGAGACTCTATGCAGATCGACGGCTTAGCGGATTCCACCCGGGTATTCTAATTGGGTTCAGTAACCCCAGGTTATATTTGGGCTCTGTCCACACTTCTCGCCCCGGAACTTGTCACCTGAACTTTGACTTGGAGGACGACGAATGACTACACAATTGCAGGTGGCAAGTGAACAGCTCCCAAGCACTGAAAAGAATTGGTCAACGGCCAAGCGAATTGGATTCCGCTTCTGTTTTGTCTACTTCGTCCTGTGCTCCCTTTCCGGTCAAATCATCAACTCGATTTTGTTCGCCCAAGTGATTGACGTGCCGGATTACGCAACATTGTCGCCAGTTCGGTTGGGAGTTCTCTGGGTCGCAAGAAACTTTTTTGGAGCCAAAGCCGAGCTTGTCTACACAGACACGGGGAGCGGGGACAAGACCTTCGATTGGGTGCTTGCCTTCTGCCTGCTGATGATCGCGATCCTTGCGGCTGCGGTCTGGTCCGTGATCGATCGAAAGCGCACAAGCTATCCCGTTCTTTCGAAATGGTTCGAACTGTTTCTGCGTGTGGCTCTCGTCAGCCAGATGTTCGTCTACGGATTCGCCAAAGTCGTTCCACTGCAAATCTATTTCCCCTTTCCCTTCAAATTCCTTGAGCCGCTTAGAAACTTTTCTCCGATGGGGTTGCTCTGGAGTTCGATCGGCATCTCTCCTGCTTACGAAATATTCACGGGTTGCGCGGAGCTGGCTGGCGGGGTTTTGCTGATTGTTCCGCGCACGGTCACGCTGGGTGCGCTTGTCTGCCTCGCAGATATGATTCAGGTTTTCGTGCTAAACATGACCTACGATGTCTGCGTCAAGCTTCTCTCTTTCCAACTCATCCTCATGTCGCTGGTCCTACTTGCGCCCAATCTACTTCAGCTCTTCAATTTCTTTCTTCGCAATCAACCTGCTGGTCTTCCGCGACCGCAGCCCTTATTTCGTGGGGCTAGAGCGAACCAGATGGTTCGCGTTGTGCTCGCGGTGCTGTGGTGCTGGATGATTGCGGCCAACCTTTGGGATGTGCGGCGAGGCTGGCATGAAGTTGGCGGAGGTCGCCCCAATTCGGCACTCGCAGGGATCTGGGCGATCGAGCAACTGACAGTCGACGGTCAACCTCAACCGCTTATTGCCACGAACGCGTCGCTTTGGCGGCGAATCACCTTCGATTATCCGAACTGGGTTCACGTTCAGCAGATGGATGATACGTTGACCGGATACTCAGCCTCGCTCGATGCACAAAAGGACACGCTCGCGCTTACTACATCCAGCGACAAGAGCTGGCATGCGAACTTCACTTTCGATCGCCTGGACGAAAATGACCTGGTCCTCGACGGAACGGTAAATGGGCATGGACAGCGGTTGGAGCTGAAGAGGATGGATAGCGCGCAGTTTCTCATAACGAGCCGTGGATTTCACTGGATTCAAGACTATCCCTTTAATCACTGAGTGCGATGCACCGCAATTTAATGCGCCAGCGATGCGGGATCGGTGACGGCGGAGACGGGGGTTTGCGGCGGAGCTTGCAGCGTGTGCGCAGCGGATTGCGCCGCGTCGAGAGTTGCGCCGGGGATGATTCCGAGAACCAGCGTGGCCGTGACCGCCAGGAACAGGGCTGCAATGACCGCTGCACCAACGGCGGGCTTGCGATACGCGATTCGCTGATCGTCCGACGGCCGCTGCGCAGCGACGACAGCGAGGCGGAGGTAATAAGCCGCGGCTAATCCGGAGTTGAGCAGGCCAATAACAGCCAACCAAATAGCGCCGCCGCCGACCGCTGCCGTGAAGGAGTAGAACTTGCCGAAGAAGCCGCCGGTGAAGGGAATCCCGATGAGCGAGATAAGGAAGAAGATGAGCAGGCTGCCGAGGATCGGCGAGCGATAGACAAGGCCGCGGTAGTCGTCGATGAGGGAAAGCTGCTCGTCGTAACCGGCGACGAGCGTGACGACCGCGAAGACGCCGACGTTCATGGCGGCGTAGGCGGCGATGTAGAAGCTGGCGGCAGCGATGCCGATTTCGCCGATGCCGGCGAAGGCGGCGAGCAGATAGCCCGCGTGAGCAATGGCGGAGTAGGCCAGCATTCTTTTCACATTTTGCTGGCGCAGGGCGGCGAGGTTGCCGACGGTCATGGAGAGAACGGCGACGATCCAGAGCAGCGGCGCCCAGAGAGAACGAAGATGCGGGAACATCTCGTAGACCACGCGGAGCAGCAGCGCGAAGGCGGCGGCTTTGGGCGCGGTGGAGAGCAGCGCGACGACCGGCGAGGGCGCGCCTTCGTAGACATCGGGCGTCCACACGTGGAAGGGCGCGGCGGAGACTTTGAAGAGAATGCCGACCAGCATGAGGGCCAGCGCGGCGAGAACGAGGTTTTGATTCTGCGCGGCGGGAGCGAGGGCGGCGATCTGGTAGATCTGGGTGGTTCCGGTAGCGCCGAAGATAAGCGCGATGCCGTAGAGCAGAAATGCAGTAGCGAACGAACCGAGGAGGAAGTATTTGATAGCGGCTTCAGGGCCGCGGGCGGTGTGCTTGCGCCAGCCGGCAAGAATGTAGGTGGAGATGGAGGAGATTTCGAGGGCGATGAAGACGAGGAGGAGCTCGACGGCGGAGGTGAGCAGGCACATGCCCACGGCGCCGAAGACAATAAGGGCGTAGAACTCGCCTTGATGGTGAGTGTTGTCGGGCAGCGTGTCGAGCGAGAGCAGGAGGGCGACGAGCACGATTCCGCAGATGAGGATGTGGAAGAAGACGGTGAAAGCGCTGGTTTCGACGGTCGAGTAAAAGCCTGCTCCTTCAGGCAGAGAAATCTGCCAAACGCTGGCCCAGAGCGCGATCGTGGTTCCCATGGCAGCGACCCAACCGAGCGGGCGGCGCGACCATGCGGGAGGGAGCGAGGCGTCGATGAGCATGATGGCGACGCCGCTCAGCGCGAGGATGACCTCGGGGAGGATGCGGTAAATGTCGGGAACTGGATTCACCGCTGGACCTCCGAGGGAGATGAATTGGGGCTGGGCGGCGCGGATGAGTTCTGTTCGATTTGGAGCGAACGAATGTCTTGCGGCGGATGAACGCCGGTGCGGATGGTGTTGAGCCAGAGAGAGGGCGCAAGTCCCAGAACCAGCATGAGAATAACGAGCGGCGTGAGAATGGCCAGCTCGCCGAAGCGGAGATCAACGGAGGGTTTGGAGGCAGTGAGCGTGCTCTCAGGCCCGTAGAAGATACGCTGCACGAGAGAAAGCATGT
The DNA here is from genome assembly GCA_963823805.1 of uncultured Acidobacteriaceae bacterium. Lineage (GTDB taxonomy): Bacteria > Acidobacteriota > Terriglobia > Terriglobales > Acidobacteriaceae > Telmatobacter. The sequence goes on along the minus strand of CAWGMW010000001.1, from coordinate 1,043,033 downwards.
AAACGGCGCCAAGAATGATTCCGAGCGCGGCGGCGACGGCCCAGGGGCGGCTGACTCCGGCGAATGTGCTCGACAGAATGAGGAACTCGCCGACGAAGCCCGAAAGCATAGGCAGGCCGATCATGGCGAGGGTTGCGAGAACAAAGTAGGTGGTCATGCGCGGCAGTTTGGCGGCGAGGCCGCCGTAGGAGTTGATGACGCTGGTAGCGTAGCGAAGCTCGAGCGCGCCGAGAAGCAGGAAGAGGGCGCCGTCGACGACGCCGTGGGAAAGAATTTGATAGACGCCGCCGGCCCAGCCAAGAAAAGTGAGGCCGTAGATGGCGAGAAAGATGAGGCTCAAGTGGCTGAGGGCGGCGAAGGCCATCAGACGCCAGAAATCTTTCTGAACAAGGGCGAGGCATGCGCCGTAGAGAATTCCAATGACCGCGAGTGCGATGAGAAGCGGCGCGATGGCGCGGGACTGGACGGGAAAAAGTCCGACGTGGAAACGAAACATGGAGTAGAGGCCGAGCTTGCCGGCGACGACCATGGCGAGCGCGACCGGGGCTTCCGAGTAGGTGTCGGCCAGCCAGCCGTGGAGCGGGAAGATGGGAACCTTGACCGCGAATGCGAAGAGGAATGCGAGCGCGACCCAGTAGAGAGCACCGGCGGGAAGAACCCCACTGGCGGTCTGGTACTGGAGATCGGCGAAGTTGAAGGTGTGAGTCTTCGCGTAGAGCCAGAGAATCGCGACGAGCAGCGGCGCGGAGGGGATGAAGGTGAAGAGGAAGAATTTGAGCGCGGCGCGTGGTCCCTCTTTGCGGCCGTACATGGCGATGAGGATTGCCATGGGGACGAGCGAAAGCTCCCAGAAGCCGTAATAGAGCATGAGGTCGAGCGAGATAAAGACGCCGAACATTGCGGTCTGCTGGACGAGGAAGAGCGCGTAGTAAACCTTGCGGCGGGTCTGGATGGCGCTCCAACTGGCGATGACGCCGACGGGCGCGAGCAGGCCGACGAGAACGACGAGCCAGAGACTGAGGCCATCGACGCCGACGTGGTAGAAGATGGCCGGGCTCTCGATCCAGGGGACGTTCTGCTCGAACTGAAATCCCGACTGGCCAGCGACAAAGTGCGCGGGAAGATGCAGCGTGAGCAGGAAGGTGAAGAGCGTGGTGATGAGCGCGATCCAGTTGGGAAGCTTGGCGCGATCGGGCAGGAGCGCGATGAGAACCGCGCCCGCAAGTGGAACCAGCAGGATGAGGGTGAGAATGGATTGGTCGATGCTCGTCATTCTCAGTGCCCCGCCTGTCCGGCATTAATCACGGTGATGTGACTAACTTTGTAGATGGTTTCGGAATGAAAGAAGGGAAGGCTCCACGCGTGGGGCGAGCCCGTGAGCAGCAGGAATAGAAGCACAACGGCTGCTCCGGCGGCCAGCCACGCGGCGTAAGAGCGCAGATTCCCGGATTGCCAACGCTGGAGAATCATTCCGCTAATGCTGGCGACGCCGGCAAGAAGCCAGGCGACGCCCGCGAGCAAAAGGTCAACTCCACCCAAAACGTATTTTGAAAAGGCGAAGAGCGGCTTGACGATCAGCGCGCCGTAGATTTCGTCGACGTAGTACTTGTTCAAGAGCAGCTTGTAGCCGGTGGGAAGCGCGGCGGCGAGTTCGGCGGGGCGCTCGATCTTGCGCCGGTAGTATTTGTCGGCGATCAGCCAGCCTTCAAGCGCGACGAGGACCGCAGCCACGCTCAGGATGAATTCGAGGCCGGGATTGCCGGTGGGCATGGGGCGACGCGCGGCGGCAGCGGGCGCGAGGTAAGCGCTGAAGCTTTCGATCCCGATCCAGCCGCCGCAGACGGATAGGATGGCCAGAATGACGAGGGGAACAAGCATCGACATCGGCGTGGCGTGATGATGGCCGGTTTCGCTGCGGGGCTTGCCGAAAAATGCGAGATACCAAAGGCGGAACATGTAGAACGATGTGAGCAGAGCCGTGACAAGGCCGACGAACCAGAGGAGCTTGCCGCCGGGTCCCTGGAGAAATGCAGCGTAGAGGATGGCGTCCTTCGAGAAGAAGCCGGCGAACGGTGGAAATCCGGCGATGGCGAAGACGGCCGCGGTCATGGTCCAGAAGGTGACGGGAAGCTTGGTGCGCAGGCCGCCCATCTTGCGCAGATCCTGCTCGCCGGCCATGGCGTGAATGACGGAGCCGGCGGCGAGGAAGAGCAGCGCCTTGAAGAACGCGTGCATCACGAGATGGAAGATGGCCGCGGAGTAGGCCGCCACTCCGCAGGCGAGAAACATATAGCCGAGCTGCGAGATGGTGGAGTAGGCGAGCACGCGCTTGATGTCGTTCTGGACGAGAGCGATGGTGGCGGCGAACAAAGCGGTGGCCGCGCCGACGATGGCGACTGTCCAGAGCGCGGCGGGAGCGCGATCGAAGAGCAGATGCGTGCGGGCGATCATGTAAACGCCGGCCGTGACCATGGTGGCGGCGTGGATGAGCGCGGAGACGGGGGTCGGGCCTTCCATCGCGTCGGGCAGCCAGATATAGAGCGGTAGCTGAGCGCTTTTGCCGGCAGCGCCAACGAGCAGGCAGAGACAGATGATCGTGAGGACAGTGCCGTGCCACGCGGGTTCAACCGCAAGGTGAACCGCGATTCCGCTGAAGCTGAGCGTGCCGAAGGTTGAAAGCACGAGGAAGATGCCGATGAGGAAACCGAAGTCGCCGATGCGGTTGACGATGAATGCCTTTTTGCCTGCATCGGCGGCGGAGTTGCGCTGGAAATAGAAACCGATGAGCAAGTAAGAGACGAGGCCGACACCTTCCCAGCCGACAAACATGAGGAGAAAGTTGCCGGCGAGGACCAGAACGGACATGAAGAAGAGAAAGAGATTGAGGAAGCTGAAGTAGCGCGCGTAGCCGGGCTCGTCGCGCATGTAGCCGACGGAGTAGACGTGGATGAGGAAGCCGACTCCCATGATCACCAGGAGCATGACCGCGGAAAGCTGATCGAGGACGAAGATAAAGTCGACGCGGAGCGCTCCGATAGCGAGCCAGGGATAAGAGAGCGATTCAGCAGCGGGGAGTGCGAGCGCGGTAACATTTCCGCATCCTCGACAGCTTGATGCCGCAGTGATGACGGTGGCTCCGAAGTCACCCAAAACCAGAATGAGGGATACGAGGGGCGCGAGGACGCCGATGGCCGAGACGAGGCGCCGGGGCATGCGCGAGCCGAGGATTCCGTTGAGCAGGAAGCCCAGCAGCGGGAACAGCGGAATCAGCCAAAGATGTGCGGACTCGTTCATAGCTTCATCAGGTCGATACGATCGACGGCTAACGTGGAACGCGCGCGGAAGACAGCGATGATGATGGCGAGGCCGACTGCAGCCTCAGCGGCGGCGACCATCATGACAAAAAAGACGAAGATCTGGCCACGTACCTCGTGCCATTGGTAAGCAAAGGTGACGAAGGAGAGATTGACGGCGTTGAGCATGAGCTCAATGGACATGAAGACGGTGATGAGGTTGCGCTTGATGAGAAACCCGACGACGCCAAGCGAAAACAGGACGGCGCTCAAGAGCAGATACCAGGACAGCGGGACGTCGTGTTGAAGGAAGCTCACTTTTCGGCCGTCCTTTCCGAGCTGGGCATCTTCGAGCCTTCGACATGCGCGAGCGCGACCGCGCCAAGGATGGCGATGAGGATGAGCACCGAGGTGACTTCAAATGGGAGAAGCAGTTCGCGGAAGAGCACCTGGCTGAGGAGAACCAGGTTCGATTGGCCGGGCGCGTTGGAGAGGCCTTCACCGAGATGCGCAGAGCCGAGGCCCTGCACATGAAGAAAGATGGTGGCGAGGACGGCAAAGATTGCGACAACTGCGGGAAAACCGACGCGGGCCGCGGCCTTGCTGCCGAGAGTGCGCTCTTCGCGGCCTGCGTTGAGCAGCATGACGACGAAGGTGAAGAGGACCATGACGGCGCCGGAGTAGACGATGATCTGGGCGATGGCGAGGAACTCCGCGCCGAGCAACAGGTAAAGGACGGCGAGGGAGGTCATGACGACGATGAGCGAGAGCGCGCTGTTGATGGGATGGGTCTGCAACAGGAGATTGACGGCTCCCGCGAGGCAGAATCCGGCGAAAATGAAGAACAGGATCAGGTGCATCGTCGTTCGAGGAAAATCCTTCCCGATTGTAAATGAGCCTGACGCGACTCATTTGATGGTGTTGTTCCCAAGCTAATTCGTTTCCCCGGTCCCCAAATGCGAGGGACCGGGGGCACCCACATGATCCGGATGCGCGCGCTCAGCGATAGGCCAGCCACAGGCTGGTTCCCACAATGTTGAGGATGGCGAGCGGAAGCAGATAGCGCCATCCGAAGTTCATCAGCTGGTCATAGCGGAAGCGGGGCAGCGTGCCGCGCACCCAGACGTAGAGACAGAGAAACGCGAAAACTTTAATCACAAACCAGAAGAGCGGAAGAAATGCGTTGAGGAAGTTGCTCTGGAACGGGCCCATCAAATCGCCAAAGGGGCTCGTCCAGCCGCCCAGAAAGAGCAGCGTGGCAACGCAACCCACGTTGATCATGTTGCCGTATTCGGCCATGAAGAACATGGCGAACTTCATCGAGCTGTATTCGGTGTGATAGCCGCCGGTGAGCTCGCTTTCGGCTTCGGGCAGATCGAAGGGCGAGCGGTTGGTTTCGGCGAAGGCGGCCATGAGGTAGATGAAGAACGCAAGAATCTGGCCCCCTCCGGCGATATTCCAGGTGGCTGCGCCGAGAGTGGCCTGCTGCTCCACGATGGTGCGCAGGTTGAGCGATCCGGCGCGGAGTACGACGCCGACGAGCGAGAGGCCAAGGGCCAGTTCGTAGCTGATGAGCTGCGCCGATGAACGGAGCGAACCGAGCAGGGAGTATTTGTTGTTCGACGACCAGCCGGCGAGAGCGATGCCGTAGACGCCGATGGAAGTGATGCCGAGAATGACGAGCAGGCCGACGTTGATGTTGGAGATCTCGAAGAGATCGAAGCCGTGCGGGCCCAGGCCGGGCGCGCCGAAGGGAATGACGGCAATGGCGATGAGCGCGCAGCCGAGCGAGATGATGGGCGCGAGGAGATAGATCGGCCGATAGACGGCGGTTGGAATCAGGTCTTCTTTGAGGAAGGACTTTGCGCCGTCGACAAGTGGCTGTAAAAGGCCGAATGGGCCAACGCGGCTTGGGCCCCAGCGATTCTGGATGCGGCCGACGAGCTTGCGCTCGAGAAGCACGGTATAGGCGATGCCCATGAGCATGATCACCGTGACTACGGCGACCTTGGCAAGGCTCCAGAGAAAAAATGCGAGGATCGTCACGTGCGTTTGGCCTTCTTCAAAGAACGAGTCAGCAGGTTAGCGAGTTAGAAACGGCTGCATGTTTCAGTCGGCTGCGGATTTTGCGAGTTCCGATTTTCGAAGTTCATTTGCTTGATGTTGCTCAAGTTGCCGGAGCGCTTGGCTGTATCGGCCCAGCGTGCCTGAAGTGAAAAGAGTGTCGTGCGCGGGAACGACGAGTTCCGGCGCGGCGAGCGCGGAGACGGGAACAAATCCGGACTCGAGCGCGGGCGAGGTCGGCTCGGTGTGCACGTCATTGCCCGCGAAGAGATTGACGCGGTCGAGAGTATAGCCGGGAACAAGGCGCTCGATCTCGTCGAGCGCTGCGAGTGGATCGAAGGGACTGAGCTTGGGCTCGAGGCCATTGGCTTCAAGCCAGACGGCGTGACGGTCGGCCTCGCCGGACTGGGCACCGCGCGACTGACCGAGATCGCCGGTGGTGCCGCGTTTGCCAAAAGGAACCAGCGTGCTGACGTCGACGCCCATGCCGCCGGCGAGGCGAACGAGGATTTCAAAGTCGGGTTTGACGCCAGCGCGGTCGGCGGCCTTGCGAACGATCTGGATGTCACCAAAAGTATTGGTGATAGTGCCGGATTTTTCGTAGAGGCTCGCGGCGGGAAAAACAACGTCAGCGAGAGCGGCAGTCTCGGTGAGGAAAAGATCCTGCACGATGAGGAAGGTGTGCTGGAAAACCGCGGGATCGAGCTTGGCGTGCGAGACAGGATTGGCGCCGACCACGAGAAGCGCGCCGAGATCGCCAGCGGCCGCGGCATCGAGCATCTGCGGCAACGAGTTGCCGGGCGCGGCGGGGAGGTTGGGGTATTCGGCGAACGCGCCGGGCGCAGTGACCGGAATATAGCCGGGCAGCAAGTCGGGGAAGAGGCCCATGTCGGCAGCGCCGCGAGAGTTCGAGTGGTCGCCGAGATAGGCGAAGCGAACGTTACCGCGCTTGATGCCCCAGGCGATGAGGCTTTCGACGGCCTCGCCGCGAAACTCCTCGCCGAAGATCACGATCAGCGATTCCTCGGCGAGGATCGCCTTACTGAAGTCGGTTCGGCCGGAGTCGAGAGAGGCGGCGAGCTTGCTGTAGTCGCCGGGACGAAGCTCGCGCGTGGCTTTGGCCTGGCGCGCAAGCTTGATGGTCGCGGAATTTGCGACGTAAAGCCGGGCGCGGTTGAGGCGCACGTTGGTGCGGAGCAGCCAGGCGAGGAGCGGATGCGCGTCGGTGGGATTGCCGCCGACGAGGAGAACTGCACATGCGGACGCGATGTCGCGCAGACTGGCGGTTTTGCCGGGATGGCCTGCGAGGGCGCGCGCAAAGGACGCGTAGTCTGTTGTGCGCTCGTGGTCGATGTTGTTGGTGCAGAGAACGGTCCGTGCGAATTTTTGCAGCAGGTAGTTCTCTTCGTTTGTTGTTCGGTTGGAGCCGATGACGCCGATGGCGCTGCCGCCCCGTGTGTCGCGGATTTCTTTCAGCTTTCCGGCGACGACGCGAATGGCGTGTTCCCATGTGGCGGGCTCGAGCTCGCCTTGCGCGTTGCGGACGAGAGGCTGCGTGAGGCGGTCGGGACTCTCGACGAAATCGAAGCCGAAGCGGCCCTTGGCGCAGAGGAAGTCGCCGTTGATGCCGCTCTTGTCGCGATTGTCGGCGCGAACGATGGCGGACCCGTCGTTGGCCTGGCGCACGCCGAGCGTGACCTTGCAGCCGTCGGAGCAGTGCGTACAGACCGTCGAGACGTGGTTCATCTCCCAGGGGCGTGTTTTGTAGCGATAGCTGCCACTGGTGAGCGCGCCCACGGGGCAAACGTCGATGCACATGCCGCACTGCTCGCAGTCGAGTTGATGGCCGTCATTGGGAACGATAACGGAGTCGGCGCCGCGATTGTGAATGCCGAGCGCCCATACGTCCATGCCTTCGCCGCACATGCGGATGCAGCGGTAGCAGAGAATGCAGCGCGGGCGATCGTAAAAGACGGCTGGCGACCACTGCTGCTCGTCGCGATGATGCTTGACCTCGACGAACTGGCTTTCGCCTGCGCCGTATTTGAAGGTCATGTCCTGCAGCTCGCACTCGCCGCCGGCGTCGCAGACGGGGCAGTCGAGCGGGTGGTTGCCGAGCAGCAGTTCGATGGTGGCCTTGCGCGCCTGCGCGATCTCGGGTGATTCGGTGAGGAAGACCTGACCCTCGGCGACCTGCGTGGTACAGGCGGTTTGCAGCTTGGGAACTTTTTCCTGGCGCACGACGCACATGCGGCAGGCAGCCTGAAGCGAGAGGCCGGGATAGTAGCAGAACGCCGGAATCTCGATGCCGGCCTTCCGGCAGGCGTCAATGAGCAGCGTTCCTGCGGGCGCGGTGAGCTTTTTTCCGTCGACTGTGAAGGTTACGTCGGGCATTCCTTGTTTGCGATCCCTCAGGGGCTAAAGCCCCGATCAATCTTGCTCTGTTGATGTACGGGCTAAAGCCCGTACCCTTCAAAACTCCAAAGCTCTTCTGACCACCTACACAACGGTCAACTGTGGCACGCCCTCTTTTGCAAACGGGCAGGGCTTGCCGTTCAAATGATCTTCAAATTCCTGGCGAAACTTCTTAACGAAAGCGATGGTCGGCATGGCGGCTGCGTCGCCCAGCGGGCAGAAAGTGCGGCCCAGCATGTTTTCGGCGAGGTACTGAATGTTGTCGATGTCAGCCGCCGAGCCAAAGCCCGCATGAAAGCGCGTGAGCGATTTCTTGAGCCAGTCGGTGCCCTCGCGGCAAGGGATGCACCAGCCGCAACTCTCATGCGCGTAAAAGCTGATGGTGCGGAGGGCGAATTCGACGATGCAGGTCTGGTCGTCGATCACAACCACACCTCCTGATCCGAGCATGGAGCCGGCCTTGCCCACCTGGTCGAAGTCCATGCCGATGTCGATCTCTTCGGGAAGCAGAACGGGAGTCGATGATCCGCCGGGAACGACTGCCTTCAATTTACGGCCCCCGCGAATGCCGCCGGCAACGTCGTAGATCATCTTCTTGAGGTTGTAGCCCATGGGCAGCTCGTAGACGCCGGGGCGCTCGACGTGGCCGCTGATGCAGAAGAGGCGCGTGCCGCCGTTGCGCGGCGTTCCGACGGCCGCGTAGGCCGGCCCTCCCATATTGATAACGTGGGGCACGGTGGCGATGGTTTCGGCGTTGTTGATGACCGTGGGACCGCCATAGAGGCCGACGACGGCAGGGAAGGGCGGTTTGATGCGCGGAATGCCGCGCTTGCCTTCGAGCGATTCCATCAGCGCCGATTCCTCGCCGACTTCGTAAGCGCCCGCGCCGGTTTGCGTGATGATTTGGAATTCGTTGTCGGTGCCGAAGATGTTTTTGCCGAGAAAGCCGCGATTGTAGGCGTCTGCGACGGCGCGCTCCGTAATCTCGAGAAGATAGCGGTACTCGCCGCGCAGATAGATGAAACCCATCTTTGAACCGACGGCGAGGCCGGCGATGATGGTGCCTTCGATGATGGAGTGGGGATCGTGCAGGAAGAGGAGGTGATCCTTGCAGGTGCCGGGCTCGCTCTCGTCGCCGTTGACGAGGATGTACTTTGGCTTGGCGGCCTGTTTGGGAACGAACGACCACTTCATGCCCGTCGAAAAGCCCGCGCCGCCACGGCCGCGCAGGCCGCTGGTCTTCATCTCATCGACAATCCAGTCGGGGCCCTGCGCGATGCATTTCCTCACGGCCTCGTAGCCGCCCAGCTCGATGTAGCGATCGATGTCGGTGGCTCCGATGCCGAAGCGGCGCGAGATGATTTTGACCTCATCGGGATGGGAGACAAGCCTAGGCATCTTCATCCTTGTCCTGGGCTCGATTTTCAACTCGCTGCCGATACGCGCCGATGATGCCGGGCACTAGATCGGGCTTGAGCTCGTCGTGGAATTCGTAGTTGACCTGGATGGCGGGCGCCCAGCAGCAGGCGCCAATGCACTCAACCTCTTCGAGAGAAAAGAGCCCATCCGCGGTGACGCCGTCGGGACCAACGCCGAGTTCTTCGCGGAAGCGCTCGTAGACTTCGTAGGCTCCACGGAGCATACAGCTGATGTTGGTGCAGACCTGGATGTTGAACTCGCCGGCCGGCTTGAAGCGAAGCATGGAGTAATATGTTGCGACGTTGCGCACTTCCAGCTCGGTGATACCGATGCGGCGGGCGATCTCGGCGACGACGGCCTCGGAGAGATAGCCGACCTCGTCCTGCGCGTAGAGCAGCATGGGGATGAGGGCAGAGCGGCTGACGGGATATTTCTGGACGAGTGTGTCAAAGCGCGCCGCCAGCTGGGGCGAGAAGACGGAGGCGGGTCCGGATTTGGTCTTCTTCGGGGTCATCTCATGATCTCCCGTGCGGCTCGAGTTGCGGCGACTCCAGCATCAGTTCCCTCGCCCACTGTTCTGCTGTCATATCCATGGCTTCCTCGTGCGTGCTGCTGCGCAGGGTTCCAGCTTCGGTCAACTCCAGGCTTCCCATGGTTCCATTTTCTCGCGTCCAGGTAAGGATTGCGTGATTGCGAATGAGACGCAGCCATTTTTCATTGTGGCGGACGGTGATTTTCTCCTCGGTCAGCTCGACGGCGGCCTCGCGCTTCGAGTGGAGGCCGTGGGCCGCAGTGTAGCTGCGGAGCAGGGAAGCGAGAGAGGTCCAGAGCTCTGCCCAGAGCGCTTCCAACGAGTGAGCCGGTGCGGAGGTCAACGGTCGATCTCCCCCAAAACAATGTCGATGGAGCCGACGACAGCGACGAGGTCGGCGATCAAACGGCCCTTGCACATGGTTTCGACGGCCTGCAACGTGGCGAACGACGGATAGCGCATATGGACTCGGTAGGGCTTTGAAGTGCCATCCGACACCACGTAGTAGCCCATAATGCCGTGGCCACATTCCATGCCCTGATAAACTTCGCCCGCCGGAACATTGAAGCCTTCGGTGACGATTTTGAAGTGGTGAATGAGGGCTTCCATCTCCGTTTTCATTTTTTCGCGATCGGGCAGAACGATTTTGGGAGCATTGGCTTTGACCGGGCCGCCGGGCATGCCGTCGAGCGCCTGCTGGACAATCTTGGTGCTCTCGCGCATCTCAACGAGGCGGACTTCGTATCGCGCCCAGGTGTCGCCGACAGTGGAGATGGGCACCTTGAACTGGAACTTTTCGTAGCTCGAGTAGGGCATGTCGCGTCGGAGGTCGATATCGATTCCGGAGGCGCGCAGAGGAGGGCCGGTGACGCCGAGCGCAACTGCATCTTCAGGAGAGAGATAGCCCACACCTTTCAAGCGATTCATGAAGATTGGATTGCCCGTAAGCAGGTTGGAATATTCGTCGATTTTTTCCGGGAACGTGGTGATGAAATGCTGCACACGGTCGAGCCAGTCGAGCGGCGGCTCCATGGAGAGCCCGCCGATACGGAAGTAGCTGGTCATCATGCGCTGGCCGGCGACAGCTTCAAAGAGGCGGAGAATTTCTTCGCGCTCGCGGAAGGTGTAGAGGAAGACGGTGAGGGCGCCAATGTCCATGGCGTGCGTGCCGAGCCAGATCAAGTGCGAGTTCAGGCGGCTGAGCTCGGTGAGCAGAACGCGAATCCACTGGGCGCGATCGGGAATTTCGAGGCCGAGAAGTTTTTCGACGGCCAGGCAGTAGCAAAGATTGTTGGAGAGCGGATCGAGGTAGTTGATGCGATCGGTGAGCGGGACGACCTGCTGGTAGAACTTGGCCTCGCAGGTTTTCTCGATGCCCGTGTGCAGGTAACCAATCTCGGGCGTGACGCTGACGATGACTTCGCCGTCGAGCTCGACGATAAGGCGCAACACGCCGTGCGTGGCTGGGTGCTGCGGGCCTATATTCAGGACCATGCGCCGCTCGCCGGTGCTTACCGCAGCGGGGAGATCGAGCACGGGCGCGCCGGGATTCTCCGTCATCAGCGGTAACCCTCCACCGGGTAGTCCTTGCGCAGGGGATGGCCCTTCCAGTCGTCGGGCATCATGATGCGGCGCAGATCGGGATGGTCGGCGAATCTGATCCCGAAGAGATCGAAGACCTCGCGCTCGTAATAGTTGGCGCCGGCCCAGACAGGCGTGATGGAGTCGACCGTGGGATCGGCCTCGTCGAGCATGACGCGCAGGCGGACGCGCTCTTTCAGGGCGAACGAAAGGATGTGATAGCTCAACTGGAAGCGGGGCGTTTGAGGGAACCAGTCGACGGCGGTCATGTCCTCAAAGAAGTTGTAGCCTGCGGCCTGCACAGTGGCGCAGGCGGCACGAATCGCGGTGGGCGCAATCGTAAGCGTGAGCTCGCCGAAGTCGAAGCGCGCGTCGAGGAAGGCCTGCGGATTCCAGGCGCCAATATTCGGGGTTTGGAGCGCCTTGATGGCGGCGTTGTCCGGCAGTCCTTCAAGGACAGCTTGCTTGCCGGCGAGGGTGGGGGTTTGGCTCGTCATCCTAAAGCCTTATCTCCTCAATGATTGCTTATCGCTGCGCAATGGACTTGTGAATCGCGGAAAGAACTGACCATTGATCACCGTCCACTGTTTACTGCATTACAGATCCGCTTTGTCGTGGCTCCAGTTCAAGATCCCTTTGCGCACGATGTAATAGAGGCCAACGGCGACAAAGCCGAGGTAGACGAGCATCTCCCAAAAGCCGAAGAGGCGGGAGCCGGTGAGTTGAGGAAGCTGGCGGTAGATGACGGCCCAGGGCATCATGAAGACCATCTCCACATCGAAGAGTATGAAGAGAACAGCGACCAGATAGAAGCGCACGCTGAAGCGGCCCTGCGCATCGCCGACTGCCTGAATGCCGCACTCGTAAGCGGCCAGCTTGACCTTGGTGTTGCGATGGCGGCCGACGAACCAGGAGGCCACAACCATCACGACCCCAAGGAGAAAGGCGGCAAGAATCTGCATCAGCAGAGGGAGATACTGCCAGTCATACGGGGTTGGATTCATCGCCCAGCCTGAATGAATTGGATAGCGTTATGCCTGAATCGCCGAAGAAAAAGGCTTCTCCAGAGGAGTGAAACCCTGATTTGAGATTAGGTTTTCGCGCCTCTCCCGTCAAGGTGAGGCGCGGCGGGCAGCGAACAAGTGCTTTGCTGGGATGGGGATGGGCGATTCTGGCGGCGCCGCGTGTTACCAGCGGGAACATTTGCGAGCCTAGTGTGATCTTCGTCACAGGATTTCCCGGTTTGATCCGTCAAAAATACAAGTGCGCCATTTTGAGACAGCACCTTTGTACTCTGTTCGATTCAAAGGGGCGCGCCGAAGAACCGGGTGAGGATAAGCTTCATGGGCTCTTGTTCAACGATGAGTAATTTCCCGGTTTCGGCTCCGGTTCCCGTTTCACTCGCCAACCAAGGCCGCGCACACCGCCGGCGGATCTCGCCCGAGGCAGGCCGCGCGCTGGAGATCCTGGGCCACTCCATCGAGTACCTGAGCGACGAGTTTGCGCACGCGGGAGGGTCGCTGAGCGCGCACAACGCGCAAGTGGAGGCGGTGCAACTTCTGATGGGGATCAACCGGCAAATTTACTTTGCGTGTCCTGAGGCGCCCAGCCTGGGTGAGCGCTGTCGCACGCTCCTGCATCTGCGCACGGCGTAGAGAACGTCAACTACCAGCTGTCAGCTTTCCACCAGCCCCCATGCTATTTTGATATCTGAATGCGCAGAAAAGGCCTCACCCGGGCTCGTCTCGAGGCGATCTCCGACGGCGTTATCGCGGTCATCATCACCATCATGGTGCTGGAACTCAAGGTGCCGGGCCCCGACGGCTTCGCCGGTTTGCGGGCTGTGCTGCCCACCATCTTTCTCTATCTGCTCACTTTCGTGCAGATCGGCATTTACTGGGTCAATCATCACTATCTCGTCGACGAAGCAGAGACGGTGACTCACGGCATCTTGTGGGCCAACCTGGTTTTCCTCTTCTTCCTCTCGCTGTTTCCGTTCGCCACCGACTGGATTGGCGTCAAGGGGCTTTCGTCGTTCACTACGGCGCTCTACGCCGCAGTCAGCATTTTCCCGGGGCTCGCCTACATGGCGCTCTGGTTTCAGATACGGCGGCAGAGCGCCCGGCCCGCGCACGTCAGTTGGGGCAAGCAGATCGCATCTATTTCGCTGTATCTGGCAGCCGTTCCCGTAGCCTACCTCCGCCCTGCGGCCTCACTCGCGCTCATCGGGATCGTTGCAGTGCTCTGGCTTTTGCCGCCCAGGACCGCTGTCCCGCCGGAGTGAGATTGCGGCTGCCCACACTTTTCGCATTTCCGCTATGGGGATGAATCTGCGCGCAAGCGCGCGGCCAGGCGCGCACTCGCGCGAAGACGCGAATGCGGCTGGAAGTGTCCGCCGCGAAAAAGCCTGGTTGGGCGCTTATGGAATGGGTACGCGCTCGAAACAGGAGATGATCGGCAAACTTGGATGAAAAAAGTGAAAGAGTCAACAAGTGAATGGCGAATCATTGTGTTGGCGGGTCATAGGGGTAGCAATTCCGAGGGTGGAGGGGTTGACAACGAAAACAGGGAATAGGGAATCGCAATTAGGTGGGCGTCAACGGGCGGAAGGTGCGGGAAGTGTCGGCGTTATACAGGACCGATCCGTTCTTCGTGGGGATAACCCATGCTGGATGGGTGCATTGCCCTGTTATTGGCAGTTCAGAGCGAAAATTCAGGGCAGTGTGTTGGCGGTGTTGCTCCCGAGGCATATCTTTTAATTCGCAACGTGCGAAGGAGAAGAGAGATTGCGCTGAACGTTCTCTTGGGCCACGTACCCGGGGTCTGCATTCTTCCATATCCAGAGAAGCTGGCGCCTGGTCTCGGCGGCCGCTGCCTTGTCTCCCATCGCGCTTTCTGCACGTGCCAGGCCCGACAAGGATTCGGTTCTCTGCGGAGCGCGTTGCAGTGAGGCCTGAAACGCCACACGCGCGGGCGCATTCCTGCCCTCTTTGAGGAGGAGCTCACCAAGAAGCTCGTACGAGGGCTTCTCAGGGCTCGGGGGGCCAAACGCATAGGGCAATCCTTCGCCGGCTGCCACCGCTTGCTGCGCCATCGCTATCGCTTCGTCTCCGTGGCCTTCAGCCGACAGGATAACCGCCTGTAGTTCCAGCTTCTGAATCTGCGGAACCCGGCGCAAGGGGTCGTCTGGCGGCGCGCCGGCAGCGTCGAAGGCAGCCGGAGCCTGCGGCAAGAAATCGATCAGTGTGGCGAGAGAGTTTCTGGCGGTGGGCAGATCGCCGCCTTCAGCGGCAGCAAACCCCGTGGCGAATGCATCGTTGATTTTCGGCATGAGCGCCCCGCCCATGTCCACCTTCCACCCGGCCACTTCATCCTGCCAGCGACCGGTGTCGACGAGATAGCGGGCGCGCATCACGACGAACGAGGAGACACTCGCATCGTCAGGATCGACGGTCCCGCGCGCCTTCGCCGCCATTCCCGATTGCATCGCTTCATCGCGGCAACCGGCAACCACCTTCTTTGCTGAGCCGATGCGACCCTGTTCGAGGTAGCCGTATTCGAGCCAGTAATTGTAGTGGCCGCAGCGTCTGGGCGGCCTTCCTGCTGCTGCGGCCTTCTGGTTCGTCACGGCGGTGGCCGCGATGTTGGCACGCACCACGCCATCCCACATTCCGAGCGCCAGAAAAATATGGGAGCACATATGTTGCGCGTGCGCCGCACTGGGCGCGATCTTCGACAACGCACGCGCCGCTACCAGTGCTCCCGCGGCATGCTGCGGGTCGTCCATCGCATGAATCCAGTAATGGGCCGCGCCGGGATGGTCGGGGTTCCTCATGAAGACCGCTTTCGCGATCGCCCCGGCCTGCAGGTAGGTGGGAACGTCGCGCACGCCTTCGCTTTTGCCCAGCAGCGCCAGTGCGTAGAAGAGCTGCGCTTCATCGTCTTTCGGATACGCCTGGCTCAACTGCTGCATGGCCGTCGCGTAGCGAGCGTCGCGCTCGGGCTTGCTGCCGGCGCCACTGTATAGAATCTCAACCGCGTTTAACCATGCTCGTTCGCGTGGATCGGCAATCCGCTTGGCGCGTGCTTCCGGGATGGGTCCAAATTTGGCCAGGGCGGCCTGCCCAGCCGGGACGTCCACCTCATCCCAGACCGGATGATTGAACGTCATCGCCTCTCCCCAGTACGCCATCGCAAAACCGGGATCCGCCTCCTCCGCGGCGATAAACGACGCGCTGGCATCGTCGTATTCAAAAAGGTGCAGTAAAAGCAGACCGCGCATAAATTCGCGCGCTGCGGCCGCCGAGTGCGTCGTAGTCGGAAAGGTGGCAGTGCCCAGGCCCGGTATCGTTTCTGCGGGGACGGACGATGTGGAGATCAGCAGGAAGGTGAGAAGCGGCAGAATTCTGTTGGTTCGGGGGATTGTCATCGCCATGCCTCCCCGGCACAGTCAACCATATTACGGGCTCGCCCGGACCTTTCGCTATGGCCTCGGCCTGGTGGGCAATTCGCAACGCCTGGATCTCGACGGGCGCCAGATCGCCAAAGCGCTTTGCTACCGCGCATTGGGAACGAAATGTCGGGTGGTGGTGATTCGTTCAAGCGATATGGGCCCGATTCCGAACACAACTCAGTTGGCTTCGGCTTCCTCAACGGTGGCGGCGATGGGAATGAATGTATCCACCTTGGTCAGCTTGAAGAGTTGAAGAACGCGCGGGCCGGCTCCGGCGGCGATGAGCCGCACACCTTTGCCATGGCAGCGTACATAATGACTGACGAGCATGCCCAGGCCCGCGGAATCCATGTAGGGAACCGCGGTGAGGTCGAAGATGTTGGTCAGCGGGGTGCCGTCGCCCGGCGTCAATTCACATTCGAAGATGTTGTGGAAGGCGGCGGGGGCCATGGTCCCATACATGTCTCGCGCTGTAAATGGGCCGGTGAAGCGGAAGACGACCGTGCCGGGAGTCTTGCCCTGGATGCGATCGATACAAAAGGTTGAGCCTTTCCAGATCTGAGCTTGAATGGTTGACATCATTTATTCTCCGTTGGATTTGCGCGGCTCAACCGAAGACCGAATGTGCCCACGAAATTGTGGCCTACTAGGCTGAGCTTAAGCGAGCGGAAAGGCCGACACAAGGTTTATGTCAGAGAAAATGGGCGGGAGTGTCCTGGCTGAAAGCTGAGGGCATTCTTTGTCCCTTTTTCCCTCGGTCCCTTGATCCCTGTCTTACTGTCCGAAGATCAAAACACCAAACAGGATGAGCCAGGCGAGACCCATGGTGTGCCAGAACCATGCGGTTGAGTCGACGGCGATCTGGCGGGATTCGACGCGCTTGAGGAGGGCGAGCGCGGAAAGGCAGAAGACCAGCGCGAGTACGCCGACGAAAAGGTGGGCGGCGTGCAGGCCGGTGATGATGTAAAAGAAGTAGCTGGCCGGAGTGGCTCCGTGGGTGAAAGCGAATCCCTGCGCGGTGAGCTGGCGCCAGGCTATGACCTGACCGGCGAGAAACGCGATCCCGAGAAGAAGCGTGGCGCCGAGCCAGGGCAGAGTGCGCCGAAGAGCTGGCTTGCCCAGGCCCAGCCATTCTTCGAGGACATCGAACTCGCGGAAGATGTGGCGGCGCGCGAGCTCCATGGTGATGGAGCTGAGGGCCAGGATCGCGGTATTGAAGTAGAGAATCCGCGGCAAAAGAACCGGATGCCAGTCGCCGATCTGCTGCAGGGTGCGCGGGTCCATGTGCGTGGCGAGCTGGCGCGCGTAAAAAACCGCAACCAGGGCGAAGAAGAACATCATGTCGCCGGCCAGGGCGCAGAAGACGAATGCGCGCGTGCGGTGCAGAACATCGCGGGGGCCGCGCCGCGGACTGCGCCAGTCGTCGTCGCCTCCGCCGCCGCCACCGCCGGTGGGTCGGCGGTCGACCGGCGGCTTGCCTCCGGTTCCGGGGGCTTTGCGTTCGACCTCAGACGGGATGGGAGTAAAGATAGGGGGCATGGGGAACCCTGTGAGGTTGAATTTACCTCACCTTTTGCTTGGACGCACCGAAAATCGGATAGGGTGCCTGACGCGGAGGAAAGGAAAGCGGGCCGCGACGGGTTCAGGGTTCGTCGGAAGACTTAGGTTTTTTGTTGTTTCGGATTGCCAGCAAAGGGGTTGAATACCTGAACGCCAAAGGTTTTAAAGTCCTTCACGTTCCTTGTGACGACAATGAGATCGTGAATCCGGGCGGTCGCGGCTATCATGGCGTCCTCGAACAATTCGTCCGATTGACCGATCATCAGCCGCGCGACCTCGCGGAATCCGTTCCCGTCCATCGGCAAGACAACGAAGGCGCGGACTATGCGGTTGATCCAGTGCTCTATTTCGGCTGCCTTCACCCTATCCTGCAGCCGGGTTAGCTCGACGCCATTCTGCAATTCACCAACGGCGATGGCAGGAATCTGAATCTGTTCAGAGGGAACCGAATTAAGCCACGCAAGAACAGCTCCGCGAGGCTTGCGTTTGCGTAATTCGGAGATCACGTTCGTATCGAGGAGATACATCGTGCTCACTCGAATACGACGGGCTTACGCCTGCGCCATTTTCTCCGGGGAGGAATGTCGAGATCGAACGGTCCGTTTGGATCCAGCAGGATGTCCTTGATGGATTCGCGTTTCTCGCCGCGCAACCGCTTCCACTCGTCGATCGGAACAAGAACGGCGGTTTCCACTCCGCGACGCGTGACCACCTGCGGGCCATCTTCGAGGGCCGCGTCGAGGAACTCGCTGAAGCGGGCTTTTGCGTCGTAGACCTGCCAGACCATCGGGCTGACCTCCTCATATAGTCATATGACTAGTCATATGACTATGTCAAGCCGCCTGCGGTGATGCAGCAGTCTTCGGCTGCGGAGGTGGCCATCTTCCGGAGGAGGAGGGAACGTGCGCGGTGTGGTGCCGGTTGCATTCAACTCCCATGATTCCCTTGACGACATATGTGATTTAGTACATAATTGATTGGTGGCCTGGGAAGTCGAGTTCACGGATGAATTTGGCGAGTGGTGGGACGGGCTGAGCGTCGATGAGCAAGATAGCATCGATTCCTCAGTGCACATGCTCGAGGAGGCGGGGCCAGCGCTCACAAGGCCATACGCCGATACAGTTCGCGACTCGCAGTTCTCCAACATGCGCGAGTTGCGGGTTCAACATGAAGGCCGGCCTTACCGTGTCCTGTACGCCTTCGATCCGCGGCGCACAGGGGTTCTGCTGATCGGCGGCGACAAGACAGGCAATCCCCGCTGGTATCGGGAGTTTGTGCCAAAAGCGGATGCAATTTATGCGCAGCACCTGCGCGAGATCGGAGGAGAGTAGTCATGGCGAGAAATTTTGAAGAGTTGCGGGCGAAGATGTCCCCGGAACGCCGGGCGAGGAATGAGGCTCGCGCCAAAGAGGAGCTTGCGAAGATGCCTTTGCATCAACTTCGCAACGCGCGGGAGATGACGCAGACGCGGCTGGCCGAGGTGCTGGAAATGGACCAGGGAAACATCTCCAAGCTGGAAAAGCGCACCGACATGTACCTCAGCACTCTCAGGAGCTACGTTGAAGCAATGGGCGGGACGCTGGAGATTCGCGCGGTGTTTCCGGATGGGGATGTAAAGATCGATTTGCTCAACAAGCTTTCGGCGTGAGCGGCTGCGGGCGCCCGGCCAAGGGTTCAGGCCCGAAGTTCTTCGGCTCGTTGCAGTGGCATGATTCGCACCACGCGGTCCATGACCTTCTTGTCCTGTTCCGCCATTTTCAGGTCGTAAGCTGCCTGCAACCGTATCCACACTTCCGGTGAGCCGCCCAGCAGCCGGGAGAGCTTCAGGCACATGACGGCGGAAAGGGGCCTGCGCTCCGACAGAATGTCGTGAAGCAACTGGCGGGAGACGCCGAGAGCTTTGGCCGCAGCCGTTACGGAGAGGCCCGTCGAGGGCAGGATATCTTCCTTGAGAATCTCACCCGGATGAACGGGTGGCAGTGCGCTCTTCCTCTCCATGACATCCTCCCGATCCAGATAGCTAGTGGTAGTCTTCGACATCGACATCCAACGCGGTTTCACCCGACCAACCGAAGGTGATCCGGTAATTCGCGGTCACCCGCACGGACCATCGCTTCGGTTTGCCTTGCAGCGTGTGGAAGTGAAAGCCGGCAATGTTCATCTCCTCGGGCTGACTGGCGACTTCCAGCAACTGCAGGATGCGAATGCACTTCCTGATCTGATCGGAGCGAATCCGGCGGGTCTTACCGGTGAGATAAATCTCCTCAAGCCCCTTGTGCCGGAACGTGCCGATCATTATCAGAGTGTAGACTATTTAGTTTACACCGTCAACCGCCCGTGGCGGGAGGCCGGTCTGAGCTCGAAAAACCGATAGTGGCGGCTTATAGCCCTTCGCAAGAGGAGAGCGAGGGCTGATACCGCCGCCATTAATCGGCGGATCAATCGTCGGGCTATGCAAGAAATGAGATTTCTCTCTTATAAAATCCCTAACTCCGCCCCTAAGATTGAATATTGGTCATTGCATCAATTGTCATCAAGTGCTTCCATTAACTCATCTGCCTTGAGAGCTTTTCGTTTGGAGGTCAATTATGGATTGGGAAGACGAGGTTGGGATCGCGGACGCACGCGATGGAGTTGGCGTCGTTGCTTATCTGCACCTTCGCGAAGGCGTATGGGGTCTATGGGAGCGGAGATTTCCCGCGCTTCCGGATGCGTATAAGGCAATAGGGCTGAATGTCTCAGGCGTTACACAATCTGAAATACATGCTCTTTATCGACCGACCGGAGCCAAGCTTATGTCGAGGCTCGTAGGAAATAGAAAGGAATGGGCTGAGCTTTTCGGGCATCCGATACCTTAGGTTTGGCTGGGTACCTGGCTTCGTTTGCACATTCTTTAGGCGCAGAGATCAAGAACAGACGAAGCTCCTGCGAGCGAACAGCGAGCGGCCGCCCCGCCGCAGGTGGTCACCAGCCGCGAGTCTGTAGAAGTTGCGACTCTTCGATGGCCGCGGCGGCCAGGCCCTTCATCGTGCCCGTGACCTGCTCCGAGACTTCAGCGAGAATCTTGGGGTCGTTGAAGTGCGTGGTGGCGACGACGATGGCCTTGGCACGCGACATGGCTTCTTCGCGCTCCTTGGGCGAGTTCTCGACATCGAGCGGAGTGGCGCGCTCCTTCATGAAGATTCCCGAGCCGACAAAGACGGCTTCGGCGCCGAGCTGCATCATGAGCGCAGCGTCAGCAGGCGTGGCGATGCCGCCGGCAGAGAAGTTGGGCACGGGAAGCTTGCCCGCGCGGGCGACCATCGCGACCAGCTCGTAGGGAGCCTGCAGATCTTTTGCCGCAGCGTAGAGTTCCTGCTCGGAAAGCACGGTGAGGGTGCGCATCTCGCGCGTGATCTGGCGCATGTGCTGGACGGCGTGCACGACGTTGCCGGTTCCGGCCTCTCCTTTTGTGCGAATCATGGCCGCGCCTTCAGCGATGCGGCGGAGCGCCTCTCCGAGGTTTCGCGCGCCACACACAAAGGGTGTAGTGAACGCGTGCTTGTCGATGTGATGCGCCTCGTCGGCGGGCGTGAGCACTTCGCTCTCGTCGATGTAGTCGACGCCGAGCTCTTGAAGAATTTGCGCTTCGGCGGTGTGACCGATGCGGGCCTTGGCCATGACGGGGATGGAAACGGCCTGAATGATCTGCTTGATGAGGCTGGGGCGAGCCATGCGGGCCACGCCGCCCTCGGCGCGGATCATGGCGGGGACGCGCTCGAGCGCCATGACGGAGACGGCGCCGGATTCCTCGGCGATGCGGGCCTGCTCGACGGACATGACATCCATAATGACGCCGCCTTTGAGCATCTCGGCGAGGCCGACTTTAAGGCGCAGGCTGGTACCGGCGAAACTCTTGTTTTCTGGCTGTTCAGGCATGGTTTTCGACCTCGGAAGGCGGCCAATCCAAATGAGAAGCCGCAAAGTCTTTCCAACTTCAAGTGTAGCAGCGAAGTGAATTGAATGTTACGGCGGAGTCGCCCGGCAGTAGAGTCTGCGCGTATACCTTAATCCATTCCAATCCCTTCTTCCTTCCTCTGGTCCCATTTCTGCAGGGCTTTCTGCGAGATGGCCTCATCCGTTCCAGTTGCGGCGGACGTGCGTTCGAATCCGAGGCCGGCGCCTCCCGGTTCGGGATCGGCGAGGCCGGTTTCGGCGGCGGAGCCTGTTGTGCGGTGCGCGCCTCAAACGGAACCCGGCCAGGCGCTGGTCCCCTCGCCGCGGCAGCCGGGGGAAGCGGGGGAGGACGAGAGCGAGCCCGGTTTCGGGCCGCTGGTGGCGCGATTGCCGGTCGAGTTGGACGTGGCTGTGCCGGTGCGCGAGTTTCGCGTGCGCCACCTGCTGGCTCTCCAGCCGGGAGCGCTGATCGAGTCGCAGTGGTGTCACGGCATCGACCTGCCGCTGGCCGCCGGAGACGTGCAACTGGCGTGGAGCGAGTTCGAGGTTCTGGAAACAAAGTTGGCGGTGCGCGTGACGCGACTGGCGTGAGAGAAGCAGGGACCGAGAGAACAAGGGAACGAGGGAATAAGGGAACAAGGGAACGAGGGACCGGGAAGGCGGGGAATTGGGGCTGGGGAATAAGGACTCATGAGTAAAAGCGGCGAATTGACGGAGAGAATGGGCGGACTCGCGGGGTGGTTGATGGCGAAGTTTCGCCCAAGGCCGCGCGCCGAGAGGCGCCTCGAGCTTCTCGAGCGGATCGCGCTGGCTCCTCGGCAGTCGCTCGCGCTGGTCGAGGCCGAGGGGAGAAAGATTCTGGTGGCGACGTCAGCCGAAGGCGGTCCGGCGTTTTATCCGCTGGACGAAAGACCTGGAGTGGGCGCGGGAGCCGGATTGCAAGCTGGCGTGCGTCGTGGGCCGCGCGGCGCTATTGAGCGGCAGCCGAGGATCTCATGGTGACGATCTGTTTGGGAGGCTGTTTGGGAGGGCCGCTTGGAGGCTCGATGGAAGGCTGGCTGGGAGCTTGGCCGGGCGCGCTTGCTGCGGCAGCTCCGGCCAGTGTGCCTCTGCTTCCCGATTTAAATACCAAGCTGCATCCCGCGGATTCGACGCCGTGGACGATTCTCTTCGTTCTCACGCTGATCACGCTCTTGCCGGCGATCCTGATGTGCATGACGCCGCTGGTGCGCCTCTTGGTGGTCTTTCATTTTCTGCGCCAGGCGCTGGGCACGCAGACCGCGCCGTCGAATCCCACGCTGATGGGACTGGCCCTGATGATGACGTGGTTTTTGATGACGCCGGTCCTGAACCAGGTCGACCAACAGGCCGTGGAGCCCTATCGCGCGGGCGAGATCACCGGGATGGAAGCGATCGATCGCGGCACTGTGCCGGTGAAGCATTTCTTGCTGCGCTACGCGCGCGAGAAAGATCTGGCTCTGTTCGCGGCGGCGGGACAGATTCCGCGGCCTAACGGGCCTGACGATCTTCCCATGCGCGTCGTGGCTCCCGCCTACATTCTGTCGGAGTTGAAGGCCGGCTTCGCCATCGGCGCGGTGCTGTTTCTGCCGTTTTTGCTCATCGACATGGTGACCGCCGCGATTACAACTTCGATCGGCATGTTCCAGTTGCCGCCTGTGGTGGTGTCGACGCCCCTGAAGATTCTGCTCTTCGTGATGGTGGATGGATGGAACCTGCTGGCTAACTCGCTTTTGAAGAGTTTTTGAAAGGACGCCGATGACCCCGGACCTGGTTGCCGAGCTGATGCGCCAGCTGATGCGGGAGGCCATGATGCTGGCCGCGCCCCTGCTGATTGCGGCCGCGGCGCTGAGTTTTGTGCTGAGCCTGGTGCAGACCTTGACCAGTTTGCAGGACCAGTCGCTGACCACCGTGCCGCGGCTGGCTGCGATTGCGCTGATTCTGCTGGTTGGAATGCCGTGGTTTCTGGAGCGCATGGCGGCGTACACGCGGCTGCTGCTGGGCGATTTTCACCGCTATTTGGGGTGACTCGTGGATCGTGAACCGTGGACCGTGCACCGCGAACGGACCACGAACCACGAATCACGATTCACGCGAAGCAAAGAAGAGCGAGCGCGATGACGGATTGGACGAACTTTCTGAGCGCGATGACGCTGGCCCTGGTGCGGGTGAGCGGCATGGTGGCCTTCGCTCCGTTTTTCTCCTCGACGGCGCTGCCCATCCGCGCGAAAGCCGTGTTCGCGGGCGCGGTGGCGTGGCTCGTGGCGCCGTTGGTGGCTGCGTTGCCCAACGCGCAGGCCTCGCTCAGCTTTTCGGCAATCATCGGTGAGCTCGCCGTGGGACTGGTCTACGGGCTTTCGCTGACTTTGCTGAGCGAGATGCTGATTTTTGCCGGGCAGATCGCGGGCTTACAGTTCAGCTTCTCGCTCGTGAACCTGCTGGACCCGGAGTCGGCGATTCAGACGCCGCTGTTGGGCGACCTGTTTCAACTGATGGGCACGCTGGTTCTGATCACGGCGGGACTCGACCGGATTCTGCTCGCGTCCGTTTTTCGGAGCTTTCGCGTGGTGCCGCTGGGAACGTATGTCCTGGCTCCGACGACGGCTCTGGCGATCGTGCGCGCCGCCGGAGGAATCTTTCTGGCGGCTCTGGAACTGGCCGCGCCGGTTCTGGCCTGCACCATGCTGGTCGAGATCGCCGTGGCGCTGGTCGGCAAACTGAGCCCGCAACTGCCCGTGATGTCCCTGACCGTTCCCATGAAGACGCTGACGGGCTTCGTGATTCTCGCCAGTTCGCTGGCCCTCTGGCCGCGCTTTATCGAGGCGCGCTTCGCGAACCTGCTCGACATGGCCGAGCGGCTGATTGCGGCGCCCGGCGCGGCGCACGGTGTCGCGCATGGATTGGGGGGCTAGACGATGGCCGGCGAGCGCACCGAACAGGCCACCGAGCACCGCCGCGAGAAGGCGCGCAAGGAGGGCGACATCCTGCACAGCCGCGAGCTGACGGCCGCGGTGGGCACTCTGGCTGGAGTGATTGCGCTCGGCATGTTGGGCGGCAGCACCATTGAAGCGTGGCAGGAGGCGTTCCAGGGGTTTCTGCTGCTGGGCGCGCCGGAGCGCTGGGAACCAGCCACTCTCGCGCCGACGCTGATCGCCATGCGGCGGCTTATCCTTGCGGTTCTCGGGGCCCCGGCTGTGGTGATGGCCGCGGTGGCAGTAGCGGCGCTCGGTGCGGGCATCGCGCAGACCGGCGGGGTGACGATTCACGGGAGCGCGATCGCCTTCAAGCCGGAGCGCATCAACCCCGTCGCGAACATCAAGAACCTTTTTTCGCTGCGCGCCGCATCGCGTCTGGGAAAGTCGCTGATCCCGGCAAGCTTTCTGGCCGTCTTCGCCGTCGAGCGCATGGCGCATCAGTTGAGCATTCCGCCCTTCTCGACCGAGCGGCTGGAGCTGGTGGGCAAAGACGTTTACGGATTGATGCTGGCGGCGGCGTGGCTGCTCTTCGGCTGGTCCGCGATCGATTACCTGGTGGAGTGGCAGTCGCGCGAGTCGCGCCTGAGGATGAGCCGGCAGGACCTGCGCGACGAGTACAAGGAGACCGAGGGCAGCCCGCAGATCAGGAGCCGCATCAGGAACCTGCAGCGCCAGATGCGCCGCCGCCGCGTGAAGGCCGATGTCTCGCGCGCGGCCGTCGTGCTCACCAATCCCACGCACTACGCCGTGGCTCTGGGCTTCGACTTCGTGACCATGGAGGCGCCGAAGGTGATGGCCAAGGGAAGAAATCTTCTGGCCGAGGAGATCAAGGCCGAAGCGCGCTGGGCTGGCGTGCCCATCGTCGAAAACCCGCCGCTGGCTCGGTCGCTCTACCGCACGGTCGAGGTCGGGCAGGCGATTCCCGTGGAGCTCTATGCGGCAGTGGCCGCGATTCTGGCCTACCTCTACCGCCAGCGCGTGGAGGCCGAGCTGCGCGAAAGACAGATGCGCGAGGCCACCGCACGCGTGCGCTCCGCGCCTTCAGGTCTTGGAGGAGATTCGCGATGAGTACAGCGGCACTGGCTGCGGGAACGTTGCCGGCAAAGTCTTCGCTCTGGCAAAGCCTGCGCGACTACATGTTGCCGATGGCCGCGATCAGCGTGATCTTTGTGATGCTGGTTCCGGTACCGGCTCCGGTGCTCGACCTGCTGCTGGCGATCTCGATGGCCTGCTCGATTATTGTCTTCCTCTCCGCAGTGCAGATTCGCCGCGCCGTCGAGCTCTCGGTCTTTCCCACGCTGCTGTTGCTTCTGACGCTCTTCCGGCTATCGCTCAACATCGCTTCGACGAGGCGAATTCTGCTGCACGGCCAGGAGGGAACCGCGGCTGCGGGAAAGGTGATCGAGGCCTTCGGGCAGTTTGTTGTGGGCGGAAATTATGTGGTCGGTTTCGTGCTGTTTCTGGCCCTGGTCGCGATTCAATTCCTCGTGGTGTCGCACGGCGCTGTGCGCACGGCCGAGGTGACGGCGCGGTTCACTCTGGACGCCTTGCCCGGCAAGCAGATGGCCATCGACGCGGACATGAACGCCGGGCTGATCGACGAGGCCGAGGCGCGCAGGCGGCGCCAGGCCATTGCCCGCGAAGCGGAGTTTTACGGCGCCATGGACGGCGCGGCCCGTTTTAATCAACGCGATGCGCTGGCCACGATTCTGATTACCGCGATCAATATTGTCGCGGGCCTCTTGATCGGAACGCTGCAGCAGGGAATCGAACTTGGCGAAGCAGCGCGCACCTACACCGTGCTCACCGTGGGCGACGGCCTGGTTACGATCATTCCTTCGCTGCTCGTCTCGGTGGCCGGTGGGATTACGCTGACGCGCGCCAACTCCGCCGGCATGCTGGGCGGCGAGATCCGGCAGCAGTTGCTGGCGCGGCCGGCGACGCTCTATATGGCTGCCGCGGTCTCGGCCTTGATGTGCCTGATTCCGGGATTGCCGAAGATCGCCTTTCTCTCCGTAGCCGCAGCGCTGTTTGTGGGCGGAAGGCGCGTGGCGGCTGCGGTGCCTGCCGTCCTTCCGGCGGAAATCGGCCCCGGCGACAAGAAAAAAACTGAGGGCGCGCATAGTTCTGATCTGGCGGCGCTGATGCGCCTCGAAGATCTCACGCTCGAGATCGGCTTCCAGCTGATTCCGCTGGTCGACGAGAAGCAGGGCGGGCAACTGCTCGGCCGCGTGCGCTCGCTGCGACGCCATCTTTCGTCGGAGATGGGATTTCTGGTGCCTCCCGTGCACATCTCGGACAATTTGCGCCTGAAGCCGCGCGAGTACCTGGTCTCCCTGCGCGGGATTGAGATTGGCCGCTGGCAGACCGAAGGGCCGCATCTCTTGGCCGTCTCCGGCGATCCCGGCCGCCGGCCGTTGACGGGCCGGGAGACGCGCGAGCCAGCCTTCGGTGTTCCCGCGATCTGGATCGCGCCCGCGCTCGAAGAGCAGGCAATTGCGGCGGGCTACTCGGTGGTGGATGCGGTTACCGTGATCACCACGCATCTTGGAGAACTGATCCGCCAGCATGCGGGTGAGCTGCTCGGCCGCGCCGAGATCAAGCGGCTGCTTGACGCACTAAACGACTCGCACCCCAAGCTGCTCGAAGAGCTGGTGCCGAAGCTGCTCACGCTGGGCGAAGTGGCGCGGGTTCTCGAGCAGTTGCTGCGCGAGCGGGTTTCGATCCGCGATATGGGCGCGATTCTGGAGGCGCTGCTCGAGACCGCTCCGGCGTCAAAGAGCCTGGTCTCGCTGGTTGAAGCCGCACGAGCCGCCCTGGGACGCAGATTGGTGCGGGCATTGGTCGATGGCGACGGCCAGCTTCCGGTGCTTTTGATCGACGCGGCACTCGAAGAGGAGATTCTGGCCACGGTCGCGCCGGACGCCGGGCAGCGGCTGCTGGCCGCTGGCGGGCATGCGCCAACATCGGTCGTCCGCCGCCTGACCGATTCTGTGAGATCCCTTATCGGTGCCGCCTCTTCCTCGGCACCGCCCGTGCTCCTCTGTCCCAGTCCGGCCCGCTACTTTGTCAAGCGCTGGCTGGACCCGGTGCTGCCGCGCCTGGCGGTGGTCGCGGCCAGTGAAGTTCCACCCGAAATCCGCCTTCGCCCTGTGGGCACAGTTCGCTAAGTCGGGCGGGGATGGCGTAAGCAGCTCCGTTCGGCAGGGAGTCCGGGAGTCGGCGGGGAAGAAAGGGATCGACATGGAAGCAGCGCCCGCAGTACGAGAGTCGAGGCCGGCGCGCCGGGCAGCGGGAAGCGGCTATCCGCCGCAGGCGGCCTCCGTTGGGGCTCTGACCTCCGAACAGGAGCGGGTGCTGCTCGAGCATCTGCCCATCGTGCGCTTTCTCGCGCGCCGCATTCACGAGCGCCTGCCCCAGCACGTGGACATCGAGGACCTGGTCTCGGCCGGCGTGGTGGGGCTGATGGACGCCTTTGCCAAATTCGATCCCGCAAAAAAAGTGCAGTTCCGCAGCTACGCGCAGTTCCGCATCCGGGGCGCGATTCTGGACTCGCTGCGCACGCTCGACTGGAGCCCGCGCGAGCTCAGGCGCAAGGGCCGTGCGATCGAGGAGGCGATTCGCACGCTGACGGCGCGCCTGGGCCGTGCGCCGGGCGAAAACGAAATTGCCGCCGAGATGGCGATCGGTCTGGAAGAGTACCAGCAGCTGCTGGGAGATCTGAAGGGCCTCGAGATCGGCACGCTGCATGTCGAGCGCAACGAGAACTCGGGCGAGGATGAGCTGGCCTACGTGCCCGGCAAACCCGAGGACGATCCGCTCTTCCACTGTCTCCGCGGCGAGCTCGAAGAGCGGCTCACCGACGCCATCGCGCACCTGCCCGACCGCGAGCGCCTGGTGATGACGCTCTACTACTACGAGGAGATGACCATGCGCGAGATCGGGCTGGCGCTGGGCGTGGTCGAGTCGCGCGTTTCGCAGGTGCATGCGTCGGCTGTTGTCCACTTGCGCGCCGCGTTGCGCGACCTGGCCGGCCAGGGCGCTAGAGAGCAAACGGGCCCGAGACCGGTGGCGCGGAGGAAATAAACCTTGGCGGAAAAAACGCTCAAGCAGGATGAGATCGACGCTTTGTTCGAAGCCGCGCGCAGCCAGGAGCCGGAGGCCGCGCACTCCGACGTGCGCGCCAAAGTGGTGCCCTACAACTTTTCTTCGGCGGGCCAGATTTCAACCGAGCAGTTGCGCGCCATCAGCATGCTTAACGACCTCTTCGCGCGCAATCTGACGCATAACCTGGCCGCGTGGCTGCGCACGCGGTTTCAGGTCAACCTGGTTTCGGCCGAGCAGATTCAGTTCAATGAGTTCCTGCTCAGGATTCCCGAAATCTGCTACGTGGCCTCGGTGCGGCTGGAGCCGCTGGGAGCGCTCGCAGTGCTGCAGCTGGATATGGGCCTCGCGCCTCCGGTGATCGATCTCCTGCTAGGCGGCGACGGCAAGGACGGCCCCTTGCGCGAGCTGACCGACATTGAGGAGTCAATCTTGGCAAGCGTGGTCGAGATCGTCTGCCGCGAGCTGACCGTGGCCTGGCAGCCGGTGGGGTTGAGCTTTCTCTTCGAGCGGCGACAGATGCAGACGCAGGTGGCGCGCATCATCTCGGTCACGGAAAAGACGCTTTGCCTGAGCTTCGAGATTCGCATGCCGCACAGCTCGGGCCTGTTGAACCTGGCTTTTCCGGCGGTGGTCGCGAACACCATTCTGCGCCGGCTGACCACGGACTGGGGCCGGCGGCGACGCCATGCGGGCGAAACCCGGGTGCGCATGAGCGAAGTTGCGCGCGATATCCGCTTTGGCTGTTCGCTGCAACTGCCCACGGCGCGGCTGGCTGCAAGCGCGCTTGAACAGGTGAAGCCGGGCGACGTGCTGCGGCTCAATGTGGGCACGAACGCCCTCGCGGAGTGGAGGGTTGCCGGGCAGCGTCTTTCGCTCGCCCAGGCCATGCGCCACGGAGCGCATCGCGCCGCGCGCATCGAGCGAGTTCTCCTCGGAGGTGAGCGATGAAGTCCTACTTCGATTGCTGGGTGCAGGTGGCGGGAGCGTTGTTCTCGCAGGCTCTCTCCGGCGAGCCGGAGCTGAGCGAGTCGTTGCCCAAGCCCCTCGGCGAGGGCGCATTCGGCTGGGCCGCCACTCTCACAGGCGACGTAGCGGGCCGGTTCGCGGTGGTCCTCGACGGCGCGGTTCTGGATACGCCGCTGGTTGGCGAGGGCGTGGATCAGAAGGCCGGCTGGGAGGAGCTGCTCCGGGAAGCTGCCGGCGCGGCGGCCGGTGATCTGCTGGCTTCGACGGGCAAGAAGTGCCAGGTGGAGAGCTTCGAGGCGATTGCGGGAG
Source organism: uncultured Acidobacteriaceae bacterium (assembly GCA_963823805.1). Taxonomy (GTDB): domain Bacteria; phylum Acidobacteriota; class Terriglobia; order Terriglobales; family Acidobacteriaceae; genus Telmatobacter. Next base: position 1,013,405 of record CAWGMW010000001.1, on the reverse strand, counting down.
AGGCAAAGATCACCCATGCTTTCCAGCTCCGCTCGGGCGAGCGCGCGTGGACGATTCTGGTGCGAGACGATGTACGCGACGAGGTTCGGGACGAGGTCAAGGAAAAAGCGGCCCAGCCGGCGGCCGCGCCTGCCCGGGCATCTGCTGCTTCTTCGGGCACAGTTCCTTCGGACGACCTCAGGTCCGCGGTGCGGTCGGGAAATTCTGGTTTCAGTTCAAGTCCGAGTTCGGGCGCCGGTTCTCCCCTCAGCCCGGGTCTCGAACTGCTGCTCGATGTCGAGCTCGAGGCTTCGCTGCGCTTCGGCTCGCGCGAGATGCCGCTCGGCGAGATTCTCGATCTCGGCCCGGGCGACGTGGTCGAGCTCGATCGCCATGTGGCCGATCCCGTAGACCTGATTGTGGGCGACAAGATCGTGGCGCGCGGCGAAGTGGTGCTGGTGAACGGCAACTTCGCGCTGCGCGTGACCGAAGTGGCCGCGCCGAGGAAGCGTCTGGAGAGCATTCGATGCCTCTTCTGAGCCGCCGCTCTGGGCAGACCTTTTACGGAGCTCCGCAGGAAAGTGCGCCCAGCGAAATCGCGCAAAGGCGAGGGCCAGACGCCGATCGCATTTCTCGCGCGCCCGACTTGCCGGGAAACACGACTCCGCGTGCTGGCATCTTTTCCACCTGCTCGAATCCCCGCTGCCGATCGGGCTGGCTGCGGCTGTGGCGTCGCCCCGACACGCCGGTCTTCGAAGGGGGATGGTGCTGCTCTCCGGACTGCACGGCGGCGCGCGTTTCGGCGGCGCTGAACCGGGAGATGGATGGGCGGGGCTCGCCGCGCGAAACTCACCGGCATCGCATTCCGCTGGGCCTGGTGCTGCTCGAGCAGGGCTGGATCACGAACAGCGATCTGCGCACGGCGCTCACAGAGCAGAAAAATGCGGGTGCGGGACGGCTGGGCAGCTGGCTGGTCGTGAACCGGAGCGCGACGGAAGAGCAGGTGACGCGCGCGCTCGGCCTCCAGTGGGGTTGCCCGGTGCTGGACATGGAGTTTCACCATCCCGAGGCGCTGACCGCGCTGGTGCCGCGGCTTTTTGTCGACGCGTTTGGCGCGCTGCCCTTGCGCGTGGCGGCGGAGAGAATTCTCTATCTGGGTTTTGAGGATCACCTCGATCCCGCGCTGGCGCTCGGGATTGAGCGCATGACCGGCCTCCATGTTGAGGGCGGGCTGGTCGAGGAGTCGGCGTTTCGCCCGGCGCACAATCGCCTGCTCAATGCGCGCTTTCCCGCGGCCGAGCTGATTGAAGCCGCGACCGAGCCCGCCTTGGCCTCGGCCTTCGCCAGGGCGGTCGAAACCAGCCGCCCCATCGAGTCGCGCCTGGTCAGGGTGCACGACTGCATGTGGCTGCGCATGTGGCTCAAGCCAGGGAGCGGGCCGGTGCCCGAGATCGGCTCGATCCGCGACCTGATCGGCTCCGCGCGCTCGCACTAGTTGGGCGGGTTGGAGATGCAGGTGGGGCAGGCGAAAAAGTTGGAGCGCGTTTCAATAAGCAGCTTCGCAACAAGGGGACGGCAGGGGCACCCACCCAGTGGGTGGGTCGCGGGCCGACAGGTGAGCTGGGCCGGAAAAAAGGCTGACGAACAGAAAAACATTCGCTCTCATGGATCGCGCGCGGGCGCCGATAGATGAAGAGTGGAGGGGCCTTGGGCATGGGCGAGATTCGAACGCTGATTGTCGACGACTCCTCGGTGATGCGCAAGATCGTGGAACGCGCCCTGCGCCAGGCGGGACTCGATCCGCTGGTGGTGCACGAGGCCTGCAGCGGAGTTGAAGGACTGGAAGTGTTGAAGGGCAAGCAGGTGGACCTGATCCTCTCCGACATCAACATGCCCGCCATGGATGGCCTCGAATTTCTGCGCCAGATTCGCGCACAGAATCTGGCTCCCGGAGTTCCGGTCGTGATGATCACCACCGAATCGAGCGAGGAGCATGTGAAGCAGGCGATTCAGGCCGGAGCGCAGGGCTACATTCGCAAGCCATTCACGGCCGAGCAGGTGAAGGAGCGCGTGTTGCCGCTGGTGCATACGGCTTAGCTGCGGGCCGGGGTTGGACGATGATGCGGGACGATGGTGCGCGGTAAGCAGGAGTTGATGACGTAAGTCCGCTCGCGCCGGACGACGGGAGGTTGCCTTGCTGTTGAATGGTGTGCGTTCCGCCGTCACGGGCGGGCAGAGTGGCGGCAACAGAGGGCCCGCACGCGCGGAGGCTGGGCGCGAGGATAGCCGGGATCGAGAGGCCGCAGTTTCAGGTTGCGAGAGTTCAGGTTGCGAAAGTTCAAGTTGCGAAAGTTCAGGGGAGCGTACGATGCCAGTCTCATTGCGTGAATCCGTGCAGCAGGTCTCCGATCCGCAAAATCTCGATGCCAGCGTAGAAGAGGTCTTCCGGACGATGTTGGGATTCGAGTGCAGGCGCGACTCGCGCCCCGCGGTTGTCGACAAGGAGTCAGTGACCGCGGTCGTAGGATTCGGCGGAATCCTGAGCGGAGCGTGCGTCTTCCGTTCCGGCGCCGGGACGGCGTTGAAGATCGCCGCGCAGATGACGGGCATGGAGTTCGCCGGAATCGACGACACGGTGAAGGACGGCATCGGCGAGATCTGCAACATGCTCGCCGGGGCGTGGAAGGGCAAGGTCCCGGAGCTTGCCGCCAATACCGGCCTCTCGGTTCCCGCGGTGATTACCGGCCATGACTACAAGCTGCATGTGCAGGCTCCGGAGTTTCAGATTCACCACACCTACCGTTTCCAGGACGATTTCTTTGAAGTCACGATCGTCTGCGACGGGCTGCAGTGAAAAAGCTTCCAGCTACTAGCTGCTGGCTTCTAGCCGACAATGCTGAGCAGACGGCTGCGGCATGGACCAGAAGGCGGCTTGAAAGCTGGTGGGTGAGTTTCTCGAATGACCAAGCCTGCGGAGCCGGTCTGATGAGCGAGAAGCTAGTAGCTAGAGGCTGTATTTACTTTCTCCCACACTAATTCCCTCTAATCCTTCCCACTCCTTTTCGGTCCGCCTTCTGCATCAAAACCCTCCGTTATGGACAGCGGCTACTATGCGGCGATGACGGGCTTGGTGGCGCGCACCGAGGCGCTGGACACGGCGGCGGCGAATTTGGCCAACGCGCAGACGCCGGGTTATCGCGCCGAGCGCGAGTTCTTCCGCTCCGTTCTGCTGGGGCCCGACGGGCCCGGCTCGCAATTCGACTCGCAGCTCGGCGAAACGGTGAACAACTATGGCCTGCTCGGCGGCGATCGATTGAGCATGGCGCAGGGCGCGCTCGAGGAGACCGGCAATCCGCTCGACCTGGCCATTGAGGGCCAGGGATTTTTCATGGTGCAGACGCCCAATGGCGTGCGCTACACGCGGGACGGCAGTTTCCATCGCACGCAAAGCGGGCAGCTGGTGACCGAGGCTGATGAGCCGGTGCTCACTGCGGCGGGCCAGCCCATCGTGATTCCCCCGGGCGAAGTGTCGGTGGGCGCTGACGGAACGGTGTCAGTGGCGGGCGGCGCCGTGGCGACGGTGGGTGTCGTCACTTTTCCCGCCGGAACCGAGCTCACGCCGGAGGGCGCGAACCACTACGTAGCGCCCGAAGGCTCGACGCCGGTTGCGGCCAAGGATGCGGCGGTGCATGAGGGCGCTCTCGAGGCGGCCAACCAGGATGTGGTCGAGGGTTCGCTGAACCTGATCGTGATGCAGCGCCAGGCGGAGATGATGCAGCGCGCGTTGACGGTCTTTCACACGGAGTTCAACAAGTTTGCGACGGAAGATCTTCCGAAGGTTTAGAGCGCTTCAGGAATGAACGGTGGATCGCCAAAGGATCTCGTCCAAGACCAGTAAAAGAACGAGGAAAAAGATGATTCGAGCCTTGTATACCGCAGCCAGCGGCATGAGCGCGCAGCAGATGAATCTCGACACCATCGCCAACAACCTGGCCAACTCGTCGACCACCGGTTTCCGGCAACTGCGCCTCGAGTTTCAGGACATGGTTTATCAGAATATGGTGACGCCGGGCGCGGCGCAGAGCCAGAACACGGTCTCGGCGGGGCTGCAGATCGGCCTGGGAACCAAGTCGGCCGCGACCGAGGTGATCAATACGCAGGGCGAGCTGAACGAGACCGACAGCCCGCTCGATGTGGCGATTCAGGGTGCGGGATTCTTTCAGGTGCAGCGGCCCGACGGCACGATTGCGTACACGCGCGCCGGCCAGTTCCACCTGAACAACCAGGGCACGATCGTGACCACCGATGGCGACCCGCTGATTCCGACGATCACGATTCCGTCGAATGCAACCGCAGTCACGATCACCGAGTACGGCGTGGTGAACGCAACTCTCTCCGGGCAGCAGAACCCATCGCAACTCGGACAGATTCAGCTGGCCACGTTTCCCAATCCCGGCGGCCTCGAAAGCATGGGCAACAACCTGCTGACGGCCACGCTCAGCTCCGGCGATCCGGTGCTGGGAAACCCGGGCGGAACCGAAGGCATGGGCACGCTGCAGCAGGGGTATCTCGAGAATTCGAATGTGAACGTGGTGACCGAGTTTGTGCAGATGGTGCTGGCGCAGCGCGCCTACGAATCGAACTCGAAGGTCATCAAGGCGGCAGACGATATGTACTCCGAAGTCAACAATATGACGCATTGATTTCGCGTGTTGGTTGAGGGATGGGCAAGGGGAGAACACCCTGGGGAGACCACTTTGACACTGCGATTCACGAGCTTGGTTGGCTTGGTCGGTTTCGTCGCGCTGCTGGTTCAGTCGCCGCCGCCGGCCTGCGGGCAGAACGCGGCCGCGGGCTCGCCGCCGCTCGAGCAGCGGCCCGGAGTTGTGATCCGGGAGATCGATGATTCGGCGACCGGAGACCGCTGGCTGCTCGTCCGCGATGCAGTGAATCCCGGAGGGCCGGGGCGCATGGTGCGGATCGGGATGGGAAAGCCAGATTTGGCTGACGGATTGGAAGGAGATCCGGCGCGGAAAGGCTCACAAGCTCCCGCTGCCACGCCGCTCCGTCCCGTGATTCATGCAGGCGACGCGGTGATCGTTGAGGAACACACATCCGTGGTCGACGCGCGACTTGAAGCGGTAGCGCTCACGCCGGCAGCGGTGGGAACGGAGTTCAAGGCGCGATTGAAGATTGGCGGCAAGGTCGTGCGCGTGGTGGCAAAGGCGGCGGGAAAAGCGGAGATGTCGCCGGAGAGCGAGGCTGAGCGGTGAAGACGCGCTGGATGGCCGAGATCTTTGTGGCCGCGCTTCTGGTTCTTCCGGGCGTCGCATGGGGAAGAAAGCACGCCCCCGCGGTCCCGGCGATCAAAGCGACTCCGCCGGAGGAGGCTCTGCGCGCGTATATCGGGCGGGTGCGCGCCCAGCAGGCGGCCGAAGTGCGCACGCCGGGATCGCTGTGGAGCCCGAATGGCCAGTTGGTGCGCCTGGGCACGGATGTGAAGGCCTTTCGCATTCACGACGTGGTGATGATTGTTGTGGGAGAAAGCCTGACGGCCTCGACCGACGGCCAGGTTAAGAATTCGCGCGCTTCGAATGCCAACTCCGGAATCACTTCGCTCTTCGGCGCGCTGAAGGCTTCGAACGCCTTGCAGAATCTGGTCAACGCCAATGCCGCCTCGGGGCTGACGGCGCAGGGGCAGAGCACGACCGACTCGAGTTTGGCGACAACGTTCGGAGCCGAGGTCGTGGACGTGCTGCCCAACGGAATGCTGGTGGTGCAGGCGACGCGGCAAATCACTTTCTCGCAGCAGTCGCAGTTGATCACGCTGCGCGGCCTGGTGCGGCCTGAAGACGTGAGCAATCAGAACCAGGTGCTTTCGACGGCGATGACCGATCTCGAACTTGAAGTAACGGGCAAAGGGATTGTGAACGACTCCACCTACCGGTCGAATCCGCTGGTGCGTTTGCTGGAAAAACTGGTGGTGTTCTAGAAGCCGGGAACCAAGGGGACAAGGGACCGAGAAAACAAGGAGCCGAGCTAACGGGGATTCGGGAGCAAGGGAACGGGCATGACGATCGAAGTCGCGGTTCAGGAAAGGACGGGCAAAAGCAAATGGAGCCGGGTCACTCCTTATCTTGAAAGCCGCGCTTTCTGGTGGTGGATGGCGTTGGCTGCGGCCTGGCTTTTGGCAGTTTCGATCGCGCCGCCCCAGGAGCCCGGACAGAAGTCGCGGATCAAGGATGTGACCACCATCGAAGGGATTCGCGATAACCAGCTGGTGGGCTACGGGCTTGTGGTCGGGTTGAAGGGCACAGGCGACAGCTCGCAGACGGTGTTTCCCGCGCAGACGCTGGTTTCGGCACTCGAGAAGATGGGAGTGACCGTGCCGCAGACCGGATCAAACAGTGCCAGCAACATGCAGGTGAAGAACATGGCAGCGGTGTTTGTGGTGGCCACGCTGCCGCCGTTCAGCGGCCCGGGGTACAAGGTGGACGTGACCGTCTCGTCGGCCGGCGATGCGCGATCAATCGAAGGCGGAATCCTGCTGATGACGCCGCTCTACGGGCCCGATGGGCAGATCTACGCGCAGGCGCAGGGAGCGCTGGTGCTGGGCGGCTACGTAGCGGCGTCGGGCGGCAGCTCGAAACAGGTCAATCATCCCACCACGGCGCGCATTCCGGGCGGCGCGATGGTGGAGCGGGCGACGCCTTTTGACCTGAAACAAATGCGCACGGTCAGCGTGGTCTTGAACGATGCCGACTTTCACACCGCTGAGCGGATGGCGGCGGCGATCAACAACGTGCTTGACATGCAGGCAACGGGCCCGGCGCGCGCAAAAGCAATCGATAGTCGGCGCGTGGAGATCGCCGTTGAGCCAGATGAAGATGTGGCGGCGCTGCTCGACAAGGTGGAGGAGCTGGAGATCGAAGTTTTTCCGCGGGCGCGCGTGGTGGTGAACGAGCGCACGGGAACGGTGGTGATCGGGGGCACGGTCCGGCTGCAGCCGGTATCGATCCTGCATGGCGGGTTGAGCATCAATGTGATCACTCAAGTGGAAGTCTCGCAACCCAACGCAATGTCGTCCGGAACCACGCAGGTGGTGGAGCAGACCTCCGTGCAGGCCCAGGACAAACCGGTGAACCGCATCGACCTGAAGGAAGGCGCCACGGTTGAGGATTTGGTCGAGGAATTGCAACGCACCGGAGCCGGAGCTCGGGATGTGATCTCGATCCTGCAGGCGATGAAGGCCGCCGGGGCACTGGACGCCGATCTGGAAGTGCTGTAGGGCAGTCGCCAAGGACCGAGGGAACGAGTGACTAAGACAGCAGCGAGTGGGGAGTGAGGAGCAGGGAGCGCGAGCGTGAGTGTTGGCTTGATCACCGGAAACGCCGTCGCAGCTGCAGCGCCGTCTGCGCCGTCGCCCAAGCTTGTCGCGGCCGCGCACGAGTTTGAAGGTCAGATGATGAAGGAGTTACTCGAGCCCATGATGGCCGGTGATGCCCTGACCGGCGCCGAAGACGGCGACTCGGAGTTGGGTGGGAGCACAGGTTCAGGCTCAACAGGCGCGCTGGGCGAGTTTGCGTCGGAGGCGCTGGGAAAGGCGCTGAGCGAGCGCGGCGGGTTTGGAATTGCCGATCGGATTGTGAAAGAACTCTCCCATTCCAGTAACCAGCACGGAAACGGGAAGGTAATCAGAAATTTGCACGCCAATACCGTGATGAGAACTCCTTTATGACTAGAGTGATTTGCAGCGACGCCGATAGACCCACCAAGGAGCAAAGCGTATGGATATTCGCAATAGCCTGGATGGATTAAGGTCACTTTTGGGAGTGAACCCGACGCCTCAGTCCGCGCCACAGTCCAAAGGCAGCACGGCCACAGCCGGAAGCGGATTCGATTCCGACCGAGCGACGTTCAGCGCCGCGGGGAACGAAGTTTCGCAGGCGCTTTCGGACGAGGGCGTGCGGCCGGAGAAGGTCGCGGCGATTCAGTCGGCGCTGGCGGCGGGAACCTACGATGTGCCGGCGTCCGCAGTGGCCTCCAAGTTGGTTGACGCGATGTTGACGAGCGCGTAGCTGTTTCCGGCAGTCACGCAACCTTGGCGGGCTTGAAGAAACCAGGGAGGGTTGAAGAAACCTGGGCGGACTGACGAAACAAACCCGCGCAAACCTGGCCCAACAAAACAAGCTGGCAGGGTAACGGGAGAGGAACGCGAAGGATGCAGGATCCTGAGACGCCCGCGGCGAATCCGGAGCTCAAGGAGCTGGTGGTGGAGGCATCGCGCGCGCTGGCGCGGCTGGATGCGCCTCGGCTCGAGGAGCTGGCGCTCTCGTGCGAGGCGCTGAACCGGGACCTGGAATCGATGGACGCGGACGAGAAGAGCGATCTGGCGCGACAGGCGCGGGAGGCGGCGCCGGGCATGGCGGTGCTGGGCCGGGTGCTGGCAGTGACGCGAGCCAACCACAATGTGATGCGGCGGCTTCGCGAGATGCGCGAGCGGCGTCTCGAATACAGCGAGAGGCTGATTCGCGCCGGTGGCGAGATAGGGCCGGAAAATGTTGCGGAGGCCGGTGCGGAAGCGGAGGCGGTCGATGGGAACGATTAACTCCGCGTTGAGCGTGATGACGGGTGCTCTCGACGCCGACCAGGAAGCTTTGAACGTGGTGGCGAATAACGTCGCCAACGCCAACACGCCCGGGTACACGGAGGAGAAGCCGGACTGGCAGGAGAACGTGCCGATTTCGGTTGGCGGCGTGCTGGTGGGCGATGGTGTAACCGAGACAGGAGCGACATCGCAACGCGACCGGGTGCTCGAGGAGCGGCTGGATCAGCAACAGCAAATGGCATCGGCGTCGAGCACGCGGCTGACGGCCTTGAACAATATACAGGCGTTGTTCACGCCGGATTCGGGCTCATCAAGCGCGACGGCGGGAGACATCGGCAGCGACATCACGAAATTCTTCGACTCCTTCTCGTCGCTCGAGAGCGATCCCACGGACAACGCGCTGCGCGAACAGGTGTTGTCGTCGGCGTCGACCCTGGCCGGCGACATTTCAAGTGCGGCGAGCAGCTTGAACGGGCAGAGCGCTGCCATCGATCAGGAAGCGACGGGCGTGGTGAGCCAGGTGAACTCGTTGACCAGCGCGATTGCGCAACTGAATCTCTCCATCGAGTCCAGCTCCCCGAACTCCGATGCGGGAACGCTCGAGGATCAGCGCCAGCAGGACCTGAGCCAGCTTTCGCAACTTGTCGGGATCAACCAGGTGACGACGGAGAACAATGGATTGTCGGTGACGACAACCTCGGGACAGCTGCTGGTCTCCGAGGGGCAGAGCACGCAACTGACCACGGGAACGGTGAACGGCGTTACGGACTTCTTCCTTGGCGGAACAGATATTACTTCGCAACTGGCTACGGGCGGCGGGCAACTGGGAGGGTATTTGACGGCGCGGGACGTGGACATTCCCGGGTCGCTCAGCTCGCTCGATCAACTGGCCTATAGCATTTCGACGACGGTGAACGCGCAAAACAATGCGGGCACGGATCTGAATGGCGTAACCGGAACGGTCGCCAACCCGCTCTACATTTTCAGTGATCCTGCGCAGGTAGCGGGAAGCGCGGCGGCGATGAGTGTGATCATGACCGATCCCGGCCAGGTTGCGGCGGCGGGCGCGGGGAACGGAACCGGAGACAACTCCAACGCCGTGACCATGGCGGGTCTCGCCAACGGGCTGATCGTGAATGGGCAGACGCCGATCAACTATTACTCGAACTTTGTCTCCACGCTGGGCTCCACGGTTTCAGAGGTGCAGACGGAGAACACGGCGCAGAACGCTTCGGTGACGCAGCTGCAGACGCAGAACAACGCGCTATCGAGTGTGAACCTGAACGATGAAGCGGCGGCGATGTCGACGCTCGAGAACAGCTATCAGGCAGCCTCGCAGGTCTTCACGCTGCTGAACACCGTCATGGCTTCCGCGCTGAACCTGGGCCAGGAGACGGCGGTGGCGTAAGAGCAGCTTCTAGCTTCTAGCTATTAGCTCCTAGCTCCATCGTGCAAGTGCGGGACTTATTCCACGTTATGAAGAGCGAAGACGCCCGAAGTCCAAGGGGAAATGAGTGAAAACCGGAAAGCTGGAAGCTAGAGGCTAGAAGCTAGGAGCTTTGGAGATGCGGGTCGATCCGACGTACATTACGAATCTGGTTGGCTCGCTGGATCAGACGCAGTCCAGCGAGCAGCAGTTGAGCTCGGAGCTTTCGAGCGGCGTGAGCATCACGTCGCTGAGCCAGAACCCGGTGGGCGCGGGCGAGAATGTGCTCCTGCTCAACCAGATTCAGCAGGACGATTCTTTCACCGCGAGCTCGAACCTGGTGACGGGACAGTTGCAGGTAGCGGATTCGGCGCTGGGCAGCGTGGTGACGGAGCTGACGCAGGCGGTTTCTTTGGCCACGAGCGCCAACAACGGAACCATGAACGCGAGCGACGTTCAGTCCATCGGAACTCAAATCTCCGGGATTCTGGACGAAGTGCAGTCGCTGGCGAATACGAGCTATCAGGGCCAATACATTTTTGCCGGCGGAAATACAACCGCGGCGCCGTTCTCCACTTCGACAGCCACTTCTCCGGCGGTGACGAACTATAGCGGCGACGAGAACGTGAACTATCTTGAGCTGCCCAACGGGCAGAAGATTCAGTTGGACGTGCCAGGCGATCAGATTTTTCTGGGCGGCGGCGCGAATAGCGTGTTCGGCGCGCTGAACGCGCTGGTGGCCGACTACTCGAGCGGCACGGTCAATATAGCGCAGGCGGCGAGCGATACGGCAGCGCTGAACACGGCGTTGAATTATGTCTCGCAACAGCGCGTGACTGTTGACAATTCAATGACGCAATTGAGCGCGGCGTCTGGCGCGGTGACCAACGAGCAGACCCAATTAACTGCGGCGCAGACCGATCTGATGCAGGCCGATCTTCCCACCATCTCCACGCAGCTTTCGCTGGCGGAGACGCAGCAGACGGCTCTCGAAGACGTGATTGCGCAACTGGAGTCGACGTCGAACAGCCTGTTCAGCAAGCTGCAGGGCTAGAACGCCCACGTGGTCATTGAGCCGCGAAATTTTGTTTCCTGCGGGCGATCAGCCGGCGCGCACGCAGACGAGCGTCCATGCGCGCACCGGCAAGACAGTCTCAAACTCAGCGATCGTTCGCGTTGCAATCGCGGTTACTGCACGGTCAGAGATACGGTGGTAATCGTGGCCGTGGTGGTGCCCGAGGTTCCCGTTACGGTAACGGTGTAGGTTCCCGCGCTTGTGCCGGAGTTCCCACCACCACCGCCGCCGCTGCTTTTGCCTCCGCAGCCTGCAAGGCCGATTGAGGCAACGAACGCCAGCGCGACGAGTAACGCTAACCAACCGCGTCTCCGGCGCGGAACGGCGAACATCAGGACAACGGCAAATGCGATCCCCCCAACCTGTTGCCATACGGGCCGGATCAAAGCGCTTGTTGCCCCGGTTGAGGCAACGGTCAGCGTGGAGGTCTGAGTAGTCGTCCCACTCAATGTTACGGACGGCGGAGAGAGCGAGCACGTGGGCGGATCGATGGCGGCAACAGGAGCGATGGTACAGGTCAGGTTCACCGTGCCGGAGAAGCCGTTGGTGCCAACGACACTGATCGTCGCCGTATTGTTCGTTGTGGCTCCCGGTTGAATCGAGATCGATCCGGGCTGCGAACCGCTGGGAGCCGCAAAGCCGGGAACGGGATTCACCACTTGGCTCAGCGCGCTCGCCGTACTGCCTGTGAAGTTCGAGTCGCCGCTATAGACAGCCGTAATCGAGTCCGTGCCAACAGGCAGAGTCGTGGTCGTCAACGTGGCCATGTCACTGCTCACTGGGGAGCTGCCCAGGCTTGTACCGCCGTCGCTAAAAGCCACCGTGCCCGTGGCGACGCCGCTGAATTGCCCCGAGATATTCGCGGTTAAGATCACAGACTGCCCCGATATAGAAGGATTCAGCGACGAAGTCAGGCTTGTCGACGAGCTGGCCTTGTTGACTGTCTGGCTCACTGCCGTCGAGGTGCTGCCGGAGAAGGTGGAGTCGCCGCCGTAGACTGCGGTGATTGAATCGGTTCCCGTGGGCAGATTTGTAGTCGCCAAAGTGGCTGCGCCGCTCGTTAACGCCGCGGTTCCCAGCGAGGTCGTGCCGCTCATGAATGTCACGTTCTCGCCGTTAGGCGGCGTGCCGCCGCCGGAAGAGACCGTTGCAGTCAAAGTGACAGGCTCCTGATAAACCGAGGGATTCGGCGTGGGCACCGGCGTGAGCGTTGTCGCTGTTGCCGTCAAAGTGGAACTGTCGTAGATAAAGCCGTGCAACACGGAGTTGGAATCCGCATACGTTCCGGCAATCACCCCTGAATCGTTGATCGCCAGAGCTCCGGTGCCTTGCTCGGCGGCTGTACCCGCGCCCGAATCGCTGATCGCGGTAATGGTTCCGTTTGTCGCGCGCACATAGCCTTGAAAGACGTAGTTGCCATCCGTGAAGATTCCGACAATCTCGCCCGAAGCGTTGACGCTGTTCAAAAGAAGATTGCCGTAGCTGGCCGTTCCGCTCGGATTGGGGCCGTTTCCGTTCAGAAGCCCGGTGCCTTCGCTCGTCACCGCGCCGACCTTGCCCAGCACGCCCCGCAGTTTCATAAGCGGGCTGTTCGATTTTATCGACTTGTGGGAAAGACCAAAGCTCTTGCCCAGTTGGCGGAGTTCGCTGCTGAGTTTTGAGTTGGCGGTGCTGCGCACCGCGGCGGACGTGATTGCGCCGGGAGCGTCGTAGGTTGAAATCGTGCCATTGGCCGGCAGGACAAAGCCGTGCACTACATTGTTCGCATCCGTGAAGGAGCCGGAGATATCACCCGCGGCGTCGATGGCATCCGGATAGGTTCCCTGGTACGTGAGGGTGCCCGCGCCGGGAGCGTCAATCACGGTGACCGTGCCTGTGGATGCGTTGCGCACAAAGCCGTGAATCACATTCGTCGAATCGGTGTATGCGCCAATCACGTCTCCAGCCGCGTCGATGCCGGTCACGATGGTCCCTTGCTCCGATCCCGTAGCGGCGTTTGTGGGATTAATGGTGGTAATGTTGCCGCTGGCATCGCGAAGGAACCCGTGTTCGGCCCCAACCCCGTCGATGTAAAATCCCGCCACTTCTCCTGACGCATTCATGGCGAGGACGAGGGTTCCTGGGTTCGTGCTTCCATAGGTCGCAGGCAGGGGTTCTGCGTCGAAAGTGGTAATCGTCCCGCCCGCGCTGCGAACAAATCCGTGAGTAAAGGAATTCGTGCCAGACGCAGTTGTGCTGGTCGTCGAGTAATCTCCCGCAATCGCCCCTGAGGCATTGATGCAGATTGGAAAGGTTCCTTCGTTCTCGCCTGTATCTTCGCCGGTAACGTCAATGATGGTGATTGCGCCGGTTGAAGCGGTTCGCAGAAAGCCATGGACGTGGTGACTACTTTCAGTTTCACCACCGTTTAAGAACGTATAAGGTTGAAGGTAGATTCCGGCTGCATCCCCTAGCGAATCAAAACCAATGGGAATGGTTTCGTAATTTTTCCCGCCAGTACCCGAAGCGTCGAAAGGAGTAATCGAGCCGCCGAAGGGCAGCACAAAGGCGTGTTCGTTGTCGCTGGCGTCAATGTAGATTCCCGCCACATCCCCGGCCGCATCAATGGCGGTGGCAGCGGTACCCTCATGCGTTCCCGTGCCCGCGCCGGTGACATTGATGGCGGTAAAGGCAGGACTGCTGCTCTGCGCCGCTGCGCTGACGAAGGTAGCGAGCCAGATCAGGGCAATGAACCAAAGCGGGCGCGCGGCATCGGCGGCGGAGAGCTCGCCGCGGACGGCGGAGCGAACAATCTGACGGCGGACTGAAGCTTGAAATTTCACCGGAATCACCTCTTTGAGTGGGGCATTTCTTCGTTGGTCACACCGCGATGCGGCAGGGACAAGGACATCTCTTGCCCAAGAGAGCGCGAAAGATTCGCTAGATGACTTGCGTTGATTAGTTTCGCTACCCTTTTGCCCATCCGACAAGGGGAACGAAGGGTCATGAGCGGACATTTCGGGGCAAGGCGAGTCAATCCCTTCCGCGTCTATGGGAAGGGGTTGCGATTTGCCTCCGGATCTTCGGGTCCGGCAAGAGTTTTCCATTGGCGCGGCGGATGGAAAAGATACGGATACGCTGGCGAAAATCGTCGCGGTGCCGACATGATTCCTTGCCTCAAAAATGTGGACCGGACGATCGCAGACAGAGACTCGATTGAGGTTAGGGCAACTGCTTTCTTACCTCACTTGCCAAGTCCTTTGCGAGCCCGTTGGTCGCTCCCGTGGAACTCCCTCCAAACAGGCCCCAGTGAACGCTGCCATGCGCCTCCTGATCGAGGATCACCTTGTTTGTGATTGGATCCGTGAAGGTGATGGCGGCCCTGACCCTGGTTGCACCCATCCCCGGCACCATGTAGCGTTCTCCGCGACTCCCTGCGTCGAAGTTCACGATTTTCCCTGTCAGCACGAGGTCCGCATCGGCGGGAACAGCTTGGCCCTTTTCCAGGAATGTCACCTTTCTGAACCGCTTTGTTTCCTGGAGATGCTTCACGACGTCATGCCGCAGCGAATCGGCGAAATCGACAGGGAAGTTGTCTGGAGCATCAAACGCTTGCACGACCAGGTTCTGGTAGATCTTCCTGGATTGCGCGCTCGCAGAGCTGAGCAGTATGCCGCCCATCAACAATACGACTACGCTGCCGAGAAAAAGGTTTCTTCGAAATAGACGCGTCACTCGGTTTCCTCCCTGTTCGCTTCTTGAGCGCGAAGCACCTGGTTGCTAGGTCTCTGAAAACTTGACTTTGTATCAATGGGATGCTGCAGGCCCCGCTTTTGGGGCCCGAGAAAGCACGAGCTCGAAGGAACGAGATCAGATTGTCAGAGACGTAGTTGCTCCGTTTCTTACTCAGCCAGCCGTTAGCGGGATGCCACCCTCTTGGGGGTTCCGCCGAACTGGAAAAAGACCCCGCCGGAGGCAGTAAGAACGTTGGTGTTGGCGCTGACGCCGCTGAGGGTGAAGTTGAAGCGGTTAAAGCGGAACTCCGGCCGGATGCCCCAACTCCTACCTAGGAAGATGCTCGCGCCGCCGCCTCCACCGAAGTAATCTCCATTCGCGCTCGCGCTTGCGCCGCTCTCGCTTGCGGTGAGCCGATCGCCGCCGCCGCCAAATATGCCGTAGGGGATGACTTTCCCCTTGGAGGCCAAATTGAAACGAACCGCTCCGCCGTAATTCGTCATGTTCTCATTAACGCCGTCAACCGGGGGCATGGCGAAGAAATTGAATTCGCCAATTACGGTCAGGTACGAGTTCAGGTTTACACCGCCCGAACCGCCGAAAGTGTAACGATTGATCGTCGTGTCGTTGAAGTTAGTGCCCTTGCCGATGTTGGTGTAGCCAGCGTCGAACGCCACATCTCCTGAGTGCGGGGCGATCTGAGCCCCCGCCGCGGACGCCACCAACAAGAGTGCCACTGGCATAATCGCCAAAATAAACTTACGCATCGCCTTTATTGCTCCTTTCGAGTTTTTTTGAGGACGCTGCAATGCGTCCCCTTGTTCCCGCGCGGTGAAGCTGCCTTGAGATCCCAGGCACGTTTGGGAATCTCGGAGCCGAACCCGTGGCGCGGAGGCGCGGGGCGGCAAGGCCCGTTTACTTCTCCCGCCACGAGGCGAGGTTCAGCTCGGCCAACTTTTGGTCCGTATCGCAAGATCCCGTCAGAAACGATTTGGTACGCTTGGAGCCGTGCCCGACACGAACACGCCGACTGGTGCTATATGACGCGAGAATAAGGGGATGGCGTGAACAGGGATCAGCTTCCTATTTGTTTGGTGGGTCGCGCAAGGGAAGGGAGGGGTCATGACCGGGCATTTAGGGTCATCGCAGGTTATTCCTTGCCGCCGCGCACTAAAACGATATAATTCGGCACATCTTTGAGATAACGTATTTCTTCGTCGGGCGCAGTTTCATTGCGGGGTAAGAGTCGTGAGCACGGAAGGGAATCCGCCAGATCGCATAAGCGCGAAAGATGAACGAAGACTTGCCTCCTGGAAAGCCATCGCGGAGTACTTCGATTGCGATGTCCGGACTGTGAGACGCTGGGAGGAAGACCGAAAACTGCCCGTGTATCGTGCTCCCGGCGGAAGTCGAAGCACGGTGTTCGCTTACCCATCGGAGCTCGACGCCTGGTTACAGAGTGCGCGGCAAGAGGCAAAGACAGGCTCCGCGCTGCTGGTCGATCCATTCAGCGGTAGGCAGGCAGGTGCGCATCTTTCGGAGCCGCCCTCAACCGGCGCTTCGGAAGCGCAGCCGCCGGCTATGGCCGAGGTTCGCGAGGCTCAAGAAGGAAGAACCCAAGGAAGGCGATTCCCGATTCTTATACGGCGGATTTGGGTAACCGCTGTTGCTGTCGTTGTTGTCGCGCTCATCTGGGGCTTCTGGAACTACAAAGCCCGTCCCGATTCTGTGCGGAATGGATCTTCCAGCGGCGCGCGATTGAACGTTGCGCTGCATGTGCCGTCGCCAGGCGCAGAGGAGCTCTACGAGCGTGGGCGCTATTTCTGGAATCTGCGCACCCACGACAGTCTAAACAAGGCGATTGATGCTTTTACGCAAGCAATCCTGAAGGATCCATCGTATGCGGAGGCGTATGCGGGGCTGGCCGAAAGCTACGACCTGCTACCCCAATTTGCCAACGCGGACCTTGGAGGATCGCTGACGCGGGCAGAGAATGCAGCCGACCGTGCGATCGCACTCAATCCGAATCTGGCCGCGGCGCATCGCGCAAAGGCATTCGCCCTTTTCTATTGGGATTGGGACATCGCCGGTTCGAAGGCCGAATTCGAGCGTGCGCTGGAATTGGATCCGAACTCGGCGCAAACGCATCAGTGGTATGCGGGCACGCTCCAATGCACGTCTGAAGGTGCGGAGGCCATCCGGCAGATCGACGAGGCGGTTCGACTTGATCCAACCTCGCCGTCGATCGTTGCCGACGCGGCGCTCCTCCACGCCGATTTCGGCGACTTCAGATCCGGAGTCAGGGATTTAAGGGAACTCGAGCAGACGCAGCCGACGCTTGCCTCTCCAGCGCAGTTTCTGAGTGTGCTGGATTTCGCTACAGCCGACTTTCCCGCTTATGTCGACGACGTTGGTCGTATTGCTGCCATCACTCATGCCCCGGACGATGTTGCTTTGGCCAAGGCGGTTGAGCGGGGCTGGGCACAGGGCGGTAAAACCGGGCTGCTTGAAGCCAGGGCCGCGGCTTTGAAGGCGGCCTTTGATCATGGCACAGGGACCGGCTTTCTGCTTGGCCAATCCCTGCTGTTGCTCGGACGCCGCCAGGAGGCGCTGTTCTACTTCAAGGCCTCTCTTGACCGGCATGCCGTCCAACTCGTTGGCATAGACCACTTCCCGTGGGCGAAAGAACTATCCGGCGATCCTGGCTACGCGGCGCTCTTCGCTCAGATCCACCTGCGCGTGCACGAGGCTGCCCCCAACCAGCCGGAGCAGACTCAAATTGCATTTGAGCTGCCGCAATAATTCGCAGAGATCGCGAGCCGGGGCATTCGATGCCTGCTTTGCGCGGTTGCGGCCGGCGCGGAGTGCGCCGTCATCTCTATACTTGAGGCCAGAGGATTCTCCTTGTTTGCAGCGCTGCGTTTCCTGTGGAATGCGACGCGGGGCCACCGGCTGGCTCCGTGGCGCAGCGAGTTTCTGCGCTGGCGCGTGGAGACCTACAGTGGCATGCGTGCGGAAACCCTGACCGCGAAGACAGTTCTTGGATTCATGTGGACCGAGCGCTGGGAGCTGCTGCGTTTTCTGGCATGGACGGAACAACTGGAGCGCGAGGCGCGTAAACATGGTTAAGCCGGCAGCGTAAGCGCGGACGAGCTGCGCCGAGCAGGCGCGGGTTAGCCGGACATAGCACGACCCGATCGAAGGTGTGCGTGAAAGTCATGGACGCATCGCGTGTGACACGAAGACAGTTTGGCTGGACAGCCTTGGGCGTTGGGGCGGCTGCCGCCCTCGGCCTGGGATGGGCAGCAGTTGAAGAACCGCAATGGCGGTTGAAGAAGCAATACGCGGCCACGGTTGATCCCGCCGTGACGGGAGCGAATTCGCTGGGCGCTCATGCGGCGGCGAGGGGATTGCTCTATGGCGCGGCGGTCGATCCCGAGCTGCTGGATGTGGAAGGCATCGCTGCAGGGCATACAAACGATCCATACACGCAGCTTTTTGCGGAGCAGACGCGGATCCTTGTTGCCGAAAACGCGATGAAGTGGTTCGCGCTGCGGCCGGCGCCGGATCGCTTCGACTTTAGCAATGCGGATCGCATGATTCGGTTTGCGCAACTGACCGGCAAAGTGGTGCGCGGGCATAATCTTTGCTGGCACGAGGGGCTGCCCTGGTGGTTTGCGAAAACGGTGAATAAGGATAATGCGCGGCAGTTCCTGACGGAGCACATTCGCACAGTGGCAGGCCATTTTCGCGGGCAGGTGCAGAGCTGGGATGTGGTCAATGAGGCCGTCTGGTTGCAGGACGGGCGGCCGGACGGATTGCGCATACAGCCTTGGCTGGAGATGATCGGGCCGGACTATATTGACCTGGCGTTTCGCACGGCGGCGGAAGCGGATCCTCACGCAAAGCTGACGTATAACGACTATGGAATCGAAACAGACAAGCCGGGCGAAGCCGCAAAGCGCGCGCAAGTGCTGGCGTTGTTGAAGAGGTTGAAGGCGAGCGGCGTGCCTATCGGTGCGATGGGCGTGCAAAGCCACCTGCATGCCGCAGGCGCCCAGCCGGGAGCAGGGCTGCGCGAGTTTCTCAGCGAAGTGTCGGCGCTCGGGCTCGAGGTGTACATCACGGAGATGGACGTGGTGAGCGCGGGGATCGATGGCGGGAGCAAGGCAAGGGATGCGGCGACAGCCAAGGTGTACGGCGATTACGCTTCGCTGATGCTGGCCGACCCGAGAACGTGAAGATGCTGCTGACGTGGGGACTGTCGAGCGGGCGCTCGTGGGTCAACAACCCGAATCAGAGGATGCAGCGATTTCCGGACGTTTGGCGCGAAGGGCCGCTGCCGTTCGATGACGATGATGCTCCCACGGACGCGTTCTGGGCGTTACGCGGTGTGTTCGATGGCAGGGCCAGCAAGGCAGCAAGTTAGCAGATAGCGAGTTGGCGTCAGTGCTATCTTAGGTCCCGGATTCGAAAGCTGGGGCACTCGGCAATCGAGCAAAGCGCTCGATGACGAGCCGGCCAGGATTTGTCATACGCGGAACCTGCTCGTGGACAGACCCTGCGGACGCGGCTCCTTACCGGTTCGACATCACCGCAATCAGTATCGCAATTCCAATCAGGATGAGCAGAGGCCCAGATTTGAAAAGAATCATGGCCACTCGTGCGGGTCTGTAGCTCGGCGGTTCCCATTCCACGTTAAGTTGGCCGTAGACGGGCTGCAGCGCCCAGTCGTAGGCATTCACCAGGTCGCGCCTGCCCGCCATGCGCAGCTTGTACTTCCATGGCCAATGAATCCGCGCCAGATCCACAAACACGGGCGTCCAATCCGGCTCGAAGTAGATCATGGCTTTTAAATCACCCAGCAGGTTCGCGCCAAAGATTCTGCGGAACGTCGAACAGTTATAGGCTGGCAGCCCCTTGGGAAAATGAGTGGCGGCGCGTTCGCAAAACTCTTCGTACTTGCGGCGCGAAAGGGGCACCAGCAAAATCACGCGCGCCGGGTCCATCTTTGTGGCCGATTGCTCCACCTCCCAGAAGAATCCAGGCGTTTTGCCTAGGCGCAAAACCACAAGGCCGGCTCGCGACAGAAAGTCATGCACGGTCTGCTGCCAATGGTCATCGCCCACGTAAACGCGCGCCGCTCCGAGCAACGGAAGCTTCTCGCCCGGGCGGCCGATTCCCACTACAGGCCCGATCTGGTGCAGCACCTCGGCGAGTATCTCCTCTTCGGTGCGGGTATCAAAAACGTTCAGACCCGAAGCCCATAGTTTGAATGGATGCAAAAGACGCCAGAGTGGGAAACGGTTCTTCATGGTATTCACGCTGCTGCCACGGTCGTCCTTGAACGAACGGAGATAAATAACCGGCGGTCGCGTGTCCTCGGCCAGCACATCCTGCGCCGACAGGACGAAGTACCGCTTGCTTCGGGCATAAAGAACGAACCAGATGCCACCGCCAATGGCCAAGGGGACGAAGTTGGCATAGCCATTCCAGGAAGCCGCGAAGTCCGTGAATACGAATGTGATAAGCAATGTGCCCGCGACGCCCAGAAGCAGGATGGCGAACGCGCACCACCTGATTAAGACTCCCTTTTTGCGAAGCCGGTCACGGTCTTGCGGTGATTGCTTTGAAACAGAGTCGGCGACAGTGGTTGCCATAGCAGGAAGCTCCTTGGGCTCCGGAAAGTGGCACCCAGTCTATACTCGGCTGCGCGCGAAGCGCCAGAGAATTAAGGATGAGCCCTGCAGATGCCGGGCGCGTCTCCTCGGCCAATCTCCTATCATCGAAGCTGGAATGGTTCCCCGCGCACAATTCCGATTCATAAGCCAGGTAATCTCCCTTCTTGTGATCGCATTAATGGCAGGCGCCGCGAGGTCGCAGCAATTGCCGCCGATCGAGCCGCCGCAGCCGATGCCAGCCCCTCAAGGCGCAGCGCTAAGTCTGCGCGTGACCACAACCGAAGTGTTGGTGCCGACGCTGGTGGAGGGCAAGGGCGGCAGCATTCTCTATGGGCTGAAGCAGAGCGATTTTGTGCTCGAAGACAACGGCGTGCCGCAGAAGATTAGAGTGCAACCGGAGATGGATACGGCGCCGGTGGCCCTTGTGGTCGCGGTGGAGCAGGGCGGCGCGAGCGTGCTGGAGTTTAACAAGCTGGCACGGCTGGGCCCGCTGCTCGATGTGTTTCTCTTCGATCCGCGCAGCCAGGTAGCGATGGTGGGATTCGATTCGACGCCGCACCTGATCCAGGACTTTACGCACTCGGGCGATCAGGTCAATGCGGAGCTGACGCGACTCGAGCCGGGCGATGGCGGCGCTGCGATTCTGGACACGGTGAACTACGCCGTGACGTTGCTTGAATCGCAGCCCAAGGAGTACCGGCGCGTGCTGCTGCTCATCAGCGAGGAGCGCGACCATGGCAGCAAACACACCAAGCCGGTGCAACTGATCCGCAAGATTGGCGAGTCGGATGTGCTGGTGCTGAGTGTTTCGTTCTCGCCGGCGACGGCGGAGTTGGTGGACGGGCTGACGCGGCCGTACTCGGAAAGCGCGGAAGCCGATCTGCTGGCTCCGCTGGTGATGGCGCTGAAGGCCTTCAAAAAGAATGTGGCCAAGGAAGTGGCATCGGAGAGCGGCGGCGAGTACACGACATTCGTCGGGGACAAACGTTTTGAGGATCGAGTGATGACCGCGGCGCGGGATGCGCGCAACCGGTACCTGATTACGTTCAGCCCATCGGATCCAACGCCGGGATTGCATACGATTCGCGTGCGGACGGCCGAGGATTATGGAGCGCGGATTGTGGCGCGGGCGAACTACTGGCGGGACGCGCAAGGCAGGGAATAGGGAACAGCCAGTAGGGAGCGGCCAACAGGGAGTGGAAAGACAGCGACTGAGCCACCCAGCGGCAAAGCCGCTGAGGCGCCTGCTCAAGGAAATTGCCGTTCGGCTTCTACGGCGCCAACAATTCTGGAATCACTGGAATTCAAGCAGCGGTGAGGAAGCCTATGCGGATTTTGCCTCCAGCTTGCGCGCTGCCATCGCCATCGGAAGCCGGGTGAACCCTGCGAAGAGCATGCTGATCCCGATCAAAGTTCCAATGGCCCACTCGCTGCTCGATGGCCAGCTCAGGCCGATCATTGAACCCAGAATCAGGTCGATGACGCCATCGAAGAAAAGCCAGCCGGCGCCTTTTATGTGGCGGATGCGGAAGGCCAGAGCCAACACCAGAACGCCCTTGAGGTAGAGGTAGCACGCAAGAAGCAGCGTAAGCGAGGCGAGGCCTGCGACCGGCCAAATGAGGATGTAAATGGCCAGACCGAGGTAAAGCAGGCCAAGGAGAACCTGCCAGAGCATGCCTCCCGTTGAACGGATGTGCCAGCCAATGGCCAGGTGCGCCACGCCGCCAAGCAGCAACAGCCAGGCGATCACAATTGCCACGCCGATCCCTGCGACCAGCGGAACAACAATCGCCAGCAAGCCGGCGAGGATCAACAGAATACTTAGCGTGATGGCCCAGCCGGCAGATTGTTTCTCGATCCCAGTGGAAATTGAATCGGCCATTTGCTCCTCCTTATATGTGTTGTCTTGGTTGTCAAATTGGCCGGAGCACTCGCATCGCATCTTCCGGCCGAGTGGGGAATTCGGTAGCCCCGGCGCAGACAAACACTATACAGAATCAGAGCGCAATCGTGGAACATCGGTTTCTGTGCCTGTTTGAAAAATCGACCCTCATAGCGCTGAAGTCTTTGCGCTGAAGATTGTGCCCTTCGAAACTAAACCGCTACGTTGAATTGGGGCAGTTGGTCACTCCGGAACCCCTTCGTAGGCCACGAGAATTATGTGGTTGGGATCGTCTCTCGTAGGGGTGGGTCTGCATCTTACTTTGGCTCCGGTTTCGAAGGGCCATCTTGTGTCTTCGGGGTCACTATTGACCTCAATGATTTGATAAACGTCATTCTCAACATGAACAGCCTCGACTGGACACCAAACTGCTACAAGTTCGTCCGGCAGATCCACATAGATTTTCATACCGCAATGCCCTCACGTCTCTAATAGCCCCACAAACCTGTGGATTGTCAAGCTGGCCCATTACCGAAAGCCTCGCGGGCTTTGTGCTTGAGGGGGTTCATGTTAATCTTTTAGTAGACACTGAAGAGTGGACACGAAAGAGAATGAGGAGTTACTAACGCCGTGCTGGCGATTGAAAAAAAGACTGACCTGATCAAGCGCTTCAGAACCCACGAAACGGACACCGGATCGCCGGAAGTCCAGATCGCGATTCTGAGCGAACGGATCAACGACCTGACCGAGCACTTCAAGGCCCACAAAAAGGATCACGCATCCCGGCGTGGGTTATTGATGCTGGTGAGCAAGCGCCGCCGCTTGCTGGATTACCTGAAGACGCACGACACGGACCGCTATCGCGACGTGATCGGCAAACTCGGAATCCGCAAGTAAACGACGAAAGCTGACATTGAACCGGAAGCATTCAGACCGGACACTGGTCACGGTCCCCATACAACATGGAACACCGGACCAAGGCGCGCCGGGCGGCCTCGAAAGGTCGCTGGAGCCCGCGCAGAGGTGTTTCTCTCGCGCGGCAGAGCTGTGGGCGAGATCGTCCACACTTCGGATGGCCTCAAGGCCAGCGCTTCGCGCGCGCATCTCCCACACAAATCTCCCAAGCGAACAAAATGAAATGAGGACATTATGTCTACGAAACACGATGTAGCCGTCGAATTAACCGGCGGCAAGCGACTGGTCTTTGAGACCGGCCGCATGGCCAAGCAGGCCTCCGGCGCCGCGCTGGTATCGACGGGCGAAACCGTCGTTCTGTCCACAGCAGTGGCATCTCCCGACCCCAGGGAAGGCATCGACTTCTTCCCGCTCACGGTGGACTACCGCGAGTACACCTATGCCGGCGGACGCATTCCCGGCGGATTCATCAAGCGCGAAGGCCGGCCCAGCGAAAAAGAGATTCTGACCTGCCGTCAGATCGATCGGCCCCTGCGCCCGCTGTTCCCCGATGGATTTCGCAATGAAACGCAGTTGATCGCGCTGGTTCTCTCCGCGGACAAGGAGAACGATCCCGACGTGATCGCCATTAACGCGGCTGCCGCGGCAGTGGCGCTGTCGGACATTCCCTTTAGTGCGACCGTTGGAGCCGTGCGCGTAGGACGCGTGAACGGCGAGTTCGTGGTGAATCCCACGTATGCGGAGCGCGCGGGAACGACGGTGAACATCATGGTGGTCGGCCACAAGGACGGCATCGTGATGATCGAGTCGGGCGCCAAGGAGGAGACCGAAGAGGTCATTCTCGCGGCCATCGAATTCGCTCACGACGAGATCAAGAAGATTGTCGCCGCGATTGACGAGTTGGTGTCGAAGGCCGGCAAGCAGAAGCGGGCATTTACCGTTCCTGAAGTTGACGAGGGTTACTACGGTGAGCTGAAGGCGAAGATTGGCGACCGGTTGAAGGACGCGCTGGACACCAAGGCGCACGCCAAGACGGAGAGCTATGCGCTGGTGAAGCAGATCAAGGATGAGCTGGCGGCTGAATTGCCGGCCGACGATCCGAATGCCAAGAAGAAGCTGGCGCATTATTACGAGCTGATGCGCGAGCGGCTGTTCCGCGAGCAGGTGACGAAGGAGCGCATCCGGCCCGACCGGCGCGCGTTCGACGAGATCCGGCCGATCAGCATCGAAACCGGCGTGCTGCCACGGACGCACGGTTCGGCGCTGTTTACGCGCGGCGAGACGCAGGCGCTGGTGACGGCGACGCTGGGCACCGCGGACGACGGACAAAGGCTGGAGAGCTACGAGGGCGAGCAGCGGAAGAACTTCATGCTGCATTACAACTTTCCCCCGTTCAGCGTGGGCGAGACTGGCCGCATGACCGGCGTTGGACGCCGCGAAGTGGGCCACGGAGCTTTGGCGGAGCGCGCGATCAGCGCGGTTTTGCCGAGCGCCGATGAATCGCCGTATTCGATCCGCATCGTCAGCGACATTCTGGAGTCGAACGGATCGTCTTCGATGGCTTCAGTGTGCGGAGCCAGCCTGGCACTGTTCGATTCGGGTATCAAGTTGAAGGGTTCGGTGGCCGGAGTGGCGATGGGCCTGGTGAAGGAAGGCGACGACTACGCCATCCTGACCGACATTGCCGGCGCGGAAGACCACTACGGCGATATGGACTTCAAGGTGGCCGGAACGCGCAAGGGAATTACCGCGCTGCAGATGGACATCAAGATCGGCGGCCTGACGCGCGAGATTCTGCGCCAGGCGATGGAGCAAGCGCGGCAGGGCCGGTTGTTCCTGCTGGACAAGATGGACGCTGTGCTCGACGGTCCCCGCGTGGAGCGTTCGAAGTACGCGCCGCGCATCGAGACCGTGATGATTCCGACGGACAAGATTCGCGATCTGATCGGCAAGGGTGGCGCGACAATCCGCGGCATCGTGGAGCAGACGGGCGCGAAGATCGACGTGGACGACACGGGCAAGGTGAGCGTTGCGTCGAGCGACGCCGAGGGCCTGCAGAAGGCGCTGGCCATCATCAGCAACCTGACCGCGGTTCCCGAGTTGGGCAAGGTGTACCTGGGCAAGGTGGTGCGGCTGGCCGAGTTCGGCGCGTTTGTTGAGCTGTTCCCCGGAACCGATGGACTGCTGCACATCTCCGAGATCGCGGAGCATCGCGTGAAGGAAGTCAAGGACGAGCTGCGCGAGGGCGATCAGGTGATGGTGAAGGTTCTGGCCATCGAGGGCAATCGCATCAAGCTCAGCCGCAAGGCGCTCATCAAGGAGCAGAAGGCGAAGCTGGCACATTCGGCGCCGGCAGAGGGGGAAGAAGCGGAGTACTCGCAGCCGGTCGTACCGGCGGCGCCTCCGAGCCCCAGAATCACCGCGCCGCGCAACGAGTTTGACGAGCGCCAGCCGAGCTCGAACCAGAGCACGATTCTGATCGAAGGCGGAGACGACTTCGAAGAGGATGGTGGCGTGGAGATCGACGAGGCGAACGAGCCGAACTTCAACCGCGTGGACGGAGCTCCGGTTGTTCATGCCGGCGGCCCGCCATTTGCTGGCGGACGGCCCGGCGGAGGAGCAGGCGCAGGCGCAAACAACCGGCGCAGGCGGCGGCGCGGCGGACGGAGGCCAGGCGGCGGGCAAGGATGAGTAGCCTGCCGATTCGTTAAGCAAAAGAAGACCCGGACCTAGTGTCCGGGTCTTCGTGTCTGCGGGTGTTTTTTCCGGAGGCTTTTTCAGACTCTCGGCCGCCGGCCTACTCCGCGGTTTGAAGGTTCTGCTGCTGCCTGTTCGGCGCTGGAACCGATTTCACCGGGATCGGCTTGGAGGTTTCCACCCCGCCGTTTTCTTTGGTAGCGTTCTTGCCCGCATACATGCGGAGATCGGCGGCGATGCGCAGGGATTCCGAATCCGCGGCGTCCTCAGGAAAGACGGCGATGCCAACGCTGGCGCCAACGCGCACTGCATGGTCGCCAAAAGTGAAGGGCTCGTCGAGGAGCTGAGTGAGGGTGCGGGCAACGCGCGTGGCGTCGGCACTGGTCATAGGCTCTTCGAGAATTACGGAGAACTCGTCTCCACCGGTGCGCGCCACAGTGTCGGAGCGGCGCACGCGGCCGGTGAAAAGATGGCTCACCTGTTTGAGCAGCTGGTCGCCGACGTGATGGCCCGCTGTATCGTTCACAAGTTTGAAGTTGTCAAGGTCGACGAGAAGCAATGCGACATGCGAGCCGCTGCGGCGTGCGCGCTCGATAGCGCCGTCGAGGCGATCCTGAAACAGACGCCGATTCGGCAGGCCGGTCAGTTCGTCATGCAGTGCCAGGTACTTGTTGTATTCGAGCTGATCCTCAAGCAGAAGCATGATCATGCCCACGGCCACGATGTATTTGGGCAGATTCCAGACCTCGCTTTCGAGGTGGAGATTGGGAAAGAAGTACATGACGGACGGTGCGGCTACGAAGACGCCTGCCCAGGCGAAGAAGCCGGCGATGGTAATGAAGGCTCCCGCTGTCGCGCGCCTGTAGGTGAACCAGAAATGGATGGCGCAACCGAGGTAGACCGTAAACAGTACCGCCTCAAAGGCAAGCGTTGGGCCCACGTCGGGCCGGTGCTGAAACACCAACAGGAACAATGCAAGGCAAGCGTTGAGTCCGACGAGCGTCCAGCGCAGCGGATGATTGAACTGACGCAGGGTCAGCAGCATGATGATCGCCGGCGATATGCCGATAAGAATGGCGACAGGCGTCAAAGCCCAGGACGCGACGGGATCGATGACCAGAAGTCCAAAGTAGAGCGTGTAGGTTGTCAGCAGTACGGCAAGCATCCATTGGCTGGAGCGCTGCAGCTTGCGATGCGGCACAGCCGCCCACATAAACAGAACGCCGGCGCAAACCAGGGCGGCAAGGCCGATAAAGGATGCGAAGTCGGCCCAGTATCCGGCTGCATCCAGAAACATGAAGGCAGCAAAATGAATTGCGATCAGAAGCCAGCCGGTCAGCCAGACTGCAGAGACCGTTGCCCTCGCACGCCGTGCGACAGACGCAAAAGCTAATGTAAGGAGCGCGACGGCTCCTAAATCGGGGAGTTTGCTCCAATCAACCAAGGCGCTCCGTTCATGCGCGTGCGTTGCGCCGCGCTTTATCTAATCTCTTTAACGACAGCATCGGTGATTTCTAAAGAAAGGGCGATAGCGCTTTTGTAGGACTCTCGAGGCACCAGTATACACTTTAGTAATCTTACCCTCCGACTTTATACGAACTAAAAGAGTTAATTCTCAATAAACGCGGTGGAAAACGCGGCATTTTAGAGACAATCTGGGCTTTGCGAGAGGGCCCTGCCTGTGGAATTCTTCAAACTTTTTTCGGCTGAAAACAGCCAATTCCACGCATAAAGACAAAGACGGATGCAAAGTTGCGCTCCTTGAAAGAGCGAACCCCTGGCTGACTGAACAAAACCGCAGACCTGCCGATAAAGCTCGATGCGGGGTGTACGCGCAAAGTTGACGCCCGTTCCGGCACCGGGGGCTCAAATGATCTCGTTGAAGAAATATCTCGATTCGCAACCGGTAGATTCCGGCGCAGAGCTTGCGGACGGCGATCTGCTTCCGGCGGTCGTCGACGCCTATGGTTCGGCGCTGCTTGAAATGGGCCACGCGAGCCTGGATGCGTGTCCCGGAATGGGCGATGAACTCAAGCGGCATCTGGGCGAGTTCAAGTCAGGGCTTTCGGCGGGCATGAACTCGGCGGCGCTTTCGGCCACCGACGCAGGCGTGCGCGAACAATTGCGCGGGTGGGGCCGCGGGACAGCGAAGCACTACCAGCAGAAGGCCTGCGAAGTGAAAGAAATGCTGCTGATGATGGCCCGGACCGCGGAGAGCGTGGGCGCGCGCGACCAGCGATGCGCGGGCCAGATGACCGAGGTGACGGAGCGGTTGAAGGCGATCGCCAGCCTCGACGATCTGACCGAAATTCGCGCCTCGATCGAGAAGAGCGCGACGGAGCTGAAATCGTCGATCGACCGGATGACGGCCGAAGGCAAGGCTGTGCTCGATCAACTGAAGGAGCAGGTGACCGGCTATCAGGCCAAGCTGGAGGAGGCTGAGGAGATCGCCTCGCGCGATGCGCTGACGGGGTTGAGCAGCCGGCTCTATGTGGAGGGCCAGATCGAGAAGCGGATGGGAGCCGGAGCGCCGTTCTGCCTGGCGATCGTCGACATCGACCGCTTCAAGAGTGTGAACGACGATCACGGCCATGTGACCGGCGACGATCTGCTGAAGCAGTTCAGCACGGAGCTGCGGTCGGCCTGCCGCGCGACCGATGTGATTGGCCGCTGGGGCGGCGACGAGTTTATTTTGCTCTTCGATTGCGCGCTGGCTGAGGCGGAGGGCCAGAGCGAGCGTCTGCGCAAATGGATCTGCGGCAACTACACGGTGCGGGGCAAGGCGGGCGAGGTCAAGCTGCGCGTGGATGCGTCGATCGGGCTGGCGGAGCGCGCGGCCGGTGAGGAAATGAAGGCGCTGCTGGCCCGCGCCGACGCCAAAATGTATGAAGAGAAGGCGGCGGGGCGGCAAAAGGCGGCCTGACGGAAGCTGTTGAAGACCGAAGGCCGGGATTGCGCGGGGTGAGGGATCGACGTTGCCCGGGGCTCTCGCCGATTTTCTGTGTCCGCCGTCACAGGCCTGCGTCTTCGCACCCATTCATGAACGCGCGCTTCGCGCAAACCCGTTTCTGAAGCCGTCCCTCCTCTTTCCTCCTATTCTTCCTTGAGTTCCTTTCCCGCACGCGGGAATGTGGAGGGTAGCCTTGCTCGACGCGGCGCTCTGTGGCAGAGATGAAGAGAGCCGACCGGAGAGAAAAACGCGGCGGATGCAGGGCACGGAGTGATGGAAAGGGTCTCATGAGATTACTCATTGCCGAAGACGATAAGGCGTTGGGACAGTTCCTGAGCCGCGGTCTTGAGGCCGACGGACATCGCGTCCACCTGGCCTACGATGGTGGTGCGGCGGTGGAGGCATTTCGCAAGGAGTTGCCGGACCTGACCATTCTCGACCTGAACATGCCGGTGAAGGATGGCGAGCAGGTTCTCGAAGAGGTTCGCCTGCTGGATGCGGATCTGCCCGTGCTGGTGCTGACCGCGCGGCAGGAAGTGGACACGCGGGTGCGCTGCCTTGACCGGGGCGCAGACGATCTGATGACCAAGCCCTTCAGCCTGCATGAGCTGCGCGCGCGATGCCGGGCGCTCTTGCGGCGCAAACGGGAGACGCGGCTGCAACTGCGCGCGGGCGATCTGGAACTGGACCGGCTGGAGCACACGGCGCGGCGCGGCACGCGGCAGATCGTTTTGACCAACAAGGAATTCGCGCTGCTTGAACATCTGATGCTCAACCGAGGCGAGTGCGTCTCGCGCGTGGAGCTGCTGGATTCGGTGTGGAACCTGGAGCCGGCGCAGACCACCAACATTGTCGACGTGTATGTGAACTATCTTCGCCGCAAGCTTGAGGATCCGCCGCCGGGCCGCCTGATCCGGACGGTGCGCGGACGGGGCTACACGGTTCCGCCAGAAGGGGAGCTGTCGCCGCCGGCGCCGCTGGCTGTTCCCATGGCGGCGATCGGCCCGGCTTCACCGGCCGAATTGCCCTCCACTCCTCCGGCGCCCGCTCTGCGCTAGCGCTCGCCGGTTCGCGGCCCGCTTCATGGCCTGGTCCGTGGCCCGGTCCGTGATTCGATCGAATCATTTGAGTTTTTTCTGAAGGAGAGCTTTGATGCAGCCTTTCTCGGTTCCTGTTCTTCCTGCGCAACCGCGCATCCGGCCCCGCACCGCGCTCGTCGCCAGCGCCGATCGCAGCTTCCGCCAACGGCTTGCACAAATCCTTACCGGCCTGCGCTGGGAGGTTCGCGAGGCGGAGGGCGGCGCCGAGGCGTGGAGCGAGGCCGAAGCCGCGCACCCCGAAGCGGTGATTGTCGACTCGTGGCTGCCGGATCTGGACCTGAGCGAGTTTCTGAGCGACTTCAGGGGTAGATTTCCCGGCGTCGATGTGTTGACTGCGGAGGGTTTGAGCGCCGACGAAAGCCCGCGCGGGCCCTACCGGCAGGAACTGCTCTACGCATTGCGCCGCTCGCAGGAGAGCGACACCGCGGCCTGGAACTCGGCTCCCGCAATGGACGCCGGGCGAACGGTCCTGCAATTGCCGAAAATCGAAGTTCCGAATTTCGAATTGCCGAAAGTGAAATTGCCGAACGCAGAGTTGCCGGGATTGGGGTCACCGAATATCGACCTGCCGAGGCCAGTGCGCGCTCTGGAGTTTGCCGCGGCGGATTCTTCCGCGCGTCGCGCCGTGCCAGGTGGGTCGCGCTCAACCTCCACCGCGCCGAAGACCATTCCGATCCGTAGCGGGTCGACTCTTTCCGCAGCCGAATCGTGTTCTGCCGAGCGCCTGCCGGAGATGGTGGGCAATGCCGCCTGCATGCTCGAGATCAGCCGCAGGGTGCGTCTTGTGGCCACGCGCATGACTCCGGTGCTGATCGAAGGCCCGACGGGTTCGGGCAAGGAGATTGTGGCCGAGGCGCTGCACCGGTTGTCGTCGCGCAGCCGTAAACCCTTTGTGGCCATCAACTGCGCGGCGATTCCTGAATTGTTGCTTGAAGCCGAGCTCTTCGGGCACACGCGCGGCGCGTTTACCGGCGCCGTGCAGGGCCGCACCGGCCGCATCGAGGCGGCCGACGGGGGGACGCTGTTTCTGGATGAGATTGGCGAGATGCCGCTGGGGCTGCAATCGAAGCTCCTGCGCTTTGTGGAGTGCGGCGAGCTGCAACGCGTGGGCGACAACGAAACCGTCCGGGTGGATGTGCGTATTGTCGCCGCGACGCACTGTCCGCTGGCCGCGCAGGCGCAGTCCGGCGCCTTCCGCTCCGATCTTTACTACCGGCTGGCCGTGTTTCTCATCCGCACGCCGGCGCTCTCCGAGCATCAGGAGGATCTGCCGCTGCTGATTGAGCACTTCTTCAAAAAGATGGGCCGGGACGCGCCCATGAAGCGCGTGGACGAAGGTGCAATGGCCAAGCTTGTTGCGCACGACTGGCCGGGCAACGTGCGCGAGCTGGAACACGTGCTCGAGCGCGGCGTGATTCTTGCCGGAGACAGCCCGCTGCTGACCTCGCGCGAGATCGACTTCGGCCTGTCGGCGAATTAGCAGCGTCTCCCGCGCTTCCGGGCAAGAACGCCGCAAAGGCTGGGGCGACCGGGAAACGGCGCAACCGGGCGCCCGGGAAAACGGCGCAACGGGACTCGACGAGGAGGGCCGACAGAGCAAAAGGAGGTTCGAATGAGCATGGAGATCGAAACGCAGTTGAGCGACCAGATCGCGCGCTACCTGGATCTGGCCGCCGCCCAAGCCAAGCTGACCGCGGCCAACATGGCCAACGTGGACACGCCCGGCTATCGCACCGTGGGCATGGACTTTGAGGCCGAGATGCGTGGGGCCATGAGCGACGTGAACGAAGGACGCGGGTCAAGGAAGGTTCGCGTGACGGAAGTGGATGGCCTGATCACGCGGCCGGATGGAAACAACGTCTCCATCGATCGCGAGAGCCTCGAACTGGCCGAGGCGCAATTGAAGTTCAGGACCGGCGTAGCTCTGCTGCGCCAGGAATATCAGCGCGTGATGGATGCGATTCACGCCGACAAGTCGTGAGGCAGGCTTCGTGGGCCGTGATCCGTTGTGCGTGAACTCGATCCACAACGCGCGAACGGCGAGACGGGAGGCTGATCGATGAACCTGTTCGGATTGATGGAGACATCGGGCTCGGCGATGGAGGCCGAACGGATGCGCGCCGAGGTGGTGGCTGCCAACATGGCTAACGCGGAGACGACCCGCACCGAGAGCGGTGGACCTTATCGCCGCCAGGAGGTGGTCTTCGCCGCCAATGGAGGCGATGCGGACTTTGTCGATTCCCTAAACGAATCGATGAACGAATCGATCAACTCGGCCAGCGCGGGCGCGAGCCCCCTCGGCGCGGGAATGTCGAGCGCCGGCAATGCAGGCGCGCTGGCTCTGCCTCCGCTGCTGCCCTTGCCGGGAGCGCCCGATGTCGCGCCGGGCGTGCACATCTCCCAAGTGGTTGAGGATCCGTCGCCTCCGCTCAAGCGCTATGATCCCGGCCATCCCGACGCCGGACCCGACGGCTACGTGGCCTATCCCGACATTAATCCTCTTACAGAAATGGTGGACCTGATGGGGGCGACGCGAGCATATGGCCTCAATGGCTCCGCCGTGCAGGCCGAGAAGGGCATGATCTCGTCGGCATTGGAGATTGCGAAAAGTTAGGGGGCAGCGAGTTGGAAGCAAGGGTAACGCAGAAAAGAATTAAGAAACAGGGAATCGAAGGAATGAACGGGAAAGGAGGCGCGAATCCATGTTGACTGCAATGAATGCCGTCAGCGCGGTTGCAGGCGCGGCATCGGGCGCAGCGCCTGCCGCGACTTCGACAGGCGCCAGCGCAGCGAGCTTGTTCTCGGCTGATGGAGCAGGTGCAGCCTCCGCAACGCCATTCTCCGATCTGATTTCGGGCGCGGTGGGCGAAGTGGGCCAGCTTGAACAGCAGGCCAGCGCGGCCGTGAGCGGCCTGATGACCGGTACGGGCGTGGATGTGCATCAGGCGATGATCGCCACTCAAAAAGCGGACATGGCCTTTGAACTGGCGCTGGCCGTGCGCAACAAGGCCGTGCAGGCCTACCAGAGCGTGATGGGAATGCAGTTCTAGATAGAACGGGCAGCCGGGGGCACGAAGCTCGGCTTAAGAGAAAACGAGAAACGGAAACCATGGCCACGGGTACACAGTTGGAAAAGAGCCCGCCGGCAATGCCGGGAAGGGTTCAGCCGGGCAACAAGTGGCAAGGGCTTTGGGGGCTGATCCGGATTCGCTGGGCGCAGATGGCCGCCGGACAGCGCGGCTGGGTGGTGGTGAGCGCGCTGATGCTGATTGCGCTCATCGGCGGCCTGACGTGGTTCGCGTTGAGCCCCGACTGGCGCACGCTCTACGTGAACCTCGACCCCGATGACGCGCGCCAGATCGCGCAGATTCTCTCCGCGGCGCAGATTCCCTTTGAGCCCTCGGCCGATGGCGCGGGAATTCTTGTTCCCGCCGCGCAACTGGACAAGGCGCGTCTTGCGACTGCGGCCAAGGGCGGCGTGAAGAGCGGCCGGCTGGGCTTTGAGATCTTCGACAAGCCGAACTGGGTGGGATCGGAGTTTGACGAGCAGGTGAACTACCAGCGCGCCCTCGAGGGCGAGCTCGAACATACTGTTGGGACGCTCTCCGACGTTGCGTCGGCGCGTGTGCATCTGGTCCTGCCGCACGATTCGCTCTTTCAGGGCGAGGAGCGGCCGGCCAAAGCTTCGGTGGTGCTCAAGCTGCGCCGCAGCACGCTGGCCGACGGCGAGCCGGAGGCGATTCGCAACCTGGTGGCCTCCGCCGTCGACGGGCTGACCCCGGATCATGTGGTGCTGGTGGACGCTTCAGGCAATCTTCCGCTCGGACCCAAGACTCCCGACGCGATGCGACTGAGCGCCGAGCAGGCTCTCGAGGACAAACTTGTCTCGACGCTTGAGCCGGTGACGGGCGCGGGCAATGTGCGCGCGTCGGTCACGCTCGACTACGACGAGACGGCCACGGATGAAACCGCGCAAAGCTACGACCCCACGAAGACGGTGACGCTCCAGATGCAGCGCACCCAGCAGTCTACCGGCCCGCAACCAGTGGCCGCGGGAGTTCCCGGCACGGCGTCGAACGCCCCCAACACGACCGCCTCAGGCGGACTGCCAGTGTATCCCAAGCAGACCACGCAGCCCGAGAGCGCAGAGAGCGAGTCGAGCACCTACGGCGTCTCGAAGACGGTGCGGCACACGATCGAAAACCCGGGCCGCGTGCGGAGGCTGACCGCGGCCATCGTGGTGAACGACCGGCTCATCCAGCCGGCGACCAAGAATCATGCGGCGGTGTGGCAGCCGCGCTCGGCGTCGGAACTCGGCAACCTCACCACTCTCGCCCAGGCGGCGGTGGGATTCGACAACTCGCGTGGCGACGTGGTCACGGTCGAAGACCTGGCCTTCGACGGCAACCAGGGGCAGCCGCCGGCCGCTGTCTCGGAGCAAATCTTAAACACGGCGGAGAACTCGCCGGTGCTTGTGAAGTATCTTGCGCTGCTCGTGGGCCTGATGGTCGTGGTGGCCTTCGCCGTTCGGCCCGCGATCCGTCATGCCGGCACCGCGCTGGCGACGCGGCCATCGGGCAAATCGGCTTCGCGGGAGCTGGCTGCCGCATCGCAGGCGGCGCTGAGCCCTCCCGAGCCCGCGCCGATGGATCCGGAGCGGCTGCGCAATCAGGAGATCTTCGAGCAGGTGAGAGGCCACCTGAAGCGCGAGCCCACGCAAAGCTCACGATTATTGCAAAGCTGGATTCATTCGGATTAGGAATTTGCGGCAAGCGCCGGTGCGGAAAGGGAAGTTGTCTTGGCGGAGCTGGGAATCGAGAGCGAAGCAACGCGGCACCACCCGGGAGCGAACATCTCCGGCGTGCGCAAGGCGGCGATCCTGCTTGTGGCCGTGGGCGAGGAGCTGGCCAAGGAGGTTCTGCGCGCCTTGCCGGAGTCCGACGTCCAGCAGATCACCGAGGAGCTGGCCGATCTGCGCGGCATCACGCCGGAGCTCTCGGCGCAGATATTGGAAGAGTTCTGGCAGTTGCTGGACACGCAGAATTTCATGGTGCACGGGGGCCTGGATTACGCCAGCCGCGTGCTGATCGAAGCCTTCGGCAAGCAGCGCGCCGACGACCTGCTGGCGCTGATGCGCCGCTCGCAGGAGGCGGCGCAGGGAAATCTGGCCAAGCTACAGCGCACCGATCCGCAGCAGTTGGGAAAGCTGCTCGACTCCGAACACCCGCAGACCATCGCCCTGGTTCTGGCGCACCTCGATCCCAAGCGCGCATCGATGGTGCTGGACAATCTGACCGAGGAGCACAAGGTGGTCTCAATCCAGCGACTGGCTGAGATGCGCCAGTTCTCCCCGGAGATGGCGCAGAAGGTGGCGCTGATCTTGCACCGGCGCCTGGAGAGCGTGGGCGAAACGGCGCGCCGCAGCTACTCCGGCTTCAAGGCGGTGGCCGATCTTCTCAACCGTCTCAACGCCGAGGAGTCGAAAAAAATCCTCGAAACGATCGAAGAGAACCAGCCGGAGCTGGCGCTGAGCATCCGCAATCTGATGTTCACCTTCGAAGATCTGATCACCGTGCCGCCGGCCACGATCCGCGAAATTGTTTCAGGCGTCGACAAGCGGCAGCTGGCGCTGGCGATGCGCGGCGCCAATGACGAGTTGCGCGCGCAGATCTTCAAGGCCATGAGTTCGCGCGCCGTGGAGATGTTGAAGGAGGACATGGAGGTGCTGGGCCCGGTGCGCTCGCGCGAGGTGGCGCAGGCGCAGCAGGAGATTCTCAACCTGGCGCGGCGGCTTGAGGCCGAAGGCAAGGTGGTCCTCAAGCTCGAAACCGGCGACGAGATGCTGGCGTGAGAACAGCAGATACCGAGGAAACAAGGAAACGAAGGAACGAGAAGGCGGAAAACAGGGAGTAGCCAATAGGGATTAGGGATTTGCGGCAAACGATGGCGGCACAAGCGAAATCGGCGACGTGCGGCGAGGTCAGGGCGGGCGAGGTCGAAGCGCTCGAGTACCCGGCCTGTCCCGGTGCGGGGCCGGTGAGGGAGTGGAACGGCTGGGCGGAGGCAGATGACTCGGGCCGTGTATCGGCGGCGCATACGAAGGCCCGGAACGCCGCAATCGGCGAGCCATCGGCCGACGAGGCGCGGCAGTCGTTTGAGTCGGGACGTGAGCGCGGCCGACAGGAGGGCCGCCAGGCCGAGCGAGAAGCGCAGGCAGCCGCGCTGACGGCCGAGGCGGAACGATACAAACGCCAACTCGCCGCGCTCGCGGCGAAATTCTCTGAAGAGCGCGACCGCTATCTGGCCGCGGTGGAGCAGGAAGTGGTCAAGCTCGCGCTGGCGGTAGCGGCGCGCATTCTGCGCCGCGAGGCGCAGATGGATCCGCTGCTTTTGACCGGAGCGGTGCGCGTTGCGCTGGGACAACTGGCTGGATCGTCCGAAGTCGAACTGCGCGTGCCCGCCGCGGAACTCGAGTTATGGAAAGAAGTGATCGCACACCTGCCCCATCTGGCGACCAAGCCGGCCGTCGTACCGGGCGAGGGAATGCATCTGGGCGACTGCGCAATCGAGAGCAAGGTTGGAACGGTTGACCTGGGCGTTCGTTCTCAGTTGGGCGAAATCGAGCGCGGATTCTTCGATCGCGCCGGCGTTGCGGCAGAGGTCGCGGACGCAATCCCAAATAACGCTGTCGCAGCAGCGCCGGATACCGACCAAGCTGCGGGTCAAGTCGCGGGCCGGGGAGACGCGCTCGCATGACGCCGCTGCTCGAGCGCTACTTTTCGCGGCTGCAGAGCGGGCAGCCCTGGCGCTGGCGCGGGCGGGTCCTCGAATCGGTTGGGCAAACAATCGAATCTGCTGGGCCGCCGGTCTCGGTGGGTGAATGTTGCCAGATTCAGGACCAGGCAGGTCGCGCGCATGCGGCGGAGGTGATCGGGTTTCGCGGCTCGAATGTGTTGTCGATGCCGGTCGAGGCCTCCGACGGCGTTCGCTTTGGCGATCCCGTGTGGTCGCAGGGTGTCATGCCGCGGATCGAAGTGGGACCGGCGCTGATGGGCCGGGTGCTGAACGCGCAGGGCGTTCCCATCGACGGCGGCCGCATGCCCTCGATCGCGAAGACGATGCCGCTCGATGGAGCGGTGCGCTCGCCGTTCGACCGCGTGCCCATTCAAGAGCCGCTGGGCACGGGCATTCGCGCCATCGATGCGCTCTTGACCGTGGGCCGCGGGCAGCGAGTGGGAATCTTTGGCGGGTCGGGCGTGGGCAAAAGCACGCTGGTGGGCATGATGACGCGCAACACCGAGGCTGAAGTCACGGTGGTGGGCCTGGTGGGCGAGCGCGGCCGCGAAGTGGGCGAATTTCTGCGCGATTCGCTCGGCGCCGAAGGTTTGGCGCGCGCGGTGGTGGTCGTCTCCACATCCGACGAGTCGCCGCTCAAGCGCATGCGCGCGGCATTGGCAGCCACCACGGTGGCCGAGTTTTTCGCCGCAGAGGGAAAGCATGTGTTGCTGGTGCTCGATTCGCTGACCCGCTTTGCCATGGCGGCGCGCGAGATTGGTTTGGCGGCAGGCGAGCCGCCCACGGCGAAGGGGTACACGCCCTCAGTGTTCGCGCGGCTGGCGCGCCTTTTGGAACGAGCCGGGCGCTTTCGCACGGGATCGATCACGGCATTCTATTCCGTGTTGATGGAGGGCGACGACCAGCAGGATCCGCTGGTGGACGCGGTGCGTGCGCTGCTCGACGGGCACGTGGTGCTGTCGCGCGCGCGCGCCTCGGAGGGTTGGTATCCGCCGATCGAATTGCTGGACTCGATCAGCCGCCTGATGCCCGCAGTGGCCGGAGAAGCTCATCGCGAACAGGCCGCACTCGTGCGTAAGCTGATGGCGGTCTACGCGCGTTCTGAGGATCTGGTGCGCATCGGAGCGTATAAGCCGGGCGCCGACCCGGAGCTGGATCGCGCGCTGCGCGCACGCGAGGCAATTCGCGCGTTTCTTACCCAGGACGCGCTCGAGCATGTTCGCTTTGTCGATGGCCTGCGCCGCCTTGCCGCGCTGGCCGGCGAGGTATGAGCGATGGCGGTGTCGCGGGCCATGCGCCGCCTGATCGAGGTGCGGGAACTTGAAGAAGAGTTGAGCCAGGCAGCACTCGAATCGGCAGTGGGAGATTTGAGGCGTATGGAGTCTGCGCTCACGGCGGCCAAGGAGCGCGAGCGCAACGGGCGGCGTCAGGTGACGGCGAGCGCGAGTACAGGCGAGTTGGTCGACCGCATCGCTGGCCTTGAAGAGACGCGCGCGGCGGGTCGTCACGGCGCGGCGCTCAAGCCAAGAATTGCGGAGGCGGAGCTTGAGGTGGCGCGGCGGCGGCGGGAGTTCATCGCAAAAAGAATCGAGCGGCGCCAGGTGGAAACCTTAATCCAAAAGACCGAGGCCGCGGACGCAGTCGATGCCGGTCGCCGCGCGAAGCGAGAGATCGATGACTGGTTCCTGAGCCGTGCGCGGCACGGCGCCGACACGAAAGAGAGAGCAAGTGAGAAAGAGTAACAGCCGCAGCGCCGCTCAAGCCTGATTGCGACCGCGGCGGACCTGGGACAGCCAGCCAAGAGCAGCGAACCCAGGACGTTGAATGTCGGCACTTGAGCGAAAACTTAAGCTGTCGGGTGGGAGCTTCCTTAAACGGGAACAATGTCCCAGACTTGAAAATCTGCTAACCCCTTTCGCAACACTTTGGCACGCTTGCTGCACTCACTCTTCTCATGACGATTGCCGTTGGCATGGAAGTCGCCGCAGGCTCGGGGGCGGGCGAGACGAGGCTTGGAATAGAGGGGGCTGGATTTAAGGCGGGGGTTGGCGCGGACACGGGTGTTAGCGCGGCGTCGAACGGGACCGCGGCATTCGCCTCCGGCAAGGCAACGGGCGCGAGCTGGCAGTCGATGCTGCGCGCGTGGGGCATGGTGGCGCGTACGAGCAGCGGCGTGGCGGATCAGGCCGCGAACAAGACAGCCGAGACCGGCGCGGCAGATGGAAGCAATGAGAGCCCCGACGTTGAAAGCGCGCAGGCCGCATTCGCGCGGGCCGGCACGAATGTGGCAGAGCCGGCGCTGACAAGAGGTCGGGGCAATGGGCCGGTCGTGAATGCGAGCGCTCCAGCCAACAATGCGGCGAGAACGATTGGGCTTGAGAGCGCGGCGAATGCTCGAAGCGCTGCGGCGATTCGCGCGGCAGGAATCTCCAGCAGCTCCACAGGCACGAGCCCGAGCGCCAACGTAAAGGGCGAGAAGAAGGCCAGTGAAAAGCGCGATGCGGGAGCTCAGCAAACTGTCGTCCAGAAAACGAACGGATTGCCGGCGCCACTGGCCGATGCAACCGGGCCCTCGGTTTCGGTTGCGCAGCTACAGCCGCAAATTGTCCCCTCAACTCTGTCGGATTCGCAGTTGTCCGACCACGCGAAACAAATCGATGAATCTTCGAGCGGCGCGAGCGAAGCAGAGCCTGAAGTAGCGATTGCGTCGATCCGGTCCAAAGCCTCTCCGTCGATAACTGCGGCATCGACCCCAGCACCGGCTTCGACAAAGTCGATCGCAACTGCGCGCGCCACGATCCCCGCTTCGGCGATCCCGGCCTCGGCGAGCGCGGCGCAAAGTTTGCTCCGCGATGAAGAAACGACAGGACGAGCGGCGACACCGATCGGCTTGGCATCCCCAATTAATGATCAGGAAGAACTTGCGGCCAATTCGCAAGCTTCCTTGGCGGCATCCGCGATTGCGACATCCGGCGCATCGCTCGCCGGAAGCGCGGGCCGGCAAAGGGCACAGAGCGCGAGTTCCGGCGTCGAGGATCATAAAACGCTGACCGGAGATTTCGCGGCGCATCGCGACGCGAGCACCGCGATCGGCGCATCGGTTGATTCGGCAGTCGCGGCGACGAGTGCGGACAAGCTGAGCTCGGACAACTCAAATGCAAACAGCAGCACGTCGCCTTCACCACAAATGATGGTGCGATCGGCGCATGAGGCCGCCACGGGGGGCGTGAGCGCAGCGGCGGGGCAGGGAATTGGGACGCATGTCGCGGAGCAGGGCTCCGCGCCGGAATCGTCAACGTGGGTGCGCGATCCAGGCGGCGCGCAGGGCACGGCAGCAGCTCGCGGTGAGCCGGCCGCAAGCGAGGTCGCGGCGCCGCAGGAAACCTTTGCCGCGCTCGATGCGGGGACAAATGTTGGAATGCCGAGCTGGATTCATGCCGGCGGACGTCAGGCCGAGGCAGGCTTCGACGATCCGGCGCTGGGCTGGGTTGGAGTGCGTGCGGATTTGAGCGGAGGCATCGTGCATGCGGCGCTTCTTCCGGGTTCGACGGAAGCGGCGCAGGCGTTGAGCGGACATTTGGCGGGACTGAACGCCTATCTCGCGGAGCAGCATGCGCCCGTGGCCACGTTGACCATGGCTTCTCCCGG
This sequence comes from uncultured Acidobacteriaceae bacterium, assembly GCA_963823805.1. Classification (GTDB taxonomy): domain Bacteria; phylum Acidobacteriota; class Terriglobia; order Terriglobales; family Acidobacteriaceae; genus Telmatobacter. The sequence continues at coordinate 972,935 of CAWGMW010000001.1, read as the reverse complement.
CACGAGCGTGGCAGATGCAAGCGTCGATCAGAACATGCAGCAGAACGCAGGCCACCATGGAGAGCAAAGTCCGGCGCCCGCGCCACAAACGGGCGCGCAACCTTTCGCAGCCACGAGCACACTTGCCGCGGCGGTGAGCGCGGCGACCAACGTCGGCCTCGATGCAATCGCATACGCGGGAGGCAGCCGTGGCACTCACATCTCGGTGATGGCCTAAAGAGGAAGGCAGTTGGGAGTAGCCAATAGGGAACAGAAATGCACGGAACACGGTCGAACGCAGCGAGGAACAGACGCAAAGCAGGGAGGGGCGATGGCAACTGGAATCTTGAGTCACATGATGACGGCGGGTCAAGCGTTGACGGGGAACGCAACTCCGATGGCTGGCTCTACAAACGGCACAAGCGGGTCGAACGGGACAAGCGGAACGAGCGGCACAGACAGCTCGGACGATTCGAGCAGCAGTTCCGCGACGATCTCGGCCAACGACTTTCTCACTCTGCTGGTGACGGAGATGCAGAACCAGGATCCGACGGCGGACACCGACCCCAACGAGTACATCGATCAGCTGGTACAGGTGAACAGCCTGGAACAGTTGATCGACATCAACCAGACGCTGAGCGGGGCACTTGGCAGCACGACCTCGAGCACCGGCAGCGGCTCGTCCTCGCAGGTTGCCGGAGCCACAACAGGGGCGACGGCAACAAGCCCACTGACGGCGTCCGCGGCGGGCACGGCACACGCGCCGGCAGCCCAGCCCGCGGGTGCATCCAGCGTTCCCGCGGTCAGCGCGCAGACAACGGCCGCTCGGCATACGGCCGGTAACGTAGGCGTGCCGGGCGTGAACCCGGCGGCCCAGCACGTGGGGCACGCGCTTTCCGGTCGAACGCACGCGCGGCCAACGAAAGGAAGCGCAATCCCATTGCAGTAACGCAGCTTCATCCGTCGGGCGCGATGGCCCGCATAACCGAAGTGAAGCCGGGCACTGGGGCCCGCCAAACAGATCCTGGATAAAGAGGAGAAGGACCATGGCAAGTTTTTCAATTCCGCTGACCGGCCTTGAGGCCGATTCCACTGCCTTGAATACCATAGCGAACGATCTCTCGAATATGAACACGACGGCCTTCAAGTCGGAGTCGACCAACTTCTCCGATCTGTTCTACCAGCAGATCGGTTCCACCGGCTCCGGCGATCCGATTCAGGTGGGCGCGGGCGTCAAGGTGGCCTCGAACGAGATCTCGTTCACGCAAGGCTCCATCGATTCCACCGGCAACTCTACCGACGTCGCGTTGAACGGGACCGGATTCTTCGTGGTCAGCAACGGATCGGGCGGTTACGAGTACACGCGAGCCGGTAACTTTACCCAGGATACGAACGGCAACCTGGTGGCCGCGAACGGCATGAACGTAATGGGTTACCCGGTGGATGCGAACGGTGCGGTAAACACCAATGCGCCACTGACGGCTATCAACATTCCGTTAGTGGGCCAGGTGCAGCAGCCCCAGGCTTCGACAACGATGAGCATGACGGCGAATCTGGACAGCGCAACCCCTGCCGGGACCCCGTTTCCGGCGGAAGTGACGGTTTACGACTCGCTGGGTGAGCCGCATGTGGCGACAGTGACATTCGAGCCGGGCGCGGCCGCGAATACCTGGACCTATTCGGTTGCTTTGCCGGCTGCGGACTATTCCGCGGCAGCCGGAGACGCAGCGCCGGCGGCGATCACCGGAACGATGACCTTCGACGCCAACGGCAACCTGACCCAGGTGCAGCCAACCGGGGCGGCAAACGCATCGAACGTGGGAACGGCGGCGGGCGACGTCTCGTCTGTTGCGCTCAATTTCAATCCAGCCGCGACGAACGTTCTGGCGGACGGAGCAGCAGGACTCAATATCCAATGGAACCTGCTTGGCACAGCGGGCACTCCCAATATCAGCCAGGTTTATTCAGCAGCTTCGGCGGTCTCGGGAGCGAATGCCAACGGCTACACCAGCGGCACCTTCCAGAGCTTCGCCATCAACTCCAACGGGACGGTGGCTGCGACTTACTCCAACGGCCAGACCCAGACGGTGGGGCAAATCGCGCTGGCCAATGTGACCAATCTCCAGGGGCTCCAGCTGCTGGGCGATGGGGATTACGCCACGACGCTGGCTAGTGGACCAGCATCGGTCGGCGCCGCGGGCACGTCCGGTCTGGCCACAATTCAGGATGATGCGCTCGAAGCCTCGAACGTCAACATCTCGTCGGAGTTTTCCGATTTGATCGTCGCGCAGCGCGCATTCGAAGCCAATGCCAAGTCGGTGACCACATTCGACCAGGTCACACAGGACACGATCAACATGGTTCATTAAACTTTGCAGTTCGCTGCTTCACTCCGGGGCGGTCTTCGGACCGCTCTGGCTTTTTGCTGCTGGGCGAACTTCAATGAACAACCCCTTGGCCTCGGCGAGCGCGATTCCTTTCTCATCGAGAATGCGGGCTTCGGCCCAGTGCTTGCGCCGCTCGTTGCGAACCACGCGGCCCTCAATGCGAAGCGGCGCTCCACTCGGCACCGGCCTCAGGTAATCGACCTCGATCTTGCGCGTCATCGATATGCTGCCTTGCGCGCGCACTGCCTTGCTCATCGCCTCATCGAGCAGCGTGGCGATGATGCCGCCGTGCAGGTAGCCGGGATGTCCGTCGAAGGTGCTGGGGACAACAGGAAAGCTGACCACCGAGCCGTCGTCGGCCAGCAGGAATTCGAGGCGCAGTCCCTTTTGATTTGCCGGGCCGCAGCCGAAGCAGCGGTTGTTGGCCGAATGGGAAATGGTTGTCAGGTGCTCGTGGCGCTCGGTCATGCCGGCCTCGCGGTTTGGAACGCACCGTTGAGCGCGGCCAGATAGGTTTCTCGATCGACATTGCCTCCCGTGAGAATGATGCCGGCGCGCTTTTGAGAGAGAGTCGACCGCTCTTTCAGCGCGGCGGCAAGGGATGCGGCTCCGGCGCCTTCGGCAACGGTGTGCGTGTCGCTGAAATAAATGCCCATCGCCTCCGCAACCTCCGCGTCGGAGACCTCGACGATGCGCGAGACGCCGGTCCAAAGGATTTCCAATGCATCCTCATTGGGCCTGCGGCAAGCGAGGCCGTCGGCGATCTGCGAATCCGCCGGCGACTCGACCAGCCGGTGTTCTTTGAAGCTTATCGCGATGGCGCGGCATGCGTCCGCCGTGACTCCGACAATCTCAGTCGCCAGATTGAGAGCGTTGCGCGCAGCCACTACGCCGCAGATCGACGAGCCCAGTCCGATGGGGACGTATACGACGTCCAATCTCGGCGCTGCCTCGAATAGCTCCAATGCGTAGGTGGCCGTGCCCCAAACCAGCCGTTCATGAAACGATTCAACCATCGCGTAGCCGCGTTCGCCGGCAAGGATGCGCGCAAATTCAAGCGACTCCTGAAAATCGTTCCCGTGCTCGACCAGCTCCGCGCCCTGTGCGCGAATGCCGCGATTTTGTTCCACGCTGTTGCCGAGGGGCACCACAATCACAGCTTTCATTCCCAGCAGGCGCGCCGCCGTGGCCACACCCTGGCCAAAGTTGCCGCGTGTGGCTGCTACCACGCCCTCTAATTCCGGCTGCGTTTGTTTGAGCCAGGTTCCATAGACCAACGCGCCGCGCAGCTTGAACGCTCCGACGGATGTGTGGTTCTCGTGCTTGATCCAGGCCTCGGCGCCAAGCCGCTGGTTGATGAGCGGCCAGCTATATTGCGGCGTCGGCGGCATAAACCGGTAGACGATGTTTTGCGCTTCGTGAATCTGATCCAGCGTGGGCAGCGTCATAGGATAAGGATAGTCGGCAGGTGGCCTGGCTGCGTTGTGAACGAAAATTCTCGAAGAAGGCGTGGAAAACCGTGAGGAAGTTAAGCTGGGCTGTTGCGCTCATTGCGGCGGAAATCATGGGCTGCCACGCGACGCCGAAATTAACGGATCAACAGGCCGAGGGCAAGCATCTCTATGACTTTGGCTGCGCTCACTGCCACGAGGAGAACGACCTGCACCTGAAGAAAGTTCCGCCGAATCTGCACGGGCTCTTCAACCGGAACACCTTGCCGGATGGTGAGCCGGCGACGGACGCCGAGGTCGAGCAGGTTTTGTTGACGGGCAAGGGAATGATGCCCTCGTTTGCCTATCAAATGACGAAAGAGCAGATGGACGCGGTGGTGGCCTATCTGCACACCGGGCTGCGCGATCAACAAAGGCAGTAGAGAGGAGAAACCACGATGAAGGTTGGAGTCTTTGGTTCGGGCGATGTGGCGAAGTCGCTCGCGGAGGGGTTCATCAAACATGGCCACCAGACGATGATTGGCACGCGCGACCCGGCGAAGCTGGCGGAGTGGAAGCGCATCAATCCCAAAGCTCAGGTGGGCAGCTTCAGCCAGACGGCCGCATTCGGCGACGTATTGGCGCTGGCGGTAAAAGGCGCGATTGCGGCCGATGTTTTGCGCATGGCAGGAAGCGCGAACCTGGACGAGAAGCTGGTGATGGACGCGTGCAACCCGATCGCCGACTCGCCGCCTGTGAATGGAGTTCTTAAGTTCTTCACCACGCTGGATGACTCACTGATGGAGCGGCTGCAGCGCGAGTTTCCCCGGGCGCACTTCGTCAAAGCATTCAATTCGGTGGGCCACGGTCAATTCGTGAATCCGCAATACAAGGCCGGCAGGCCGACGATGTTCATCTGCGGCAACGACGACGGAGCCAAGGTGGTCGCCGCGCAGATTCTGAAGCAGTTCGGCTGGGAGACGGCGGACATGGGCAAAGTGGAATCGGCGCGCGCCATTGAGCCGCTTTGCATGTTGTGGTGCGTCCTCGGGTTCACCAAGAACGAGTGGACGCACGCCTTCAAGCTGCTGCATCAGTGAAGCGGCGCGCCTGGGTTCTTTAAGCCCGCGTAGCGGGCGCAATACTGTAGCCCCAGGCGTAAGCCTGGGGACCATTGGCGCCACCCCCGAAGTCCAGCCCGCTTCAGCGGGCGAAAGATCAACCTCGCTGACCCGCCATCTGCCCACGTCGCGGCTTCGTACTCGGATTCCCCGTATACTGAGAATGCCTATGGCGACTGAGAAAACATTCTATTTGGAGACATTCGGCTGCCAGATGAATGCCCATGACTCCGAAAAGGTGATCGGCACACTGCGCCAGGAGGGATACCGGCAGGTGGAGACCGAGGAAGACGCCGGCCTGATCCTCTACAACACCTGTTCTATCCGCGACAAGGCGGAGCAGAAGGTTTTCAATCGCCTGAACGACTACAAGAAGCTGCATAAGCAGGGGAAGCGCTTCGGTGTGCTGGGCTGCGTGGCGCAGCAGGAGGGCGAAAAGATCTTCGAGCGCGCCCCCTATGTGTCGCTCGTGTCAGGTTCGGCCAGCTACCGCAAGCTGCCGGAGATGCTCACGCGCCTCGAAGCCGGCGAGAATCGAATCACCGGTCTCGACGACCGGCAGACGGACGAGACCTTCGAGACGGAATTCACGGCGCGGCAGAATCCCTATCGCGGCTACATCACCATCATCGAAGGGTGCGACAAGTTCTGCTCCTACTGCGTGGTGCCTTACACGCGCGGCAAGGAGCGCAGCCGAAGCTCATCGTCGGTGCTCGACGAGGCGCGGCGCATCGCCGACCTTGGCTACACAGAGATTCAGCTCCTCGGCCAGAACGTGAACAGCTACCGCGATCCGGAAGGGAAGTCGAGCTTCGCCGAACTGCTGGCTGCGGTGGGCCAGGTGCCCGGCATCCGGCGCGTGCGCTTTACCACCAGCCATCCCCGCGACTTTACGCGGGACATCGTGGAAGCCATTGACCGCGTCCCAACGCTGTGCGACCACGTGCACCTGCCGATTCAGTCCGGCTCGGCACGTGTGCTCAGGCAGATGGCCCGCGAATACACGCCGGAGTGGTACCTGGAGCGGATTGCGTGGATCAGGGCGGCGCGGCGGCCCATCTCGCTCTCGACGGACATTATTGTTGGCTTTCCCGGCGAAACCGACGACGATTTTATCGCGACAATGGACCTTCTGGCCCAGGTCGAGTACGATTGCGTCTTCGCTTTCAAGTACTCGGCGCGGCCAAACACACCCTCCCTCACGATGATCGATACAGTGCCGGACGAGGAAAAGGGCAAGCGGCTTCAAGTATTGCTTGAAAGGCAGCGGGAGATTCAGAGAATCAATTATTCCAAACAGATCGGGGAGATTCTTGAGGTAATGGTCGAGGGGGCGAACGCGCAAAGGGGACAAATTGCCGGCCGCAGCACGCAGAACAAGCCGGTGAACGTAGCCTGGTCGCAGCTGATTGCTCCGGCGCCGGGAAGTTACCTGCAGGTTCGAATCACGGGAGCGTACCCCAACAGCCTGGTTGGCGAAGCCGTCTAAAAGACAGGGAGCAGGGGTTGGGAAAAAGGGAGCAGAAGGATGGGCTCCTTGGGGAACGAGCCGGGCCCCGATTGAGGAAAGAGGGAATCCGATGGATGAGGAACAGGCAGTCGGACGGATCCGAAATACCGCAGAGGGCACTCACGGCAGCGAGATCGAAGTGCGGATCCGCGGCTTGATGATGGACCCTTCCACAAACATGCCGATCGTGGTGTTGAAGGACGTGGGGTCGGACGCGGTGATGCCGATCTGGGTGGGCATCTTTGAGGCGAACGCAATTGCCCTCGAGATCGAGAAGATGACTGCGGCACGCCCGATGACGCATGATCTGACTCGAAACCTCGTCCGTCACTTGAATGGTGAGCTGGAAAAGATTGTTATTACTGAGCTTAAAGACGATACATTCTATGCGGTTCTCTGGCTGCGGCAGGGCGGCGAGCAGGTTGCCGTGGATGCCCGGCCATCCGATGCCATTGCGCTGGCGCTACGCGCCGATTGCCCAATCTTCGTCGCGGACAAGGTGATGGAGAGCGCCAAGCTGAACACCAGCGGACCGCCCGAAGGGCCCACCGCGGAGCAACTGCGCGGATGGCTCGAAGGCCTGAACGACGAAGACCTCGGCCGCTACAAGATGTAGTCCAGTCAAGACCTCCAGAGTCAAATAGGGACTGAGAGCAACGGGTCGGTTGGCGCGTGCGCGCCCATGCGCGGGAGACTTCCTCAAGAGGGGAGACTCGGGACGAGGATCTCTAGCGCGCTCAGTGCATAAGTGTTGGACAAGAGGTTTATGGCCAGTTTTAGTTAACAGAATATCTGTTATCGGACATTGCTGATATGCGGATTAGTTCCGAGTTTCCGTCAAAAGCCGCTCCACCTCGCCCTTTTGCTCGGCCGTCAGTGGCAGAATCGGCGACCTGGGGTAGCCTCCGTAATAGCCGTTGAAGTCGCAGGCGTACTTGATCCCCGCCAGGCCAAACGCGCCCACAATTCGATTGCCGGCGGCGAGAATGCGCTGTTGTTTCTCTTCCGCGAGCTTCAAGTCGTGGTCCTTCCATGCGAGGAAAATCTCCTGGCAGGCCTGCGGAGCGAATGCGGCAAAGGCCACGATGGCACCCGAGGCTCCGGCCTCGAGCGACGCAAAAATCGACCGTTCGGCGCCGGTAAGAACCTGAAAGCCGACTTCCCTGCTGCGTGTTATCACAGGAACGGCAGGCGGCGCGGTGGCAACGGCCGATCCTCCGGCCAGGTCGCCGGCGGAGACAAAGGTCGCGTCGGCTTCAGGCTTCGGAATCATCATGCGCGCCGTGGCTGCTTCAAACACCTGCGTCACCTGTACCGTTCGCCTGTGTGCATTTTGCGTGGCGGCGACCGTCTCGCGAATCCGCTCCACGTTGCCGCTCGAATCCTTGATGCCGATGATGTTCGGATGCTGAGCCAGCTCGGCGATCAGCTCGACCGGCATCTCCAGCGGAACGAATTTGGGAATGTGGTACAGCACAATCGGAAGCGGCGATTGGTCGGCGATGCTCCGGAAGTAGTGAAGAACAGCGGCCGGCGACACTTGCCCCCCGTAGTAGCTGGGCGGGCGAACGACAACGGCGTCGTAATTGAGCGCTGCCGCGAACTCCGCCAGCTCAACCGTCGCGACGACGCTCTCGCGCCCCACCCCGGCGATCAAAACCTTCTCGGCCGCTGTGGACCCCGCCGAAGCGCGCAGAACGTCGCGTGTCTCCGCATCGTTGAGCGTTACGGCCTCGCCCGTTGAGCCGAGGACCACCATTCCTGCCAGCAGGCTGCGCGAGTAGCGCGCCATGTTGGCCTCAATCTTGCGGAAATAAATGCGCTCGTCCGGGTAAAACGGCGTCGTGACCGCGGCAAATACGCCTTCCAGAAGCATTCGTTTATTGTAGAGCCCGCCGCGCAGCCACCGCGTTATGCGGTTGCCCCATCCTTTTCGTCCGTCCCTGCGGACGAAAGAGTGGGATACTAGGCCTTAGCTTCAAGCCCGCTTGAGCGGGCGCAATACGGTAGCCCCAGGCGTAAGCCTGGGGACGACGCACGCCAGCATCAAGTCCAGCCCGCTTCAGCGGGCGAAAGACCAAGCTCATATCATCTCGCGGAGTTCCCTGCTCAAGCGCGCTCGGATTGGCCCCGCGCACCGCGCCGGTGTATGTTGGGAATCACACGGCATCAGGATTGTGCGCTGGCGGCCAGGCGAGAACGAGCCGCAGGAGCCGGATCGATGGACACATTGATGCACACCGAAGTGAGAAAGAAAAAGGCGCCATCCCTCGCCCGCCAGGCTCTTTCATTCTTTTTGCACTCGCTTCTGGCTCTGGCCTCGTGGATCGCGCTTATGCTCCTCGGCTACGCGGTCAATCCCGCCGGCATACCGCAATGGGTCATTCTTCTGTTGTCGCTGGCCGTGCCGCTCGTGGTTGGCCTGATTGTTGCCCGGCTTCATCCCAGCGAAATGGCGACCGCTGTCTGGCTGGTCGGCTTCATCTGGGCGATGATCGTGGCCCTTTACGTTCTGGACCTGCCCACCGGGCCAGGTCACTGCTTCCAATGCACTGCGACGGAGAAACTCTCGCGAACTTTCTTCAGCCTGCCCAATCCAAGCGGCCTGATCGATGACGATGGTCCGTTTATCGGCACGTGGCCGGCAGCGGCGCTGGTGGGCTACTCGATCGGCGCATGGCTGGCGATGCGGCGACGCGGCAAATAAATCGCGTCCAGACGCGCGCTCACCGCCCGTTCGCTGAGTGCAGCGCCTGCAGCGCGTAGACCGTGACGGAATGTTTCTGCATGGAGGCAATGCCGTCCGCCGCGGCCTGTGCGGCTGCCAGTGTTGTGATCGTGGGCACGCGCGCAAGCACCGCGGCGCGGCGAATGGCCTTCTCGTCGAAGAGCGCATCCTGGCCGCGAGGCGTGTTCACCACCAACTGAATCCGCTTCTCCTTGATCAGGTCCACGGCGTTGGGCCGGCCCTCGTCGACTTTGAAGACGCGTTCGACAATCATGCCTGCGCCCTCGATCACGTTGGCCGTGCCTTCCGTGGCGACGATTTTGAAACCGAGATCGACATACCGGCGCGCCAGCGGAATCACAGCCTGCTTGTCATGATCGTTCACGGTGAAAAAAACCGTGCCGCCGGTGGGCAGTATATGACCGGCTGAAAGCTGCGCCTTGGCAAACGCCTCTCCAAATGTGGCCGCGACGCCCATCACCTCGCCGGTCGACTTCATCTCCGGCCCAAGAACGGTGTCGACGCCGGCAAACTTTGACCACGGGAAGACGGGCGACTTCACATAGAAGTGCGCGCCGGTTCCCAGGTCCTTGCCGGCAGCCAATTCGTTCGGCAGCAATTCGCCCAGCTTGCGGCCGGTCATCAGCCGCGCGGCAATTTTCGCGAGCGGCACGCCTGTGGCTTTTGAAACGTAGGGAACGGTGCGCGAGGCGCGGGGATTGACCTCGATGACGTAGACGTGGTCGTTGCCCTGCTCGTCGCGCTGTATAGCGAATTGAAGATTGACCAGGCCGACGACCTTAAGAGCCAGTGCCAGCTTGCGCGTGTAAGCGCGCAGGGTTTCAAGCGTCGACTCGCTGATGCCGACGGCGGGCAGCACGCACGAAGAGTCGCCTGAGTGAATGCCGGCCTCCTCGATATGCTGCATGATTCCGGCGATCAGAACATCTTTCGAATCGCAAAGCGCGTCGACGTTGACCTCGATGGCGTTATCGAGAAAGTGATCGATGAGAACCGGGCGTTCCTGCGAGTACTCCACAGCCTGGCGCATGTAGCGGCTCACCGCATCGGCGTCATACGCAATCACCATTGCGCGTCCGCCGAGTACGTAGCTCGGCCGCACGAGAACCGGATAGCCGATCTGCTCGCCGACGGCCAGCGCCTGTTCCACGCTGGTGGCTGTGCCTCCGCGCGGTTGCGGAATTTTCAAATCTTCGAGCAGCTTGCCGAATTGCTTGCGATCTTCGGCCAGGTCGATCGATTCCGGTGAGGTGCCGATGATTGGCACGCTCGCCGCGCGCAGCCGCTGCGCCAAGTTCAACGGCGTCTGCCCGCCGAACTGCACAATCATGCCGATCTTCGCGCCCGATTGCGCCTCATGGTTGTAGATGGCCAGCACGTCTTCAAGCACCAGCGGCTCAAAGTAGAGGCGGTCGCTGGTGTCGTAGTCAGTGGAGACGGTCTCAGGGTTGCAGTTCACCATGATCGTCTCGTAGCCGTCGTCCTTGAGCGCGAACGCCGCGTGGCAGCAGCAGTAATCGAACTCGATGCCCTGGCCGATGCGATTAGGGCCCGACCCGAGAATGATGATCTTCGGCGTTTTGGTCGGTGGCGCTTCGTCCTCTTCTTCGTAGGTCGAATAGAGGTAGGGCGTCATGGACTCGAATTCGGCGGCGCATGTGTCCACGAGCTTGAAGACGGGGCGAATTCCCTGCCCTTCGCGCAGTTCCCTCACCTGCTGCACGCCTGCGTTGCCTGCGAGCTTCCACTCTGTGGCAATGCGCTCGTCGCTCAGCCCGAGACGCTTGAGGTTGCGCAAGTCCTCCGGACTTATCTCTTTCGGAGTAGTCTGTGCGATTGCCATTTGCGCCAGCGTGATCTCTCGAATCTGAAACAGGAACCAGGGATCGATCCTGGTGAGGCGCGCAACGTCGCGCACGCTCAGGCCGCGCTCGAAGGCATAGCGGATGTATTCAAGGCGCCCCGGCCGAGGCGTAACCAGCATCTGCGTCAGGCGTCGCGGCTCCATCACTTCCGCGCCGGTCTTCTTGCCGGTTTCAAGCGCGCGCCACGCCTTCATCAGCGACTCTTTGAAGGTGCGGCCAATGGCCATCACTTCGCCCACCGATTTCATCTGCGGGCCCAGCGTTTCGTCCGCGCCGGGAAACTTCTCGAATTGCCACTTGGGAATCTTGACCACGACGTAGTCGATCGTCGGCTCAAAGCACGCAGGCGTTTTGCGCGTAATGTCGTTGGGAATCTCGTCGAGCGTGTAGCCGACGGCGAGTTTCGCGGCGATCTTTGCGATCGGAAAACCGGTGGCCTTTGAAGCCAGCGCCGACGAGCGAGAGACGCGCGGGTTCATCTCGATGACGGTCATGCGTCCGTCTTGCGGATTGACGGCAAACTGCACATTCGATCCGCCGGTTTCAACGCCAATCTCGCGCATCACGGCGATGGCCGCGTCGCGCATCTTCTGGTACTCGCGGTCGGTGAGCGTCTGCGCCGGCGCCACGGTGATGGAGTCGCCGGTGTGCACGCCCATGGGATCAAAATTCTCAATGGAACAAATAATGATGACGTTGTCGGCGAGGTCCCTCATCACTTCGAGCTCGAACTCCTTCCAGCCGAGCACGCTTTCTTCCAGAAGGCACTCGTGGACCGGCGAGAGATCGAGGCCTCTGGCGAGGATTTCCATCAATTCTTCGCGGTTGTAGGCGATGCCGCCGCCGGTCCCGCCAAGCGTGAAGCTGGGACGAATGAGGACGGGGAAACCGAGCTTGCTGGCGAAGTCGAGGCCGTCGCGCAGGTTGTTGATCAACGCCGAACGGGGAACATCCAGACCAATCCTGATCATCGCATCCTTGAAGAGCAGGCGGTCCTCGGCTTTCTTGATGGCTTCGAGCTTGGCGCCGATCAGCTCCACGTTATAGCGGTCCAGCACACCCGTATCGGCGAGATCGACAGCAAGATTGAGCGCAGTCTGGCCGCCGACTGTCGGCAGCAGAGCGAACTTTCCCGGCTTTTTGTTTTGAAAGGGCACGGCTTCAGCCGTGCCGCTAAGCGCTTCCCCAAAGATCGGGGGCTTTAGCCCCTGAGGGACGGGTTCATTTGCCCCATTCGCCAGCATCTCCGCTTCAATGCGGATGATCTCTTCAACGTACTCATGCGTGAGCGGCTCAACATAGGTGCGATCGGCCAGATCGGGATCGGTCATGATGGTGGCCGGGTTCGAATTCACCAGCACCACCTCGTAGCCCTCCTGCTTCAGGGCCTTGCAGGCCTGCGTGCCGGAATAGTCGAACTCGGCCGACTGGCCAATGACGATGGGGCCGGAGCCGATCACCAGAATCTTCTGAATGTCATTTCTGCGTGGCATTAGTTCTCAAGGCCTTTACCTTGGGGGACAAGAATCAATTGGATTATCGGTTCCGTGGAAGTGAATCACAATCTTCAAGTTGCATGCGGTTTCATTGTTGCAGGACAAAGCTGTTGGTTGATCTGTTAGGGGAAGCCGATTGAACCTTCTATCTTTGATCATCACCGCAATAAAACGAAATTCGCCGGCAGACACTGTGCCTAGATCAAATTGGCCCTTCCCATCGAGCAATGCTGAAAACAGGACTGTCCCCGTCTGAGGGCTCCTTATTTGCACCAAAGTGTCTTTATAGGTGATTGGTGCTCCGGTCGGATCCAGCAGAATCCCACTCAGCTTCACGGGCTTGGCGATGGACAAGTTCGGTAATACTTTCTCATTTGCGCAATACTGCATTTCAGTCTCTGGCGGGCATGGCCTTCCATCTCTGGTTATGCAGAACGTCTGTCCAGAGGATGCCTCGGCGAAGAAGTGACGGATGGGGGGCCTGTCTTGTGACAAAGAAAAACAAATCCCCAGCCCCAACAGAAGGCAAAGGACTGGGAGAGCCTGCTTCATCCCTTCCACTCCTCCATCATCTGCCGGAAATCGCGGAACAGATAATGCGAATCGTGCGGGCCGGGTGCCGCTTCGGGGTGGTATTGCACGCTGAAGAGCGGCAGCGTCTTGTGGCGCAGGCCTTCCAGCGTCTGATCGTTGAGGTCAACGTGGGTCAGCTCAACCTCGTTGGCGTTGATCGAGTCTGGATCGACGGCAAAGTTGTGGTTGTGGGCTGTGATCTCGACCTTGCCCGTTGCGTTGTTCTTGACCGGATGATTGCCGCCGTGGTGGCCGAACTTGAGCTTGTAGGTGCGGCCGCCGAGAGCCAGGCCGCAGAGCTGGTGGCCCAGGCAGATTCCAAACACCGGCACGCGGCCCATCAAGCCGCGAATGGCGCGGATGGCGTAATCGACCGGCTCGGGGTCGCCCGGGCCGTTTGACAGGAACACGCCGTCTGGCTTGAGCGCGAGCACGTCTTCGGCAGTCGTTTCCGCTGGGACCACGGTCACGCGGCATCCGTCACGCGTTAACATGCGCAGAATGTTTTGCTTAATGCCAAAATCATAAGCTACTACATTCAGAATCTGCTTTTCGGCCTGAGGCCTTTGAAGGAACCCTTCGGACAACAGCGGCTCGCCCATCTGGCTGCGGGGATCGGAGGCATCGAACTCGTAGCTGGCCTTGGTGGAGACGACCCTCGCCAGGTCGGTCCCCTCCATCTTCCTGATGGCCTTGGCCTTCGCGACGAGAACATCGGGATTCGACTCGGTCGTCGAGATCACACCGCGCATCACGCCGCGGTCGCGCAAGTGGCGAACGAGAGCGCGTGTGTCGATCTCGGCCAGCACCGGGACCGCGTATCGCTCCATGTACTCGTCTGTGACCTGTTCGGAGCGCCAGTTGGAGCTGATGGCGGAGAATTCGCGGACGATCAGCCCCTCGATGAAGGGCCGCGCAGCCTCATTGTCGGCGCGATTGGTGCCGTAATTCCCAATTTGGGGGTTGGTGAGGACGACAATCTGGCCGGCGTAGGAGGGATCGGTGGCGATTTCCTGGTAGCCAGTGAGAGAAGTATTAAAAACGACCTCGCCCTGACATTCGCCTGGGTGTCCGTGGCCGTGCCCGCGGAAGATGCGCCCGTCTTCGAGCGCGAGGATCGCCTGCATCGCCTCTCCGAGGAGTGGATTCAATCGATTTTAGCAGGTTTATCCGGATCGATTTGGTCCGGTTTTTCCACTACGGGCTCAAGTCCGAAAACCCGCCGGAAATGTCAGCGAACAACGCCGGCATCGCGGGTGGGCCAGTAAACAAAGATGGCCTTGCCGTAGATGAGGGACCGGTCGACGGGGCCGAAATCGCGGCTGTCGGAGGAGATCGAGCGGTGGTCGCCCATGACGAAATACTCGTCAGGCGGAAGAGTCATCTCGTCCAGGGAGCGAGTGTCGCGGTACTCGGGCGGCACGTAGGGCTCGGGAACAAGGGCGCCGTTCACGAACACCTGACCGTGGTCGATGCGAAAAGTGTCGCCGGGCAGCGCGATGATGCGCTTGATGTAGCTCTTCTCGGGATCGCGCGGATAGTGAAAGACCACAACGTCGCCGCGATCGATGGCGGTGAAACGGTAGACAAACTTGTTGATGAAGAGCCGGTCGCGGTCTTCGAGGCGCGGCAACATGCTGGTGCCTTCTACGCGGACGGGCTGATAAAGAAAAGTGATGATGAGGACAGAAGCGATGGTCGCGACGGCCAGATCGCGGGCCCAGAGCATGATTCCCGCGGACTTTGGTTGCGGCGCGGGTGACGGGCTGTTCGGCGGTGCCGCGTTGGCTGTCTGTGGGCTTGAGCCGGAATCGGGGATTGAAGGGTCTTTTGAAGCGGTTTCCATCTCTATCCAGATTACTAGGAACCGTCGCTTCTTGCACTTGCAGGGCATCGCAAAAGTCAACACGGCGTGCCGCGTTGCCGCGGAGTCCCGATTTTGCATTGCGAAGAAGCGAGCGGAGCGGGGTGGACCGAGAGTTGCACTGCGTTCCGCGGCGCGCCGGACGCCTTCGCATGGCAGTTTAGTAATGCCCCTTTCGGTGGATTGTTCGGTTACCGCCAAAATCGTTTAATGACTCAAGTACTGGGACCCTCTCTCGAACAATATTCTGCAACTCGACTCCGCGGAGGATCATGTCTACATTTATAGATTCCCCCCAAATGGAACCCAGCATAGAATCCACCCACGTTGAATTCGTGCCTGGATCCAGTCTTCGAGCCTATTCCCTGTTTTCTCTCTCTCGACTTGCATTGCCACTTCTTTGCTTTGCAATCGCCGCTTCCGTGGGTACGGCAACAGGACTCACACTGGCGATGGTGAATGCGCGAAACGGCGTAGTCGAGGCGTCCAGCGATTCAGCTCAAACCAATTCAACCAGCACGAATGCCGAGATCAACGTCGCTGCGAATCCGAGCCCGGCCCCTGCCGTGCAAACCGCGGTCGTGGTTCCCCTGGCTGCCAGTTCCAGCCAGCCGGCAGTCGACACTGGCCACTCCGCAGCGAAGTCGGCAGATGTTCGCCACTCAACCTCAAATCATGCTGTAAAGGCTCAGCCACAATCAGGCGAACAGATTGCCCTTAACCAGGCGCCAGACGCAGTACGGCCCACAAATGTCAGGCTGGCCGGCAAGGAATGGCCCGTCGCAAGGCCGATGTCCATTCCGGTTTCCGAGCCCGCGCGGCATGAATTGGCCAGCGCTCCATTGGTTGCCCCAACTGCTCTGGATCCAACACTATCGGGCCTTGCACCATCGAGCCTCGCACCATCAAGCCTCGATAATGCGGCAAAGCCGGCGAGCCTTTACAGCGAAGGGGACGTAACGGTCGCGGGCTACGACGCGGCCACGGGGACCATCCAGGCCAGCGACGGCGCGACCTTTGTCCTCGGAACGACCGTGGCCGCCAGCTATGCAACCTCGTGGGACAGTTACCACTCCGATGTCCACTACAGATGTGACCAGGCTGGAAGCTGCGTGCTGACGCGGGCCGGCGTGGTCGCGCCAAAGGCGAAACTCATCCAGGAAAACTACGCTTCAATGATCTGATTGCAGCAGATTGTGCCCGTCCAGGCCATGCGGCGGAGCATCGCCTTATTCACAACCAAGGCTTCCCGGCGGGCACATGATGCGCGGACGATGTCTCGTAATCGGCTTCTGCTGGTCCGACGCGGGGACCAGGGCCGGTGCAGCTCCCGGTTCAGAGACGCCGGCCAGATTCTCTTCCTCCAGCAATAAGGGGCGCTGCAAAACCATCTCAACCTGCGTGCCTCGTGGAATATCGACGTCGGCGTTGCGCGTGAAGAGCGTAACGATGCCCACTGTGGCAAGTCCCGCGCCGAGGCCGGCAAGACCTCCCTCAATAGGGTGACCGGAGCCGACGCCCCCGATGGTGCCGACACCCGCGCCCGTAGGCAGGGCGATCTCCGCGGTCTGCCCCGCGTTGCGGCCTTTATCGCCGTTCTGCTGAATGGTTCCCTCGCCATCGTTCATCACTGTCTGATTTTTTGAGCCGGGCATATTGTCCACGACGCCAGGAATCTCAGCCACGGTGCCGTTGGGGAAGATGATCGAAGTGAAGTGCATGTCCAGCTGCGCTTTGGCCCTCATGCCGCCTCGCTGCACGCGGTCAACCACGCCCTGCACATAAACACCCGTAGGGATCATGACCCGGTTCCCGACCACGACTGGGAAGGTCGACGACAGGTAGACGCCGTCGCCGGGCCTGGCCGACTTGGTATTGATGGCGCTCCGTAACTCGAGCAGAACCTTGGTGCCGGCGGGGACGGTGTAGGTCTTTTTCGCCGGGGCGGCATCGGTCAGGCCGACCGAGTCAGCGGATGACGGTACCGGAGCCGCCGATTCGGGGTTCGCTGCGGGTTGCGCTGGTGCGGCTGGGGCTGCGGGATTCGAGGCTGGCTGAGTCGCGGGCTGTGCCGCGGTCGGCGCGGATGCGCTCTGGTCCGGCGGCGCGGGAGCCGGCGTTTGAGCGGCGCACAGGCCGAGGCCCGCAGCCATCAAGCCGATCAAAACTGCCGCCGAGTACAGCTTTCGCACCGAGGACATGCCGCCCTCCTTCACCCTGATGGGTAGACGAAACTCCCGCACACAAGGATAGCTCGACTTCGCCAAGCCCGCGCGTGAAAAGTGCGGGAGGCGCGGCGAGAAGGGACTGAGCGCGATACCATGCGAGAAAGCGATGCCATCGCAATCCCCATCAACCGCTGTTGAATCCGGCCGTTTTGGCGCGGCCTATCGCGTGCTGGAAGAGGCGATCGCGGCGCGAGCCTTCCCCGGGTGCGCATTTGGCGTGTTGGCCGCGGGCCAGGTCGCGCTCGCAGCAACGCACGCCGACGCCACGCATCGCGGAGCCACGCATATCGCCGCGCTGGGCCGCTTCACCTACGAGCCGGAATCGCCATCCGTGACCCCCGAAACCGCGTTTGACGCGGCCAGCCTGACCAAAGTCGTTGCCACGACGGCCGCAATGATGCTGCTCGTCCAGCGTCAGCAGATTAACCTCGACACGCTTCTTGGCGACCTGCTCCCGGGATTTGTCGTGGGCCGCGCCCCAGGCGACCCGGCGCGCAAGGTGACGCTGCGGCACTTGCTCGCTCACAACTCGGGTTTGCCGGGGTACGTCGAGCTGTTTCGCGCCGCAACCACGCCTGAGGCGCTGTTCCGCGCCTGCCTTGAGCTGCCGCTGGAGGCAGAGCCGGGAACGCGGGCCGAGTACTCCGACCCCGGATTCATTCTGCTGGGCAAAGCGCTCGAAATGCGCGCCGGCGAACCCCTGAATTCGTGGTGCGGGCGCGAGATTTTTGGGCCGCTCGGAATGGATGCAACGAGCTTCTGCCCTGCCCCGGCGCTTCGCGATGCGATTCCACCCACGGAAGAGGACACCTGGTTCCGTCATCGCCTGATTCAGGGCGAGGTTCAGGACGAAAATGCGTCGGTTCTCGGGGGTACTGCAGGACACGCAGGGCTCTTCTCGAACGTCGCCGATCTGCTCCGATTTGCAGCGGAGATTGTCCGCGCGGGAGCCGGAAACAGCTCTAACGAAACGCCGAATCTCTTTAAGCCTGCGACAGTGAAACAGTTTACCCAACGGCAAGAGCCTGCGGGCAGCTCGCGGGCTTTGGGATGGGATACGCCTTCAGCGAACTCGTCGGCGGGCATGCATTTTTCGGGCCATTCCGTTGGGCACCTCGGCTTTAGCGGCTGCTCGCTTTGGATCGACCTGGAAGCCTCCGTGGCCATTGTTTTGCTCACCAATCGAACCTGGCCCGATCGACAGAATCAGCTGATCCGCGAGGTGCGGCCGGCCTTCCATGACGCGATTCGCGAAGCACTCCAAAGTTAAGAAATGGCGGTTACGAAAGCTGATTCGAGCTGGCGAAATTTGTGTAGGGACTTGCGCGGATTTATAGATACAATCAATGCTGGGGTCTGACGCGATGCTACCAAGCACTACGCTGCAGGAGATGGCTGGCTCCCGATCGAACGGAAACCATAACGACCAAGCCACCCTGCTTCAGCAACTAACCACCGAGAGCCAGAACGAGGCTTCTCAAGGACTCGACACCAAGTCTGCGCTCGAAATCGCTCGCATCATTAATCACGAGGATGCGAAGATTGCCGCGGCGGTGAAGAGGGCCATCCCCGAAATTGCCGAAGTCATCGACCAGGTAGCGCGATGTCTGCGCGACGGCGGCCGGCTGATCTACATCGGCGCCGGATCGAGCGGGCGGATTGCCGCGCTGGACTCATCGGAGTGTCCTCCCACCTACTCAACCGCGCCGGGACAGGTGCAATACATCATGGCCGGCGGACCCAAGGCGCTGGCGTCCGCTGTCGAAGTCAATGAAGACTCCGAAGAGCTGGGCCAGCGCGACATCGCGCGCCGCCGTCCCACGCGCAAAGATATTGTGGTCGGCGTTTCGGCTTCTGGACGCACTCCTTATGTGGTTGCCGCAGTCGCCTACGCCCGTGCTCGTGGAGCGCACACCGCGGCCGTGACCTGCAATCATGAAACGCCGTTGTCGCAAGCCGCGGACATCACCGTCGTGGCCGATGTGGGCGCGGAAGTGGTCTCCGGCTCCACGCGCATGAAGGCCGGCAGCGCGCAGAAGATGATCCTGAACATGATCACCACCGGCGCCATGACGCGCCTGGGCTATGTGTACGAGAACCTGATGGTGAACGTGCACATGCAGAATTCCAAGCTGGTCGAGCGCGGCATTCGCATTCTGATGTCCGCGTGCAACATTGACCGCGCAACCGCAGTGGACACGATCAAGAGCGCGGGGCGCAGCGTCCCGGTGGCTCTGGTCATGTTGCGAGCCAAAGTGGACAAGCCTGAGGCAGTGCGGCGGCTGGCCAAGTCCGATGGCAACGTGAGACTCGCCATCGAAGACAACGTGCTGGAGCTGTAGCAGCGAATCTTCAGGGCAATACGCGCTGAATGTGCAGGAACAGAATCAGGTTCAGCGCAATTCCAACCACTAAAACGCCGATTCCAATCACAGCGATCACCTTGACCTTCCCGCTGAAGATCTTCAGGTCCTCAAGCAGCTCCTGCTGCTCGAGAGTGTTGCGGTCCGTCGCTTCGCGCACCATCTCCAACTGATCTTCGACGCGCTTGAGCGAGGCGTTCTGCTCCATTACCTGATCGCTCAGGCCGCGATGCTGCGTTTGAAGCTCCGCCAGGCTCTCCTGGAACGGCGTAAGGTCAACCTTTTGCGGAGGCGGCGGCGCCTGCGGGCGCGGCGTGAGCACATTGGAGATCGCGGTGAGAACATTGCCCTCGAGCAGGGGTAACAGGCGTTGCACGAGCGGCAGCCAAGTGCGGACAGCATTCATGGCACGCTGCCCGCCTGAGGGCTCTTCCGCGCTGGTCGAAGCCGGCAGAGCGCGGCCGGGAGGCGGCGCGGCGATACGGTTTCCGGCGAGTGAGGAGCCTAATGGACGCCTGCCGGAGCCCACCGGTAAAGGCGATCCAATGGCGCGCGGTTGCGGTGCGGCGGATCTGGGAGAAAAAGGTTCTCGATCGATGGATTCAATGCTCTCTGGTTCGTTCATGAAAGTCCTTCTGTAACTACATGAGGCAATCCTCATATATAGCTCATTTGGCGGCTGTTGGAAACTTTCTTTTCAAGGCTGCGGCTGTTCCGCTTGAGGGCCAGGGCCTTCATATGCTCGAATCCCAGCGTATCCTCGAAACCAGGAGACGCGCGTGAGAGCACACGTAAGCCGTACGCTTCGCAGTGTACAGCGAAGTATTCTTGCCGGCATCATTACCGTCGGGCCCCTTTTCGTAACTTACCTGATCTTCAGCTTTCTGCTGGGCGAGCTGGCCAAGGCGGGACTTCCAGCCGTTCGTCTACTTGCGGCGACCTTCCCTCGGGTATGGTTCAGCTCTCCGTGGCTGCAACCCGTTCTGGCCATCCTCCTCACGCTGATCGTGCTGTACGTCGTTGGCCGTGTGACTTCTTTGGTGATCGGCCGTCAGGCCTTCGGGCTTTTTGAGTCGCTCCTGGAGCGGCTGCCCTTCGTGGCCAAGGTCTACACATCGGTGCGGCAGCTCCTGGACACGATGATGGCCAAGAAGGACGCAAGCCAGCGCGTTGTGCTCATCGACTTTCTGATCGCCGGCCAAAAGAGCATCGGATTCCTGACGCGAACCATGAGCGACGCTGAGAGCGGACGGCCGCTGGCGGCAGTGCTTGTGCCCAACGCAATCAATCCCACGTCGGCATTTCTGCAGATACTTCCCATGGAACGCGTGATCGAGACCGACCTGACCATGGAACAGGCGATGAGCATGGTGATGACGGGCGGCGCGGTGGGACCGGAGACAATTCAGTACTCGAAAACGGCTGGCGAAAGCGGCGGCGACAAGATTGCGGCGCTGCGCGGGCCGCACATTTAGTGCGGAGCGAGAACTCCGCCCGTGACGCTGAAGTAAATTCATTCAGGAGGCCATTCGGTGGCAACCGAGAAGACACAAAAGCGTCCGATCTCAATCACAATCCTCGCTTGGCTCTATATAGGCGTAGGCGCGCTAGGGACGGCGGCGCACTATCTGAACTTCAGGACGCACAAACCCATCGCCGATGAAGTTCTTTGGATCACTATGCTCGGTGCGGCTGCGGTCGTCGCCGGAGTGTTCATGCTGCGTGGCCACAGTTGGGCGCGATGGCTGGCGCTGGTGTGGATCGCATCGCACGTGGTCATCAGCGTGTTTCATCCGCTCCACGAGCTGATCGTGCACTGCGCCCTGCTTTTACTGTTCGGCTATCTTCTCTTCCGGCGACCGGCGCGGTTATATTTCAGCGGGGCCTGATTTGATCGGACTGTTTCAGCGCGGGCCGATCTGATCTGCAGCCGTAGAGGAACCGGCTCCTGCTGTCGCCGCGCTAGTTTCCGCTTTCGTAACGAGCTCTTCTCCGGCGTGTTCGCTCTCCACGGTGACTTTGCGCAGGCTGATGTGGTCGAACTGGGCCCAGATCAGTCCTGCCGGAATGACGCAGAGAAATGTGCCGATCAGAATGGTAGCCGCACAAGCCGTGGCGGCCTCCGGCGTCGCGCCAAACAAGCTGGAGAGGGCGGCGGCAACGAAGGCGATCTGCGAGAACCATCCCAGGACCGGAAGCTGCAAAACACTCACGCCTCCGCTGATCATCATGAGCAGAACGCACGTTGAAAGGCTCATCCCGGCAAGCGCGGGACTGGCCGTGAAGGCATGAACGGTCTCGAGATACGCAAAGGCGATGAGGCACCACATGCTCAGCGAAAGCGAAGCGGAAATAGCGAAGTCGGAGAGATTGTGAATCACGTCGAGTCCGGCGTGAAAGGTCCTGATCTTGTGGCCGGCAGCCTGGCCCAGGCTCTTGGAGATAAGACCGAAGGAGTGCTCAAAAAAGCTGGCCACTGCGTTGCCCGACAAGCGCACCAGAACCAGCAGCAAAACGCCCGCAAGCGTGGCAATCAGCGCTCCAAAACGCGCGAAGACGACGGAAAGAATCGGATATCGCAGCGTGAGCGGCGCAAAAAGATGGCTGAAGAATCCCGCATGACCGGGCGTAGCGGCCATGGCAGAATGTGGAATCCACAAAAGAGCCAGCGAAAAGATGAGCGCCATGGAACCGAAATCGAAAAGCCGCTCGACGATGTAGACGGCGATCTGCGAACCCAGCGGTTCTCCGGTCTTTTTGGCAACCAGGTAGGGCCGAACCGGATCGGCGAAGCGCCCGATCAGCGCCACCGCGGTGAAGCCGATCATCTGGGTTCCCAAAAGCGAGAAGAGCGGAACCTTTTTGTTGTGGCGCATGAGCATGGTCCAGCGCACGGCTCGAAATGCGAAAGCAAGATAGATGCACGCGGTGCCGATGGCAATCTTGCGCCAATCCGCTCGGGCAACCTGGGTAGCAAAGACATGAAAATCGAAATGAACACGCGAACGAGCCCAAAAAGCCAGGGCAGCCAGCGCCAACAGCAGAATCAGGCCCAAAATCCATTGGCTCTTCTTCACGCGTTCTCCGTTCGGCAATGCGCAAACATGCTCTAGGGCTATGTTCTCATGCGCCCATGAAAGGTTTGCGCGGAATGTGCAGGCGAGTTCACGCCGAGTCAACGGCTCGTTGCATTGTGAAGAGACAATGAAGAATTGAGTCCCCCGGTTCCGCGTCCTCGCTCCCTCACCAACTCCGCTAGCCCCCCCCGCCAACTTGCCAAGTGCGCGCAGCGCACGCCAACTCGCCAAGCCATTAGCGAGTCGAGGTCGGCTGTGCGGCTGCATCCTGCGCGGCGGCAGCGTTGTGCCGGGCGTCCGCCTCGCGAGCCATAACGCGGCGATTGAACTCGTGAATCACGCGGGCGACGTACGCCTGAGTTTCCCTGTACGGTGGAATCCCATGGTACTTGTCGACCGCTTCAGGGCCGGCGTTGTACGCGGCCAGTGCCAGCGCAAGGTTGTCGTGATATTTGGTGAGCAGCGCATCCAGATAGGTCGATCCGCCGCGGACATTCTGGTCGGGCTGAAAGCTGTCCTGGACCCCGAGCCCGGCGGCCGTTCCCGGCATCAGTTGCATCAGGCCGCGCGCGCCGGCCCGACTCACTGCTTGAGCGTTGCCGTTGCTCTCGGCCTTCACCACGCTGGCCAGCAGATCCACATCCAGATTGTGATCCGCTCCGGCTCGCACGAGCATCTCGCGCAGGTCGCCCGCGGTTAGTTTTGCCAGCGTATGGGGTTTGGGTGCGGACGCAGCCGGAACCGACGGCGGTGGATCGGGTACTTGCTCGAATGTCACGATCTCCGCGGGCTTGAATTCGATGTAGCTGTCCTCTGCGGCGCTCAGGTACAGGCGAATGCGGCCATCGACCAGCGCGTGATGATCGCACAACTCAACAAAGCCGTTGCTGAGGGTCACGCGCTCTCCGGCACGAGCTAACGCTGGCAAGAATGTGAATGCAGCGATCGCTCCAAGGGCAAGAAAAAATCTTCCGCGCGCCGTTCTCCGTCGTTGAAGCTCCCTGCTCATGCTTTTACCGGCGCCAATCTTGCCAGCGCTGCCTCAAGAATCACGGCCACACCGTCCTCATCGTTTGACGGCGCCAGCTTCCATCCGCGTGTCTTCGCCAGCGCGCGCAGCTCCGGGGCAGCGTTCGCCATCACGATTCCCCGCCCTGCCCACTCCAGCATAGTCGCGTCGTTCCAGTTGTCGCCGATGGCCATGGTCTCCTTCCGATCCACGCCAAGCCGCTCCGCCAGGCGCTCCAGGGCCCATCCCTTCGAGATGCCGGGCGGCAGAAGATCGAGAATCGAAAGATCGCGCGCCGGATACTCGGTGCGCACGCTCTCGCATTCCGCGCGCCACTCGCTTGCCTTCAACGCTTTTTCGGCGTCTCTCATCCTGCTGATGCTTCCCGCTCCCATTCCCTGAATCGGATCTTCGCCATCGACCAGCGCCAACTCCAGCGGCTTCACCACTTCAATTGCGTTCCGATTCGACTCAACCCAGATCGCAATCCGCCCATGTGCCGCTTCAAGGTCTTCAAGGACCAGCTCGCCACGTCCCGGCCGGTCGAAGGTAAAGACGACCGTTCCGAACGGACGGAGCACTCCGCAAAGGCCACGCGCGACTCGGGCAGACATGTGGCACCGGTTGATGACTTCGCCACCCAGCGTCGAGAGCACTGCACCATTCGACGCGATCAGAGGCGTATCCGCTCGCAGGCCGAGGTTCGCAAGCAATGGAGCGGTGTAGGCCGGGCGGCGTCCGGTTGCGATGGCGACGGTGATTCCAGCTTCCTGCGCGCCCTTGAGCGCCCGCGCATTGCGCTCGCTGATCGTTTGCGAATTCGTCGGCAGCAGCGTGCCGTCCATGTCGATGGCGACGAGGCGCGGGGGAGGGTGCATGGATTCAGTTTACCGGGCCAATAGGTGGCGGGCCGGTACCAATGTCGATGGGGGCGCCAATCCGGTAATCTCATAGCTATGGAGAGGATTTGCAGCCAATGTCACGCGGCGCTCGCGGAGCAGACAAAGGCCGACTGGTGCCCGGCCTGCGGAGGCGCGCTGGTCGAACGCAAAATCTTGTCCGAAAGTCTGCCCCACGCAGAAGTTGATCATCGCGGCATTGTGCTGCCACGGCGGCACGCGATGGGCGGAATCATTACGCCGCAGTAGCGCGACTCACTCGTACCGCAACGCCTCAGCCGGCAGCACGCGCGCTGCCGAAGACGACGGATAAAGCGTGGCCAGCAGCGAAATCCCAATCGAAACAGCCGCCACAATCACGCCATCGAGCACACTCGGCGCAAACGGCAGCGTGTCGATGGAGTAGACGTTGGCGGACAAATGGATGAAGTGATAGTGGCCGCCCGCCCACGAGGCCAGGTAGCCGAGGATCAGTCCCAGAGCTGTGCCGACGAAGCTGATGAGCAGGCCTTGCAGCAGAAAGATCCGCCGTATCTGGCCCGGTTCGACGCCGAAGCTCATCATCACGGCGATGTCGCGCGTCTTTTCCATCACCATCATGGTTAGAGCGATGAGAATGTTGAGCGCAGCTACGATTACGATGAGCGCGATCACGATAAATGTGACCACCTGTTCGAGTTTGAGGGCGCGAAAGAGCTCGCGATTCTCGTCGGTCCAGTTGGTGGTCATGTAGCCATGGCCCGCGGCCTGCTCAATGGCGTGCGCAATCTCCGGCGCGTTGTTGAGGTTGTCGACTTTGAAGCTGATGACAGAAAGCAGGTCAGGCTCATCGAAAAGATGCTGCGCGTCAGCCAGACGCAGGAAGCCCATCTCTGTGTCGTATTGATAGAAGCCCGAGTGGAACGTACCGGCGAGCCGGAAACGCACGTACTTGGGAATCACGCCCATTGGGGTCAGTTCGCCCTGCGGACTGATGATGAGCACCGAGTCGCCGGCGGACGCGCCAATGGTTTCTGCCAGGTCGCTGCCCAGAACGATCGGCGGCAGCTCCGCATTTTGCATTGACGTAGATTCGGGTTGCGGCTCAAGGGCCTGGATCGAGCCAGGTGTGGCTTTTGCGAGCAGATCGCTGACCGTCCGCTCATCGTCGGGCAGAATGCCTTCAATCATTGCGCCGCCATCGCGCGCGCCGCGAGCCACGAGCACCTGCTCGTACAAGCCGGGCGAGGCCGCGACAACATGCGGCACGTTGCGCAGGCGCGCGATGAGAGCCTGCCAATCGGGAATTCCGCGCCCGTCGATTTGCATCAGCTGCACGTGCGCGCTGGAGCCGAGCAGTTTGTCCTGCAGATCGCGGCGCATCCCGTTGGTGATGGCCAGAGCGATAATGAGCGCCGCGACGCCCGCGGTCACTCCGGCGATGGAGATAGCCGTGACGACACCCACAACGGCCTGCCGCCGTTTGGCCTTCAGGTACCGCGCCGCCACAAAGAGTTCAAATCGCATGGCGCCTACTGTGTCTGGGCGGGAATGATGGTTTTGGCCAGCCCCACATTGTCATAGCGGTCGTAAACGCGCACAGTGATCAGGTGCTCACCAAGCCTCCCGTTTTCGTAAGGCACGGCGATGCCGAAGATATAGTATTCGTGCTTCGAATCAGAGAGTTTGCCCACGGGATCGATGGTTTGCCACGGTCCGGCGTCGAGCGAGTATTCCGCGTGCGCGATCGGCGAGGTCGAGTCGTCCGCGTCGAAATTGGCAATGACGGCCATCGGGCAGGCGGGTGGCGGGCAGGTAACCGGGCCGGGCTCGGTTTTGATTGCCGACACCACCGGCGGCGTCGTATCGACCACAAACCGATCGCTGACCTTTTCACCCGTGAGGGCATCGCCCGGCGAATGAGAAGGCGCGTCGGACGCGACCACCTTGATGCGGTATCCGCCGTCGGGAATCAGGGTAGCGTCGAAGCTGTAGGCCTGCTCCTTGATTTTCTTCTTCAGTGGCCACCATTCGGAGTCGCCATCCCCACGCAGAAGAAGCGAGTAGACCAGCGTGTCGCCATCGTCGTCGTGCGCCGCCCAGCGGACGGTCACCGCGGTGCGGTCCTTGACGGCTTGAAGAGGCTGGCTCGTGCTTCCGTCAAAGGAGATCCCCGAGTTTTGGTTCGACGATGGGAATGTGATGTTGACGGTTTGATTCTGAGAGAAGTTTGCCTGTGGATTGAGCCGCGCGCCGGGAACCACGACCAGGTCATCGACGACGGGCGCGGAGTTGACGGGCAGATAGTTGACGCCGACGCTGCCCAGCACGCCACCCGCATGCAGCACCGCTTTCCACTGCAAAAAGCGTCCCGGAGGAGAGGCCACTGCGCCACTTGCGAGCGGCTGCCAGTCGCTCCAGCCGCGTATCGGCTGCTCCACATTGCCCGTGCGAGTGAGAATGTCGTAACCGGATGAGTCCGGCTCAATTTCGACGCGGCCAAAGCGCGCGAAAGCGCCGGCATCGAGAACGTCGCTGGCGTACTCGTGTGTTTCCGCCGCGCCAAGCGTGACAACCTTGCCGATGTTGCCGGTCCCGACGAAAAGGCTTCCGGCGCTCGGTCCAGCCGCGAAGCTCAGTCCCTGCTGCGCTTGCAGGTGTCCGACGTCTGCATAACTTCCGTCATCCTTAATGCGGTAGATTTGTCCGCGGTTTCCGCTGAGCGCGAGAAGGCCGTCAGCGCGGGCGGCGAGCGCGTAAACGATCGCATCCTTGCTCGTCCACAGAGCGCGCGGCGCCTGGCCCTCGGTGAGTGCGTAAATCTCCGTTCCTTCCGGAACAGACGCGCTGGCGTTGGCCGCCTGCAATGACTGCGGCTGAACCACGGTGATGGTGACGGAAGAGATTCCCTGCACCGGCAGCGGAGGCAGTGGATTGCGGCTCTTGTCGCCCACACAGGCTGCGTAAATGGTTCCGTCGGCGCCGATCGCGATCGAGGTAATCTCGCGTCGCGGAGCCTCGAAGAGCACGTAGCCTTTACCCTGCGCATCGATGAGGTAGACCAGGCCGGAGCCGTCCGAGCCGGCGATAAGATTGCCCTTCGCGTCCCAGGCCAATGTGCGGATGTGTGCCTCGTCGCTCTTGAAGAACACCTCGGGCGCCGCGCCCGGCTTGTTCGGATCCACGCGGTAGACCGCTCCGGGATTACCCGTCGCAATGTAGAGCCGCCCCGCGGAATCGAAGGTCAAGTCCCAGATGTAGCGCGATTGCCCACTCGGCGTTGAAGAACTCGACTTCGAATCGGCGGCAGTTGCATCCGGCTTGGCCGCGTCGAAGACAACGGTCGCATTGGATTCATCCTGTTTTGTCGTGGCGTCAGGGTTGAGCTTGTAAACCTTGCCGCCCGGGACCGTGGCGGCATAGAGCGAGCCGTCGGGCCCAAATCGCAAAGCCTGAACACTGAGGTCTCTCGTCTCGAAGAGCGTGAACGGCTTGTCGCCCGGCTTCTCGCCCAGACGCAGAACCGTTGCCGGTGAGCCGGTGCCGGCGAATACACGGCCGCTTTTATCCACGGCCATGGACCACACAAAAGTTGATGGCGTGGTCGCGAACTCTGTCAGTCCGGGTCCTTGGCGCAGGTGACCATCGCTCTCAATTGAAACGCCCGCGGGCGTGCCCTTTTCAAACTCCCCCATCTGCGATTGCTGCCACAAGTGGGTTCCCTGCGCGGCGGCGCGCGCGCCGGTTACGGACGCCCCGGCAGCAAGAATTGCCAGAAGCGCGATCAAAGTTGGTGCGGACGGGGAGCGATGAAAGGCGCGGGAAGATCGAAGCATTCTGCCGTTGAGTCTACTAGAGTTGCCCCTTTCGAATCGACGAGGCTGCGCGGCCGACGGCAGGGCTTTGGAGGGTCCGGCAGACGGCCCTGGACCCCTGTGGAAAACAAGGGACCGAAACGGTCGGCAGGGCCGGAGGCCGAATTTTCGGCCGGATAACCGCCTAGCAATTGCTAGCCCAAACCGCCCCATTTGAGCCCTTTATGGTGAGCTGGCCCACAAATTCTGTATGGTGAAGAACCTTTTAAGTGTAGTGAATACGACTTTTGCACAAGCTGCACCCCCCGCCCATCTTTCCCCTTTCAGGTGTTGCCAGTCGTATTTTCAGGGGACTAGTATTCCGCTTAGTTTGGGGGAGACTACAACCAACGGTCCCGCCTTACCTCCGCTATGCATGCTGTTGTTCCCAAGTTCACAGAGCTTCATCAACCAGCGGCGCCTGACAGGTGTGGCGCACGCGGACGGAGTGTCTCGTCATGGCGTGGTATGCCTACTGCATTGGTGAAAAACAAGCATTTCCGGTCTTAGCCCGTCATCGCAAGCCAGTTGCGATGGAATCGGTTTTTGGAGTCAGTGGCAATCAGGTTTTCCTTTATCCAGCGAGCGATCTAGCGGTGATCGTGAGCGAACACAACCCACAGGAAAACCTCAATCAAAAGTCAGGTGTTGATCATGCACGAGTGATCGCCGACTGTTTTCAACACTCCACCGTTCTTCCCTTCCGTTTTGGCACCGTCTTCAACAACGACGAGCTGCTGCGCAAGTCCATCCGCTCCAATCAACGCCAGTTCCTGGGAAACATCGACAAGCTGCGCGGAAAAACGGAGATGCACATCAAGATCTTCGTTGACGATTGTTGCGGGCGCGAGGTTGAAAAGCATCTGAGCGCCGAGGGTGTGGGACGCGAATATCTCAGCAATCTGCGGGAGAATGCCTCGCGGGCGCGGGAGCGGCAGACGCGGGCTCGCGCGGTGAGCTTCCAGATGCACCGGCTGTTCATGCCCCTCGATGAGGAAGTGAGCTGTCGGCTGATGGAAAACGGCAAGATGATGCTCGACATCGCGCATCTCATCGACCGCAAGTTCGTCGAGCGGTACCAGAACAAGTTCGTCACCACCAGCGCCGTGATGCGGGAGTGCCAGATGCAGCTTTCGGGTCCATGGCCGCCGTACCACTTTGTTCACCGGCTTACGCGCACATCGCATTCCGCTTCGCAGCCGGCAGCTTCGACTGTGTCGGTCGTCGCGCCTGCCGTTCCCATGATGGAACCTGCTCCGGTACTCGCTTAAGAACGCGAAGACCGAACTTTCCGATGCAGAAAGTTGAAAACGCGCGAATCGCCAATGTTCATGCGGTCACTGTCATTGCCTCTGTTATCAGAGTCCCATTGCAGTCCGAAAGCCGGTCTGGTGGACCCGTTTTTCGGCTTTCGCCTGCGCGCGCGTACCGCCTGAAAACCCCACCTCACCCGCGCGCGTGGGATCCCATCAAGCCGGAGTATCATCCCTAGATGGGGCGTGCGTATGAAACGTCTTGCATTAACCCTTATTTTCTTGTTCCTGGCGGTTCTCCCAGCCATTGCTGGCGGTAAGCGACCTGTAACTATTGTGGTTTTCGATTCTGACAGTGGCTCCCAAAATCTCGGCACGTACAGGAGCGGCAACGCGAGTTGTTACGGAGCATCATGCACCGGCACCGGCTTGTCCGTCCCTATAGTCGTTAACAGCGTCGATATCTCTGCCCAGATCGACGGTCGTCCCGCCATCTTGCACTGCGATACCTGGCACAGCGGTCGCTGCTACAGACTTCGGCCTGGGAAGTACGACGGAGAAATCGAAAAGAATTCCGTATGGGTTCAGACATACAATTTTGATGGCTCCAAGGGAAAGCGGGCAAAGTACATGATTCATTGAGGCACCCACATCCGCTCTCGGGAGGTGACCACGCTCGCTTTCTCGGCGCCGTCTTTCCTGTGGCCTCTCGGAATGTCTGTCGCCGCGATTCGGCCTGTTGTTCTCCCGGTCCCGCCCCAAAAGCTCCAGCTTCGGCTGGGGCTTTTTTGTCGCGCTAGGGTTCGGTTACCATTCCGCCCGCGAAATACCCGATCGCGGTTCTCCAATTTATCTACTGCGAAGCCGCAACCATTAAGTGGCGTTTCCCTCAAGGAAACGCCGCCTCGCACGGCCCAACTGGCTCTGCAGGAATTGGAGAACCGCCGTAAGCTAGAGATATGAGTGAGCGGCCTTTGAGCGCAACACAGAATTCTGTCTTCGATCTCCTGGTTGTGGGCGCCGGGCCTACGGGGCTGGCTTGCGCCATCGAGGCGCAAAAGGCTGGCTTTCGGGTGGCGCTGGTCGACAAGGGCTGCGTTTGCAACTCCCTCTTTCACTATCCCGCGCACATGACCTTCTTCACCACCTCGGAGCGCCTGGAGATCGGCGGCATCCCCTTCCCCAGCGTCAACGCCAAGCCCACGCGCGGCGAGGCGCTTGAGTACTACCGCCAGGTGGCAGCCTACTACCGACTGGACGTGCGCCAGTACCACCGTGTGGAGAGCGTGACCGGAACCGATGGCGCCTTCACCGCGCACACCGTGGACCGTTTCGGCCGGCCGGGAGCCATCGAGGCTCGCAAACTCGCAATCTCCACCGGCTACTATGATCTGCCCAATTGGATGGACATTCCCGGCGAGGCCTTGAGCAAGGTTCATCACTACTATCACGATCCGCACCCGTATTACGACACGGACGTTGTGGTCATCGGCGGCAAGAATTCGGCTGCCATCGCGGCCCTCGAACTCTGGCGCAGCGGTGCGCGCGTCACGCTCGTCTACCGCGGACCCGAGGTTACGCCAAACGTGAAGTACTGGATCAAGCCCGATATCGAAAACCGCATCAAAGACGGCGAAATCAAGGCGTACTTCTCGACGGAAGTTGTGGAGATCACGCCCGACGCGGTCGTTGTGAAAACGCCAACAGGCCGCGAGTCGCTGCCCAACGATTTCGTCTTCGCCATGACCGGCTACCATCCCGATTTTTCGTTCCTCGAGCGGGTGGGCGTGCGTTTCGAGGGCGAGGACCGTCTGCCCGTCTGCAATCCGGAAACGCTCGAGAGCAATGTACCGGGAATTTATCTGGCAGGCGTGATCGTTGCCGGCGCGCGCACCAGCGAGATCTTCATCGAAAACGGGCGCTTTCATGGAAAGCAGATTGCGGCGGCGCTGGTCTCCGGCGCAAAGCCGCGCGATTTGGCGCGCGACCCGGTTTCCGCATCCAATTCGATAGACTAAATCTGTGATCCGTCTTCGGGGGTGGATCCTTGCGCATGCGCTGGTGGCCTCGATCCATTCGCTGGCAGATGCTGGCTGGCCTTTTGCTGCTGGAAGTACTCTCCATCGGCTTGTTCGCCGCATTGCTCACGCGGCAACAGATGGGTCGAGTCTACGTTCGCGCGCAACACTGGCTCACCTACGAGTCGCAGGCGCTCGCCTCGCAAATTGCGGAGGCTCTGGAAAAGCAAAGTCCCGGGTGGATTGACACAACGGTACGAACTGTCGGCGAGTCGCCCAATATTGCGTTGGCCAAAGCCACCGATCCGGTCGGGGACGTCCTCTACCTGAGCAAAGGCGATCCGGACCAGGCAGTGCTGGAGCCTGAGGAACTGGCAAAGATCCCTGAGGCAAAGCGCATTGGCACCCTGGTGTTCACCTTGCCGGGAAATCGATGGGAAGGCGTAAGCGCAATCGTTACGGACGGCCGGGTGCGCGGCTACGCGTGGGTGCAGTTCGACAAAAGCTCTGCTCGAGAGCAATTGGCGGCCATACAGAGGGACACACTTGTCTTCGGCGTCATCTGGGTGGTGGCTTCGGCGCTGCTGGTGCTGATGATGGGGCGCACCATTACGCGGCCATTGGCGCTGCTGCACCACGGCGCCACTGCCCTCATGACCTCGCCCGAAGACAGCAGCCGTTTTCCACTCCCCGTGCGCGTGCACAACGAGATTGGCGACTTGATTGAGACCTTCAATCGCATGGTCGCTTCGCTCGCCGAGCAGCGAGCGGGATTGAACGACACGCTTTCACTGCTCGACTCGATGCTGGCCAACGCGCCCATCGGGCTGGCATTCGTCGACCGCAACGGACGCTTCGTCCGCGTCAATCAGATCTTCGCGGACCTGACGGGAGTTGCAGTAAGCCGCCATCTCGGCCGCACTCTGCCTGATTTGCTGCCCGAGGCCGTTGCCACGGAGATCGGGGGCGCGGTGCAGCGGGTTTTTTTGAGCGAAGAGCCGGTGCGGAACCTGGAACTGAGTGGCGAAGGCAGCAAGCCGAGGCGGCCGTGGACCTGGCTCATCAGCGTCTATCCGGTGCGCACCACGCCAAGCCAGGTGCGCTGGGTGGGAATCATCGCGCTCGACGCCAGCGACCGCAAGCGCAGCGAAGAGGCTTTGCGGCGGAGCGAAAAGCTCGCCGTCACCGGGCGTCTGGCCGCCTCTATCGCGCACGAGATCAATAATCCGCTCGAAGCTATCACCAACCTGCTCTTCCTTCTGCGGAACGCAAACGAGCTCCCCGATTCGGCGAAGCAGTACGTGACCATGGCCGAGTATGAGGTTCGTCGCATCGCCGAGATCACGCAGCAGACGCTGCGCTTCTACCGGCAGCCCACGCAGCCCGGGAGGGTCACGATGGAGGAACTACTGGACTCGGTGCTCAACCTCTATCAAAGCCGGATCCACGCCCTCGACCTTCATGTGGAGCGGGATTACGACGCCGGACTCACGCTCTTCTGCTTTGCCGGAGAGATCCGTCAGGTCTTCGCCAACCTGGTCGGCAATTCCATCGACGCCAGCAGCAGCGGAGGCCGGCTGGTGATCCGCGCGCGGCGCTCGCACGACTGGAGGAATCCCGCGCAAGCTGGTATCCGGTTCGCTGTGGCCGACACCGGCGCAGGCATGGAACCGGGTGTGCGCGAACATATCTTCGAGGCGTTCTTTACCACAAAGGAAGTGACGGGAACCGGACTGGGCCTTTGGGTCAGCCAGGAGATCATTCTCAAGCACCACGGATTGGTGCGGGTGCGCAGCCGCAGTATTGCGCGGCCGGATGAGTCCGCGCGAAGGAACTCCGGCACGGTCTTCGAAGTCTTCATTCCCGACAACGCGAATCTGGCCACTTCCATGAATCCCGCGGCAGACTAGCTCTTTCCCTTCAATCAGATTCCCCGCATTCGTTTGCTCCATCCGGTAGGCCCTTCACCTGACTCCCAGGACCGCATTCCCTCCTTCAAAAATCATTTTTCACTTTCCCCCTTGACGGCTTTGAGGTTTTATGTGCTACAATGTGTAACATTATGACCGGTAACACTCGACTCGATCACGATCCTGCCGATCTCGGCGAACTGGAGCGCAGCGTGCTCCTCCTGGTGTGGCGTCTCGGCAACCTCACCGCCGAACAGGTGCGCGAGGAGCTTGGCCGTCCGCTCAAGGAATCAACCATTCGCACGGTGCTGCGACGGCTCGAAGAGAAGGGCTACCTGTCCCACACCCTTG
Organism: uncultured Acidobacteriaceae bacterium; assembly: GCA_963823805.1. Classification (GTDB taxonomy): domain Bacteria; phylum Acidobacteriota; class Terriglobia; order Terriglobales; family Acidobacteriaceae; genus Telmatobacter. Next base: position 939,020 of record CAWGMW010000001.1, on the reverse strand, counting down.
AAGACCGCACCTTTGTCTATCAGCCCGCCGAATCGCGGCAGCGCGTAGCCGGGCGCGCGGTCAAGCGCATCGTCGATTGGTTTTGTGAGGGCTCAGTGGAAGCGCTGCTCGTGGGCATGGTGGACTCGAAGGTCTTGGGTCGAGCCGAGTTGCAGCGCCTTGCCGAGCGAATTGCAGCAGCCAGCAAAACCGCTCCAAACGCGAAGAAGGAGGCAAAATCATGATTGTTGCCGTTGCATCGATCTTGTTCGAAGCCGCTTTGCGTGCGTTTCTCGCGGCATGCGTTCTGTGGGCCGGTTTGCGCCTCCTGCGCGTAAAGAATGTCCGCGCGCAAAAGGCCGCCTGGAGCATTGTCTTGCTTGCCGGCCTCGCCATGCCGTTGCTCATACTCGGGCACTGGTTCCCTGCTTGGGCCGTCCCTGTCTGGGCCGAGGTCCGGCTGCCGGCGTCCTGGTTGACCAACGTCCATCTGCTAGCGCAACCGCCGGCAAGCGTGGCTCAAAATACGGCTCCCCCTATCGAGAAATCCGCTTCAGCACCGCCGATGACTCCCGTCGAACCGGACACAGTCCCCGCGCCCGGCTCGTCAGACGCGCATTTTCAAACCCTGCCCGATCCCACGGCCGGCAGCAAGCCTCTTTCGGCCGTTCCAGCGGCAGCCGCGCCAAGCCGGCCTCTGCCACAAGAAACGCGCCGCGTTTCCCTCAATCTATTCGCCGTCGCCTGGCTCGTTTACCTCGCCGTCGGCGCTGCCCTCCTGTTCAGAGGTCTCATCGGTCTCGGTTCGTCCATCCGATTGTGGCTCCAGGCCGCACCCGTCGCGGTTTCTAGCGAGTGCGGCGCGGAGAGAATTCTCGCCACGCGTTCAAGCAGCCGAATCTCGTCTCCAGTCAACATCGGCTCCGGAATCGTTCTCCCGGCGGATTACCCGGAGTGGCCCACCGAGAAGCTGCGCGCCGTACTGGCCCACGAGAGTTCCCATGTCCGTCAACGCGATTTCTATTGGCAACTGCTTGCCGGCTTCTACGCCGCGATCACCTGGTTCAGCCCGCTGGGGTGGTGGCTCAAGCACAAACTCTCTGAATTGAGCGAGGCCATCAGCGACCGCGCCGGTCTTCAGGAATCTGCCAGCCGATCCGCATACGCCCAGCTCTTACTCGAATTCGCGGCACTGCCGCGCCCAACTCTCACAGGAGTAGCCATGGCTCGCTCGACGAATCTCTCGCATCGCATCGACCGTTTGCTCAACGAATCCAGCTTCAAGCAGGCCTTCAGCGGCGGTCGCCGCGCGTTCGTTGCCGCACTAATCGTTCCAGCGGTGCTCGTCCTGGCCGCATCGATGGTTCGCGTGCAGGCTGCGCCGTTGCCTCAATCAGCCGCAGCCGTGCCGCCCGCTGCGCAGTCCGCTGATCAGCCTGTGGCAATGGTTGCAGCGCAATCACCTGCCGCCGGTCAATCCGGCGCCCCACAAACCTCGGATCAGTCATCCGATCAGGCGCCTGCCGCTCCAGCAACCCCGCCTGCGCCGCCCGTTGCGTCCTCTGACGCTATGCCTCAAACTCCGGTCGTTGTTCAGACGCCCGAGGTCGAGGTAACGCCGGTCGTCCCGCCGATTCCGCCCATCCATGTCGAGGTTCACGTTCCACCAATGCCGCCAATGGCTTTCTTGCGCGACAACGAAGGCCACGCGCCCTGCTTCGCAAATGGCGACGCCTACGCGATTGTGGATGCTTCAGGGGCCAAAACGCGATTCTGCGGCACCACGGGCGGTGAAATGGAAGCCGAAGTGGAGAAGGCGCGCACCGTCGCTCACGGAACTTTCCTGCTCTTTCGTCACGACGGCAAATACTATGTCGTCGATGATCCCGCAGTCGTAAGCCAGGTTGAGGAAATGAACAAGGCCCCGGAGGGCCAGGGCGATCAGATGCGCGCACTCGGCGAGCAGTTCCGCGACGCGGGCCGGCAGGTGCGCGAACAGGGGCGCGACGAAGCGCAGAAGGCCACGCTCGACATTCCCGCACCCGATTTATCAAAGGAGACGGCGGAACTGGACGCGACCGTGGCGAGCTTAAAAGAGAAGCAGGGCGGCACGATCACGCGCGAGCAGCTACAGGAAGTTCAGCGCGAGGTCCAGGCGATCCAACGCCGCGTCATCGACGCCGAAGTCAAGGCCGAAGTGAAGATCGATATGTCCGCATTCAACGCGGAAGAGAGCAAGTTCAACGAGCAGATGGGCAAAATGGGCGCTGAGCTTGGCCGCATGGTTCAGGAAAACCAGCAGAAAATGGATTCCATCATTGATCAAAGCCTGAAGAACGGCCAGGCCAAGCCCGTGAACTAGCATCGCGACTTCGTGATTTCGTAATTGCGCCCATGAGCTTGGGTGCCCCAGGTCCCTCGCTTTTGGGGACCTGGGAAACCACGAAACTACGCGGTCGCGGTACTAGAAAGCATCCAGAGTTGGAGCGGAAGAGCTGGCATCGAACAGCGGCTCGTCAGAACAGCTTCAGTTCCGGCAATGAATGAGTGCCGAACGGATCGAAGGCATTCGGTTGGCGCGTGAGCGGGTGCGCCATGCAGTGGCCTTGCTGCCGGACGGGTCCGGTTAAATACGACCGCGTGACGTGCAGGCGATCCATAATAACGTACCGGGTGCGCAAGCCGTTGATCGTGGCCGGAAGCATGGCAGGAACCTGCCGTCGGTCAACATAAATCACCAACGCCGCTTCTTTTGGATTGTCCAGGCTCTGCCCCACTCCCACGCCGAAGAACGCGGGATTTTGTTTCATTAGGCTCTGCGCGGTCTGCTGCTCCGCCGCGATGGCCTGTGTCAGAACATCTGGCGCCAGCGTCGAAACGGTGTTGGACTCCAGTGCGGTATTTGGCACGGCGCCCGCCGCCACAGCCTGCGCTGTCGTGGGAATCACCTCCGTGCGAACGCCGTTGACCATCTGCGGCGCAGTCACGTTCATGCTCTGGTCGACATAGAGAATGACCGTTGCCTCGCCGGCATGGTCGCTGCTCTTCCCCGTTGCCGCGCCCAGGATGCCCGCGGAGGGATTGATCAACATGCGCGCCTGCGTGAGCGCCTGCTGGGCAAGCGCGGCCTCGGCGCCGGAGAGCGTGGTTCCCTGCGCGGCGGTCGCCGTGGCATTGCCGTAGTTCAGGCAGCTGACCGGGTGGTCCGCGGTGCCCACAAACGTGTAGGAGGTCCCCTCTTGTGTGCCAAGCTCAGCCAGCACCGCGGACACGGGATTGGCAATGCCCTGGCTCACACCCGACGAGTCGACTCCGCCGGCAAAGAACAGCCCAACCGGTTCGGCATTGCTGGCATCCACCACCAGCGATCCGGAATCGCCCGCGTCGCTGAATTGATTGCCTTCAATCGCGATCTGGTTGGTGTAGGTCTTCGTGAGATACGGCTCTGTCTCTTCGCAGTTCCTGAAGTAGCTGACTTCCACCGCAAGATTGACCGCAGAAATGTTGGCGCACGTAAGCCCGGTGGTCCGGCCGCTTTTGGCCACGGACATATTGATGGTCCCGCTTTCACCTATGCCGCCCGTTGAAGAAGTGCCTGGAGGCGCGGCGGCCAGCACACCGCCCGCTCCGGGCGTACCTAATTCCATAATTGCGCCGCTGGTGTTCACTGCTCCCGATTCCACCTGCGCAATGGCCGCATCCGCATTGGTTGCATTCGAACTAAGCGGAAGCCATGCCGTCAACGTGCCCACTTGCGTTTCCGTTCCCTGGTCGCCGACCGGATAACATGCTCCGCCGGCGTTGTCGATCAATCCCGGCTGAATGATCATCTCGCCGGTGGTTGCCTGGTCGCTGCGCGCCAGCACGTGATTGCAACTCAGCAGATATTGCGTGCCGCTGCTGTTCTGGATCAGCGAACCGAGCGTGCCGCCGCAGCAGTCGATGATCTGGTTGTTCTGCGTGTCGTAGTCGTTGTTATTGCCGCCGGAACTGCCCAGCAAAATTGGCGTCGCCAGTTGCTCTTGATGCGTGGCCGGATTGCTGGAGATTCCCGCGGTATTCAACAAAATCACTGCCGCTGTTTTTGAAGACGATGTGCCAACGGTACCCACCACATAGGTGGAAACGGTCGAATTAATCGCTGTAGGCGCCGTATAGGTAACGGAGCAGTGAGTAAACTCGCTCGCGCTGCGCGTGCAGCTTGCTGTGCCCACTGAGCCCTCGCCGCCGCTCGATCCCGTCGCCGAATTTGAGACCGCGAAGTTGATCCCCGTGCTGCCGCCGGCTTCCGCAATGTAACCGGTGATGCTCACGGTTCCGCTGGCGCCAAGGGCAAGATTCTCGGGCGTGAGCGGATCGAGGAATCCCGGCGTCACGGTGACGCTGGAGCTTGACGTCGTGCCCGCGCCAGTACCGGCGGTAAGGGTCGCCGTCACTGTCACTTTTACGCTGTCTGCGGTGAGGTATGGAGGCGGAGCGTACTGACCGTTACTCGAGATTGATCCGGGGCCGGAGTTCGCGTCGCCGCCACTCACGCCCCAGGTCACAGAGGCCGCGCCACCGCCGGCGAGCGTGGCCGTGAATTGCTCGATCGCCTGGCTCGTACTGTTGTTAATGGCGTTGCATCCAGTGCAGTTCGTGTCGATGATTGCCGTGCCCGGCGAGACGGAGAATGTGCCGCCGCCCCCGCCGCCACCGGAGGCCGATCCGCCGCAGCCTGCCAGAAGAACGAAAACAGGAACCGAAGTCGCCGCAAAAAATCTCGCCGGCCAGCGCCGCAGAAAATTGGACCCCTGCCGCTGCAAATGCAATTCGACGCGCCGGCCCAGAGAAGACAAGCCTGGCCTTTGCGGTTCTGTCGTCACTGCCGTTCCCTGGCTCAATCTGTCCGGCGCCTTTCTGGCCAAATTTCTTGACAACCCTCGTTAGACGTATAAATTCTCTTTCCCGTAAGCGCCGGAGCCCACGGAACGCCCCAAAGAAACTCTTCCCCCATGTCCTTCAATCTTAGACCCGTTCGCTGGGCGATAAGTTGTCTCGCGAGGTTCGCACTGCACCAATCGAACCACTTTTGCTCTTCTCAGTGCAATGCACCAAAGTACCTTGTCGCTGAAATGGGCGCAATTTCGGCGATTCACCGGCAAATTGGGCAGTCAATGCTCGCAATCTTCCATCGGGCGCCGCACAATGCGAGCCGGAGCGCAGCAGCGCATCGAACCAATTAAAATTGGATCAGGAGTCTTCATGGAATACGTTAATTTTGGCCACACTGGACTGAAAGTTTCACGCATTTGTCTTGGATGCATGACCTATGGCAGCCCGGCTACTGGAAAGCCGCTGCCCAGCCGCCACGCCTGGACGCTGAACGAGGCCGAAAGCCAGCCCTTCCTGCGCCAGGCTCTCGATTTGGGCATTAACTTCTTCGATACCGCCAACGTTTATTCCAGCGGCGAAAGCGAAGCGGTGGTCGGCCGGTTCCTCAAGGCCAACACGCGCCGCGAGTCCGTCGTAATCGCCACCAAAGCCCAGGGCATGATGCGCGATGAGCCAAACGGAAAAGGCCTCTCTCGCAAGGAGATCTTGTTTGAGCTCGACCAGAGCCTGAAGCGCCTCGAGACCGACTATGTGGATCTCTACCAGATTCATCGCTGGGACTACGAGACGCCCATCGAGGAGACATTGGAGGCCTTGCACGACGTGGTCAAGGCGGGAAAAGTGCGCTACATCGGCGCATCGTCGATGTATGCATGGCAGTTCGCGCAGGCGCTCTACCTCGCCGACCTGCGCGGCTGGACGCGCTTCGTCTCCATGCAGAACCACTACAACCTGCTCTATCGCGAGGAAGAGCGCGAGATGATCGGCCTCTGCCGCGCCGAGGGCATCGCCGTCATTCCCTGGAGCCCGCTGGCTCGCGGACGTCTCACGCGCCCCTGGAAGACCGTGACCACTACGCGCTCCGAGAGCGACGTCTTCGGCAACGGTATGTATTCGAAAACCGAGGAAGCCGACCATGCGGTTGTCGATCGGCTCGGAGAGATCGCCGAGAAGCGCGGCATTCCGCGCGCACAGGTGGCGCTGGCATGGCTGCTGTCCAAGCCCGCCGTCACGGCTCCGATCGTCGGCGCGACCAAGCCGCGTCATCTTCAGGACGCGGTCGCTGCACTCTCCGTCCGCCTCACGCCCGAGGAGATCACGGCGCTCGAGGAACCGTACGTGCCGCATCCGGTGCTGGGCTTCAGCTGAGTCTGAATCGCACATTCTCCGGCGTCATCGGATTGTTGCGCGCCGTCTCAGCCATTTAGCATTCGCTTGTGCCCAACCTCGGCGATCAAGTGCAGTATGTGCGCGGTGTCGGTCCCACCGTCGCCGGGATGCTCGCCGAAAAAGGCATCCTGACCGCCGAAGACCTGCTCTATCACTTCCCTTTCCGCTATGAGGACCGCCAGAACCCCGTCACCCTCGACGAATTAAAGCCGGGCGACGTGGCCAGCGTCATTGGCGAGGTGCGCGGATCAGCGCTCTTGCGCACGCGCCGCATGCCGCTCTTCGAGCTGACCGTCGGTCAGGGCCGCCACGCCCTCAAGTGCGTCTGGTTTAACGCGCCCTATCTCAATGGCAAATTTCTGGCCGGGCAAACGGTCGCGGTCTACGGCAAAGTCGAGCCGTCGCGCTCCACCAGCAACCTCAAAATGATCCAGCCGCAATTTGAGATCCTGCCCGACGCGCGCGCCGACGCCGAGACGCAGATGCTTGAAGTGGGCCGCATTACGCCGGTCTACGAGTCGCTGGGCGGCAGCCGCCTGGCCTCGCGGTGGCAGCGCAAGGTCATCTTCAATCTGCTCGAATCCATGCGCGGCGCGGTGCCGGATTGCCTGCCGCAGTCGATGCTTCGCCGGCTCGATCTTCCTGATCGCGAGACGGCACTGCGCGAAGTCCACTTTCCGCCGGAGGGCACCTCGCTCTCGCAGTTGCAAAGCTTCTCGACCCCGGCTCACCGTCGCGTCATCTTCGAGGAGTTTTTCTTTCTGGAACTCGGTCTCGAACTCAAGCGGCGGCGCATGAAAGAGCGCAAGGGCATCGCCTTCGCGACCAATGACAAGGTTCGCGACGCCATTCGCGAGGTGCTTCCCTTTCATCCCACAACGGCGCAAAAGCGCGCGCTGGGCGAGATCGTGACCGACATGCGCGCACCCAGCCCCATGCGCCGTCTGCTGCAGGGCGACGTGGGCTCGGGCAAGACGATTGTCGCGTTTCAGGCCATGCTCGTTGCCATGGAAAACGGCTACCAGGCGGCGCTCATGGCGCCCACTGAGATTCTCGCCACGCAACACTTTCTCGCGGCGCGCAAGCTGCTGGAGCGCTCCAGCCGCAAGCCACGCATCGTTCTGCTCACCGGCTCGCTCGATGAGGATCGCAAGCGAACCAACCGCGGGCTGATCAACCGCGGCGAAGCCGACCTCATCATCGGTACGCACGCGCTGATCGAAGAGAAGGTGGAGTTCGACCGGCTCGGCCTCGTCGTCGTCGACGAGCAGCACCGCTTCGGCGTTCTGCAGCGCTTCAAACTCATGAAGAAGCCCAATCAGCCGGAGCCCGACGTGCTGGTGATGACGGCCACGCCCATTCCGCGCACGCTCGCGCTCTCGCTCTACGGCGACCTGGACCTGAGCACACTCGACGAGCTGCCGCCCGGGCGCGTGCCCATCGTCACCAGGCGCGTTCCCGGCGAGCGCTCCGAAGAGGTGTGGGACTTCGTGCGCAAACAAGTGGCAAAGGGCCGGCAAGCCTACATCGTCTACCCGGTCATCGAGGGATCAAAGGACGACCAGCCGGAGCTGGATTTCTCGCGCGATGAAACGCAAGCGGCCGTTCGGCCCGCCGCGCCGACATCGCACAAGAGAACTGGCAAATCCGCCGACCTGTTTGAGGACTCTGTAAAAGAAGCCGCTCCGAGCGCAAAATCTGGACTTAAATCTGCCGTCGAGATGCACGAAAAACTCCGCAAAGGTCCGTTCGCCGGCCTGCGCGTTGGCCTGCTCCACGGACGGCTCGACGCCGACGAAAAAGAAATCATCATGCGCCGCTTTCAGCGCGGCGAGATCGATGTTCTCGTCTCGACCACGGTCATCGAGGTCGGGGTCGACGTGGCCAACGCCACCGTAATGGTCGTCGAGCACGCGGAGCGATTCGGCCTCGCGCAGTTGCACCAGTTGCGCGGCCGCGTGGGCCGTGGCGCATCCAAAAGCTATTGCATCCTGATGACGGGCGAGCGGATCTCCGACCTCGGCGAGGAGCGCTTGAACGCGATGGTGAGCACGCAAGACGGCTTCGTGCTGGCCGAGCTCGATCTTAAGCAGCGCGGGCCGGGAGAATTTTTCGGTACGCGGCAGGCGGGTTTGCCGGAGTTCCGCGTCGCCAATCTGTTGCGCGATCGGCAGTTGCTGGAGCTGGCCAAACTCGAGGCCGCGCAATTTGTCGTTGGTCCCGAACCCGCGGTGACTGAGGCCGAGCGGGCCAGCGTGCGCACGCAGCTCAAGCAATCCTGGCAGCGCAAATATGGGCTGGTTGAAGCAGGCTGAAAGCCGCGGAAAATCCGGCGCCGCGAAAGTGAGAGCTATCTTAGACTGGCCCGGACGCCTGCACCACGTCCACAACCTCCGGTGGAAACGTTTGAATCTCCAGATCGACGCTCGCAATCTCCGCGCCGCAGTCTCTTCGCTGGCTGCGTGTGCACTGGCACAGTTCGGTCAGCCTCGTATGCCCCATCTGACTTAGCTCCACACCTGCGGCGACCAACAGGGTATAGATATCGAGGCACGCGTGGCGTTCGAATTCGAACAGCATGTTGATCCGGCCGCTGTCGTTTGCGCCCCGGCTCAGCACCCAGCCGCCGCAACCAAGAATCGCGCCGGTGAGCGATTGAACCAACCGCGACGGCTCCTCGATGGAGACAGCCTTCATCTGCAGCGCCCAGGGGATGCTCAGAGTTTGCCTCGGACTCGGTTCCGGCATCTTCAGCTTCACGTGCTGTTTATCGGAGCCTCGCGCCTGTGGATGAAAGCTGTTGCGGAGTCGAACGGCGCTTGACCGCCTTTGACACATTCCTGCCACACCCCGGACCGCGTCGCCCCTGAGGGGCCGTCCAGCGGTCATTGGATTCGGCTTTGCCTGCACAGCCCGGACGCCAAAGTTCCGCGGCCGCCGGCGAGCGCGCGCGCCAACAATGTTGTAGCTTGATAAACAAGATGATCACTGGTTCCGGAATCGATGTGGTCGAGATTGGGCGCATCCAGCACGCCATGGATCGCTTCGGCGAGCGATTCCTCAACCGCGTCTATCTCAAGGCGGAACAGGCCTATTGCCTGCGCAAGCGCAAATCGGCCGAGAGCTTTGCCGCGCGCTTCGCCGCCAAAGAGGCGGCTGCCAAGGCGCTGGGCACCGGCATCAGCTTTGGAGTCAACTGGCTGGAGATTGAAGTCGTGCGCGAACTGAGCGGAAAGCCCAGCCTCCGGTTTCACGGCCGAGCTGCGCAAATTGCCGGCCGATTGGGCGTTGTCAACTCCGCGCTGTCGCTCACCCATACCGCCCAGATTGCCGTGGCCAGCGTGGTGCTTGAGGATGGGCAGTAGGTTCGCCGCTTCTGGTATTCTCAAGTCGCCGACCCCCTCGGCTCCCTAAGAGGAGTGACGTGCCAAGTCGCAAAGAGATTCAGTGGTCGCAACTGAAGGTGGGAGCGCTGGTTCTGGTCTCCGTCGTCCTGCTGATCGCGCTCATGTTTCTCATGACCGCCTCATCGGGCGGTCTCTTCGCCCATAGGATCACGCTGCGCTGCTACTTTCCCAACGCCGGCGGCCTGAAGGATGGCGCTGTCGTCACGCTTGAAGGCGTCACCATTGGCAATGTCATTCATTTGCGAGTGGTCCCTGCGCGAAATCCCAATCCCGTTGAAGTCACCATGCAGGTGGGCGAGAAATACGTTTACGACCTGCACACCGACTCGTTGGCCTCCATTCAGGCGGCCGGGGTTCTGGGCGACAGCTTCGTCGATATCGACTCCACCAGCGCAGTCGGCCCGCAGCCGGTCAACGATTCTGAGTTGAAACAATCCGGCTCGCCAACCATTCAGTCAGTCATTAATACCAGTCAGGTCTCCATTCAGGAAGTCAACGTCCTGGTGCACAAAATTGAGACCCTTGTTGACACTCTCAATCAGGGCCGCGGCACGGCGGGCGAGCTCCTCAACGATCCGGCGCTGGCCAGGAAAATTGTATCCATTGCCGACAATCTCGAAACGGTTACCGGGGCCATCTCACAGGGCAAGGGAACCATCGGCGAGCTGGTCAACGACAACACTCTCTATACCAAGCTGAACTCCGCCGTGGACCACCTGAACTCGATTACTGCCGATCTGGACGCGGGCAAGGGCTCGGCGGGCAAGCTGCTGAAGGACGAGACGCTCTATAACAATCTGAACTCGACCGCGGCCAATTTGAACCAGTTAACGGAACAGATCAACTCCGGCAAAGGCTCGCTGGGCAAACTCGTCAAGGATCCGGAGTTTGCAAAGAAGCTCGACGATACGTTGACCAACCTCGACGATATCGCCAAGAGCATTAACGCCGGCCAGGGGTCGGCCGGCCAATTGGTCAAGAACCGCTCGCTCTACGATCACCTTGACCAGACCGCGGACCAGGCGCAACTGCTCATCAAGGGCATGCGGGAGGATCCGAAAAAGTATCTCGTCATCCAGCTGAAACTGTTTTGAGCTTCCGGCGCGGCGGAGGATGGAAATCGCACGGAACCGCGCGCCGAGACGGCGCGTATACAACCAATATGAGAGGTCATTTCCTCCCCAAGGTTCTCGTGATTGGAGCTGCTGCTGTCCTCCTCGCAGTTGCATGCGTATTCCTCGCGACCTACCTCCCTTCCCCAACCGTCATGGCCGCTGCCTCGGATCAATCGCCCGCCTACGCCGCCAACGGCGACATGCTGCCGCCCACAAATTACCGCGAATGGATCTACCTTTCCTCCGGCATCGACATGAGCTACGCACCCAACCCGGCAGGCATGACCATGTTCGACAACGTCTTCGTCAATCCCGAGGCATATCGCAGCTTTATGGCCACAGGAACGTGGCCCGACAAGACGGTGATGGTGCTGGAGGCGCGTGAGGCCAGGGACAAAGGATCGATCAACCAGCATGGCCACTTCCAGGGCACTTCGGTGATGGGAATTGAGGTGCATGTGAAGGATGTCGCGCGGTACCCCGGTGGATGGGCATTCTTCGACTTCGCATCGCCGACTGCGAATGGGAAGCTGTTTCCTCTGGCCGCGCCATGCTACTCATGTCACCAGCAGCACGGGGCTGTCGACACCACGTTTGTGCAGTTTTATCCAACCTTGTTGCCCGTGGCTCAGGATAAGAAGACGCTAAGCGAAGCCTTCCTGAAAGAAGAGGCCGCGCAGCCCGCGAAATAGCTCAGGCGGTAGCGCCGCCCCGGAAGATTCGCCAGAATTCCACGAACGCCTTCAGCCGTACCACCTGAAAAAAGTCATTCGCGACAAGGAAGAAGACGCCCGATGCGGCCGCCACGAAATGCAAGGCGCCGGGGCCCAATTCGTCGCTGAACGGCAGAGGCGCGGCGGAAAAAACCATCGCCACCACCAGCAGCGCCAGCTTGACGATCCCCAGCACGAGGTTGATCTCGGCGAGCTTGCTGGAAAAGCCCCTTCCCAGCCTGAGTGCTTGTCCAAGACCTGAAAACGCGGAGCGCTTCTCAAGGAGAACCAGAATCGGCGCAATCGTGATCACCCAGCTGGTCAGCGCGAACGCCGTGAAGAATGCGAGCGCCAGAAAGATCGCCCAAACGGAGTAGCCAACGAGGTCCGGCTCCGCGCCCGCAGTAATGTGCGTGGCCGCCGCCCATTGCATCGAGCGAAGCCAGCCCCACAGAGTGAGACACAGCAGCGCCAGCCATGCTCCCTGGATCACGATCATCGAAATCGGCCGGAAAGGCGTGCGAGGCTCCATGCGCATCAACAGGAGATTGCGCCCGAGGCCGGAAACGATCATCCAGGCCAGCGCGGCGGCCGGCAGCAGCCAGCGCAGCACGGCCGGCACGTGCGGCTCATAGAACGCGGCGACATTACAAAGTTGAACCGCAGCGACCCATGGATTCTGCGTGTCGAGTGAATTAACGCCCGACGACTCGAGCGGAAACGTCGCGAGAATCTTTTGGCCCTGCGTCCAGCAGATGAGGAGAAATGGAATTCCGAAGAGCCAGCGCCATGCGATCTCGATGGCGACGAGCGAAGGGCGCCGGAAGATCCCGCTCATGTGCTCGACCAGCAACTGCGTTCCGCGCACCGGAGCGTTGCCGCGAACACTCGCCACGGAGGCTGCCCTCACTTCACGACCAACCCTCACTTCACGACCAAATTGACCGCGCGGCCCGGCACGACGATCACCTTCACCACGGTCTTGCCCGCAATCCGTTCGCGCACCTTGTCGTTTGCCAGCGCCGCAGCCTCCATCGTTTTTGCATCGGCCCCCGCCGCCACGCGAACCACGGCGGCCAGCTTTCCGTTGATCTGCACCGGAATCTCGATCTCGTCTTCCTTCGCCAGTCCCGGGTCGCTCTTGGGCCAGGGCGCGCGAAGAATCGCCCCCTCCCCGCCCAGCTCTTCCCACAACTCCGCGGCGAGATAAGGAGCGAACGGCGCCAGCAGCAGAACAAGATTCGTAAGCAGCTCGCGGACTACCGGCGCAGGGACCTCGCCCGCGGCCAATTGCGCGTCCGCATCCTGCATCTCGTTCACGAGTTCCATAATCGCCGCCACGCTGGTATTGAAGTGCCAGCGGCCTTCGAAGTCGAGGCTGATCTTGGCAATCGTCTGATGCAGTTTGCGCAGGAGTTTGACTCCGCCATTGGGATCGGCATTGCTATCATCCAAGACCCTAAAGCGCGGAGCGCCCTTGCTCGAAGGGTGGGAATCCACCAACTCACCCCGCGCAAACTCCGAGTGCTTCGTCACGATCCGCCAAACGCGGCCCAGGAAGCGGCTCACTCCAGCGACGCCATCCTCCTGCCAATCAAGATCGCGGTCGGGCGGCGCGGCAAACAGCGAATACATGCGCGCGGAGTCGGCGCCGTAGCGCGCCACCATGTCGTCCGGCGAAATCACGTTGCCCTTTGACTTCGACATCTTCGCGCCGTCTTTGATCACCATGCCCTGCGAGAACTGCCGTCGCACCGGTTCATCGATGTCGACCAGGCCGAGGTCGCGCATCACCTTGGTCCAGAAGCGCGAGTAGATCAGATGCAAAATCGCGTGCTCTACGCCGCCGATGTACTGGTCGATGGGAAACCAGTACTTTACGATCTCCGGATCGAACGGCGCCTTCGCATTCTTTGCATCCGTATACCGGTAGAAGTACCAGCTCGAGTCGACGAAAGTGTCCATCGTGTCGGTCTCGCGTTTCGCGGGTCCGCCGCATTTGGGGCAGGTTGTGTTGACGAACTCCGGCACGCGCGCCAGCGGCGAGCCGCCCTGCTGCGTAATCTCGATCTTCTCCGGCAAAATCACCGGCAACTGATCGTCCGGTACCGCAACCAGGCCGTCGCGCTCGCAGTGAATCATGGGAATCGGCGTGCCCCAGTAGCGCTGGCGGCTCACGCCCCAATCCTTCAAGCGAAAGATGATCTTTCCCTCGCCAAAGCCCTGCCGGGCGGCAGCCTTTTGGAGTTGCTCTTGGGCTTGAATACAGGTCAGCCCGTCGTACTCGCCGGAGTTCACCAGCACGCCGTCTTCCGAGATGAACGGCAGATTCTCCGAGCCTTCGAACTCCTCAAGCGGCTTGATGACGCGCCTGATCTCGATTCCGTATTTCGTCGCGAACTCAAAATCGCGTTCGTCGTGCGCCGGCACGCTCATAATCGCGCCGGTCCCGTAGTCCATCAAAATGTAGTTCGCCACCCAGATGGGAACGCGCTCGCCGCTATAGGGATTGATCGCGAACCGTCCCGTCACCACGCCGTGTTTTTCAATCGCGCCCAGGTCGCCGTCTTCCCTGCCCTTCTTTTGTTCCTCCAGCAGCCCCGCGACTTTGGCCTTCAGGCCTGCATCTTCGGCTGCGAAAGCAGTCACCAGCGGATGCTCGGGCGCCAACTGCACGCTGGTCGCGCCAAAGATCGTGTCCACGCGCGTGGTGAAAACGCGAATCCGTGTCTTCTCTGATCCCTGATCCCTGTTCCCTGATCCCTGGCTGACTTTTTCCTCCAGGAAGAAGTCAACTTCCGTCCCCTCGCTGCGCCCGATCCAATTGCGCTGCATGGTGCGCACTTTTTCTGGCCAGCCGTCCAGCTTGTCCAGGTCATCCAGCAATTCCTGGGCGTAGGCTGTGATGCGGAAGAACCACTGCACCAGGTCGCGCTGCTCCACCTTCGTGTCTTCGTGCCGCCAGCAACAGCCGTCGATCACCTGCTCGTTGGCCAGCACCGTGGCGCACTCCGGGCACCAATTCACCTTGCTCTTCTTGCGATAGGCCAGGCCCTTCTCGTACATGCGCAAAAAGAACCACTGGTTCCAGCGGTAGTAGTCGGGCAGGCAAGTGGTAATCTCGGTAGCCCAGTCGAATCCCATGCCCAGCCGATTAAACTGCCGCTTCATCGCGGCGATGTTGCCCAGCGTCCACTCGCGCGGCGGCGTATTGTTCTTGAGCGCGGCGTTCTCCGCCGGCAGCCCGAACGCGTCCCACCCCATCGGGTGCAGCACGTTGTAGCCGCGCATCCACATCTGCCGGGCGAGCGCGTCGCCAATGGCGTAGTTGCGCACGTGGCCCATGTGCAGTTGGCCGCTGGGATACGGCAGCATCTCGAGCACATAATATTTGGGTTTCGTGCTGGTGGCCGGTTCCGCAGCGTAAAGCTTGGGATCGGCAGCCCAGCGCTCCTGCCACTTCTGCTCAATCACAGCCGGGTCGTAGCGCGCCGCCGCATCGTAACGCAGTTGTTCTTTCTCGTCCGCCATCACTTTTCAGTGTAAACGGGAGAGCACATCGGGCCCCTGCGCAAGCGTGCAACCGGGCGGACTACGGATGGTTGACCTGAAAAGAAGTCGTTGTGTATAATGTGTATGACAAGTTATACGAGGTTCTTTTATGTTGGCTGCGCGCATCCCCGATGCTCTTGAATCCCGGCTCGATAAGCTCGCGAAGCTGACCGGCCGGCCCAAGAGCTTCTATGTCCGCCAGGCGCTCACCACGCACCTCGACGAGATCGAGGATACCTACACTGCGCTCTATCGCCTGGAAAATCCTGCCCGTCGCTGGACCCTGGATGAGCTGGAAAAGGGCCTTGACCGGAAGCGCTAAGCATGGCTGCTCAAGGACCAAAACCAGCCAAGCCGGTGTGGGCCGTTGAATTCGACGAACGCGCCCGGCGCGAACTGCGAAAACTTGACCTCAAAGCCCAGAAAGAAATTCTGCGCTACCTGCGCGAGCGGATTGCAGGGTCTGTCGATCCCAGGCAATTCGGCAAGCCTCTTCGGATGAATCTCGCTGGACTTTGGCGCTATCGCGTGGGCAGCTATCGCCTCATCTGCCGCATCGAAGAACATCGTCCCGTCGTTCTTGTGCTTAAGGTTGGTCACCGACGCGATGTTTACGACGACTGAACCAACCGTTTCAGCGCCCGCACGTTCCGCTCCTCGTCGCCCTCTTCGTCCACCGGCGTCTCCGCGATAAACGCGCTATGCGCGAAGCGCCGATCGTTCAGCAGCCGCCGAAACGGCTCCAGCCCCATGGTTCCCTCGCCGATGTGCTCGTGCCGGTCGAGCTTCGATCCGCGTTCGGCCTTGGCGTCGTTGCAGTGCCACACGCGCACCGCATCGAACCCAACCGTGGCTCCGGCCTGCTTCATCGTCTCCTCGTAGCCCTCGGCACTCACCAGGTCGTAGCCGGCCACCCACGTGTGGCACGTATCGAGGCAGACGGCCACTGGCGCGTGGCTCTTCAGCCGCTCCACCAGCTCCGCCACCTGCTCAAAGCTGCCGCCCAGCGAGAATTCGGCTCCAGCCGTATTTTCGATAAGAATACGGAACGAAGTTCTTCCCTGCCACGGCTGCCCCAACTCCAGTCCGTCAATTGCGCGCTTTATCGAATCCACCGCAAGCTTCAATCCCTCGTCGCGCGTCAGTCCCTTCCACGAGCCGGGATGCAGCACGAGGTACTCTGCGCCCCAAACGAGCGCCCGTTCAATCTCGCCGCGAAAAGCCGCGACGCTCTTCTCTCTAATTTCTGTGGACTGGCTGCAAACATTCACCAGGTAGCTCGTGTGGATCACCAGCGGCGTCACATCGAGCTTCGCTCGCAGCTCGTGCATCCGCTCCGCCTGCTTCGGGTCCACCTTCGGCGCGCGCCACATGCGCGGGCTCGATGAAAACATCTGAAAGGTGTTCGCGCCAATCTGCCGCGCGCGCTCGACGGCGTTTTGCGCCCCTCCCGCCGTCCCCAAATGCACCCCGATCCGCTTGGCCATGCGATCAGTCTAATGGGTCAGCGCCGACGCGCATGGCGATAGCTCAGGCTTGCACTGCTTTCCCAAAAGGGTTTTGAGGGTGCGTTCGACGGGTCTACGCCTCCAGGCTGGGAGCCTTGGTTTCTCTGAGTAGCTCGTAGACATCTCCGACTTTGTCGTCGAGCATGTTGAGCTTGCGCGCGAGGCCCTGAATCTCAATCTCGGCCCGGCGGTTGACTTCGAAATCGAGCTCGCTCCGGACGTGGTCTTTTGAGTCTTGCCGATTCTGGCTCATCATAATCACCGGAGCCTGGATCGCCGCGAGCATCGAAAGAAACAAATTCAGCAAGATGAAGGGATAGGGGTCCCAGGCCTTGTTGCCAAGCCATATATTGAACGCGGTATAGACGGTGAGAATGACCGCAAACGAGATAATGAAGGTCCACGAGCCGCCAAAGCCGGCCACTGAATCGGCGATGCGCTCACCGGTGGTTTCCTGCTTTTCGATAATCTCGTTGGCATTACGCATCGCGCGCATCCGCACCAACTGCTGGGCGGTATGAATCTGATGACCCAGAGTTGTCAACAGGTCGATACCAGCAAGCGGTTTCCGCTCCAACAGAACCATTAAGTCATCCCGAGAGACCTCGAGACAGACACATTGTTCCACCGCGAGGGCGTTGGTCTGGTGCGGGGTCTGCTCCAGCATCGCAGCAAGGCCGAAGATCTCGCCCGGCCCGGGCTCGTGGACGACCACCTCCTGCTGATCCTCATCGACCGTTGTCACCGCCACGCTGCCTGAAACCAGAACGTAGGCCTGCGTGCCCGCATCTCCGGTCTTGTAAATACGCTGGCGGGGCGCAAACGTCTTCTTCTCGACTTGCGACGCAAGGACTGCCGTTTCTTCCTCGTCGAGCAACGAAAACAGAGGCACACTCTTCAGAACTTCGGGATCGCAACTCATGGTGATCTCCAGGGTGAGGATGTTGAAGCGAGTTCTTTCTTTGCCGCTCGGGCGAATGGGAAATCGATTTCAAAGCCGACCTGTCCGCCGATTCTCGGGCTGGCGATGTGACTACCGCCGAGCACGCCAAACGTCACCGCCATGCGACTGTTGAGCTGGTACCAGCCTCCTGCAAGTCCCTGCAACTCGTCCTTGCCCAGAGACTTTGTGTCTGCGTCGGCGCCGAATGCCTCTGCGCCCAGAGAAAGGCGCGCATTGAAGTCATGCACAAGCGAGAGGCCTCCGGTGTAAACGTGTCCTCGTGTGTTCTGAGTGCCCAGCACGCCGGTGCTCGTGTTGCCGGCGAAGAGGAATCCAAAATTTGCGTTGACTCTGGTCTTATCGGTGAAAGGCTCCTCCGCGATCGAGTTTAGCGCGTAGTCGGTCAAGCCTGAGCCGAGTTCCTGGCTGACGTTTCCCGTTGGAAATTCAATGTACAGGCTGGCTGAAAGAGCCGGTGCACTCATGGGCCGGGCCGATGTCCTGAAGTTCCATTTAATGCCCATGTCTGTGTCGCCGGGCCCGTTGGACGATTGCTGTCCGGGCGCGCGGTAGATGGAAAGGTACGGGGCATCAAAATCTAATTCCAGGCCGTGCGGCAGGCCATAGTTGATTTTGTAATTGAATGTGTTCTGGCGGAGATCGGGGAACTGGGCCGATTGCAGGCCATCAAACTCATTGAAAAGCTCGATGTGAAGGGTTCGGTTGTCGGTCACGTCGGCGTTATCCGTGTAGAACGGCATCTGGCCTCGAAGGGGTGCCGTCGCGCACACGACACAGGAGAGCATCAATGCAGTCTTAAGGAGTAAAGGCATCAGGACAGTTCCATTAGGACCGTTTGAGCCCCATCGGAAGATGAAAGGAATGTAAAAACGGGCCGGATGGCGTTTTTCGCGCCACCGGAAGCGGTGGTCCATGCCACATCTTTCGGACTTGCGGCGAAAGTGACCGCATAGCGGCGATAAGGGCCGGAAGTTTTCTTTGCGGCCTGATTGCCGGGCGCCAGCCCCGTCCCCAAATGCACGCCGATCCGCTTGGCCATGCGATCAGTCGACAACGCGACTGCGGACGCTCAATCCATACCGATTTTTCGCAAAAGGACCCGCAGCCCAATCAGATCGCGATGCGCGTCTCGATCGCGTCGTAGTCGGCGCGGACGCCTTTGGAAGTCGTGTCCAGCAGGCCAGCCCCGGCCAGCGCCTGCACATCGGCGTGAACATTGCTGTAATCGCGCCCAAGAGCCTTTGCCAGCGCGCGGATGCTGGTGACATGATTGCGCCGCACGTAGCGCAGCAATTCCATGCGCTTGCCAGTGAGCACGCGGGCCAATGTGTCCCAGTTTTCGAATGCCAGGTGGCGCTCACGGAAAGTTTCCCCGCGCTCGGCGCGATGCCAGGCGTCGATGAAGCTACGGGAAGTCTGTTCCTTTATGTCCCCGCCAACGGCGATTTGCACTCTGCTCATTGATCACCTCGCACGCGTTCCACATCCGACCAAAAATCTGCTATTAGCTGTTCGACACTGGTGAAAGCGTAGGTTGTTTCCACCCCTTGAAAGTGCCGATGATCGCCTTTGCCCCGCTCGTTATCGTAACCAACCTCTCGAACACCGGGACGGCCATAGAACAGCGAATATTTCAAGCTGTGAGCCGATGGCGGAACACGGGATGGGACCTGCCAAAGCACGATCTCCAGTATTGCCCCGTCTTCAAAATCGACGCGCTGTTCAAAGAGCAACTGGGCTTTCATCGTACGCTCTATATGGCATTATAGGCCATATGGCTTGGTTTGTCATATTTTGGCTAACGGGTCAGCTTGGCAGGGCTTTGAAAGGGCGGGGGCCCCGGTCTCGATCGCGTCTCTCAAGCCGGCCCGAGGGCGCTTAGGGCGTCCCGGGCCCCTAGCGGGTGCCCCATCCAAGCTTCGCTTGGGTGGGGAAAGCTTCGACGCGGCTCCACTTTACTCGTGCCGCAAAACGCAACGGTCGCGAGCCAAGGTTTTGTATCAGGGCTCCACTTTACTCGTGCCGCAAAACGCAGCCCAATAAATGCCGGGCTTCAGCCCCTGCCGGCCTTTTTCCTCGACGGATATCCGTAACAGAACGGGAACTCGTCCGGCCGCCGCCAGCCGGAAGCTGCCGCGCGAGCGCTGCTGATCCTCATTGCCGCCAACCCGCAATTTGTCATGCGCACCCTGGCTAAGAGCGCGTGACTCTGCGACGAGATGATGTTGGTCCTTGGCGGTTGTGGTTCCCGGGTTTCAAAACGAGAGGAACCAGCGCGGCGCACTTCGTCAGCCCGCTTGAGCGGGCGCAAAGACGGTAGCCCCAGGCGCAAGCCTGGGGTATAAAGGTTGCGTCTTTCGACCGTAGCCCCGGAGGGGCGTAAGAATGGCTCACACCTTCACCAGCCTGCTCGCACATGTCTTCTTCTCCACCTCCGGCCGTGCGCCGTTGCTTCCCGACGCTATTCGGCCGGAAGTGCATGCACACCTCGGCGGAATTCTGCGCAAAATGGATGCTGCTCCCATTGTGATTGGCGGTACTGCCGATCATGTGCATATTTTGACGCGCCTCCCGGCTGATCTTGCCGTCGCGGATTGCCTTCGGGTGGTGAAAGCGAATTCTTCACGGTGGGTGAAGGAGAGATGGCCGGAACGGCGCTTGTTTGCCTGGCAGGGCGGATATGGAGCATTCAGCGTCAGCGAGTCCAGGCGGGGCGCGGTGATCGCTTACATTCAGGACCAGCCGCGGCATCATCGGCGAATTTCGTTCCAGGATGAATTCCTCGGCTTGTTGAAAAACCATGGCGTGGAGTTCGAAGAGCGCTATCTCTGGCAATAGTTTTTGCGCCCGCTCAAGCACCCCAGGCTCACGCCTGGGGCTACCTTATGCCGCCCGCTCAAGCGGGCTGGTGCGAGCTACACATGGCAAAGGGTCTTATGCCCGCCCGCTGCCTGCCCCCCTTGATCCTCAAGGTTCGCTCGCCCGCCGCACTCTCTCCCCTGTGCTACCCTCATCCCAAACCGTGAGCACCGAAAAAAACAAGCTCTACTACGGCGACAACCTCGAAGTCCTCCGCCGCTACGTCAAGGACGAGTCCGTCGATCTCATCTACCTCGATCCCCCCTTCAACTCCCGCCAGGACTACAACGTCCTCTTCGCCGAAAAAGACGGCACGCAATCAAGCTCCCAGATCCACGCCTTCGAGGACACATGGGAGTGGAACACCGACGCCATGCGCGCCTACGAAGAAATCGTCGAGCAGGGCGGCCGCGTCGCCGACACCATGCGCGCCTTCAAAACCTTCCTCTTCAACACCGACATGATGGCCTACCTCGCCATGATGGCCCCGCGCCTCGTCGAGCTACGCCGCGTCCTCAAGCAAACCGGCTCCATCTACCTCCACTGCGACCCCACCGCCAGCCCAGGGGGAAAGCAAGGCCAGACCCAATTCATCATTCGCCATCGTCTGAGCTTTCCGGGGGACGTCTCGCACGGCAAATGGAATACTTTCAGGGTGCTAAACTGCTCGTGATGCCGACTAAAACCCAGCCGCTCGCAGAGGTGTTCGGATTTCCAATCGAGAATATGTCCGAGGCCGCAAACAGGCATCGGACAAACAAGCTATGCCCATTCAACAACAAGGTTCCGAATTGCACGAAGGACAAAGCGAACGATCCGCTTGGAGTGTGCAGCATATTCGAGGCAAAGACGACGGCGATCACATGCCCCATCCGCTTTCGAGAGAACTGGATCATCGCAGATGACGCCGCCGACTTCTTCTTCCCCAGAAAGGCAAACTGGACCTCGCTCACGGAAGTAAAGCTAAAAGACAAGTACGGGAAATCCGCTGGGAATATCGACCTCGTCCTTGTCGCGTACGACGCTCATGGAAAAATCACCGACTTTGGCGCCTTGGAGGTTCAGGGAGTCTATATCAGCGGCAACGTTCGGAACCCATTCGAGTACTATATGAAAAACCCATCCGACCGCGCGGAGATGAACTGGCGCGGTGAGAGGAACTACCCAGGGCCCGACTATCTCTCCTCATCCCGCAAGAGACTCGCTCCTCAACTCATTTTCAAAAGCGGGATACTCGACAGCTGGGGAAAGAGAACTGCGGTGGCCCTCGATCAGGGCTTTTTCAACACGCTACCGAACCTCGAAGAGATTCCCAAGAACAAAGCGGGAATCGCATGGCTGGTCTATGACCTTGTTCGAAACAGGAAATCGAACCGGTTCGTCCTGGAACGTAAGAAAGTCGTCTACACGGCTTTCGCGGAATCGCTCGACAAAATTACTCGTTCTGATCCGGGAAAGATGAACGACTTTGTCTGCCTACTTCAGGAAAAGCTAGACGAAAAACTGAATAATGGCACAGAGCCGTCGAACCAAACAATAGACGAATTAATATAATGGCCACATGATGCAAATGCCTCTCTGGGAAACCGAGGCCCCGGACGTTGACCATGTAATCAACGTCGCCCAAATCCCACAGCGCAGTCCGTTCAGATATCCCGGCGGGAAAACCTGGCTTGTGCCACACCTCAGGAAGTGGCTTAAAAGCCTCCCGGTGAAACCCGCAATGTTCATCGAACCATTCGGAGGCGGGGGCATCATAAGCCTAACCGTTGCGTTTGAGAACCTCGCGGACCAAGTCATCATGGTCGAACTTGATCAAGATGTCGCCTCGCTTTGGCAGACGATGCTTTCTGACGATGGCGAGTGGTTAGCGAGAAGGGTAACCTCCTTTGAAATTTCCCCTGAAACAGTAAGGGCCGAACTGGCGAAGGCCCCAATCGACATGAAGCATCGCGCCTTCCAGACGCTCCTTCGGAACCGAACAAACCACGGTGGCATTCTGGCACCCGGCAGCGGCGTATTGAAACACGGCGAAAATGGGAAGGGGATCAGGTCCAGATGGTATGCACAAACGCTGGCGAAGCGGATCAGAAATATCCAATATGTTCGCGATAGGGTCAAATTCATTGAAGGAGACGGATTCGAAGTCATCAGGGAATACGCCGACGACAAGACCGCGGCCTTCTTCATCGACCCGCCCTACACCGCCGGACGAAATGGAAAACGGGCCGGCACGCGCCTTTACACGCACAACGAACTCGACCATGAAGAACTGTTCTGCCAGGCCGGGAAGATCGTTGGTGACCTCCTAATGACCTATGACAACGCCGATGAAGTAATCCAGCTGGCGACCCGCAACGGTCTGGCAACACAAACAATTTCTATGAAAAATACGCATCATGCGACAATGAAGGAACTTATTATCGGCCACAATCTAGCATGGGCATGAAGCGCTCCGCGAAGCCGCCGAAGCCGGTCTCTACAAATCCTCAGACGGCAGCACCTGGCCGCGCCTCCAAATCCTGACCATCCAGCAGATTCTCGACGGCAAGCAGCCCGACTATCCCGCCCACCGCCGCGACGCCACCTTCAAGAAAGCCCCCCGCAACCGCCCCGCCCCCGCCGAAAACCTCACCCTGCCCTTGCTCCCCTCCGAGTGAGGGCCCAGCGCCGTTGTCAACCCCCCGCATCCAAAATAATTTCGCCCGCCTCCCGTAAGTCGTTCTTTCCCTGATCCCTAATCCCTGATCCCTGTCTTATCCAAGTTTGCCGATCATTACCCGCTTCCGGCGCATACTCATTCCATGATCGACGAGCAAACCACAACAACCCCACCGCTCCCTCGGTCCCTGCTTCTCTGTTCCCTTGGTCCCTTGGTCCCTGCTTCTCAGTACCTTCGTACCGTGCACCCTGCCGCTTGGAGGCCCGAAATTAAATAAACAAAAAATTTGACACCCACAAAACCCGAAGTATCGAGCTTAACTCTTTTTTAATCAACAAATCGAAGTCAAAAATCGTTGCGAAATTTGTCGTTTTTTGTTGATTTGTTTCGCCAAACAGCCCTTTTACACCCCAAAACTTAACTCAGAACTGTCCTCTCGCGTACACACCCGACCAGGAGCCTCTTCGCCGCATCTTCGCTCTTGCCGTATAATCCATCCATGGACTTCCAACTCGTCACCACCTATAAGCCCAGGGGCGATCAGCCCCGGGCCATCGACCAGCTTATGGAGGGGCTTGCGGCCGGCGAGAAGCACCAGGTGCTCCTCGGCGTCACCGGATCGGGCAAGACCTTCACCATGGCCAAGGTCATCGAGCAGTCCAACCGGCCGGCGCTGATCCTGGCGCACAACAAGACGCTGGCCGCGCAGCTTTACCACGAGTTCAAGCAGTTCTTCCCTTCGAATGCGGTCGAATACTTCGTCAGCTACTACGACTACTACCAGCCGGAGGCGTACATTCCCGCCGGCGACCTCTACATCGAGAAGGAAGCAACCATCAACGAGGAGCTCGACAAGCTGCGGCTCTCGGCCACGCGCTCACTCTTCGAGCGGCGGGACGCCATCATCGTCAGCTCGGTGAGTTGCATCTACGGCCTCGGTTCGCCCGAGGCCTACTTCGGCATGTTGCTCCTGCTTGAGAAGGGCCAGAAGATCAGCCGCAAAGACATCACGCGGCGGCTCGTCGAGATCCTCTATGAGCGCAACGATACGGACTTCCGCCGCGGAACGTTTCGCGTGCGCGGCGACGTGATCGAGGTCTATCCCACCTACGACGAGAACGCCTACCGCATCGAGCTGTTCGGCGATGAGATTGATTCGCTCTCCCAAATCGATCCGCTCTTCGGCACGGTGAAGCAGCGGTTTTCGCGGTTGCCCATCTATCCCAAGAGCCATTACGTCGTCCAGCCGGAACGCAAGGCTGAGGCCATCGACTCCATCGTGTCCGAGCTGAACGAGTGGGTCGCGCACCTTGAGTCGGAAGGCCGTGCGGTGGAGGCGCAGCGCGTCCATCAGCGCACGCGCTTCGATCTCGAGATGATCAAGTCGATGGGCTACTGCCACGGCATCGAGAACTACTCGCGCCACTTTAGCGGGCGCTTGCCGGGCGAAGCGCCGCCCACGCTGCTCGACTACTTCCCTCGCGACTTTCTCCTCTTCGTGGACGAGAGTCACGCTACGATTCCGCAGGTGCACGGCATGTGGCACGGCGATCGCAGCCGCAAGCAAACCCTCGTCGACTACGGTTTCCGGCTGCCCTCTGCGATGGACAACCGACCGCTCAAGTTCGACGAGTTCGAAAACCGGATTCATCAGACGATCTACGTCTCGGCCACGCCGGGACCGTTCGAGCTCACGCGCTCGGCGGGAGTGGTCGTCGAGCAGGTGATCCGGCCAACGGGCCTCGTCGATCCCGAAGTTGAGATTCGTCCTGTCAAAGGCCAGATCGACGATCTGCTCGCCGAGATTCGCGATCGGGCCAGTCGCAACGAGCGCGTGCTGGTGACCACGCTGACCAAGCGCATGGCCGAGGATCTGGCCGGCTATTACACCGAGGTGGGCGTGCGCTGCCGCTACATGCACTCCGAAATCGAGACGCTCGAGCGCGTGAAATTGCTGGCCGGCCTGCGCAAGGGCGAGTTCGACGTGCTCATTGGCATCAACCTTCTGCGCGAGGGGCTCGACTTGCCCGAGGTATCGCTGGTGGCGATTCTCGACGCGGATAAGGAAGGATTTCTGCGCTCAGCCGGATCGCTCATCCAGACCATGGGCCGGGCAGCGCGTCACCTCGAGGGCAGGGCCATCCTCTACGCTGACCGGATCACAGACTCGATGCGCCGGGCGATGGACGAGACCGATCGCCGCCGCACCATCCAGCGCGCATACAACGAAGAGCACGGCATTACGCCGCAGTCGATCATCAGCCAGGTCGAGATGGGACTGGCGCACATCCTCAAGGCCGAATACGGCGACGTGGAGGAGGAAGAGACGGCCGGAATTCCCGACTTCAAGACGCAGGCCGAACTCGACGCCTATATTGCCAAACTCGAGGCGGACATGCGCGAGGCGGCCCGGAAATTCGAGTTTGAGAAGGCCGCCCGCTTGCGCGACAGCATCAAGGAGCTTCGCGACAAGGAGTTTCTCTTCGGGTAACCCCGGAACGTCGGCCGACAGGCAACTTAAGGCGCATGGTCACCATCTCAGTTATCGAGATAGTAAATGTGATCCGGCGCCTTCATGCGGGGTTGAACGCGCCATTCAGGGAAAATGGCAACCATTCTCATCGTGGACGACGATCCCCTTCAAGCATCTTTGATGATGTCGCTTCTGGGCCGGCAATTCGGCAACGTGTGCCGGGTGACCGATGCCGCCGAGGCGCTGTGCCTGATCGAGCAACCCGAGTTTGCTGGCAAGCTCGGCTTGGTCATCTCGGGGAATCAGTCACCTGGAATCGGTGGGCCGGTCTTCGTAGCCGAACTGCGCACGCGGAAGCCGGATTTGCCTGTGCTCGTCCTCGGCGCAAAGGGCGCCGTGCCCTCCGACTACCAGGATGAGCGCGTCGTCTTTCTGCCCCGCCCAGTCAGTGGCGAGAAGATGCTGGCCGTGACAGGCCAGCTCCTTGCTGAGCACCGGAACGCCCTCGCCTAATCTGCAAACCAAATCAATCCTGCTTTGCAGCTTTCCCTAGTGTGAGCCAAATCACACGCAGAACGCCTATCATGGATGGAGAATAACCTCGTCCGTTGGGATGTAACCTGCTTCCCACGTGCGTGCGACAATCATCCTGGAGTGCTGATGGCCACGTTTGGCAGTTTCTGTCTTCTTATCGCTTTAGTTCTGGCCGCTTACAATCTACTCGCGGGATCGGTGGCGTTGCGGCTGATTGCCACTGGCAAGCCGGCTCGAATCTCTCCTGAGCGGCTGGCCGACACCGCGCGCCGGACTGGAATCGCCGGGTTCGTGGCCGTCACCGGGGCAGCTTTTGCTCTCATCTGGTCGGTCTTTACCAACGATTTCTCCATTACTTACATCCTTGAGCACTCCAACCGGGCGCTGCCCATCCCATACAAGTTCGCGGCGCTTTGGAGCGGGCAGGAGGGCTCATTGCTGCTTTGGGCCTGGCTGCTGGGAACCTACGGATTCGTTCTCCGCCTGCGCCATAAGACCGACGTGAAGCTCTACGCCTATGCGGGCACGATTCTGTCCGGCATCCAGGTGTTCTTCCTCTCGGTGCTCGTTTTTGCCGCGCCCCCGTTCTCTCTGCTCCCGGGCTACGTGGCTGGCGGGCCGGTTCCGCCCGACGGCAACGGGCTTAATCCGCTGTTGCAATACCCGGAGATGGTGATTCATCCGCCCATGCTTTACCTCGGCTACGTGGGCTTCTCTGTTCCCTTCGCCTTTGCGCTGGGCGCGCTGATGATGCGCTATCCCGGCGAAAAGTGGATCCACATCACGCGCACTTGGACGATGGTGACCTGGCTGTTCCTGACGTGCGGCATCTTCCTCGGAATGCACTGGGCCTACGCCGTGCTGGGCTGGGGCGGGTACTGGGGCTGGGACCCGGTGGAGAATGCGAGCTTCATGCCGTGGCTGACCGGAACCGCTTTCCTGCACTCGGTGATGATGCAGGAGCGGAAAGGCATGATGAAGAGCTGGAATGTGTGGCTGATCTTCTCCACGTTCCTGCTCACCATGCTGGGCACGCTGCTGACCCGTGCGGGCCTTGTGAGTTCGGTGCACGCATTTGCGCAGTCGTCCATCGGCACCTGGTTCGTAGTCTTCATGGGAATCGTGCTGGCCGTCTGTATCTTCACCTACATTCTGCAGCGTGGACATCTGAAGACGGAGCACCACATGGAATCGCTGGTGAGCCGCGAGTCGAGCTTTCTCTTCAATAATCTGGTGCTGCTGACGGCCTGCTTTGTGATTCTTTGGGGCACACTGTTCCCCATCATTTCGGAGTATGTGCAGGGCACCAAGGTGACGGTGGGCGCGCCATTCTATAACCGGGTCGCCGTGCCTATCGGGCTCTTTCTCGTCTTTCTCACCGGCGTAGGTCCGCTGCTGCCGTGGCGCGCAACATCGTTCAAAGCCATCAAGCGGAATTTTGTGCTCCCGGTGATCGCGCTGTGGGTTACGGTGATCGTTTGTCTCGCCGTGGGCGTGCGGCCGTGGAAGGACGGGGCTCTCGATCAGGGCAGCTTTTATGCGGTCGTGGCATTTTCGGTGGCTGCGGCGGTGCTGACGGCGATCATTGCGGAGTTTCTGCGTGGCGCCGGCGTCATCTCGCGCCAGACCAACCGCAATCTATTCGCGGCCACATGGCTGCTTACGCGGCGCAACACGCGACGCTACGGCGGCTACATCGTTCATATTGGCGTGGTGGTCGTTGTCATTGGGTTGGCCGGTTCGGCGTTCAATCGCAGCATTGAAAGTGAAATGGGCTTGCACAGCACGATGCAGATCGGTCCATACACGCTTGAGTGCTTGGGCTTCACGCAGGACACGAATCAGAATTACAACTCCGACTACGCGGTACTGCAGGTCCGGCAGGGCGGCAAGAATCTCTTCCAGATGACACCGGAAAGACGGTTCTACCTCGCCAGTGGCCAGCCGCAGACGATGGTCGCAATTCACTCGGTTCCCGAGTGGGATCTCTACGTTGTATACGAGGGCACGAATCCTGACACCGGGCAGCCGATCATCAAGGCGTTTCTCAATCCGCTCGTGGGCTGGATCTGGTTCGGCCTCATCGTGATTGTGTTTGGGACGTTTGTCGCGCTGGTTCCCAGCCTGTCGCCGGCAACAGTCGCATTGCGCGTGCCTGCGGCGAAAGCTGCGCCGATGGCTCCTGCGCTCAAGGGAGGCGACTGATGCGCTTCCGCGCTCTTAGCTCTTGGACGAAAGTTGTGGAAGCCACTGTTCTGGCTGTGGCTATCTGCTTTTCACTTGGCGCCGCCACTCCCGCCTCTCGAATGAATACGCTGAGCCACCAGCTGATGTGCCAGTGCGGGTGCGCGCAGCTGTTGGGGGAATGCGATCACGTGGGATGCCCGGACCGGGACAAGGAATTGTCCCAGTTGACGACGGACATGGCCGCGGGCATGACCGACCAACAGATTTTGGATGAGTTTGTGGCCAAGTATGGCGCCACAGTGCTGGCCGCTCCGACGACGAAGGGATTCGACCTCGTGGCGTGGATTGCTCCCTTCGCGGTGTTTGGAGCGGCGCTGTTGGGGACAATTCTGCTGATTCGCCGGTGGGGCGGATTGGGCGGCAAACCGCTTGAGCCCGCGACGGCGACGGAGAGTTCCGATCCTGCGGACCGGGAGCGGTTGGAGCGCATTCGGCGGGAGACGGGAAGCGACGGAGGGTTTTGAGTCATGACGGAAACTGATGGCCTGATTGCCGGAGCGCTTCTCCTGTTCGCGCTCTTTCTGTACACCTTTTGGCCGGAGAACAGCTTTGCCAGCCAGAAGCAGAAGACGCGGCTCGATTATTTGCAGGAGCGCAAGGAGCAGCTTTACGAGAATCTGCGCGACTTGAACTTCGAGTACCGCGCCGGCAAATATCCTGAAGAAGATTTCGTCTCTCAGCGGGGCCTTCTCGAACACGAAACAGCTGAACTGATGGCCGAGATTGATCACTTACAGGGAGCAGAGAGCAGCCAGTAGGGACTAGAGCAGCTTGGACCCGGGATCGCGGAATAGAAAAGCAGCTTTGAAGGAATAAGACAGAACAATGAGATTGACACGAATTCATGCAGGCATTTTTGCTTTAAGCTTTTTGTCTGCCGGCGCGATGGCGCAGGCTGCCACAGTGACCGGAACCGTGACCGACAAAACCACCGACAAGCCGGCCGCGGGTGATGCGGTAACGCTGCTGGAGCCGATGTCGGGCATGAGTGAAGCCGGCAGGGCAACCACCAACGCACAAGGCCGCTATTCGTTGGATCTGCCCGGCAGCAATCCATATTTGATTCGCGTGACGCACCAGGGCGCCGAGTACTTTATCGCCGCGCCGCAAGGTGGCGGAAATGGCGACATTTCGGTGTACGACGTGGCGGCGAAGGTGGAAGGCATCACCATCGCCGAGCACGTAACCGGAATCGAAACCGATAACGGTCAGCTTCGCGTCGTGGAACGCTACGACATCCACAATGCCAGCTCACCGCCGCGCACGCAGTGGAGCAAGCAGTCGTTTCAGGTGATTCTGCCCGACGACGCCGTTGTAGGTGATGCCTCGGCTCAACGGCCGGGCGCGAGCAGCCTGCCAACCACCGTGAAGCTCGATCCTGACGGCCCCAAGGGCCACTATTCATTCGACTTTCCGATCCAGCCCGATCAGGACGGCAAAGGCACACTCTTCCAGGTCCAATACAATTTGCCGTACAGCAACGGGAAATACAGCTTTCATTCTTTGGTGACGCTACCCGCCGACACCGTTTGGGTAGTGCTGCCTAAGGCGATGACGTTTACTGGCGGGACCGGGGCGGGATTTGAATCATCGCCGCAGGATCCAACTGTGCAGACGTTTCTGGCGCGAGGCGTTGCCCCGGGGAAGGCCCTTGAGTTTTCGGTTTCCGGCACGGGTTCTTTCGCGCGCGATGACCAGAATGGACAAGGTGGCCAGCCAGGCGACAGTGGCGGACCGGAAGCCGGTGCCCCCGGCAATCAGCCCGGCGGCGGAATCGGCGAGCCCATCAACACGCCCGATCCGCTGTCGAAATACAAATGGTGGATTCTGGGCGGATTGGCGTTGCTGCTCGCGGCTGCGGCGGCGTTTCTGCTACGCAGGCCAGACGGTGCGGCCGCAGTTGCAGGTGCGGGCGCGGCGGCATCCGCTGGAACGTCGCCGGCTTGCTCCGCTCCGAGCATTGCAGGCGCCTCGCCGGCTGCAAAACATGCGGCGCTGCTGAACGTGCTCAAAGAAGAGCTGTTCGCGCTGGAAAGCGAGAAGATTGCGGGCACGCTCGCGCCGAGCGAGTACGCCGAGCAGAAAGCTGCGCTGGAAACTGTGCTGAGGCGCGCGCTGAAGAAGAGCTAGGGTTCAGGTTTCAGGGTACGGAGGCCAGGAGTCGACGGCGAGAGCAGTCCGCTTGTTGCCTATTCCTGTATCGCGGTTCCCTGTATTCTTCCTGAATGAAAACTTTGCTTCGTACGCTGCTATCTTTGTCGCTCATTGTCTGGCTGGGTGCTGAAGTCTTTTTCCCGATCGTTGCGGCCGTCACGTTCACCACGCTGCAGCCCGATACTCATGCAGCCGGTACGATTGTTGGTCAATTGATTCGCATCCTGCATGGGATGGGATTGGTATCGGGAATGGTGGCGCTGGCGGTGATGGCTCTGGCGCCGGCCTGGGGCATCTACAAGCCGCGCGCAGTGCTGCTGCCAATGGCGCTCGTCGTGCTCATGATCGCCTTTACGGTCTATTCGCAATACGGGATCATTCCCGCGATGGAGCGCGACCGCATCGCTGCCGGGGGCGCCATTGACTCGCCAAATGCATCCGGCGCGACCATCGCGCACTTCAACAAGCTGCACAACCGAAGCGAATTTGTTGAGGAAGTGGTTCTGCTGCTCGGGCTGGCGACTGTCGTGCTAATGGCGAGGGCGGAGACGACGCGAACGTCATAGCCGCGTTCGACTGATCCTTAGTACAATGGCTCGCTGGAGAGCGCTCACAATGTCGACCGCAAGCGAAACCGGCCTGACGCAAGCCCCCCAAGCCAACTCACCGGCCGCGGTTCGGGAACGGCTGGCTCAAGGACGAATTCCCTGGGCTGGCCCGGTGCTGCTTGTGTGCCTGCGCACGACGATGTGGATGGCTACACAAGGTCTGCTGGCGCTTGTGTTTCTCCTTCGCCATCATACGACCCCATGGCGCGGCGCCACGTTTTACTTCACGATGTGCGGCACGATCGGCGACCTTACGTGCCTGGCGGCGATCAAGTTCCTGACCCGAAGCGAAGGGATCCGCCTGCGCGACCTCATTGGCCCGATTCGCATGAGGTACGGGCGCGATTTGTGGCTCGGGCTCGGGATCCTGTCCCTGATGGCAGTTAGTTTTATCGGAGGCGGAATCCTGTCGCAGCGCGTTTTCTACTGCGCCTCTAACACAAATCCTGGTGCCTATCTGTGGGGTTCACACATGCTCCCGTTGTGGGCGGTGATCTATAACGCTACGGTATGGTGGGTGGTTCAGTCATTCACTGAGGAACTGACTTACCAGGGCTATTGCCTGCCTCGGCTTGAAGCGCTGACTGAACGCGCCTGGGGCCGGCCCTGGATTGGTCCTGCAATAGTGGTCTTTTGGTTTACCGCGCAGCATTGCTGCTTCGGCTTCGCGCCCGATGTACGGTTTCTGGTCTATCGTTTTTGTGCATTCCTGCCCGGCGTCGTGCTGACTGTCGTCCTTTACCGGCGAATGCGAAGGCTGGCGCCGCTCATCCTGGCGCACTGGCCGATGGACATCCTGGTGGTGGCGATGTTGGCGTCCTAGGGCGGTTTTGCGGAGGGGCAATGCCCTTCCCGGCGCTCTCGCCAATTGAGGTTTCGCCTGCATCCGCTGGACCGCCGCCAACTCTCTCAAGCATGGATTCACATTCGGCGTCGTTCCTGCTCAAGCGCTCGCTTCGATTAGAATCGAAGAGGCTTGTGCACGGATTCGCTTCCGTGCGCAGCACACCATGGAACGACTATGAAAACCGGCATTATTGGCCTGCCCCAGGTGGGCAAGACTTCGCTTTTTAAAATTCTGACCAAAGCCAAGGTTGACGAGCACGGGCGCGCGAATCCCCGTGAAGCGCACATTGGCGTGGCGCGCGTCCCCGACGAGCGTTTGGAAAAGCTGTCTGCGCTTTATTCGCCCAAGAAGACGACATTTGCTTCGGTGGAGTTCGTTGATGTTGCGGCGATCGGAAAAGAGGCGCTAAAGGAGACTGCATTTCTGACGAACCTGCGCAACGTGGATGCGCTCATTCATGTTCTGCGAGCCTTCGAGAACGACTCTGTTCCTCATGAGGGGCCGACCGATCCACTGCGTGACGCCAAGAATGTTGAATTCGATTTGATGTTGAGCGACCTCGGCCAGGTTGAGAAACGCATGGAGCGCGTGGAGAAAGACCTGAAAAAGGGGCGCACCGGCGAATTGGAGCGGGAACAGGCGCTGCTGGTGCGATCGAAGGAGTCGCTCGAAAAGGAGATTCCGCTGCGCGAACTGGAGATCACAGCGGAAGAGAAAAAGCTCATCCGCGGATTCATGTTTCTGTCGCAAAAGCCCATCTTGTATGTGTTAAATGTGAACGAAAGCTCGACACTCGGCGCCGACCTTGAGTCCGCTGTGAGCCGATACAAACTCGACGCAATTGCAAGCCGGCCCAATGCGGGCGCGATGGCCATCTGCGGCAAAGTGGAGGCGGAGCTGGCGGAGATGGACGACGCCGAGGCGGCGGATTTTCTTGAAAGCTATGGGCTGCACGAGAGCGGGCTCGTGCGGCTGATCCGAAAGAGCTACGAGCTGTTGGGGCTGATCAGCTTCTTCACGGCGGGTGAGGACGAGTGCCGCGCGTGGACGGTGACGGTCGGCTCAAAGGCGCCGCAGGCTGCGGGCGTGATCCATACCGACCTGGAGCACCATTTCATTCGCGCCGAAACCATCCGCTGGGATAACCTGCTGGCCGCCGGATCGGAAGCCGCCGCGCGAGCCAAGGGCACTCTGCGCCTTGAAGGGAAGGAATATGTGGTGCAGGATGGCGACGTGGTGCACATCCGGCACAGCGGATAAGGGCGATGCTTAGCGATTCATTTGTGACTTCCCTCATTCTCGGCACAATCGCCGCGCTGGCCGACGTGGCCGGTGGACTGGTGCTGGTGCGCGCACGGGGCGTCGAGCGCTATCTTCGCTACTTCGTGGCGTTGGGAGCCGGATTTCTGATCGCAACCGCGCTGCTGGAAATGACGCCTGAGAGCCTGCTGTTGAATCCGACAGCAGCTCCGGTTCTGATCATGGCCGGCTATTGCGCAATGCATCTGCTTGAACACACGATCAATGCACATTTTCACTATGGCGAAGAGACGCACGGCGGCGAATTCGTCTCCGCGCACAAAGGTTACTCGGTGCTGGGCGGCCTCAGCGTCCATGCCCTGTTCGATGGCGTGGCCATCGGATCGGGGTTCGCACTCTCGAATTGGTTGGGCTGGCTGATCTTTCTC
Source organism: uncultured Acidobacteriaceae bacterium (assembly GCA_963823805.1). Lineage (GTDB taxonomy): Bacteria > Acidobacteriota > Terriglobia > Terriglobales > Acidobacteriaceae > Telmatobacter. Next base: position 905,446 of record CAWGMW010000001.1, on the reverse strand, counting down.
GCCATCCTGCTGCACAAGGCGCCGGAAGGATTCACCATGGCCAGTGTGATGATGGCGAGCGGCCGGAGCCGGACGACGGCCTTCTGGTCCGCGGTGGCGCTCGCCGCCGCTACTCTGGTGGGCGTCGTGGTGATTCAGCTTGTGCCGCGCTGGGTCCCATATGGGCTGCCGGTTTCAGCGGGAGTGGCCCTCTACGTAGCGGCGACGGATTTGGTGCCTGAAGTGAACCGGGAGCCGGGGATCCGCATGGCGCTCGTCTTTTTTGCGGGAGTGGCTACGTTTTTGCTGCTGCGGTCGTTGCTGCCGCACGTGTGAGGCAGTGCGCTGCGCCGTCCCACTGCAGCCGGACCAGTGGCGGACGGTATGCTATCCAATGTGGCGTATTGCGTTGCCCCAGTATTAAAGGAGGTCGGGACTCCGAAGCGAGCGCGCAGGCGCATTCCAATTGAGCTTCTGGGAATCCTTCTTTTTACGGTTCTTGGGTTTCTGGTGATGGGCTACCATCCCGGCCTTGAGGACGATGGAATCTACCTAGCTGCTGTCAAAGCCGACCTGAATCCGGCACTCTTTCCCTACAACGCAAATTTCTTCCGGCTCCAGATGGAAGCGACGATCTTCCCCGGATCAATGGCGCGCTTTGTGCGCTCGACGCGAATTCCCTTGGCATGGGCTGAACTGGCCTGGCAACTTGCTGCCCTGTTTCTGATTTTGTGGGCAATGAAAAAGATCGCGGACCGGCTCTTCACGGAACAGACTGCGCGATGGGGCGGGGTCGCGATGGTCGCAGCCATGTTCACGCTTCCGGTGACGGGAACCGCGCTCTACATGGTCGACCAGCATCTGCATCCGCGCACCCTTGCGACAGCGATGATTCTGCTGGCGATCTGGCGAATCCTGGATGAGCGTGTCTGGCAAGCCGCCTTGTTGCTGCTCGTGGCCTTTCTTTTGCACCCTCTGATGGCCGCCATGGGGACTTCCTTTTGCATCATTCTGACGTTGACCTTGCTGGACTCGGTGCGCGAACGCGTCCGCGGATGGCAGAACGCGATCGTCGGGATCATTCCTCTTGGCTGGATCTTCGAGGGAGCAAATCCCGGATGGCGCAAGGCCCTGGATTCGCGACCGTATTTCGACCTGCACAAGTGGACCTGGTACGAGTGGCTCGGCGCGCTGGCTCCTCTGCTTCTTTTTTGGTTGCTGTGGCGTTTCGCCGCCAGGCGCGGAGAGACGAAGCTGGCGCGATTTGCTGCGGCGGTCCTCATCTATGGCGCATTCCACCAAGCATTGGCGATGACGATGCTCTGGCCGGCGTCCCTTGTGCGGCTGACGCAATTACAGCCGATGCGTTTCCTTCACCTGCTCTATTTCCTCCTGGTGATGATGGCCGGATGCCTCTTGGGGCAATTCGTCTTGAAGCGCAATGCGTGGCGATGGGCGGTGTTTCTGCTGATCGCCAATGGATGCATGTTTGCGTGGCAACGGGCGGAGTTTGCCGGCAGCCAACACCTGGAGTTGCCGGGGCGCCAGCCGGACAATCCCTGGCTACAAGCCTTCGCATGGATCCGAACCAACACGCCTGAGAATTCCTATTTTGCTCTCGATCCGCATTACATGGAGGCTCCGGGCGAGGATTATCACGGCTTTATGGCGCTGGCCGAGCGCAGCCAACTGGCGGATGCGGTAAAGGACGCCGCGGTGGCAACAATGGTGCCGGAGCTGGGGCCGGTCTGGGCTCGCCAGGTCGCGGCCCAGGAGGGCTGGCGAAATTTCCAGCTCGCTGATTTCGAGCGGCTGAAGGCGACCTTTGGCGTGGACTGGGTGGTGGTCAATGACCCGCAGCCACCGGGTCTCGCCTGCCGCTGGCACAACAAACAACTAGCGGTTTGCCAGATTCCATGAGTTTCAAGCGGCATTTGCAACTTCAGGGCTTTGCAGGATTCGGCTGTATCCGCGAGAATGGATAAGTCACCACACTCCGTTCCGGACAACGATCATGCTCAATCTTACCCAGCGACTGATTCTCGGCTGTGTGCTCCTGGCCTGCCTGCCTGTGGTGCTGGTGGCCGTGGCGCATCGGGCGCTGGCAGCGAACGGGCAAATGCACCTGGCCTACGCGATCGCCGGGGCTGCTGCGCTGGTTGCGGCCGCGACCATCTACTTTGTCCTCAGGCCCATTGACACGCTGGCGGGCGATGCTCACCGCATCGCACAGGGCAACCTGGAACACCGGGTGGAATGGAACAGCCGCGATAGCTTTGGCGTAATCGCGGGCGAGTTGAGCCGGATGGCGGTGCGGTTGCGCGAGGTGCGCGACACCGAGGCTGGACGCCGTCAGATGGAGTTTCAACTCTCCGACGCGGTGCTGCAAGCGATCTTCGAACCCATTATTGTGACGGACGGCAAAGGCCACGTCCTGAAGCTGAATCAATCGGCGTCGGAGTTGCTGGGTGAGGCCGCAGGCGATCGCATGGCGCTGACGAATACCCCGGGCGGCGAGAAGATTCTGAGCGCGATTCAGGACGCCGTATCGATGCAGAAGGCGGTGGCCGCCGAGGGCGAGGCGTCGATGCTGCCGATGAGGATCGGCAACCAGGAGCGGAGCTACCGGCTGCGAACGACGCCGATGCGCGACTCGGAAGGACGGCTGCTGGGAGCAGTGACGACGCTCGAGGACGTGACCAGCCTGCAGGACACCGACCGCTTCAAGACACAGTTCATCGCGGTGGCCAGCCGCAAGCTGCGCGACCCGCTGTTGCAATTGCGGCGTGGGCTTTACGCACTGGCGCAGGGATTCAGCGGCGAAATGACCCCTTTGCAAACAGAGCTTGTAGCTTCAACCAGCAAAGAAGCAGAAACTCTCGATGATTTGATGGCCGACCTAATCGAGGTGGCGGAGCTGGACACGGGCAAGCGTGAGATGAAACTGGAGCGACTGCGGCCGCTGCAGGCCCTGAACGAAGCGCGAGACAGGTACTGCGACGAGGCTGCGAAGAAGCATATCCGCGTGGATGTGAGCGCCTATGCCGACCTGTCCACAGTGCAGGCCGATCGCCGAGCGTTGCGATCGATTCTCGACAACCTGCTGTCGAACGCGCTGCGCTACACGCCGGAGGATGGCGAGATTCTGCTGGCCGCTGAGGAGATCAAGAGCTTTGTGCAGTTCAGTGTGCGCGACACGGGCCGCGGCATCGAGGCTGAGCGCTTAAGTTCAATCTTCGACCGGTTCAACACCTTCTCGGAACAAGGAACAGCGCTTGGACTGGCGCTGGTTCGCAGGCTGGTGGAATCGCTCGGCGGGCAGATTGCTGTCGAAAGCCGGCTGGGACACGGAGCGACGTTCAAGTTCACTCTGCCCATTGCCGTTACGAAAGAAGTTCACCATCCCGTTGAGGTGGGCTGAGCGATGGCAGAGATCGTTCTCGAGAAGAAGCCGGAGCCCGCCAGACTGCGCATCTACATTGGCGCGGCGCCGGGCGTGGGCAAAACCTTCCAGATGCTGAACGACGCCTACCTGATGCGGCATCAGGCGGGCGTGGACATAGTGCTGGGCCTGGTGGAGACTCACGGGCGTAAAGAGACCGAGGACCAGATTCGCGACCTGGAAATCGTGCCCCAGAAGGTGATTCCCTACCGCGGCGTGAACCTGAAAGAGATGGATGTAGACGCGATCATCGCGCGGCATCCGCAGACCGTTGTGGTGGACGAACTGGCCCACACCAACGTTCCGGGTAGCAAGAATCGCAAGCGATACGAAGACGTCCAGGAGCTGCTGGACGCCGGCATCAACGTGATGACCGCGGTGAACATCCAGCACCTTGAGACGCTGAACGACGCCGTCAACCGATCCGCCAACACGACGATTCGCGAGACGGTTCCGGACAGCTTCGTCAAGCGCGCCGATGAAGTGGTGAACGTCGACCTCACCGTGGAAGAGCTGCGCAACCGGCTTCGAGCGGGCAAAATCTACGCGCCGGAGAAGGTGGAGCAGTCGCTGGCCAACTTCTTCCGCAAGGGCAACCTGAACATGCTGCGCGAGCTTTCGCTTCGCACCACCGCGGAGCAGGTGAGCAGCCGCGCATCGGAATACCGGCGCACGCAGGGGCTGGAACAGGCGCCGATCCCGGAGAAGGTGATGGTCTGCCTGAGCACGCGGCCGGGAACGGAGAGGCTGCTGCGGATCGGCGCGAGAATCGCCGGGAGGCTGGCTACAAACTGGTACGCAGTCTACGTGACGCCGCCAGACGACAAAGGCCACAGCGATCCGGAAGCGCACCAGCGGCTGGAAGAATATATGCGAATGGCACGAGATCTGGGCGCCAAGGTGGTTCAACTCACCGACCGCAATGTCGCCGATGCGTTGATCCGCTTTGCGCAGCAGGAGAACATCTCGCACGTGGTCTTCGGCCAGTCGGCGCGATCGCGGTTCGACATTCTGCTGCGCGGCTCCGTGCTCAACCGGTTTCTGTCAGAGGTGCGCGACGTGACCGTGCAAGTGGTGCCGATGCAGAAGCCGCTGCGGCGGCAGTGAAAAGCAGAGATCGGAGAACAAAGATCAGGGAACAGATCCCGCCTATCTCTAGGTTTTCCAAGTTTCCAACTAGAAGAAATACTCCTGCGACAGCCATTCCAAGGACTATCTGTGACAGGCACCGAGATCCGAGGTCGTTTTCAGTGTTGTATCATATTGAAAACAAATGTTCATCATCATGATTCGAAAAATAGACCCTAGCTTAAGGTTATTTTATAAATTGCGCAGTGTGACAATCAGTGCTATGGAACTTGATCGGCTGCTCACGAAGTACGGACCAATGACAACGAGCCGGGCCACCCGGCTGCTCGTGACACAGGGCTTCTCGGCTGATGCCGCCCGCCAACGGGTTTCTCGCAAGCCTCCCGGTGTGGAGACGCTTCGTGGCCTCACTTTTCCGAAGCGAGCGCGGTTTATCTACCTGACCTATCAGTTCGGCACCGATCAGTATTGGGACGCGCTCATGGCGGCGATTCAGGAAACGAACCCTGCCTATGCGGCGGCGTTGGCAGCTTTGCGCGCACGAGGGGGAATCACGCTCAGTAAGCACTTCGAAATCATTAGCGGATCACCCTTACGTCAAAAACGTCAGCTCGCTAGCGAAGCTGTCCTCAGAAATCTCGAGTCCGCGAGCCTCGTGCAGACCAGGGAAATCGAAGGAATGGGAAGCTGCGTTGTGCTGGGTCGCGCATTCGATGGCTTGTCCTACAAAGCCAGAAGGCTACGTGCACTTCTGATGACAGAAGCCGTGCTACTTGATGCGATACGCACTTGGAGCGGCCGTCTGAATCTCGCGAGCCCAAACACGACCCGTATTAGAGACGAACAGCCCAACCCACAATTTGCAACCTTCAGGTTCGATCTCACGGGGCCCAGCTACCTTTTGCCACTGGTGACCTATACAGCTTCGAAGCTGACTCCGGGATTCTTCGTTGCCGATGTGATCCTTAACGTCGAACTAGACGTGAATACGGTGGCGGCCTTCTTGCGCAAAATCACTATGCTCAACGGATTCCGAAGAACGCGTCCATTTGTTCCAATGCTCATTGCGGACAGCTTCACCTTAGACGCACTCAAACTGTGCCGCGCAAAAGGCGTTATTGCGACACGGCCAGAGACGCTGTTCGGCCAGGATGTCGCCCGCGCGCTGGAAGACCTTCTGCATACACTCACCAACACAGCCACCGCCTCGATCGAACGAATCGAGAAACTTTTCAACAAACTGTCGTCAATCGAAGGTGCCGCCGGCAATCTCCGGGGTGCTCTATTCGAGTTAATCGTCGGGCATTGCGTGCACCTTCTGGAAGGTGGAGACATTTCGCTGGGGCCTGTACTCACCGAAATGAAGACCGGCAAGCAAGCCGAAGTCGACGTTCTCTGGGAGCGCCAACGCCAGATCACCGCATACGAATGCAAAGGTTATCGGTCTCCAGTCAGATTGCCGGAGGTTGAGAAGTGGCTTACCCAAAAGGTTCCCACGATCCATGCAGCATTGAAGGGGCAAGACCGATATTCCAGTGCTGAGTTTGCCTTTGAGTTCTGGACTGCATCCAGTTTTGAACCCGACGCGGAGAACTTTCTGCAAGAGGCGAAGCGGTCCACCCGCCGTTACCGCATCGGCTGGAAGAACGGTATCGACATCCGCAAATATGCCGAAAACATTAAAGCACCCGGCTTGCGCAAGATCATCGACGACCACTATTTCAAGGATATTTTGGCTCATCCCGCGCCGGAGAAAACCGCCCTTGCGGAACACCCTGAGACAATCAGTGTCTAGCAATGGAATATTGTCTTTCCTATTTCTTCAAGCCCGTTCGTCGGCTACACGGCAGAACCCCGTTCCCCGTTTACTGCACTTTCACCCAATCCTCCTTGCGGCCTTTTCCTGCGAATCCCTTTTTTCTTGCCGTTCGTCCTTAACCCGCCCACACCCTATTCCCTGTCTTATTCGCAGAACACCCGCACCTTGGCTTTTTCTTCCTTCGCGTCGACGTTGACGGACAAATCTTCGAGGTGGTCAATCAGTTCTTCGAGATTCTCCGGCTTGATTTGAGAGAGCGTTAGCGGAACGCCGTGCTTGCTCAAGGTTTCGTCCAACTGATCGTGGGCCTGCTGAGGAATGAGGCTGGCGAGGCGGACGCCGGCGCGAAGCAACTGCATGGGCACGCGCACGTTGACCGTCGTGGGGCCATTTTTCTCGGTGGACTCGACCAGGACGCGGAGGTATTTCGCATGGTTCTTGACCTTTGGGCCAGTATCGTTTCCCTGCCAGCCGTTGGGGGCAGCGAATTTGCCGGTAAATTCGGCGGCGGGAGCGGCTGAATCCGGTTCGAGCGCGGCGATCAGGCGCTCGGCCTCGTCTGCGGTGATCTTGCCTGCGGCTAACATTTCCAGGATCTGACGGCGATTTTCATTCATAGATCTCTCCAATCTCGTGGCGAATTCCTGCGATGTGAGTGGCGAAGCCCGGAATTACAAAATGCGAACCAAGACTTTGTTGCCGTTCGCGGTGACGCGAACGTCTGTGCCGCGCAAGCTGGTCAGGATGTCCCAGAAGATGCGTACCACGCGCAGAGGGCCGGTGCCGGTCGTAAGACTGATGGCGCAAACGACGATCAAGAGGACCGGCGAGATGAGCAGGAGGACAAGGAGCAGCGGAATCCAGAGCAGGATGAGCGGGATCCACAGCCGCGGCATGTGGAAGTTCGGGTTCTCGATTTCGAGGACGGCGATGTTGGGAATCATTTGAGGGCCTCCAGCGCGCGGATGGCATCGGCGGCGGAGATTTCGCCGCTGTTCAACTGCTGAAGCACGTCGGTGCGCGACGCGGACGGATTGATCTCGATGAACTCAAGCTGGCTGGAGATGCGATTGAGCCGGGCTTTGATGGTTGGGTAGCTGACGCCGAAGGTCTGCTCCATCTCCTTGATAGTTCCGTGGGAGCGAATGAAGGCGATAACGAAGACCTGATCTTCGAGAGTGAGGCGCGCCAGCTCAGGCAGAGTGAATTGGCCATCGACGGCGATCTGTTTTTCGGGGATTCGGACTCGCTCAATGGTGATCGGAGACCCCTGGGCGATGCGGAGCAGGTCTTGCCAGTCGGAGGCGTGTTTGGGGTCGGAGGGCATGGAGCGAAGCGGATTTCTCGACCGCTGGAATGACGATAATCAATATTATGGCATAAATATACTTGACTGAGTAAATATAGGCGTCGGTTTGGGATTGTGTATCTAGTACTAGGGGTGGGTTGACTCGACACTGAAGATGAATTCGTGTGGTAAGTGATGGAGTCACTTGCCCAAGATTGCGAGAGCGCGTGCGACGGCTACCTTGAATTTGAGCAGTTGGGGAACGATTGGCAGTCCGGCTACCCCGAGGACCGGCTCACATACGCCGAAAACTACCGCCAAGGTAGATTGGCCCTCGTCTATCACCTTCACGTTGCGGTGACTTCCAAGGTCAATGATGGGAGAGTACTGACTGCCGAAGTGTCTTGGCCCGATTCCGAATTGAACGCCATCGCCGTTTTCACATCGAATCGCCTCAATCCTGCCGATTTGTACCTGCGGGATCAGGAGCCTGTGTTTGTCGGCAATGTCGAGGTGATGTATGGAGTAGATCGCATCGCCATCCCCTCCCTTGTACGGCTCTATTTCGTCGAGGAGTTTCCTGCTTACTGCGACGATGGATGCCTGTTCTTTTCGCTTCCCGAGAAAGTCTTCAAGATGCGGTCCGCTTGGGAAGATCGGAAAGTTGATCCTGTCTTTTTTGGGGTAGTCGGCAGCGGTCAACTCAAACCAGGCAAGATCCAGAGCGCAAGCGAGATTGTGAAGGGCATCGCCAAGGATCAGAGCAAAATCGTCGGGGACTGTTTTTGCCGGAGTGATCTTGAGCGTTTCATGTCCGGTATCCGCATCTCGCTCCACGGTGATGAGGTGGACACCGCTTTCGCAGAATTGCCGGACGCGGGAGTGAAGATCGTCGATATGCTCTTTGGCCCGTTTCAGTTTTAGCATTGCGCCGCGAAATGGTTTTGTCATGGGCCTCCATCGTAGAATATCCGCACTATGGCTCAATGGGAATATCGCTTCATCAGAGTTAAGACGGAGCTGGAGAGGGAAAACACCAATTTCGAGACGTTTGCGGAGCGGGACCAGCGGATCGAGCGCACTTTTTCGGAGATGGGCAAAGACGGATGGGAGTTGGTTAGTTTTTTGCCACTTGCAGGACTGGCAGCGCACCGTAATTCTTGGATGTACCATGCGGTTTTCAAACGACCAATCCCTTGACCTTTGGCTTTTATTCGCTCAGAATGAAAGCAGTTCAAGGAGGCTCCATGCTTCATCGCACATGCGAACGACCTTCGCGGCGTCAGGCAAGCAAAGCGGGCAGGACTCTCGCCACGAAAAGGAGAGGAACTTATATCCGGATTGCGAAGAGTCTATCCGGCACTGTTCTGGGACTATCGAAGAACAGGAAGTTCAAGCGCTGTTCCCCCAAGCGTGGCCATAAGCGCTGAAAGTGAAACTTGTTCTCATAGAATGGCAGGACTCGCTCGGTTGCTCAACCGATTGGCAGCCGCTTGCCGGTTGTGACCCTGAACCTCTGATATGCAAATCGGTTGGATGGCTGCTGCATGACGGCAGGGATTGCAAAGTCGTAGTTCCTCACATTTCCGCAAACGAAAACCCCAACATTGAAAAGCAGGGCTGCGGCGATATGTCCATTCCGTCGCGCTCGGTTCTTAGAATGATTTTCCTTTCAATTCCTCGGCAGTCGAAGAAGAGGAGCAAATAAAGTCATGTCGAATCGGCCTAGAGTTTCCGCCAAGGATTTGAGGGATGATTCCGGCATGTTCGAGAAGTTCATGCGGCGCCTAGTTCAGGTGCCGCACAGTGAAATCAAGGCTCAGTTGGACGCTGAGAAGGAAAGGAAGCGGAAGCCTTTTTCCGCTGTCCGCGTCTCTGGCGTCCGGCCCAAACGGGCAACCTAGACCGCCGTTTCTCCCACCTTGCCGGTCAGTTCTTTGTAGGTCAATCTCTTCCCTACGATCTGCGACACTGCCAGCATAAACCTGTCCGAATCATTTAGCGGATTTTCCTTTGTTGCGCGGTTATTGAACCTGAAAACCTGCTCTCCCACATAGGCGTCAAGGTGAAACGGTTCGACGGCAACGTATGTGCCCTTGAGCCCGCGCTTTAACAGGGACCAGAAGTTCTCGATCCCGTTGGAGTGGACTTCGCCGCGCACGTACTCAGTGAGGTGGCTCACGGACTCGTGAATGAAGCCATGATCCTTGAGGCTGCAATACTCTTTGAGGCCGTCGGAGTAGATGGTAGAGCCCTTTTCGATCCCCTTCAAAATGGCGTCCATGAGGACTTCGCGCTTGACTTGGGGGATGATCTCAGCGCGGACTTGCCGGGTATCTCTGTCGAGCATTCCGAAGACTGCGATCTTTTCAGCAGCGCGGCCGGTTTTGTATTTGAGGCCGGACTCTCGCTGCACGAAGAGCGAATCCTTGCTCTTGCGAACGCTGAGGTGCTTGTTCTTGGGTGCTCCGCCGATGTACGCCTCGTCGATCTCGACGGGTCCGCCGCCGCCACCCATCTTGTAGAACGACTTGGCGTGCATGGCCAGCCTGATGCGGTGAAGCATGAACCAAGCGGTCTTTTGGGTGACGCCGAGAGCGCGGTGGACCTCATAGCTCGAAATGCCGTTCTTCGAGTTCGAGAGCAACCAGACGGCAGGGAGCCACTTCTCTAAACCGATAGCCGAATCCTCAAAGACAGTGCCGACCTTGAGCGAGAACTTCGACTTCGGATGATCCCCGTAGCACTGGTACACCTTAGCCTTTGCCAGCCAAGTGACCTTCTCACAATCGCAGTGAGGGCACTTGACCTTCCCGTCCGGCCAGCGCATAAACACCATGAACTTGCGGCAGTTCTCAGTATCGGCAAAGTGATTGATAGCTTGCTGAAGAGTCTTGACTGCGTATTCCATGCTTTCCATTATACTCAGTCATGTATGTTATTGCCATATTATTAAGATTGTCAATAGCGATTATTAAGATAATTGATTGTACGTGAGCCTTAAGGCAAGTTCTATGGATTGACACTAAGTTTAGTAGTCGGTTAATAGACTATTGATCGATGCGTTAATAGGTAAGTTGTTCATTCTGTTGAATGAGGCCTCCGAATGGGCTTGAATTGAACCAGGAATGGTGCAATTTTGGGAATTTTTTCCGCGCGAAAGAAAGATTGAGAGACCTGCGCCGGGTCGGAAACGCGTGTTCCCTGCCCCGGTTTGCGCGCGGCTGTGGTGATTCGACTCATAGAGACATTGTGCGCGTTAAGGGGGAAATGATCGGCAAACCTGGGGAACGATTTTTGCGGAGTGTTTTCAAGGGGTTGGCGTGCGGAGTGGGGTGCACGGGGGTTGACACGGATTTAGGATTTGACTGCGGAGGGTGAGTCGATGCGCGTCAAAGTCTACGAACTCGAGCCGGGTGACGGTGGGTTCGTGTTGGATAAGCGCCGGATGTACTGCGAGATCGCGATCAAAGATGGAGTGGGGAGTTTCAAATTTCTCGATCGGAGCAGAGAGAAGCTGATCCGGGAGCTGTTTGATGGGCCATCGATGAACTTCGTCAGCGGAGGAACGATGCCGGACGGAACTCACTGGGATGCGATGGAGACGGTAGTGTCCAGAGTTTTTCGCACTTTCGATCTTCCGTCTTACTCAGGAAGGTTGTTGGGTTGCGGTTGTTTTGCTCCTGGCCCCCATGGGGGCCAGGAGCAAAGCGGTCAGGCGATGGCTACGATTTCGGCCAGCCGGTCCATCTGCAGATAGCGTTTGGTTCCCCACTTGGTTGCCGCCACATGGCGTAGCCGCGCGGCCACCAGCATCAGCGCCGATTGGCCGTCGGGAAATGCGCCCACCACTCGCGTTCGTCGCCGAATCTCCCGCATCAGCCGCTCCAGCGGGTTGTTGGTCCTGAGGCAGCGCCAGTGTTCCGGCGGCATGGCGTAGTAGCTCAGAGTCTCGTCGATGCCGTTCTGGACGATCTCCGCAGCCTTGGCCAGCCGCATCGTTCGCAGCTTCTCGACTACCTGGAGAGCTTTTTCTTTAGCGGCCTTGGCATCTTCCTGAGCATGGATGGCCTTCAGCATCGCAGCCACTTCCTTCACCTTGCCGGTGGGCACCGCGGTCCACACGTTGCGATAGAAATGCACCACGCAGCGCTGCCACTTGGCTTCGGGAAAGAAGTCCGCCAGGTTCTCCACCAGCCCCAGGCACTTGTCAGAGACGAACAGCTCGACGCCCTTGAGACCGCGCTGCTTCATCTCGCGCAGAAAGTTCGTCCAGCTGGCCGTGTCTTCCTTGGCGCCTTCGCTCACCGCCAGAATCTCGCGGTAACCGCTCTGCGCCACACCGATCGCAACCAGCACCGAGACGTTCTTCACCTCGCCGCCCCAGCTGCGCTTGAGCCAAAGACCATCCAGGAAGACGTAGGGGAAATCGCCCACCAGCGGCCGTTCCCGCCACTCGTTGATCTTGCCGTAGATCTTCTGGTTCAAATCGCTGACTGTGCTGGCGCTGACGCGGGTGCCCCACAGTGCCTGCGTGATGTCTTCCACCCGCCGCACGCTCACGCCGGCCAGGTACATCTCGATCAGAGCCTCCTCCACCGATGACTCTCTCCGGCGATAGCGCTCGATGATCGCTGTCTCGAAGGGCAGGCTCCGCAGCTTCGGCACCGTCAGCGTCACCTCGCCGGCCTTGGTGTGAAGTTGCCGGTCATAGCTGCCCGCGCGGGTGTCCTTGCGGCCCTCGGTTCGCTCGTACTTCCGCGCCCCGCATAGCCGGTCCGCCTCGGCGTCCAGAAGCCCATTCAGCGTCTCCTCGACTGTCGCCCGGACCACCTCGTCCAAATGCGCCTGAATGCGCCCTTCGTCGATCTGCACCACCGGCCCAGGCACCGCCTTCATCCCGCCGCCAGGCTCCAATCCCGCTTCCATGGTTGGCTCCATCGTCCTCGCCTCAGAGGTCTCGCTCCTCCTGCTTGTACCGACCTCCCAAGCATAAAACTCCAATCAAATGTGCGAAAGAAATCCTACGTTATCATGGAGACTCATCCCGCGTGGAGCGCCGAGGCGATTAAAGCGATTGTGGAGGGTCAGCTTTACGGCCACAACCTGGGCGCGACGATCGAGTACGACGAGTGAAGAGGTTGGTTCCGTTCCGGCGGCTTATGGGACGGTGAACGGGCGGGGGCCGTCGGCGGGGAAGAGGCCTGTGGGAGCAGTAGCCGTGGAAGGCTGCTGGCGGAAGGTATAGCGAATGAAAAACCCAACCGAGGCGAACGAGTAGTCGCGCGTGTTGTTGGCGGCGAGATATGCGCCGGCAAACCAATGCGTGTGGATTTGATAGGCGACCTGGCTATGAAAATCGTAGTTGGGACTGACGCTGGTGACGGCGGGGAGCATGGGATTGTTCTGGCTGGTCTCGAGAGGCTTGTCGCCGGTGAGAGGCCAGAGCGGAGTGGAGTCCTCCTGAAATGCCTGCACGCCGAATGCGCCGACGATGTTGTAGTGCCAGTGAGTGCCGTAGTTGCCGACCCAACTGAGCGGAGCGTTGGCGAGGAAGTATGCCTGCGGGCTGAAATAGCCGCCCATGCCGTGGGTGAAGGCGTTCTGATTGTTGGCGTAGTGCATGGCGAAGAAGTTTGCGCCGAGGGTGAGGTTCCCGAACTCGGGTGACGCGAAGACGCGCCAGTAAGCGCCGCCGGTTCCGTCGACGCGGTTGTTGGAGAGCACGTTGTAGCCAGTGAGGTATTGGCCGCCGGCGGCAAAGTAAAAGCCCGACTCGGCGTCGCCGTGGGCGAGTTGAACGAGGCCTTGATTGGCGACGACCCCGCCCCAGATTTGGCCCATTGTGGAGAGCGTGTTGCCGGCGGGATCGCGCAGGCCTGCGTAGGAGAGCTGCGAGTCCTTTACGGAATCGCGCGTGAAGCTGAAGGTGATGGGACCGCCGGAGGGCTGCCACTGGAAGCGGCCGGTGAAGGTGGAGACGAGGAAATCGAAGGGCGTGTAGCCGCCGGCGATGGTGAGATGCGGGAAGGTGAGCTGGAGTTCGCCGCCAAGTCCGAAGGAGTTTTGCTGAGCAGGCGGAACGAGCGCGCCGAGCGAGGGCGAGGTGCAGGGAGTGAAGTTCTGGCCTGCGGTATAGGTGCCGATGGGCTCGGGGATGGTGATGAGGCAGGTTGCGCCGGATTGCGATTCGGTGACCGACGTGGTGGCGGAGCCGTTGGCCTGGCCGGAGTCAAGAAAGACCGGGCGCGCGATGGCGGTGATGCGCGCGTGGAAGCCGAGCGGTGCCGATGCCTCAAAGGGCGAATCGATGGCGGCGAGTTGGTTGTAGCCGGGCGCGCCGCTGCGGTAGTTGAGTAGAGAAGTTTCGCCGAGCCAGCCGCTGTAACCGCTCTCGATGGCCTGGAGTTGCTGCTCGGCGAGATCGCGCGGGCTGGGCGGGCCGGTCTGGCGCTGGATGCGAATCCAGGGGCCGCGGAGCGGCGGGAGATTTTGCTGCTGAAGCTCCTGGTCCGAGAGGCCGGTGCCGGTGGTTTCCGTCGGAGCTTGCGGCGCGGATTGCGTTTGGGTTTCGGCGGGCGCGGGTTGGGTGGAGGTTTCGGGCGCGGCGCCATTTTCAGGAGTTCCGATGGGGGCGTTGCCGAGGGTTTGCGCGGGCGGGTTCTGCGCGTTCGTTGATGGCTGGGCGGGTTTGTGCGGGCGCTTGTGCTTGGTGGGCGCGATGGTGGGCGCAGGCTTGGCGGGTGGGCAGACGGGAATTGTGGTCTGGCAGGCTGACGTGGGGGCAGGCGGAGTTGGTTGCTGGGTTGGCTGCTTCGACTGCGGCGCGGAGAAAGCGCCAGAGGCTGCATCCTGCGCAGAGGGCGTGTACTGCGCGATGTTGTAGACGCCGTGATCGGATGGGGCCGTTGCGGGCGAGGTGGAAGGAGAACTTCCCTCAGGGGCTGAAGCCCCCGGCGATTTTTGGGCTTCAACGGCACGACCGAAGTCGTGCCCCTTCAAAGGGGCGGCGGTGCTCGGTGGCGATGAGGTGGCATTCGGAATGGAGTGGATGCGAGCAGGGGAGCCTTGCTTCAGCTGGCCGTCAGTCTGCTCGGCGAAGCGCGCCTGAGCCTGCGCGGCGAGGATGTTCATGGGCTGAGTACTGAGGCGGCGATTGCCGGCGGGAGGCGCAGACGCGTTTGACGTTGGCTGAGGCGTGGCTGTGATTCCGGTTTCAACATCCGCGTCTGTTTGTCCGGTTGAGTTGATGTTTTCTTCAGAGGGCGGCAGACGCACGCGGCCAATGAGCGGCGGAGAAACCGGCAGCGCCGGGCGGACGACGGGCTGACTTTCGTCTTGAGGCGCGGTGCTTTGGTCGATGAGTGCCGGAGCTTGAGGAGCGGTGTCTCGGCTGGGAGCTTGCGCGACGTAAACAGGTGGCGTGGGCGGCGCAGTTCCCTGCCCTGAAGCTGGAATCGATGCGAACGGAAGCGGGAGCGGATTGTCGGAGGGCGCCGTAGCTGCGAATGTCGTGTTGGAGTTCGCGGCGGGCAGCGGAGGAAGCGTGGCCTGCGGCGAAGTCAGCGACTTGTAAGACGGCAGCGGAGCAAGCTCTTCAGGCGAAGGCTCGGCGTTGAGACTGGGGTCGAGACTCGGATCGAGGAGGCGCTTGACGTTGCCGGCGTTTGCGGCGGGGGCTGAGCCAGACCCACTGTCGGGTCCGCTGCCTGGGTTGCTGATCGAAGAGCCGGGGGGAGCAGCGGCGACAGCGGCACGGTAGAAGTCAGCGGCGCGTTGCTTGTTGCCGCGGGCCTGCTCAAAGTTGGCAGCGAGCGAAAGGATGTTTGGATCCGAAGGAAAGCGATTGAGCGCGAAGCGAAGCCAGACTTCGGCCTGCGCCATGTCCCTGGAGGAGATGGCGGACCAGATGGCTCCCTGAAAGTCGCCCGAGGCGCCCTGGTTCATGGGAATGGATTTGTAGAGAGCGAGCGCGTCCTGCGAACGGCCGACGCGCGCGTAGGCGCCGGCGAGAGCGAAACGGACGTTGAGATTGTCGGGGAAACTTTGCGCGGCGGCTTCGAGAATTTGCACGCCGCGGAGTGGCTGGCCGCCGGCGAGAGCCTGATTGGCGCGGCGAACGGCCCAGTTGGCCCAGAGAGCTTGCAGCTGCTGACGCTGATCGGCGGTGAGGTCCGGGCGCGCGTCGAGAGCAGTGAGCACGGGATAGAGCGCGGCGTCGCTGTGGAGGTTGTAGAGCAGCCAGGCGTGCTGGATTTCGAGCGCGGCGGGGACGGCGGCGCGGTGAAGCAGATAGAAAGTTTCGACGCGATGGACATAGGCGTCGGCGTGGGGGGCGTCGCCGATGACGACGTAGAGACTTGCGATGGCCTGCACCCATTCGATGTCGGCCTCGAGGAGGCGGCGCGTGGGAGCGGGGATTTTGTTGAGCTCCTCAAGCGCTTCGGCGTTGCGATTGGCGGCCATGAGCGAGAAGACAAGGCCCTTCCACGCGTCGGAGGCGAGAGAGTGCGGAGGGTCGAGTGTGATTTCGAGTGGAGCGGCGGGAGCGGCGCGCGATTGCAGGGCTACGAGTGGCGAAAAATCGCTGCGGATCGAAGCGCGCCAGGAGTTCACGCGGGGACGGGCGATGGTCCATGACGCGAGGACGAGATGAGGTGCGTTCGAGAAACTTCCCTCAGGGGCTAAAGCCCTTCCTCTTTCTTCGATTCTTTCGGCACGACTAAAGTCGCGCCCTGACACTTCGCGCAGCTCCGGGTACTTCTGGTTGGGAACGAAATTGATGGGGCGGCGTGAGGTGCCCGAGGGTTCGGGCTCGATGGAGGATTGAGGAACCGGTGGCGGCGGCAGGTCGTGTGAATCGGGCTGAGTGTTGACGGGCGACGGAGCCTGCGATGCGGGCTGCGCCTGTGGCAGCACGACGGGCGCGCTGCCTTCGTAAGGATCGGGACCATAGGCGGGCAGCGGCGCGAGCCTCGTGGTTTTGTCGAAGGGCGTGTAGTCGGGATCGAGGAGGTGCTGGAGGTCAGCGGCGGTGACGGCGCGATGAGGCTGTAGATCCGTGTCGGGGTAGACGAGCTCGTGGGCAAGGCGATCGACGGGTGTAACGGCGGGCATGGCAGCGATGGAGGCGCGATAGTAATCGGCGGCGCGCTCGTTGTCGCCACGGGCCTGCTCGTAGCGGGCGGCGAGTGAGAGGACGGCGGGATCGCGCGGAAAGCGCTCGAGGGCCTGACGCAGCCAGAGCTCGGCCTGATTTTTGTCGCTGGCGCCAAGGGCTGCGCCGATAGCGCCTTCGAAGTCGCCGGCGGAGGCATCCTGCATGGGGATTGTCTTGTAGATGGCGAGCGCTTCTTTGGCACGGCCGACGCGCGCGTATCCGCCGGCGACGGCTTTGATCACGGTGAGGTTGTTCGGGAAAGCCTGCGATGCGGCGTCGAGAATATCGACGGCGCGGCGGGCATTTCCGTTCTCCATGGCCGCCGCAGCGCGACGCACGCTCCATTCGGCCCAGATGTTCTGGACAGTCTGGCGCTGAGCGAGGGTCAGGTCGGCGCGTCCGCCGATGCGCATCAGCGCAGCGTAGAGAGCGCGGTCATTGCCGATGTTGTAAAGCAGCCAGGCGTTCTGAATGTCGATGCTGCTCGGCGGTTGCTGCTTGATTTTGGCGTAGTACGCGAGCACACGGTCCATGTAGCCGACGGCGGTGTTGGTGTCGCCTGTTGTGGCGTAGAGACCGGCTTCAGTCTGGATGAAATCGATGTCGGATTCAAGCTGAGTGTGGATCGGCGCGGGAATCTGCGCCAGCTCCTGAAGCGCCTGCGAGTTGCGATTCGTCGCGGCGAGCGTGGAAATGAGGCCCTTCCAGGCAGCGGCGTTGTCAGGGTGCGCGGCGAGAACCTGCTGGTAGATGGCGAAGGCCTGATCGGTGTTGTTGCGCAGCAGATCGATGCCGGCTAACTGCAACTCGAGCGCGACGGAGGGCTGATGGCCGGCGGCGACCTCGAGTTTTTCCGCGCGCTCAAGCATTCCCTGAGCAACGTCATATTGATTGGCCTGCTGATAGATGGCGCCGAGCTCGGAGAGAAAGCCGGCATCGCCGAGCGCGGTTTCGTAAGTGGCTGCGGGGATTCGCTGCACGTCGTCGAGGGCCTGTGTGTCCTGACCCAGCTCGTGATGCGCGCTGACGAGACCCATCCAGGCGGAGACGTTGGTGGGATCGCTCGCGACGACCTGCGAGTAAAGCGCCGCGGCCTGCGGGAAGCGTTTCGCCTCCATGAGAATGCCGGCGTACTGCAGCTTGGTGTCGGTCTGCAAGGTGCTGCCGTTGCCGGGAAACGGCAAGGCGAGAGCGAGAACGAGCGTGCGTTCGGCGTCGGCGGTGCGGCCTTCGGCCTGATAAATTGCGGCAAGGGTGCGGAGGTATTCGGGATCTTTGTTGAGCGCGATGCGAACGCTCGGCGGGAAGCGTGCAGCGATGGCGAGAGCTTGAGAGTTCTGGTCGGCGCGCGCGTTGGCGAGGAAGAGGCCGCGCCAGCCGTCGAATGACGCGGGCTGCACCTTGATGAGCAATTCGTAGACGGACGCGGCGGTGGTGTACTGCTGCTCCTTAATATAGAGGCCGGCGAGGCCGTTGAGCGCTTCAGTGCTGCGCGGATTGATAGCGAGCGCGGCGCGGAATTTGGCGTCGGTGACTTCGAATTGATTCTGGCTGAAGGCCTGCGTAGCTTCGCCCATGATGAGCCAGAAGTGCGAGCTGGCGAGTGCGTCCGCGACGACCTTTGGTTTGTACCCGTTCTGCTCAGCCTGCGTGAAGAATGTGATCGCTGCGCCGAAGTCCTGTTGGCGCATGCGCAGGAATCCCATTCCAGCAGCGGCGCGGCTATTGGTGGGGTCTTTCTGCAGGAGATCGGTGAAGCGCTGATTGGCTTCGTCGAGGTGTCCCGTGTTGAGCGCCGCGAAGGCAGCGCGCTCAGCGGGAGTGCGCGCAATGCCCGAATTCATCTGCGCCAGTTTTTCCTGGTTTTGGTTGAGCTTTGCGGCGAGCTCCGTGTCGCCCGGATGCGATTTGAGATAGTCGCGGAGTTCGGCGGCGGATGCGGGATTTGCGGAGTCCCAGATGAGCGCCTGACGCAACGCAGACTGCGCGCCGGAATCGGAGGAATGCGCTTGCAGGAGGCGAATGCCTTCGGCGCGGGTGCGCTGGTCGTAAGTGAGGATAATGCCGAGAGCGACCGCGTAGCGAGGATCGCCGGGATTGCGATCGACGAGAGCGCGCATTCCAGCGATGGCCGCCTGCTTGCCGCTGGCGGTGCCGTACAGCGTTTGATAGTAGGCGAGAGCGATGTCGCCGTTGGGCAGCTGATCGCCGTAGAGCTGGCGATAGATGCGCATCGCGTCGTCATTGCGGCCCTGGCGTGTGAGCTCGCCGGCCTGCGTGAGCTGCTGGCTCTCCTGGCTCGAGCTCGACATGGACTGAATCCGCGCGATTTCAGGATCGCTGGGGTTGACTGCGCGCAGACGATCGAGAGTCTGATTGGCGAGCGCGTCAGAACCGATCAGCTTGTAATCCTTGGCGAGGCCCGCCAGTGCTTCAGTATTTTGCGGCGCGGAGAGAAGAATCTGCTGCCAGAGCTGGATGGCCATGTCGGGCCGTCCGCGTGATTCAAGGGCATGTGCTTTTTCGACGAGACTGGCGCGAGCTGCGTCGGCGGAGTTGGCGACCGAGGCGTTTTGAGCGTGGGCTAGCTGGAGCGTCAGCACAAGGCAGGCCGCACCGATCAAACCCGCTTTCCAAGCTCCCCAGCCCACCCTCATTCGCGCTTCCATTCTACGTTTAATTCGCCGCCCGGACCAAACCGGAATCTGGCTTGAAGGAAACCTGTTGAAAATAGAGCAAGACACTGATCGTAATATGCTTTGTCTTTCCCATACAATCCCGAATTTGCGCTCCTCTGTGCATCAAGACGGATCAATTGGCGAGCGCCGGCCCGGGAAAGATCGGGAAAGGCGCGGAGATAAGGAAGCACAGCGGCGGAGAAACCAATTGGGCCCTCCTTTTGCACAGGGATTCCCTCCTGGCTGACTTTTTCTGGAGGAGCGTCGTGATCCATGAGCCAGGCGCTCATGGCGGGAACGGCGTCGAGGATGGAGGCCCGAGCGGGATCGGCGGGCGAAATCATTCCTGCCCAGAGATAGACGCGGATGGCGTCGTAGCTGCCGACGGCGTCGGCCTTAGCGGCGGTGACTGCAGTTGCCGCTCGTGGGTTAGCGGCAGCAACTGGTGCTGAAGCCGATGGCGGTGTTGCGGGGGGAGTCGCCGGCGTTGTGGGCGGAGGAACGGGATAGAAGCCGTCATAGGGGAAGTACTCAACCCAATCCATTGCGTAGCCGTGGGGCGAGCTCTGCTGGAGAAGGCGCGGAATGTTGAGTGCGATTGCCTGCCAGGGCCCGGCGGGATCGACTGCGGCGAAGCGCTCAAAGACAAACAGCGGAAGATAGCTTGGGTTCAAAGTCCAGGTGTCGCCGTGTTGAAAGCCAGTTGGACCAGGGAGCAGCATGGGGCCGAAACCGGGGAGATTGACGACTTCATTCTTTGCGATGGAGGCCATGACGGCGCGGCCAAGAGCGGCGTCGGTGGGCGAATTCCAGAGGCGACCCGCTTCGAGGAGCGAGTAGGCGATCCAAACATCGGCGTCGGAGGCGGAGTTAGGGTCCAGTACTTTCCACGCGCCGTCTTTGTCCTGTCCCCAGAGCCACGCGGGCAAGTGTGTGGAGAGGTCGCCTGCGGCGAGATTGGTCTGGGTCCAGGAGAGGACGCGGTTGAAAGTGGGGCGATCGTTGGCAGCGAGGGCGAAGAACAAGGCGTACGCCTGGGCTTCCGAGGTGGTGTGCTGACTGCCGCTGGGTTCGGACGCATCGCCGCTTAAGACACGGCCGGTTTCCGGATCGATGAACCGCGCCGAAAAGAATTGCCAGAGCTGCCAGGGGCCATGTTTGCAGCCGCACAGGAACGAAAGCGTGCATAAAACCGCGATCAGGAGAATGGACTTCCCTGACCCGGAAATCGAATGGCCCATCGTACGCGCACCCCACGAGAAGGCTGCTTTTTGCTGTTAGTTATCAGCTTCCAGCTACCGGCACATTTTGCGAAGCCCGAAGTGAAACAGAAGGGCCAGTAAGTGTGGAAAAAAGGTCAGAAACTCTGGGCTAGCTTTTGGGCTAATTCTCGAAAATCGTGAGACGGGCCCTGGCCTTCGACCGCAACCATTGGCGGGTCCAGATGGCCAGCAGAAACGCTAGAACGACGACGATGACCGCAATCAGCCATGGGTATTCGGCGGCCCACAGGCGCAACTGCGTCCACCACGGCAACGCTCCCACGTAATAGATCTGCGTGCCAACTCGGAAAGACTGAAACTCTGCGCCGTGAAGGACTGCAACCGATCCGGAGACGTCACTGGACTGCTGGACATCGAGGAACGTGCTGATGAAGGGCTCGAAGGTGGAAGCGTCTTTGAGATGGATGGCAACAATGCTGCGGCTGCCGCCGATGTCGTAAGGAGATTCAATGCCCTCGATGACGGCGTCGGGCGTGCCACCGGCAGTGAGCCCGCCGGACGCGGTGTGATCGCTGGAGCGGAGCTTCCACCAGGCATTGTGAAGGAGGGAGACCAAGAAGCCCTGCATATCGTGGACCTGAACCTGACCGCTGCCGAGAGAGACGGGAAGATGGAGCCCAAGCTTCGCGAAGGCGGGCTGATCGTCGCCGGCGCCGATGATCAGGAAGTCAGTGGCCGCGCCGTCGTGGAGTGCATCGGGCCCGGCAACGGTTACGCGCAGGCCGGGAAAGCCGGTCTGGCGGCCGAAGTGGCCCATCAAAGTGATGAAGGTTTCGATCTCCCGCTCATTGGGTGCGGGCGGTAAGACAACCGTGGTTTCGCTCAGATCAGCCAGACGCGTGAAAGGGAACCCGGCGTTGGCGAAGATCTCGAGATTAGGCAGCGGCGTCCAATGCGGATAACCGCGCAGATCGAGATAGGAGTCGCGGAGAATGGCGCCCTGAAGATTGATGGGCGTGGTGTCATCGCAGTTTTGTTTCTTGAGCAACTGGAATGTGAAATCGAATGAGAGCGTATTGGAGAATGGGCGCAGATTCACGGCAGGAACGGCGACATCGGTCTGCGTGGTGCGCGACGCGTCCTGCCCGGGGACGAGCGGAGTGGAACCGAGAAACGCATTGTTGATGCGAACCTGCATGCTGGAGATGGGTCCGATGGGAATGGAGTTGTAACGATAGACGAGATGCAGGCGGGTGTCTTTGCTTTCAGTGTCGTAATAAAGGTCGGGAGGAATGCGGAAGTAGACATTGAGCGGAGCGGTTCCATCACCCTGCAGCTGGTCGGAGCTGGAATAGTCCCACAGAGGAATGGTTTGGTCGGTGCGCGCCCAGCGCGGCGCGGCGTCGGGAGCCTGCTTTGTAGGAAGCGTGAGGTTGCTGATGGGCGTCTGCGCGCCATTGAGCATCTCGCTGCGCAGCGCGATGGCCTGAGCGGCAACGAGGGCGTCATCGGCGTTGCCGCCGGTGACGATGAGAATTTTCCCGTAGGGATCGTTGGGGTTGGTACGCATGGCCACGGTGGGCCCGCTGGCAGCGGAAAGATTCAGGCTGGCAGGAAGGCTGGCTGCGTTTTCGGCGATGACGATGGCGTTGCCCTGCGGAATGGTTCCGATGCTCGCCGGGAAACGCACCGGGCGATCAGCGGAGACGAGGCCGAAGTAGCTCGTGACGACGCCTGCGGCCTGAATGGCTTTGAACGAAGGCTGCGCGGGAAAGACGACGGGAATGCTGAGCGGCTGAACGACGGCCGGATCGACGAACGGGACAGGCAGTTGCTTGAGATCGTCGGCGAGCGGCAGAAGGTCGCCGCGAATATCGAGAGAGGAGTTGCGATGAACGCGCGCCCAGAGCGAGGTGTTGGCGGGGTCTTCGCAGCTCATGGTGTAGTGGCCGATGAACTCGAAGGTGAGCGTGTTGTTGTGAACGAGAAGCTCGGGAGGAATGTTGACGTTGACTTCCGAGTCGGCTCCGTCAGAGCCGCCAAATTGGCCCGCGGTGGGCTGAATGGTAGCGAAGAGCGTGCCGTTCAGAATGAGCTTGAGATGACTGAGCTGCGGAATGAGTGCGGGAGAAAATGCGTAATAGACGTGAAGAGTAGCGGTGCGGACCACATGCGTTTCTGGCAGCGTGAAATAGACATTGTGCTGGCGGTCGATCGAGTGCAACTCGATCTGCGGCGAACCGGCATCGGCGAGGGTGAAGCTGTCGTGATATTGGCCGGGCAAGACAGCGGAGTTAGCGGTGCTGGCGGTGTTAGTCGCCTGCGGCTGAGCTTGCGCTTTGGAGCAATTAGAGACAAGCGCGCTACCCAAGAGAAAGAGCACACCCAACTGAGCGATGGAGAGCGAAGTGGACTTTCGGGGAGCCTGCTCATCGCGGCCAAAGATGCTGAGGAACGTGGCCTTGAGGCCGCGCATGGAGATCGTGAAGATACGGGCCAGGCTGCGCAGCACGTTGTCGCTCTCGCGCGATTCGCCCCATCCCAGCCAGGAGTCGGCGCGAGAGTAAAGCTGGATGGTCAGCACTTCCTGTTCCGCAATCGACAGATTGTCGAAACGAACGCGCAGCACTGAGTCCTCAAAGGAAACAACGGAGGCATGCAGTGGGATGGCCGCCGGGGGTTGCGAAAAAATCAGATGGACCAAAGTATCGGGCGCGAGATCGATGGGCTCCTTGATGCGAATGCCCGCGCCGCCGTTGGACATGTCCACAGTTTCACAGGCGATCGATCTTCCGCCGGGCAGCTTGAGGGTGAGGGGCTCGGCGATATTGAGACGGACGGTGGTGCGGCGTTGTTGCAGCTCGCGCGCGACGGCCGTGCAAACGCCGAGAATGACGATATTGAAGCAGCACCACATGACGTTCATGAGCACCGTGCCGCGGCGCGAGGTGTCCCAGATGAAGAAGCGCGGAATGGCAACCAGAAGGCCCGCGATGTTGAACAGGAGCATGACGAGAAAGGGCTGGGCGATGCGCGAGTCAAAGAATGTGCGCCGAACCACGCCGCCTTTGGAGGTGACATTGAACCTGCCCAGCTTGGGGCTAATGAGCGCCATCATCGTGGGAAGCAGAATGTAGGGCGCGAGGACGGTTTCGTAAATCTCGTTCCAGAAGGAATGGCGGTGATCGCCCTGAATGCGTGAGTTGGTTACGTTGGAGAGCGTAAGGTGAGGCAGCGCGTAGGCCAGAATAGCGGCCCAATAGCCGGGAATGTTGGTGTGGTTGAGGAGCAGGTAGATGAGCGGCGCGGTGAGAAAAATGAGGCGCGGCACCGCGTAAAGAAAATGCCCGACTGCGTTGAAGTAGCAAAGCCGCTGGGGAAACGAGAGCCCGGGCGCGAAGAGCGGATTGTCGGTGCGCAGGACCTGGATCATGCCGCGCGCCCAGCGGATGCGCTGGCCGACGTGAGCGGAGAGGCGTTCGGTGGCGAGCCCCGCAGCTTGCGGAATGTTGATGTAGGCGGAGTTCCAGCCGGCCATCTGCATGCGCAGAGAAGTGTGCGCGTCCTCGGTGACGGTTTCTTTTGCGATACCGCCGATCTCGTCGAGCGCGGAGCGGCGCAGCATGGCGCATGAGCCGCAGAAGAAGGAAGAATTCCAGAAGTCGTTGCCGTCCTGGACCACACCGTAGAAGAGCTCGCCCTCGTTGGGAATGATGTGGAACTGCTTAAGATTGCGCTCGAAGGGATCGGGCGAATAGAAGTGATGGGGAGTTTGCATCACGGCGAGCTTGGGATCGCGCATAAACCAGCCGACGGTCATTTGCAAAAAGCTGCGCGTGGGGACGTGATCGGAATCGAAGACGGCCACCAGCGGCGATGACATGGTTTGGAGCGCAGTGTTGATGTTGCCGGCCTTGGCGTACTTGTTGTCGGGGCGGGTGCGATAGCCGATGCCGGCATCAAAGGCAAACTGTTCGAATTCCTTGCGGCGGCCATCGTCGAGGATGTAGACGTGAAGTTTGTCGGCGGGCCAATCCATGTTCAACGCGCCGAGTGCCGTGAAACGGACGACGTTGAGCGGCTCGTTGAAGGTCGGGATGAGGACGTTGATATCGGGCCAGTTCTCGGGAGTCTCAGGCAGAGAGACGGGAGCGCGACGCAGCGGCCAGATGGTCTGGAAATATCCGAGAAAGAGAATAACGAATGCGTAAGCCTCGGCAAGCAGCAGGCAGAGAATGAAGAATGCGTCCAGTGCGCCCCAGTGATTGGCGGGGTCGTGGAAGAAGCGAACCACCTGCGAGACGCGCCAATATCCGTAGCGGAAGGTACAGAACATCGACAGCATCATCAGGGTGAGAGTGACGAGGTAGGAGTCGGAGCCGCGCGCCAGGGCGAGCGCCATGAGAAGGCTGAGCAGCCCGAGGACAGCCTGCTGCGGCCAGGTGAGCGGCACGATCGCCAGGAAGCAAAGAATCGCCCCGGCGAGAATGAGAAAGAGAAGACGAAGAATCCGAGTGAAAAGGTTCTCGCCAGCGCCAATGTCCTGCCAGATCCCGGTCGGGGTCATCGTTCGCTCCAGCGTACCCCGCGGAAGGTTGTGGTCGCAGCTGCGGAAAGGCTCTTGACCCAACTGGCCAGGCTGGCAAAATCCTCGGCCACACCGGAGTTGGGCGCGTAGTCAATGATGGTCATGCCCTCGGCCAGCGCCTCACTGATGGCGGGGGCGCGGCGCAGCACAAAAGGCAGCAAGCGGTCGCCCAGCTGCTCGCGGAGAACTTCTCGCACATCCAGATGCAGCGGAAGCGAAGAATCAAACTGATTGAGCACGTAGTGGGGCAACGAAGGGTTGGCGGATGCGCCGCCGTTGTGATCGAAAAAAGCGTCGATGGAGCTGACGCTGACCACGGAGTTCATGTCAGGAAGCAGTGGAACGAGAATTTGCGGCATCAGGCGCATGATGCGGCGGGTTGTCGCGCCGGAGGCGGTGGCCAGATCGACAAGGACGCGGCCCACGCCGCGCGCGTGCTTGGAGATTTCGGCGGTGAGAGCTTCCTGCGGCGCGGTTTCGGGACCGAAGTTTTCAGGGTCGAGCGTGATCATCTGAATGGATGCGTCGCCACTCGAGGCCGGAGGGCTGAAGGTGCGCAACATTCCGGGGCGCTGATCGCCGGCGCCGAAAAAGAAGGGCAACAGGCCGTAGGCTGCGGTGTCGACGAGCAGAACGCGCTCGCCACGGGCAGAAAGTGTGCGGCCGAGAGTCGCGACAAGACTGGTTTTGCCCACGCCGCCGGCAAGAGAGAAGATGGCCATCACCGGAGGACGTGCGGCTACAGGAGCCGGCACAGCCTGCGCGGGCGGTGCGCTACCTTCGAGCACGCCGCGCAGTGCAAACCAGCGCGTGGCCAGGCGTTCGCGCGAACCTTGCAGCGTATCCTCGGGAGCCGGCGGAAGACCGGAGGGGCCTGAAGCTTCAGTCCGCTCGGGCATGAGCCACGCCGGACGGCCCGCACTCTCGGCGGAATCGGGAACAGGCCATGGGTTGCGCGGCGGCATGTAGTTCTCTTCGCGCATGGGAGCGTGCGGCGCGTGGCCAGGCTGGCGGTACGACGGCGGTACGGCCAGGCCGCGGAGAGCGGTGGCAAGATCTTCGCGAATCGGATGCTCCACATGCGGCCGATCATGATGAGGCCGATCGATATTGGGCCTTTCAGGTGGAGTTGGGGCGGTAGGCTGAGCGGGGCGAGGCGGCTGCGAGGGTGGCTGTTGCGCGGCTTGTTGCGGAGCAGGTTCGTCCTTGCGCGTGTCGCCGTTGCCGCGTTTTGCCTCTTGTTTTGCTTCCTGGCCCTGCTGCATGCGCTGGCGTTCCTCTTCCATGGCTTGCTCAACGCGTTGCCGTGCCTTCTCTCGGGTCTGCGCCCGGGATTCGGAAAAGTCGCGGTACTTGGCGCCATGCAGATTCGCCCACGAGTAGAGCGACGCCACATCTTCCGGGGGCTCGTTCGGATCAGACTGCCCTTTATGTTCCGTCATAATCTATCCCAAGGTCTAATTCTGCAACTCCGCCACGGATGATTCCCCATTTCTTACAGAGCCCCAAGTGCGGCTGTTGCGATACGGAACACCGGGAAGGAAAACCCGGATGGCGGATGAATCCTTAGTGGTAATCGTAGTGTCGCTCAGGCCGGCGAAACAATAGCACTTTTCAGCCATCAAAAAAGACCGGAACTGCCTCATTTTCTGAGCGATGCGGGCATTTATACCCCATTTGTAATCGCTTCCGCACAGCCCACGGGTACCATCGTACCAGCGGTTTTGGTTACCGATCTGAAAATGTTTTCCGAGCGGAGGCGAGGAGGAGGATGTGTTGCGATTCGCGGCAGGCAAAGTAACGAAACGGGACAGCCCTGAGGTGTGGATTCCCTGCCCCATGAGAACGAATATCGACCGGCAAATTGTTCGTCTGGCCTTGTGGTAGCTTGGAAAGAGCGGTCTAAATGCGAGCTCGTAGCTCAGTTGGTAGAGCAACGCCCTTTTAAGGCGTGGGTCCTGGGTTCGATTCCCAGCGAGCTCACCACGCTTGGCCGCGATTCCCGCACATTCTTTGTTGACCAGCGGCGGGTCCGGCGTCGGTGTAATCAGCGTCATGTCACCCCATTGTCGCCAGGGACAGCAAGGCCGCCCCGGAAGGCAGCCTGCGTTTGGAACGAACTTTGGTTCATTTCAGCGAGGCCACATCCTGCGCAGACCACGCCTGAACACGTAGGGCGATTCCTCGGTCTCCGCAGGCTTTGAGAAAATAGGGTTCCAGATGCAGATTAAAGAGAAGCCCCTCCTGCATACTGACAACTTGATTCATTGAAAGCTCCAGCTCGCCTCCAGATTGCCGAAACCGCTCGATATACTGCCCTGATGTCTCAAAGAGGGCAAGCAACTCGTCCAAGGACCTAGCGAACGCTTCACTGCCAATTCCTTCTCGAAAATGACACATCCATACGCTTGATTTGCGAGTGACAGTCCCAAGTACATCCCCCTTTCGAGCTGAGAAGCTGGGCTTGATTCCGAGAGCAGTCGTGATGTCCTGAGGGTCGCAGCGCTCGTGCTGGAGCGTGAAGTCGAGCCAGAACGTGTCGATTGGCTTCGCCATTTTAGCCCCCTATTCCACTAAACCAAGGGCGGCTCGCACATAAGCCACTCCTTCAGAAAAATGACATCGGCCTGCCTAAGTCTCGGGACCCTTCCTGAAGCAATACATGAACTACCTCCCTGTCTTGGTTTGTTGCGTGTGCTACAGCATGTGCCAGCTTGTTTTCAGCTTCAGTGCTTCCGAACTCACCGAGTGACCCCGGCTTTCTCCGCAAAGTCCCTTTCGCCATTGCCCTAGAAGCACCGCTCTTATCCTTCGAGCACCCCACTGCTAGACAGGTAGCTGTTACTGCCAAATGCGGCCCTGTGGCAACAACTCCAGCGACGAGGTCCAATGTGTACATCTGGGCCTCTAGAACGGGCATTGCCGCCTGGTTGTATGCGTTGGTTTGATCGATGAATGCAGACGCGGATGGGGCAATCGATGTGTCTGCCGAAACTGTTGCACTCACAGCACCGGGACTTGCATCGAAAAACTGCCCCGCAAATGTTCCCGTCCCTATGGTTACGTTGACACCGCCATTGGCACCCTGGCTTAGCGTTGCCCCGCCGTTTTGCGTCTGAGCGTCAGTGACAACTTGACGATTTCCGTCAGAGCCGAGGACATATCCGGAATTGTCACAGCTGACGCCATTTTGCCCGCACTGGTTCCCACCCAGCAGATAGTAATCATGGCCGTCATCGTCCGTCCCTGACAATGGGTTATTCCCAACGTAGGAGTAAAGATTCAAGCTCTGGGGATCACTAAAGTCGGCGAAGGGAACGGTATCGGGGTAGTCATTCCAATCAGGCGACAGCATTCTCCCCATTGAAGAACCGTAGTATCTGGCCCCGAAGTAGTCGTTGCCTGATTCTGTGTCTCGTTCTTTGCCGGTACTACGCGGCCCAACTCGATTCAGAACGGCAGTCGATTGCAAGCCTAGTAACACTGTGAAGTTGCAGACTTCGCGCACCGGATTCGGTGCAGGATTTTCACTCGCAAGCCCCTGATGCGAGTTTTCGCCATTGACCGGGAACACGGCCAGCGAAGCTTCCGGGATAGAGCTGCGAAGTGCGGGCTGCATGTGGCTACGATTGTACGGCTTTAGGGACTGCGAAGGGCAGCGGATTGGCTTGGGATTGGAGAGCGGATCGGAGAAGGATTCCGGGCATAGTCCATTTTTCTTTAGCTGTAAATTACGGAGCTAAAGGGCGGCAGATTCCTGACTGTTTCGCGTGGCTCTGAGTGATCGGATTCGAGGGCTACGCGCGTGAGCGCGCCGGGACGCCCGTTTCAGACTCGATCCTTTGCTCTCAACAGGTTCCCGCCGCAGCAACCCAAGGTTACTCACGCAGCAACCGCGAACCGCCCATTTCACCCTCAACCGCACTGCTCCCAACAGGTTCCCGCTCCGGTAACCTTCAGCAACTTCGCAGCAACCCGCGCGGGGTGACGTGTCACCCCTAAATCCGGTGCAGAGCACCGACGGGACACTGGCTCACCCGGCACCGCCCCCAGAAGCCACGGAACCCCGCCCTGCTGCCGCCTCAGAGTACCCATTAAAGCTGACATCATTCAGCCATTCAGCAACAAATTCCTGGTCATCAGGGTCTAGCTCGAATGCATCGTTCAAGAGGAGCATTGTGGCCCAGAATATGAGTTCCTGCTCAGAGAGCTTACCGAGCTTTCTCTCCTCGACGGCATTCCGAATATGATTGCGTGTAACAATAACGCCCGGCTCAGGCACTCGAAACCCGGTAATCGCCATTCGAGATGGACCCACGAAATCAAAGTCAAAGACTCCCGCTAAAACATCACGAATATCCTCCAACCGCGTCTCTAAAAGTACGAAACGCTTAAGGAAGTCAATTTGCTCCGACGAAAGGGACGGAAGTTCATTTCGGGTCAAGGTGAGTAATTTCTCCTGAGGAATTAACGCCTGTTTGCAATGTGAACGACTTTCCCTCGGTCGGAATGGCCTTAGTCATTATCTGAAACCCATCAAACCCAGGGCGCGTTGCCGAAATCAGGAGCGTACCATCGCTTCGCACAGTAATCGAGATTTCCTGCCCCGGTTGGATCGCATTTAACATGCGCTTCGCCGATGCTTTTTGCGTACCATCTGCAAGCGCATCAACAATATCCTTTGCAGCTTGTTTTGTCCCATCCGTCAAGAGTGTCTTTGAGGCCCCGCCAGCCGCGGCCACAACATCTCCAGCTCCCCTCCCCAACATGCTTCCAATAGCCCCGGCTACTTTGCCAACGACGAAGTCAGTGGCCATCCCGCCTGCAACGAAGCTCAAACCCATATCGCCCGGAATAACAGCACCTTCATCCGGCGTTGGGTTAGGCGACCAAGTGGCTGTCCCAACCACTTGACCATTGTCAGTGATATTTCCGTTTGGCTGACTTCCCCCTGGAGCCTGAATCCCGGAATAAGGCGGGTTGTTAGCATTTTGGGCCTGCTGAGCAGCTACCCCAGCTGCGTATGCAGCGTCGCTAATGGGGGCGGAGCACGATTGACTTGTCGACCCGTCGGCGTTCGTGACATTCGTGCACACCGTTACCTGATGTCCGTCCGCATCGACACTACCGAGCGGATTATTCCGAACGTAGCTGTAAAGATTCCAACTTTGTGGATCATAAAAGTCTTGATCGATGCCATCATCCGGCGACATGAACCGGCCGATGCTGGAAGCATAGTACCTGGCCCCGAAGTAGTCGTTTCCCGATTCAGCGTCGCGTTCTTTGCCGGTGAAATGAATATCATCATTGTCGGTGCCAAACAGCGTGGTTTGGGCGTCGCCGAACGGCTGGCTGAGGAAGGCCGACGACGGAATGCCAGTGGTAACACTGGTCCGCGCAGCGCCTGAGCCCAACCAGTTCGTCAGGGAGAAGTTCTGCGTCTGGGACGTATTGCCTGTGGCAACCGTCACAGTGCCGAAATGATTGCCTCCGACCCAGATCTCCTGCGGCTGGGTGAGGTAGCTTCCTCCAACGTACGTCACGAGCAGTGAGCCATCGAAATCGCGCACGTAATCGGTCTCGCCGCCGCCGCTAATCTTGCTGACGCGCTGCCCGTCAGCTCCGTAGAGGTACGTTGTGGTCTCGCCCGGATGGGAGGAGCTAGCGATGCGGCCCTCCCCATCGTAGGTCAGCGTGTTGGTGCCGTCGTAAAGCATATCCCCTGCCAGGTCGTATTGGTAAACCGGTCCGCTCAATTGATTATTGGAGCCGACGGGTGTGGAAGGGGATGTACAGCTATACCCGCTTCCCCCATACGGAATCTGGTTAGTGCGGTTGCCGAACGAATCGTAGGTCTCTGCACATCCGTAATGAATCATGCCCGCACTGGTGGCATTTACCAGACGATTCAAGGCGTCGTAATTGTTGGTCCAGGACCAGGATTCGGGTCCCACTCCGGACTGATAGGCGGTCTCCGACGAAGTATGTACATTGCTGTTTAGTGTATAGGCCAACGAGTAACCATAGTTGGTGTTTGAGGAATTGGCAGTGCTCAGGTTCGTATATGAGACCACACGCAAGCGATTATCAAGTCCCCAGGTACCAGTCACAGTGGCGGAGCCGGTGTTGGTAGTTTGAGTATTCGGCTGGCCGGAGGGAAAATAGGATACGCTGCTGATCATGGGCGTAGTAGTTGCAGGCTGTCCTCCTAAGCTGACCGTGTGCGAGGCCGTCTGCAGACGTCCAGCGGAATCGTACCCGAAATTAAAGGTCCGCGATGCACTATTGGTCAGAGAAGTACGATTTCCGGCCAAATCGTGCGTGGAAGAAACGGTATAGACGGTAGAGTTCGACTGGTTGAGCGGTGTGCCGTTCAGGGTCTCCGTTATCCGGCCCATGGCATCGTAGCTGTAGGCGGTCATGCTCTGACAGGCCCCTGGAATGTCAGCGCAAATCACGCTTAGACGACCCACGACGTTGGTGGTTGTGTAATGACTTGATCCGAAGGTTATGTTCTCTGTGTCGTATACAAACAAAGACGTTGGAGTCGTTCCATCCGAGTAACTCTTGCTTGTCAGGCGATTTAGCGTATCATAGGCATAAGAGGTCTTGATCCCTCTCTCATCCGTCCGCGCTGTCAGATTGCCGTCTCCATCGTACGAGGGTGTGCAATTGCTGCCGTTGGCCGGCGCGTTAGAGGGCGTGGTCCCGTAGCAAACCCACCCACTCTCGGGATTATACGCTTGGATCAACCGCGATAGACTATCGTAGGAAAAAGAGCGTACGCGTGGCGTGTCCGTGCCGGATACTCCTTTTTGATTCACCGACAAGAGGTCGCCCAATGCGTCATAGCTGTAATTTGTGAGGAGCGAACCAGGTTCAATCACACCAGTCAGCCGCCCTAAGGCGTCCGATGAGCGTTGCCAATCGTTCCCGTTTTCATCCGCATAATCAACCCACGCACCCGCCAAACCGCTTCCGAGCGTGTGACAGTTGGTTTGACCATTGGTGGCAATTCCGTCATAGCACCATTGTTCCGTAGAGCTGTCTTGGTTAACCTGCATTGTCTTGCGTCCCAACATGTCGTACGAGAAGGTCGTGATTCCATACGTTGGATCGCTGAGCGTGCGGTAAGGATTCGTGACTGATTCCACCCTCCCGAGAGCGTCGTATGTCGTCATGGTATAGTCCGGTTGACCCGTCGGATCACTGAGAAGTGCTGATTCCACTGGCCTTCCGAGCCCGTCGTACACATCCAATGTCGATTCCGTCTGCCCGCTCGATTCCTCTGGTGAGCAGTTCGATCCGCCGTTACACATGAGCACCTGAGTCAAAACGCTATTCTGAGGATATCCGGAAGGGTTGTATTGAATCGTCGTGCTTCCGCCGTCAGGAAAGGAGACAGAGGTGGGGCGGTCGAGCAGATCATCGGAATACGCCGTAGGCTGGTTGTTTGGATCGGTGACGCCCGTCTTTAGCCCGGAATTAAAGTCGTAGGAGAGTGACGTTGATTGACCTTTAGCATTGGTCGATTGGGTCAAGTACGCCCCGTCGTACGTTGAGGAATAAACAAACGATGTCGTGTTTTGATTGGCATCGACAGTGTGGTCAATTTCGCTGGTGTTGAGCCAATAGGTTGATAAAGCGGGATTAGAACCGCCGGTGTTGAGGGCTTTCGTGGTTGTTGTCAGATGACCGTAGACGCTGTTAGGAGGCGCCCCGATCTGCGTACTCACGGACTGTTGAGGGGACAAACGCACTTTTGAACTTTCATCGTAGGTGTATAGGGTCTGAACTGTCGGTCCAGTACCCGCACCACCGGTTACCGTAACGGATGATGGCGTGTTCAAAAGGTTCGCAGTCAAATAGTTGTTATTCGATTGCCACAAATATTGCGTCTGTGTCTGATTGAGAAGGCTCCCGGAGTAGTCGTAAGTGCTTTGCGAAATCACTTTTCCTAATGGGACCTGCTCTTCGTAATTCACATAGCAAGACCAGGTTGTTCCGGTGGGTTGACACCAGTACGTTAAATAATTGACTCCACTATCCCATGTCTGTGTACTCGAGTAACTCTGACCATTTGGCCAAGTGGTCGTAACCTGAGTTGGGTAAGCGACCGGAAGGGCGGTCGGGTCCTGGTTTACAACAGACTCGTAACTGGTCGCTTCTGTCTTAACGGTCGACAGAGTCCCGCTCACAAGTTGCTGGTATTGAGTATTCGTCTCATAAAGACTGCATTTGGAGTTAGAAAATACCGAAAATGCATGAACAGTGTTGTCCCCAATCGG
Source organism: uncultured Acidobacteriaceae bacterium (assembly GCA_963823805.1). Taxonomy (GTDB): domain Bacteria; phylum Acidobacteriota; class Terriglobia; order Terriglobales; family Acidobacteriaceae; genus Telmatobacter. Next base: position 871,892 of record CAWGMW010000001.1, on the reverse strand, counting down.
ATCTGTGACTGTCGTAGTTGGATACTGTTGAGTGTCAGCGTAGGTATACGTCCATTCGTTATTCACTCCGTTTGAAGTCTGGGTGCGCGTAGCAACGGCATCGGGAAGGAGAGTAGTCTGGCCGCCGCTTGAGTCCGGGTTCCCTTCGGGCGACGTACAGTACGGAGTAAACTCTTCCCATGTGTAGTTGACGGACCCTCCCGTCGGAAATATGAGTTGAGTTAAGTCCCCGCTTCCCGTCGAAGATGGATTGTTAGGGTTCGCCGCAGCATATATGAACCCCCAGTATGTGCCGTCTGGCCGCACGATGCTTTGAATAACGGTCTCGTTTGCACTGTACTCAGCAAAATCGGAGACAGACACATGCATGCTTGCATAGCAAATGATGTAATTCGCGGTGCCTTGATAAACTGGCAATGACCATTTTACGGCACTTGAAAGTGTTTGGTATGGCGCGTTGATCGCTGGACAACTTGAAATGGATGTGCTCGGTGCCGCGCTCGGAAAAGGAATTGTTCGATCCAAGGTATCAGTAATACTCGAACTGCCGATTGAAAGATAATTCCCGTCGACATCGGTGATCTGTCCGACGGAGCCAATTGTGTTTTCGTTTGAACGGGCGCTTGTGAGTGAATAATGGTTACCAGAAGAGTCGATTACAGTACCACTGCTCAGTTGGAATGGGACGCCAATTCCACCGCTCCCATTTGGGTAGTAAGGAGGAACTCCGCTAGATTGAGGAATGAAGGCCCATCCGCTGCCGTCGACGGCCTGATAATACGAGCCATTGTATCCGAGGTTGTGCGCGGTGTCTTGCATGTCAGTCAACGCATACGCCTCCGCGTAGAGCGTTGATGTAATCTGGGTATCTGTACCGGTCACCTTTTGTACACCTTGATCGAGGGTAATCTGAACTCCGTAAGTCGTTCCGGGATTGGGGCGAAGGGAAAATCTGCAATCGCCGCCAAGCGGAGCACAGGTCTCATTAAACGCATACACAAGATCCTGGTAGGTGATTGAGAAGCTCAATGCTAATTGTCCCCGTTCGGGCAGTGAGTAAAGAGGAGTGTGGAGGACGAGTTGTCCATTTTCAAGATTCACACTTTCAACGTTCGTGCCATCAAACGAGCCGAAGGGTTTCTCGCCAGTTTCAGTCGCCGCAGGCTCTTGGCTTAAGGATGCGGGGACTGCCGCCAGTGCAACGAAGAGTGCAGATAGGATTCTGGGTTGTGGTCTCATTTCTTCTTCTTCTCCGATTCCTTTAATCGATCGCATCAATGAGTCGATCTAGCTTCATGTTTCCGGTGATGCAGGAACGTCAGGCGATCTAGGCACAGACGTGTCCGCGCCGACCATTATGCCAACTGTCGCGAAGCAAACTTGGAGATTGCAAAATCTGCGGCGCCAGGAGGAACCAGATTGCGGTGTGACGAAGCCCGAAATGCTTACGCGAAACCGTAGACCGGCCCAAGTACCATGTCAAGTAATAATCGGCTTACCGGGTGATATTTCTTTGGTAATCAGATCTATTTATTATTTCGTTAACAGAACACAACACACGATTGTTCCTTCGAGGGTTTGCTCTTGTGAGGCCCAGGCCGCACGCCGAATTCAGAAAAGGGTGTGCGTCTCTTCCCTCTCCTCCGCAGGCGTTCTAGGATGGAGCCTGCAGGCGTGAGCGCCGGAGAAGACAGAAAGAGGACAACGAGCGATGGTTTCGGCGACGGAGATTGTTGCGCTCGAGGATCGGCTGACGCGCGAATGGCATCGGCCGGGAGCTAGGACGGATGCCGTCTTCCCTGCCCCTGCCGCGCCAGGCGGAAAGCTGAGCGGCGCGGACGGCGAGTGGCTGAGCCTTGTCGCGCGCCAGCACCGGGCGAACTTCGATCTGTGGCACATTGAGGACGAGGCGCGAACTCCCGGCGCGAGCGACGCAGAGATTGCGGACGTGAAGCGGCGGATCGACCGGACCAACCAACTGCGCAATGACCTGGTGGAAGAGCTGGACCGCGCGATGCTCGACTGGATGAAGGCAGGTGGGCTGCCCAATCCCGCTGCGCCGCTTAACTCCGAGTCGCCGGGACTGATGATCGATCGGCTTTCCATCCTGGCGCTGAAGATCTACCACACGCGGGAAGAATCGGAGCGGAGGGATGCGCCGCCGGGACATGCGGAACGCAATCGCGAGCGGCTCAGGATTCTCGAAGAGCAGCGCACAGATCTTGCCGGATGTCTCGATGCGCTGTGGCAGGAGACGCTTGACGGCACGCGGCGCTTCAAGATTTACCGGCAATTGAAGATGTACAACGACCCCACGCTGAACCCGGCGATCTACGGCAAACCGGCAGTCTCCAAACGCAGCTAACTGCACAGGTTCGATGACCCATTGACGTTTCGAGGGGTTGTGCGTATAAACATGGCCTAAGTAGCAATTCTGGAAAACTCATGACGCAAGAGGCAAGATCCGCGGCCCCCAGCCGCAAAAAGACCGCAGAAGCCGCCGGCAAACACGACGGCCGCGGCCGGACCGGCAATGAGGCCGCCGTTCAGCACTACCAGGCCGCAGTGCAACTGCTGCAGCAAGGCAAGTACGAAAAGGCGCTCGTTGCGCTGGAGAAGTTGTTACCTGAAGCGCCCGCGGAACTGCAGGACCGCTGCCGGATGTACATCATCACCTGCCGCCGGCAAATGGAAAAGGGCGGACTCTCGTTCCTGACGCCCGAGGAACACTACGACTACGCCATCTCGAAGCTGAACACGGGCTACTACGAGGAAGCCCGCGAGCAGTTCGGGAGCATTTTGTCCGCTCATCCCAAGGCCGACTATGCGTTCTACGGCCTGGCGGTGCTGGAGGCGATTACCGGGCGCGTGCAGGACTGCCTGGACAACCTGGCCCGGGCGATTGAACTGAATCCGAAGAACCGGTTGCAGGCACGCGTCGATAACGACTTCCAGAACATGGTGGACGATCCGCGCTTCACCGAGTTGCTTTATCCTGAAATTCCGTAGGTCGTGCTTTGAAATCTCCCAAAGTAAGAAGTGAACGCGCGCGGGTGCCGAGTCCCGAGCATGCCGCTCGGTCTCTTGCGCCGGGGGTGCGCGTTGTGGCCATCGGCGGCGGGACAGGCCTTTCCACGCTGCTGCGCGGGCTGCGCCGGCATGTTTCCGCGCCGGGAATGGCCGCGGACGCGCGCTACGCCATCGCCGACCTGGCAGCTGTGGTTACAGTGACCGACGACGGAGGGTCGTCGGGGCGGCTGCGGCAGGACTTCAACATGCTGCCGCCAGGAGATTTGCGCAACTGCATGGTCGCGCTGAGCGAAGAAGAGGACCTGCTGGCGAAACTGTTTACGCATCGCTTTCGCGGCGGGAACGGACTCAAGGGGCACAACTTCGGCAACCTGTTTGTGGCCGCGCTGACAGAGATCACGGGCGACTTTGCGCAGGCCGTGCAACTGGCTTCGAAGATTTTAGCGACGCGCGGCAGGATCTACCCAGCTACAACGGCGAATGCCACGCTGGTGGCGAGCATGGATGACGGCACGGTGGTGCGCGGCGAGACGAACATCACGGCAAGCGAGCGGCGCATCGTGGAGTTGACGCTCGATCCGCCGCGCCCTGCGCCTTTGCCGGAGACGCTTGAGGCGATCCAACGCGCCGATCTGATCACGGTGGGGCCGGGATCGCTCTACACTTCGTTGATCACCAATTTGCTGGTGGACGGGATCCCCGCGGCGCTGGGGGCAGCGCGCGGCGTGCGGGTCTATATCTCGAACCTGATGACGCAGGCCAATGAAAGCCTGAACCTGACCGCATCCGAGCACATCGAGCGCATTTACGAGCACACGCGGAAGCAGATCTTCGACTACGCGATTGTGAATACGGGGCAGTTTTCGCCGGAGACGGTTGCGCGGTACGCGGCAGAGGGCGCGACGCCGATTGTGGCCGACATAAAGCGCATTGAAGCACTGGGAGTGCGCTGCGTGGCGGGCAACTTTGCCAGCGAAGATAACGTGGTGCGCCACACCGCGAGCCGCGTGGCCGACGCCGTCCTGGAGTTGGCGCGGAAACGCACCGGTCAGACGCGAAATCCTCAATAAAAGTTCTTTTCAGCGCGTGACGGCTTGGGATAGAGTCGTAGCACGCGCTCCGCAGCATTCCCGCGCGGCAAGGAGGAACTATGAGCAAGACCCGGACTTGGATGATGGTGGGCTGTTGTTTTATTGCTCTGGCGGCGGGTGCGCAGGGACAGAGAAAGGCCGGCCTTTGGGAAGTGACCAGCAGCACGACCATGAGCGGAATGCCCAACATGCCGCAAATGGGGTCGCACACGCAGCAGGTTTGCGTGACCCAGGCGATGATCGATAAATACGGCGGCCCATACAGCAATCCGCAGATGGCGGAGTGTCAGGTGACGAATGAGTCGATGACACCGAGCGGCATGAGCGCGAGCCTGACCTGCACAGGACGCATGAGCATGACGGGGACGATACAGACTTCGTTTGTGGACGCCAACACGACGAAAACGACGGTTCAATTGAATATGGCAATGGGCAACGGGCAGTCGATGTCGATGACGATGCAGGCGACGGCCTCGTACAAAGGCCCGGACTGCGGCAGCGTGCAGCCGCTGGCCATGCCGGCGAGCAAGTAAGCAGCTGGCCGTGCGCGGCAGGAAGCGCACGATTCCTGACTGGATTGAAACTGCCTACGGAACGGTGACGCTGACCGATGTGGTGACAGACACAGAGGTGTTGATGTCTGTCGCTGAGATTGTGTAGGCGTAGGTCCCCGGCGTCACGACGTTATTGTTGGCGCAGGCGCTCATTCCCGTGAGCGCGAACAAAGCACACAGGACCAACGATGTCAGCGTGAGCCAGTGCGGTATTCGCCGCCGGAATCCAAAGCCCAACAGCAGCGCGCCCGCAAGAGCCAATCCTTGCGTCAGCCCATGTTCCCTACGGTGTCGCAAGCTTGCAGTGAGAGGAAGAGGCGCGTTAAAGAAAGGCACGGTCCCAGTGACCACCTCATTCGCTGTCAGCGTAATGGGGGGCTGCACTGGTACTGCAGCTGCGGTTGGATATCCATCACTGCAATAGGGCACCTTTACTCCGGCCGGAGGAGTGGGAGGAGCGCAACCAACTCGAATTGAGCCCGCGTAGCCGTTGACCGAAGTCAGTGTGAAGGAGCTGGAACCAACTCCGCTGGAAGTGCTGGAAGACAAGGTTGCGTTGGTGGCTGTGATGGTGAAGGTCGGCGTGGCGGCAAGAGCAGACGAGCTCGAGAACGCGACGATGAATATGACAAGGGCCCCAAGAAGAACAAGCAGACGGTACCTTTGCATGGCAGAGACCTTTCTGCGGGTGACTCGCACCCTGCCAGGTCGGTTAGACGAAGGTTAGCTCCAGCAGTAGGCAGATTTTGGAAGAATTGTACGCCCGAATTGCGGGCGGCGTAGATTGTGGGGGAATTCAGCCTTCGACGGTGCGCTTGAGCTGGCCGCAGGCGGCAAAGATGTCGCGGCCGCGCGGCTGGCGAATGTAGACAGGAATTCCCTCCCCCGCCAATGTCCGCTTAAAACTTTCCACCGACTCGGCGGCGGGCGTGCTGTAGACGATGCCGGGGCCGGGATTCCAGGCAATCAAATTCACTTTGGCAGGCAATCCGGTGCGGCGCACGAGGCGGGCGACTTCGCGGGCGTGCTCAGGCCTGTCAGTGACGCCGCCGAGCAGAACATATTCAAAGGTGATGCGCTCGTGCGGACGAAGGCGGACGCGGCGAACGGAGTCGATTACGGATGAGATCGGCCACTTGCGATTGATGGGCATGATCTCGCCGCGAATCTCGTCGTTGGGCGCATTGAGGCTGATCGCCAGCTTGGGGCGGAGATCGGACGGTTCTTCTGCGAAGCGTTCGATGCCGGGCACGATTCCGGAGGTTGAGACTGTCATGCGCTGTGGGCTCAAGCCGACTTCGTGGACGAGCAGGCGCACCGCAGCCATGAAGTTGTCGTAATTCAGAAACGGCTCGCCCATGCCCATGAAGACCAGATTCACCCGATCGCGGCCCACGCGGACGCTGTGACGATCGAGGACGGCGACCACCTGGCCAGCAATCTCGCCCGCGGTGAGGTTGCGTTGAAGGCCGAGTTTGGCAGTGAGGCAGAACTGGCAATTGACCGCGCAACCGACCTGCGAGGAGACGCAAATCGTCGCGCGGCGCCAATCTTTGGAGCTGTCATTGGATTCGTCGCCGGCCTCGCCATCGTCGCCTTCGGGCATCCAGACCGTTTCGACGGTTTCGGTTTTTTCGCCAGGGCTCTGGATCAAATATCGTTCCGTTCCGTCGGCGGATTGAAAGGCCTTCGCGATCTCCGGACGGCCGATTTTCCAGCCCCGCTCGGTGAGTTTCCGGCGCAATTCCAAAGATAAGGTAGTAATAGAGGAAAGCTCTGTAATATACTGACGATAAATGGCTTCACTGATCTGATCGGCGCGCCAGGATGGCTCCCCTTCCATTGCCAGAGCCGCGGCGAGGGCTGGGGCATCTAATCCAAATAGAGGGACAGAAGGAAGACTGGGGCTCTTTTCGTCGCGCACAGCGGGATCCAAGGGAACGAGTTGGTTTGAATCTTCGGCCACAACTCTGGCCATCATATCCGCTCGCGCAGCCCGATGCTGAAGCCCGACCTGAATTGCCGGACCGGCGCAGTGCAGCAACAGCAAATGTCCTACAATCGAGGTTCTACCCGATGCCAATGAACACTGCACGAAATCTTCGACGCACCGAGCTGCCGAACGGCCTGATTGTGCTGACCGAGCGCATGGAGCACCTGCATTCGGTGGCAATGGGAGTGTGGATCAAGTCGGGCTCGCGGTGCGAGAGCGCGGAGATGAACGGCATCTCGCACTTTGTGGAGCACATGCTCTTCAAGGGCACCAAGTCGCGGTCGGCGCAGAAAATTGCACGCGAGATGGACTCGATTGGCGGCAACCTGGACGCGTTCACGAGCAAGGAAACGATTTGCTTCAACGTAAAGTCGCTTTCCGATCATGTGCCCATCGCGCTGGACGTGCTGACGGATATGGTTCTGAACCCGACGTTTGCCCTGCCCGATATCGAGCGTGAGCGCGGCGTGATTTTGGAAGAGATCAAGATCGACGAGGACAATCCGGACGTGCTGGTGCACGAGCTGTTCACGCAGAGCTTCTGGAAGGGGCATCCGCTGGGTAAGCCGATCCTGGGAACAACGGAGACAGTGGGACGGCTGGGTCAACAGCAGCTCTTTGGCTACCACGGCGACCGATTCCACGGCGGGAATATGGTGTTGTCCGCTGCCGGAAATCTGGATCACGACCGGTTTGTGGAGGCTGTGGCGGAGAAGTTTTCCGCGCTGGCCGGCGGTCAGACGTTGGGTGAGCTGTCGGCGCCCGCGCCGAGCGCGCGCATCATTCTGCGCAACAAGAAGGCGCTGGAGCAGGTACAGATTTGCCTGGGCGTTCCCGCGCCGCCGGTCACGGATGAGAGCCGCTATGCGACGTCGATCCTGAACACGGTGCTCGGCGGCGGCATGAGCTCAAGGCTGTTCCAGAACATTCGCGAAGAGCGCGGACTGGCCTATTCGGTTTACTCCGACATGAGCCCCTACCGCGACACCGGAAACCTTTGCGTCTACGCGGGAACCTCGGCGGGCAAGGCGCTGGAAGTTGTGGACCTGATTCTGGCCGAGTTCCGCAACCTGAAGGAGAGCCCGATTGGGGCTGAGGAACTGACCCGCGCCAAGGACCAACTGAAGGGCAACATTTTGCTGGGTCTGGAAAGCTCAAGCGCGCGCATGGCCAACCTGGCCCGGCAGGAGATGTATTTCCACCATTTCTTCTCGGCCGACGAGGTGATTGCGCGGATTGAAGCGGTGGACGCGGGCGAGGTGCAGACGATTGCCCAACGGCTCTTTGAGCCGGATAACATCGCCGTAACGCTGCTGGGCCGGCTGGACGGCGTAAAGCTGGGCCGCACGCGCCTGGTGTGCTGAGCGTTCCGTTTCCCAATTGCGTCTGTAGGTGTAGCATCTTTAGAGATGGCCGGTGAAAGCCGGCCTGTTTCATGAGGCTTTGGGAATCTAATGAACCGTAAGTCTTCGCTCTTTTGCCGCAATCGCGCGCGCCGTCTCGCCACGTCCAATGGATTCACCCTGATGGAATTGCTCATCGTGATGGCGATCATCGCGATTCTTTCTCTGCTGGCTATCGCAAGTATCGGCGTCTATACGAAACGAGCGAATGCCTTGTCGGCCGTTAATTCGCTGCAGAAGATCGTTCAGGCGCAGATGATGTATGCAGAGTCGTATCCTGCGACGGGATATGCCTGCACGCTGGAGGCGCTGGGTGGCGATCCGCACACCGGCCCGCCGACCCAGGCGAGCGCGCAACTGCTGCCGTCGGACCTGGCGTCAGGGTTCAAGCAGGGATACGAGTTCACCATCGCCTGCGGCGACAAGGTGACGGCCAACAACGTCGACCGCTTCAACAGTTTCACCGTAAGTGCCAAGCCCCAGTCGGTGGGAAAAACGGGCGATCGCGGTTATTGCACCGATGAATCGGGGCAAATCAAATTTGACCCTGCCGGCGGCGTGAACTGCACGCAGACGCTTGGCCAATGACGAGACGACTGTTTATGCTGAGCGGCGGCCTTGTGATGGCCGCCGTTTTGTTTTCCGCCGATGCAATTCCCGCGCAACAGAATCTTCCTTCAGCGCATGAGCTCGCACAGCGCGTCGACCGCCGCTACGATCGGTTGCAGTCGCTGAAGGCCGGGTTCAGCGAAAGCTATGCGGGGTTGGGTATGACGCGGATCGAAAGCGGCGCTCTTTTTCTGCGCAAGCCCGGCCGCATGATGTGGCAGTACAGCACTCCGCAGGGGAAGATCTTCCTTCTCGACGGCAAATATGCGTGGTTCTATACCCAGGGCGATGCGCAGGTGCAGCGCATCCCGGCTGGTGAGCTGGACGACCTGCGCTCGCCGCTGCGCTTTCTGCTGGGCCGCACGCAGCTTGAAAAGGAGCTGACGGGCCTGACAGTTGCTGATGCGCCCAATGACTGCTTTACTTTGACCGGCGTGCCCAAGGGCCAGGAAAAGCGCGTGACGCGGCTGACGCTGACGGTGACGGCTGCGGGCCTGATCGCCGCACTTGAGGTGGAAGAGGCCGACGGCGGGATCACCCGGTTCACGTTCACGGACGAACAGCCTGACGCGGTGATTCCGGCTGAGACTTTTCACTTTACGCCGCCACCGGGCGTGCCGGTGGTGGACGCGATGCCGCCGGTGTAGAAAGACAGGGACCGAGGGAACAAGCATCCGCTGTTCAGTAAGAAATCGGCATCCGTGACCATCCCCTGTTACCGATTTCGGTGTGGACTGGCTCGGCTGCCTAGCTCAGCAACTTCTTTCCGATCTAACCCCGTTCAATCTCGTCACTCGCAAATGTGATTTGCAACACTGACTTCACCTTTCCGGCGACTATCCTTCCTGTGTCTGTTACCGGGTCCCCGATTCAATTCCTCGCACCCCCCCGAGGAGTTCGCCTGAACGAGGAGACTTGCCATGAAAAGAACAATAGTCTGCATTGTCGCGGGCACTCGCCGCGGCAAGAACGTTTTCCGCATACCTAAAACCCTCCCGCTGGCCGGTTGCGCGATGGTGCTTTTCTGCGGTTCTTTTGTTGCGGCTGCGCAGGATCAGCAACCCGCCGCGCCAGCCGCTTCGCCTGCCCCGACCGCTTTGCCTGCCAAGGACATGCCGCCCATGCCGGCAGCGCCGTCCGAGGGCAAGGCGATCATTTGCATTTACCGGCCAGGGGGCGCCGTCGGCTCCGCCGCTCACGACCATCTCTATGTCAATGGGGTCTATCTGGCCACGTTGCTCAACGGTGAATACGCCTGGGTTGAGGTGGACCCCGGCACCGTCGTCGTTACCGGGATGGCAAAAATGTACTACGGACCCAGCATCATTATGTCCAGCGCCGCGGCGGTCAACCAGACGAGGGGCCAGGCCGAGAGGATTCGACTTCAGGCCATTGAGGGGAAAATCTATTACATGAAATGGTCCTCCGGAATGTTCGCTTCGGGCATCAAGGTGGTGATGGTCGATCCGGGGACCGGCGCCAAGGAGATGCACAAGCTGCATCCTTCAAAGCCGGCGAATACGGGCGAAGACAAAGGCGATACGTCTACTACGCCGAAGCCAGCGACCACTCCCGCGGAGCCATCGGCAACTCCCGCGCAGCCTTGACGGCGTGAGCTGGGGATCGGGAATGAAGCGCGAGCGCAGTTTCGTCATCCTTCTTGTGGCTGGCGTGTTCCTGCTGACCGTTGCCGGCGCACAAGCCCCAAGTCTGAAGGATTCCATCGCGCGGTACGAGCAGGAGACCGCGAAGGCAAGGTCTGGCCATAAAACGCGCGAGTTGATCCTCTACCTCAATCTTCTCGCCTCGGTCTATCGTGAGTCCGGGCAGTTGCAAAAAGCGCTCGACTCTCTCAATGAAGCGCTTCCCATCGAGCAGACGGCGAACAGTGCGCTGGGCCAGGCCATGACTTTCAATACCATGGGGCAGGTCTACACCGATCTGGGGCAGGAAGACAAAGCCCTGTCGTATCTGAACCAGGCTCTGCCTTTGTGGCAAACAGTCGGCCAGCGCACCGGTGAAGCTGACGCGCTTACCTATATCGGACGGGTGTACGAGAACCTTGGCCAGCACGAAGAAGCGCTCAAGAACCTGAACGATGCCATGGAGATCTGGCACGACATCGACAATCCAGACACGTCGGTAGCCGCTGAAGCCGCTCCGAGCGGGCCTTCGGGCCGGTTCTCACGAAGAATCGAAGCCGCGCGAGAGAAATTTACTGCGGCGGCCAACATCAACATCGTCAACGCCAGTGCCATTGGCGAGGCAGGAACGCTCGACGGCTTGGGCCGAACATACGCCGATGAAGGTCAGGGCCGCGAAGCGCTCAAGTACTTCGAGCAGGCGCTTCCAATCTTCCACCAGAGTGGCGAGCGGGCCGGTGAGGCTCTGGTACTGAACGATATGGGTCCGGTCTACGCCGAGATCGGCCAAAAACAGAAGGCTCTCGAATCCCTCAATCAGGCCCTCGGCATCTGGCGCGAAATCGGCAGCCGCGAGGGCGAAGCGTTGACGCTCAACGACATTGGCCGTCTCTACCGCGACCTCGGCCAACAGCAGAGCGCAATGGATTACTACAATCAGGCATTGCCGATCTGGCGCGAGGTGGGAAATCGCAACGGCGAAGGGCTTGCTCTCAGCGACATCGGCCGGGCCTACGCTGACCTGGGACAGCCCCGCAAGGCGCTCGACTACGCCAGTCAGGCGTTGCCCATCTTTCGTGAAACCGGCAGCCGCCGCGGCGAAGCCATGACCCTGAACAACATGGGCAGGGATCACACCGATCTCGGAGAGCCTGCCGAGGCAGTGAAGCTCGAGTTGCAGGCGCTGGCAATCTGGCGTGAGGTGAAAGACGAGCGCAACGAAGCCCAGGACCTGATGACCATCGGCTGGTCGTACTCGGCGCTTCAGCAGCCCGACAGTTCCCTGGCCAGCGCTCTCGCTGCCTTAGGCCTGGCAAAAGCTGTAGGCGATCCGGAGGTCGAGGGCGCCATCGAAACCTCATTGATGATGGGGTTTCGCAAGGAGCATCGCGTTGAAGAGGCCATCTTCTTCGGCTTTGAAGCGGTCAACTCTTATCAGTCGATTCGGAAAAACATCACCGGATTGGACAAAAGTCTTCAGGCCGGCTTTGCGCAATCCAAATCCGGCGCTTATCGCACGCTGGCCGAGTTGCTCATTGAGGCCGGGCGTCTGGGTGATGCGGAGCAGATTCTCGATCTCCTCAAGGAGCAAGAGCTCAAAGATCTCGTCCCCGGCTCGGCTCCGGGCGCCGGCGCGACCATCGAACCGCTCAAACTCTCGCCCGCCCAGCAGAAGGTTGAGTCTTTGCTGCCCGATCTCGAAAAGAAGGCCCGCGATATCGAAGAATGGAACCTCCAAGCCGCTCCGCTGCTGGCGAATCCTGCGCGCACTCCCGCCGACGATGAGCAATTGAAATCACTGGACGCGAACCTGTTGCAGGCGCAATCGGCAATCCGCGATAGCTTCAACAATACGATCATTCCGAAACTCGACAAGCAATCCGCACCGGGAGGGCCCATTGCGGACTCCGAACAAAGTTATCTGCAAAGCTCGCTCGCCAAACTCGGGCAAAACGTGATCGGCATACGCATCCTGCTCGGCGAAGACCACGCTTACGCGATCGTCGTCACAGCGAACTCGCGCCAGAAGTTTGAACTTCCCGCCTCCTCGGCCGATCTTCGCAGCAAAGCATTCGAGGCGCTCAAAGCCATTGGCTCGCCCTCCACCGATCCGCGGCCGCAACTGAACCAGCTATACACCATGATCGTGGCGCCGCTTGAAGACGAGTTGAAGACCCTCGAAGCGTCAAGTGGAGCGCAAGATAACGTCCCCACGCTGTTGTGGTCGCTCGACGACGCATTGCGCTACGTGCCGATGAGTGCGCTCTACGATGGCAACCATTACCTCGTCGAGCGCTTTCACAATGTCCTCTTCACTCCGGAAAGCTACGGCCACATCACGGATGCGCCCATCAAGGGCGGCGATCTGCCCAAGGCGCTGGCCATGGGCCTGTCGAAGAGCTACGGCGGGATGCCGGCGCTGCCGGGCGTCATTCCCGAGCTCGACTCAGTCGCACACGATTCATCCATCCCCGGTTCGCATGGCCCCATGCAGGGCAAAATCCTGTCAGACGAACAGTTCACACTGGCCGCATTGAAGACCGAGCTCGGCTCCGGCAGCGGGTTCCCAGTCGTTCACATCGCCAGCCACTTCGTCCTGATTGCCGGCACGGGCGATGAACCTTTTCTGCTGATGGGCGGCAACAACGAGGGCACCGCGAACGGCTTTGAATGGAACCTCTCTGAGATGGAGAATTCGCTCATCGCCTTCCACGGAACGCGGCTGCTGACTCTCTCTGCGTGCAGCACGGCGAAGGATTACAAATCCCGGAACGGCTTCGAGATGGACAGCCTGGGCATGATTGCCCAGCAAAAGGACGCCGAAGCAGTTCTCGCCACTCTTTGGGACGTGAACGATCTCTCGACCAGCCACATCATGAGCGACTTCTACGATCGCTGGGTCAAGAATCCCGCCCAGGGCAAGGCCGAGGCGCTGCGTCAGGCCCAGCTCGCCTTCCTGCGCGGCGCCTTGGCCGCGACCGGCGCCAGCACGGGCCGCGGCTTTGAATCCGTCGGTCCGATGCAAACTTCGAGCCTCGGCTACGCCCATCCGTACTACTGGGCGCCTTTTGTCCTCATTGGCAACTACCAGTAGGGAGCTCGACCCACGAAAGGAACTCAATGACGAACTTATCGCTCCGTCCGCTCCCGCTCGCCGTCTCGCTGCTCGCAGCGGTGTTATTTGCTGCATGTGCTCTCGCGCAAGGGGAGATCGCTGCTCCCCAGGGCAAGGGTCACGTGGTTGTTCTCGTCTCTGGAATCATGGGCCCCAAACACGACAAAGCCCTTTCCGAGGCCATTGCCGCGCTCGGTTATGACGTCTACGTTTGCGATGGCAGGCAAATCGCAAAAATGCCGGGTGGCAATCTGCGCGCTGCCATTCAGGCCGCCCAGAAGATGCCGCATGCCCTGCCTGGCAAAGTTGCACTCGTTGGCATTTCTCTCGGCGGCGGATTCGCCCTGGCGCTCGGCTCGGAATGGCCAGATGTTGTCGCGGTGGACATCGTTTGGTACCCCGCAACCGGTTTTGCCGCCAGGCTTCCCGGTTTTACCAGGCGCATGTCTGTACCGGTGCTGATGTTTGCCGGGGAGGCTGACCATTTCGAGAATTGTTGCCTGATCGAGACAGCGCGTGCCATTGAAACCAGCGCCAAGGCCAACAACGCGCCCTTCGAGCTCATCACCTATCCGGGAGCCGATCACGACTTCATCAAGGGAGGAAGAAACTATAATCCCGCCGCGTATCAGGATGCGCTCAATCGCACCGCGGCCAAATTAAAAGCAGCCTTCGCCAACCAGGACAGCATGTCGACGGTCGCCGGGCAGAGTTCCAACAACTAGACCGATTTTTACGATGCTGTGAGTGCGCTTTTCAAGCGAAGAGCGGCGCGGCAAGCAGAAAAATTCCCTGCGGGCGGTGGCGCGCCGTCCGGTTTACTTGCCGGATTTCGCAGGAGCGCTGGCCGGGGCGGTGTGACCTTCGAGCACCGAGTGCGAACCGCTGGCGCGCACAAAGAGGACCACCAGGCTAATGGACGTGCACATGAAGATGACCGCTGCCCAGGTGGTGAGCCGGGTGAGTAGGTTGGCCGCGGCGCGGGGACCGAATGCGGTTTGTGAACCCTGGCCGCCGAAGGCGCCAGCCAAGTCGGCCGAGCGGCCCTGCTGCAGCAGGACGACACCGATCAGGAAGAAGCACACGATGATGTGCAGCGTGACAACAAAGTAGAAGAAAATCTGCATTTCTAATTCTGCTTTCCATGCGTGCCGGAAGTGGTCAGTCCAGCCGCGAAATCTTTTGGTGCGGAAGAGGGGACTTGAACCCCTATGCCTTTCGGCGCCACCCCCTCAAGATGGTGTGTCTGCCAATTTCACCACTTCCGCAAGGGTTGCTACCCCTGCAAGTATAACAAATGCTGGATTCGCAGGGATGCATGGGCGCCGCTGTCATGATTGGAGATTTGAGCCCAACAGGCGCTCCATCCATCGCGCCAAATCCCGCTCGTCGGGCGAGCCTCCGGATTGGGCGGCGTACACATTCTTGCGTTCCTGCGGGGAGCGGTTCTGGCTGACCTTGAATTTGCCTTCGATGCGAGCAATGGGGATGCGAAAGCCCATGATGCCCGCGAGCATGGTACGGCGAAAACCCTTCGGCAAGCCGCGCCAACGATCGGTGAATGAAGGCTCGTTTGCAGCGATGAGACCGGCCAGAAGCGCTTCTTTGCCGGGATCGTCGTCGACGAGCGAAAGCGTGCCGTAGGCGTGAACAGCGATGTAGTTCCATGTGGGCACGGAGAGCTCTTCAACATAGAGGGTTGGAGAAACGTAGCTGTGCGGCCCCGCGAAAACGACGAGAGTTTCGCGTCCGGCGAGCGCTTGCCAGTGGGGATTGGCTTTGGCGAAATGACCTTCAATAAGGCCGTGCTCGCCCTCATCCTTGATGACCAGCGGAAGATGGGTTGCGACGGTGCTCGCACCCGATTGCTCGCCCGACGCCGGACCGAAGATCGTCGCGAAGGAATACGCCCGCATGGCTTCAAGCAGGATGCCGCGATCGTGAACCTGATTGAATTTCGGCGAATACATATCTGGCGGATCGGCCTCCGATTGCACCGCGCTCCAGCAGTCAGGATAGCAATTGACGATGGCGCAGGCTGGCGGCCTTGCCGAGTCTCGGCTAAAGCGCGGTTGGTATAGACTCTTGGCAAGCCGTTCCAGAGGCCGCAGCAGGAGGAGGAAAACGGTGACCATTTGCGACGACTGTTTTCAAGAGTTCCTGCACCCGATCGTTCACGAGTCCATGGAGAAGAACGAGCGATTTGATTTGAAGTATGGAAAGCGCGAACGGTGGGACTGGGACACCGATTCGGCCACGCTGACCTTCTCGAATGCCGGGCAGCGGAGGCTGCAGGTTCATTGCTCGGTTGTAGGCACTACTCAAGGCGACCAGTGGGAGTGGAGCTGGGCCAATCGCAACATCCCCGAATCTGAAAAGCGCGACATAGAGCGAGTTCGCAACTTCGGTGAGGCTAATGGGTATGACAAGCTCACTTCTTCGTTCCTTGACGCGGATGAATACACCGGTTGGGAGATGACGGCTGTGGCTGTTCACCTCCTGGAATCGCCGGGCTCTTACCGATTTCCAACCGACCACGGCTTCTGCTATCTCGTCTTTCGCGAGATCGAGGAAGTGTCGGAGCAGCTGCAATCAGAAGCGCGGCCGAGGATCACGGAATCTCACTGAATTGGGATCAGAGAGGACTCCTTACTTCCCCGATCTGCTCAGCGTTCTATACTGTTGCCCTGCTTGATTAGCTCGTCCTGGAGGCCCTCCGATGAAATCTATTTCTCCCATTCTCCTTGCCGTTCTTGCTGTGCCAGCGCTTATTCTGGCTCCGGCTCTTTGCGCGCAAGACCAAAAGCCCGCCGCGAATTCGGATTCAACCGCCGAGAAGAGCACGAAGGCTACGGAGCCGGCGCCACCGCCGGATTCAACTACGCAGGGCTCCGTCGATGTGGGCGGGCAGCACATCGCGTACACGGCGATTGCCGGAACCATCACGGTGGGCGCGACCGACACCGACGATGCGCAGCTTGGCCAGGACGGCAAACCGCTGCCGGGATCGCAACTTGCGCTTGCAGCGCCCAAGGAGCCGGCTGATGCGCCGCCAGTGGCACACATGTTTTACGTGGCCTATTTCAAGACGGGCGCGAATGCCGAGGACCGGCCGATTACATTTTTTTATAATGGAGGGCCGGGCAGCTCCACAATGTGGCTGCACATGGGATCGCTGGGGCCGAAGTATGTGGAGACGGCTGGCGACACGCATCTGCCGGGCGCTCCGTACAGGCTGATCGATAACACCGACAGCCTGCTCGACGTGAGCGATGAAGTGTTCATCGACATGCCGGGAACGGGTTTTGGGCGGCTGGCGGGCAAAGACGCGGGAAAGGCGTTCTGGGGCGTGGACCAGGACGCGGAGGCATTCGCCCGGTTCATCGCGCGCTTTCTGGTGAAGTACGGCCGCTGGAACTCGCCGAAGTTTCTGTTTGGCGAGAGCTACGGGACGACGCGATCGGCGGTGCTGGCGGACATTTTGGAAAACGAGAAGGACATTGATCTGAACGGCGTGATGCTGCTGGGTGAGGTTTTCAACGTTCCGATTGCAATGGGCGTGGGCGGGGCAAAGCCCGGCATGGACCTACCCTATGAGCTTGCGCTGCCCACCTACGCGGCGACAGCGTGGTATCACAAGAAGCTATCGCCCCAGCCACCGGCGCTGGAGCCCTTCCTGAAAGAGGTGGAAAACTTCGCGATGGGCGAATACATGCATGCGCTGGCAGAAGGAAACAATCTGAGCGACGCGGAAAAGCAGCAGGTCGCCGAGAAGCTGCACGATTACACCGGGCTTCCGGTGGATTACCTGATCAAGGCCGACCTTCGCGTGAAAGGCGGCGAGTTTGGAAAGACGTTCGACGACCCGGAAGGGATGACGACCGGACGATACGACACGCGCTTCCTGGGTCCGACGCTCGATCCGTTGAGCGAGGGATCGGAGTACGATCCGCAGAGCGCGGCAATTTCGTCGGCGTATTTTTCGCTGGTGAATCTGTACCTACGACAGAACCTGAAGTTCGGCGAGGGTCAGACGTACCTGCCGGACGCGTTGTTTGACGGTTTCAGCTGGAATATGATGCGGGAGGGTGGAAGGGGCCCATTCAGCAGCGCAACCGGGCTCAATGTGAGCACAGACCTGGCCGAGGCGATGAAGACGAATCCGCGGCTGAGGGTGATGGTGAACGATGGTTACTACGATTTGGCCACGCCGTTTTTTGCCGCGGAGTACGAAGAAGAGCATCTGCCGATTCCGGCGTCGCTGACGACAAATATCGAGTACGACTGGTACGAATCGGGCCACATGGCATATGTGCGCGATGAATGCCGCAAACAACTCCACGACCGGGTGGCGGCGTTTATCAAGAACGCGGACGGCGCGCAGTAAACAGTGATCAGCGGTCGGTGATCAGTGATCAGAGGCTGCCGAAGCGGGTGCGGCGCTTCTTTCGGGTATTCGGGAGAAGCGAAATTCCAGAAACCGGCTGGGTGGCGCCCTTTATACTAACGTTTCGCTCGTTATTCCACTCGGAGAACACTACATGAAATCAAATTGCCGTTGGTTTGCTGTCGCTGTTGCGGCGGCCTTGATGATTCTTACCGTTTCGATTCGCGCCCAGGACGACAAGACCGCGGCGAAGCCCGCGACCCCGGCGACTCCCGCAACCCCTGACAAGACCGCCGAGGCCGCTCCACCTGCCGACTCGACGACGCAGGGCACGATCAATGTGGGTGGGCGGCAGATCGCCTACACGGCCATCGCCGGGACCATCACGGTGGGATCGACGGATGCGCAGGATGCCGAGCTTGGAATGGACGGCAAACCGCAGCCGGGAAGCGAGACCGCGCTTAACGCGCCCGCGAGTGCGAAGGATGCAACCCCCGTTGCGCGAATGTTCTACGTGGCCTATTTCAAGAAGGACGCGAAGGCTGAGGATCGGCCGATCACGTTCCTTTACAACGGCGGGCCGGGCAGCTCGACGGTGTGGCTGCACATGGGATCGCTCGGGCCCAAGCACGTGATGACGGCTGGCGACACCCACTTGCCCGCGGCGCCGTACACCATGGTCGACAATCCAAATTCACTGCTCGACGTAAGCGACCTGGTTTTCATTGACGCGCCTGGCACGGGTTTTGGACAACTTTTGGGAAAAGATCCGCAGAAGGCATTCTGGGGAGTGGACGGCGACGCGAACGCCTATGCGCGGTTTATCCAGCGCTTTATTTCAAAGTATGGGCGCTGGAATTCCTCCAAGTTCATCTTTGGCGAGAGCTACGGCACAACGCGGTCGGCTGTCCTGGCCGATCTGCTCGAGAACAAGCTGAGCATCGACATCAATGGAGTCATTCTGCTGTCGCAGATCTTCAACTTCACCACCGATATCGACCAACCCGCGAACAATCCCGGAGTGGATCTGCCTTACGAGCTTGCGCTGCCCACCTACGCGGCAACGGCGTGGTACCACAAGAAGCTGCCTAACGAACCGGCCGCGCTGGAACCGCTTTTGAAGGACGTGGAAGACTTCGCCATGGGACCGTATGCGCATGCGCTGGCGCTGGGAACCGATGTGAGCGCCGACGAGAAACAGCAGGTGGCGGAGAAGCTGCACGAGTATACCGGTTTGCAGGTCGATTACCTGCTCAAGGCCAACCTGCGTGTAAGCGGTCCGGAGTTCGAGAAGTCACTGCAGGATGCCGATGATTTGACGACGGGACGGCTGGATACACGCTTCTCCGGGCCGAACCTTGATCCGCTCAGCCAGAACGCCGAGTACGATCCGCAGTCGACGGCGATTTCGTCAGCCTACGTGGCGCTCTTCAATCAGTATGTTCGCCAGGATCTGAAGTACGGCGACGGACAGACATACCAACCGCTGCTGTATACGGCGGAGCCGCAGTGGAATTGGGTCCACAATGGCAATCCCATTGGCGTGAATGTGAGCGGGGACCTGGCCGAGGCGATGAAGACCAACCCGCGGCTGAAGGTCCTGGTAAATGGCGGTTATTACGATCTGGCCACGCCGTTCTTCGCAGCGATGTACGAAGAGAAACATCTGCCTATTCCGCAGTCGCTGGCGAAAAACATTCAATACGCGTGGTACGAGTCGGGCCACATGGTCTATGTGCGCGATGAGTGCGTAAAACAGCTTCACGACAACGTCGCGGCGTTCATCAAAAGCAGTGTGCAGTGATCAGTTGTCAGTGGTCAGACAGCGGCGCTGGCGGCATCTGCAGAATTTGAACGCGCGACGGGCTACGGTGCTGAGGCATTGAGCGGCCTTGCGTAGATGAACGCGGCGCGATGGCGCGCGTAGAAGTGCTCTTCCCTGCCCTTGGGCGCGTAGCCGCGGCTTTCATAAAGACGGATGGCCGCGCCATTTTCAACGTCCACATGGAGCCAGATTGCGGTTGCGCCCGCGGCACGCGCGGAATCTTCCGAGAGACGCAAGAGTTCGGCCGCGATGCCGCGGCGTCGCAAAGCGGGGTGCACTTCAATTGTTTGAATGTAGGCGACGGTTCCTTTCGGCACAGCGGCCCAATCGACAATCGAGAAACCAGCCAGCTCGCCGTCTTCTTCGGCAATCCAGGTTGCGGAGTTGGGGTTCGCGATCAACTTGCGCATCAAGACGCGGCTGAAGCGGAACGGCGGCTCGAAGCAGAGTTCTTCCACAGCGTAGAGTTGGGCGAAGTCGACGGGTTGGTAGGAGCGGAAGAGCATAAACAGAGATCAGTCTAGAGACACCGCAGGCCGCCCTCGGGCGGCCCGCACGGTTCAGAGTGGCGCTTTTGCACCTACACCTTGGCTTCGAGGTCCGCGATCACATCGAAGAAGCGCTGATCGAGCTTGCGGTTGGTCGCGATCGCGTCCTTGATGGGAATGTCGGTGATGTCGGTGCCGTGAAGGACGGCGATGCGCCCCCACTTCTTCTGGTGCACCATGTCGATGGCGTGCAGGCCGTAGCGCTGGCCGAGAACGCGATCGAAGGCCGTGGGAACGCCGCCACGCTGCGTGTGGCCCAGATTCACTGAGCGGGTCTCGTAGCCGGTTTTCTTTTCGATGAGCTCAGCGAGCGCTTCGCCAATGCCAGAGAGGCGCACGTGGCCGAAGGAGTCAACTTGCTCGGAGCCGATGACCTGGCCGACCTCGGGGAGATGGCAGCCCTCGGCGACCACGACGACTCCGTAATGCTTGCCGCGATCGTAGTTGTACTTGAGCAGCGCGCAGACGTGGTCGATGTCGATCTCTTTCTCGGGAACAAGAATGACGTGTGCGCCGCCGGCAATGCCTGAAGCGTAGGCGATCCATCCCGCATCGCGGCCCATGACTTCAATGACGATCACGCGATTGTGCGAGTCGGCAGTGGTGTGAATGCGGTCGACGGCCTCGGTGGCGATCATAACCGCTGTGTCGTAGCCGAAGGTCTGGTCGGTGCCGCTGATGTCGTTGTCGATGGTCTTGGGAACGCCAACGGCATTCACGCCGTGCTCGCTTAAGAAGAGCGTGACCGATTGCGTGTCGTCGCCGCCGAGCGCGATGAGGGCGTCGATCTTGTTGATCTTGAGGACTTCCTGCACTTTGTCGATGCCGCCGGGGATCTTTTTCACATTGGTGCGCGAAGAGTGCAGAATGGTGCCGCCCCTCAACTGGATGCCGTCAACTCTGTCGAGCGTGAGCGGAATAAAGTTGTTATCGAGCACGCCGCGCCAGCCGTTCAGGAATCCAATGAACTCGTCTCCATAGTGGTTGATGCCCTTCCTCACGGCCGCATAAATGACCGCGTTCAGTCCGGGGCAGTCTCCGCCACCGGTCAACAAAGCAACTCGCATCGTGAAGTCTCCTCGTAAAAGTAGTTCGCGGTTCGTAGTTCTTAATTCACAGTTCGTGGTTCACAGTTCACAGTCCTCAGTATCGGCCGCTGGGTTTGAAGTCTGAGGCGCAGTGCGCAGTTTTTACCGGAGGCGGGGAGAATCACCGGCCTTAACCAGTGTATCGCGGCACTGTCAACGGGAATCGTGACGGAGGACACGAGGAGATTTGCCTGGAGCATGGCTCCAGCGCCCGTCTGAGCTGCTCCAAGTCAACTTGATACTACCGACCCATCCTCTCCTTTGGGATTAGTCGTCCGCTAACAATTGAATTGAGTTTTTTTCATTTCGTGGGATAATCGGCTATCAGGGTATTCCTATGAATCTCCTTTCTGGGAACCCGTCCTCTCGATTGCAGCTTGCGGTCGCGGTGTCCCTTCTTCTGGGCATTTGCGGGTGCGCTGGAGTGGCTGTTGAAGCCATTGAAGCGGACGAAATGGCATCCGTAGCCACCACTGTAGCGCGAGCTGCGCCCGCGTTGGCCGAATCAGCCTCCGGCGTTGCTGCTGAAAGCGCGGAATTCGGCGACTTATTGGGCACGGACCAGATGCCAAGAGAATTGCTTTTTTCCGACGAAGGGGAAACTCCGGGTCTTTACGTCAACGGAAAGCACCTCTATGACATAAATATGGGTGAAGGAACCATTACCGACACCAAGGGCAACGAGGTCGCCCGAATCGAAGGCAATCGGATTTTTGGAACCTATCCGGCAGGGTCCCGTCAGCTTCTCGCAGAAATTGAAACGCGCTTGGGAGAGCCGGTAACAGCCTACACCGACCCGACAGCGCTCACGCGTATTCGCATTCTGAAAACCGGCGATCTGGTTCAAGTGGTCAAAGCGGATCGTGGTTGGTATCAACTCCGATACGTTGATGAGGGCGGGGCCGAGGTGCTTCTTTGGGCCTTTGCGCCCGTATTGCTTTCGCGAGTGGAAAGGAACGATAACGGTCAATCTCCCCCCATTCTCTACACAACACATGTACCCGCACGGGTCGTGACCGCCTCTGTTCTTGAGAGCACTGGAAAGCTCAGGGGCGATATCGATAGATTGCTCTCTTCCAACTAACAATTTGGGGGCTGATATGCATGCATTTGTGACAACGTTGTTGTTTTGTCTTTCGCTGGTGTTAGCTGTGATCGTGTATCAAGAGAATGTGCAACTTGCGCGCGATGAATCACAATTAAAACAACTAAGTGAGCGTGTGGGGACTCTTGAGTCCCACGCAAGTGATGTTCTTGCTTTCAGTAGTGACATGAAAAATCTTGATGTAAAACTCGACGCATTGACGGGGATTCTCACTCCACAGCAAGCAACGCAAGTCGTACCACCGGACCAGCAGCCTACAGCGCCCACGCCCGAACAGCCGCAGATACCTGTCCAATGACCAGGGACGCTTACGAAACGTCCGGGAACCCCTCCTGCGCGCCGGTGGTTCAATAAGGTATGCCGGAAACTGGCGCTGGGTTCCTGCTTGCGTTCGTCGGCCTGGTTGTCGTCGTGCTGCTGGTGCTGCTGCAATTGACGAGACTGGGCTACCTGATCCGCGCCACCATTCCCGACCGGCCGCGGCAGCGAATGTTCATTGCCTCCGTAGCCTTTCTCATTACCTTTGCCGGGGTACGGCTGCTCGTCCACCGGATCGCAAATCACGAGGGGCACTTGCAGTGGGTGATGGTGCGCGGAATGCACATTCACCACCTGGTGTGGGGCATTCTGATTTTGCTTTTTGTGGGATACGGCTGGCTGCTCGACCTGGGATGGTCACACTCGCCCATGTCCATTTTTCTGGGACGGCTGATGGCGGTGGGCTACGGAGTGGGCGCGGCTCTCACGCTGGACGAGTTCGCATTGTGGCTTAGCCTGGAGCCCGACGTTTACTGGACCCGCGAAGGCCGGCTGAGCATCGACGCCGTGATCATTTTTGGGGCTGTGCTCGGGGTGGGCGCGTGGGGCGCGCCATTCTTTGGAGCCCTGCAGCGCATGTGGCACAAGCGGCGGCTGGTGCCGAGCGGCATCGGCCAGCTCAGTTTGCCTATTCGCCGCGGGCGGTTGCTTCGTCGGCGTAGAGTTCGTCGATCACCGCCGCATATTGAGCCGTGAGAACACGACGCTTGATCTTCATCGAGGGAGTGAGTTCCCCGGAGTCCTGCGTCCATTCCTCGGCCACGACGCGGAAGCGCTTGAGAGTTTCAAAGTTGGCCAGGGTGCCGTTGACCTCGCGGACAATCTCGGCGTAAAGCGCGACGACGCGCGAGTCGGCCACGAGTCCTGCGCGCGACGGTGACGCAATTCCATGATGGCGTGCCCAGTCCTCCAGAGCGGCGAAGTTGGGCGACAGCAGGGCGCAGATGAATTTGTGGCGATCGCCGATGAGCGCTGCCTGTGCCACGAGCACGTTGTTCTTCAGCTTGTTTTCAATGGGCTGAGGCGCGACCAGCTTGCCCCCGGAGGTCTTGAGCAGTTCCTTCTTGCGATCGGTGATGTAGAGAAATCCATCGGCGTCGAGATGCGCGATGTCGCCGGTGCGGAACCATCCCTGGCTGTCGAGGCACTCCGCGGTAGCGGCGGGCTTGTGCCAATAACCCGCAAAGATCGAGGGGCCGCGGACCAGCAATTCGCCATCATCTGCGAGCTTGAGCTCGATATTGGGCAAGGGCATGCCAACCGAACCCATACGATGGCGGATCGGCGTATTCAGCGCGATCACGGGCGAGGTTTCGGTGAGACCGTAACCTTCCCAAAGAGCAATACCTGCGGAGGCAAACCAGCGCGCCGTGTCGATGCCAAGGGGCGCGCCGCCTGAGACGAAGATTCTTACGCGTCCTCCGAAGGCCTCGCGGACTTTGGAGTAGACGAGCTTGTTGGAGAGCTTCCACACGACCGAACCGGGCTTGCGGCCGTCGTAGACCGTATCGGCGGAGTCTGCGCCCTGACGGATGGCCCAGGCCAGCAGGCGCTTCTTGACCGGCGATTGCCCGGCCTTTTGCTCCACTGCCTGGCGGATCTTCTCGTAGACTCGCGGAACGCCGACGATGACCGTCGGCCGGATTTCACGCATGGCCTGAGGCAGCTTGTCGAACTGGGTACAGTAGGCGACCTGCGCGCCGTGGTTGTACATCACGTAATCGAGTGCGCGGGCAGTGACGTGCGAGAGCGGCAGAAAGGAGATGCAGGCGTCGGTGGAATTGAAACCGAAATCGACGGCGGCAAAGTTCTGATTCGCAGCGAAGTTGCCATGGGTCAGCGCGACACCTTTGGGCTCGCCTGTGGTTCCGGAGGTGTAAATAAGCGTGGCGAGATCGCTGGGTTCAACGGCGCGAACGAGAGCGTCGAAGACAGGATCGCGCTGAGCGCCGAGCGCGTCCACATCGCCGATCAGCTCGCTCATGGCGACGGCGCCGTCGGGAGCGGGCGAATCCATCATGACGATGAGCTGCAACTGAGTTTGCGCGCGCACGGATTGAAGCTTGTCGAACTGCTGGCGCGTGGAGACGACGGCGATGCGGCAACCGGCATCGCGGATCTGCTCGGCGATCTGCTCGCCGGTGAGGGTGGGATAGAGCGGCACATCGGCGGCGCCGATGGCGAGGGTGGCAAAATCGGTGACGGCCCACTCCCAGCGATTCTCACTGACGAGGGCGATGCGATCGCCTTTCTTCGCGCCGAAGCGCAGAAACGCCGTGGCCAGGGCGCGGACGCGCTGATACATCTGATCCGAGGAGATTGGGTGCCAGTGTCCGAACTCGTCCTGCCAAAGAACGGCGCGCGGATTGGCGGCCGAGGCGATGCGAACGAAGAGATCATTGATCGTTGCGATCTGAGAAGGAGTCATTGCGCTTCTTTGTGGAAACCGGCAATCGTAACACCCGGGCCTTGGAGAGTGTACCAAAACAGCAGGGTTCAGGGGTTAGAGAGCAGGAATCAGGCTGCTGCTCCCAGCTTTCAGCCGGCAGGTGCAGGATTTCCCGAGGGAATGCGAACGGCTACGGCGAGCTGCGGAGGGGCAGACGATGCGGAGGGAGGGGCCTGAGTGATGAAGGAGGGCAGGAGCCCGGCGCTACAGCGTTACGGCAGGGCGTAGACGGTTTGGAGGACCTTCTGCTGGAGGCTCTCAGGGAGCGGAGCATAGGAGAGAGTTGAGACTTCACCCTCGCCGGACTTGATGCACCAACTAAACAGGTCCTTCATGATCTTTTCATTCGCCATATTCTTTGGCTGGGTGGGAATGAGCAGATAGGTGAAGCTGGAGACGGGATAGGCATTGGGGCCCGGCGCGTCAGTGATGGAGACACGATAATCGGGCGGTATTTTGGCCGTGGCGGCAGCGGCCGTCACGCCGTCGATTGAGGCCTTGACGAATTTTCCGTCCGCGTTTTGGACCGATCCGAAGTTGATGTGGTTCTGGAGCGCATAAATCAGCTCGATGTATCCGACAGCGCCGGGCAATTGGCGGATGTAGCCAGCCACGCCCTCGTTGCCTTTGCCGCCCACGCCAGTCGGCCAATTGATCGCCGTGCCCTTGCCCGGACCGCTGGCCCACTCTTTGCTGATCTTGCTCAGGAAGTCGGTCCAGATGAACGTGGTTCCGCTGCCATCGGAACGATGGACCACGATGATCTTCTGGTCAGGCAGATGGACACCTGGGTTGTCCTTGGCGATTTGCGGATCGTTCCAGTTCGTGATTTTGCCCAGGAAGATGTCCGCGATTACGGATTGGCTGAATTTGAGATCAGTGCTGACACCCGGTACGTTGTAGGCCGGAACATCAGCGCCCAGCACGGTGGGAATGTGAATCAGCTTTACGCCGCACGACTTGAGCAAATCGTCGGTCATGGGCATGTCGGAAGCGCCGAAGTCAACGGTCCCCGAGCACACCTGCTTGATGCCGCCGCCGGAGCCGATGGATTGATAGTTGATTTGAACGCCCGGATGCCCGGCGCTGTATTCGGTGAACCACTTGGAATAAATGGGATACGGGAAGGTTGCGCCTGCGGCTGTAACCGTTTGAGCCTGAGCCGCGCTCAGCGCCAAAGCAAACAAGGCGACGACTAGCAATGATTTCTTCACGATATGCTCCCTTTTGGATTTCCTGCCGGTTTTCATTGTCTATGTCGAATGTTAAGGGCAGTTGAAAAAACGCGGATTAGAGAACAGGGATCAGGGGTCAGGATGAGATTTGTGTGGAGAACCAACGGACATTGGGAACCTCGAAGCTAGGAAGTTGCGCCGACATGGGTTGGTTGGGTGGGCGCGGGCTGGGGCGCGCTCTGCGGTACCGGCGCCAGCGGTAGCGTGAAGTGGAACGATGCGCCGTTACCCAGCTCGCTCTCGGCCCAGATGCGGCCGCCATGGGCGAGCACGATGTGCTTGACGATGGCGAGGCCGAGGCCAGTGCCGCCGGATTCGCGCGAACGGGCCTTGTCGACGCGATAGAAACGCTCGAAGATGCGTTCCAGATGCTCGGAGGCGATGCCCGGGCCGAAGTCCTGAATGGTGAACTCGACTTCAGAGGCGAGCAGCCGTGCGCCGGCGCGGATGCGCTTGCCTGATTGCGCGTATTTAAGTGCGTTCTCCATGAGATTGCCGAAGACTTGATGCATGGCATCGGGATCGGCCATGACCACAGCGTCGGGTGCGCCCGCGGACTGGAGCTTGACGCCAGAGTCGACAACGATACCGCCGATGGAGTCGATGGCGTCCTGCAAAAGCACGCTGGCGCGGACCGGCTGCATCGAGAGCTTGTAGTCGGGGCTTTCGACGCTGGCCAGTGCGAGCAAATCCTCGGTCAGGCGGTTCATGCGGCTGGCGTTTTTCAGGATGACGCCAAGGAATTCAAGCGTGGTTTCAGGACTCGGATTTGGATCCTCGATCAGCGTTTCAACGTAGCCCTGAATGGAAGTGAGCGGCGTGCGCAGTTCGTGGCTGACGTTGGCGACAAATTCGCGGCGCGATTTTTGCGCGGCCTCGATGCTGGTGACGTTGTGGAGAACGACGAGCGCACCACCGGCGGGCAATGGCGCGGCGTTGACCTCAAAGACGCGCCCCGGCGCAAGCAAGCTGGCGCGGCCCACGCACAGTTCGCGGCGCTCGAGCGCGCCGCGCACGCAGGCCAGCAGCTCAGGATCGCGAACGGAGTGAACCAGCGGGCGGCCAGGCGCGAGCTGCGATCCGAGAACGCTCTGCATAACGGAGTTGGACCAGCGGACGAATCCGGCGGCAGTGATGGCGACGACCGCCTCCTGCATCGAGTCGAGCATGACGGCCAGTTCGGCGCGCCCGCTTTCGAGCTCGGCAAAGTCATTGCCCAGGCGCACCGCCGAATCGTTGAGAGCGGCTTCCACTGCGCTGAGCTCGTTCACTCCGGTCAGTAAGCCTTTGGACGGGCCTGTCGAATCGATGCGGGCAGTGAGATCGCCGCTGGCGATGCGGTGAGCGAAGCTGACGACGCGGCGTAAGCGGGCGGAGATGCGGCGGGAGATGAAGATGGCCAAAAGAATGGCAACGACGAGCGCGATCAGGCCCGACCACAGGGCATCTCTGCCGAGCAACTCGATCGTTCCATCGCCCGGGTGCAGCAGGAATCGCTGAAAGGCGAACGCAATGATCAACGCCTGGAGCGCGAGGAGGGCGACGAATAATCCGAGCAGCCTTGTGAAGACGTTCGAGGTCATGAGAAGCAGCTTTCAGCTATTAGCCATCAGCTTTCAGCCGTTGCCGTTTCAGAATCAGCTTCCGGTTTCAGTCCATCGGTTCGTCGATAGTCCAGCGTGCTGCCCCGATTTCCTGAGAAGAAGCTGAAGGCTGGGAGCTGAAGGCTGACGGCTCGTTCCTACGCGCCCTTCGGCAGTTCAAAACGATAGCCGGCGCCGCGCACAGTCTTCAGGTAGCGCGGATTCTCCGGGTCGATTTCGATTTTCTCACGGATGCGGCGCACATAGACATCCACCGACCGCGGCGTGACGAAGCGGGCGTCGCCCCAGACGGCGTCGAGAAGGTGATCTCGACTGAAGACGCGGCCGGGATGGCGCGCCAGATAGTCGAGCAGGCGGAACTCGGTTGCCGTGGTGGTGGTGAGCTCGCCGCGCACCTTCAACTGCATGGCGCCGGCGTCGATGATGATCTCCTCAAAGCTGATGATGGAGGGCGTCGTGGGCCGCTCAAATCGCCGCAACACGGCCTTGACGCGGGCTACCAGCTCGCGCGTCGAGAACGGCTTGGTGATGTAGTCGTCAGCGCCGAGATCGAGCCCGAGGACGCGATCGTTTTCTCCGGCGCGTGCGGTAAGAAAAATAATGGGGATGGTGGACAGACCGGCATGATTACGCAAGCGGCGGCAAACATCCAGGCCATCGCCGCCGGGAACCATGATGTCCAGGAGAAATAGCGCGGGAGGCTTGCGCTCGGCGTCGGGAATGAGATTTGTGGGGGTGTGGAAGAGGCGTGTTTCAAAGCCCGCCGCTTCAAGATGATGTTGCACCAGCCTGGCTATATCGGAGTCGTCTTCCAGAAGAAATACGGATTGGCTCAAAACCATCAGTCCTCGTCCCGCGGCCAGTTGAGTTGCTCGGGATCAGTTGACCGCTGGGAACCATTAACAGGGTAATGCACCCAAGCAAAGAGAATGCAAACGTTTGATGAATTCGGTCGTGGGCCACCGTTGGTGCCCTGCTGTGGACAAGGGGATGGGATGGGTGGACAATGGAGGCGAAACTTGGGAAGGAGGCCATCCGTGAAGCTGGCCGGCTTTCTTGGATGCTTGCTTCTTTTTGCGCAACCAGGGCTTGTGGCGCAGAACAGCAGTTATGGCGTTGTCGGCAGGGATACCACAACCCTCGTTGGACCCGGCGGTCAGGCGATCACGACCACAACGCCCGCGACACCGCCGAATCTGTGCCCGGTTTACCTGCAGGCTTCTCATCTCTCCGATGGAAGCATCGTCAAGACCGGCGCTAATCATCCTCAAGGCGTTGCACAGCGATTGCATCTCAAGCTGCACAGTCCGGATCAACGGATGATCGCGAGCGCGACCGTGAATTTGCGCGGCTGGACGGCAAAGGGCCGCACAGAACAGGTGGGGCAGGTGGGCGCAAGCCAGGACGCGGCTCTCGACGCGGCTTTGGGGGTGCGGACGCTTACGGTTCCCTTCACACCCGGCGCTGACCGCACATTCTCGGCAGACGTTTGGGCGCCAGGCCTGACGGCAGTCGTTTCCATCGAACTGCTCTCAGTGAAGTATTCCGACGGATCGACGTGGACGCCGCCACAGGGCAAGACCTGCCGCGTGACGCCCGACCTGTTGATGGTGGTCACTCAGAGATAAGAACGGGGTTTAGCGCTTTTTCCGCGCCTTGGTGGCCGGCTTCTTCGCTGCCGGTTTAGAGGGCTTCGCCGGCGCCTTTTTAACGGGCTTTGCGGTCGGCCTTGGCTTGGCTTTGGGCTTTGCTGCCTTTGCCGGTGCGGGCTTCTTCGCCGGCGCTTTTGCCGCGGCCTTCACAGGCTTGGCGGCGGCGGCTTTGGCCTTTGCCTTCGCTGGCGCCTTGACCTCAGGCTTGGCCGACTTTGCGGATTTGGGCGGCGCTGGAGCAGGCACAGGCTTTTTCAACGCGACAGCGGGCTGGCCCTTTGCCTGGGCCTTGACCTGGGCCCCTACCTGGGCCTTGACTTCAGGCTTGACTGGCTTTGCCGACGCGGTTGGAGCGGATGGTTTTCCCGCAACTGGCTTGCCGGCGGGCGCGGGCTTTTGTCCCTTCTTGCCTGCAAGCTTCTTACCGGCCGGGGCCGCCTCGGCTTCGTCGGCATCCAGCTCATCCTCTTCGTCGTCCGCATCCAAGTCGGCTGCGAGGGCGCCCTTGGGCAGAATGGACAGATCGAGTTCCTCGTCATCGGCGCCGACGGTCTCAAGATCGTCGTCCGCGATGACGTCCTCCGCATCCTCCTCTTCGGGTACCTGCTCCTTGATCCGGGCTCCCGCGCGGCGTGCGCGAGGGCGCTTGATGCTGACCTGAGGCGGCGGCGCGGGCGGGGAGTACGGCTCAAGAAAAGCCCGCATCTCCTCCGGGGTGGTCAGTTTGCCATCGATCAATTCGAGGAAGATCTTCTGAGTAAGCTCGCCGTATATGGGCAGCTCGGGAGTGATTCTCATCTCCTGCATCAGCAGGTGCGGCGTGCGTTGACGTGCTTCTGGCCAGACCTTGAGGAAGAGGTTATATCGTTCTTGAACCGTCTTGTCCTTGCTTATAAAGCCAAGCCAAAGAACCGCTTCCGGATCATAGCTCATGAAGAGCTTGAAACATGCGGATGGCTTGGCGTTCTGCTTGGAGAGCAGCGCCTTTGCGAAGCTTGAGGCAAGCGAGTCCAGCTTGTTCCACTCTTCGACGAAGCCCGGGCGCAATAGGGATTTCTTCAGCGACGAGAGATCGCGCGAAGGCAGCTTTGCGGTGAGCAGCTGCATTTGAGCGGCGGACATGTCGGGATGAATTCCCTGCACCTGGAGCTGCGCCGCCAGATCATGAAGAGTGTTCAGCTTTGCCTCATCAGCCTTGGCTGAGGTCCAGGCCGGGAAGAGAACTTTCATCCAGCCTTCTGCCTCGAGGGCGCGCAGGACTTTCAGGCCGTCTTCTTCGTGACCGATTTGCTCCAGCTCCTGCTTGCGGTCGTGAGCGGATAGGAATTCGATCACACCCTCGCCTTTGGCGTTGTCGTAGCGGGCCTGGGTTCTGGGATCCATCTCCCAACCGAGGCGAGCACGATAGCGGATGGCTCGGATGAGCAGCGCCGGGTTCTCGATGAAGCCGTAATTTGAAACCAGGCGCAAGGCGCGCATCTCGATGTCGGCCGCGCCGTTCAGCGGGTCCATGAAGAGCCCGTATGACCCCTCATTGAGGGAGATGGCCATGGAATTGACGGTGAAGTCGCGGCGGCGGAGGTCCTCCTGAATGGAAGCGAGATGGAAGACCGGCTTTCCCGGCTTGGGGTATTCGACCCGGTGCGCGCTAACAACGTTGACGCGCACAGTGCCCGGAAAACACAGGTAGAGGCTGCGCGAGGGTTCGTCTTCTCCCCAGAGCTTTCCGCCCAGCTTCTCCAATGGTTTCTTGAGCTTGAGAGCGTTCCCGTTCACGGCAACCTCAAGCTCGCGGACGGCGTGGCCGCTGGTAAGGTCGCGTACTGCGTCGCCGGTCAGGAAGAGAAGAATCCCGGCATCGCGAGCGGCTGTTCTTAGCTGCGCGATGGCATGGCGCTGGTCGGCCGAGAGCCGGTTTGCCAGCAGGTAAATATAGTCGGGCATGCTCTATCCTGATTCCGTCGTCTGGACCGCAGCCCAAGTGCCTGAAGATGTTGCCCTTACGGTGCGACTCATGGAAACTTGCAAAGCAAAACTTTAACACAAGTCGCGGTGGAAGACCAGCTAAGTTGCACTAGCTTCGCAACTTTTCAGGTGTGGGAAACACCGCCGCTTGTCATCGGGCGCGAAGCTGGGTAGCCAGAAGTTGCAATAGAGGCTGGCGCCGCTTCGCCACGGCTCGTGCGACAATCCAGAGCGATGGCCTCTGCACGCAAACCCGTCATTGTGCGCAAGTTCTCCCGTGACTGGTTTGCCGGCTATGTGGGCGCCGAGTTCGGGCAGTCGAAGCCGGAGCTGGAGATTCTGGACCAGGCCGGCAAAGTAGTGCGCGTGGGCTGGGAGCAGGTGAAGTGGATGTGCTTCGTGCGCGCCTTTCCCACCGGACCGGCCGACCAGGCCGACCCGGAACGCCTGGTGCGCAAGCGCTTTACCCTGCGGCCCCGGACGGCCGGATTGTGGTTGCGGCTCACCTTGACGGACGGCGACGAGTTGGAGGGGTTGGCGGCCAATGACCGGAGTCTGGTTGAAGGCGCCGGGTTGTTGCTCACTCCGCCCGATACACGAT
Source organism: uncultured Acidobacteriaceae bacterium (assembly GCA_963823805.1). Taxonomy (GTDB): domain Bacteria; phylum Acidobacteriota; class Terriglobia; order Terriglobales; family Acidobacteriaceae; genus Telmatobacter. Next base: position 839,677 of record CAWGMW010000001.1, on the reverse strand, counting down.
CGAACACGCAGCGCATTTATGTGCCCCGCCAGGCGATTCAGGCGCTTGACGTGCTCAGCTTGATTGGTGCCGCGAGTCGCAAGCGTGCCGAGATTGCCAGGCCAGGCGGCGAACAGCGCGATCTGTTCGCTGGCGACAGTGAGACGGGTTGAAGGAGCGCACACGATGCAAGCGCTAATGCTCGAGAACTATAACGAGTTGGAGCTGAAGGACGTCCCCATTCCCGAGTTTGGGCCTGAGGATGTGCTGATCCGGGTCAAAGCGTGCGGCATCTGTGGCAGCGATGTGCACGGCTACGACGGCAGCACTGGACGCCGGATTCCGCCCTTGATCATGGGCCACGAAGCCGCAGGCGTCGTTCACAGCGTTGGACGCGACGTGCACAGCGTCAAGCCGGGCGACCGCGTCACCTTCGATTCGACCATCTCTTGCGGCGCGTGCCGGTTTTGTGCGGCCGGCGCGGTGAATCTCTGCGAGAATCGCCAGGTGCTGGGAGTTTCCTGCGGCGAATACCGTCGGAATGGGGCGTTCGCAGAATTTGTGTCTGTGCCGGCACGAATCGTTTATGCGTTGCCGGGCGAGTTCTCGTTTGCCCATGCGGCTCTGATTGAAGCCGTTTCGACTGCGGTTCACGCGGCGAAGATCACCGAGATTCGGCCGGGCTCGACGGCGGTCGTGATTGGGGCCGGCATGATCGGCCTTTTGAGTGTTCAGGCATTTCGCCACTTCGGATGCGATCGCGTCTTCGCCGTCGATGTGGACGAAACCCGGCTGAAGATGGCGCGGGATCTCGGGGCGACGGATACATTTTTTGGCTCGACGCCAGAGATCGTTTCGCGAGTTCTTGGCGTCACCGATGGCCGCGGGGCGGACATCGCGGTTGAGGCAGTTGGCGCGCAGGCCCCCATCACGACAGCGATCGAATGTGTATGCTCGGGAGGAACCGTGACGCTGATCGGCAACGTCTCGCCAAAGGTGGAGATTCCGCTGCAGAGGGTCGTCAGCCGTCAGCTCCGTTTGCTGGGATCGTGCGCTTCGGCAGGAGAATATCCGGAGTGTATTTCTCTGATGCAAAAAGGAGCGATCCGCGTTGAGCCGCTGATCTCCGCGGTGGCCCCTTTAAGCGATGCAGCAAAATGGTTCGAGCGGCTGCACGCGCATGAACCTGGGCTGATGAAGGTGGTTCTTGAGCCGTGAGGGAAAGTTGATGAGCACGTCTTTATTCGATTTGACTGGCAAGACTGCGGTAGTGACTGGCGCCAGCCGGGGACTCGGTCAATACCTGGGCCGAGCGCTTGCACGAGCCGGCGCCGATCTGGTGATCACCAGCCGCCACTTGCCCGACCTAAAACCATTTCAGGAAGAGATCGAGGGGATGGGCCGAAAGGTGTTGCCGCTCGAATTGGACGTGCGAGATGTTGACGGCATCGGACGTGCAGCCGAGAGCGCCTGGAGCCACTTTGGCAAGATCGACATTCTGGTGAACAACGCCGGCTGCAACGTGAGGAAGCCCGCGCTGGAGATTACGCCTGACGAATGGCGCCTCGTGCTTGAGACCAATTTAGGGGGCGCGTTTTTTGTTGCACAGGCATTTGCGCGGCACATGGTGAAGCGAGGCTACGGGCGCATCATCAACATCGGTTCGGTCACGAGTGTCTTTGGATCCGCGGGAATCGCCCCGTATTGCGCCAGCCGGGGAGGAATCAAGCAGCTGACCATGAGCCTCGCGGACGAGTGGGGACCGTCGGGAGTCACGGTGAACTGCTTGGCGCCGGGTTGGTTCAAGACAAAACAGAACGCGGTCCTCTATGAGAATACGAAGTGGGTCGAGTACATCACCGACCGCATCCCGCTGAAACGTCCGGGACAGCCGAATGACCTGGATGGCGCGGTCGTCTTCCTCGCTTCGGACGCAAGTGCATATATTACTGGCCAGATTCTCCTGGTGGACGGAGGAATATCGACGGGCGCGACCCGCGCGACGGTGTAAACCACGAGTCCTTTGCTGGCCGGGAACTCGTTGTTCGATCCTATGCCGGGAATGCGCGCCGGCCTGTTGGTTTCCGGCCGCTTCAAGAATTTGCCGCCAGAAAATCGTGATTGATCTGCAGGAAAGCGTTGCGAACGAAATCGTCCTCGATTCCTGTTAACCCCAAAGAGGTCGTCTTGGCCGGAGAACCAAAACAGTTGCAACAACGGATTCCCATGCATCGCTGGCGGATCGCCGGTCTCCTCGGCATCGGCGTGCTCGTCAACTACTTCGATCGAGTGAACCTCTCAGTCGCTCACGGCGCTCTCATCGCCTCGTTTGGCATCTCCGACATCGCATTTGGCTATCTTTCCGGCGCTTACAACCTCACCTACGCTGCACTCCAGTTGCCGATCGGTGTCATCCTCGACAAATTCGGCGTGAAACGAGTCGGCCGGATTGGCACGTTGCTCTGGAGCGTGGCAACATTCGGCGCAGCCCTCACGCCTTCGATTGGCGGCCTGTTCGCTGCACGTTTTCTACTCGGCGTTGGTGAAGCTCCTACTTTCCCCGCGAATGCCAAGGCCATCGGCGCATGGTTCCCCGAAAAGGAGCGCAGCTTCGCGACCTCGCTATTCGACGCGGCCGCCAAATTTGCTTCGGTAGTCGGCATTCCCCTCATGGGCTTCGTTCTGCTTGAGTTCGGCTGGCGTTGGAGCTTTGCTCTCACCGGCTTCATGAGCGCGCTTTATTTCCTCTTTTTCTGGCGGATGTATCGCGACCCCGACGATGAGCCTCGCCTCAGCGAGGTCGAACGCCGCTACATCGAGGGCGCGAATCAGGAGTCCGCGAAGGTCGAAGCTGCAAACGAACCCGCTTCATCGCTGTTTCATCTTCTGGCCAACCGCAAAGTGCTTGGGCTCGCAATCGGTTTTGGCTCCTACAATTACGTCTTCTATCTGCTGCTAACCTGGCTGCCCAGCTATCTTTTGTTCGGCCTTCACCTCGACCAGATGTACTCGTTTGTCTACACCAGTGTGCCCTGGCTCTTCGCGACGTTCACCGATCTGTTCATCGGCGGCTGGCTTGTGGACCTGCTGCTGAAGCGCGGATGGAGCGGAAGCGCGGTGCGTCGAACCGTTCTCATCGGTGGAACCGCGTTCGGCCTCGGCATCTTCGGCGCGGGCCACACACACAGCGCAACGCAGGCTCTCATTTGGATCAGCATATCCATCGGTGGCCTGTCCGCCGCGTCTCCCGTGGGATGGTCATTGCCCTCTCTCATTGCCGCCCGCAACGACGTTGGCAAAGTGGGAGGGATCATCAACTTCTCCAACCAAATCTCGGGAATCGCCGCTCCCATCGTTACCGGCTATCTGGTTTCGGTAACGCATTCTTACGTGTGGGTCTTCCGCGTCGCTGCTGTTTACCTGGTCATCGGCATCGCGGCTTACATCTTCCTGCTGGGAAAAATCGAACGAACTGCACCGCGCTCATCGTAGTGCCCTTCCCTTCTCTCATACGAAAGCCGGTTTGGAAAACGGCCCAGGCTACGCGTGCAGAAGCTGCGTGACCGGTTCGGCGTCGAGCAAGCTCCGGTAGTATTCCGCAGTCAAGCCGAGAACCCTCTCTTCGGAGTAGTGTTCCACCACCCATGCACGCGCCGCGCGACCCATGTAGAAGCGGCGCTCCGGATCGCGCATAAGTTTGATCACCGATTCGTAAATGGCCTCGGGATAACCGGGCGGAATGAGCAGGCCGGTCACTTCGGGAACCACCGCGTCGCGAGCGCCGGTGGATTCGGTCGTGACCACCGGAATGCCCGAGGCCGCAGCCTCGAGCACGGCATTAGGAAATCCCTCGCGCCACGTGGGAAGAACCATTACGTCCATCGCGCGATAGAAAGGAGCTGTGTCGCTGATGAAACCCGTCGTGTGAATGCGCGGATGATTGAGGATGCGACGGCGCGATTCGGCGTCGAGCGCGTCTTCGGCGGCGTCGAACCAGCCCACGAGCAGCAAATGCGCCGAAGGATCGGCGACGAGAATCCGATCGAAAGCCTGGATAAGCTCAGGCAGGCCCTTGTCGCGCGTCAGGCGGCCGACAAATCCGACGACAGACGCCTCAAGTGGGATTCCGAGTTTGCCGCGCACGTCGCTGGGGCCGGGCGAGAAGCGCTCGAACGTCCACCCCATTGCTGCTTCCCTCACCCAGCACCAACAATTTGTCGGCGGGCGCGAGGCCCAGCGCCAGCGCCTCTGCGTGAAGGCTCTTGCTGTTGCAGAGCACCACATGCGCGCAGGAGCAAGCCACGCGCTCCGCAATGAGCAGAATCCATCGCTTGAAGCCGCGAGACCTTTCCAGCCTGAGCCCGCGCAGCAAATAGACTCGCCTGGGCACGCCTCGCAGCCGGGCGGCGATCATGCCGAGCAGCCCGGCCTTGGGCGTGCTGAACTCGACAAGATCCGGATTATGGATGCCGAGGATCCACCAGAGACGAACCAGCGCGACAAGATCGGCGAGAGGAGCGATGGTACGGCGCATGGGAATTGCAATGCACTCTACGCCGAGACGCAGGGCTGTGCGCTCGAGCAATGCGCCAGGGCCAGAGACCAGGACGACGTGGAATCCAGCCCGGCCAAGTACGCGCAAGCGCGCCCCCAGAATCAGGCACAGTTCCTGAGTCGTCACGCCGATGACGATGGTGGGCGGCATTTTGAGATTTGAAGAAAGATTGAAGGAAAGGGTCCCGGAATCTGCCATGAAGCGCCTGCGCTCTTTGAATTCCCCCAAAATGTCAGGGTGGATAGGCAGATTCTGGCGAGAACCGAAGGCAATGGACCAAACAGAGAGTGGATCAATTTGAAACACAAGATTAGAGCAATCTGAAACACAGTCAGTGATTGTGAGCACACATCAATTACCCGGCATTGGACGAGAATGGTCTCCCTCTCGGGAAACTCATGGCGCAACGCACGAGAATCCTCCTGCTCGTCTCCCACTTGGGTGGCGGCGGGGCCGAACATGTAATGGCTCTGCTGGCGCGTGGTCTGTCTCAGGAAAAATACGAGATCCATCTGGGGATCGTGGGCCGGGCAGACACAAGCGGAGAATCGTTTCCGTCGTGGGTGAATGTTCACGCACTCGGCGCAGGGCGGGCACGTGCCGCGGCGTTTCCGCTGCTGCGATTGATCTGGCGGATTCGGCCCGCGGTGTTGCTTTCCGGAGCGGCAGAGATCAGCTTGCTTGTCCTGCTGCTTCGGCCGCTTTTCCCGCCGAAGCTAGCCGTGCTGGTGCGACAGAATGCGACGGCGTCGTCCGTTCTTGCATACGGCACTCTGCTGCGATTTATGCGGCTGATCTATCGCCTGCTTTATCGGCACTCAGATCACGTGATCTGCCAGTCGCAGGCGATGGCCAGGGATCTGGCTGTAGCTGCGGGGATCGGCGAAGAGCAGATTGCGGTGTTGCCCAACCCGGTGGATCTCGAGGGAATTCGAGCAGCGATGCAGGCTCCGGCATCGCGAAACAACGCAGGTCCGCAACTGCTCGCCATTGGGCGGCTATCGCCGGAGAAAGGCTTCGATCTGCTGCTGAAGGCGATGGTCGCGGTGCGCGAACGGTTTCCCGAGGTCAAGCTGATTCTCGCCGGCGCCGGTCAGGAAGAAACGGCATTGAAGTCGCTTTCGAGCGAGTTGGGATTGGAGACGGCCGTCTGCTTTGCCGGCTACGTCGATCGTCCCTACGTTCTGTTTCCTGAAGCGACGCTGTTCGTGCTTTCGTCGCGTCATGAGGGAATGCCCAATGCCCTGCTGGAAGCCGCTGCGGCTGGCCTGCCGCTTGTGGCCACTCCGGCGTGTGGCGGCGTTGTGGATTTGCTGCGCGACCGGCCTGGCGCGTGGCTGACGCCGGAAATCTCCGCCGATGCGCTTGCAGCCACGATCCTCTTGGCGCTCGAGACGATCCAGCCCGGCGAAAGGTTCTCACACAATTTCCTTCCATCGAGTGCACCAGTTCCGCAGCAGGCGACGATGGGTTGTGATTGCGAAAGAATCGAACGGCCATCTTCGGCCCCTGCACAAAGGTAATCAACGCAAAAGTTTTCCTTGTGGAAATTTACTTCTTGACATTTTTTTTGATCTGATGTTTCCTTTTGGTACAGATTCAATACAGTTTTTCCACACCCAAAGAGGGGATCCGTTACGAAGGTCACTCTCGCGTTGTCGAGGGAGGCTTGCTCAGGCGGAGCAAAAAATCGGGCGTGCCGGGCCAAGGTATTTTAAGGCTTTTATCTCTTAGAGCACTGTCCAACTCCATCGAGGAAGATTCCCGGAAAACAATTCAAGAGCTTCTGTTTCGATTCCTGCGCGTGTTGATGCCGCACTGTTGAGAACTCAGCGGCGAGAGTTCAGCAGGTTCGGGGCGCATTCATCATGGTGCTGCTCGAAGTGTCTCCGGCGCCGGCTTCGGCCCGGGATGCGACAACCGTGTCGCTTGGGGGAAGTTGTGTTTCGTCCTTGGTTGGGCTTTGCTCTTACGGGCATCCTGTGTGCTTTATCGCTGCCACTCTTTGCTCTGTCAATCATCGTCGCCGCCGGCTGCGCCTCGCCGATGGGAATCTGGGCTCCGTTTCGCAAGCGCAAACGGGCGCGCAATTCTAAGATTCGAAAAGCCTGGCGGTCCGATGAGTTTGCATTCGAGCGGGCGATCGAAGCGTATGAAGAACTGATCGACGCGCATGCGTGGAGGCACCCATGAGCCACGCAGCGATTGCGATTCCTGGCCTGGACCGCATTGGCGGCGCCGAGCGCCAGGCCATGCTGCTGGCCAAGGGGCTGAGGCGGCGCGGTTGGCGCGTGAGCGTGGTGGCGCTTTCCGGCTCAGGTGGCGCGGCGGCCGCGGAATTGCGCGATTCCGGCGTCGCCTTTACGACCCTGGAAATGCGCAAGGGGCTGGCGGACCCGCGTGGATGGCTTCGCTTCAACCGCTGGCTCTGGCGCCAGCAGCCGGATGTGCTGCACGCGCATCTGCCGCACGCCGCATGGCTCTCCCGATGGTCGCGCCTTGCCGCTCCCGTGCCGGTGGTCGTCGACACGCTCCACAGCTCCTGCACAGGCAGGCGCGGCCGCCACTTCGGTTACGCATTCAGCCGCTGGCTTCCTGACCACGTGACGGCAGTCAGCCGTGCGACGGCCGTAGCGCATCTGGCGGCCGGGATGGTGCGCGAAGAGCAACTGTCGATCCTGGGAAACGGAATTGAAGTCGATGCGTGGCAGCCGAGCGCAAATGCGCGGCGCGAGTCGCGGCGGCTGCTGGGATTGACCGATGAGTTCCTGTGGCTGGCCGTGGGCAGGCTCGAGGCGGTGAAGGATTATCCCACTTTATTGAAAGCGCTGGCTTACGCTCCAGAGAAAGCGCGGCTGCTGATTCTGGGCGCCGGCCCGCTGGAGGCAGAGCTCGTTGGACTGGCAAGAAAGCTCGGCCTGGAGCGGCGCGTCTGTCTTCTCGGATTCGACCCGAATGTCGCGCGCTGGATGCAGGCCGCGGATGGGTTCGTTCTGTCGTCGCGCTACGAGGGCCTGCCCATGGTGCTGCTCGAGGCCGGCGCCTGCGGAGTACCCGCAGTGGCGACCGACGTTCCGGGAACCCGCGAGGTGGTGGTGAACGGAGTGAATGGCTGGCTGGCCCGTGCGGGCGATCCACAAAGCTTGCGCGAAGCAATGGTGGGTTTGATGAGCATGCCGCTCGAGGAACGCTACGCCATGGGCGAGTGCGCGCGGCGCCGCGCGATCGCAGAGTTTGGTCTGGAAACCATACTCAATCGCTGGGAGCGGCTTTATAAATCGTTGCTCGATCGCAAGAGCGTCAAGTTGCGGGTTCGCCTTGCGGCGCGCGAGATTTTGAGCCGCAGTAGCGCCGCTTCGGCGTAAAGGCGTTCGGTAAGGGTCAGGGTGGTGGCTCGGCTGCGGAAAAGGACTCGATAAACCGAGGTGAATTGATCCGAGTGCAGCATTAGAAAAACGCGCAGGGCCGCGATCTCCTCGTCCGAGGCGGTGTTCGGGTGGACGCAGATGGTCCATAGGCCCCTGGATTTGTCGACGGGCCCCCAAAGCTGCTGCGGAATCCAAGTCAAGCCGCGGTGCCGGAACGGTACGCGCGCAAAACCATCCGATAGAAGTGTGATTCCCTCTGCTCTAAGCGCATCCAGTGTATTGCGATCGAAGCCGTGCCGCGGCGCGACCCAGATTGTCGGGTTGAGTTCGTGATCATACAGAATCCGCAGGCCCTCGTGGATCCATTCGCGCTGCGTTTCGGCCGGCACGCCGGCAAACTCCGACGTGCGGGCGAGGCCGACGAGGCTGCGGCCCCGGCTTTCACACAGGTGACTGTAGCCGTGCAAGCCGATGATGGCTCCGGACGCCTCCAGCCGGCGCATGCGCTGCCAAAATGCCGGATCGGGAGACGAAACCTCAAGCTCGGGGTCGCGGTTGTCGGGAATGACGGCGAGGATCGGCTGAAGCCGGAACTCTTCGATCAGCGCTTCGATGCGTCTCCAGCGATCGGCCGACATGGTGGGGCAAAGGTCGTCACAGCGAAGCAGATACTCGGCGGGCGCGGGAATCATGCTGCTGCCTCCGGCGCGGATGCGCGAGCGAGAAGTTTCCTGCTCCAATACCAGAGGTAGAAGAACGTGCTCACGGTCCATAACGAAGTGGCGAGCGCGATGCCGGCGACGCCGAACCAGTGCATGAGGACCAGATTGAGCACGATGTCGAGGCCGAGATTGATGATGCCGCAATAGAGAATCAGATCGGTGCGGCGCATGGCGACAATGAAGCGGTAATAAACGCGGCTGACCACGAAGAATGGGATCTGGATGGCGTACATGGCCAGCACGGAGGCGACGACGCCGGTATCGCGCGGGCCGAACTGTCCGTGCTGGAGCGCGACACGAACCAGCGGGCGCGCACCGGCGATCAACAGGGCCGAGATGGGTACGCAGAGAAGCGCGGTAAGGCGAACCCAGGTGCGGAGGGTGTGGCGGCAACCGGTCCAGTCGCGGAGGGCGATCATGCGCGAAAAGTAAGGCACGATGGCGGTAGAGATCGCGCCGGCCAGCAGAGTGAGCACAACGCTGACGAAACGATTCGCGTACACCAACGCGGAGACACTGCCCGCAATCAGCATGGCAGCCATCGACTGATCGACAAGCAAGCCGCCCGAAGACACTACGCTGCTCAACAGCACCGGCCCATATTGGCCTGCGACTTCGCGTGTGGCTTCGTCCATGCCATACCAGCGCAGGCGGAAACGGTATCCGCGCCGCTGCATCATCCAGGCGACAATCACGACGTGCAACAGCGAACCTGCCAAAGTTGACCAGACCATGGCCCAGATGCCGAGGCGTGCGCCGAACTCGAGCGCTCCGAAGATGATCGCGAAAGAGATGACCATAGGCGCGAGAGCGGGAAGTGCGAAACGGTCGAGCGTATTCAGGACCGCAGTACAATTGGTGGCGATTCCGGTAATGAGAACAACCGGAAGAAGCGCATAAAAGAGGTGCACGGAAAGAGCGAGCTTGGCCGGCGCAAAGTGGGAAGCGATCAGCGGGAAAAAGCCGCGCGCCAGCAAAGCCATTACAGCGCTGGCAGCGGCGAGGAGCACGCACATCCAGAGCATGGAGCTCGACAAAAGCTGCTGGGCGCGTTCGTGACCCTCCTGTTCCCTCACCCGGACGAGCGTGGGCACGAGCGCCTGGTTCATCGACTCCGAGATAAGGTTCACGAGCAGGCTGGGAATAAGCGCCGCGGCGAGGAATGCGTCCATGGCGTCGGAGCGGCCATAGACAGAGGCGACCGCAACTTCCTTGAAAGTGGCGAGAACCTTCACGAAGACCCCAGCGGCTCCGACCGAAATTGCAGCCTGGAGAATGGCGCGATTGAAGCTCAACGTTCGAGGAGGCGCGGCAATAGGCGTGGCGATCGACATTGCGCTTGAGGTGCCCTTTAAGATTCCGGTTGCGCAGTGAGCCGCGGCGTCCGAGCAGTAGCCGCAAGGACCGGCCGCGTGGAGAAGCAGGCGGCTAGCCCGCCGGGATCGTCGGTGGCAAGTCTGCCGGCAACCGCAATCATGGCCAGCAGCAGCCATGTGGTGCGATTCTCCTCGACCGTGGCGACCAGCGATGTCAGCGCCCAGACGATCAAGGAAGTGGCCAGTGCAATCCGCAGGGGACCATGAGCTCGAAACGCGTAACGCCCCGCGAGCGCGACGACGACGGCCGCCAGCGATAACCCGCAAAGCCCACCACTCACGGCAATCGAAAGCGCGGTGTTGTGGGCCGTGTCAATGGGAGAAAGCCGTGCAGCGGCGACAAATGAACCCGCACCTGAGCCCAGGAGTGGCGCGTGCGTGAAGGCACGCCAGCCCGCGGACCAAATGTTGAAGCGTTCGTTCAGGTCGCCGCTTTGGAGCTGCTCGGGAATGGTGGCGAGGCGCGCCAGCGTCGCAGTAGGAACGACAAACCAGAGCGCGGCCAGAAAAGGCGGCAACGCGAAACCGGCAGCAACCACGCGGCGAGAACGGCCCTGCGTGAGGAGAATGACGGAGCCGACAATTCCAATGACCGCAGCCAGGAACCCTTCGCGGGAAGCGGTGAGCAGAACCGCGACCAGCCCCAGCGGGAAAAAGCCCAGCGCCAGAAGGCGCGGCGGCCCGCGGCGTTCGCAGTTGACCAGGAGCGCGGCCAGCGGAAAGCCGAGATCGAGGAAGCGGGCGACCTCGTTGGGGTCCTGGCCGTATGCGGCGAAACGGATCTGGCCCGCGGCGATGGCCTCAGGCGATCGAAAAGCCGCGAGCGTGAGCAGCGCAAGTACCCAACTGCCGGCGACGGTAGCGCGCAGCAGGGCGCGAAGATCGGTAGGCGTGTCGACGAATTCCCACGCAAGCCAGACGATCATCATCTCCTGGAAGTAACCGCGATTCTTTTCCAGGTTCGCAGCGGGATCGATGGTCCAGAAATACGAGCAACAAAACCAGAGGAAGAGCGCGAGCGTGAGCCACCAGAACGCGCCCGGTGTGCGCATGCGGCCAACTTGCAGGATTGCCGGAACCGCGGCGAGAAGCACCAGCAGTCCGGCGATGCGGGCCGCATTGCCGAGCAGCCCGCCGAGATCGAGGGAGTACTCCCACGGAATTGCGAAGGCGAAGAGGAGAAGCAGAATCCACGTGACTTTTCTCATCATCGCCCCACTAGTATCGTTGCGAATAAACCAACGCGGAGTAAATGGTGACTCCAATCGTCGACTGAATGGCGGACTCCAGTGTCCGGTTCAGCAGATTCTTCGCCTCGGAGTCGGGAACGTACAAAATGTCGCGATCCTGCACCGGCTGGTCGGGATCCTGGCCGCGCAGCATGCGCCGAATGTTGAGCGCGATCATGGCGCGGCCTCCTTTTTGCTCGCGGATGAGGAGGGCTTTGCCGGCGGCGGCGTTTTGCGACGGCCCCCAGGCGAGCGAAAGCGCCTGCACCACGGTGAGTCCCTGCACGGGATCGACCGCGAATCCACCGGGACGAATCACGTCGCCCACCACGTAGACAAGGCCGGCGCGGCTTACCTGAACCGTGTCGCCGGGGCTGAGCTCGGGATTGTGGTCAGTCGATGTGTCTGTTCCGCCGGGGTCGAGCACCACCGCATGAGGCGTCTTCGAATCGCCCTGATGAAACACATTCACCAGTCGGCCGGCGTTTGCCGAAAGGCCAGCCGCAGCAGAGATCAGGTCGAGCAGGCGATGGTGGACAGTGTAGGGATAAACGCCGGGCCGTGTGACTTCGCCGAGTACGCTCACGTCCTGGCCCGCATAGGCGGTGACCAGAACCGAAACGAGGGGATGAAGCAGCATGCCCTTGGCCAGCAGCGCGGCTTCAATGGCGTGCGCGGCGGCCTGTTCGTCCATTCCGGCAAGCTTCAACTCGCCGATCAAGGGCAGCGTAACCGTGCCCTCGCTCGAGACGCGAACCGTAGAGTGAAACTCCGGCGTGTGGTACTCGGCGATTTCGAGAAAATCTCCGGGGCTGATGGGCGCGGGCATTGGCGCAGCAGATTGCGCCCCCGCGGAAAATGGGACACCAGCCGAGGGCGCAGCGCCGCCCGCGTCGTTCCAGATCGGGGGCGCTTCCTTTGGATTCGGCACGCTTCTGGTTTCCTGCGACTGCGGGAAGCTGGCAACGCCCGCTGGCAAGCCCGATGTGTTTGGCGTGGGTGCTTGCGCGTGAATCGATGCCGCAGCGCCAAGCAACGCGATCATTCCAATTAATGCGGGGGCGAGCACCGAGGGGCCCGCGCATGAACCGAGCGACTCGCGCAACAGCGCAGCGCCGACAGCAATCCAGAGCCCTACAAAAAACGTGATGGCAAGATACAGCGGCAGATCGGGAGCCACGGGCTTCACCGGCTGGCGCGCGTAGTCGACTACGGAGATGTTCGAGGACCGCACTCCGGCGGCAAAACCGGCTTCCTCTGCTTTGTCCTGTACGCGCAGATACAAGTCGTGGCTGGCGTTCGCCTCCTGGCGCATAACGGCGTATTCAGTCGCAGCCTCGTTCAGCTTCATGCCTTCGTTGGTGGCCTGCTGCAGGCTGTTCCGCACCAACTGCTCGCGATCCTGGGCGGTCTGCCAGTTTGAGTGAAATCGCGCGACAAGTTTTGCGTCCTCGGCCTGTTTCTGCCGGTCGAGATCAGCCAGCTGGCGGCTGATTTCAACGACGCGGGGAAAGCCGGGGCCGTGCTCGGCGCTAAGTTGAGCCTGCTCCTGCTCCAGATCGCTGCGGCGGGCGTGGATCTGCTCGAGGAGCGCAGTGGCGAAGTTGGCGTTGTCGGCCTGCAGCCGTGGATCGGAGGCAATCACCGTCTCCGGATCGCCCTGTGAGGCGGCGCGGTATTCAGCCTCAGCAAGAATGCGGTCTGTTGTCGCGGCAACAAGCTGGCGGCCGAGCTCGTCGATCTGAAGCAGAGCTGAGCTGTGTTCCGTTTCCCCGGGCTGGCCATTGGCCATCACTTCGGGCGTGCTCACAATGCCGTGCTGATCCTCGAATTCAGCCAGGCGCTGCTGATCTCGGTCAACGCGCGTTTTCAAATCGGCGAGCTGTGCGCTCAGCCAACCAGAGGCTTGCGCAGTAGCTTGAATTTGAGACTCGGTTTCCTGATCGTCATAAGCGGCAATGAGCGCGTTGACCACGGCGGCCGACAGCGCCGCGTCGCGCGAGCGGAAGTGGATTTCGACCAGCATGGTGCGCGCCATCGACTGCACGCGCAAGCGCCGCGAAAAGCGATCGAGCAACCAGGCCTGGGCCTCGGGCGTGGGCTTTTCGGATTTGAAATTCGGAAAGCGGCCGGCAAAGTCGCCGCAAAAACCGGGAGCCCGGTAGAGCTTGAGCGCGACAATCACGCGCCAGGCGAGCCGGTCGCTGCGCAGAACGCTGGCCAGCGTTTCCAGTGCGATGGGCGCGGAAAGAATCGACGTCGGAATCTGCGCCTCGGCGCCATCGAGGCTGAGCGAGGAGACGGGCGCGGCGCGGAGCTCAACGCGGCCGGCAGCCTCGTATTGATTAGGCGCGATGAGGCAATAGAGAACGCACGCAACGAGCAAAGCTCCCAGGATGGTAGTAACGAAACGTCGGCGCCGCCACACCACCCGCCAAAGCTCGCGAAGAGAGGTGGACTTGGGGCCAACTGTGTTCGCCGGCTCGGGAGCGGCAGGGTTGTTCAGAAAGACTTCGTGGATCGACAGAGTATTCGGCAACGAAAGGGCCTCAATCGCAAGAAACCGCGCACAGAACTGCAACACATCACACTCGAAGCCGAATCTGCTCGAAGAAACACGATGCCCTGCGCCGCGGACCGCAGCGAAAACTCGTCATGAGCCTCTCTTTCGCTCCACGCCATTGGGAGCAAGAGCGATGGCCCTGGCGTTCAGAACGAACAGCTATTCTGGGGAAAATCCCTGACAGTTTCGTTCATCGGAGAGCGATCGTCAATGATCTTGAGCAGGATTGAGCGCACAAGCGTGATTGCCGTCACACTTGACGCAGCGCGGGGCTCGAGCAACGCATGCGCAACGTGAATTCAGGGCGAGGACGGTTCGACGGACGAACCGGCAGAACTGCCGGCAGCTTCGACGAATCAATTGTCCGGCTGTGTGGTTTTGTACCACTCAACGGTGCGGCCGATCCCCTCACGAAAATCAACCCGCGGGGCGTAGCCCAGCAATTCCCTCGCCCGGCTGATGTCTGCCAGCGAGTGGCGGATGTCGCCCGAGCGCGCCTCCGCGTAGGCCGGCTTGCCGCTGTAGCCAGTGAGGCCGCAGAGAATCTCGAACGCCTGATTCAATGTGATGGCCGCACCGGTAGCTAGGTTCATCATTTTTCCGGAGACTTTTTCCGTCGGAGCGTCGGCGGCCAGCAGGTTGGCTGCAACCACATTCTCGATGTAGGTGAAGTCGCGGCTCTGCTCGCCATCGCCATAGATGGTGGGCTGCTCCCCGGCGAGCAGCTTACGGCAAAAGATGGCCAGAACGCCGGAGTAGTGCGAAGTGGGGTCCTGAAAGGGGCCGAAGACGTTGAAGTAGCGCAAAGTAACTGTTTCAAGCCCGTAGACGCGTGTAAACGCGCTCATATAGTGCTCGCCCGCCAGCTTGGCAACGGCATAGGGACTGATGGGGTCGGGAAGCATGTTCTCGCGCTTGGGCAGTGTAGGCGTATCTCCGTACACCGACGAAGAGCCGGCGTACATGACGCGGCGCACGCCTGCTGCGCGCGCGGCTACCAGCACATTGACGGTGGCTTCGACACAGTTGCGGTTGGTACCAACCGGATCAGCCACAGAACGCGGCACGCTGGCCAGCGCCGCCTCATGAAAAATGACCTCGACACCCGCGCAGGCTTTCGCGCAGACCGCAGGATCAGCCAGGTCGCCCTCGATGAACTCCATGGCTCCGAGGCCGATGAGGTTCGCGCGTTTGCCGGTGATCAGACTATCGACGCCGCGCACGGTATCGCCGCGCTTGAGCAGCGCTGCGGCAATCGAGCGCCCAATGAATCCAGCGGCGCCAGTGACGAGATACTTGGCCATGTTCGTGCCCCAAAGAAAGAACGGTATGCAGCCCAACCGATGGCCCGCACAAGCTAGGATACTATCCATTGGCCAACGCGAGGCCAACTGCGGCAGCTCACAAGCCGAACTGAGACGCCGAGGGTCAAGCGGCGCTGTCGGCGGGCTGATTTGAACCTCGCCGGCTCGGAGGCCAGATCGTGAATCAATACAAGGAAATCATTGTCGCGCTCATCGCTGTATTTGGAGCCGCAATCCCCTACCTCCTGCAAAAGAACAAGGAATTGGGCCTCAAAACGGCTGAGAAGAAACGCGAGGCCTACACGAACTTCCTCAGAAACTTCACCGAAGTAACGGTGGCCGCGACCTACGATGAGGAAATTTCGGGAAAGGATGCTGACCGAGACCGGATGCTCGCCAGAGACCAACTGCTGCTTTACGGAAGTGATGAGGTCATCAAAGCATACGACGCGTGGGTTAAATATGAAGAACATGATCTTGATCGGGAAGGTGACCTCATAAGCCTCATGCTCCTCGCCATCCGAAAAGACATTTTGGGAAAGACCGACGTAACAAAAGAGGAGATTGATAGCCTGAACTCGTTCAATCGCGGGTAAGGTCGCGACTCGATGATGATTGCTTCTCTCCCAATCCTAGCCGAGCCCCAGCACTTTTCCGGCTGGGAGCGAGCATTGTTCGCAGCGCTTGCCGCCGCTTCGCTTTTTGGTTTCTGGCGGCGCTTCGGGCCGATCCTCGGCAAAATCCTTCAATCGAAAAAGGACCCCGGCTTTCACCTCTTCCCCATCGGCCGCCGGGTGCGCGATTTCGTCTGGGAAGTGATGTTCCAGGCCAAGGTGATTCGCGAGCGGCCGCTCGCCGGGGTGGCCCACGCATTGGTCTTCTGGGCCTTTTGCGCCTTTGCGCTGGTCTCGCTGAACCACTGCGCGACGATCTTCGGGCTCGGCTTCCTCGATCCGGCGGGGCGCGTTGGACGATTCTATTTCGACTTCGCGGCGCTCTTCGCGGCGGCCTGCGCGATGGGCATTTTCGCGCTGTTTGTGCGCCGGTTTGTAGCGCGGCCTAAATGGCTCGGCGAGCTTTCGTGGGAGTCCGGACTCATCGCGCTGCTGATCTTCGCGCTGATGGTCACGTATCTGGCAGCGTTCTTTGTGCCCGAGACGAGCGACGCTGCGCGGTCGCTGTGGTGGGCACACACGCTCACACTCCTCGCCTTCCTGCCGCTCATTCCGCACACCAAGCACCTGCATCTTGTCTTGAGTCCGTTTACGGTGTTTCTCTCGCGCGGTGGATTCGCGGAGATTCCTCCGCTCGCGGGCGATGAGGACTTCGGGCTTGTATCGGGCAAGGATCTCACTCAGCTCGTCAGCCTGCAGGCCTACTCCTGCGTGGAGTGCGGGCGCTGCATGGAGCATTGCCCGGCCAACAACACCGGAAAACTGCTGAACCCGAAAGAAATTGTGCTCGGCCTGCGCGGCTACCTGAATGAATACGGGCCGCATTCGGACGAGCCGCTGCTAGGCAAATACAACGCGCAGGAGGCGGCATTCGAGTGCACGACCTGCGGTGCCTGCGAGTTTCAATGCCCTGTGGGGATCGAGCATGTGCCGATCATCGTGGGGCTGCGGCGTGGCGCGGTGAACACGGGTGCATGGGAAGACGATCATGGGGCGAAGCTTTTTCTGGCATTGGAGCGGGGCAGCAACGCGCTCGGCATGGGCTCGGCAGAGCGCGACAAGTTTGTCGAGAAGAATGGGCTGCCAATCTTCGACGGGACGCAGGAGTATTGCCTGTGGCTCGGATGCATGGGCGCCTACGACCCACGCGGGCGCGATATTCTTCTGGCTTTGGTCAGGATCCTGCGTCACCTCGAAGTGAGCTTCGGCGTGCTGCGCAAAGAGAAGTGCACGGGCGATCCAGTGCGTCGGCTGGGCAACGATTTGCTCTTTCAGCAATTGGCCGAGGCGAACCTCGAAGCACTGGCCCAATCCAAAACCAGGAAAATCATTTCAATCTGCCCGCACTGCGTGCGCACGATTCAGGAGGATTGGAAGGCATACGGAACGCCGCCCGAGGTCGAGCATCATAGCGAATTTCTGGCTCGATATGCGTCGCAGCTTCCCCCAGTCCAAAACCAGGAAACAATTGTGTTCCACGATCCGTGTTACCTGGGCCGGTATCGCGGGGTTTACGAGGAACCACGCAGAGTCGCCGCGCTGGCAGGAGACTTGGTGGAAGCGCCGCGCTCGCATGAACGCAGCTTTTGTTGCGGCGCTGGCGGAGGGCTGGTGTTTCTCGGTGAGGAAAAGGGCGAGCGTGTGAGCCACGTGCGTGCAGAGGAGCTGGCCGCTACGGGTGCTACTGTTGTGGGCACGGCCTGTCCCTTCTGCAATACGATGTTCCGGGATGCGTTCGCGACAAAAGGCGAAGGCTCGCCGCAGCTGATGGACATTGCGCAGTTGGCGGCGCGGGGATTGCCGGAGTGACGGAGCTAGATGGTATTGCGCTGGTCTCCTGACTGGCGTTACACAGGAGCGGTGAAAGATGAAGATCGTGGTTGCCATCAAGCAGGTTCCGGATCGCGACACTCCAGTGCATATCGCTGCAAACTCTAAATGGATAGAAGAGCGTGAGCTACAGTGGGCGATGAACGAGCCGGACGCCTATGCCCTGGAAGAGGCGCTCCTGCTCAAGGAAAAAGTCGGCGGCGAAGTGATTGTCGTGAGCGCGGGGCCGGAGCGCGTGGGCTCGACGATTCGTGAGGCTCTCGCCAAAGGCGCCGACCGCGCGATCCACATTCTTTGCGACGACCTGAATGGGCGCGATGCGCTCGGCGTAGCCCGCCTGCTGGCCGCTGCCATCAAGCCGGAAAATCCCGACCTTGTGCTCACCGGCCTGCAATCGGAAGACGTTGGACTGGGCCAGACCGGCGTGATCGTCGCCGAATTGCTCGGGCTGCCGCACGCCACCATGATCCTACATGTAGAAAAGACCGACGCCGGCCTCAAAGTGAAACGCGAGCTTGAGGAGGGTTGGTTCCAGTTGATCGAATTGCCCACGCCAGCCGTGCTGACCATGCAGTCGGGCGGAAACAAGTTGCGCTACGCCACGCTGATGGGCATCAAGCGCGCAAAGCTGAAAGAACTGCGTACGTTGAACGCGGTCGAACTCGACGCAAACGGTGCACCGACAGTTGTGCTTGAGCAAATCTCCGCGCCGAAGAAGCAGAAATCGACGCAAATCCTTCCCGGCTCGGCCAAAGAAGCGGCAGCGGCGTTGGTGGAAAAGCTAAGAACGGAGGCGCGCGTCCTATGAATGTTCTTCTGGTTTTGGAAGAGAGCAGTGGGAAGATCAAACGCGCCAGTTGGGAAGCGCTTGCCGCTGCGCAGCGGCTCGCACCCGCGGAAAGCATCACTGCGGTGGTCATCGGCGCGCAGACTGAAGCATCAGCTGCCGAAGCGGCGGGAAAGCCTGTCGGCAAAGTCATCCGCGTGGAGCATCCGTTGCTCGCGCAGTACACCGCGGATGGGTTTTGTGCGGCGCTGCAACAGCTCATCCAAAACCAGGACGCCACGAAGTGGGTGGTATTTCCGCACACGTACCAGGTACGCGATTACGCGCCCGCGCTTGCCTGCCGCATGGGCCAGGTGCTGATCGGTGATGTCGTCGCTATAGAAGACGGGCCAAAATTTGTGCGGCAACTCATGCAGGGACGCCTGAACGGAAGCTACCGGCACAGCGGCAACGGGCCTTGCTTCGTTTCTGTGCAGGCCGGCGCGTTTCGTCCCGATGCGAGTATTGTCGGACCGAACTCCTCGACTGGTCGAGAACCAGCGCCGATCACAACATTCACTCCAACGATCGACGCGGCGCAGATTCGCACCAAGCCCGGCGAGCCGTTCCGCGGTTCCGAACAGACGGTCGATCTCGGCTCGGCCCAGCGCATCGTGAGCGTGGGACGCGGCATCAGGGAAGCGCAGAACCTCCCGATCGTTCAGGAGTTGGCCACCGCGCTGGGTGCGGAACTGGCTGCATCGCGGCCCATCTGCGACAACGGCTGGCTGCCGATGGAGCGGCAGGTGGGCAGTTCGGGGCAAACAGTTGCGCCGCGGTTGTATCTTGCCGTCGGAATCTCCGGCGCAATTCAGCACCTCGTCGGCATGAAAGGCTCGCAGTGCATCGTCGCCATCAACAAAGATCCCGATGCGCCGATCTTCGAAGTAGCCGACTACGGAATCGTCGGCGATTTGTTTGAAGTGGTTCCCGCGCTGACTGAGGCAGTGAAGGCCGCGAAGCAGTAGGCGCCCTGATGGCCCGCGAGCAACATCGACCAAGCGGCAGGAATCTCCGAGGAACCAGCTCCGTATCCCCGTAAACAGCAGCAGCGCCGATATGTTATGGTTCCTTCTTTGCCACGCACTGCTGTTGGTGGGGAGTGAACTTCGATGCTTCTTCCAGAAACGTATCCCGCTGCGCTATTGCTCACGATCCTGACCATGATCTGCTGGGGATCGTGGGCCAACACGCTCAAGCTGTGCCCCGGCTACCGCTTTCAACTTTTCTATTGGGATTACGTGATCGGGATGGCGGTTGGCGCCATCTTTTGGGGGCTGACCGCCGGAAGCATGGGCCACGCGGGCCTTCCCTTCCTCTCTGACCTGCAACAGACAGCGACTGCGCCGATGCTTTACGCAATTGCGGGCGGCGCAATCTTCAACGTAGCGAATCTCCTGCTGGTGGCCGCAATCGATGTGGCCGGAATGGCGGTGGCCTTCCCTGTCGGGATCGGATTGGCGCTCGTCATCGGCGCGATTTCGAACTACGTGATCAAGCCGGTCGGCAATCCGCTGCTGCTGTTCAGCGGCGTCGCACTGGTCGTGGTGGCCATTGTGCTCGATGCAGCAGCGTTCAAAAAGCGCGAAGCCACGGCCAGGGCGACGACGGCGCGCGGCATCTTCATCAGCCTGGCCTGCGGCGTGCTCATGGGCTGCTTTTATCCGTTTGTAGCGCGAGCGCTGAATGGCGAACCGGGCATGGCTGCTCCCGGCCCATACGCGGTGACGCTGTTCTTTACCATCGGTGTCATTCTTTCCGCCTTCCCTGCCAACTGGCTTCTGATGAAGAAACCACTGGATGGAAAAGAGCCGGTAGATGGCGCCGGCTACTGGCGCGCGCCGTTTCGCTGGCATGTTGCAGGAGCGCTCGGCGGAGCCATCTGGTGCACGGGCGGCGTGGCGAATTTTCTGGCCTCCGGTGCGCATCTGGTTGGGCCGGCGGTTTCCTATAGCATTGGTCAGGGCGCGACGATGGTCTCGGCGTGCTGGGGCGTGTTTGTGTGGCGCGAGTTCGCCGGCGCGCCGCGCGCAGCGACGATTCTCCTGGTGCTCATGTTTCTATTTTTCCTGGCGGGACTGGGCGCTGTGGCGCTGGCTCCGCTGTATTGAGGTCGGATGAATGAGCGATACGCGCAAACCGATCGTGATTGTCGGCAGCATCACCATGGACCTGGTGACGCGCACGCCGCGAATTCCCGCGATCGGGCAGACGCTGATCGGGACGAAATTTGAAACGACTCCGGGCGGCAAGGGCGCGAACCAGGCGGTTGCCGCGTCGAGGCTCGGCTATCCCGTGGCAATGGTCGCAAAAGTGGGCGACGACGCCTATGGTCCGGCGCTCGTCGAAAATCTACAGCGCGCGGGTGTGGAGACGGCCGCGATGTCGCAGGCCACCGGCTCTTCGGGCCTTGCGCCAATGTTCGTCGCCGACGACGGCCTGAACGCAATCGTCGTGGTTCCGGGCGCAAACGGCAAAATGGATCGCGCGGCGGTGGACGAACACGCGGAGCTAATTCGCTCGGCAGGGATGGTCTTGTGCCAGCTCGAGATCCCCGTGGATACGCTGAGCTACACGCTCGACTTTTGTGCGCGCGCAGGCGTGCCGGTGATGCTCGACCCCGCGCCGGCGGCCGCGCTGCCGGATGCGGTGTGGGGAAACGTAGCGTGGTTCACGCCCAACGAAACCGAGGCCGCGTTCTATGTCGGCGACGGAACCACCGCGGAAGACAGCGCGAAGCGCCTTCTGGCCAAGGGCCTGCGCGGCGTGGTGCTCAAGCGTGGCGCAGAGGGCGCTTTTGTGGCCGTTGCGGGCGGAAGAGCCGGCTGGGTAAAGCCCTTCAAAGTCGAGGCGATTGATACCGTTGCCGCTGGCGATTGTTTCAATGGCGCGTTTGCCGTGGCGCTGCTCGAAGGCCCCGATCTGGGTCACGATCCGTGGGCCGCGGCGCGATTCGCCAATGCGGCGGCAGCGATTTGCGTCACGCGCAAGGGCGCGGCAGCTTCAATGCCCTCGCGCGCTGAAGTGGACGCGTTCTTGACGAGTCGCGCGGTTTGAGAGAGCACTGCGGTATCCCAGGTCCCAAATGCGGGACCTGGGGCACCCAGCAAAAAAGTGAGTGCGGGCGAGGACGCCCGCGCGACGGCCGGTCAGGAGACCGGCGCTTCGATTTCACCAGACGTGGCACGAATTCTCGGGCACCATCGGCTGGCCAACCTTGCAGCCGAATGCCTTTCCGAATTCAGGCATATTTTCAATGACTCCGTCGGCCCGAAATTGGCGCGGCGAGTGCGGATTGGTTTGCACCTGCAGCCGAAGTTGCTCCGGACGGGTGCTTCCGCACCAATCCTGCGCGAACGCCAGAAAGAAATGCTGCATGGGCGTGTACCCATCTTGCTTTGCGTCGAAGTTGATATTCTTGCGTTTCGCATCTTCCATGAAAGCAACGTAGGCCAGGCGCAGGCCTCCATTGTCGGCCGTGTTTTCTCCCAGCGTGAGCTTGCCGTTGATCTTCACATCGTCCACTGCCGTGAAGTTTCCATATTCGGTCACTTCGCAATCGGTCATCTTGTCGAAGTTCTTCCGGTCATCGGCCGTCCACCAATCCGACAGGTTACCGTTGCCGTCAAACTGGCTTCCTTCGTCGTCAAAGCCATGAGTTAATTCGTGGCCAACGATGGCGCCGATGTGACCGTAATTCTCGGCATCGCCCGCGTGGGGATCGTACAGCGGCGATTGCAGAATGCCCGCCGGAAAATTGATGTCGTTCATCAGCGGGTTGTAGTAGGCATCCACTGTTGCCGGACTGATGAGCCACTCGCCGCGATCGACTGGCTTGTCGATCTTTGCCAATTGGCGCTTATTCTCAAACTCCGCCGCGCGCCACGCGTTCCCGATCGCATCTCCGCGCACCACTTTCAAAGTTGAGTAATCGCGCCAATGGTCGGGATAGCCGATCTTGTCCGCCACCAGGTGCAGCTTGGCCTCTGCCTTTTCTTTCGTCTCGGCGCTCATCCATGTTTGCGCATCGATCTCCTTGTCCATGGCGCCTTCAATGTCATGGACCATCTGCAACGTGAATGCCTTGTTCGCAGCAGTAAACTGCGAAGCCACATAGACCTGGCCGAGTGCCTCGCCGAGCGCGCCGTCCGTGGCTTCAACGCACCGTTTCCAGCGCGTCTCCTGCTCAGGCTGGCCGCGCAATTTGTGTCCGTAAAAATCGAAATTCTCCGCATCCAGCGACTTCGGCAAAGCGTATGCCGGAGTTGAATTGATCAATTGCCAGCGCAAGTATGTCTTGATGGTATCGAGATCGGTTGACTCGAAGACGGCCTGCAGCCCCTTGAAGAAATCCGGATTGGCCACGTTCAAGTCCGCGATGCCCGGCACCCCGGTCTTCGCGAAGAAAACCGGCCAGTCGATCTCCGGAGTTAACTCGGCAAGCTTGGCTACCGTCATGGGGTGGTAGATTTTGCTCGGATCGCGCTCGGAGGTGATGTCGAGCGACACCTTGGCCAGCGCCGTTTCTAGAGTCATAATTTTCTCGGCGTCGGCGGCGGCCTCGTCTGCCGGCTCGCCCATCAGTCCCAGCATCGTTGCAACGTGCGCAACATACTCCTTGCGGGTTTTTTCCGCGGCATCGCCGGTGCGAAAGTAGTAGTCGCGCTCGGGAAGACCGAGGCCGGCTTGATCGACGTCGGCGATCTGCTTTCGCGCGTCTTTGAAGTCCTGCTCTTCCCCGTATCCGAAGAATGCGTTCACGTTGATCATCTGAAAGTGGGCCAGGAGATCGGTGAGTTGCTTCTTGTCGGTCAGTGCGGAAATTCGGTCCAGTTCAGGCTGCAACAGCTTCAGACCCTGGGAATGAATTGCATCCTCGTCCATGCAGCTCGCGTAATAGTCGCCGATCTTCTGCTCATTTGCGGTGTGCTGGGCGCTGGGGGAAGCGACGCGATCAAGGATCTGATGCAAAACGTCCTGCGTGTAGTCATAGACAATGGCCCCCGACCCATAACCGCTCTTGTCAGGCGGAATGGGATAAAGCTTGTTGAAGTTTCCGCAGGCGTACTGCCAGAAATCCACGCAGGGATCGACGGAGGTATCGATGAGATCCTTGTCGAATCCGGGAATAAGCTTGATCGGTTGATTTGCGCTGCTGGTTGCTGGCGCAGCCTGGGCGTGCGCGGCGGGAACATGCACAGCAAGCGCGATGGCGGCGGCCAACAGGAGACCTGCCGCGCGAAAAAGTCGATTCATTTCCTTTGCCTCCGAACAAAATTGTGCGACTGTTCTTGTTCTCAAAAGCCGACATCAGACATTGTAGGGGCTCAGCAGCCCTGGATTCTGCAGTTGGCGGGGATCCTTATCCCGCCGATGGGTCTCTCGTCTCAGCGCGCATGCGTCCCCGTCACGCCAACTGGTATCTCATCCCAAAGACAGCCCTGAATTCTTGGGCTTTAGACGTTCGTTCGCCTGCAAAGTTGCGTCGCCGACTGAAGGTACGCAAGTCGATTATGTTGGGTTCCTGGCGAGAAGCGGATCAAAGAATGTGGGATAAGCTCTCGAGAGAAGGCGCAGCACGGCCCTTAAGTTGGCCGTGACTGCACCCGTGAATTCGCGGTCAGTACACGCAATCAAAAAGCTCGGTCTAGGCGACCAGCGCCATCTCGCGAATGGTTTCCTTGCGCGCGGTCAGGCGATCGATCAGGTCTGTGCGCACCTCGTAGCCGCGGCCCGTCGTGTCGGGAATCGCAATCTCGCCTTCAGCGGAGACTGTGACACCGGGCTCGATGATGTCGTCGGCAAAGTAGCGCGCCGAAGCCGAGACGTCGCCGGGAAGCGTAAAGCCTTCGAGGGTGGAGAGCGCAATGTTATGCGCTCGGCCCACGCCGGACTCGAGCATTCCGCCGCACCAGAGAGGAATGCCCCGCTCCATGGCCGCGTTGTGCACCGCGATCGCCTCCGAGAAGCCGCCCACGCGGCCCAGCTTGACGTTAATGATCTTGCAGGACTCCATCTCGATCGCGGCCAGAGCATCGCGCCGGTTGCGGATCGACTCGTCGAGGCAGATGGGTGTATTCATTCGCTTTTGCAGCACGGAGTGGAAGTAAAAATCGTCGTGCCAGAGGGGCTGCTCGATCATCAGCAGATCGAAGGCATCGAATGATGCGATATGGTCTTCATCGCGCAGGCGATAGGCCGAGTTGGCGTCGCAACTGAGCAGAATGCCGGGCCAGCGGCTGCGGACCTTTTCAAAAACTTCAACATCCCAACCCGGTTTGCACTTGAGCTTGATGCGCTGATAGCCAGCGGCCAGTTCCTGCTCGATGATCGAGAGCAATTCGTGGATCGAGGGTTGGATGCCGATGGAGACGCCGCAGACAATAGTGTCACGCACGCCGCCCAGCAAACGGGAGAGCGAGACGCCCTCGCGCTGCGCCTCCAGATCCCAAATGGCATTCTCGAGGGTGGCCTTGGCCATCGGGTTGCCGCGCACGGCACGGAAGATGCCCGGACACTCGCCGCCATGTTCAGGAGACGCAGCCGCCAGCATGGGCGCAAGCTCCTGAACAATGACCTGCCAAGCCGAGTCGGTCGATTCGCCGGAAAAAAACGGGCGTTCGCCGGCTGTGCATTCGCCCCAGCCGCTCAACCCTTCCGACTGAACCTCGGCAAGAACTACTCGCCGGTTGCGGGTGACTCCAAAGCTGGTCTCAAATGGACGCACCAGCGGCATATGCAGCTCACGCAGAATGATCGCATCAATTCTCATAAAGTTTTGCATTCCTTAGAAAAACCAGAATCATGACTCGATTCCGCCTGGGTGAGGGGACCCAGTTCAAAGACTCCGTTTCCTTCCGCATCGCGAGAGAAACCAAGTACAGCCAGTCCCCGCGAAAATGCTGCTTGAAACTTCTGCCGATTCTCTATCTGGACAGCGAGGGCCTGTTGGCGGCTAACTTCGCTTGCCTTCCATCGGTCGATTGGAGCTGGCACCAGTATACGATCTTGAATCTTTTGTGCGGCTGCCGGGCGTCGAGCAAGGATTGCCTCCACTCTTGGGGAATCCAGCGCCCACTCGGCCAAAAGGCGGTCGGTTGGGAGCCCACCCTGCAGTCGAGAAGAGGATACACCATAGAAATCCACAAGATAGGTGCGTGCAACAGCCCCCAGCCTGTGGATATTGAGAAAAGCATTCGTGATCTGCAGGGGATCGAAGGTCCATTCCATGCGGCAAATATCGCGAGAAAGCGCCTCACGCCGTTGCTCCCATTTGAGTTGCGCGCCAAGGCCGCGATTGCGGTGGGAGTCGCGGACGGCCAGCATGTGAGAGTGAAGATAGGGTTGCGGCGTATTCTGGACTCGCTTGATCCCCGGCAAAGACATGGCGAAACCGACCAATGTTTCGGCAGGTTTTGCGCCGAGCTCGTTGTCGAATGCGCCAATCACCTGGCCGCCGATTTTCGTCGCAAGCAAAAAAGTCTTACGGGGGATTACGTCGTTTTCGTCGTAGCCCCATGTCTCGATCTGGAGCTGGACACACGCTTCCAACTCGTCGAATCCGTCGCACGAACGAATCTCGATCACGGCCGCGCCGCCTGTTTAGTCTCACGCGCCGGATCGTCCAAGCCGGGCGCGGGGCCATTCGCCAACTTCTTCTTTGCCTCAACCCAGAGCGCTTCGAGTTCCGGCGGCGATAGATCTTCGAGGGGGCGCGGCGCGGCCCGTTCCATCTCATTGAAGCGCTGCCGGAACCGCAGATTGCAGTTGCGCAGAGCCATCTCCGCATCCACGCCCAGGTGGCGACCAAGATTCACGACCGTGAAGAGCAGGTCGCCTAGTTCAGCCTCCACGGCAGGCTTGCGTTCCGGATCGTCCGATTCGGCTTCGGCCGTCAGTTCGGCCGTTTCCTCGGCGACCTTGGGCAGCAGCTCGCGCCAACTCGGCCAGTCGAAACCGGATCTCTGCGCCTTTGCACCAAGCTTCGCGGCTTCAGCCAGCGCGGGCATCGCGCGAACAACGCTGTCCAGCCGCGACACCGGTTGCCCTTGCGCCGAAGGCGCGTCCGCTGCATGCAATGCCTTTTCCGCGGCCCCAGCTTTTTCCGCATCTTTGATCTCTTCCCAGTTGCGCAAAACACCCGCCGCGGAGTCTGCCGCAGCCACGTCCACATCGGCCTTGTTGCCCGCGGCACGCGAAGCCTCCTCGCCGAAGACGTGGGGATGGCGGCGAATCAGCTTGCGATTGAGGTGGTCGAGAACATCGGCAATGGTGAAGTGGCCCTCGTTGGCCGCCATCTCCGCATAAAACAGAACTTGCAAAAGCAGATCGCCCAACTCCTCAGACAAATGGTCGAAGTCGCGGCGCTCAATGGCGTCGAAGACCTCGTAGGTCTCTTCAAGGGTGTACTTGCGAATGGAATCGAAGGACTGTTCGCGGTCCCACGGGCAGCCTCCGGGAGCGCGCAGCCGAGCCATGATGGCCACAGACTGCTCAAACAATGCCGCCGCCCGCGCCGGATCGGAGGTGGTTTCGGGCGTGTGATCCTTCGCGCTGGAGCTCTCTGGCGGCAGATCCATTCATCTCCATTTTAGCTTGCCCATTTTAACGAGCCCCTTTTGACGTGCCCGTTTTCACGTGTCCGGGAGCGGCAGCAGCGATCCGTGCGTCTTACCAATCACAAGCCGCAGCCGTATACTCAATCTCTTCAATGATTCGCGTCCTCGGAACCATCTTCGCCGGGCTTCTCGGGCTGGCCTTCGGCAGCTTCCTGAACGTGTGCCTGAGCCGCTGGCCCGCGGGCGAGAGCATCGTCCATCCGCGCTCGCATTGCCGAAGCTGCGAACGAACCCTGAAGTGGTGGGAGAACATCCCGCTCGCAAGCTGGATATTCCTTCGCGGGCGTTGCCGGAGCTGCGGGGCGTGGATTAGCTGGCGCTATCCGCTGGTGGAGCTAGCGGTAGGGGCGCTGTGGGCGACGACTTCCTGGCAAGTTCTCGTTAGCATCACCAGTGCCGTCCCTTCTGATCTCCTTTGGGCGGCGGCAATCTTCGGACTTTCGCATATGATTCTTCTCTGGCTGCTGGTTGCGCTCTCAATTCTGGATTTCGAGCATCTTTGGCTCCCAAACAAACTCACGATCCCAGGTATCCTGCTCGGCTACGCCACCACTCTCCTCTATGCGGCAGTTAACTCCAAACGCGTATTCGCATTCTATGGAGCGCTTGGCCTGCGGAGCCGCTTCATGTGGGACATCCTCTGGCAGCGATTGCTCGCTATCCTCGCCGCCGCCGGCCTCATTCTCCTCATCCGCTGGATCTACTGGCTCATCCGCCGGCGCGAGGGCATTGGCCTTGGTGACGCCAAGCTGATGGCGATGCTGGCCGCGTGGCTGGGGCCGCCCGGCGCGCTGCTCGCCTTTGCCCTGGGCGTTGTGCTTGGCGCAATCGCTGCGCTGGTTCTCCTTGTCCTGCCATCCACACGCGAAAACAAAGAAAGCTGGGCGCACATCAAACTGCCGCTGGGCACATTTCTTTGCGTGGGAGGTATCGTCAGCAGTTTGTGGGGCGAGCGAATCATCGACGCCTATCGGCGCTGGGCCGGCTTTTAGCCGTTACATGCTCAGCTGCCTCTACTGCTGGGGTTGCTGCGCCGATGAGGCTGCCTTCGCGTTTGCGATCTCAGGATCCTGCAAGGCTTTTCCGGACTCCTTGGCATGGCGGCTTCCCGGGTCGTACTCCATCACCTTTTTATAGTTGTCGCGGGCATCGGCAAAGTCGCCCAAATGGCGCTCGCATTCGGCCAGGCCCCAATACACATCCGGATTGTACGGATCGAGAACGAGCGCTGATTGAAACCGCGACAATGCGCCCTTCCAATCCTTGTTCGAGAGGTAGTAGCTGCCGACATTTTCGTCTTCGGCTGCGGTCTCTTGGTGCTCCGGCACCACCTGCTCTTCCTTCCCCTTGTGCTTTCCGGGATGCGCGGTGTCATCGTCTGGCGGCGGCAAATTGCCCAGCCCTGTCAGGCTCGAGCTCGAGCCGCCGTCGCTCGACTCGGCGGCTGCAGCCGCATCCTCCGGACTGCGCATCGGATCGCCGTCCTCATCGGGAATGGGAATGAACCCGCTCCTGGATTCGTCATCGGCTCCCGGCGGCAGATCGGGCGAAATCCGCGTGGGCATCACCGGAACCGAATCGGTGTCCTCGGGAAAAGGATTCGCGTTGCTCTGCGGCTTCGTTTGGGTGGGCTGCTGCGCTGGGCTCTGCCCGCCCGCTGCCGGCTGGCCTTGGTCCGCGCCGGGAGCACCGCTCTTGTCCTGCGCCTGCGCCGAGAGCCGGGGCGTCACGACGACCATGCAGACCATGAGCAGCGTCACGCCAAAGAGCGACTTCATTGCGAACCCTCTAACCATTGGACGCAAAACCGACCACGCCGGGATGCGAGCGAGGTTGATCGGCGCCCAAAACACATCCACAAAAAGAATCGCACATCTGCGGGAAAGATTTCATCCGGGATCACGCTTCCGCGCCGCCGGCGGTACCTGTCGCGTTGGACTCAACAAAGATTTGATGATCACGGAAACCGGCGATCGCTCAGCGCCGTTCGCCTCGGCAATCGCGAGGGATTTCCACCCCGCAGCGCCCCACCCTGAACCGATAGAATCACTCCAGGCTGCTCGTTTCCCCAGGCGGCCGTTCAGGAGTCTCACCGCCGATGGGCTACCAGGTTCTGGCCAGAAAATACCGTCCGCAACGCTTTGCCGACGTGGCCGGCCAGGACCATGTGACGCGCACGCTTCTGAACGCGCTTGAGCAGAATCGCATTGCCCACGGATACATCTTCTCCGGCCATCGCGGCATCGGCAAGACCACCATCGCGCGCATTCTGGCCATGGCCCTCAACTGCCGCACGCAAGTGGGTACGCCGCAACGCCCCACTCAGGAGCCTTGCGGAACCTGCGACGCATGCACCGAGATCCGCCAGGGCAACGCCGTGGACGTGATCGAAATCGATGCGGCCACCAATCGCGGCATCGACGAGATTCGTGAGCTGCGCGATGCGGCGCGCTACGCGCCATCACGCGACCGCTACAAGATCTACATCCTCGACGAAGCGCACCAGATCACCGAAGCCGCCTTCAACGCGCTGCTCAAAACGCTCGAGGAACCGCCGGCGCACGTCATCTTCATGATGGCCACCACCGAGCCCGAAAACATTCCCCAGACCATTCGTTCGCGCTGCCAGCACTTCAGCTTTCACGCGGTCAAGTTTGACGACATTCTGGCGCAGTTGAAGATGATCGCGGCCGAGGAGAAGGTTACCGCCGAAGACGATGCCCTGGCGCTGCTGGCCGAGGCCGGCGACGGATCGATGCGCGACGCGCTCTCCATCATGGATCAGGCGATCGCTTCGGCTCCGCTCAAAGACGGCCGTCCCGCGCTTTCGGCGGAGCGGATTCGCGAGCTGATGGGCGCGGTGCCGAACACCGTCTTCGAGCGGCTGATGGAAGCTGTGGCCGCCGGCCAAAGCTCTGTGTTGATGGAAGAGATCAACTCACTCGTCAATGCCGGGCACAGCCCGCTTTCGCTGGCGCGGCAAATGGTCCGCTACCTGCGCAACGCGCTGATGGCGAAACTGGGCGGCGAGCAAACCGAATTGCTGCAAATCTCCGCCGACGAACGCACTCGCGCAACTCGCACGGCGCTTCTGTTCACCGAGGAAGAGCTCACCCGCAATCTGCAAATTGTGCTGCGCACCTTTGACGACCTGAACAATCGCCAGGAACAGCGCCTCCACCTGGAGTTGGGTCTGCTGAAACTGATCCACGCGCAGCGGTTGCTGCCCATCGAGGAGCTGCTGAGCGGTGTGTCCGGCGGAGCCGCCTCGCGCCAGAGCACCTTGCCCAGCCCACAGCGAACTAGCGGGACTGTTTCAAGGCCCGCTCCGGTCGCAACGCCACAGTCCGGCGCCGCCGCACAGGAGAAAAGCTTGTGGAGCGGTGGACCGGCAACGTCACGAAGCGCGGAATTGAAAACAGAGAAAACGGTTGAGGATTCGTCTGTAACTCATTCTTCCGCAAGGACAACCGAATCCATGTACCGCGAGGCCACGCCCTTCCCTGTCGTTGCCAGTCAGCCATCCGGGTACGCGTCGTCCGCAACTCTCACCGAGGGCGCTCTGGCCGTGGCGCCGGAGTCGGCAACAAACCCGCCCAACGGTCTGGCCGTGGAGCATGTGCGCGAAGTGATCGTGGCCGCGCTGGCCACGGCGGGGCATAGCTCTGCGGCGCAACTGCTTGGCTCCGGGGAGTGGGCACTCGACAACTCCGCGGTGCGCGTTTCGGTACCGGGCATGGGCAAGAAGATGCTCAGCCTGACGGTGAACGCCGCGGCGGAAAAGCTTATACGGCTTGAGCTGCAGCGGCTGGGCGCGCCTGCACGTTTCGTTGTGACGGGCAGCTCTGAGGCAGCTCCGGCCGCGGCCGCGCCGCAGGTTGTAGCCGCCGGCAGCGTGCAGGAGTCGGCGCTCGCGCATCCATTAGTGAAGCGGGCGCAGGAGATCTTCAACGCCGAGGTGCGCAGCGTGGTCGACCTCAGGCAGAAGTGATCGGCGCGCCAAGAGGAGAATGGTGAATGATCAACCCGCTCAAAATCTCGGAGATGCTTTCGCAAGCAAACCAGATGCACGACGACGTTCAGCGTAAGCTCGGCGAGACCGTGGTGGAAGCTTCGAGCGGCGGCGGCGCGGTCACCGCGACCATGAACGGCAAGAAGGAGCTGCTCAAGATTCACGTTGACCCATCGGCAGTGGTTAGCCTGACTGGCGGCCAAGCTGACGTTGAGATGCTTGAGGACCTGATCGTCTCCGCGGTGAACGAAGCCGGCCGCAAGGCGGATGAGGCCATCAAGTCCAGCGTGCAGGGAATGTTGGGCGGGCTCAAGCTGCCCGGCCTCGGTGGGTAGGGGTTTTGAAAGGGCACGACTCGAATCGTTCCGACGAAGGGAGCAGGGGCCTTTAGGCCCCTGGCCAGAAAGCCGAAAACCATTTGGGCCTTTAGGCCCGGGCCTCAGCCCGCTTCAGCGGGCGACAGAAGATAGCCCCAGGCGCGAGCCTGGGGTTGCGCGGTTGTCGCACGATCCAAAGCCCGCTTTTGCGGGCGGAAGATCGACCCGGCCCAACAGATCCTGTCAGGGCACGGCTTCATCGTTTGAAGGGTACAGGCTTTAGCTGGAGGGTACGGGCTTTAGCCCGTACATCAACCGAACAAAACAACCCGGGGCTTTAGCCCCTGAGGGAGTTCTCGCATCGTGTCACGCTATGCCGAGCCAATGGCCCGGCTCATTGAGGAATTAAAAAAGCTGCCCGGCGTGGGCACCAAGAGCGCGCAACGGTACGCGTTCCACATTCTGCGCTCAAGCGACGACGATGCCAACGCGCTTGCCGAAGCCGTGCGCGGGTTGAAGGCCAGTCTGCGCCTCTGCTCCATCTGCAACAACGTTACCGACGTTGATCCTTGCGCCTACTGCGCCAGTCCGACGCGAAATCAGCGCCTGGTTTGTGTAGTGGAGGAAGCCACCAACATCGCAACGGTGGAACGGACGCAAACTTACCAGGGCGTCTATCACGTGCTGCATGGAACGCTCTCGCCGTTGCATGGCGTGGGGCCCGACCAATTGCGCACCGAAACGCTCGTGCGCCGCGCGGAGCGTGGCGAAGTGGACGAAGTAATTCTGGCCACCAGCCCTACGCTTGAAGGCGAAGCCACGGCCGATTGGCTGGCAACTGCGTTGCGCAGCTTTTCGGTCAAGATTACGCGGATAGCAACCGGCGTTCCCGCCGGAAGCGACATCGAATACGCCGACGAGGTGACAATGGCGCGCGCGCTCGAGGGCCGCAGGACGTTCTAGCCTAGATTCTTGGAGGGTAGGCCACCGCCAGCTCGATAATTCAATTCTCCCCGCAAGTTTTCGGGGCGGCAACGTTCTAGCGATTGAAGGGGTGCGAGATGACATTTTCTAGATTCCTGCCCTGTGCTTTGGCAATGCTTGTCACAATCTGTGTCGCCCAAACTCCGACGCAACCTGCCGCTCCACCCGCGCCGCCGAGCGCCTCCCCAGCGGTCCTCCCTATCACGCAAATCCGAAAAACTGTCGTTTTCCTCCAATTAAGATGTAGGGACGGAGACCAAGAATACGACGCTCGTGGAACCGGCTTCTTCGTTGGGTACCAAGATGCGCGACTGGGGAAGGGTCGGGAGTTCACCTACCTTGTCACAAATCGCCACGTCGCCCTTTGCTGGAATGGACCTGGGCACCCGATGCAGGTCGAGAATATCCAAATGAGCATGAACCGCAAGGAAAGTGACGGTGGCGTGTCTGTGGAGCAGGGTTTCTTGAATGCGCACGGGAACGTCCCTTGGATTTTACCGGAGGATGATTCGGTCGATTTGGCTGCGCTTCCTTTGGCCCCAGATCCAACGCGGTTCGACTTTATGGTCGTTCCGTTTGACCTTCTCGCAACTAAAGACTTCTTGCATCAGAATGGAGTCGTAGAAGGCGAACCACTGATTTTCGCTGGGTTCTTCTACCAGTTCCCTGGCACAAAACGTATTGAGCCAATCGTGCGCCAGGGCATTATTGCAATGATGCCCGATGAAAAGTTTCTGCTCGGGGGCATTCCGGAGAATCTTTACCTGGCGGACGCCCACGTCTTTCAAGGGAACAGCGGCTCGCCGGTCTTCTTCAATCTCGGCGGCTTTCGCAGCAACGGCATGATAATGGCAGGAACCGATTATCGCCTAATTGGCGTTATAAACGGAGAAGTTTACGAAGACGAGAACTTCAATTTGCAGTTAGTGACGACCATCAGGGGCACGGGACAGGCAAACAGTGGCATCTCAACAATTGTTCCCGCCGGCGAACTGATCCAATTGCTCAATGACCCGCGGCTACAGAAAATCCGCGACGAAGCAGTCGGGGCGCTGGTCAAGCCTGAATAGATATGGCCGCCCGCGCGCTTGAAGGCCGGCGCGTCATCTAGCGGCAACCGAACCCCTCCCGTCGCGCTGTCAAGTCCCACCCTATGCGAATCCGCCTTCATCTCTTTCAATCCAAATCGAATATTTCTTTTCCGAAGTTTGCAGGTTAATTCCAAGCCCGGCGCATACTCAAACCATGATCGCGTTACGACAATTCCGTCGGCAGACTTCCGCCCCGGCGCCCCGCGCTGGTTCCCGTCCGCCGGCGCATCGATCACCCGTTCACTCCGTCACTCCTTCACTCCTTCCCACCGTCCCGTTCACCGCCCACCGTATTTCTTCACCGTTGTTTCGCTTTTCGAGCGCCGGAAACTCGAAAACAAATGTTTTACACACCCCAAAACCCGAAGAACCGAACCTAACGCTTTTACAATCAACAAAACAGCGTCAAAAACCGTGTCATTTTTCGTCGATTTTTGTCGATTTTTGTTCGCAAAACCGCCCTTTTCGGGCGCAGAACGGCACCAGAACGCACCAAAATCGTCCCTTTTGCGCCCTCGGTCCCTGACCCAAAACGTGACTTTCGTAATACCAGCAGGGATCCGAGTTCGGACACAAAAAAGCGGAACGGCTGGTTTGCCATCCCGCTTAAATTGGCTTGGGGAGCCGCTGCCAAAAAACTATTTCGCTGCGCCATCGAGCGCGAGATTCAGATCCAGCACATTCACTCGCGGCTCGCCGATGAATCCGAGCGTCCGTCCTTTGGTGTACTGATCGATCTGACTGCGGACAGCCGCTTCTGTTAGCCCGCGTGCCTTCGCGATCCGCGGCGCCTGGAAGTACGCATTGTCCGGAGTAATGTCGGGGTCGAGGCCCGAAGCAGAATAGGTCACCATGTCGATCGGGACCGGCTTGCCCGGATTCTCAGCCGCGAGCTTGTCGATGTCGGCCTGCATGCGTTGCGGCAGCTTCGCATTGGACTGCGCAAGATTGGTGCCGCCTGAAGAGGTGGCGTCGTAGCCGTTGCCAGCGGCCGAAGGGCGCGGATGAAAGTACTTGTCGGACGTGAAGCTCTGCGCGATGAGCTCGGAGCCAATCACCTGACCGTTGCGGACGATGAGGCTTCCCTCAGCCTGGCGCGGAAACAGAACCTTGGCCAGCCCGGTCATCAACAGCGGATATCCCAGGCCGAAGATCACCGCGGTCACGATGGTGAATCGTATCGACGTGCCCCACAGCGAATGCTTCACCGTGGACTCCTGCACGTGCGAACCGTGATGCCCTTCACGAGTTCCAAGTTCTTCGTCAATCGATGCAACTGTGTTCACGTTCAATCTCCTTAATGCGGCTCTCGCGCTTACGCCAGATGCAGCGCCACCAGGCACAGGTCAATGGCCTTGATGCCGATAAACGGAATGATGATGCCGCCCACGCCGTAGATGAGCAGGTTGTTGCGCAGCAGCACATCGGCAGCCTTGGGTTCGTACTTCACGCCTTTCAGCGCCAGCGGAATCAGCGCCACGATAATCACCGCGTTGAAGATGACCGCGGCAAGAATGGCCGAGTGGGGCGAGTGCAGCTTCATGACGTTCAGCGCCTCCAGCACCGGGAACACTCCGGCGAACATGGCGGGAATGATGGCGAAATACTTGGCCACGTCGTTGGCGATGGAGAATGTCGTGAGCGCGCCGCGCGTCATCAGCAGCTGCTTGCCGATCTCCACAATCTCGATCAGCTTGGTGGGATTGGAATCGAGATCCACCATGTTGCCCGCTTCCTTGGCGGCCTGCGTGCCTGAGTTCATGGCCACGCCCACGTCGGCCTGCGCCAGTGCCGGCGCGTCGTTAGTGCCGTCGCCGGTCATCGCGACAAGCTTGCCCTTGCCCTGCTCGCTCTTGATGAGGTCCATCTTGTCCTTGGGCTTGGCTTCGGCAAGAAAGTCATCCACGCCGGCCTCGCGTGCAATCACCGCAGCGGTCAGCGGATTGTCGCCGGTGATCATGATGGTACGAATGCCCATGGCGCGCAGCCGCGCCAGCCGGTCCTTCAGGCCGCCCTTGACGATGTCTTTGAGATAAATCACGCCGAGCGCCGTAGAGTTCTCCGCAACCACCAGTGGCGTGCCGCCGGCGCGTGCAATCTCTTCCACATGCTCACGAACCTTCTGCGGCAGCGACGAACCCTGCTCTTCAAGGAAGCGCGCGATCGCGTCCACCGAGCCCTTGCGGATGCGTGTGCCCGGCAGATTCACGCCGCTCATGCGGGTCTGCGCTGTGAATGGAACGAACTCGGCGTGAATGCCTGCGAGGTCGCGTCCGCGCAGATTGTATTTTTCCTTGGCCAGCACAACAATCGAGCGGCCCTCAGGAGTCTCGTCGGAAAGCGATGCAAGCTGCGCGGCGTTGGCCAGCCGCTCCTGGCTCACATCCGGCGCGGTCATGAACTCCGTCGCCTGGCGGTTGCCGAGCGTGATGGTTCCTGTCTTGTCGAGTAGCAGCGTATTCACGTCGCCGGCGGCTTCCACGGCGCGTCCGCTCATGGCCAGCACGTTGTACTGCACCAGCCGGTCCATGCCGGCAATGCCGATGGCCGAGAGCAAGCCGCCGATCGTCGTCGGAATAAGGCACACCAGCAGCGACACGAGAACAAAGACAGTCTGCGGAGCGCTCGAGTAAATAGCGAACGGCTGCAGCGTGACCACGGCAAGCAGAAAGATGATCGTCAGGCCCGAAAGCAGGATGCTGAGCGCGATCTCGTTCGGAGTTTTCTGGCGCGTTGCGCCCTCGACCAGCGCGATCATGCGATCGAGAAAGGTTTCGCCCGGATTCGATGTGATCTTAACTTTGATCCAGTCCGACAACACCTTCGTGCCGCCGGTCACGGCCGAGCGGTCGCCGCCCGCCTCGCGAATCACCGGAGCCGACTCGCCGGTGATGGCCGACTCGTCCACCGACGCCACGCCCTCAATGACTTCGCCGTCGCCGGCGATGTAGTGATTGGCTTCGACGTAAATCACGTCTCCGGCGCGAAGAGCGCCGCTGACAATATCTTCAAAGCTTCCATCGGCCTTGTAACGCTTGGCGATCGTCTCGCCCTTGGCCTTGCGCAGAGTATCCGCCTGGGCTTTTCCGCGACCTTCCGCCATGGCCTCGGCAAAGTTGGCGAAGAGCACCGTGAACCACAGCCACAGCGTGATCTGCAGGTTGAAGAAAAATGCCTCGGGGTGATGGCGGTAGTTCTCGATGAGCAGGATAGAAGTCAGCACGCTGCCGACTTCCACCACGAACATCACCGGGTTCTTGACCATCCAGCGCGGATCGAGCTTGCGAAAGCTGTCCAGCGTTGCCTGGGCCATGATCTGCGTATTCCAGAGACTCGTTTTTTCAGCCATGTCGGTCTGTTTTGCCTCGCCTTTG
Organism: uncultured Acidobacteriaceae bacterium; assembly: GCA_963823805.1. Taxonomy (GTDB): domain Bacteria; phylum Acidobacteriota; class Terriglobia; order Terriglobales; family Acidobacteriaceae; genus Telmatobacter. The sequence goes on along the minus strand of CAWGMW010000001.1, from coordinate 802,855 downwards.
CCTGTTCGAATTTCGCCCTGATGCGGTATGAGTTCGGTTAGAAGACCTTGCCTGTCTGTAACAGCAGGTGTTCCAGAATCGGTCCCAGACTCAATGCCGGGAAGAAGGTGAGCGCGCCGATGATCAACACCACGCCGACCAGCAGGATGGCAAACAACGGCGTGTTCACCGGGAATGTTCCGGGCGACGGCGGAACGCTCTTCTTCTGCGCCAGATTTCCGGCCAGTGCCAGAGCGGGAATCATCATGAGAAATCTGCCAATGAGCATGTCGAAGCTCATCGCGATGTTGTACCACCAGTCCGTGCCGAGGCCCGCGAATGCCGATCCGTTGTTGCCCGCGCCGGAGACAAACGAATAAAGAATCTCGCTGAATCCATGCGGCCCCGGATTATTGGTGACCGAGAGCCCAACCGGCAGCAACACAAAGATCGCCGCAAAGGTGAGGATGATCAGCGGGAAGATGAGCGCGTAGAGCATGGCCATCTTTACGTCGTAGGACTCGATCTTCTTGCCCAGATACTCCGGTGTTCGGCCGACCATGAGCCCGGCGATGAAGACTGCGATCACGACGTAAATCAGCATGCCGTACATTCCGGCGCCAACGCCGCCAAAGACCACCTCGCCGAGCATGATGTTGGCCAGCGGGATCATGCCGCCGAGCGGTGTGAAGCTGTCATGCATGCTGTTGACCGCGCCGCAACTGGCGTCGGTGGTGATGGTGGCGAAGAGCGTGCTTTCGGCAATGCCGTTACGGACTTCCTTGCCCTCCATGTTGCCGCCGGGCGCGGTTGCCGTGCGCGCCTGCTGAGCGCCGTGAATCATGTTGTACGGATGCGCTTCAGCCCAATAGCAAACAATGAAGCCGGCAGCGAACAGCACGTACATCGCTGCGCACACCGCCCAGCCATGGCCGCGAGAGCCAGTCATGCGGCCCAGCGTATAGGTGAGGCCCGCGCCGATGACGAAGATCGAGAAAATCTCGATGTAATTTGAGAACGGAGTTGGGTTCTCATAGGGGTGGGCGCTGTTGGCATTGAAGAAGCCACCGCCGTTGGTGCCCAGCATCTTGATGGCTTCCTGTGAGGCGACTGGGCCTTGCCCGATCGTTTGTGTTTGGGAAGGCTGCTCAAGCGTATGGGCCACCGTGTAGTCGCTCAGATTCTGCGGGACGCCTTGCCACACCAGAATCAGCGCGTAGAGAATGCACGCCGGCGTCAGGATGTAGAGCAGCGTCCGCGTCATATCGACCCAGAAGTTGCCGATCGTCGCCGAGCTGGTCCGCTTGATGCCGCGAATCAGTGCCACCGCCACCACGATGCCCGCTGCCGCCGACCAGAAGTTGTGCGTCGCCAGGCCGGCCATCTCCGTGAGATAGCTCATCGTGCTTTCGGGCGTGTAGAACTGCCAGTTTGTATTCGTGGTGAAGCTCGCCGCTGTATTGAAGGCAAGATCGGTGCCAACGGCCGTGAGATGCTGCGGGTTCCACGGCAGGTAATACTGCAGCCGTTCGATGGCGTATGTGAGCACCAATCCCGCGGCCGAAAAGCCGAGCATGGCGAACGTGTACTCGCGCCAGCTCATCTCTTTGTCGGCTTTGACGCCGCACAGCCTGTAGATGAGGCGCTCAAACGGGCGAATGACTGGATCGATCCAGGTGCGCTCGCCTTCAAGCACGCGCGTCATGTAGATGCCGACAGGACGCACCGTTGCCAGCAGAATCACAGAGTAGACGGCGAATTGCAGCCAGCCGTTTGCGGACATTTCAGAATTTCTCCGGGAACAGCAATGCAACGGTGAGATAAACCATCAAAAGAATGGAGAGGATGAGTCCGGTTGCCGAAATCCAATTCATGTGCATGAGCTACCTCAACTTTTGGCACGCCTTGACGTACAGAAACGCCACGGCGAAGAAAACTACGGTGAACAGCATCATCAGTGCGTCTTGCATGCGGGGTCTCCCCTTTTGCGTCCGGACCAGCGCCGGCAATGGTTCGATGGACGAATCAAATCCCGCTCCGCACGGGTGTGCTCAGTGCTTTTCAGGGCGTCTGAGATTCACACTCATGCCTTGGCCCGAACCAACCGGCCTGGCTTGATTTGATTCTGTCCTTCGTCTGCTTTGAGAATTGAAAAGAAACCCTAAAGATTCCGTAAGGATCGCTTTGCGGTCGCGAGAAACCTCTGAAAATCAACAATCGGCAACTGTGGGACTCGCAATGCGAGACAAGCTCCGTTTGTCAGTCCTGGTTGCCGGTCCAGCCCTCTGGGACGAAGCGGTAGCCCACCCAGGGCTCGGTTTGGATGTATTGGCGGCCGGTTTCGCCTTCGAGCTTCCTGCGGAGCTGGCCGACGAAGACACGCAGATACTCGGGCTGATGCGCCGATTGCGCGCCCCAAACCGCCGTCAGCAGCGCGCGATGCGTCATCACCTTGCCGGCGTTGCGAGCCAGGTGCAACAGCAGATCGAATTCTTTCGGCGTGAGGTGTATCGGCTTGGCCTGGACGGTAACCGTGTGCGCCCGCGCGTCAATCACGAAGTCGCCTGCTTCAAGTGCGGCCGTAGTGCGCTCCGGAGCACGGCGAAGATGAGCTCTGACGCGCGCCAGCAGCTCCTGAATGCTGAACGGCTTGGTCACATAGTCGTCGGCGCCGGCGTCAAGCGCCTCCACTTTTGACCGTTCATGCTCGCGAACCGAAAGCACCAGCACGGGCGTTGTGCTCTTTGTGCGAATGGCACGGCAGACCTCGACGCCGCTCATCGTGGGCATCATCAGGTCCGTGATCACGAGGTCGGGCGGCCAATCGCGGAAAAGGCGAAGGCCTTCTTCGGGATCGTTGGCGGTGCGAACATCGTATCCCTGCGCTGAAAGCGCGGCGCGCAGCACCCGCGTAATCTGGGCTTCGTCGTCAACAACCAGAATTCTTCCCGGCATGTCTTGCTTCTTTCATCCCTCGAAAGCTTACATCATTTCGACTCCGCATTTCAGAAACCGGCGTGGACAGGTATGATTCCGGTGGAGAAGACCATGGGCGCACCCGCCTATGCACGACAGGCTCGTCGCTGGTTCGCGGCCACGGCCACGGCGGCATTCACAACGCTCGTGCTCACCTGGCTCGGCGCCAACTCCGCCACTGCGGGAATGGTATTTCTGGTGCTGGTGGTGTGGTGGGCCGCGCAGGCCGGAATTGTCCTTTCCATTTACACCGCGATTCTCTGCGCTCTCTGCTTCGACTATTTCTTTCTCCCACCCGCGCACACCCTGAGGCTGGAGGGCGCGCAGGCATGGGTGGCGATGGTCTCGTTCGCGCTCAGTTGCTTTGTGGTCAGCCGGCTCTCAGAGCGCGCGCGGCAGAAGGCAATCCAGGCGGAACAACGGCAGGCGGACGTGGGAAAGCTTTACGCTCTCAGCCAGGAGATGATGCTTTTTGAGGACGCCGATGGCCTTCTCCGTGACCTGCCCGGCGCTATCGACCGCATCTTCGCTCTCGAAGGCGCGGTTGTCTACGTCGGCGATTACGACCGGTTTTATTCGTCGACTGGCGAAGTTCCCGTCAGCGTTCATGCGCACATGAGAGCCGTGACACAAGGGCTCAATCCCACTATCGCGCCGTTTGCCGGATACCAGACCACGGCGTTAGCTCTTGGTCTAAAGCCTGTTGGCGCGTTGTCGTGGCGGCCGGATGCGCTTTCGATCGAAGTCGCTACCGCGGTAACTGCCCAGGTATCGATCGCCGTAGCGCGAGCCATTGCCATCGCGGCTACGACGCGCATTGAGGCGGCGCGAGAGGCCGACCGGCTCCGCACTGCCTTGATCGATTCCCTCACGCACGAGCTGCGCACGCCACTCACCTCAATTCGCGCGGCAGCGACCACTCTGTTGCAAGGCGGCGGTCTCGACGAAGCCGGACGACTGGAGATGGTGCGAGTGATTGACGAAGAAGCAGAGCGGTTGGATCTGCTAATCGGCGAGGCCGTGGAGATGGCCGAAATCGACGCAAACGTGGTCCAAGTCAAGATGTCCTCGCAACATCCGCGCGCACTGCTCGATCTGGCCGTCGATGAGTCGCGCACGGTTCTGGCCTCCCACAAGGTGACAATTTTGCCCAACGCCGCGGACGATCCGGGCCAGGCTGACAAGCCGGCATGGTTCGATCCGCACCTATTGGGGAGAGTCTTGCGCCACCTGCTGGAAAACGTGGCCGGACATACGCCTCCGGGGTCGCGAGTGACGCTGAGCAGCAAACGCACCGACGAACGCCTTGAATTTTGCGTGGAGGACAATGGCCCCGGAATCGACGCCCAGGATCTTCCCATGATTTTCGATAAGTTTTATCGCGGAAAGGGTGGCGCCAAAATGCGCAAGGGGTCGGGGATGGGACTCGCCATCACGCGCGCCATTCTGAAGGTCCACGGCGGAGGCATCGAAGCTTCCAGCGTTCCCGGCGGCGGCGCGCGATTCCGTTTTTGGGTGCCGCTGATCGATAAGGAGCCGAGCCGTCGCACTGCGCCCGGCTAGCGACGATTATCGATTGGTGACCAGCATCAACGGATCGGGCGTCACCGCGCAGGTCTTGCCCTGCGCCTGCGTCCAAGTCGTACTGTCCTCGAAAGCCACTGAGATCAACTCAACCGAGCTCACCGCCGTAAGCCCAGGCGCCCAGATGTCCGCCGAGGCCGTGCGATCCGCGCCTGCCGTAAAGGGAACCGTCAGCGTTCGCATCGTCAGCGCAGCGTCATTGTCTTTGGCCGCCTGTTCCATTCGGCCCTTCGCCGTCCAGCCGCGCACATTCACCGTCGCGCTGGCGATGCTGCGGCTATCGGGGCTGGTGAGCGTCAGGTGCAGCTTCTGCCCGAGCCCCTTCGGATGTGCCGTACCCGTCTTGACCACGCCTCCGTCGGAAACGTGGCTCACCAGCACACCCACCGGGCACGGGTTCTGGAGCGTTGCGGTTTGAACAGGCGCCTGCCCGCTGGATCCCATACTCTCCATTCCAACCACGCCATAACTTTGCGCGCCGGTCTGCGCGGCACAGGCCCACGGCGCAGCCGCTAGCAAACATCCAACAAATACCACCAGCTTCATCGCCCCTCTCCTTCCCGCCCAAACACCGCCTCAATTCTTCACCTTCCCCGCGTCTATGTCCACTTCCGCAAAACTGCCCCGGTGATCCCCCGCCGAATTCCTTCAGCAAGAGGCACTAGAGCGTCCAGATTATTCCGGCTCATTGCTCCAGTCGCAAACGATTTCACGGCGCAATTCGGAGCTCTCCACCGCCCACTCCAGCACGCGAGCTACACGCCAGCCGTCGATGCCGGTGACCGGCGCGGGAGCCTTCCCCAGCAGCGCATCGCGAATGCCAGCGTAGTAAAGCCGATAGTCTCCCGCAAGCGCGGGAACGGGTCTGCTGACCGAACCGCCTTCGATGCCCACATGCAGCACGCCCCAGTTGGCCGCCAACACCTGGCCCCATGCCGGATCAGCAATGCGCGTGATCTTGTTGAGCGCGGCCTCTTGCGGATCGACGCCGTCCTTCCAGTAGCTGCCCTTGGTTCCGCGGAGGTGGAATCGCGCTGCAGCCGACAGCGAAAGGCTGTTGGCGCCGAGCGTCACGATGAGGCCGGGATAGCGGAGCCGAATCGTGAAAGCGTCGTTGACTCCCGGGCCTTCCTTCTCCCGCACGACTTCGGCGCCGACTCCTTCCGGTTTGCCGAAGAGGACCAGAGCCTGGTCCACGAGGTGCGGCCCCAGGTCGAGGAGCTTCCCGCCTCCCGCCTCCGCGCTCTCCTTCCACAAGCGCTCGGTGTAGGGAGCTGGCCGCCAGCGATCAAGCCGCGATTCGAGGGCCACGAGCCGTCCCAGCGAGCCTTCATGCAACAGCTTCTGAACGGTCTGGAAATCACTGTCCCAGCGGCAGTTGTGAAATGGAGCCAGGAGCACCCCGTGTTCTTTCGCAACGCCAATCAGCTCGGCAGCCTCCGCCGAGGTCAGTGTCATTGGCTTGTCGACCACGACATTCTTGCCGGCCTTCAGAATTTCCTTGGCGAGCGGAAAGTGAGTTCCGTTCGTAGTGGCCACCACGAAGAGCCCGAGCGAAGCGTCTGTCAGCATAGCTTCGAGCGAACGGTAGACGGTGATGCCGGGATAGCGCACTGCTGCCGTGTCCGAGTTGCGCTCGACGACCGCTGCCAGTTCCAGCCCGTCGACTGAAGAGATCAATGGCGCGTGGAAGACGCGTCCAGCCATGCCGAAACCCACCAAACCCACTCGAATCACGGCGATCTTCCTTCGTCGCGGCGAATTCCGCTTAGCCTTCGAGTTTAAACCGCGTCTCGGCGAGCCGGTAGAGCCGACGCCACACCAGCCGGTTCATCGTGACCACCATCAGCGAGATGAAAATCGTGGCCAGCAGAAGCATGGCGAACCGACCGCTGTCGGTTGCGGCATCAATCTGCGCGCCAAGACCGATGGTTGAAAGCGTGTGGCCCTGCACATGCGAATACTCGGCCATCACCGACGCGTTCCACGCGCCGCCTGAGGCGGTGACCATCCCGGTAATCAGGTAGGGAAAGATGCCGGGAAGAATCAGCCGGGTCCATCGCTGCCAGCGCGTAAAGCGGCAGATCGCGGAGACTTCGCGAAGGTCCGAGGGAATCGACATCGCGCCCGCGATCACATTGAACAGGATGTACCACTGTGTGCCGAGCAGCATCAGCGCAATGGACCCGATGCCCAACCCGCCGCCGATCTTCACCAGTCCCATCAGCAGAATGGGAAAGAAGGCCGTGGCCGGCACTGATGCCATGACCTGCGCCAGCGGCTGCACGATCCGCGCAAGCTTCGGGTTTAATCCGATCGCCACTCCGACTGGAATGGTCCACAGGGCGGAGAGCAACAGCGCCGCATTCACGCGAAGAAATGTCGCCGCGGCACCTTCAAGCAAAAGGCGCAGGTCGGGCCAGGTGATAGTCTTCAGCATCAAGCCGGCCTGCACCGCCGCCCAGCAAACCGCCAGACCGCCCGCAACGGCCACTGTCCACAGCGCCGGAGACACCTTGCCGGACTTCGTCTCGTCCAGCGGCGTCACAACGCGGCATTCCTTCGTCTGCGCCATTTGCCGATAGATCGGCTCCTCCACGCGATTCCAGATGCGGCCCGGAAGGGTCTCAAGAATCTTCGATCGGCGAAGCAACTCGATAATAGGTGAAGTGACTTGCTCCGCTGACTCCACTTGCTCGAACTTGAATTTGTCGCTCCACGCAATGAGCGGCCGCCACACCAGTTGATCGGTTGCCACCACGATCAGAATCACCGTCGCAATTCCTGCCAGCAGAGCATGGACATCACCGTTGTTGGTTGCAGTTTGGATGTAGCTGCCCAACCCCGGCAACTGAAAGTTGCGATCGCCCATGGTGAACGTCTCGCAGAAAATCAGCGCGAACCAGCCGCCCGCCACGGAAACGATCGAGTTCCACACCAGACCGATCGCCGAAAAAGGCATCTCCAGTTGCCAAAAGCGCTGCCAGCCGGAATACCGGTAGATGCGCGATGCTTCCAGCATCTCTCGTGGGATGGTTTTGAGCGACGAATAAAAGCTAAAAGCGAGGTTCCACACCTGGCCAGTGAAGATGAGCAGAATCACGCTCATCTCAATGCCCAGCTGATGACCTGGAATGAGCGAAACCATGGCCAGGACCACGGGCGGCAGAAAACTCAGCACCGGAATCGATTGCAGAATGTCGAGAACCGAGACCATCCACGGCTCGATGCGCGGATTGTAGGCGGCAATGTAGCCGTAGCTGATGGCGAAAGCCAGGCTGAGCACGTAGGCGATGGCCATGCGAACGATCGAATAGAACGCATACAAGGGAAGAGCGCCGATGGAGCTCGAAATCGGCACGACTGGAATCGGCTTTTGAAACCAGTAAACGCCCGTGCTGACGACGGCGAAGAACAGCGCCAGCGCACAGGCCGCTACTCCAAGGTCGACGAAGAACGGCGTGCTGCGAACCGTTACGAGGGACCGTGCAAGCGGACGCGGCAGGCTCACTTTGCATCCTCGTTCGAGGCAATCTCCTCTTCCAGCGCATCGGGCAGCACAAAGCGCCGGCGCGCGGAGTCGAAGTCGAAGATCTCTGCGTACCGGCCCCACGTCACCGCGGTCTCGAGCTGCCGCTGCGACTCTTCTTCGCTGAACTGCTCGCCGAGCATGTCCATGAAGAAATCCTCGGGAACGGTGTGATCGCTTTTCGCGTCGAGCGCGCGGCGAATCTGCCGCAGCAGCAGCACGTTTTCGACCGCAGCAGTGCGGAACAGCTCCTTCTGGCGGAGAATTTCGGAGTTGGCGAACTCCGCGCCGCTGGTGGTGATGGCCGCATCGCCTTCTTCAACCTTGAGAAAGCCCAGCATCTGCGCGGCATCCACAATGGGCAGCAAATCGTCGATTTCAAAGGCAAGGTCGTCGGCCAGCCGATACATGTCGTCGCGCTCGCCGCGATCGAGCAGCAACTCGAGCAGGCCGGCGATGCCTCCAGGCCGGGCATGCGGCAGCATCTGGTAGCGCATTTGCCTCTGGTCGCGCACGCGAGGCTCTACCACCTGCCCCGGAGCTTCGGCGGGTGAAACATCCGGCTGCGTAAGCACTTTGTAGATGTAATCCACCAGTTGCGTAAAGGCCTCTGACTTCCGATCGCGCGGCTGCGCCTGCGTCACCGGGAAATCGGTGCGAATGTGGCCCGGATTCCGCCCCAGCACAATAATGCGATCGGCCAGCAGCACCGCCTCCTCAATGTTGTGCGTCACCAGAAAGACCGCCTTCGTTGGCATCGTCTTCTTGGCCCAAAGCTCCAGCAGTTCGCTGCGAAGGTTTTCAGCCGTCAGCACGTCGAGCGCTGAGAAAGGCTCATCCATAAAGAGAACCTCGGGCTCGACGACCAGGGCGCGGGCGAATCCGACCCGCTGCCGCATCCCGCCCGAAAGCTCCTTCGGATACGCGGCTTCAAATCCGTCAAGACCAACCACGTCGAGCATCTTCATGCTGCGTTCGCGGCGTTCTGCGGGCGCAATGCCGCGTGCCTGCAACGGCGCTTCAACATTCTCCAGAACCGTGAGCCATGGAAAAAGTGCGAAGCTCTGAAAAACAATCGACACATTGATCTCGGCCTGTGAAATCGGCGTGCCGTGCCAGTAGACCTGGCCCGCCGTCGGTGTGGAGAGCCCGGTCAACATGCGCAGGATGGTCGATTTGCCCGATCCCGAGGGGCCAAGCAAGGCAAGAATTTCTCCGGGGACGATGCTCAGATCCGTCGCCGAAATCACCTGAATGCGATTCTGGCTTGGCTGCGCATAGTATTTCTCGATTTTTTCCGCGCGGATAATTGCATCCATGGCCGGCGGCGCATCGAAAGGTGCATCGGGGACAGCCGTTTCCTGCATCTCCGGTTCTCCGGTTGGGGACTTTCAGGCGGAACTCGCGTCCGCTCGCGCCAGTATAAGCGTCAGCATTGGATGGCAGATGAATTCGCGCCGCGCCGAACAAACCAGGCCATTCGGCTGGCCGGCGCGCCTTTCCGGCTCAAGTGCGGGGGCTAACCAGAAGAGGCGCGCCGTGCTTTACACTGGTAAAGCGTAGCATTCTTGAGCTATTGAAAGCGTAAGTCCGACCGGGCGCGATTGACCGCGACCGATCGAAAGCAACGAAACGTTTCACGATGGTCACTTCCCTGCCCCCACAGGAGAATATGCCGAACGCAACAAAACCAAAGGTGCTGGTAGCCGACGACGAGCGCGTCATCGCCGACACGCTGGCTATGATTCTGAATCAGAGCGGATTTGAGGCCCGTGCGGTCTACTCTGGTGAGAAAGCTCTCGAGCTTGCCGAGACTTTTCTGCCGGATATGCTCATCTCCGACGTGATCATGGCCGACCTGAACGGGATCGACGCTGCCATTCGCATGCGGGCCCTTTTGCCGGGAATCAAGATCCTTCTCTTTTCCGGTCAGGCAGCAACGGCCGATCTGCTAGAGAAAGCCCGCGCCGAAGGCTACGAGTTCGATATTCTCGCCAAGCCTGTCCACCCGCAGGACCTGCTGGCCAAGCTGCGCGGTTAACGCCGCAAGGCGCGGCGACACGTCCAGGATCGGGTCGCCGACTCTCTCTCAGCGCAAAAGCGAATCAAGGCGTTTAACAGAATCGTTTGCACGCCCCTTGCCCTCGGGCTCCCCAAGCAGCGAAAGTACTTACAAGATGACAAAGGCGCTTCGTTCCACTCGCGTTTTGACGCCGACGGGTCTCGCGCCCGCGACGGTGCTTGTGGACGGGGAGCGCATCTCCGCATTGCGCAGCTGGAACGATCTTCCGTCAGACGCCGATCTTACCGACTTTGGCGACAAAGTGATTTTGCCGGGCCTCGTCGACACGCATGTGCACATCAATGAGCCTGGCCGCACGGAGTGGGAGGGCTTTGAGACAGCTACGCGGGCAGCCGCAGCGGGCGGCGTGACTACGCTCGTTGACATGCCTTTGAACTGCGTACCCGAAACGATCGATGTGCCCGCGCTCGAAGCGAAGCGCAATGCGGCGAAAGGAAAAGCGTGGGTCGACTGGGCCGCCTGGGGTGGCGTGGTGCGCGGAAACTCCGACGCCATCGAGCCGCTGGCGCGCGCCGGCGTGGCGGGCTTCAAATGCTTTCTCATTCATTCCGGCATTGACGGCTTCGCGTGGGTCGCCGAGGACGATCTGCGGCTGGCTTTGGCAAAGCTGCGTGGAACCGGCTTGCCCTTGTTGGCCCACGCCGAATTGTCCGGCCCCGTCGGCGCGGCGACGAAGAAGCTGAACGAAGCGGGCGCAGACTGGCGCAAGTATTCCACGTTTCTCGCGTCGCGGCCCGACGATGCCGAGGTTGTTGCCATCGCGCTGCTCATCCGGCTAGCCGAGGAGTTCCGCACTCCAATCCACATTGTGCATTTGGCGAGCGCTCGGGCGTTGCCACTGCTGGCCGCTGCGCGCGATCGCGGCGCGCCAGTCACCGTGGAAACATGCCCGCACTACCTTTGGTTCGCCGCGGAAGGCATTCCCGATGGCGCGACGGAATACAAATGTGCACCGCCTATTCGGAACGCGGAGAATCGCGAACGACTTTGGAAAGCGCTTGAAGAAGGCCGAATCGACATGGTGGCCACGGATCATTCTCCCTGCCCTCCCGAGATGAAGCAACGCAAAACAGGCCGCTGGGACAAGGCGTGGGGCGGAATCTCAAGCCTGGGACTGGCTTTGCCCGTCATTTGGACCGGGATCGAACAGCGCGGAATCAAACTTGAGCGAATCGGTGAGTGGATGTCCGCTGCGCCTGCGCGTCTCGCTGGCCTGACCGGACGCAAAGGCGCACTGGCTCCCGGCGTCGACGCAGACTTCGCAGTTTTTGATCCTGACTCCGAATGGACCGTAACGCCGAGTGACCTCCATTTCCGCCACAAGCTCTCGCCCTATCTCGGCGCGAAACTTCGCGGGCGCGTCGTTGAAACCTGGTTGCGCGGCGAGCCAATTTATCACGTCGAAGGGCGCAATGATGGGCGCGCAGGCAAGTTCTCCGATCGAGCGCGCGGAAAAGAGCAGGTGCGCTCATGAAGGAACGTGCACAGCGCGCCATCGCAGAATGCAGGCGCATCGCCCAAATGAGCGAGGAGCCGGGCCGCATCACGCGCCGCTTTCTCACGCCGCCCGTGCATGATGTTCACGCGCTCCTGCGCAGCCGCATGGAGTCTCTCGGAATGACAGTGCACACGGACGCAGCCGGCAATCTGCGTGGGCTATGGCAGCCGCCGGGCGCACATCGAAAGCGAGTGATTCTCGGCTCGCACATCGACACGGTTCCCGACGCGGGCGCATTTGATGGCGTGCTCGGAGTGGTGCTCGCACTGGAATGGCTGGAGCTGGCGCAGGAACTCAAACCTCCGCTTCCGATTGAAGTCGTGGCATTTTCTGAAGAAGAAGGCGTGCGCTTCGGGGTTCCCTTCCTCGGCAGCCGTGCAGTGGCGGGTCGATTCGACCCCTCGCTCCTGGCCCTCAAAGACGCCGACTTCGTCACATTAGCCGACGCAATTCGTAACTTCGGACTCGATCCCGGCAAAATTGGCGAAGCAGCGCTCGAACCTGATGCGCTCGGCTTCGTCGAAATGCACATCGAACAGGGGCCGGTCCTCGAATCCGAAGGTCTTTCCGTCGCGGCCGTCACGGCCATCGTCGGGCAAACGCGGCTCACTGCCGAGTTCCGCGGCCACGCCAATCATTCGGGCACAACTCCCATGCGCCTGCGCCGCGATGCTCTCGCGGGTGCGGCGGAATGGATTTCTGCAGTGGAGTCCATCGCGCTCCAAAACGACCGCCTTATCGCCACCGTGGGCAAAGTCGATGTCGAACCGAACGCAGCCAATGTCATCGCCGGAATTGCCCGCGTGAGCCTGGATGTGCGCCACGCCGACGACGCGTCACGCAATGCCGCTGTGGAGACACTTCTCGCGCGAGCATATGCCATCGCGGTGAAACGCGGACTCACCCTCGAAGTCGCGCGCCAGATGGAGCAGCCCGCCGTACCCATGGACGAGCGCCTCACGGCCCTTCTCTCCTGCGCGATCGGAACTGCGGGCCTGCCAGGGAAACTAATGGCCAGCGGCGCAGGTCACGACACGATGGTGATGGCTGCCCGTGTACCCGCGGCCATGCTCTTTCTGCGCAGCCCCGGCGGCATTAGCCACCATCCCGATGAATCCGTGCTGGAATGCGACGTTGAGGCCGCGCTCAACGTGGGCCGCAGATTTCTTCAGCAGCTGGCCGCGGAGGTCGGATAGAATCGAACATCGGAATTCTCCCGAACAAAGTTCGCATCCCCCGGATAGAGGTCGCACGTGCATCATCTTGGATCAACGCGCAGCAGCTCCAAACCTGATCATCTCTTGCAGACCCCGGATACATTTATTCGCTGTCCACTGCCCGGCGCCGATGGCGTAGAGTTTATCATCCACGCCGCTCCGCAACTAGGCGCGCGCTTCACGCAGATGACCGCCGAACTTGTTGCCGGCGGCGCGCTTGCGCCCGTCTCGACCCAGCGATTTGTCTATGTCCTCGACGGCAAGCTCGAAGTCAAGGCGGGCGGCAAAAAGCAAATCCTCAAGCCCGGAGGCTACGCCTATTTGCCGCAAGGCGTGCCGCACTCAGTCCGCGCAACAGGAATTGCGCGCGCTGCGGTGATCGAAAAACCTTACCAGCCGCAAGCCGGTGCAGCCGCGCCGAAGATCGTCATCGGCGACGAATCCACCATGAGAGCTACGCCGCTGTTGGACGACGATGCGCTGCGCGTCCGCGCGCTCATGCCCGACGGCCCATCCTACGACTTCGCGGTGAACTCGATGACCTACGACCCCGGTGCGTCGCTCCCTTTGGTTGAGATTCACGTGATGGAACACGGGCTGCTGATGCTCGAGGGTGGCGGCATCTATCGCCTCGGCGACTCGTGGTATCCGGTTTATGCCGGCGACTTTATCTGGATGCGCGCTTACTGCCCGCAATGGTTTGGCGCGCTGGGTAAGCGGCCGGCAAAGTATCTCCTCTATAAAGACTGGCGCCGCCATCCGTTCGGAGATTCAAGCGCATGACAGCGACTCGTCCTCAACTCACGATCGACGGTCTGATTGCTGAGCTGATGGCTCTGGGGAAAATCTCGGAAGCCGAGCCGCCGGTCGTGACGCGTGTCGTCTTCGGCGAGGCCGACCTGCGCGCGCGGGCCTACGTGAAGGGCTTATGCGAAGCTGCCGGGCTGAAGGTACGCGAAGACGCAATCGGCAACACCTTCGCGCGCTGGGAAGGCAGCGATCCCGCCCTCGCGCCCATCGGCACCGGGTCGCACATCGACGCCATTCCCAATGCCGGCCTCTACGACGGCTGCGTGGGCGTGCTGGGCGGCCTCGAAGCCATTCGCGTCCTGCAGAAACTCGGATTCAAGCCGCGGCGCTCGATCGAGCTCGTTATTTTCACAGCCGAGGAGCCGACGCGGTTCGGCATTGGCTGCCTGGGCAGCCGCATGATGGCCAACGTGCTCACGCCGCAGCAGGCTCTCCTGCTCCGCGACAAGCAGGACCGTGGACTCGAGGAGTGGCGCGCGCAAGCCGGTTTCACCGGCCCGCTTGAGTCGGTCGCCGTACCTCGCGGCCGGTTCCATCAATTTCTCGAACTGCACATTGAGCAGGGACCGTATCTTGAGCAGGAAGGAATCGACGTGGGCCTGGTGACGCACATCGCCGCGCCCGCAAGCCAGCGAATCGTCATCGAAGGCGAAGGCGGCCACGCCGGCGGCAAGCTGATGCCTGGCCGAAAAGACGCGCTCGCCGCGGCCGCCGAACTGATTCTCGCGCTTGAATCAGCGGCTAAATCAACATGCGCTATCGACACGGTCGGCACCGTGGGCATTTGCGAGGTCTTTCCCGGCGCGGTCAACAGCGTTCCCTCTCGTGTGCTCATCACCACAGATGTGCGCGACATCGATCGTGCGCGACGCGACGGCGTTTTGGCAGTGCTTGCCGCCGCTGCTGAAGACGTGAGCGCTCGTCGCGGAGTCAAAATCACGACCGAGTTGATCAATGCCGACCCTCCGACGACCTGCGATCCTGAAATCCTCGCGGCGCTCGAACGCTCGGCCATCGCAGCCGGCAAGACATTTAAGCGAATGGTTGCGCGTGCCTACCACGACTCATCGTTTGTCTCGTGCATCGCGCCTGTGGCCATGCTGTTCATTCCATGCCGCGGTGGAGTCAGCCACCGGCCCGACGAATACGCCTCCCCTGAGTGGATCGGCAGCGGCGTGCACGTGCTGTCGCGCACTCTCGCCGAACTCGCCTCATAGCACCAACACTTTCAAATGATCCGCGCATCGTTGTATGCTATCCCTCAACCTGTTCGGCAATTGCGGCTTCTGCAACCATGAGCACGCGTGCGACAACCCGCATCGTTGGCGCTGCCGTTCCCCGCAAGGAAGGCGTGGACAAGCTGCTGGGCCGCGCGTGCTATGTGGACGATATCGATCGCGAAGGAATGTGGTGCGGAGCCACCGTGCGCAGCTCCATTCCGCGCGGGCTCATTCGCTCCATTGCCTTTGATCGCCGTATCGACTGGAGTGAATTTACAGTCGTCAGCGCCGCCGACATTCCCGGCGAGAATTGCATCCAGCTCATCGTCGCCGATCAGCCCTGCCTCGCCGACGGCAAGGTGAATCATTGCGAAGAAGCGATCCTGCTCCTCGCACATCCCGACAAACACAAACTGCGCGAAGCCGTAGGCGCAGTGCGGATCGAGTACGAACCGCTGCCGCCAGTCTTCACCATTGAAGGAAGCGAGCGGCAGGAGATTGTCGTCTGGGGCGCTGACAATCTTCTGAAACGTTTTCTTCTCGAAAAGGGCGACGTGGATTCCGCGTGGGCCCGTGCGGCGCACATCATCGAAGGCGAGTACCGCACCGGCGCACAGGAACATCTCTACATCGAAAACCAGGGAGTCATTGCTGAATTCAGCAAGGAAAGTGGCGTCACGGTATGGGGTTCTTTGCAGTGCCCCTACTACGTCTTCAAGGCTCTGCGCGCGGTCTTCGATCTGCCCGATGAAAAGGTTCGCGTGATTCAAACTGAAACCGGCGGCGCATTTGGCGGCAAAGAGGACTATCCCTCTACGCTTGCCTGCCACGCCGCCCTGCTGGCCATGAAGAGCGGACATCCCGTGAAGATGGCCTTCGATCGCATGGAAGATCTGGCCGCAACCACCAAGCGCCATCCTTCGCGCGTGCGTCACCGCACCGCAGTCGATCGCGATGGCAAGCTGCTGGCAGTGGAGATCGATCTCGCAACCGACGGCGGCGCCTACGCAACGCTCAGCTCCACGGTGCTTTCGCGCGCCACGCTGCATGCGACGGGCCCGTATCTCTGCCCCAACATTCGCTTGCGTGCAGCCTCGTGGGCAACCAATTACGTTCCCTACGGCGCTTTTCGCGGCTTCGGTGCCCCACAAGCGATCTTTGCCATGGAGCGCCACATGGACGAAATCGCCGCGGCCATCGGGATCGATCCCATCGAGCTTCGACGCAGAAACTTTCTTCATGTCGGCGACACCAACGCGACCGAACAGGAGATGCGCGAACCGGTCATTCTCGATCAACTGCTCGATCGCGCGCTCAAGGAGAGCGATTACCACGCCAGACACGCGCAGTTTGCCCGCGAGAATTCCGCGAGCCCCGTCAAGCGCGGCATGGGAATCGCCACCTTCTATCACGGCTCAGGCTTCACCGGTTCGGGTGAGGTGTATCTGAACTCTTTGGCCGGCGTCGACGTCACGCCGGAAGGCACAGTGCGCGTGCTCGTCTCTAATACGGAGTTCGGCCAAGGCACGAACACCATCCTCACGCAAATTGCCGCGGAGGCGCTCGGCATCGACTACGCTGACGTCACGATGGCTGCGCCCGACACCGGCGTGGTTCCGAACAGCGGACCCACCGTTGCCTCGCGTACATCGATGGTCATCGGTCGCATCATCGAGCGCGCCTGCTCGCAGCTCCTCGCGATGCTCCGCGAACATGCCGGTCTTGGCTCGAGCTTCACTCCTCAAGAGTTTTTCGCCACCTGCGGACGCTATCGCGCCGTGCATGGTGAAGTGCTGTCTTTATGCCGCTATGAAGCGCCGCCCGGAATCGTCTGGGATGACCAGCGTTACCACGGCGAAGCATACGGCGCATACGCTTGGGCGGTTTATGTGGCGCAGGTCTCCGTCGACACCGTCACCTACTCCGCCGAAGTGGAAGATTTCTGGGCCGTGCAGGAGGTGGGTCGAGTGCTTCACCCGGTACTGGCCGCGGGGCAGATCGAGGGCGGCATTGCGCAGGGCGTCGGTTACGCGCTCTACGAGAAGGTCGTCTGGCAGGATGGCCGCATGGCCAACAATCAGATGACCAACTACATTATGCCCACTGCCGAAGACGTGCCGCCAATTCACGTATTTTTCGAGGAGATCCCATTCCGATTCGGAGGATTCGGCGCCAAGGGCCTTGGCGAATTGCCTCACGACGGTCCCGCGCCGGCGATTCTGAATGCCATCCGCGATGCGACTGGCATTGCATTCAATTCCATTCCACTTCTGCCTGAGGATCTTTACCTTGGCCTTGCCGCACTTCAACCGGCGGAGGAGACGGCTGCGAAATGAGCACGAAGGAAAGCGCAGCGTCGAACCAACTCTGGCCCACGATTCGCTTCAATGTGAACGGGGTGGCACAAAGAGTGACAGTTCCCCCGATGAAGCGCCTCCTCGACGTACTGCGCGAGAATCTGCATCTGACCGGGACCAAGGAAGGATGCGGCGAGGGCGAGTGCGGCTCGTGCTCTGTTCGCATGAACGGCGAACTTGTGAATAGTTGCCTGATTCCGGTGATGCAGGCCGAACGCGCCGACATCCAGACCGTGGAAGGTTTGGCTCTCGATGGCGAACTGCATCCTTTGCAGGAAGCGTTTCTTTGTCACGGCGGCGCGCAGTGCGGCATTTGCACGCCCGGCATGTTGATGGCCGCCGCGCAGCTCCTCGAGCACAGTCCACATCCCGCGATGGCAGAGATTCGCGAAGCGCTCGCTGGGAATCTCTGCCGATGCACGGGGTTCATACGCATCTTTGAGTCGGTTGCCGCAGCGGTTGATGCGCAGAGCGCCGGCCCGGCAAGCAAGCTAACCACGGAGCAGACGCGCCATGCGCGGTAATGCGGCAATGCACGATCTTGTTGCGCCCGGCACTCTGGGCGGTGTCCTCGAGCTGCTTGCCTCGGAGCCTGGCGCGTGGACGCCGATTGCTGGCGGCACCGAGTTGATGGTTGCTTTTGCGGCAGGGCGGCTGGCCGCGCCGAAGCTCGTCAGCCTATGGGGCATTCCCGATCTGCGGGCAATTGAAGTCACGCCGCAAAGCATCATCATTGGCGCGGCGGCCACTTTTCTCGATCTGCGCAGACACGCCGTCATCGCTGCCGACTTTCCGCTGCTCGCCAAAGCCGCAAGCTGGATTGGCTCCGTCGCCAACCAGGGCCGCGCAACCCTCGGAGGCAATCTTGTCAACGGATCGCCCGCAGCGGATTCCTCACCTGCGCTGCTGGCCTACGATGCGGAAATCGAGCTTATTTCCGCACGTGGCCGTCGTCGCATTCCTTACTCCGAATTCCACACCGGCTACAAGCGCAATATTCTCGCGGCCGATGAGCTTCTCTATGCGATTCACCTCGCGCGCCGATTCGCGCGCCACAAGCAATACCTGCGTAAGGTTGGAACGCGTCGCGCCATGGCCATCGCCAAAGTTGCGCTGGGAGCAACTGCGCTGCTTGAGAACGGAGCCATCAGGGAGATTCGCCTTGGCGCAGCCAGCCTCGCGCCCTTTCCGACGCGCCTCCTGGAGACTGAAGCTGTGCTGCTCGGCCAGAAAATAGAGAGCGCGACGATTCAATCCGCACGCCGCGCGCTTCTTTTCGAAGTAAAACCGATCAACGACATTCGTTCCACAGCCCATTACCGAAGCCGCGTAGCTGCCAATCTTCTTGACGAGTTCCTGCTTCAACTTCGCCCGGAGGGATCGCGGTGATGAATTCCACGCTCGCGACCTGGAATCGAGCCGACGCATCCTCGGCTCTGGAAGCGATGCTTGCCTGTTGCGGATCGAAGCGGTGGGCAGCGGCCCTGGTGGCGTTGCGCCCCATCGCCAGCGTTCAAGCATTGAGCGAAGCTGCCGACCGCGTGTGGAGCACGATGCGCGAGCCGGATTGGCTGGAAGCCTTCGCTTGTCATCCCCGCATCGGAGAGCGCAAGCCCGCACTTACCGCTGCACAGGCGTCGGAAAAATCAGTGGCGTGGTCGCGCCAGGAACAATTATCGGCCAGCGCCGCAAATGAACTGGTGCTGGCCGAACTCAGGGAAGACAATCAACTCTATGAGCAACGCTTCGGCTTCACGTACATTGTCTGCGCAACCGGCAAAAGCGCCGCCGAGATGCTTGCAATTCTTAAGCAGCGCCTGGCGAGCAATCGCGAAGCCGAGTTGCGCGAGGCGGCGGAGCAGCAGCGGCAAATTATGCAAATCCGTTTAGGAAAGTGGTTGGTCGAATGAGCGTCATATCAACTCACGTATTGGATAATGCGCTGGGCAAGCCGGCAGGTGGAATCTCTGTCCGGCTTGAGCGGTTTGAAGGCGGCGGATGGATCGAAGTTCCCGCGCACGGCGAAGCTGCAGAACACGCGCGCGAAGCGCCCGGCGATTGGATTGAAGTTGCTGCGGGCGTCACCGATGCCGACGGCCGTTGCCGCGAACTGGCGTACGACGCCCCGCCTGGCGCTTACCGGCTCATCTTCGACACTGGCGCTTATTTTGCGCGCCTCAGCCGGGTCAGCATCTACCCTGAAATTGCCATTCAATTCAATTGCGATGGCAATGCTCACTACCATCTGCCGATACTTTTGAGCGACAACGGCTATACAACTTACAGAGGAAGCTGACGCATGGCCAGATTGGGTGAAAACCGCTACGGAAAATCGCGCGTGCGTCTCTCGCGCATCACGCGCCTGAAAGACAGGCACGTGTTCGATGAGTGGACCGTCCACGTGATGATCGTGGGAGACTTCGAAACCAGCTTTACCAAAGCCGACAACAGCAACGTCCTGCCTACCGACACGATGAAGAACACCGTGTATTTCGTGGCGCGCAACTCAAGTGCGGCAACGATCGAAGAGTTTGCCCGCGAGTACGGCGATTATCTGCTCGAGAATCATGCGCAGATTACTAAGGTAAGCGTTGAAGTCGAGGCCAAAGGGTGGCAACACGTGATCGTCGACGGAGCGCCCGAAGCAACAACCTTCAAAATGGGCGGGCCTGAGCTTCAGACCGTGCATGCAACGCGCCAACGCGTCGGCGCGTGGGCGGTGACCTCAGGCGTCGATGGATTGACGATTCTAAAAACCACAAAGTCCGCCTTCACTGGCTACGTTGTCGACAAGCTGACCACGCTCAAGCCGGCCACAGATCGCATTCTCGGCACGCGCGCCACCATCGCCTGGGATTATGCTGCCGCCGCGCCCGACTACGCAGGTACACGCGCGCGCATCGTTGCCGCGCTACTCAAGGAGTTTGCCGCGCATAACAGCATGAGCGTGCAGCACACGCTTTTCGACATGGGCAAAGCCGCGCTCGACGCCGCGCCGGAGATTGCGCGCATTCATCTCTCCATGCCCAACCTCCATCATCTGCTCGCCGATCTCAAACCCTTCGGCCAGGACAATCCCAATCACATCTTCGTGCCCATCGACGAGCCGCATGGTACGATCGAGGCCACCGTCGAGCGCTAACGAAGCATTTCACTACCCAAAGGCAGAGCCGTGACCGGGACCACGACCACAGAGCGCAATGTGTCTGCCCGCGACAGCGGCACCGAAAGCTACGGCCTGCGCAAGGGCGTCCTCGGCCCCATCGAGACGCTCGCTCAGTCCGTCTCCGCGATGGCGCCCAGCACGTCTGCGTCGCTTACCATTCCGCTCGTCTTCGCGTACGCCGGCAGCGCCACCTGGTTCGTCTATCTTCTCGCCACGGGCTCCATGTTTCTGGTCGGATTTTGCATCAGCCGATTCGCGCGCCTCAGCGCGTCGCCGGGATCGCTCTACACTTACACCGCAAACACGCTTCCCCCGCCCTTCGGCGTTGCCGCCGCCTGGGGATTGCTGCTCGCTTATGTCGCCACGGGCGCATCGGTAGCAGGCGGAGCGCTCTATTACGCAACCGTTCTCTCCGGGCAATTCTTCCACCGGGCGCCGCCCGCCATTCCCACTCTCATGGTGGTCTGCGTTGTCGCCGGATTGATCGCCTACCGCGACGTCAAGCTCTCCGCCGAAGTCATGCTGTGGATCGAAGCTGTCTCAATCGGCCTCATCGTGATCGTGCTCGTCCTGCTGCCCGTGCACGTTGGCCTTCAACTCGATACGAGCCAATTTCAGCTCAAGGGGATTTCATTCCGCTCGCTTGGGCCCGCATTGGTGCTCTCCATCTTCAGTTTTGTTGGCTTCGAGGGCGCAACCACGCTGGGCGGCGAAGTCCGCGATCCTTTGCGCACCATTCCCCGCGCGGTTCTGCAATGCGCGCTGCTCGCCGGCGGGTTTTTCATGCTCTGCGCGTACTCTGAGGTGCTCGGGTTTCGCGGCCAGTCCGCGGCTCTATCGAGCTCCACCAGTCCCCTGCACATGCTCGCCGCCAAGGCTCATGTATCGCCTCTCGGCGTGGCCATCGACTGCGGCGCCTTCATCAGCATGTTCTCCTGCGTGCTGGCATGTGCCACCGCCGCTGCGCGTGTCTTGCTACGCATGGCGCACGATGGGCTCTTGCCCGCCGCGCTCGGGCGCACCAATCAGCGCCATGGCACTCCGGGAGCAGCCGTGGCCCTGTCTATCGCGCTCATGCTCACCGCTACAGCGGCCATGGCGGTCCGCGGCGAAACGGGATCCACGATGTACGACTTTCTGGGTTCGCTCTCCGTCTTCGGCTTTCTCACCGCATACGCGCTGGTTGCGCTCGCGCTTCCCTTCGCGCGGCGCGCGCTCGGCCAGCATTCTCATGTTCTTGCCGTTGTCAGCGTCCTCACCGTCGGCGTCATCCTCATGATCGCGATCTTCGACCTCAACTCCGCCGAGGACATTGTCCATGCCCGAATTCCCTATCTCTATCTCGGTTACATTGCTGTCGGGCTGGCCTGGTACGCGTTGCGGCGAAGAAAAGCGCAAGTTGTGTGATTTGTTGTGGAAAACACGTGCCTTTGGCGCCTTGCACCTCGCAAATTCCTTACATGAAATTTATGCCACTGCAATTAATATGTGCTTAACCTGCAGCGCGAGCAGGCTAAGCCATTCAAGAATCGCAGGTCGCGTGAGCAACTTCTTTCCTGCGTGACAGTTCAACGCTCAAAAACTTCGAGATTTCAAAATCAGTTCAGCGGTCATTTGAATCCCCCAAGGTTCAGGGGGGGAACTTCTATTTCGAGGTCAATCCTTTATGCGTTTCATGCCTTTGATGCGTGTTATGCGTGTGTTTCCGTCTTTCGTTCCCGGGTTGCTGGCGATTGCGACAGCCGCGGTGCTGTGTCCCAGCTTTATTCTCGCTCAGCAAACGCTCGGCGGCATCACGGGAGAAGTCGCAGACGCTTCGGGCGGCGTGATTCCCAATGCGACAGTGACCCTCACCCACGAAGAGACCTCCGTCACGCGCACCACGAAGACCAACGACCAGGGCAGCTACACGTTTGTGAACCTGCCCATCGGGACCTATACGCTCACGTACACGGCGGATGGCTACGAGGCGCAGAAGACGCCGCACATCACGGTGCAGGCCGACCGCACTGCAACTCTGAATGTGTCGCTCAAAGTGGGGCAGGCCAGCACCACTGTCGAGGTTGAAGCCGCGCCGCTGATGAACGCCGTCGACACCACCAACGGCTACGTGATGGAAACCCAGCAGATCGACAGCGTGCCCTTGCCCACCGGCAGCTTCACAGGGCTGGCGATTCTTTCGCCCGGCGTCGACGCCGAGTTGCCCGGAGGCACCGGCGCGGATTCCGGCCTCGGCAACGCTCCCATCTGGGCCAATGGCCAGCGCGATACATCCAACGCCTTTCTGTTGAATGGCGTCGACGCGAGCAACCTCTTCAATGGCAAGAGCACAAGTGAGGTCGACTCGTTCCGCGTCTCCAACAACACCGGCCAGGCCAACAACGCTGCCGGCGGCGTGGTGCCCAGTGCCGCTTCGGTTTACTTGTCGATCGGCAATGCCATTCCCACTCCGGCCCCCGAAACTCTTGCGGAAGTCCGCGTGAACGCTTCGATGTACGATGCCCAGCAAGGCTCCGACAGCGGCGCGCACATCGACATGAGCACCAAGTCCGGAACCAACCAGATTCATGGCGGGGTCTACGGGCATCGCGGCACCAACTGGATCAACGCCTCGCCCTTCTTCTTCAAAAAGGATGACAACATTCCCGCGGCCGACAAGAACCCTCAGTTACATCGCTACTCAGCAGGCGGCGATCTGGGCGGTCCGCTCATCAAGGACAAGCTGTTTGGCTTCGTTAGCTATCAACACCTGCACATCTCTGATCAGGAGACCGGTGACGAGCTTCTCGTTGTCCCACCCGGATTGAACTCCGGGCCGGCCGGCGGCCCAAATGCTCGCGGCGTGTCAAACCTGGAGGACGTAGCTGAAAACAATTGGACAACGAATATTGGCTATGCGCAAAACGTCCAGGGTGTAGACACGACATATGGTGGTACTTTTAACGGCTTCAGCCCAGGCTCAAACCCAGTTGCCTACGATCTTTTCACCATGCCGGCGGCGCCCGGCGAGCCAGGCAATTACCTGGTTCCCAGCGCTCTTCCCAATGCCAACCCGAATGTCTTTTCGCCTTACGATGCATTCCTGCCCGGCACAGCCAGGTTCATCTCCGATCAGGCCGTCGCCGATCTCGATTGGAATCTTGCCAGCAAGGACGTTCTGGCCGCGAAATATTACTATCAGCACGATCCCTCGAGCGCACCCTATGCTTACTCCAACGTTCCGGGATTCACTGCGCACATGGACGTTGGATCGCAAGTTGGGTCCATCAACAACGTCCAGACGATCGGCTCCACTCTCAGCATCTCTGAGAACATCGGCGTTCTCCGCGAAAAGGCATACGCCACCAACGATCAGGCCTTCGGCCAGACAGCAGCAGGCATGAATCCTGGATTCGGAAATTACTTTCCCGGCTTCACCATCAACGACGCCATCGGCGACGCCTATGACAGCTCGACTGGGCCGCTCTACGGCGGCACTGCGCCCTCGCTCGCCATAGGTCCCAACGCCGAATACCAGGGGGCGAATACCGGCGTCTTCCAGAACCGCATCATGCCCTCGGGCACGGCCATCTGGGCCAAAGGACGCCACTCGGTCAGCTTTGGCGGTAGTTGGTCCTACACGCAGTTGAATACTCGCGACCATCGCACCGGCACGGGCAATGTGGCCTCGCCCGACTATGTTGCATTCCTCGACAACTGGGTCACGCCGTACTCCACGCAGAACTTCACCGCATCGACCTTCCTGCAGGGCAACGCCGATCGCTACTATCGCGCCAATGAAACCGGCCTATTCGTGCAGGATAAGTTCCAGATGACTCCGACCTTGAGCGTCACCGCCGGCGTGCGCTACGACTGGGATGGTGGACTCACCGAGAAACACGGCAATATCTTTAACTTCGATCCAAAGCAATACAGTTACGACGCCGCGTCCGACACCATCACCAGTTCTGGCTTCATCATCGCTGGCAACAACCCGAATGGAACTACGGGGGTGAGTAAGACAACGCTCACCGGCCGCCAGTGGGGCATCGCTCCACGGCTCGGAATCGCGTGGCAGCCCTCCTTGTTCCACTCAAAAATCGTTGTCCGCGGAGGCGGCGGATTCTACTACGATCGCGGCGAACTTTTCACCTATCTGTCGCCCGGCTACGCGGCAGGTGAGGTCGATGGCGGTCCATTCGGGTCCTCGCAAACCGAGCCTTTTGTCAGCCAGCAGCATTGCCCATATAGCTCGTCCTACAACGCTGCCGACCCAACCTACCTCTACCTCAACTACATTCCCATCTGCGGCGGCGACGATTTCACGCCTCCTACTCCCGGACCCACGGAGCCGTACTCGCTCGCGTCCCCCTGGGGCGCCAGCCTGGGCGCGCCGCCTTCCAATCCCAAAGCCTCTGACATTGCTAACTACCTTCCCACGGCTGCTGAGATCATCGATGGCACCGTTTATAGCAACAATAGCGATCAGCCATACACGCTCGGCGTCTATAACCGGACCAACAAGCTTCCCTACAGCATGAATTTCACGCTCAACATCCAGTACCAGCCGCGCAACGACCTCATGTTCGAGATCGGGTATGTGGGAAATCTTGGACGCCATCAGATCATCCCGGTGCCCTTTAACCAGGCCCAGATCGCGACCCCGGGTAATCCCACGCATCCCGGTGGGCCGGCAACGCAATACTTCAGCTACGGGTACACAGTATTCGATCCCAACTTCCCCGGTGCACCGTTTGGCTCGCCTGAGTGCGTGAACGATCCCACCGAGGTCAACTGCAGTTACGGCACAATGCTCAACAACTACGAAGGCGGCAACGTCGACCTTCGCGTACCTTACATCGGCTACTCGTCCGAGTCGGAATCCTACACCGCGGCCGGCGTCGCGATGTACAACGCCCTCGAGTCTCATCTTGAAAAGCGATTCAGCCATGGCTTCCAGGCTGGAGTCTCCTACACCTATTCCCACGCAACCGACGAGCAGAGCGGTCTGGGCCTGTTCTACAACGGCAATAACCCGACCAACCTGCGCAGCGGCTATGGCTCGGCCGACTTCGATCGCACGCATGTTCTCAACTTTACCTATGGGGTAACTTCGCCGAAGGTCTTTGCCACAGACACATTCGCGGGCAAGGCGCTCGACAGTTGGTCGCTTCATGGCGTCGCCACTCTTCAGAGCGGCCAGCCGTACAGCGTCATCGACTACTCGGGAGCCATCGGCAGCATCTTCTACAGCACATTCGACGGCATTACAAATCCCGTCCTTGCCCTGGCTCCCGGATGCACCAAAAAGAGCGCGCTCACCGGCCAGAATGGCGCGTTCTACAACATCAATACCGGCTCAGGTGCGGCTCTCAAACCTACGTGTTTCCAGATCCCTCTCATCCCGCCCGGCACCATGGGTGTTCCCAACGGCGACTCGTACGAAACCAACTTCACCTCCGGCGAGCGGAACATCTTCCGCCAATCCTGGCAAAAGCGCGCCGACGCCTCGCTCGAGAAGGAGTTGCCGCTCCATGACCAGTGGAACCTGCGCTATACATTCGATGTCTATAACATCACCAATACCGCCAGCTTCGATATTCCCCAAAACAACGTGAATCAGAACCAGCTCTTCAACAATGTCCCCCTTGCCGGTACCACGCCGTTGCCAACAAACGACTGCGCAAACAATTCTGGCGCGAACACGGGCTTCTACAACTGCCCTGTCGGTCTGGGCATCACCAAGCACACTATCGGCAGTCCCCGCCAGGTTCAAATGTCTCTACACCTGGACTTCTGATCTCCGTTTGTTTCAATCCGCAGGGGCGGTCCTGCAAAGGGCCGCCCTTCGGCTTCTTGCGGGTGCAGCTTCCCGCCGCAGGCCTGCCGCGTCTGCGGTCCGCATCTAGAATGGCCCTATGACCGCTCCGCCCTGGGCCGTTCGCGCGTGGACCGTCCGCGCTGTTCGCGCTGCATTCGCTTGCCGGTCCACGAGTCCTTTGCAACTCGCTGAGGTTTCGCTCGCGAACAGCAACCAAAACGCCAGCCGCAACACCTATCTTTGGCAGGACCCGGCGTGGACCCGCGCCGAAGCAGTCCGCGCTGAATCCGTGATGCCGGCAAGCCCTCAAAGCTGCGGCGGTCCTTTTAAAGATGGCCGGCCCGCACTCTGGGGTCTGCCGATCTCGGTTAAAGACCTTTTTGATCTCGCCGGCTCGCCTACCAGTTGCGGCGTCCGCTTCTACCGCGATCGCGACGGCAATTCCTCGCGCGACTCCTGGCTCGTGGAGCAACTGCACGCAGCTGGAGCGGTGATCGTCGGCAAGACTCACCTCCATCCGCTGGCCTACGGCATCACGGGCGAAAACGCCGAATTTGGCGACTGCGCGCAACCTCGAGACCCAGGAGCGCTCACCGGCGGCTCTTCAAGTGGCGCTGCGGCAAGCGTGCAGGAGGGTTCTGCGGTCGCCGCCATCGGCACTGACACTGGCGGGTCAATTCGCGCACCCGCTGCGCTTTGCGGGCTCGCCGGCTACCGCGCCTCCATCGGCCGCGGCGACTGGCGCGGCGCAGCGCATCTCGCCGAATCATTCGACACAATGGGCTGGCTCTTTCGCGATCTTGAGGACGCCCCGCACCTTGCCGCGCCATTTGCGCCAGCCCAAACCTCAACGGTCCGCGGCTTCACACGCTTCGCCTTTGTCGGCGACAGCTTTCTTCACGATTGCGAGCCTGAAGTTGTCGCCGGGTTCCGCAGCGTCATCCGCGAGTTGGAGAATCTCGGACTGGAAGCTCGAGCCATCGAGACCGACTGGTGGGCTGATGCCGTCGAAATTTATGCGCCCTTGCAAGCCGTCGAGGCCGCCAAAATTCACGCCGGCCATACGTGATCGTCTCAAGTCGGGCGCCAGCCTCACTCCGGTCGAAGTCTCCGTTTTGCGCCAGCGTCACGAAGCGTTCCGCTCGCGCATGGACGAGCTCTTTGCCGCGCACCAGCTCATCCTGTTGCCCTCGATCCCCGTGTCGCGCCTCGCAGTCGGCGTCGATCACAGCCAGACCCGCATGCGCCTCCTGCGCTACACGGCGCCCTTCAGCCTCGCAGGCACTCCTTCTGTCGCCATTCCATGCGCGCGCGGCGGCATGCAACTGGCCGCGGCCCGCAACGCAGACGAGACCCTCCTCGCCCTTGCCGCGCAGATCGGCGCGCAAAGAAAGAAATCTTTGTCTGTTTGAAAGTTTTTCCGGGGAAAAAGTCTTGTGCCGGCCCGCCGGCTGCCTGGAAAGGCCCGGCGCTACTTGTCCGTCAGGAACGGCTCCGGTTTCACCGAGCCATCGCGCTGCTTCACCAGCATCTGCACCTTGCCCTCGGCGGCATCCAGTTCCTGCTTGCAGGCGGCAGACAGCCCCACGCCCTCCTCGAAGAGTTTCAGCGAATCTTCGAGCGCCAGATCGCCTTTTTCCAATTGATCGACGATCGTCTCCAGCTTTTTGAGCGATTCTTCAAACGACGGCATGGCATTTATCCCTTTCCGCTTTTCCCCGCCGGCAACGCGCTGGCGATCACCTCGGCCGCAGTCTCGTAATTTCCAAACGGCGCGCTCACCTGCACGCCCTGCACCAGGGGCCTCACCAATTCCAACATCTCCTGCGCAATCTTGATCCCCTCGGCCCGCGCGGCTTCCGGCGTTTCAGCCTGCGCCATGCGCAGCATGATCTCTTCGGGCATCGCAACCCGCAAATCGTTCTTCATATACTCGGCGTTGCGCAGGCTGGTGAGCGGCCAGATGCCCGCGATCGTCGGAATGCGATGCTCCTTGATGCGATCCAGAAACTCCTCCAGCAGGCGCAGGTCGAAAACCGCCTGCGTAATGACATACTCCGCGCCCGCATCCACTTTGTAGGCGAACCGGCGCAACTCGTTCTCCAGATCGGGCACGCCGGGATTGGCCGCCACACCGATAGTGAAGTTGGTGCTCGCGCCAATGGAGTTCGATCCAATATCCAGTCCGTGATTCAGCCGCTGCGCAATGTTTACCAATCCGATGGAATCCACGTCAAAGACAGCAGACGCGTCAGGATAGTTTCCCTGCTTGGGCGGGTCGCCGGTCACGCAAAGAATATTGCGCAGCCCGATCGACGAAGAGCCCAGCAAATCCGATTGGATCGACAGAAGGTTGCGATCGCGGCAGGTGTAATGCAGAATCGTTTCGATCCCCGTGTGCTGCTGAATCTGGATGCACAGGCTCTGCCCGCTCATTCGCGCCGATGCCTGCGCCGCATCGTAGACATCGATGGCGTCTATGCCAAGGCGCGCCATCAGCGCGGCGCCTTCGATCTCCTTCGAGCAATCGATGCCACGTGGCGGCACAAACTCAACCATCGTGATGAACTTGCCTTCGGCGATCAGCGAGCCAAGGCGCGAGCGCTGCGCCAACGGCGCCGGCGGCGTCTCCTTGCTCATTGCCGGTACTGCGCCGGCTCCCTCAACGTGCGTCTGCGCGTCATCCATCGCCCTGATTGCCGAGCGCATGGCCCGGATGTGATTCGGCGTGGTTCCGCAGCACCCTCCAACAATTTGCACTCCTGCCGCGATCGCCTTACGCGCGAAGCTTGCCATATACTCAGGCGAGCAAAGATAGATATTCCGCCCCTCCACCGCACGTGGCATGCCGGCGTTGGGCATTGCTGCCAGCGGGAGCGCAGTCGCCGCGCGCATCTCTTCAATCGCCGTCAGCACTGTGGCCGGTCCGGTCGAGCAGTTCACTCCCACGGCCCCGGCGCCCCACTCGGTCAGCCATGCTGCCGCTTGCACGGCCGAGGATCCGTCCAGGCACTCGCTCTCATCGTCCACCGTCACCATCACCAGCACAGGAAGCTCCGGAGCCACCGCCTTCGCCGCCTCCAGCGCCTCACGTGCCTCATTCAGGGCCGGCATCGTCTCGATAATCAGCAGGTCTACGCCGTTTTTCTTGAGGATCTCGATCTGCTCAGCGAACGCTGCGCGCGCCTCATCCAGGCCGGTCTTGCCCAATGGCTCCAACCGCACGCCCAGTGGTCCCACCGCACCGGCTACCCAGGCCTCGCCGGCTTGCCGTTCCTTCATGCGCTCCACTGCCTGACGCGCCAGCCGTGCGCCCGCCGCGTTGATCTCCTCCACCTTTGCGCCCAACCCATGCCGCGTCAATCGAAAATGGTTGGCACCGAATGTATTGGTTTCAAGAATCTCCGCTCCAGCGAGCAGATACTCCTCATGCACCCCAACGATCAGGTTGGGGTCCGAAAGATTCAGCTCGTCGTAGCAGCGGTTGATAAACACGCCGCGAGCGTTCAGCACCGTGCCCATGGCGCCGTCGGCGAGCACGGGGCGGTCGGCGAATATATCGGCAAACCGGGTCATTCTGTTGTCATGCTACCGCATCGCCAGCGAGGTTGTATCCACCGGTTCGGCAGCCCGAAAGGCAATCGTCCGTCCGTCCTCCATCTCTATGGGGCAGTTCTCGCAAACCCCTTCAACCCCGCCCGCTGCGCCCGTCAAAGGCCCGGGCCGCTTTGTTATACTTCGGGAGTCATCGCCTGCGTGGAAACCGGTTCGGGCCAATGCGTTCTCAAGGCTCTCCGTGTGCCGATAACGCCATTCATTCGTCGACGTTGCGGATCGCTCCGCACGATCAACCGAGGGTTGGAAATTTGAAGAGCAGAAGTCTTATCCTGAGCGTCGGCGTGGCCTTGGCGGCAGCCGCCGTGCTGGCCGGCTGCGGCAAAACTTACTACTTTGACGGCCGCGTGTTGCCGCCCAGCAAGCTGGTTAACCGCGTCATGATCGCCATCCAGAACCCCGGCACCCTGACCAAGGGTGAGCTTGAAATCGTCGATGCTTTTTACGACACCCGCGGCGGCGTCAGCGGCACTCCGGCCTCCTTCTCCATCGCCGGCTTCGGCGGCGCATTGCCCATCAGCATCCAGAACATGCCTGAGGAACAGCTCGGCGCCGTCTATGGGGCAGGCGACGGAAGTTTCACCTTGATCGACTACGAGGGCGAAAAGACTGCGGGTTCCGTCAGCGGCCTGAATGGAAGTTCGTCCAGCGTCTTCATCACCCGCAGCCGTTATTACGTCTTCGCTGCCAGCCAGTCCACAAACGTTCTCACCGTCGTCAATCAGAGCCTCGGCTCATCGACTCCCCTGAGCCTTCCCGGCGCATATCGTGTCAGCGTGAACCCCGGGGGGTCCGTCGCGCTTGCCTTTGTTCAGAACTCCAACTATGCATACTACCCACGGCAACTTTCGGCCGCGCAGACCATCTCTTTCTCCGGAGGGCCCCCCACTTGGCCCAAAGCCGCCGTCGACTGCGAACCGCTGAACGCGCCCACCTGGTGCCTGTTCCAATTGCAAAGCCCCGACAACGTCGACGCGACGGCCAACTATTATGGGGCTCCCCTCACCTTTGACCACCCCATCAAGGCAGTCTTCTCCGCCGATGGAAGCACCGCCTACGTTTTGAGTTGCGGGCCAGAGTGCGGAGGCTCCGAAGCGTCCATCTCACTCGTGCCGGTAGCGCCGCTGATCTTTCTTCAGGGCCAATCTTCGGGCTTGCTGCCCTGCAATCTTCCTTCGGTCTCATCGTGTCCCGACACCAACACAGCGCCCATGGTGAACATCCCAATCCCCGGTGGCGCAAGTAACGCATTGGTCGATACGACGACGATGTACGTTGTCGGCCAGCAGCCGCAGCAGATTCAGGGACAAACTCTATTTGCCGGCAATCTCACCGTTGTCAACCTGGCCAACAACACCGCCGGTAGCCCCGTTGCCATCAGCGATGGCCAGCCTGGCGCATCCAGCCGCATGATCGAGGCCGACGACAATACCCTGTGGATCGCGATGACGGGATGCACCGCCGGCGTTCGCTACGCCACGAACCCCACCAGCGGCTATGGCTGCCTGACCATGTACAACACTTCGACGCAGAAGGTTGTGCTCCTTGAGCCATACATTGGCAACGCGACCGGGATCGCCGCCGTTACCGGCTTGCACAAGATTTACACGGCAGAAGGTGGACAGGTTTACATTTACTCCACCATTGACGGTTCGGCGATCGACAACCAATACGTAACGGTGACCGGCACGGCCTATGACGTCGCGTATATGGATGCAATCTCCGATTCCGACAATACCGTCTATTGAACCCAATGCCTTCCGAGGCAGTTGATTTCCGAGCCGATATCCTCGCCATCGCCGCACATCGCGACGATGTGGAACAGACTTGCGGAGGTACTCTGCTGCGCATGGCTGCGCGCGGACTGCGCACGGCAATTCTCGACTTGACCCAGGGCGAAGCCGGCACTCGTGGCACTGCCGCCGATCGTGCCCGCGAGGCTGAAGAAGCCGCCCGAATTCTCGGTGTTGGCTGGCGTCAGGCGCTCGACTTCCCTGATGGCGCGCTCGAAAATACCCTTGAGAATCGCATCGCCATCGTGCGCATTCTGCGTCAACTCCGTCCGCGCGTCGCCATCCTTCCTTACTGGCAGGCGCGCCACCCTGACCACGCAACCACCGCGATCCTCGGCTACGAAGCCTGCTTCCTCTCCGGCCTGAAGAAAATCGAAACAGGTGCGGAGCCGCATCGCCCCTTCAAGATCGTCTACGCCAGCCTATACGCCGATGTGCGCCCCAGTTTCGTCGTCGATGTCACACCATTCATTGAACAGCGCCACCAGGCGCTCATGGCTTACCGTTCGCAATACGCGAACCAGTCCGCGGGCACGGGCCTCTTCGTTCCGGAAGAGGCGATTCGCGAGCGCACTTTTGCTGAAGCGCGCCATTACGGCCTTCTCGCCGGCGTCCGCTACGGCGAGCCCTTCGTGCAAAAAGAAGTCGGCCTCGCCGACGACCTTACCCTCTTGCCCGTTCAATCAATTTAGACCCGTTCCGTCGATCTAGAATGGAAGCGGCATTGTTTGAGAAAGGTTGCACTCCGGATTCATATGACCCACTTCAGCCGCCGCCAATTTCTTGCTGCTTCCGCCATGTCTCTTGCCGCCACGCGCCTGCGAGCGCAGGGCCGAAAACAGATCCGGGTCAATCTCGCTATTCCGGCCGAGGCTTCTGGACCCCATGTCCCCACTGACTTCGTCGGCCTCTCCTACGAGATTCGGGAGTTCACGAATCCCGACTTCTTCTCAGCGAAAAACACCGGCTTGATTCGCGCTTTCAAAGAGATTTCCTCGCGGGGCGTACTGCGGCTCGGCGGCAATACCAGCGAGTTCGGCTGGTGGAAAGCCACGCCCGATTCTCCTGAGCCCGAGCATCCGGCAACTCGCGAAGTGGTCGGCGAGCCCAAGGCGCAGTATTATCCCGTGACGCCCGAAGCCGTGCGTAACCTGGCGGCTTTCCTCGAAGCAACCGGCTGGACCTGCCTCTACGGCATCAATATGGGAACCAACACTCCCGCCCGTGCCGCTGATGAGGCCGCATTTGTCGCCAAAACCCTCGGTGCGCGTCTGCAATACTTCCAAATCGGCAATGAAGTAAATTTGTTTGGCCGACACTTGCGTGATCCTAAAACCTGGTCACCCGCTACATATCTCACCGAATGGCTCGGCCTTGCGCGTGCCGTCGTCGCCCGCGTTCCCGAAGCTCGATTCGGAATGCCGGATGTCGATAGAAACACTTCCTGGCTGCCGCAGATCGCCGATGAGTGGGGCTCAGTTGAGAATCCTCCGCATGTGACGACGCTTTCGCACCACTATTACTTCGACGGACCGCCATCGAATCCCGATGTCAACATCCCCAACTTGCTTAGGCCAGCAACCATGGTCAAGGTGCAGGGCATCGCGGATACCGCTGCGGCATCTGCCACGAAAATGGGCATCCGCGTGCGCATGACCGAGGGCAACACCTGCTATCGCGGGGGGAAGCCCGGAGTTTCCGATGTCTTTGCAGCGGCTCTTTGGGCCGCCGACTATTCGCTCCTCCTCGCCGCGAACAACTATTCCGGCATCAATCTGCATGGCGGCACCGGCCCCATCATCGCGAGCGGACTTGGCGGAATTATGTTCGGGGACGAGGTTCTTAAAGCGCAGGGCGCGACCCCGCAGCAGATTGCAACACACCCTCATCCGTATTACGCGCCGATTGCGGTCTTCGGCTCCGAATACTTATTGGAGCCCGTTGCTTATGGCCTCATGTTCGCCGGTTCGCTAAGCGGCGCTACGTTGATCCAGCCCGATCTCACTTCCGAGCTTCAGGCAGCGGGAATCAATGCCACCGCCTACGCGGCAAAGCTCGCCCGCGGACAATCGTCTGTCATTGTCCTGAACAAAGATCTGGAGAACGATCTCGCTCTTCGCCTCGATTTTGCCGCTGCCAAATCGGGAGCGGTGGAGATTGAGACCCTGCACGCGCCGTCGGTTGAAAGCCGTCAAGCTCACATCACGCGGGCGGCGACCTCCGGTCGACTCAAGAACGGGAAATTTACTGCGGTTGTTCCCCATGCTTCCGCTCTTCGCGTCACCGTGATTTGATCGGCAAAACATCAAGTCCGCATCTGCAGGAGAATCGAGTTCTCGTTGGGTCACTCTGTCGGCACACCGCCAACTTGTCCTTGCAGGCGTCGTTCCCGCGTACACGATCTCTGGGGATGCTTTAGACTGGGAGACAGTCTATGCCGCAGACTTGGAATCCTGAATCCTACGGCCGCGACGGGGCCTTTGTTCACGAATTGGCAGGCGGGGTGCTCGAGTGGCTCGCCGCCCAACCCGGCGAGCGCGTCCTCGACCTGGGTTGCGGCGACGGCCAGCTAACGAAACGGATTGCCGATACCGGCGCCAGCGTCGTCGGCGTCGACGCTTCGCCGGAAATGGTAGCCGCGGCGCGCGCGCGAGGAATAAAGGCCGACAACGGACCCGCCGAAAAGCTGCCCTATCCCGATCACACCTTCGAAGCTGTCTTTTCCAATGCTGCATTGCACTGGGTCCGCGGCCAGGATGAAATGCTATCCCAAGTCCGCCGCGTGCTTCGACCCGGCGGCCGTTTTGTTGCGGAGTTGGGCGGGCACGGCAACATCGCTGCTATCCGCGTTGCCTTCGCCGCCGTCGTCGCGCGCCACGGATTTTCCGGGCTCGGCGAGCGCGGCAACTACTATCCCACTGCTGAAACCTACAGACGCCGACTGGAGCGCCATTGCTTCACAGTTCAGAAGATCATTCTCTTCCCTCGCCCTACTCCGCTGAATGACGGCGGCATGACCGGCTGGTTGAACACCTTTTATCGCGGCGCACTTGACTCGCTGCCCGAGCCTCTGCGCGAAACTGCCGTCAAAGAAACCGTGGCCTTGCTCGCTCCCGCTCTGCACGACCACGACGGACGCTGGACCGCGGACTATGTTCGGCTGCGCTTAATTGCAACCGTTTGAAACGCGTCCCCGTTGCGCCAACCAGCAGCAGTTCGAATAAGTCACTGTGTAACTTACGACTTATTCGTCAAGAAATATTCCTTGAAAACCCTTGCATTTCCTCAGAACTTATGGCACAGTAATCACTGCACAGGAGAACGCTCGATGATCGTCAAAACGCAAAACTCGATGCGTAGGCCAGGAAGGCTCGAACTGAGCTTGACCGGCTGCCGGGCGCGGTTTTTCTATCTGCCGTAACCCCTTGCGGCCAACCTCCTGCGTATCCTCGATAACCATTGATTCACCCCGAGTGGCGTAGAAGCCGGCTTCATCGCCTGGTAAACGCTATGCTATCTTCGTCTGTTCCCTCGGGGAATGTGAGCTGAATGTGCTTCACCGTTTTGTCTTTTGACGCCGCGATTAGTTACACGGCGCCGAGAGGGGACTTATGTCACTAAGTGGGGATTGTAAGTGAACCGCACCGGTGGTGAAAGAAGAGAGTTACTTCCTCCACGAAAAAAGGACGCGCAGGGTAGGAGACCCTGCCGGATGCACTTGCTCTGCGGGGCGGGGGCGTAGCCCCGAACTGAGAGGCACCGTAGAGTGTAGGCTCCGATGTCCGGCTCTTTTCGCTTGTTCCCCGGTCACTATTTCAACTGACGATGTTTCCGTCCAAAACCAAAAGAAACGACCGGTGGTGTAGGACGCGGTTACTTCGCCTCTTAAGCCGGTGGTCGCGGGTTCGATTCCCGCTCGGAGCGCGAGCTCCGGTAGCTCAGTGGCAGAGCACCGATACCGCCCCGCTTGTTCCCCGGTCACAACCTCAACTGACGATGGACTCGTCCAAAACCAGAAAAAAGGGCCGGTGGTGGTCGCAACGGATACTTCGTCGCTTCCCCAAGGGGAGGCAGCGGGTTCGAATCCCGCCCGGAGCCGAAAGGCTTCAGAGCTCAAACGGTGAGCACCGAGAGCAACACCGTTGCATTTGTTCCCCGGCCAGAATTTTCACGGGCGATGCGCTCGCCCGAATCCAAAAGAAAAGGCCGGTGGCGTAGGTAGCGGTTACTTCGCCTGATACGCCGGAGGCGCGGGTTCGATTCCCGCGGCGAGCTGCGAGGCTCGAAAGCTCTGTGGTCAGAGCGCCGTAAAAAGTCCGCCACCGCTTGTACCCCGGCCATCAACCTCCGGACTGCCCGGATTAGAAGCGAATGTGTCATGAGCAAGGTGAATGTCAAAAACGGCTCGCTGTTCAGCAACCAACATCTCTGCCGAAACTGCAGAAATGGTCAGGTTACGAGCGGCTATCGCGAGTCCGACGTCTGGGTCATCTGCACCAACTCAAGCCCGGCGAGGATGGTTCCGTTCCCAGTTGAAGAATGCACTGATTTCTGGGATCGCAACCGGCCAAACTGGGATCAGATGGAAGATCTGGCAATCAGCTTCAACGAGACCCGCACGAGGCCGATCCGCGGCTTTGCCGGAACCGGTTTCTCACAACGCCCCGCAGCCGCCGATGGCGACGACGAGGACAAACAAGACGAGGCGGCGATCACTCGCTGACCCCAAACCAAAATCAGGATTAACCCGCCGGTGGCGCAGGGCTCGGATACTTCAATGGTAGAAGCCGGCCTTTCAGGCCGGAGTGCAGGTTCGAATCCTGCCGCCATGATCCGCAGCAATGCAGATCAAGGTGTCAAATCCCGCGTCCGACAATTCCCCGGCGAGTTATTCTTGGTTCACTCAGAAAGGAGGCGCACGATGCGCCTGAACATCTTCAAGACCAAGCCGCGTCCGCGCACTCACGAGGGAGCACGGGCCAGCGTCATCACTGCCGAGCAGGCTTTGCGCCGCTCTGTCCTCTCCTGCATGTTGTGGGAGGGTGAGTTTTACGAGGACGGAGTGCAGATCGCGGGCCGCATTCATGAGCTGGTTCCGCAGGTCGACGCGGAAAAGGTTGCCGCGCTGGCCGTCGAGGCTCGCGAGCGCATGAAGCTGCGCCACGCTCCGCTCCTGCTGGTTCGCGAGATGGCGCGCCATGCCACTCATCACGTTCTGGTGGCTGACACGCTCGCGCGCGTGATCCAGCGTGCCGACGAGCTCAGCGAGTTTGTCGCCATCTACTGGGCCGGTGGGCGCCAGCCGCTCTCCGCGCAGGTCAAGAAGGGCCTGGCCATTGCGTTCGGCAAGTTTGACGAGTACGCGTTGGCCAAGTACGACCGTGCCGGTGCTGTTCGCTTGCGCGACGTGCTCTTCCTCTGCCATGCGCGTCCCGCCAATGAGGCGCAGGCCGCATTGTGGAAGCGCCTGGTCGATAACCAGTTGGCCACACCCGACACCTGGGAGGTCGCGCTCTCTGCAACCGGCCGTGGCGAGGACGCCGATGGCAAGCGGGAGGCCACCAAGCGTGAAGTGTGGGAGCGCCTGCTCGCCGATCGCAAGCTCGGCGCTCTGGCTCTCTTGCGTAACCTGCGCAATCTGCACCAGGCAGGCGTGAGCGAGGATCTGGTGCTGGCCGCACTCGCCGAGATGAAGACGGATCGGGTTCTTCCCTTCCGTTTTCTGGCGGCTGCGCGTTCGGCTCCGCAGTGGGAACAGCCTCTCGAGTTCGCCATGTTCCGCTCGCTCGAAGGTCGCGCCGCCAGCCTGCGCGGTCACACCGTGCTGCTGGTCGACGTCTCCGGCTCCATGGAGGCCTCGCTGTCGCGCCGTTCCGAGATGCGCCGGACTGACGCGGCTTACGGCCTGGCGATCCTGCTTCGCGAGATCGCCGAGAAGGTTACTATCTACACCTTCTCCGATGATGCAAAGCTGGTGCCGTCGCGCCGCGGAATGGCGCTGCGCGATGCGCTCGACGCGAGCCAGCCACACTCGGGAACATACCTCGGTAAGGCGCTGAGCCATGTCGAGGACGAGACACGAGCTGGTTGCGACCGCCTCATCGTGATCACCGATGAGCAGTCGCACGATAACGTTCCCGCGCCGCGCGGCAAGGGCTACGTGATCAACGTGGCTTCCAGCCGCAACGGTGTCGGCTACGGCCCGTGGACTCACGTCGACGGCTGGAGCGAAGCGGTGGTTGACTACATCGCCGAGTTCGAAGCCAGTGTCGGCACACCGGGCGTTTGATCACGCCGCGTTCGACGATCAACGCAAACACACTTCGGGGAGCAGCCGCAACAAGGCCGCTCCCCGATCTTTTTGCCACAAAGTCAGCGGTTGCCCCATCCTTGTCGCGCGCGAAGCGGACGACAGGATGGGAGCACATCGAGCGAATCCCTCACTCCGCTGCCAGCAATTTTGTCCTGAAGAACAATCCCGCAGCAATTCCGCCGAGGCTGGGAAACACCAGGAACAGCCACAACTGTTTGATTGCTTGTCCGCCTACAAAAATCGCCGGCCCGAGGCTCCGCGCCGGATTCACACTGACGCCCGTAATGTGGATGCCGAAGATGTGAATCGCCACCAGCGTAATGCCGATGGCCAGCCCTGCGAATCCTGCCGGTGCGCTCTTCTGCGTCGACCCCAGAATCACAATTACGAAGATCATGGTTGCGAAGAACTCAAACAGGATTGCCGAAGGCTCGTTGTATCCCCCCTGATAGCCCGGCCCCCAGCCATCCTGACCAAGTCCATTCACCGCAAGGCTGTATCCGGTGGTGCCGACGGCAATCATCAGCAGCAACCAAGCTGCAAGAATTGCGCCCACAAACTGCCCTGTCCAGTAGCCGATCATGTCGCCGAAACTCATTCGGCCGGCAACCCAGACACCCAGGCTCACCGCTGGATTGATGTGACAACCCGAGATTGGGCCGATAGCGTACGCCGCTGCAATCAGGCCCAGCCCAAACGCCAAGGCGATTCCGACGATGCCAACCAAACCCGGTACGCCACCGGTAATCACCGCCGTTCCAACGCCAAACAACACCAGAATGAATGTGCCCACCAGTTCCGCAAAATATTTCTTCATGCTGCCTCCTTGTTCGTGTCGGGAGAGTTTCTCGCGGGCGCCGTGGCTGGCAATCCACGCCATCCGCTGGCCAGCGCCCAGGGAAATCAAGAACGCGCCCAAGTCCATCGCGACTTTGCATCATGCCGGCAGAAAGGGCGAACGCAGTCTTGCAGACGCGCCTCGGGGTAGTCAAGAACAAATCTACTTGCGACACGATGCGCCCATTCAATCGCAACCTCCTGCGCAGGGCACATTCGCTGGCTGGAAATTTTCTCCGTATTCATCTCCATTCCACTCCGCCTCACGCTGCTCGCTGTGCTAACGTTCAATCGTGAGCGTTGGCGCACTCGGCAAAATTGGAGCGAAGAAGGCCGCCGCAGGCAGACGTTGCTTGCCCGGGCTGGCCGAGAAAGATGGCCTTATTCGCCATCCCTTTGATCTGGAGTTTGGCGTGCGCACCAGCGGCCTGGTTGCGGGCCGCAATCTCGGCTCCGGCCACCGTCACGATCGTCACGTAACGGCCTACTACGCCGTCGCGCCATCCGTCTTTCAGGGAATCATCGTGCGCTGGCGTCAATGCCGCCCGCTCGTGCCCGCCACGCCCCTCACGCCTATCGACGCCTACACCTTTGTCGATATTGGCGCCGGCATGGGCCGTGCGATGCTGCTCGCCGCCGCTTATCCCTTTCGCAGCGTAATTGGTGTCGAATTGCATCCCACCCTGGCGCGCATCGCCCGCAGGAATCTCGCGA
This sequence comes from uncultured Acidobacteriaceae bacterium, assembly GCA_963823805.1. Classification (GTDB taxonomy): domain Bacteria; phylum Acidobacteriota; class Terriglobia; order Terriglobales; family Acidobacteriaceae; genus Telmatobacter. Next base: position 763,364 of record CAWGMW010000001.1, on the reverse strand, counting down.
TTTGGCGTGCCGCAAAGCGCACCCGAGTGCCGATGCGCATGCATTGCCACGATGCCGCGGATTTCCCCCTCCCCGCGGGCCCGTGCGTCGCATTTCTCTTTAATCCCTTCGGCGCGCCTGTGCTTCGCCGCGTCTTGCGCGCCTGGACCCGAACCCTGGCCGAACGTGCCGGTCAGCTCGACATTCTCTACGTCAACAACGAGCAGGAGAGCGTGCTCAGGCGCGAGCCCGGATTCGAGCGGCTCTTTCACGGCCAGATCCGCCGCTCGCACGCCGATGCCGCCGCTGACCGAACGATTCTCAAGCGTCAGCCCGGCGCTGAATATGCGGCGCCAGGCTGGGAGGACTGTTCAATCTATCGCTGGGCTGGGACGGAGCTGGCGGCAAATCGGCGGTAATTTCAGCTCGTCCGGTAAGCGTTTTCCAGATTGTCAAGTCGAGGGCGCCGCAGTAAGATTGCGGGGTCATGAACAAGCCAATCGCAGCCTCTGTTTTCTTCGCGTTCGCTCTTCTTCCCTTCAGCCTGCTCGCGCAGTCACCTTCCCTCACCATTCAGCCCTCGCTCACAATTGAAGTGGACCACCCCACTGCAACGGTCAGCCCAACGCTCTACGGCCTCATGACTGAAGAGATCAATTATTCCTACGACGGCGGCATTTACGGCGAGCTGATTCGCGACCGAACGCCCAGCCAGGCGTGGGACGCGCTCAGAGTGTGGCCGATGGTGGCGCGCGGCGACTCCATCGTCAACGTCTCTGCCGATGACTCAAGCGGGCCAAGCCCCGTACTCACGCGCAGCCTCAGGGTAACCGTTTCCAAGGCCAGCGAATCCTCACCAGCCGGAGTTGAGAACGGCGGATATTGGGGCATTCCCGTGCGCCCCCACGCCGTTTACAGCGGATCTTTCTACGCGATGACGGACAGCCCGGGCATTCCCGTCACCGTCACACTGCAGAACGATCAGACTGGCGCAGTTGCCGCCTCGGCCACCGTCACCGGTCTCACGGGCGAGTGGAAGCGTTTCACCTACACGTTCAAGACTGGCGACGTGCCTGTCTCGTCGAATAACCATCTCATCCTCACCATCGCAAAGCCGGCCACGATCTGGCTCAATCTCGTCTCGCTTTTTCCGCCCACGTATCACGACCGCCCCGGCGGCAATCGCGCCGACATCATGAATCTGCTCGCCGGAATGCAGCCGAAATTCCTGCGCCTTCCCGGCGGCAATTATCTTGAGGGCGAGCACATCGCCGAGCGCTTCGACTGGAAGAAAACGATCGGCCCGTGGGTCGACCGTCCCACGCATATGAGCCCCTGGCGCTACCGCTCGTCCGACGGCATGGGCCTGCTTGAATTCCTGGAGTGGTGCGAAGACCTGAAGATGCAACCGGTGCTCGCAGTCTATGCCGGATACTCTCTGGCGCAGGAACACGTCGATCCCGGCCCTGCGCTTGAGCCCTACGTTCAGGACGCGCTCGACGAAATCGAGTACGTCACCGGCGGAACCGATACGAAATGGGGCGCGGAACGCGCCAAAGACGGCCATCCCGCGCCCTTCCCGCTCCGCTACATCGAAGTCGGCAACGAAGATCAGTTCGACCACTCTCATTCTTATGAAGGCCGCTTTGCGCAGTTCTATCACGCCATCAAGCAGCGCTATCCCGATCTCCAGATCATCGCCACCATTCCGGTGAAGAGCGTGACGCCCGACGTGCTCGACGAGCACTTCTACATGTCGGCTGCGCAATCTTTCTCTGAAGCTCATCATTACGACGCCGCCGATCGCAACGGACCCAAAATCTTCGTTGGCGAGTGGGCCACGCGCGAGGGCGACCCCACACCAAATCTTGAAGCCGCTTTGGCCGACGCTGCCTGGCTCACGGGCCTCGAGCGCAACAGCGATCTGGTCATTATGGCCAGCTACGCGCCGCTCTTTGTCAACGTCGATCCAGGCGGCATGCAATGGGCGCCTGACCTGATCGGCTACGACGCGCTCTCCAGTTACGGCTCGCCCAGCTATTGGACGCAGGTCATGTTCTCCACTCACCTGGGAACCGAAGTTGTGCCTGCCGCGCTCAACAACGCCCCGCCCCGCGTCTTCGCGTCGGTCACGCGCAACGATACGACGCACAAACTCTTCGTCAAAGTCGTCAACGCGACCTCAACCGCGCAGCCCGTCGCACTTGAACTAACCGGCGTCAAAAAGGTGGCCGGACAGGCAACGCTCACCACCATGAGCGGGAAAACTCCCAACGCGACCAACAGCATCGCTTACCCCATCGCCATCGTCCCGGTCACGCGCACAGTTTCCGTCGCAGGTTCCAGGTTCACCCAAACCTTCGCGCCCTACTCGGTCAATGTGCTGGAGCTGAGCTACTGATTCCCGCTTCCGCGCGGGCATGCATGGCTCAAGGATGCTTCCCGTCCTCGCCCAACTCGGGTAAAGTAAGTTCATTGTGATTATCGATTTCGCCAGGCGCGCGCATGACCATAACTGGGAGATGGACCCCATCACGCGCTCCCTGCTCGACACCGATTTCTACAAGCTCCTCATGCTCCAGTTCATCTGGAAGAATTTCCCGCGGACCCGTGCCACGTTTACCCTTATCAATCGCACCGCCTCGGTGCGTCTGGGAGATTTAGTCAACGTAACGCAATTGCAGGAGCAGCTTGAAGCCACGCGCCGGCTCCGCTTCCGCAAATCGGAACTCGTCTGGCTTGCCGGCAACACGTTCTATGGCCGCCGCGGCATCTTCGAGCCCGCATTTCTCGATTGGCTCGAACACGACTTCCAGCTTTCCGAATACGAGCTTTCCATCCGCGACGGCCAGCTTGAGCTCCGCTTCGAAGGCCTCTGGTCGGGAACCTCGATGTGGGAGATTTATGCCCTCTCGGAAATCGGCGAACTGAAGACGCGCGCCGCGCTCAAGCCTTTAAGCGAACTCGAGCTCGACATTCTCTATGCACGGGCCAAAACCCGGCTCTGGGAAAAGATGGAACGCCTGCGCGGAGTTCCCTGCCTCAACATAAGTGACTTCGGCACGCGCCGCCGGCACAGTTTTCTCTGGCATGAGTACGTTGTCAACTCCATGCGCGACACGCTTGGCGAAACCTTCTCCGGAACCTCGAACGCCTTTCTCGCCTACAAGCACGATCTCGAGGCCATCGGCACTAACGGCCACGAGCTGCCCATGGCCATGGCCGCGCTTGCCCGCGACGACGAGGAGCTGCGCAACTCCCAGTACGCGCTGCTCGAACTTTGGCAGCAGAGCTATCAAGGTGAGCTGCTCATTTTGTTGCCCGACACCTTTGGCACTACGCAGTTTTTGCGCGGCGCTCCCGATTGGGTGGCCAACTGGACGGGCCAGCGCATCGACAGCAAAGACGCCTATGTGGCCGGTGACGAATACATTGCCTGGCTCGAGCGCCACGGCCGCGATCCGCGCCAGAAGCGCCTCATCGCGAGCGACGCACTCGATGTCGAGCAGATTCTCGGCCTGCACGCATACTTCGCCGGATCACTGCTCAATGGCGCAGTGCCTGACGACTTTCGCTCCTCAGATGACTTCCACGATCCGCGGCGCTGGGTTCCCAATCGCCGCATTCGCTTCAGCGCCGGCTGGGGCACCCTGCTCACCAACGACTTCCGCGGCTGCAATCCTCAGGGCAACGACGGCTTTAATCCCGTCGGCCTGGTGTGCAAGCTCAGCGAGGTCGACGGCAGGCCGGCAGTCAAGCTCTCTGACAACTTCTCCAAGGCCTTGGGCGATCCCAAAGAAGCCGAACGCTACCGGCGCGTCTTCGGCGTTGCCGGCGTGGCCGACGTTCCTGTGCTGACTTAAAACTGAGTTCCTGAGGAGAGGTCCACTCGCTGGCCTATTCGGAGGACCTATGCCTCCGAAATCGGCCTGGAATGAGAAAAGCGCCCAATCTCTTTAAAGTGCTTTTAACCTAAACGTCAACACTTGTTCACGTCGGCTTCCTAAAGTCAATGCGTCCCACTTCGCATTTTCGGATTTAACCCCTTTGGAGGCAATCGTGAATCTAAAATCTGCCCACAGGTGTCTGTGGACCATCTCTCTCCTTATCTGCCTGTCGGTTCTCCCCGCAAATATGAACCTTCTGCACGGACAAGACACCACCGGCACCATCCAGGGAACCGTCACCGATCCAAGCGGTCAAGGGATCAAGAACGCCAGCATCGCCGTCACAAGCGAAGCTGGCTCTGAGCGAACCGCGGTGAGCGGCACAGACGGCAAATTCTCCGTCGCCGGCTTGCCCGCCGACACGTATGCCGTTGAGATTTCGGCTCCAGGGTTTTCAACCGAAACAAAGCATGGCGTGGTCGTATCCGCGGGCTCGACCCAGAACGTTCCGGTAACCTTGACAATCGCTTCCGTCTCAGAGGAAGTGACAGTTGAGGCGGAAGCCGACGCCTCGCTAGCGTCGCAGCTTTCTCCGGTCAAGGCACTGCTGGACACAGGCTCGGCACGCACTGAGATCACCAGCAACTATGTCTCTGAGTACACCTCGCCGGTGACCGACTTTGCAGACATCATCCGGGCTGCTCCCGGCACCGTAAGCTACACCACCAACGGTATCGGCAACGGTCAGGCCAAAATCTACTTCCGCGGTTTCGTCGACGATGACTACACCATGACCTGGGACGGCGTCCCCTTCAACGACTCGAACGATCCCAGCCACCACTCTTGGGCCTACATTCCTGCCGCGGCTATCGGCCATGTGGACTTCGACCGCAGCCCCGGCACTGCCTCTGACATGGGCCCCTCCAACTTCGGCGGCTCCATTCACTTCTTTTCGCCGCAGCTTAGCGATGACGCCCACGTGCGCGCCGAAGTGGCCTACGGCTCCTGGAACACCTACCAGATCCTCGGCGATATCAACTCGGGCAACTTCTGGCACAACAAGGCACACTTCTGGCTGAATGGCGACTACCAGAGCTCAGACGGTTACCAAACCAACTCGCCCAAACAGGACGTTGCCGCCACCGCCAAGTTCGATTACAAGTTCAGCGACCGCACTTACCTGAGCGTGATCGGCACAGACATCATCGTCGACGCCTTCACCAACAACGACCCGACCCGCCGCCAGCTCCTCCACTACGGCGACAATTACCTGTATGACGCGACCCAGACCAACGCGGCTTACGCGCCGACTTCCAAGTACTATTACGACCCGCAGTTCTGGCGATTCTCGGTCTACCACGTGCCGAGCTTCTTCTACATCGTTACTTTCAACCACGACTTCGGCAAGAACTGGAAGCTCACTACCAAGACCTACAGCTACGGCTACTCCAACCACCAGCACTACCAGAACAAAACTGACCAGGATCTTACCACCGACTCGATTTTGACCACAGTGAAGAATGAGGTTGTCGGTGGCGATGACCAGCCCACCACGTCGCCTTTCTATGTGGCGACACCCACTGGTGTGGACAAGGAGAATCAGTACGGCCGTGGCGGCGAGATCGCGGACCTGAGCTATGCGACCAAGTGGGGCGTATTCCGCACGGGCGGCTGGTACGAGCTCACCAACACCCTCCGCTATCAGATCTACACTGACCCCCTCACCTGGGCCGATTCGATCTATATCAACAACATCAAGTTCCATGAGCACTTCTACACCACGGCCGTCCAGCCCTATGCCGAGTTCCAGATCGTGTCCATTCCGGATGTGACCATCACCGCCGGCGTCAAGGACGCCTTCTATCGTATGAACCTCACCCAGTACGCAGACGGTCATACGGTCGGCCCGCTCACCTGCGCCGCCACCGCTCTGACGTCAACCTGCAATGCCACCACCCAGCACGCGCAGAATTACAACGCCGTCCTGCCCTCTCTCGAGGCCAACTACCGCGTCACCAGCAACGCGTCATTCTTCGCCCAGTACGGCCGCGGCAGCATCGCTCCCTTCAGCAACATCTTCGATGTGACCGGCGCTCAGGTCGCCGTCACTCCGCCGCCCACCATTGCCACCACCTTCCAGGGCGGCACCGTGGTCAAGCTGAACCGCTTGGCGTGGGACGCGGACGTTTATCACATCCACTTCACCAACACTTACTCGTCCGCAACTGACAATACGGTTGGCGACCCCAATTATGGCTTCACCTACTACTACGCCAATCCCAACTCCGACACCAACGGTTTTGAAGCTGAGGGCAACTACGCCATCACCAGCCACTTGGCCTTCAACGCCAACGGCACCTTCGGGGTCGCCAAGTACGAGGCCTCCGCCGGGACGCCTGCCGTCTACGACTCGAACGGCAATTTAGTTACTGCCGCCGGGCCTGCCACTCCGGAGGCCTGGGTGGCCTACGCGCCGCTCGATACCGAATCGCTGGGCATGACCTACCAGCAGAAGGGACTCGACTTCGGCATCTTCGGCAAGCGCATCGGCAGCCGCTGGAACGACATCAGCAACTATCACGAGACGGTTCCCATGGACCCGTTCTGGATGAGCAACCTCTTCCTGAACTACAATGTCCGCGGCCACTCGATCTTCGATGGCTCCAAGATCAAGCTCAGCATCGACAACCTCTTCGACGACCACAGTGTTGTGAATATCAGCGCAGCCAACGACGGCACCACGCTGACCTCGACGACTGTCACCAAATCCCTCGAGGTCACGCAGGACCTTCAGCTTTACAGCCCGAGCTGGGCTGACTCCATCGAGAAGCAGGCCGGCCGCGCAATCATGATCAGTTTCCAGCTCGGCCTCACCCGCCACGAGCGCTAATCAACTCCGCCACGCAATCGTAGCCCAAGACCAAAGGCCCTCCGGCGAACCCTCGCCGGAAGGCTTTTTTCTTCTCAAGTAGGAGTAATCTGACCTTCAGATGGCCCACTCGACTGCTCTCTTTGCAAACCAGCTCCGACTCGAGCTCGCCGCCCGCAACCGCGACTACGCGCGCGGCCGCTCACACGTCGAGAGCTACGGCAGCGCGCCGGTCATCGTATTCGAACCGGAAAACGGCCGTCATGGGAATTTTTTTGATCCAGCTTTCGCAGCCATCACCGTAAGTCCAGAATGGATGCGCCGCTTTGACAAAGTTCACGCCCAGGCGGCGCGGTCGCTGCCCAAACCGCAACTCGACCCCGCGCGGCGTTGGCGCGAGCTCGACTCCTCCATGAGCTCCGACGCACTGTTGATGAACATTTTCTGCACGCCCGGCGCCGCCGATTCCCCGGCTGTGCGCAATGCGCTCGGCGTCGACTCCGAAGCCGCTCCCATCTTCGGCTGGAAGGCCCGCGTACCCCTGGCGAACGGCCGCTTCGACCGCACCGAGGTCGATATGCGCTTTGGCTCATCGTTAGTCGAAGCCAAACTGACCGAGGTCGGTTTCCAAACCCGCGCCGCGGCCTTCGTCGAAGCCTACCGCGATTTTGACGCAGTCTTCGACCGCGATCGCCTCCCGCGCACTGAAATCCCCACATCGCGCTGGATGCGGGCCAGCGAATTCCCCGAGAACGATTCGCAGGAATTCGAAAGCATCGTTGCCGATCCTGCCGTCGTCTCGAGTCTGGTCTCAAGTGTCGACCCGAGTTTCCGCCCGCCCGGCGAGCCCGGCTACGCAGGCTATCAACTCATTCGTAGCGTGTTGGCCGCTCATTCCGCGGAGTGCAGCTTCTGCGTCATCCACGACGAGCGCCGCCCTGACCTTCGCGAGGAATGGCTCGAAATAATGGCCGCGATCAAAAGCGCTGCATTGCGCGTTCGCATGAAGGTCCTTACCTGGCAGGAGCTGGCGGCGCTTCTCCCCGAAGCACTGCAAGAGTTTCTCGATGTGAAGTATGGTATCGTCGCGCCGGGCAAAACGCCTTCTCCCATCGGCGAGCCCGCGGAACTTGCAGACTGATCCGCTTAATAGTCCTCACAGCCCCAGAATCTTCCTATTGGTCTCCGCATCCGCCTCGCCGCCCGCAAAATCGTCGAACGCCCGATCCGTCACGTGAATGATGTGCTCGCGCACGAACTTCGCGCCTTCCGCCGCGCCGTCTTCCGGATGCTTGATGCAGCACTCCCACTCCACCACGGCCCAGCCCGGATAGTCGTACTGTGCCATCTTGCTGAAGACCTGCCGGAAATCGATCTCCCCATCGCCCAGTGAGCGAAACCGCCCCGGCCTGTCGATCCAATCCTGATAGCCGCCGTAAACTCCCGACCGTCCGCTTGGCCTGAACTCAGCGTCCTTCACGTGAAACGACCGCACGCGCTCGTGATAAAGATCGAGGAAGGCCAGATAATCCAACTGTTGCAGCACCATGTGGCTTGGGTCGTACAAAATGTTTGCGCGCGGATGGTCGCCCGCCGCAGCGAGGAAGCGCTCGAAGGTCGCGCCGTCGTGCAAGTCCTCTCCGGGATGCAGCTCAAAGCACACATCCACGCCCGCGTCGTCGAATGCATTCAGAATCGGCAGCCAGCGTCGCCCCAACTCCTTGAACGCCTCGTCGATCAGTCCCGCCGGCCGCTGCGGCCACGGATAGAAAAACGGCCACGCCAGCGAACCGGAAAACGTTGCGTGCGCCTTCAGCCCCAGGTTCCTGCTCGCCTTCGCCGCCCACCACAACTGCTCCACGCCCCACGCGGTTCGCGCCTTCGCATTTCCGTGGAGCTCCGGGGGTGCGAAGCCGTCGAGCAGTGTATCGAACGCCGGATGGCTGGCCACCAGTTGTCCCTGCAAGTGCGTCGAGAGTTCCGTCACCGCAAGCCCCGCACCCGCAGCCACGCCATTCACCTCGTCGCAATACGTCTGGCTCTCGGCGGCGCGCTCCAGGTCAAAGAGCCTCCGGTCCCAGCTCGGAATCTGGATTCCCACGTAGCCGTGGCCCGCCGCCCATTTCGCCATGCCCTCAAGCGTGTTGTAGAGCGCTTTATCACCGGCAAACTGCGCCAGAAAGATCCCCGGTCCCTTGATTGTTTTCATCGTTCCTCCTCGCGGCTTCGCGCAAGGTTCTAGAACTCCACCCAACCTTCTCGCTTGTTGCTCTCGATCACGCGCTCCATAAATCGCATCCCTCTCACGCCTGCGCGAATCCCCGGCAGCGTGGCCGGCAATGAATTGGCCTTCCCTCCCAGCCACACGATCAATGCGTCGGCAAATTCGCGATAGAGCACCGCAAAAGCCTCGAGATACCCCTCGGGATGACCCGCCGGGGTGCGCGCCGCCGCCTTCGCATCGCTGCCCAGATAACTCGTCGCCGCGTGGTAAGTTTCTTCGGGCCTGTCGAGCCACTTCACCGTGAGCCGGTTCGGATCCTGTTGCCGCCACTCTACCGAGCCATCCTCGCCATAGATGCGCAGGAGCAACTCGTTCATCTCGCCCGCTGCTATCTGCGAACATGCCAGCGTACCGCTCGCGCCGTTGTTCATCCTTACAAACGCATTGCAATCGTCGTCCAGCTTTCGCCCCGGGACCACAGAACGCAGCGTCGCGTTGATCGCCGTTACCTCCAAGCCGCTGACATATTCGAGCAGATGAAACGCATGCGTCCCGATGTCGCCGATGGCGCCTCCTGGTCCGTTGCGCGCGGGATCGGTCCGCCACTCCGCCTGCTTCTGTCCACTCGCCTCGATCGGCCTGCTCAGCCATCCCTGAAAATACTCGACAACCACTTTGCGCGTCTTTCCCAGCTTTCCTGACGCGCACATTGCCCGCGCCTCGCGCACCATCTGGTACCCCGCATACGTGTGCGTCAACCCGTAGGGCAATCCTGCCTTCGCAACTGCGGCCTCCAGCTCCAGCGCTTCTTCATACGTCGCTGTTGCCGGCTTGTCGCTCATCACCGGAATCCCCGCCTCAAGCGCCGCCAGCGCAATCGGTAAATGCAGATGATTCGGCGTCGCGATGACCACAAAATCGATCCCGTCCGCCCGTTTGCGTTCGGTCTCGATCATTTGCCTGTAATCCGCGTACGCTCGCGCCGGATCGATGCGAAACTTCGCGCCCGCCTTGCGCGAGCGCTCCGCCGATTGCGAAAAGGCTCCCGCAACCAGTTCGATCTCTCCGTCCAGCTCTGCCGCGATCCGGTGCACGGGGCCAATGAACGCGCCCGGCCCCCCACCCACCATCCCCATCCGCAGCTTGCGCCCTTCCGCCATTGCTTCCTCGTTCCTTCGTTCCCTTGTTCTTTCGTTCCCTCGGTCCCTTTTCGCTTGTTCCCTGCCTTTTAGCTGTTTACGCCGCTCGCCAGGTAGCCGCCGTCCACAGCAATCACTTCGCCGGTCACGAATCCCGCGGCCTCCGACGCCAGAAAGATCGCCGGCCCCACCACCTCGCGCAGCTTTCCGAAGCGATGCATCGGCGTTCGCATCAGTTGCTCCTCGCCTCGCTGCGTTCCCGTCAAAAACGGTGCGCTCATGTCGGTCGTAAACACGCCCGGCGCAATCGCGTTCACATTCACGCCCGACTCAGCCAGCTCAATCGCCAGCGTCTTGGTCAGCGAGGCCACCGCGCTTTTGCTTGCCGCGTACGCCGCCAAATGAAACGACCCGCGAAATGCGGTCAGCGACGCAACGTTGATGATCCGTCCGTAGTGAGCGTCCGCCATGGTGCGCCCGAAGATCTGGCACGCGCGCATCGTTCCGGTCAGATTGGTCTCGATGATCTTTGACCACTCGGCTTCGTCCTCGTCGAGAGTTGCCGCCATCTTCGCCTTGCCCGCCGCGTTCACCAGGATGTCCACCTTGCCAAACGCAGCGATCACCGCATCGTGCAATCGCTGGATCGAATCCCGGTCCAGGACATTGCACACCACGCGCAGCGTGCGCCGGCCCAGCGCCTCAATCTCCGTGGCCGCCGCTTCCACATGCTCCTTCGTCCGCGAGCTCACCACGACATCCGCGCCCGCCTCGGCAAATCCCAGTGCAATCTCGCGCCCCAGGCCCGTCGTCCCGCCGGTGATCACCGCAACCCGCCCGGCTAAATCGAAAAGCTCTTGCCCCTTCAATCCTTCCTCCCGCCGGCCGCGCCTGCATGTCGTTCCTCGCTACGCAATCTTCGGCGTTAGTTCACAATTTCAATCACACCTAAGCCTAAATGATGCCTCCCGTGGCGGTCTTCAGGGCCGCTCTCCACTCACCGCTCCCGCCGCAGTGAGCTAAAGTATTCATTGACCATGAAACCGCTCTCTATTCCCGATTCCACGCGCCGCTGGGACTGCCTCAGCCTCGGCGAAGTCATGCTTCGCCTCGATCCCGGCGAGGGCCGCATCCACACCGCGCGCAAATTTGAATTGTGGGAGGGCGGCGGCGAGTACAACGTCGCTCGCGGCCTGCGCCGCTGCTTCGGCCTGCGCGCCGCCATCGCTACCGCGCTCGCCGACAATTCTGTCGGCCGCCTCGTTGAAGACTTCATCCTTCAAGGCGGCGTTGACACTTCGCTCATCCGCTGGGTTCCTTACGATGGCGTCGGTCGCACGGTCCGCAACGGCCTCAACTTTACTGAGCGCGGCTTCGGCGTGCGCGCCGCCGCGGGCTGCTCCGACCGCGGCCATACTGCCATCAGTCGGGTCAAAGTGGGCGAATTCGATTGGGAGTCGATCTTTGGTCCGCATAATGGCTCCCACTGGCTGCACACCGGCGGAATCTTTGCAGCGCTTTCCGCGTCCACCGCCGAAGTAGCGGTCGAAGCCATGGATGCCGCCTGCAAATTCGCGACGCCCATCTCCTACGACCTCAACTTCCGCGACTCGCTCTGGAAATCCATCGGCGGCAAAGCCAAGGCACAGGAGGTCAACCGCGACCTTGTGCGCAAAGTCGACGTCCTGCTTGGCAACGAGGAGGATTTCTCCGCCATGCTCGGCATCGCCATCAAAGGTGTCAGCGAAGACTTCGCCGAGCTTCCCATCGCCGGCTACGAGGAGATGCTTCGCGAAGTTGCCGCCGCATGCCCCAATCTCAAGCTCGTCGCCAGCACGCTGCGCACCGTCCAATCCGCCAGCCGCAACGCCTGGGGCGCGATCGCGCTTTATGAGGACAAGATCGTTCACGTTCCGCAGCGCGAAATCGACATTCTCGATCGCGTCGGCGGCGGCGACAGCTTCGCCTCCGGCCTCATCTACGGTCTGCTCGCCAACAAGGGCATCGACTGGGCGGTCAAGTGCGGTGTGGCCCACGGCGCGCTCGCCATGACCACCCCCGGCGACACCAGCATGGCCACGCTTGACGAAGTCGAACGCGTCATCAAAGGAGGCTCTGCGCGCATCGCGCGATAAATGTGCCAGGCCGGATGCATGTCTTTGGCTAACCTGCTAACTTGCTAACTCGCTGTCTTGCTTTTTACTGACTCTGCCAGCTCAGCTAACCCCGCCAGCTCCGCATTTTGAGGTTTTCCAATGTCCGAAACTACCCAGCAGATTATCGAGCGCGTCGGCCTCATTCCCGTTTTGCGCGCCAAGAGCATCGCCCAGGGCCGCGCTGTCGTCGACGCCATGGTCGCCGGCGGCGTCACTGTCGTTGAAGTCACCATGACAGTTCCCGGCGCCATTGATCTGCTTAATGAACTCCGAAACCAGTACAGTCCGAAGGACCTTCTGCTCGGCTCCGGCACCGTCACCACCGCCGATCAGGCTCAGGCCACCATCGACGCGGGGGCGGAGTTCGTCGTCAGCCCGAGTTTGCATCTTGACGTAATATCCCGGACCAAGGCCAACAAAAAAATCTCGTGCCCCGGCGCGCTCACGCCCACTGAAGCCATCACTGCATGGAACGCAGGCGCAGACTACGTCAAAATTTTCCCGTGCTCTGCAGTTGGCGGCGCCAGCTATTTGAAGTCCCTGCTCGCGCCCTTTCCGCACCTCAAGCTCATTCCCACAGGCGGCGTCACGCTCCAAACTGCCGAGAGCTTCATCAAGGCCGGAGCGCGCGCACTCGGCGTCGGCAGCGATCTCGTCAATCTCGCAGCCGTCGACGCAGGCCACGCGGAAACCATCACCGAAACCGCCCGCGCTTATTTAAAGGTTCTCGCTGACGCGCGCAGATAGATCCAAACCGGAATCCCCCTGACTCCGCCAACGCTTCTGACGCCGCAATTCCGCTAACTTGCTGACTCGCTGACTTGCTCGCTTGCCGGCCCGCTACGCCTCTTCTCCCACCTTCGCCTCCGCAAACAGCCACGCATACAGCGCCACTCCCACATAACACGCCACCGGCACAAGGTAGGCCGCGCGCAGCGGCAGCACTCCCATCAACTTCGTCAGCACTGCGCCGCCCAGGATTGCCATCACCAGCAATGAACCCGCGGTCTTCGTCTTCTCGCCCATCCCCTTCAAGCCAAGCGCAAAGATCGTCGGGAACATGATCGACATAAAGAGGCTCGTCAGGAGAAGACAACCCACACCGAACCAACTCGGATGTAAGACCGCAACCATGCACAACACGACATTGATGACCGAATACAGCACGAGCATCAGCCGCGCATGGAAGTGGCGCATGAGCCAAGCCGAGCTGAACCGGCCTACGGCGAATGCCGCCAGCGTGCCCGTCAGCATGTAACCCGCCGCTTTATCGCCCACGCCTGTTGCCGTCTCCACGTAGCTGATGAAGTAACTCCACGTGCCCACCTGCGCGCCCACGTAAAGAAACTGCGCCACCACAGCAAACATAAAGTGCGGCTGCCAAAGCTTCACCTCCATCCCGGTAGGCGAGCTCTCCGAAACATCCTCGGCGTTCAAGTCGGGAAACTTTGTCATCAGGATCAGCAGCGCCCAGAAAAACGCAATGCAGCCCAGCACCAGGTAAGGCGTTACGACGCGCAGCGTCTCCGAATGAAGATACGCCTGGTACGTTCCCGCCGCCTGCATCGTTGTGACCTGCGCATCGCTCAGCTTCACGCCCGAAAAAATAAACACCGTCCCGATCAGCCCCGCGCTGATCGATCCGAGTGGATTGAATGCCTGCGCCAGGTTCAGCCGTCGCTCGCTCGACCCTGCCGGTCCCAGTTGCGCGATGAATGAATTCGATCCCGTCTCAAGAAACGACAATCCGCTCGCGATGACGAATTGCGCTACCAGAAAGAACGCGTACAGTCCCGCCTGCGCCGCCGGATAAAACAGCAGGCAACCGCTACCCAACAGGCACAACCCGGTCACAATTCCAACCTTGTAGCCAAACCGCCGCATCAACTGCCCCGCTGGAATGGCGAGCAGAAAGTAACCCAGGTAAAACCAGATTTGAATTCCTGCGGCGCTCGACCGGTTAATATTGAACGACTTCATGAACTGCCGGATCAGGATGTCGTTCAGGTTATTGGGAATCGCCCACAGAAAAAACAGCACCGTGACCACCAGGAACGGCAGCCACCGCCCTGCGGGAATCAACGGCGCTTCAATTTCCTCGTTATTTGGCAATATTTTTCCTCTGAATAGGTCTTCATCTTTTTACAGAGTCCGACGCTCCACTGGCAAATCGATTCCGGCTGGTTGCAAATTAAATCGCCACGGGCGTCCACGCCTATAATTCCAGCGTAAGGCGGCGACCTTCCCGCGAAAACTTTCCGCGACCGGCGCCGGTAAACGCGATGCAGCCTTCAACGGTCGACCCGATCAAATCCGCGCGGCATTTTTATGCCGAAGAATTGTGCCGCATCAATCACATCTCCTCTCCCACCATTCTGCGCGCCTTTTCAACCGTGCCCCGCGAGCGTTTCGTTGGACCCGGCCCGTGGATGATTCAGACCAGCGGCACAGAGTACTTCACCGAAAGCGCCGATCCCCAGAACGTCTACCAGGATGCACTCATTGTGCTTGACGCGGCCAAGCGCCTGAACAATGGTCAGCCCAGCCTCTGGGCATTTCATCTCAGCGTGCTCGACGTTCACCCCGGCGATCATATTCTTCATCTTGGTTGCGGCACGGGCTATTACTCCGCCATACTCGCCGAACTCACCGGCCCGCAGGGAAAGGTCGTCGCTGTCGAAATCGACGCAGCGCTCGCGGCTCGAGCCCGCATCGCGCTCGAACTCTGGCCGCAAGTCACCGTTGTCCACGCCAATGGCGCGCAGGGCCCATTCGACCCGGCCAACGTCATCGTCGTAAGCGCCGGCGCCACGCATCCGCTCCCCGCATGGCTCGCTGCCCTCAAGCCCGAAGGCAAGCTCCTCTTCCCGCTCACATCCGCGCGTGGCCCGGGAACCATGGCGTATCTCACCCGCAAGAACGCCGATCTCTTTGCGGCTATGCTCTGCGGCTCCGTCTTTTTTGTCGATTTTGAAGGCGCGCGCGACTCTGCGGTCAGTGATCAGCTCGCCCGTGCGCTTAAGCGCGATCATGGCGCCGGTGCGCGTTCTCTTCGCTGCGACGCCCACGAAAAGAACGGATCCTGCTGGCTGCACGGAAACGGCTGGTGCTTCTCGCGCCGCGCGGCCATCCCCGCACTGCCTGCGTGATCATCACAGCACCCGCGCCAGCCACTTTCCTGTGTGCGAGTGCAGATTCGCCGCAATCTTCTCCGGCGGACCTTCCGCCACAATGCGCCCGCCGCCTTCGCCGCCCTCCGGCCCCAGATCGATCACCCAGTCCGCGCTCTTGATCACGTCCAGGTTGTGCTCGATTACGATCAGCGACCCGCCGCCATCGATCAGCTTGCGAAACGCCGTCAGCAGCTTTGACACATCGTCAAAGTGCAACCCAGTCGTCGGCTCATCCAGAATGTACAGCACCCGGCTCGCCTGCGAGGGCTTCGCTGTCGCGTTCACCGCGCGCACCGCGGTCAGATGCGCCGCCAGTTTCACGCGCTGCGCCTCGCCGCCCGAGAGCGTCGTCGCCGACTGCCCCAACCGCAAGTACCCCAGCCCAATCTCATCCAGCACCGCCAGCTTTTCCAGTAGCCTGGTCTGCCCGGCAAAGAATCTCAGCGCTTCCTTCACCGTCATCTGCAGTACTTCGTGAATGTTTTTGCCTTTGTACTGCACGCCGAGAATCTTCGCCTGGTAGCGCGTGCCGTTGCAGTCCTCGCATGGCAGCTCCACGTCGGCCAAAAACTGCATCTCCACCGTCACCGTCCCGTCGCCCTCGCAGGTGTTGCAGCGCCCGCCCGGCACGTTGAACGAAAAATGTCCCGGCGTGAGCGAAAGCCGCTTCGCCTCAGGCTGCGCGGCAAACAAATCGCGCACAAGGTCAAATCCCTTGATGTATGTAATCGGATTTGACCGCGGCGTTCGCCCGATTGGCGTCTGATCTACCAGCACCACGTCGTTCAGCCGCTCCACCCCGCTCAGCGAGCTGAACACGCCTGAGGGATCGCTGCCGTCGCTCTGACCGAGCGCTCGCGCCACCGCGCGATAAAGTACCTGGTGCACCAGCGTCGATTTTCCTGACCCCGAAACTCCTGTCACCGCAACCAGCATTCCCAGTGGAATCTCCACATCGAGTCCGTGCAGATTGTTTGCCCGCGCCCCGCGCAGCACCAGCTTCTCGCGTCCCGGTGCGCGTCTCCGCGTCGGCACCGGAATCGAAATCTTTCCGCTCAAATATCGTCCCGTCAGCGACGCCGGATTCGCTTCAATCTCCGCGAGCACTCCCTCCGCCAGCAGCTTGCCGCCGAACTCGCCCGCGCCCGGCCCCAAATCCAGCAGATGATCCGCCGATCGCAAAATGTCGGCGTCGTGCTCGACCACCAGAATCGTATTTCCCAGATCGCGCAACTCTTCGAGTATATGAATCAGTCGCGCCGTGTCGCGCGTATGCAGCCCGATCGAAGGCTCGTCCAGCACATACAGCGCTCCTACCAGCCGCGATCCCAGCGAAGTCGCCAACTGAATCCGCTGCGCCTCGCCGCCGCTCAGCGTCGACGCCAAGCGGTCCAGCGTCAGATATTCGAGACCGACCGCGTCAAGAAAGCTCAGCCGCTGCCGCACCTCGATCAGAATCGGTCCCGCAATCTCCTCCTGCATCGGCGAAAGCTTCAGCTCGTCGAAGAACTCCTTCGCCTGTGCAATCGTCATCGCCGTCGCTTGGCAAATGTTCTTTCCCGCAATGCGCACTGCCCGAGCTTCAGCCCTCAATCGCTGCCCACGGCAATCCGGGCACTCCGCATAGCCGCGATACTTGCTCAGCATCACGCGCACGTGCAGCTTGTACTTCTTGCGCTCAAGCTGCGCGAAGAACCCGTATACGCCGACAAACCCGTCTTTCCCGCGCAGCACCGTCTCGCGCGCCGCCTCGGGCAGATCGCGCCACGGCACATCCAGCGGCACGCCAAGCTCCGCCGCGCGCTTGCGCAGCTCGCCAAACCATGGCCGATACTTTGGCCGGTTCCACGGATCGATCGCGCCGCCCGCCAGCGTCAGCCCCTGGTCGGGAATCACCAGGCCCAAATCGTAATCTACCGTGTTGCCGAATCCCTGGCAGCGCGGGCACGCCCCAAAGGGATTGTTGAAGCTGAACAGTCGCGGCTCCGGCTCGCGCCCCGGGCGATGGCAACTCGTGCACTCATAAGCTCCGGAAAACCGCAGCCGCATGCGCTCCGCCGTCTCTTCTCGCGCTGCCTCCTCAAAAATCACCTCGCCAGCTTCGCGATACGCCGTCTCCACGGCGTCCACAATGCGCGGACGATTTTCGGCGCTGACAACGATCCGGTCCAAAAGAATAAAAAGCGGAGCCGAAAGGTCCAAATCGATCAGCGACTCCGGAGTCGAGAACTCGAAGAGCCTCCCCTGCTGCCACAGCCGGTTGAACCCGCTTGCACGCAGCTCCGCCAGCCGCGCCTTCACCGTCTCCGCATGCAATCCCTTCCCCGTTTTGATCGCCAGTCTCGTTTTCGCCGCCGGTTTCGCCGCGTGCCCCGCAACCTTTGCTGCCTTCGCTTCGGTCTCCTGAGCCGCTGTCGCGCCCAGCGCAGGGAACAGCACATTCAGCCGCGTTCCCTCGCCCAGCGCCATAACCACGCCGGTCGCCTCATCCACCGAATCGCGCTTCACCAGCCCGTCGCAGGTTACGCAATGCACCTCGCCGCAGCGCGCATACAAGAGCCGCAGGTAGTCGTAGATCTCCGTCGCCGTCGCCACCGTCGACCGTGGGTTCCGCGTCGTGTTCTTTTGCTTGATCGCGATGGCCGGTGCCATCCCATCGATCTCATCCACGTCCGGCTTTTCAATCCGCTCCAGAAACTGCCGCGCATACGCCGAGAGCGACTCCACGTACCGCCGCTGCCCTTCGGCATAGATGGTGTCGAAGGCCAGCGAGCTCTTGCCTGAGCCCGACACGCCGCTGATCACCGTCAGCTTGCCGTGGGGAATCTCGCAGGAGAGATTTTTCAGGTTGTGTGTCCGCGCGCCGCGGATAATGATGGCATCGTTCAAAGGGAAGGCACCGATATGGCAGATTCAGAGTTGCTGTCTCTGCCCAAAAGAATCTTCCGGCGGCGTTACAGTGCTCTCCGCGAGCCTTGGGACGCAACCGTGCATTTTTATTATAAATTGCGCGGCAAACTTCCCCTCGCGAGATGGGCCAATAGCCAAAACCCTGCAACTGCGCATAGCTGCAGCGCGGGATCGGTCATGTGAAGTTGATTATGCCGCCAGGGCGGGTCTTCCTGTGTATTCAACCGGTTCGCTCTCCACTTCGCGGTCAAGAACATTGGCGAGGGCCAGAAGGATCGGCGATGCACACATCGGACATTGCTCAGCGCAGTTGCCGATGCAGTTGCAGTCTGGGCACAAGTAAGCGGACGACAAGGGGATATGCTGCATGGCGGTGAATTTCATAAGTTCACCCCGAACAGATTGATCGTCGGCAAGAGCGCGCGCAGTCGAAATGCCATCGACCTTCGCCCGCTCCTGCATTTCCAGTAGATGCCCGGCAATTGCTCCAAGTTGCATTCACAATGAACGGCGGATTTTGGGCCCCCGCTGATCTCCGCCTCTATCCGTTGCTCTTGCAAGGTTATGCAAGCAGCATCAAGCGTCCTGGCGCCGCCGGTGTCCGCTTTGCTGCCCGGAACCCATTACGATCCGACCGGCTCCGTCTTAGCTCAACATCCACAGCTGCCGACTTGCCAACGCAGGAATCATCGAGAGAATCGACTCCCTGCTTCATTCCTGCCGATCAAATACACCCGCCAGCCCCATCAAACTTCCGACGCGCATGCCGGGCACCGCATTGCGCTGTTGCCAACTGCGTCGCGATCCTGGCAAAGGTAAGCCGAGTTGAGCGGGATATGGCTCATTACGTCGATCATCATAAAATTAGTCCGATTTTCTGGCGCGCACCGGTTCCCTCTCTCCCCTCGTCCAGGATTGAAAGCCCCGCAATGCCGGTTAGTTTGTAAATATGTCGTGATCCTTGTCGTACTTCTGTTCCGTCTTTGCGCCTTGCTTCGCGAATTTTTCGGCCACGCGTTCCACCTTCTCGTTCGCCGATTCCTCCCCGGCCGTCTCGTCTTCCAACTTGGCGGCTTCCGGTTTCTCAAACTGTTCAGCCATGGTTTTTCTCCTTGTCTAACTTTGAACCTTCTTGCACGTGCATTCTGGTCACTTTTGCTCGCAGGCTCGATCCGCGCACGGTTCCGTCCTCCCATCCTGCGCGTCGAACACTCAGCCGCTCCGGTCAGGCTCCGCCCGCTAAACTGTCTTTTGAGGGACTTTGTGCTCCGTTTCGCTCTTTCCATTCTTGTTGCAGCTGTTATTTCCGGCCAAGCCCCCGCCTTCGCCCAAAGCTCCTCATCGTCCTCAGGCTCCGCGCCTCAATCGGACATCTCGCCAACACCTCCCGCCAACGCGGTCGCCCCAACTCCACAATCCGTCCCAGCCGAAGTCGCCGCCGCTGAAGCCGCCATCGCCGCATCCGACTGGAAGACCGCCGAAGCGAAGCTGGATCCATACCTCGCCGCCCACCCCGCCGACGCCCGCGCTCTCTTCGATGCCGGCTACGTTGCCGACGCGCAGGATCGTTTCGACGATGCCGCCGCTCTCTACCGTCGCGCCATCGTCGCCGACCCCGACTCCTTCGAGGCTCACATCTCTCTTGGTCTGCTTCTTGCTCGGCAGAACAAGCTGTCCGATGCCCGCCCCGAACTCGTCATCGCCAATACTCTCGATTCCGGCTCGGCCGATCCCACGCTCAAGGCCCGCGCATGGCGCGCTCTGGCCCGCATCGACCGCGACTCCGATCCCGCCGCGTCCTCAAACGACCTGCTCGAAGCTCTCAAGCTCACGCCGGAAACGCCCGCCGACACGCTCCTCGCCGCGGAGCTCGCCGAGAAGACCGGCCAGCTTGACGCCGCCGCAGCCGCCTATCGTCGCGTGCTCGACACGGATCCTGGCTCCGCGCCAGCCAACGCCGGCCTGGCCCATTTGCTCATCCTGCGCAAAGACTATCCCGGGGCCGAGACCCTCCTTCGCGCCGCGCTCGCCAAAAATCCCGACGACCCAACGCTCACCGCGCAGCTCGCCACCGTGCTTGCCAACCAGGACAAGGCCGAGGCCCTCCCGCTCTTCGAAAAGCTCCACGCCGCGCATCCCGATGATTCCGTCATCTCGCAAATGTTGGCCGCCGTCCTCGCCGATGCGGCCGACTACGCCGGCTCCGACCAGCTTCTCCTTCATCTCCTCGCCGCGTCCCCCAACGATCCCGATCTGCTCGTTGCCCACGCAAAGAACCTCGTTCATCAAGGCCAGCTCGAACAGGCCTACAAGGTCTTCGATAAGGCCACTCAAATCAACCCGGCCAACGTTGACGGTTGGAGCGGCCTGGCCTTTACCGCCTCCAAAACCGGTCATCCTGACGTCACGCTGCACGCCTTAACCATGCGCTCGCGCTACCTGCCAGAGAGCGCCTCAACTCTTTTCCTTTGGGCTACCGCTTACGACACTCTGCACCAAAAGGCCCAGGCCGCTGCCTACTATCACCGTTTTCTTTTGGCCTCTGCCGGAAAGCTCCCTAACCAGGAGTGGCAGGCCCGTCAGCGGCTCCAGATCCTCGAAAAATAGCTCGCACCGCGGTTCCGGCCCTCCCTGGGAGCTCCTTTATTACCGGAATTCATACTCTCTCTTTGGTACTTGAGCGTTTCGTCACATCAAAATCCCGCATCATAACTCTTGCGGTTCGTTGCGGAATGTGGGTACTATAGGGGCAACTTGGGGCAGAACCGCGTCATAGGAGTTCCCCTATGCGGAGTGTGGTTCCCATTGCCGCGTTCCTCGCACTCAGCTTGAACGTCAGCTATATGTGCGCTGCGTCTCCCGAAAGTTCCCCGCCGGATCAGCAAACGCTTGAGGCGCTCGAGGCACGAGCCAACCAGGCCCAGCCGCGCGAGCAATGCTTCCTCTACGCCCAGCTCGTACAGCAGATGACGGAGATGAGCATCAGCCAGTACCAGGCCGGCAACGTGTCCAGGGCCACCGGCTTGCTTGAGCAGATCCAGCGGATCGCGAAAAAAATCCACCTCAACGTATCCGACAACGACAAGCGCCTCAAGAACGCTGAGCTCATGCTCAGCCACACCGCCTTCCGCCTCAGCGAAATGCTTCAAGCCAGTAGCATCGACGATCGCCCTCTGGTCGAGCAGACTCTCGCTCAGGTCACCGACGCAAAGAATGCGGCTTTAATGCAGGTCTTCCGCAGCAAATAGCTCGGCGGAGCCGTCGCGGGTTAGCTCATCCTTCAATCCTTGCCTCTTCCTCTGTGTCTCACGCGCGAGGACCATGGCAAGAGTCCCGCGCCTTGATGCCATGATCCTCGGTTCACGATCCACGGCCCATGGCCCTATGCTTGAATTGACTTGCCGGAGCCTTGCCGCTATGCGCACACTTTCTGCCATTCTCTTCTCGCTGCTCATCGCTGCCCCCCTCGCCGCGCAAAAAGAAAAGCCCGAGCCGCTCACAGCGGCCCAGCAGGACGAGATCGGCGAACAGGGTGACAATCCAGTCGCCCGCATCGAGCTTTACGTCAAATTCATCGACGATCGCTCCGACGCGATCAAAGGGCTCACTACCCGCGCGCATACAGCCGCGCGCATCGAGCGCCTCAACGGAGAACTCGAGAACTTCGCCGCCCTCATCGACGAGCTCGACGACAACCTCGACGTCTACTCCGGGCGCAAAGCCGACATTCGGAAATCGCTCAAGGGGCTCAACGCAGGAATTGCGAGCTGGCAAGCGGTCCTGCACGCCCTGCCGAGCGAGCCCGGCTTCGAGCTATCTCTCAAAGAAGCCCTCGACAGCATCGGCGATCTCTCCGATTCGGCGAAGCAAATCACCATTGACCAGGACGCCTACTTCAAAGCCCATCCCGATGAGAAAGGCCAGGACCGCTACGAACCAAAGTGAAACCGGCGGTCATCTGTCGCTGTTATTCTGCTTTCCGTGGCCCCCGACGTCGTCCCCATCTTTCAGCACGAGTACCGCGCTCTCCGTCCCCGCGCGCCCATGCCACCGATTCACGTGCGTTTCCGGCGTTTCACTTCCCTCAACACGACCATTCGCCTCCGCGAGGGCGAAATCTTCGCCAGCCTTTCAGATCTTCTCGAAGGCGCGCCCGACTCCGTCCTGCACGCCATCGCTCACATCCTTCTGGCCAAGCTCTACCGCAAGCCCATCGATCGCGCGCACAACCTGCGCTACAAGCGCTTCGCTTCATCGGCCGCTGTCACGCGCCAAACCGAGCTCGTCCGCACGGCGCGCGGCAGCAAGCGCTACTTCGGTCCCGAAGGCCGCTACTTTAATCTCGATGAAGTTTTCGACGCGCTCAATGCGCGATTCTTCGGTGGCCTACTTGGCCGCCCCGAACTCACCTGGAGCGAGCACCACGCCAAGCGCTCTCTCGGTCACTACGACGCCGCCCACAACACGATCGTCGTCAGTCGCGTCTTTGACCGCCCCTCCAGCCCTCGCTACGCCATCGAGTACCTGCTCTATCACGAGATGCTCCATCTCAAGCATCCCGTCAGGGCCCGCGGCCTGCGCCGCTGCGTCCACCCTCCGGAGTTCAAGGCCGACGAATCCCGCTTCCCCCAACTGGCCGAAGCTCTCGCCTTCATCAAGCGCCTCTAGCCCGTCCCGTCCAAACACTCACAGTTATTCGTAGTTCACTGTCCGCCTGTCTTCAGTGCTCCAGTGAGGCTGCTAACCTTCTCCACTTCGTGGGTCTTGCACCAGGCTTCCAACCCGTTCGCCAGCCGCTCGGTTGCACGCGGATCGGCATAACTCGCCGTGCCCACTTGCACCGCCGTCGCCCCGGCCAGCATAAACTCCACTGCATCCTCCGGCGTCACAATCCCGCCCATCCCCAAAATCGGGATCTCGACGGCCCGCGCCACGCTATACACCATGCGCAATGCAATCGGCTTGATCGCCGGCCCCGACAACCCTCCGGACACATTGCTGAGCCGCGGCCGCCGCGTCTCTGCATCGATTGACATTGCCAGAAACGTATTCACCAGGCTCACTGCGTCCGCGCCCGCTTCCGCCGCCACGCGCGCCATGTGTCCAATGGACGTCACATTTGGCGAGAGCTTCACGATCAGTGGATGTATGGCAATCCTCTTCGTCCGCTCGACCAGCTCTTCCAGCGAATACGGATCGGTTCCGAATGCCATACCACCCGCCTGCACGTTGGGGCACGATGCATTCACTTCGTATGCCGAAATCCCCTCCGCGTCGTTCAACCGGTCGATCACCGCTGCGTACTCGTTCGTCGTGTGCCCGAACACGTTCACGATCACCTTGCACTGCGGATGCCGGCTCATTGGCGGCAGCTTCCGCTCGACGAAATCTTCCACGCCCACATTCTGCAGGCCGATCGCATTCAGCATCCCCGCCGCCGTCTGCACAATGCGCGGCGCCGCGTGGCCCGCCATCGGCTCCAACGAGATCCCCTTGGTCACGATCGCGCCAAGCTTCTCCAGCGAGACAATCTCTTCAAACTCGATGCCGTAGCCAAACGTGCCGCTGGCGGCGATGACCGGATTCGTCAGCTCAAGTCCTGCAAACGAGACTCTCATGTCCGGTTTCACGGGTCTGCTCATTTCCCTTCCCGCTGCAATGCGTAGCTTCGCGCCCCGCGTGGCCCCAGTGCGGGCCCTGTGCGTGCCCTGAACGGCTCTTCGATTCATCATAATCCGCGAGCGCCATCCGGCCGCGCGGCGCGCCAGAAATGCGCGTGCCCCACCGCACACCTCCACCCAGCGCTACCGCGCCCTAAACAAGAAAAAGCCCCTCAGCTCGCGCCGAAGGGCCTTGTGTTTTCGCTTCCAGCTGAAAGCTGGATGCTGAAGGCTGAAAGCTGTTTCACGCCGTCACTTCTTCGCTCGCGTCCACCTTTACCGGGGTCAGCCAGCCAAAGCGGTCGGGCTTCAGTCCGTTGGCAATCCCAAAGAACTCGTCCGCAATCTTCTTCGTAATCTCGCCCGGCTTGCCGTCGCCAATCACGATGCGGTCAATCGACCGGATCCCCTGCACCTCCGCGGCCGTCCCCGTAAAGAACACCTCGTCCGCAATGTACAACAGCTCCCGTGGAATCGACTGCTCGGTCACCGTGAAGCCCAGGTGCCGCGCGATCGTCAGCACGCTGTCGCGCGTAATCCCCGACAGCGCCGAATTCCCCAGCGGCGGGGTGAACAGCACGCCGTTGCGCACCACAAAAACATTCTCGCCCGATCCCTCGCTCACCAGCCCGTTCACATCCAGCGCGATCCCTTCCTGGTAGCCGTTTGCTTCGGCCTCCATCTTGATCAGCTGCGAGTTCATGTAGTTCGCGCCCGCCTTGGCCAATGCCGGCATCGTGTTCGGCGCCAGCCGGTTCCAGCTTGAGATGCACACATCCGCGCCGCCGTGCCCGGCGAGATACTTGCCCCACGGAAAATTCGCAATGTACACGTCCACCGGCGAACCCTTCGGGTTTACGCCAATCTCTCCGTACCCGCGCAGCGCAATCGGCCGGATGTAGCACGGAGCCACGCCGTTCGCCTCAATCGTGTCCACCACGCCCGCGCAAAGCTCCTCCAGCGTGAACGGAATCTCCATCCGGTAGATCTTCGCCGAGTCCAGCAGCCGCTGCATGTGCTCCGGCAGCCGGAAAACCGCCGACCCCTGCGGCTGCCCGTAGCAGCGCACTCCCTCAAACACGCTCGAACCGTAGTGAATCACGTGGCTCAACACGTGAATATTGGCTTGCTCCCAGGCAATCAGGTTGCCATTGCGCCAGATCTTCTCAGTCGTTTGTATGGGCATGGGGATTGATGTGCTCCTTGGTTTCAAAAACTTGCGCACTTCTCACAAGGTTGTCATGACTTGCCCTTTGAAGGCAAGCGCCCTGTGGTTATTTCCTCACCCCCTGTCTCCACTTCCTGTCCGGGGCCTCCGTTGAGCTTGTCTCCGGCTCCAATTACCGCTTTCTGGTGTCGCATCGCATCGTCGGCACGATAGAATCCCAGCAATCGGGGCCGCGCAACACAAAATCAGCCGCGCCACGCGCTCGGGAGGGGTCAGCCAGATGGGCGAGCTTTTCAAAGTTGGTTGGGACTTGTTCACCATCCGTCATTACTCGCGCCAGGGGATGAAACTATCCGCCGGCGATTATGTTGTCGCCATCGGAGCCGTAATCTTCCTCTACGGCACCGCGGTGCCCGCCGCCGTTCTCTACCAGAACCATCCGCAGTACAAATGGGTGTTCATCGCCACCTGCGTCTTCGACGGAATCGCGTTCATTGCACTGTTCGTGTGGGAAGTGAAATGGTGGATCAAGCACCGCGCCGCCGCCCGCGCCGCGCAGCTCTCCGCGCAAGCCAACCAGCCCGGCCAATAATCGCTGCCAGAAAGCGTGTTGAAGATGTTCTCGCTCGGACTCGCCGCCTTAGTGCTCTGCATGGCTTTCGCCGGCTTTCACAAAGCGCACCGCGCCGGCACATGGCGCTGGTCCAAGTTCGCCTTGACGCTCTGTTTCCTGGGGCTCATCACGGTCATCGTCACGGCTCCCGTCGTGCTGATGAACCAGAACAGCCCTTACTTCCTGCCCGTCTACGGCGCGACGTGGGTCGTGGCGCTCATCCTCTTTGTCGGTTTCATCTTCCAGGCGCGCCGCTGGAAGCTCACCGACACCCGCACTTCCGTCGATGCCGATCGCAACCAGCCGCCGCGGTAGGTTGCGATGCAGACAGTGGACGGTGGACGGTGGTTGGTGGACAGTGGACAGTGGTCAGTGGTCAGTGGTCAGAAGGACCCGGACGAAGAGGCGGGCGACCAAGGGAACAAGGGAACGAGGGAACGAGGGACCGAGCCACCACCCGTCCGGAACGCTTCGCCCGGGATGGTCGCGGAGGGGCGTTTTGGGGCCGTTTTGGGGCGGTTTCGGGCCAAAAAGGGGCCGTCTTGCGCACAAAAATCGACAAAAATCGCAAAAAAACGAGGCGAAATTTGAGGTTGGTTTGTTGATTATAAAAGAGTTAAGTCATTTACTTCGGGTTTTGTGGGTGTAAAATTTTTTTATTTAATTATTTTCGGCCTCCAGCAGTGTGCGAGGTGGGCAACCAAGGGACCGAGAGAACAAGGGAACAAGGGATCGGGCCGACGATTCTGGAGTGCGCGGTTCTTGAGTAGAAGCGGATCATGGAATCATTGTGCGCCGGATGGGGATAATTATCGGCAAACTTGGTGAGGCAGGGACCAAGGGACCTAGGGACCAGGGAACAAAGGACTTAATGCGGAGGGGTCGGGGTTGTTTGGGCGGTGGAGGGCTTGACAGGGAGCGGGGGCCTAGTCAGGTGTCAGGGTCGCTTTGCCTCCCACTTTTTCGTCAGCAGGTCCAGCCAGGGGTCCAGACTTATGAATTTGCTCGCCGTCGTCTTGAGTTCTGTGGCTGCTTGATCCCAAAACGCGACGTGGACTATGAACCCGTTGGAAACCAAATCCTCCACCATTGGTACGTAGTCCTTATCTCCCGCGACGAGCGTCATCTCGTCGACGCCCCGAGAAACGACGCCGGAATATGCATCCTTGGTCATTTGGTGCGCAATAGCGACATCAACCTTCTTCTCCTTGCCTGCGGCGCTACGGTCAAACCTTGTGACCTTGAATCCGAATCTTTTCACCATTTCCCAAAATGAATCCCCCGGCGGTGGTGATCCCCACAGGTAGGCGCCGCCGATGTCGGCGGGGTCGCCGCACGCAAACTCATGGAGCCTGCCGTAGTCGATCTGCCACGTGAAGTCGACGACCCGATTATTCATCGCCTCAATAATCGTGGCAGCTCCGGGCAGTCCCTTTCTCACAGCTGATAGGCGACTGCCTTCGATGAAAACATTCGAGTTGTCCACGTACGTAAAGTTCTTCGGCACTTTTGCCTCGCTGGTCCGCTCAAGGTATGAGCGGGCGCCATTCTTTTATGCCCAAACTATTCCGATCACATCCTCGATGAAACTGGACGCCTTCTTTATCCCAGGTTTGTATTTCGTCGGGTGCCCGCAGCGGTTTCGCAGATCGAGTGCTTCGACGAGGGTGGTTTTCTCTCCCTTGTCGAGAATTCCCAGCTCCTGGAGGGCGAGTAGCATGATTGCGTCGCGGATGTACGCAAAGTCTTCCAGCTTGTTCACTGGCCGTGCTTTCGGGTCGTGTTTCGTTATGGCTGCGTTAATGGTCGCTCGATGCTTGGTTAAGGCCTCCTCTTGCAGGGTCCGGATGGCACCGGTCCAAATGAAAACAATCGCGGCACGGAGCGCACCCGCGCTCAAGCATTTGATCGACTCAAGAATGTAGTCGCGAACGACTTCGTCGCTGATCTTTGCTGCCAAGGCCTCTAGGGTTGTCACGTCGTGCTCGATTTCAGGCGCCGAGGCCGGTAGGTTTAACTTTGTCCTAACATGTTTCTCTCCAGTGGTGGTTAGCTGCCAGAGTCGGCGCTTTCCGGCTGCTTCGATGTTGTCCACTAGCTCCGCGCTCTTGCTCAGTACGTCCGCGACGTTGATCTTCGTTGCCTTCGGGGTCCTCGCCCGGATGAGCCCGTCGCGGACCTCTTTGGCCGTGAGGGCGGGATTGCCCTGATAGTGCTGCTGATAGTAGAGGACTGAGAGGCAGAGCTCTCGTTGGGGGCCTCCGCCCAGGGGCGCGAGGAATTCGGCGAGCGTCATGACTCACTTCCTTGAGTGGGCCGCTTTTTCGTCCCCTTCGCCACCTGGTAAGTCTTCTTCAGGTAGAGCTCGCCGGGCACGGTCGGCTTGAACTCGCTTCTGCCAGTGTGCTGGAAAAGGGCCTTCCCTTCGCGCTGCGCCTGTCTCAGCGTCATGTCAAGGCTCGTTGGGATCGTTAGGCCAACCGACTCGGCAATTCCCCGCATCTCATCGAGCTTGAATGGTTGCGCCCCGTACTGGCTGTAGAGCCAGGCCGCAATGAGAATGGCGTTTTCAGATGGTTTCGCGTCTGGATATTTGCCGAATAGCTCCGTCATTTGCAGTTCGGAGTCTTCGGCTTCGCCTTTAGCAGCGCCCGTTTGCTGCTTAACGTCTGGCCCTTGAGGTTGGCCTGTAATGTAGCCCGCAAGTAGCGAAAGCGCACCCTCGCGGATCGCAGGATCGAGCTTTTCAATCACTTCGTTAACTTCCTTCAGGCGTTTAACGCGCTCGTGGAATGTGCTGCTCTCCATAACACCACCTTTGCCCGATCGGGCTTCTAACGCTTGTTTGTCTGTACAGTCGGGAGACCGTCCAGGAACTGTTCGATTTTGTGCGGAAGTGCGCGATAGATTCCTGACCTCGGCGACTGGGCGAATTTGTCCTCAATCGCGTCCTTTCCGCGGGCTCGCACTTGGTTGGGCGGTAGCCCCGTGGCCTTACTTATCTCGGCCACGCTCACCTCGGGGGAAACTGAGGGGTCCATTTCAGCGCCGATCACCCTGGCCGCGAGGGTCAGCTTGACCTGATCCTTCCCAGACAGCCCCGTGCCTCTGATTTCGACGCGCCCTTCCTTATCGATCCTGCAGTGGGCTAATGCCTTGGCCACAACTGGCTCGAGGCGGGATTTTAGGACGTCCTCATCGACGATGAATTGCTTTTTAAGCTCCTGGATGCCCATAAGGTTTTGCTCCTTCTTCAAAAATGTTCCCACAGTGAGGGTCTCGTGTCAAGAGCATTGCTCTAGCTAAATTACATGTGGCTGTATGTCTGCCTCCACACATCACCCGATTTCTGCGCTGGAGGATTTGCCGACGGTGCCGCCGTAGCGAGAGTTTCTGTCAATTTCGCTACCCAAGTGCAGTTTTTGCGTACAGGTGATTGTTGTCACCCGGCGTAAGATCGCTGGATTTCGGCGTATTCTCGTGATTGTGATCGAATGGCCGGTCGGCGTACCAGGCGATTCCTGTGAGTCTTCGCACGAGACGGGTTCGCTCCGCCGGCATCACAGCGTTGCACTTTAGGTGGGAGCGCCTTCTTCGGCGCCACATCCAGCGCACATTAACTTGTCATTTGTATTGCTGATTGTACTATCTATATGATCTATAAGTGATTGATCGTACATATTGTTACTAGTCAATTATAAACTCATGTATGTTGTGAATGTGGTTTATCTTCCCGTCCACGCTGGAGGGTTTGCCGAGGGTGCCGCCGTAGCGAGAGTTTCTGTCAATTTCGCTACCCAAGTGCAGTTTATGCGTACAGGTGATCGTTGTCACCCGGCGTAAGATCGCGAAATATCGGCGTATTCTCGTGATTTTGATCGAATGGCCAGTCGACGTACCAGGCGATTCCTGTGAGTCTTCGCACGAGACAGGTTCGCTCCGCCGGCATCACAGCGTTGAACTTTAGGTGTGGATCCTCACGGACCACGTGTTCCGGTGCGTACACCGGGATTGGGAATGAGGAGCCCGGCCCCTATGAACCGGGTTTTATGTGGCCGCTTGGCGGCCCGCCGGGCCTGATGAATCTCCGGGTGAGGAGGCTGGCGGTTCGGTTCGGCGCACTAGCGCAAGGTAAGCGCGCCGGCAGGGGCTGAAGCCCGCTCACTTTCGGGGCCGGTTGCGGTATGAGTGAACTCGTGCCCTGACACGGGGCGCACGAAGGTTAAGTTCGTCGTATCCCATGTCCCAGGATCGGGACATGGGGCACCCATTTCTTGTGGTGGGTGGAGGCCGCGAAAGGCAACCGAAGATCCCCGTTCGGCTCCGCTCAGGGCAGGCTTTCGGTTCCGCTGAAAAACGCTTCGCTCAGGATGACACGGCGCGGGCGGTGAGCGATCGCAAGGTAAGCGCGCCAACAGGGGCTGAAGCCCGCTCGCTTTCGGGGCCGGTTGCGGCACGAGTGAACTCGTGCCCTGACACGGGGCGCACGAAGGTTAAGTTCGTCGTATCCCATGTCCCAGGATCGGGACATGGGGCACCCATTTCTTGTGGTGGGTGAAGGCGCGAAAGGCAACCGAAGATCCCCGTTCGACTTCGCTCAGGGCAGGCTTTCGGTTCCGCTGAAAAACGCTTCGCTCAGGATGACACGGCGCGGGCGGTGAGCGATCGCAAGGTAAGCGCGCCGGCAGGGGCTGAAGCCCACTCACTTTCGGGGCCGGTTGCGGCATGAGTGAACTCGTGCCCTGACACGGGGCGCACGAAGGTTAAGTTCGTCGTATCCCATGTCCCAGGATCGGGACATGGGGCACCCATTTCTTGTGGTGGGTGAAGGCGCGAAAGGCAACCGAAGATCCCCGTTCGACTTCGCTCAGGGCAGGCTTTCGGTTCCGCTGAAAAACGCTTCGCTCAGGATGACAAGACAGAGATCAGAGACCAGACGAGAAGCTTGCGGCGCGCGACCCACTCGCTGGGTGGGTGGCTCGGGCCCCATGAAAGCAAATCGACCAACAAATGTTGGGTGCCCCGGGTCTCGCATTTGAGACCTGGGATACCGCGGACCTCAACCCTTCCGCAGCTAGTACCGAAGCATCTCTGGCAGCTGATGGCCCCTCCGCGCTGCAGTCCATGAGGACTCAATCTCGACGGTCCCGACTTCTCCGACTGAGTGGTGACGGAAGCTTGACCAGCGCCAATCCTCCGGCTTCTGAGCCAGGCCGCGCTTGACGGGATTGCGATGCATATAACGCAGCTTCTCGATTCTCTTCTTTTCGTTGTGCACGTTGAAATCGTAGTAGCGCGGCTGCCAGAACGGACACTGCCGACTCTGAACCGAAACCGATAATTTCAGCGCTTGAATGGCTTTGGACAGGAGCACCTTTTGCGGCTCGCTCACCAGCAGATGGACGTGTTCCGGCATGACCACATATCCACCGACAACGAAGCTGTACCGGACGCGCATCGATTCCAGGGATCGCTCGAACAAGTCTCTCGCTTGGGGCGTGCCAAGGAAGGGGCGCCGGTGATAACAACTGAAAGTGATGAAATGAAAACAGCCGGCTTGGTGATAACGAACCAGGCCCCGAGTCATGCCAACATCCTACATCCCAGGTCTCAGAAGCGAGACCTGGGGCACCCGTCGGTCTGGGGGTGATTTATTCTGCGTCGGTTTGGATTCGTGGTATCCCATGTCCCAGGATCGGGACATGGGGTACCCATTTCTTGTGGTGGGTGAAGGCGCGTTTATCCCGGGTCTCAGAAGCGAGACCTGAGGCACCCGTCGGTCTGGGGGTGATTTATTCTGCGTCGGTTTGGATTCGCGGTATCCCATGTCCCAGGATCGGGACATGGGGTACCCATTTCTTGTGGTGGGTGAAGGCGCGTTTATCCCGGGTCTCAGAAGCGAGACCTGGGGCACCCGTCGGTCTGGGGGTGATTTATTCTGCGTTGGTTTGGATCCGCGGTATCCCATGTCCCAGGATCGGGACATGGGGCACCCATTTCTTGTGGTGGGTGAAGGCGCGTTTATCCCAGGTCTCGGAATCGAGACCTGGGGCGCCCGTCTACCGGCCCAATTGGCGCGTGCGTTCGGGGATGGGTGCGCTGACTTGCCCCTTATCGCGCTGCGAGTTCCGGAACTGCGACGGTGTAGGGCGGGAGGACGCCGTATTCGGCGGCCATGCGGAAGAAGCCGCGCATGCCTTCAACGCACTCCTCGTCGAGGACGTAGTGGATGTTGGCGGTGAGATAGGTTCGAATGGTCGACTCGGGAATGGGAAACCGCGCGGACCACTCCTGGACCAACGCGTCGATATTCGCAAGGCCATGATCGCGCGAGCGAATGAAGTCCTCGGCAATGCTCTCGTCCGAGGGGCCGCTGCCGGCAATGCCGCGCGAATTCCGGGCATTCACTGTTGGGGCAATCGCCCAGACGGCGGAGACGAATGCGAGGCCGGTGAGCGCGCGCCACTCCTCAGCCAGGTCGCGATAGACAAGCTCCTCGCCGGTGCGCTCGAACTGGTTGTTGCGCTCTTCAAGCGCGAGCAGCGCGGGATCGCCGATGAGAATGGCGGCGTCGGCGCGCTCGAGCATGGCATCGAGATCGGCGACCATGGGCAGGAATGGAACGCCGGCATTGCCCCACTTGTGAAAGAGCATGCGCGCATAGGCGAGCGTGGTGCGGCTGGCAGCGTCGGCCGCGACCGAGCGCAGCCTGGCGGGCGGCCGGTTGGCGCGATGCACGAGAATGAGCGATCGCACCTTGCCCTTGGAAGCGATGGTGCAACCGGGCAGAATGTGGAGGCCCGGCGTGGTGGCGAGCGATGCGATGGGAATGAGGCCGATGTCGGCGCGACCGTCGGCCAGCCGCGCGGCGCACTCGGCCGGCGTCATGCGGTCGATGCGATAGCGGCGAGCCAGCTCCTGGCTGAG
This sequence comes from uncultured Acidobacteriaceae bacterium, assembly GCA_963823805.1. Classification (GTDB taxonomy): domain Bacteria; phylum Acidobacteriota; class Terriglobia; order Terriglobales; family Acidobacteriaceae; genus Telmatobacter. The sequence goes on along the minus strand of CAWGMW010000001.1, from coordinate 730,659 downwards.
CGGGTCATGCTCAAAGTCCCACATGAGCGGCGCGGGATTGAGGAATCCAATCGCCGCGACCCGCAAACGTATGTCCTGCTCGGCATTCACATCTTCAGGATACCAATGTGCGAGGTGGGATTCGGTGAGGTAGAGCACTTAGGTAAGCAGGGTGGTCAACGGGTGCGGGCGGAGTTCGGGCGTGCAGAACGGACCGAATAGGTGACGCTCCAAATGCAAAACGCTCCGCGAGGGGCGCGGAGCGTTAAGCAATTCCAGCCGGATTTTGGTCGGCGAAAAGGGGTCTCAGTGATGGCCGCTGCCGCCACCACCGCCGTGGGAACCACCGCCGCCGCCGCCGCCACCACCACCACCGCTATGCGATCCGCCGCCTCCGCCTGAGGAGCTGCCGCCGGAAGAGTGACTCGCTGAGCCGCCGCTTGGAGCACTGGGCCGGGAGGGAGCGGAATCATGGCTCGGCGCGGGCTGGCTGCGGTAAGCGGGAGCCGGCGCGGGCGAGGAAGCCGGACGGTTCTCCGGAGTAAACGTGGGCCGCGTCGGTTCGGTGGGTTCCCCCGCTACGGGGCGGTTCTGGTTGTAGCCGGGCCGATTGGGCGCTGCTTGCCCGCCTCCCGGCGCGGCAGGCCCGCTGGTTGGCTGGGTGGAGCGATTGCCTTGCTGCAGCTGATTTCCCGCCCCGTTCGATGGCGTGCGATCGACAATGACAGGCCGCGACGGCAACGGGCGAAGCGGCACAACAGTGGCTCCGCCGATGGTGACCGGCGCGTTCCTGTTGCGCGCGACCAACGCCGGGTTCACGACCACGGGACTCCTGTTGATGGCGACCATGGTTACCGGCTTGCCGTTGATGGGATGGCGCGGCAAAATCGGGCGCGGGATTGGCCGATATCCGGCTGGTCCGCGACCAATGTTCGGGCCGCCGTAGAAGCCCAATCCCCACCATGGCGAGCAGCCGCCCATGCCTGGCGCCCAGCCCCATCCGAAGTTGTTGTAGTAGTTCCACGCGCCGCACTGGAACGGCATGTAGCCCCATTGGTAGCCGGAGATCCAGAGATAGCCGTACCCCGGTGTGTACATCCAGTTGCCGTAGCCGTATGGGTCGAAGTCCGCGCTCGCAGCCTCGTAGGGCGACCAGATATAGCCCTGGTTGGGCACGTCGTACCAGTTGCCATCGGCGTCCAAATCGTTCCACGCAGGGTTTTGGCTTTCGCCCAGATTCGCGGGGGCGGCGGTCTGCGACGCAGCTTCTGTGGTCAGCGCCTGATCGCGGTCGGAGTTCCAGGAGTCCCAGGAATCGGGCTCGATGGAGTCGGCGAGCTGATAGTTGGAGGGAGTGGCGCCGTTGAGAGCGACGCTTTCGCCGCCATGCAGGTCAATGGAAACCGCGCTGCTGGCGGCATCGAGATGCGCGTTGCCCGAGAACACGGCAACGTCGCCGGGAGGAGTGTCCATGCTGATGCGCACCACAGTGAAGCCACTGGTGGTGAGTTGAGCATCGCCGAATTGCACGCTCATTTGGCCATTCTGGCCTCCGCCCTGGAACTCGAAGTACGCCAAACCGGAGTTGAGCAAAAGCACAGCGTTGGCCGTCGTTCCCGCGCCCTGAAGAACCTGGAGCGTCAGGGAGCTGTCTGGAGAGAGCCGAGCGACGCTGCCATCTTCAAACTGAATCTCGGCCTTTCCGGTGTCGGCGGTGGTGAGTTGCATGCCCTCCAACAGCGGCGTATTGGCGACGGCCTGCTGGGCGAGAACCTGCCCGCCCTGCGCGAGAGTCACCTGGCCATCCACATAACTGAGGCGCAGTGCGCGCGCCGGCTGGCCTGTTCCCTGGCCTGGGTTTTGAGCCTGGTCCTGCGAACGCAGCGCCGGCCCCAGACACACCACCCCGAGGACCACCGCTGCCAACCCTGCCACCCCACTGCGATTGCTCATGAAACTCATGGCGCCCTGCCTTTCCATCGCCCTATGGCGACCACCCCAAAACCTCGGGAGCCCTGCTTAATTTGACACAAACCGGAGCGAAAAAGTCGCCTGAACGTAAAGATTTAAGTTGGGCCGCAATCCAGCAGACTACGTGCCCGCTTTCTCACTCGTTCGAGTACATCGTCGTCCCCGGCGAGCCTCTCAAGAATGTCACGAATGGCGCAGACCTGCTGTGCCCGGCCGTCCTGAACTGCCTCGGTGAGAAACTCCATCTCCTGATCAAGGCCCAGGCGGTCATGCTGCAGCAATATCTCGAGACGCGCGCCCTCCAGAATCGTCTGGGCTACCGCCTGCATGGAATCGCCGAGCGACTGGATTTCCCTGTCGCGGGAGTAGTTGAAGGTACACGATCCATGGCTCGAAGGTCCGTCATAGGTAAATGTCTTCCAACCTTCGAATGCGACCTTCAGATGGCTTTCGCAAGGTAGATTGAACCATTTGTGACGCTGCGCTGCTGCAAAGACGTGACTGGCGAATTCCTTGCTCAGCTCAATGTCGCGATCGATGTTGGGCGCTTCGATCTCCTTTAGACCCGCCTTGGGAGGGTTGCCCATTTGAGAGCGAAAATGGCCGCTGCCATCAATGTGGAGAACGAGTGTCCATTGCGGAGGCGAGAGAGCGGGATTGGAGAAGTCGACCTGGACGACGGGATCGGCCGCGGGCGCAGCATGAAGCTGGACAGCGAGCATGAAAGCGGCAGCAACAAGCCAGCGCGCCCTCATCGCCGGACCTCTTGCTCGCCGCGGCGAGCCAAGGTTTGCGCGGTGTGAATGTGACAGATGGCGATGGCGAGGGCATCGGCTGCGTCAGAAGGCTGAGGCAGCTCGGCCAATCCAAGCAGCCTCGCCACCATGAATTGCACTTGCTCCTTCTTCGCCAGTCCGTAACCCACGACGCTCGATTTGATTTTCAAGGGGGCGTATTCGGCAAGGGGAATGCGCTGCCGGGCAGCAGCGAGAAGCGCCACGCCCCGCACCTGGCCCAGTTTCAGCGCCGATTTGGCGTTGACGGAGTAAAACACTTCTTCGATGGCCACCGCATCCGGCCGCCATCGCTCCAGCTCGGCGGTTAGTTCCCTGAAGACCTGCTCCAGGCGCTCCGGCAAGGCGTGGGTCTTGGTCAAGCGGATGGCTCCCATCGCCCGAAATTGCAGGGCCTCATCGCGCGGACCTTCGCCGGAATCAACGACGCCGAAGCCGGTCACCTCGGTTCCGCAATCGATGCCAAAGACCCTCATCGGGTCCAAGTGTATCGCAGAGCCTGATCTTAGACCGGACGGGCGGATAACTCCCGTGGGCGAACCACGCTTGTCCCGGTTGCGTATAACACGTTTGAACTAAGCCTGCGGCGCGGCGGACGCTGCGGCGGTGGTGGTCGGCCAGCCTTTCAGGCCATTTAAGTTTTGGGTCACAAGGAGGTTTTTGTGACCCATCTTCGGCAGAAGATGCTGGACGAGCTCCAGCGTCGCAACTACTCACAGAACACGATCAGCACCTACCTACACGCGGTAGAAGACTTCTCCAGGTATTTTCACCGCTCGCCAGACAGATTGGGACCGGATCATATCCGGCAGTATCAGGCCTATCTGTTTCGAGAGCGCAAGCTCCAGGCAGGGACGATTGCATTGTGCACCGCAGCTTTGCGATTTCTCTACGTCAAGACGCTGCGACGCCCGTATCTCCCCGAGCACATTCCATTTCCCAAGCGTCCCAGGCAACTTCCCGTTGTGCTCAGCCCCGAAGAGGTTCAGCGGGTGATTGATTCAGCAGAGAACCTGATGCGCCGCACCATGGTGATGACACTGTACTCAACCGGCATCCGCTGCTCGGAACTGTGCCATCTCAAGGTCTCGGATGTCGACAGCGAACGGATGGTCATTCGTATCCACAAGGGCAAGGGCGGACGCGACCGCGATGTTCTATTGAGTCCCAAGCTGTTGGAGACTCTGCGTGAGTACTGGCGCTGGATGAAGCCCAAGACCTACCTGTTCCCAGGCACTGTGAACAACTGGCGCGCAGATAAGCCGATTACCCCGAAGGTTGCGTGGGCGGCTGTGAACGAGGCTGGTAAGCGCGCCGGCATCAGCAAGCGCGTTGCACCTCATTTGCTTCGACACAGCTTCGCGACCCACATGCTGGAAGCCGGCGCCGACCTGCGCACTATCCAGGTTCTGCTTGGCCATGCCAAGATCGGCGACACGGCACTCTACCTGCATCTGTCCCGCCGCCATCTGCAGGCTATCGCCAGTCCTCTCGAAGCCATCGAGGTGTCGAGCCTCGATGAAGTGAAGCGGTCCAGGAGGTTGATGAAGCGGTGAGCCGGCCCACCCTCGAGGTGGCTGACATCGTCCGCGCAGCGGGCAACAGATTCTGGGAAGGGCACAAGTCTCACCTTGCATGGGCGCATCGCAAGGTACTCGATGCCATCGTCCGGTGCCGCACCGCGGTACTGGGCGGTCATCGCGATAAGTGCATCCGCTGTGGCCATCTGACCGCCTCTTATAACTCATGCCGCAATCGGCACTGCCCGAAGTGCCAGGGCAACGTGCGCGCCAAGTGGCTGGCCGCGCGTTCGGCTGAACTGTTGCCTGTACCGTACTTCCACATCGTCTTCACTCTGCCCCACGAACTCTCCGCCTTAGTCCTCCAGAACAAGCGGCTGCTCTATGATTTGCTCTACCGCGCCAGCGCCGCGACCATGCTCGAACTGGCTCGCCATCCCAGACACCTGGGAGCCGATATCGGATTTCTCGGCGTGCTCCACACGTGGGGACAGAACCTTGAGCATCATCCCCACGTTCACTACATTGTTCCCGCTGGCGGCCTCGCCCTCGATGGTTCCGGATGGATAGATTCCCCGCGCCGATTCTTCCTGCCCGTCAAGCGACTCAGCCGTGTCTTCCGCGACGAGTTCTGCGACCAACTCCGTGAGTTGTTTGAACAGGATAGACTGCAGTTCCACGGTTCACTGCTACAGCTTGCTTCACCTGGCGCATTCAGCCACTTCCTCTGGCAACTCGGCCAGAAGGACTGGGTCGTCTACGCCAAGCCGCCCTTCGGCGGCGCCGAACATGTCCTCAACTATCTGGCTCGCTACACTCATCGCGTTGCCATCTCCAACCATCGACTCGTGGCCTTTGAGAACGATCGCGTGTCATTCCGCTGGCGGGACTACGCGCACGGCGGCAAGAACAAGATCATGACGGTTTCAGCAGATGAGTTCTTGCGCCGATTTCTTCTTCACGTCCTGCCCAAAGGGCTGGTCCGCATTCGCCACTTCGGACTGTTCGCCAACCGAAGAAGGGAGACCGCCCTCGCCTGCTGCCGCCAGCTGCTCGGCACAGCACCCGGCACTGATCGCCCTGAGACGGCCAACCTGATGCGCTGTCCGGTTTGCACCGGAACTATGTTGGTCATTGAACGGGTCACCGGCGCTCAACTTTACTTCCGCTCCGACCAGGGTCCCGCAACCCCGCAGAGGCGCAGCATTGACAGCTCATAAAACATCCATGGCCCACGATTCATCTACCCCCGTCGCCCCATGGCACGCTCGCGCATGCAACGCCGTCCTATGCCCGCAAGCTGCTCACACACCCCATATACGGCACTCGCGCCCTCCTCGCAGCACTCAACTCCACTCATTGAAGCGGTTGCCCCCGCTCGGCCGGCTCAGTTCCGTGCTCACAAAAGCTACGATCGGCGGGACCGCGCCATTGAAAGTACATAGGTAGATCACCGCATCCGCCGCAAACGCCTGCGGCTCAGTTCAAACGATCCTATCGAAACTGCCCCGGACGAATGCTCCGGCCACAACCTCGCCTCGTCTGCCGCGGCAGTCCCGATAGGAACCTAACGTTTTTCAGGACCTATCGGGGTTTAGGCTTTGGCCTGTTGAGGCCGGTGGAGTCCCCGGTCCCTCCGCCGCGGCGGACGAGGGACCTGGGGCACCCTCAGTACGGTTTTTGGACGTTGAGAGCGGGGCCACCCACCGATGCGTAATGGATCTCCTGGAACTTGGCAGCCTTATTGCGCCAAGGCGGGAGATAACATGGGCTAGTTCCCGCCCGTCACTGAAAACGATTCAAGCCGAAATGATCCTTCAGTGCGTTGCTTCCCTTGGCAGTTAACACAAGCTCTCGGCTGTCGGGTTGGCGCATCACCCAGCGCTTCTTCTCGAATGTTGCCAGGATCGCCGCGCCAAGCTGGCCGCCCACGTGGGCTCTGCGCTCGCTCCAGTCCAAACAGCCAAAGGCAAATCGACGGCGCGCCGTTAAGGGGCTGAAGGGGATGCCGATCCGGGCCAGTCCTGCCCGCCCAATCTCAGTTACGCCAGAGCAGTCCTGGCTGAGCCATCCCAGCGCAAGCAGCCTGTCGTGCAGCGCCACTGCCACCATGCCTGCCATATGGTCATAACACGTGCGCGCAAATCGCAGTTTTACAGGAGTCTTGCTTTGGACGCCCGCCTGCTGCGCCGCCAGTCCCATAATCGATTCCAGCATCTCCGCTACCTCGCGGCTGGCGATGCGGAAGTAGCGATGCCGTCCCTGAGGTACGCACTCGATGGTCCCTTTCTCCACCAGGACCCTCAGGTGCGCGCTCGCCGTCGATGCCGATACGCCGCCAACGAGACTCATCTCCGTCGCCGTGTAGGCGCGTCCATCCATCAGCGTGCAAAGCATTCGCGCCCGCGTCCGGTCCGCAACTGCGCTTGCGGCCTGCGCCAGCCCCCCGTCGAGAAAGCTCTCGTTCACACCCTCATCATATGCGAGCAGCAATGGCCGTCGGTGCCGATACTTCGCTCTCGACCGAAGCAACCATGTTGCGCTTCAGTCCATCATGGAGTTGGAATCGTGGAGGAGCCGCAACGATGATCGTCATGGTCTTTGAATTCACTGCGAGCAGTGAACATTTCGACGAGTATATGCGCGAGGCAGCAGCCTTGCGCCCACTCCTTTCAGACATCAAGGGATTCATCTCTGTCGAGCGCTTTGAGAGCAAGACCACCCCGGGTAAATTCGTCTCCATCGGCTTCTTCGAAGACGAGAATGCCGTGCGCGAGTGGCGGAACCTACCTGAGCACCGCCGCGCCCAGCAACTGGGCCGGGCAAGGCTCTTCGAGAACTATCGCCTCCGCATAGCCTCGGTACTTCGCGACTACACAATGTCCGGCCGCGAGCAGGCGCCCGAAGATAGCAGGCTCGCGCACGATTCCAGGGAGGGCTGAGAGTGTACGATCTGGAGATTTATCTGGCCAATACACCGGGGTCGCTCTCCTTGATGGGAACAACTCTCGGAAATGTGGGCATCAGCGTTGAAGGCGGCGGCGCGTGGGTAGTCAGTGGCAAGGGAGTTGCGCACTTCCTCTTTTGCGACGGCCCCGCCGCGCGCCAGGCGCTCGAGTCCGTTGGAATTGTTGTGGTCTCGTGCAAGCGTGTCTTGCGCCTGCGCCTCCAACAGGAAACTCCGGGACAGTTGGGTCTCATTACCCACCGTATGGCGCAAGCCGGCGTCAATATCGAGGTGCTCTATAGCGACCACGCAAATCATCTCATCCTTGTTGTGGACGATTTCGAGCAGGGTGAGGCAGTGGTTGCCGATTGGAGCAACGGTCAAATGGCTGAAGCGAGATGGGGAAGCTCATAAGGTCGAGGGCTCAGGCATCCGGAGATGCAAAGCCCCACAGATACCAGTCGGCCCACCCTCCTATCAGCCACAAACCTCCGGCCTTCCCACCTTGGCACAGCTTCATTGCTAGAAGGTAGGAAACCACAACCTTTAACTAACGCACCACGAATAACGCGATCTCGCTCTACCGGCAAAGAACGCGACCAGATATAGGTCCCGATATGTCGGCTTCTTTTCAGCAATCATCGAAAAGTTCCAAGATTTGGCCGATTTGCGAGTTTTGTAACGGCCTTTTTACTTCCCTGCGTACGGGTCCGGTACCGGCTGAGCGCTATCAATCCACGCTGTATAAATCATGTCGCGCAACATGCTCGCTCCGGCGGCCAGACGTGCGGCAGTAAAGTCGCGCGATTCCTGCGTGCCAGCGCCAACGAAGGCGCCAGCCTTATCCAGTTGATAGACCTTCTCGACATATGTTGCTGTGTGGCGCAGATAAGCAACGTAGGCGTCGAACATGTCGCCTTGAATGATTGTGGGCGGAGTCATCTTGGCTTTGATGTCGGGAGAGTGGATGTTGGCCGCGACAAACGGCCCCTCGAATTGATGGTGGATTTGATGGCCGGTGGTGTAGCCGTTCGGATTGGGACCGGTCCAGCCGTTGTACTGGATGGTCACATGCAAAGGCTGCGAGCCGTCGCCGACATAGTGGCCAAGCCAGCCGACGTAAAAGATGATCGCCGCCTCGACGGGCTTCGTGACCTTTCCACCTGCCGCAAGAAAACGGTACTGGCGCATGGCAGCTTTGAGCCGTTCCCACACTTCATCGGTCTCCCAGGGCTGCAAGCCGATTTTTTCCGGACGCTGGCCGGCCGCGAACGCCATGGCTTCGAATTCGAGGCGCTTGTGCGGGAGAGGCCCGAGCGCATCGGCCGATTCGAGGTTGATGAAGTGCTCGGGCGCCTGCGCGGCGCTGAGCTCGGGCTCGGCGGGCGAGCGCCAGCGGTCAGGCTCGGGGCCGAGGTACTCGATCTCGTCGATAGCGGCCGGCGTTTGCAGAAATGCGGGCACATCGGCGGGCAGCGTGGAAGCAGCCAGCCGGTTGATCATCGTATGGCCCTCGTGCTCCCACGCGTGAGCGGGCGGCATGGTGACTGCAAGACAAAACAGACCGGCAGCGGGCACCGTGAAACGAAGGAAGCGGGCTACAAAGCAACGATGAAACATGCAGCCAGTATAAGAGCCTGTTATTCACTTTGGCGCGTGCTTACCGGGTAGAAGAAGCGGAAATGGTTGAAACGAGTGCCCCAACACGACACCTGGAGGAAGGGCTCGGCCGGAGGCGGTTACTTGAGCGTTTCGCCTCACGCGCGGACGGGCCGATTTGCCTAGAGAGTCTGAAATCAAACGAATATACTACCTGCACATCGCGTTGCCGCCGGCGAAAGGCCCTGTTAAGCGGGCGGGGCGCGGCGAGCAAATAGAATACCCGCGGCACATTGCGATGATTTTTCAATGTCCCCGGGCGAGATGGATGGCGGCAGCATCACTGGTGAGCTTTCCGGTGTTGTGCCGTTCCAACCAAGGCGTTGGACGAGGAGCCGATGAGCGAGCGGCCGGACGCACTGATTGAGCAGACGCAGCCTGCACCGCCGGACAATGGTGGGATCTCGCAGCTCTGGCTGGTTCTGCCTTTTTCCATCCTCGCCATCTCCGTTGGCGCTGCTCTGGCTCGCCTGTTTCCGAATTTCCGATGGGAATCGCTGCCGGTGATTGCAGCCGTAGTGGCTACGGCTCTGTTTGCGCTGCTGCTGAATAGGCGGCTGCTGCGCGCTGGAATCGCTCAGGATGCCGTGCCGATCGCCGAAGGGTTGAGGGAACTGCTGGATTCAGCCGGTCCGGCAGTGTTGGCGCTCGATCTTGGCGGAAGGCTGATCTACTGCAATCCAGCGGCCGAGCGCGCGCTGGGCTACCGCGCCGCCGAGCTGGTTGAACAATGGGAGACAATCGAACTTCTTGCGCCGGGCGAAGCAGAACGTCTGGTGGCGGAGATGCAGAAGTTGTGCCGGGTGGTGCGGCCACCAGAAACCACGCGTGACGGACGCAGGGCGGCGTATATGGAATGCGTTCGCATGCTCTCTCCGAGCACGGTCCCGAGCTTCGACGCCAAAGTGCGCCGCAAAGACGGCGTGCATATCCCGGTCGCGCTGCACATCTCCGCGTTGCGCGACGCGGAGGGCGAGTTGACGGGCATGGTGGCGGTGGCCGTGGATCAGAGCGAGAACCAACACCGCGAGCAGGCGCAGCGCGAATCGCAGGAGCGGTACCGCGACCTGTTTGAGCACTCCACTGAAATGATCGCGACGTTGAGCCCCTCAGGGCAGTTTCTCTACGCCAATCCCGCATGGAAACGGTGCTTCGGAGTGGAGCAGACGGCGCTGCTGGATTTGCGTTCCTTCGAACAGCTCTTCTCAGAGGGCGCGAAGAACGAGGTAGCAGCGCTTTTCCGTCGCGCGCTGGATGGCGAGACGGTGGACCGCATCCCGCTGCGCCACCACACGCTGGACGGGCGCGTGCTGGAACTGGAATTGAGCTTGAGCCGGCGGCAGAAAACCGGCGTTCCTCTGGCTGTGCGCTGCCTGATGCGCGATGTGACGCAACAAAAGCAGCGCGAGAACCGGCTGGCGCTGCAACTGGCGGTAAGCCAGATCGTGGGCGAAAACGCATCGGGCGAGTCAGCGGGCATGCGCATCCTTGAGGCGCTGTGCATCTCGCAGGGATGGGATGTGGCCATTGAATGGGTGGTTGGCGGCGAACAGAAGCATCTGGAATTTGGCACTGCATGGGGAGTGCCAGGCCGCAACGCAGAAGCGCTGATTCAAGGGAGCATGGGGTTGACGCTGACTGGGACAAGCGAGTTGCCGGAGCGCGCCTGGCGAGAAGGACGGACAGTGTGGGCAACCGACCTGGAGGATGCGCCCGCATCCGGGCGTGCGATAGCGGCACTGAAGCAGGAGATGGTCTCAGGCTGGGCGCTGCCGGTGCGCGCAGGCAGTAAAGTGCTGGCGGTTCTGGAATTCTACTGTTCCTTCAGGCTTCGCGAGGACCGCGAGGCCATGGCTGCGATCGAAACGGCGGCGGTTTCGCTGGGGCAAATCCTGGCGCGGACTCAGGAGCGTGGGCGGACAGAGGAACTGAGCCGCCAGCAGGAAGTACTGCTCGACGCGGTAGCTGAAGGAATTTGCGGGCTCGACCGCCAGGGAAGGGTGACCTTTGCCAATCCCGCGGCCGCTCGGCTGCTGGGCGCGCCTGTGGATGCGCTTGTCGGCAGGCCGGTGCATGAACTGCTGCACGGCGCCGCGGGAACAGATCGCGCATGCAGTGAGGAATGTCCGCTGCGTGGCGCGGCAACACAATCTGCCGCGGCCAGCGGCGAGGAAAACATCTTTCGCGCCGACGGCACCTGCTTCCCTGCCGAGTATGCCCTCACTCCCATCCGCGCGCACGGCCGTGTTTCAGGTTCGGTGCTGAGCTTCCGCGACATCAGCCAGCGCTATGCCCTCGATCGAATGAAGGATGAGTTCATCTCCACGGTGAGCCACGAACTGCGAACGCCGCTCACCTCCATTCGCGGAGCGCTGGGGTTGCTCAGCTCGGGCATTCTCGGCGAGGCCAACGAAAAGGCAACGAATCTGCTGCGGATCGCCCTTACCAACTCCGACCGGCTCGTCCGGCTGATCAACGATATCCTCGATCTGGAGCGCATCCAGAGCGGTCGCGAGCCGCTCACATTCCGCAGCGTGCAACTGGCCGACGTCGTAACGCAAGCCATCGAAGATATGCAGCCCATGGCTGACGCTGCCGGCGTGCAGCTGATTCACGACTCCACCAAGGTGGAGATTGCTGCCGACTCCGACCGCCTGCTGCAGGTCCTGACCAACCTGCTCTCGAATGCCGTCAAGTTCTCGCCGCCAAACTCGCCGGTGAGTGTGATGCTGCGGCCCGGAGTGACCGGCGTGATTCTTTCGGTGATCGATCATGGGCGCGGAATTCCCGCAGACAAGCTGGAGGCGATCTTCGGCCGCTTCCAGCAGGTGGACGCATCCGACTCGCGGCAAAAAGGAGGCACCGGCCTCGGACTGGCAATCTGCCGAACCATCGTGTTGCAACACTCGGGCCGCATCTGGGCCGAGCGCAATCCAGTGCGCGGATCGACCTTCCGCATCTTTCTGCCCTATCATCCCGCTCCGGCGGCCGTTGCCGGCGGGACGGAGGTGGAACCCGGCCACGGTACTGTTGTCCTGGCCGACTCCAACGCCGATTCCCGCCCGAGAATTGCGGCGCAACTGGCGCGGCATGGCTACTCTGTCATCCAGGCAGCCACGGTCGAGCAAACCTTGTCCGCGGCGCGCAATGATCCTCAGGCGATCCTTCTCGACTCATCATTGGACGGCATGAACGGCTGGGAGATTCTGCCGCTCCTGCGCCGGATGGACGGAACCTCACGCACGCCCGTAGTTTTGCTGAGCGTGGAAGATCCCGAGAACCCGCGCGAGTTGCCTGCGGATGCCGATGGATGGGTCGCCAAGCCGCTTCGCGAAGACGCTCTGCTCACCGAATTGGCGCGTGTGCTCTGCGGCTCGGGCGAAAAGGCGCGCATTCTCATCGTCGAGGACGACTACGATCTCGCGAATGTCATCAGCGAGGTCTTCGCGCGCGACAGCATACAGGTGCAAACCGCGCACTCGCTCCAGGAAACGATCAAGGCCTGCTCGACGTTCAAGCCGCATCTGATGTTGCTCGATATTGGCCTTCCCGACGGCGACGGCTTTAACGTCGCGGATTGGCTGCGCCAGCAGGAGAACCTCGCTCAGCTTCCGCTGGTGGTTTACTCCGGCCACGAGCTCACAGCGGAGCAGCGAAGCCAGTTGACCCTGGGCCCTACCTATTTCCTCGCCAAGACCCGCGTGCAGCCGCAGCAACTTGAGGCTCTGGTGCTGACCATGCTGCGTTCTTCGCGCATGCCGGAAGAAGAAGCGCTGCCGGAATCGGCGATACCCAATCCATAAACCGATAGAACCAGAGCGCCGCCGATACGCTGCGGCTGCGCTTGAAACTGAGATAGAGGGAGTTAGACCGTGGGCCGCAGGATTCTGATAATTGACGATGAAGACGACATTCGCGAGGTAGCCTCGTTGAGTCTTGAGACCGTAGCCGGATGGGAAGTGATCAAAGCCAGCTCTGGTGCGCAAGGAGTGGCGCGAGCCGCCGAGCAACACCCCGATGCGATTCTGCTGGATGTGATGATGCCGGGGATGGATGGTCCGGCTACGTTTCGCGAGTTGCGCAAGAATCCCGCTACGGCCAAGATTCCCGTGTTGCTGCTAACCGCTAAAGTGCAGGGCACCGACCAGCGGCGATTTGCCGACCTCGGCGTGGAGGCAGTGCTCTTCAAACCCTTCGATCCGCTCACGCTGTCGACACAGATTTCGCGCGCGCTGGGCTGGAAGTAATCGCTGATTCCGATGAAAACTTCGGCTCAACCCGAAATTCCGCCGGACGCGGCCCTTCGAGAAGCGATGGACCGGCTCTGGGTGAAGTTTCTGCCGGAGGTCCGCGAGCGTGTTGCGACTTTGGAAGCCGCTGCGGCAGCCGTAACCGCGAAGATGCTCAACGATTCCGGCCGCGAGGCCGCACAAGCAGCCGCACACAAACTCGCCGGTGTGCTGGGCACATTCAATCTGACGCGCGGAACCGATGTGGCTCGAGAGCTTGAGCTGGTGTTCTCCTCAAATTCTGCTTCCAGTGCTTCTTCCGGCAATCATCTCGCGTCCCTGGCCGTGGAACTGCGCGCCATGATCGAAAGCCGCAAATCGAGCGATTGAGACCGGAACAATTACACTCATCAGCAGTGATTCTGAACGGTCCATTCGCGTCCCCGCTCGACCAAGCACCGCAATCGGGCCTGCGCGTCGTCCCTGGGAGGCCGCTCTGAGCACCATCTTCCTCAACTATCGCAGGAGCGATTCGGAGGGTGAATCCAGGCGCCTGTTCGACGACCTGACGTCCCACTTCAGCGCCGAGTCCGTGTTTATGGATGTGGCGGCGATCGAGCCGGGCCGTGACTTCCGCAAGGCGATCGACAAGAGCGTGGCCTCGTGCAACGTGCTGCTTGCGGTGATCGGACGGGAGTGGCTGGACACAACGGATGATGCGGGCACCCGCCGCCTGGACGATCCCAACGACTTTGTGCGCATCGAGCTTGCTTCCGCCCTGCGACGCGATATCCCGGTGGTGCCCGTGCTGGTGCGGGCGGCGAAGATGCCCCGCGTTGATCAGCTTCCCGATGATTTGAAGGAACTGGCTTACAGAAACGCGGTGGAGTTGACCTATGCGCGCTGGAAAGCGGATGTTCAGGCGCTGATCCAGGCGCTGGGTCACTATATGGATGTGCCGTTGCCGACCCCGTCCGCCGCCAAGGGCGCCAATGGAGAGATACAGGCCCAGGGTCCGGCGGAAGGATTGCCCGCAAATCAAGCGGCCGAGCACATTGGGGATCGAGCGCCGGATGCCTTGGCCATCGACGCAAAGACATTGGAGCGGGTCAGCAAGGAACTGGCAGCCTACATCGGGCCGATCTCCGAGCTGGTCGTGAAGCGGGCGGCGAAACGGTGCACTTCTGTCGAGGATCTTTGCGGCATCGTGGCCGGGGAGATCGAATCCGATGCGGACCGGCTGAAGTTCCTCAGATCTTGCCGCGGCTAGCACGCGCCTCGCCTACTCCTCTTCAATCATCTTCAAGGCCTTGGCCAGGCTCACTTGCATCCGGTTGAAGGCCGCGGCTACGGTAGCGATCTCGTCTTTCCCTTTCACTGCGGCCGGAGGCACGTTCTTTTCTCCACGGCTGGCGCGGTCGGCGCCTGCGGAGACCATGCGCAGCGGACGGATGACGAACCAGAAGACGCCGGCATCCAGAGCCGCAATGGTAAGCAGCATGGTAAGGATGAGGAACAGAAGCAGCCGGTGGTAGGCGCGATCGGCATTTGCTACCGGCACCGACAGCGGGACTGAAACGATCTGTGCGCCGATGATTTCACCGTTCTTCCAGCCGAAACCGTTATTTGAGCCGTAGGCAGCAATCATCGCTTTGGGTGCAATGGAAGCAGAGCTATGGCACTCAAGACACTCCTGGGTTGCCGCAATGGGCTCCGCAATAAAAAGCGAAACGCCGGCGGGAGTGGGGCGGTCGCCGATTTCCTGCGCCTCTTTGGGGTGGTCGCGGAGCCATTGAATGACGTCGGCCTCCCAATCCGTGGCGCGGTCTTCGGGATTGGTCGGATTCAGCGCGGCTTCTTTATAGGCGTAGTCGGGGTAGTCCCTGCGCAGTTTGTTAAAAGTGGTTGTGGCCCCGAAGAACGGAATGGTCTCGGCCACGAAATGCGTGCGGTACCTTGGGTTCTGCTGCAAAAGCGGCGAGAGATCGTCGGCCGTATAGTCGCGCACGGATTTGGCGCTGGCCAGCATCAGTTGCGCTTTCTCCATTGCTTCACGGCGCGCATTGCCGATCAGGTAGGAATAAGAGAGCTGAGCGATCAGAAGCCCGCAGGTTCCAAAAACAACGATCAGAATCAAGTTGAACTTGGCCAGCAGTTTCATCGAGCCTTCTTTCGCCCCGGTGCGCGCGGCTCAGGGCCAAGGGGAAGATCGGTGCATCGCCCCCTTATACCATTCCGTGCACGATCCGGATGAGTGCTTTCTTTCAAACACCGGCTGCAGGCTCTTCCGTTCTGCGATCCTCATCATCCCGAGCCACCGCATGAAGTCGAACGGGATGTGCGGCTGTCTTTTGACGAAGGAGTGGATCAAGTGAACCCTGCTTCCACTCATTCCAACCCTTCCAAGCTAATCCCCACCAATTACACTTCTAAAAGAATGCCTCACCATGACCCATTCGCTGATCCATTTGCGTCAGAACACGACGAGACCTCCCAGTTGGGGCTCCACTTCGATGAGCCGCGCCCCTCGCGCCGCATTTGGCCTGTGCGCGCACTCGTGGCGCAGGTGCGTGAACTGGTCGAGCAGGAGTATGGCGACATTTGGGTCGAGGGCGAGATTTCGAACTACCGCCCCGCTCCATCGGGCCACGTGTACTTCACGCTGAAAGACGCCGAGGCGCAGTTGCCCATCGTTCTCTTCCGGCGGCAGGCGGTGCTGCTGCGTTTTCGTCCGGAAGACGGCCTGCACGTGCTGGTGCGGGGCCGCGTGAGCGTCTACGAGCAGCGCGGACAGATGCAGCTCGTTGCTGAGACGATGGAGCCAGTGGGCGCCGGCTCTCTGCAGCTCGCCTTTGAACAATTGAAAGAGCGGCTCAGGCTCGAGGGTCTCTTCGATGCCGAGCGTAAAAAACCGCTGCCCATGTTTCCGCGCACGGTGGGCATTATCACTTCGCCCACGGGCGCGGTCATCCGCGATTTTCTGAACATTGTGAGCCGCCGCCATTCCGGCCTGAATGTGCTGATCTCTCCCGTCTCTGTGCAGGGCGAATCCGCGCCGGCTGAAATCGAAGCCGCACTGGTCGAGTTGAACGCAACCAATCTCGTCGACCTGATTGTTCTTGCGCGCGGCGGCGGATCGCTCGAGGACCTGGCCGCCTTCAACAGCGAGCAGGTGGCGCGCGCGATTGCACGGAGCAGCCTTCCTGTGGTTTCGGCCGTGGGACACGAGACAGATTTCACTATCGCGGACTTCGCCGCCGACCTGCGCGCCCCCACCCCTTCCGCGGCGGCCGAGCTGATCACCGAAGCTCAGCACAAAATCGCCGAGCACCTGGCCGCGCAATCGCACCGATTGGAACGCGCCGCGCGCTTTCAACTCTTGCAAGCCCGCCAGCGGTTGACACATGTGCCCATCAGCCGCGTCGAAACGCGCGTGACCACACTGCTACACCGGCTGGAGCAGCGGCTCGACGACGCGGCGGAGCGAATGGACGCCGTCATTCTGGATCGTCTGCGCCGAAGCCAGAATCGCGTAGCCGAGCTGGCCGCAGGCGTTCTGCATCACGACCCGCGACAGAAATTGGCCCATGCGCGCCAACACCTGGCCGACTTTCGCGCTCGACTGGACCGATCGCTGGAGCGGCTCATCGAATCTTCTGCTGCGCGGCTTGGCGCGTTCGACGCACGGCTCCACTCGCTTTCGCCTTTGGCTGTGCTCGATCGCGGTTACGCGCTGGTCCTCTCGGCGGAAGGCGCGCTCATTCGCTCGACGGCGCAAATCGGGTCTGGCGACCAGCTCACTACTCGCCTGGCCGACGGATCGTTTACGAGCCGCGTCGAGAACCTTTCATCCGGCGCGCCCCATGCGCCCACAACCGGCAAACGAAGCAAGAGATCGGCAAAATGACCCCGAACGGAGCGCGCCAACTCTTCGGCACCGACGGCATTCGCGCCGTTGCCGGAGAGCCCCCACTCGATGCAACGACGATTTACAGCGTCGGTCTCGCCCTCGGACACTCGCTGCGAAAGACAGTGGCGCCCCCTCGCGCCCTGATCGGCCGCGATACGCGCGAATCCGGCCCGTGGATCGCCGCCACCCTCACTGAGGCCCTGCGCCAGACTGGCGCCATCGTCGAGAGCGCGGGCGTGGTGACCACTCCCGCAGTCGCCTTTCTCACAAAGACTCATGGCTTCGATGCAGGCGTGGTCATCTCCGCCTCTCACAATCCGTGGCAGGACAACGGCATCAAGCTGTTCGGCGCGGACGGATTCAAGTTCCCCGACGCGGCTGAGCTGGCCATGGAAGAGGAGATCCTGTTCCACGCCGCGCAGGTAAAGATCTCCGATCCACGCTCGTTCGCTCCCGTCGAGGACAATCCGGCTTTTCAGGGCGACTACATTCAATTCCTCATCGACTGCGTGCCGGGCCTTTCGCTTTCGGGCTTGAAGATTGTCGCCGATTGCGCCAATGGCGCCGCCGCCGCGATCGCGCCGGAGCTTCTGCGCAGGCTGAATCGCGGTGGACGCGCCGTCATCACGCTGCTCAACGTCGTGCCCGACGGCCGCAACATCAACGCACAATGCGGGGCGCTGCATCCCGAGTACGTTGCGCGCGAGGTTACATCGCGCGGAGCGGATTTGGGCCTGACCTTCGATGGCGACGCCGATCGCTGCATGCTGGCCGACGCTCGCGGAAACGTGATCAACGGCGACGCGATCCTTTTGATCGCCGCGCGCGACCTGAAGGCCCGCGGCATGTTGACCGGCGACATGGTGGTAGCAACCACGATGTCGAACATGGGCCTGGAAGCCGCGCTCAAGCGCAGCGGCATTCGCATGCTGCGCGCGCCGGTTGGCGACCGCTATGTGCTCGAAATGATGCACAAAGAAGATGCGGCCCTCGGCGGCGAACAATCCGGCCACATCCTCTTTCCTCACCTCGCCACGACCGGCGACGGCCTGCTCACCGCGCTTGTTGTTCTGGATCTGATCGCCCGCACCGGCAAACCGATCGGCGAGCTGACTGCGGATCTTAAGGTCTTTCCACAAGTAATCGTCAACGTGAAAGTGCGCGAGAAGAAACCGCTCGAAGGAATTCCAGCCGTGGTCGACGCGATCCGCTCTGCCGAAGCGGAGCTGAGGGACTCGGGGCGGGTGGTGATTCGTTACTCGGGAACTGAGCCCTTGGCGCGCGTGATGATCGAGGCGGAGAGCGAAGAGGCGATGCGGCGTCACGCGGAAGCGATTGCGGCGGCGATTCTCGGCGAGCTCGGCGCGTAATCCGCAACTACCGGCTGGATGCGACCCGCGGCCGGATTGTATTCTTGACCCATGCCCCGCTTCCCTGCCGGTCAGACGTTGCTCATCGACGCCGACGATACGCTGTGGGAAAACAACATCTACTTTGAGCGCGCGATTGCCGCATTCATCAGCTTTCTCGACCATCACGAGTATTCACCTGCTGAAGTGCGGCAAACTCTCAACCAAGTGGAGCGCGAAACGATTCTGAGCCACGGTTACGGCCTGTCGAGCTTCACGCGGTCGCTGGTCGATTGCTTTGAGCGACTGAGCCCGGCGCCGGTGACCGAGGAAAAACGCGAGCGGATTCGCGAATTCGCATGATCGATCGCCGAGCAGGAGATCGAGCTGCTGCCCGGCGTGGCTGAAACGCTCAAAGACCTCGCTGGCCGGCACCATCTAATCCTGATGACCAAGGGCAACCGCGCGGAGCAGGCTGACAAGCTGGCACGCTCGGGGCTGGCGCCTTATTTCGCGGCGGTGGAAATTCCGGCCGAGAAGGATCCGGCAGCTTACCGCGATGTAGTCCTTCGCCAGAACATTGAAGCGCGGAGCACCTGGATGATCGGCAACAGCCCGAAGAGCGACATCAATCCTGCGCTCGCGGCCGGGCTGCACGCGGTGTTCCTCTTTCACAAGGACACGTGGGTTCTGGAGCACGCGGCCGTCGACAAGCCGCCCGAAGGCCAGCACCTCATCGAGCTCGACTCGTTCGCAAAACTTCGCGAAGTCTTCTGAACCGGCTCACGCTGGGTAATCCAGAAGGGGTGGTACTTTGGCCCCGCAGGAGGCCCGGATAGGCACGACCTGGTTTTCGGCCTCGGAACCAATGCAAAAAGATCGCGAGCGGAGGTAAATAGGGGTATATTGGTTAGCAATCGAAAGGCAAAACGGAGAACCCGATTAAGTTTTCGCCAGCGACTCGGCGGTCTACTACTGCGCGTGGCGAGGGAAACGGCCCCTGTCCAATCGCACGGCGGAAATTCAGAAGAAGAGGAATTAGGTGGTGGAGGCCCAAAGGAATCCTGGGCGGGAGAGGCGAATTGAAAACCCGAAAAATCCTATGCTGGGCGCTGGCTTCCATCCTGCTTGCCGGCGCGAGTGCCGTTCAAGCGCAGTTTAACTTGCTCAAAAAGCCAAAGGCTTCGCCTGCGCCGAGTACATGCTATGCGGGTTTCCCGCAGGGGCTTCCCCGGTTATATTCCGGGCAAAATACGAAATATGAGGTGGATTACACGATCTCGTTCACATACACGAGCGCCGACGCGCAGGATATCCCGGAATTGGCGACATTTTTTACGACGACGTTGAATGGCGCTTCACAAGGCTCCGGCATCGAATTCGAACAGGCGGAAGGGGTCGTGCCGCAGTTACGCTTCACGATTACGGCTTACCACAACAACACGGTGCCGGACCACTACTCCATGGTCTTGCAGGTTTGGGGACCGCCGAGCTTTTCGCTGACCGCAGGGCCGGATAAACCCCCGGTCTCTTATTTCATCGTCAACAACGCGCCATTCACGTACACGGAAGGCGGGAAAATGGAAGAGGACGTGGGAACAATCGTGGCCAACTATTTTAAGAACGGATGGTCGTGTAGCTCCAAATAGGACTCTGACTGTAACCCCAACAAGGAACGCTCCGGTTGCTCCGGCATTCGAGCGATTTGACGCACTGGACACGTTCTTGCGCGATCTCCTATAGGATATGGATTCCGATTTCGGCGATTCGCGCGACCATTCTATGAGGAATTTTCCCATGCCAGCTCCACGAGTCTTCGTTTGCCTTTGCCTGCTTGCAATCACGCCGCTGCTGTTGGCACAAACGGCGCCCACGGCCTACATCATCACGCAGTCGGTCGGCGACACTGGCGGCGCTTCCATTACTTACCGTAGCGGCTCAAAGGTGCTCGTCGACTTCAATCAACCGGCACAGGCCGGCACGCCCACCGCGCGGTCCTTCACTCTTTATGACCTCACAGCCGGAACAAGTACGACATGGGACCCAACTGCAAGCCCCATCCAGTGCAACGTGGCCCATTTCTCCGGCGACTGGGGCGACCCATTTGCGATGATGGGTGAAATATCGGACGACATCTCCAAGGGCATTCTGAAGCCCTCAGGAACCGGGACTCTCGATGGCATTGCGATCCAGGTGTATGCGGGCAGCGACCAGGGTCAAGACATCAAGGCCTGGATCGACCAAAAGGACTCGCTCGTGATCCGGGTTCAGGTAGGCCCGCCGAACACTCCTCCCATGACGATGGTCGACGTGACCAAAGTCTCGTTCACCACGCCGCCCGCGTCGCGCTTCGTCTTGCCGGCTGCCTGCGCGGGCCTCAAGCCGCCGCCAACCCCGGCTGAGCTGATCGCGGACGAGACTGGAGACGACGCAGCCAACTGGGTCAACGGCAGCTACGGACCCGGCTCCGCAAACTCATGCACCATTGTGGTCCACGCTGTTGCCTCCAAAACAATGGCACCTCTCAATCGTCATTATCAGGCCGCCATTGACACCACCTACGTCCAAAGCAACCCGCCCCATTACATATTTGGCGTGGCCACTGACGGCACGACGACGTTTTCCGGCGGCGGCGTCCACGAAATCTCCGATCAAGTCCGCAACGGCGTTTTCCGTATCGACAATCCGCCCGCGTACTTCATGCTCGGCGTCTACTTTCCCACGCCCAACCGCGGCGGGGATGTCGGTCTCGTCTACCGCCAGTGTTTCGGCCCTGTCACGAACCTCTATTTCGTTGCCAAAGATCCCAGCAATCCAGACAATGGCTGGGACTGGCTCTACGCCAAATCCGGCAAGTACGCTGTTCCGGCAGCGAAGTAAGAAGCGGCAATTCGAGCGCAGAAACTCCGGAACCGCTGCTCCAGCGAGTGCGGACCTCCCTGGTCCGTGCTCCGGGCAGGCTCGTGAGAAAATAAGAGAGCCGAAGTCTTTTTGAGTAGCTGCCTGCCAGCGCGCTTCTCGCGAATCACAAATCAACCCGCTCTAAACCGCCCACCGGCGCGGCAGCCCGAGTGTGGCCTGGGCAAAAAGCCAGAACAAAGAATAGGAAGCAAGAACAGAGAATGATCAGTGTCAGCAATGTAACCATGCGCTACGGCTCGAAGATTCTCTTCGAAGACGTAAGCACGGCCTTCACGCCCGGCCGCCGCTACGGATTGACCGGGCCGAATGGCTCAGGAAAATCGACTTTCATGAAGGTTCTGGCCGGTGAGCTGGAGCCGCAGAAGGGCACGGTGGTGCGCCCGCGAAAGCTCGGCGTGCTGCGCCAGGATCAGTTTGCTTTCGACGCCCATCGCGTCATCGACACGGTCATCATGGGGAACAAGCCGCTGTGGGCTGCCCTCGAAGAGCGCGACCGCATTTACGCCAAGCCTGAGATGACGGACGCCGATGGAATGCGGCTGGGCGAGCTTGAGGGCACCATCGGAGACGAAGACGGCTACACGGCCGAAAGCGATGCCGCCGTGCTGCTCGATGGCCTGGACATTGCAGAGCCGCTGCATGAGCGCAAGATGGGCGAACTCCAGGGGGGGCAGAAGGTCCGCGTACTGCTGGCGCAGGCGCTCTTTGGCAAGCCGCCCGCGCTCCTTCTCGACGAGCCGACAAACTACCTCGATCTCGACTCCATCCATTGGCTGCAGGACTTCCTCACCAGCTACGACGGCACCATGATCGCCATTTCGCACGACCGGCATTTTCTGAATTCCGTCACCACGCACACTGCCGACATCGACTACCAGACGATCATCACCTACACCGGCGGCTACGACGACATGGTGATGGCCAAGACGCAGATTCGCTCTACGCTGGAGTCGCAGATTGCGCAGCGCGAAAAGAAGATCGCGCAGCTCAACGAGTTCATCGCGCGGTTTGCGGCGGGCACGCGCTCAAGCCAGGTCACGAGCCGCCGCAAGGAGGTCGAGCGCCTCCAGACCAACGAGCTGGCGCGTTCCAATATCCAGCGCCCTTACATCAAATTCGATCAGGTTCGGCCGAGCGGCAAGCACGTGCTTGAGCTGAAGCATCTGTCGAAGTTTTACGGCGATCTGAAAGTCATCGATGGATTTACGGCCAACATTCTGCGCGGCGAGAGGATCTGCCTGATGGGCCGCAACGGCGCTGGAAAGACCACCATGCTCAAGAGCCTGCTGGCCAACTATCCGGGCCTGGCCGAGAAGGATTTCACGATCGATTCCGGCTCAGTTTTCTGGGGCCACGAGGCGCAGGTGGGCTACTTTCCGCAGGACGTTGGCGCGACGATCGAGCACGGTTTGACCGTAGCCGACTGGCTGCACCAGTGGAACCCCGCCGCGCACGTAGAGGACATTCGCGGCATTCTCGGTCAAATGCTCTTCTCCGGCGAGGAAGGCTCGAAGCCTACGAAAGCTTTGTCCGGCGGCGAGCAGGCACGCCTCGCCTTTTGCAAGCTCATCCTCACCAAGCCCAACATCCTCATCTTCGACGAGCCCACCAACCACCTCGACCTTGAAGCGATCAACGCGTTGAACATCGCGCTGCAGCGATACGAGGGCACGGTCCTGCTGGTCACGCACGATCACGATCTGATCGACGAAGTTGCGACGCGGCTTTGGATCTTTCACGACAGCGGCATCGAAGATTTCCAGGGGCCGTACGAGGAGTGGAAGGGCAAGCACAACTAGCCTGCTGGACGGCCCCGTCCCAATCACGGCGAGAGAAGCGATATAGTGTGGCATGCCCACAAAACTCATCAAATTCTGGCGAAATTGTCCCCTAAACAGACCCCTCTTCGCGCACCCCGAGGACCTGGAGTTGCTTAATCAAAGGCGCGCCGTCCTAATGAGGAACATCCCGATGAATCTTAGAGAATTCCTGAAGGACCCAGAATTCGGCAATCAACGCCTTCATCTCAAGCTCCTGCCTCAGCCTTATGCAGGCAACCTTCGAAAAGCTGAAATTTTTGTCCTGATGCTCAATCCGGGGCTGACCTACTCGGACTATTGGGGTGAATCCCATATAGAAACGTTTCGGAATCGTTTGAGAGACAATCTCCGTCAATCCCTCGACGGGGTTCGATTTCCGTTTATATGGCTGGATCCTGAATTCTGTTGGCACGGAGGTTTCGTTTGGTGGGAGAGGAAACTTCGCGAAATAATCAACGCCATTGCAAGCGAACAATTCCACGGTCGTTATCTCGACGCAATGCGCGATTTATCCAAAAGAATTGCGTCTCTGGAACTGTTCCCCTATCACTCCTTTTCATTCGGTGGACACAATCTGATTGAGGCGCTGCCCTCAGTCGGGGTCATGCGCGAATTCGTGCGCGAACGCCTCGTTCCGGATGCGAAGAGCCGAAGGCGAACACTCATCGCTACCCGGCAAGAGAAGGCATGGGGACTGCCGAAGAAGGAAAAGCACATCGAAATCTATGATAAAGACGAGGCGAGAGGAGCCAGTCTCGGCCCAAATTCAAAAGGCGGAAGAGCAATTCTTAGGCACTACGGAATTGTTCGGGCCATATCATCCAAGCCTTAAGAAAAGGCAAAGGAGGTTCAATGAAATCAAAATTCATCCACGTCGAAGGTTCCTTCAAGAAATGGAAGGAGGATCCGGAGTACGTTGCAGCCTGCATTGCGTTAGAAGAGGAGTTCCATCTCGCCTCCGCCATGATCAAGGCACGCGCTGCCGACGTTGCTCCCTTCTTGTAGCATGGTGATGCATGGCAAGGCTGGGCGCATTCTGCTTTCCAGGGACGGGGCACCTGAACCCATTAACCGCGCTGGCTCGCCGCCTGCGGCAGCGCGGGCACTCCGTTGTCGTCTTCGGAATCGCCGATGTAGAGTCGCGCGTTAAGGCGGCAGGAATTGATTTCTGCCTCATCGGCCAGAGCGACTACCCACCGGGAACGCTCGAGGAACTCGACCGGCGATTGGGCGAAATGCCCCGGCTAAAGGTTCTCCGCTTCACGATGGAGCGGGTCAGCAACACCGCGCGGATGGTGCTTCGCGACGGCCTGGAGGCGGTTCGCAACGCCAACCTGGACGCTTTGTTAATCGACGAAGCCGATATGGCCAACAACATTGCCGAGTATCTTGGGATGCCCTTCGTGTCGCTGGCGCTGATTCCGCCGATGGTCAACGACGATCGGTATCCGCCGTTTTACTTCGGCTGGTCGGGAAGCCAGAAGTGGTGGGCCCGCATGCGCAACCGGATTGCCATTCGCGTGCTGACTCGCGTTGCGCGACCGATTTTTGCCACAGTCAACGAACACCGCCTGTCGTGGGGGCTGGAGGTGGGCAGGGTTCCGGGCGCGGGACTCTCGAAGCTCGCCCAGATCACGCAGATGCCGCGGGCTCTCGAGTTTGACATCAATCCTCTGCCTCCGCACCTCTATTACACAGGGCCGTTTGTTGATGCGGAGCAGCGGCCCGCTGTGGACTTTCCGTGGGACCGGCTCGACGGCCGCCCGCTCGTTTACGCTTCTCTGGGCACGCTGCAGAATCGTTCGCTGGATCTCTTCCGCAAAATCGCCGAGGCATGCGTCGGACTGAATGTGCAACTGGTGATCTCGCTGGGAGGCGGACTGGAGCCGGATCGGCTTGGCGTTTTCAGCGGCGATCCGCTGGTGGTCAAATTCGCTCCGCAGCTGGAGGTCGTCAAACGAGCCTCCGTGGTCATTACGCACGCCGGGATCAACACGGTTCTGGAGTCGCTGGCCGAAGGCGTGCCGCTGGTGTGCACCCCATTGGGCAACGACCAGCCTGGAGTTGCGGCGCGCGTTGCGACGCATGGAGCGGGCATCGTGGTGCCGCCGCGCAAAGCAAGTCCGAGCCGCCTGCGCTCAGCCGTACGTGCCGTCCTTGGGGACGAGTCGTATCGACGTGCCGCGCGCAACATACAGGCTGCCATGTCCGAGATCGACGGACTCGAGCGGGCAGCGGACATTGTCGAAGACGCGCTGAAGATACGGGTGGGAGTCTCTCGCTAACTCTGCGGGAAAATCTGCCGTCTCATTTCATTTTGCGCTGGCCGGGGGCACAATCCCGTTCATGCGCAGATACTCCACCATCTGGCCGTAGTGGTCGAATGCGTGCGCAACACCGAACGCCGCGAGCGTTCCACGCGTCAGAAAGATCGGCTCCGGCACTTTGACTACTTCAAACACGTTGGCGGGGGTCAGCGTGGCGACGGCCTTGTGCGCAAACGCAAATGAGGCGGCCAGCGCGACCACAACATCGTCTTTCTTCGTCAGCTTCGGAAGCCCTTGCATATCCACATCCGGCGTGAGGCCGCTGACGGCACTGTAGAAGAAATAGTTGGCCTGCGCCACGTGGGTTGCCTGCTGCGCGAAAGTCCTCACCGTCGCGTACTCCGTCTTCTGCCCAGGCACAAAGATCGCCTGGCTGGGAGCGAAATCGAACTTGTCGGCCGGCATGGCCTTTACCGCGCTCATCATCTCGCTTTCAATGATGCTTACCTGCGCATCAAGGGCATCGGATGGGGAGGCAATCGTGGCAGCTGCCGGCGCGCTGCCCGCGCCACCCGTCTGCGCCGCTGCTGTGAGGGAAACCAGGCCCAATAAACAACACGCCGCCGTTAACCGAATCTTCATCACAATCCTCCGGGTAAAGTGTCTTCTACAAGAGTTCACAGGTTAGCAGAAGGAAGCACGGGCAGGCTTTCACTTGCCGCGCGCAGCCTTTTCGTATACGCGCACGTACTCCTTCGCCGGGCCTCGCCAGCTATGGTCGCGCGCCATGCCATTGCGCATCAGGCGCGCCCAGTTCTTCTTATCGCGGAAAGCTTCAATCGCGCGGTCGATCTCAGCAAGCAGGTCCTTGGCGTCGAATCCTTCGAACTTGAATCCCGTGCCGGTCCCCTTTTTCGCGTCCCACTCGTCAATGGTGTCGTCGAGGCCGCCGGTGGCGCGCACGATGGGAACCGTTCCGTACTTGAGCGAGTAAATCTGGTTCAGGCCGCAGGGTTCGTAGCGCGACGGCATCAGAAACATGTCGGAACCGGCCTCGATCTTGTGCGCCAGCGCCTCGTCGTATCGAATCTGCACGGCGATGCTTGCCGGATGGCGAAAGGCCCAGCCGCGAAAGAGATTCTCGTAGTAGGGATCGTGAGTTCCCAGCGCCACAACCGCAACATCGCGTTCGGCAATCTCCTCGGCGATCTCGGCCAGGATGTCAAAGCCCTTCTGTTTGGCAAAGCGCGAAACGATGCCGATCACCGGAGTCGTCTCCGCCACGCTCTCGAGTCCGAAGGCGTGCAGCAGATCGGCGCGGCAGGCGCGCTTGCCTTCGAGAGTTTCCGGCGTGAAATGCGCAGCGAGATGGCCGTCGGTCGCCGGGTTCCAGAGCGCGTAGTCCACGCCGTTCAGGATGCCGTCAAGGTCTGCCGCTCGCCTTAAAAGAATTCCGTCGAGCTGTTCACCGAACTCCGGCGTCTGAATCTCCTCGGCGTACTTCCTGCTGACAGTTGTCAGCCGATCACTGAACACCACGCCGCCTTTGAGAAAGTTGAAATGATCGTACTGTTCCAATTTATCCATCGTAAAAACGTTCCAGGGAAGGAGCAGGTCTTCGGTGGTCCTGGGCGGAAAAGTGCCCTGGTAGGCGGCGTTGTGAATTGTGAGCACCGAGGCGACGCCGAGCAGATCGGGGTCGGGAAGGTAAACGGTGCGCAGGTAAACGGGAATGAGCGCAGCCTGCCAGTCGTGGACGTGAAAGACGTGCGGTACTCCGAGCTGCTTTGACGCCTCAATGACGGCGCGGCAAAAAAGGCCGAAGCGCTCAGCATTGTCGGTATAGTCGGCGCCGCTCGGCCCATAAAGCTCTTTACGGTCAAAGAGTTCTGGACAATCTATAAAGTAGTGCTGCACGCCGTCGCGGACGCCTCCGTTGACCACGCCGGCAAAGCGGTTGTAGTAGCGGAATGGAATGGTGAGAGATTGAATCGCGTATTTCGGCTCGCCCTCGATGTGCTTCCGCACGCGCGCATAAAACGGAAGAAAGACGGCCACCTGGTGCCCAAGCTTGACCAGTTCACGAGGCAGCGCGCCCACCACGTCAGCCAACCCGCCGGTCTTGGCGAATGGTGTGCACTCCGAAGCGGCAAACGTAATCTGCATCGAGCTGGCTCCCGCAAAAAAACCAAGGCTAAGTCTACTACGCGGCAAGCGTGCGCTGGCGGTGCGTTCGGCTCGACGGGATTATGATGAGTGGGGTTGCCAACCGGGAGCGGGCGCGGATTGATCGGATTTCAAGCGCGCGGCCGCTGGAAGCCCTGAAACTGGAACTCACGAAAGAAACCTTATGAAACCAACGCGCAAGCTTGGCTCTACTCTCGGTTTTGTTTTCTTCGCGCTCGTCTTTTCTGCCGCGGGCGCGGCGCAGGCCTCGCGCGCCGCTTCGCCGGATAATCCGGGCGCCGCAGCTCATTCCTTTCGCGTCGAAGGCGGAAAGTTCCTGCTCGACGGCAAGCCATTCCAAATCATCTCCGGCGAGATGCATTATGCGCGGATTCCGAGGGAATATTGGCGCTCCCGGCTGCGCATGGCCAAGGCGATGGGATTGAACACGGTCACGACGTACGTCTTCTGGAACTTCCACGAGCCGCACCCCGGCGTCTACGACTTTACGGGCCAGCACGATGTGGCCGAGTTTGTGCGCGAGGCCGCGAGCGAGGGGTTGCAGGTGAATCTGCGCCCCGGGCCCTACTCCTGCGCGGAGTGGGAGT
Organism: uncultured Acidobacteriaceae bacterium; assembly: GCA_963823805.1. Classification (GTDB taxonomy): domain Bacteria; phylum Acidobacteriota; class Terriglobia; order Terriglobales; family Acidobacteriaceae; genus Telmatobacter. Next base: position 702,518 of record CAWGMW010000001.1, on the reverse strand, counting down.
GGGGCGGATTCCCGTCGTGGCTGCTGAAGGATCATGGCATCGTTGTCCGCAGCAGCGATCCCAAGTTTATGCAGCCCGCGCGGAGCTGGCTGCTGCGCCTTGGGCATGAGCTTGCGCCGCTCCAGATCGGCAATGGTGGTCCGATTATTTCGGTGCAGGTGGAGAACGAGTATGGCTCATTCGGCAGCGATCACGCCTACATGGAGCAGCTTCGCCGCGACCTCGTCGACGCCGGATTTAACAAAGCCATTCTGTATACGGCCGACAATCCGCAGTTCATCCCCAACGGATCGCTTCCCGATCTGCCGGCAGTGATCAACTTCTCTCCCGGCCACGCCAGGCAGGCCTTTGCGGCTTTGCAGGCGCTGCGGCCCAACGGTCCCATGATGGCGGGTGAGTGGTGGGACGGCTGGTTCGATTACTGGGGCGGCGACCACAACGTCACCGACGCTTCAGCACAGGCCAAAGAGCTGGAGTGGATTCTCGCGCAGGGATACTCGATCAGCATCTACATGGTTCACGGGGGAACGAGCTTCGGCTGGATGAACGGCGCGGATATGGAGAAAACGCCCTATGAGCCCGACGTGACCAGCTACGATTACGACTCTGCGCTCGATGAGAGCGGGCGGCCCACGCAGAAATACTTTCTGTTCCGCGATGCAATTGCGAAGGGAACGGGCAACGTGCCGCCACCGGTCCCGGCTGTCGATCCGCCCATCGCCATTCCCGCTGTTGAACTGAAGCAGTCCGCTTCGCTCTGGCAGAACCTGCCCGACGGTGTTCGCAGCGATCAGCTGCTCAGCATGGAAGACCTGGATCAGGCTTATGGATACATTCTTTACCGGACCATCGTGCGCGAACCCGTTTCGGGTGATCTGGTTCTCGATCAGCTTCACGATTACGCGAAGATCTATGTCAATGGCAAGCTCGTCGGAACCCTCGATCGCCGTCTCGACCAGAACACACTGCATGTCGATCTGGCGCAGCCGAATTCGCGCCTCGACATTCTGGTCGAAAACACCGGGCGGTTGAACTTCACCATCGCCATCCGCGGCGAGCGAGCCGGCATCACCAACCAGGTGACCCTTGCCGGCAAGCCGCTTTCAGGTTGGCAGATTTATTCGCTGCCCATGGACGACCCCGAAAAGGTCCACTTCCAGGCGGCAGCCTGCTCCGGACCGTGCTTCTATCGCGGCAGCCTCCAGGTCGATCATCCCGGCGACACGTTTCTCGATACCAGCCAGTTCACCAAAGGCTTTGTCTGGGTGAACGGCCGCCCGCTGGGGCGCGTGTGGAATATCGGGCCGCAGAAGACGCTCTATCTACCGGGACCGTGGCTGCACAAGGGAGCCAACGACGTGATCGTCTTCGATCTCGAGGGCTCGCCCGGCAAAGCCCTCACCGGGGTCGCGACGCCCAACCTGGGCCCTGCTGTCCTGCGCCATCAGTGATCCGGCCGGATCCCGCTCTGATCCGCCCGCCCCTGTCCGCGAGCCTTGCTCCGCTCACTTCGAGCCGCAGACTCCACGCGCCGGTAGAACCTCTCTCACTACCTCGCGGAGCGATCGGCAATCTCAAGCGATCGTCTGCTTATGAAACAATTGAAAGAATCGAATCCATGAAGAACAATCCACTTCCCCGAGGTCCAGAAGAAACTTCCGCCGCGCCGGCGAAACCGGCGGGCTGGCTGCGCCAGATTCTTCCTGCGCTCCTGGTCGCGCTGGCCATTCGCATGGTGGTCGTCTTCTTCATTTATCGCGACCTGCCCGACGCGGACAAGCATTACGAAGCGTTCGGCTGGGAGATGGGGTGGATTGCACGCGCGCTGGCCAGTGGACACGGCTTCTCATCGCCCTACTATCCCTTGAGCGGGCCCACCGCCATCATGTCCCCGCTTTATCCCTGGCTGCTCTCGCTCGTTTTTCGTCTCTTTGGCATTTATTCCCTCACCTCAGCGTTCGTCATTCTCTCCATCAACAGCCTGCTCTCTACGCTGACCTGCATTCCCGTGTACTTCAGCGCGAAGTACTCGCTTGGGGTCCGCGCCGCCAAAATCTGCGCCTGGGCTTGGGCCCTTTATCCTTTCGCAATTTACTTCTCCGCTGGCCGCGTTTGGGAATACTCATTAACCAGTCTGCTGTTCACGACGTGTTTCTGCATCGCTCAGCGCATTCACCGGTCGGCCAAACGGCTGGCCTGGATTGGATTTGGCGCGCTCTACGGAGTTACCGCGCACTCCAACGCCTCGGTCATGTCCACGCTGCCCTTTCTGCTCGGCTTTGCACTTTGGCAAGCTCACAAGGCGGGCAAGCGATGGGCGCTCAACGGCGCGCTCACCATGCTCACGTTCTTCCTCGTGCTCACCCCTTGGACGATCCGCAACTATCGCGCGTTCGGCATGATTGTGCCTGTCCGCGACAACATCTGGCTGGAAATTTACCTGGATGATTTCGGCAAAGCGTATCTTGACCACACCTCGCCGCCCACTGCCGGCGATCGCGGGTATCCGGCCGACAGCCCGGCGGAGTTGCAGAAATATCTCTCCATGGGCGAGAAGGCCTATCTGGCGCAAATGCATGCCATGGCGATGGACGATTTGCGCCGCAATCCGCGGTTCGGTTTTCTGGCGCTCAAGACGCTGCGCCGCATCGTCTACTACTGGACCGGTTATTGGAGTTTTTGGCCGACGAGTTGCGCGATCAGCCCTACACGCCGGAAAACGTCTTTTATGTCTCGACCGTAACGCTGTTCATGCTGCTGGGCATTCGCAGCCTGTGGCGCACGAATCGAACTGCGCTTATGCCGTATCTGTTTCTCATCGGCGTCTTCCCCATCACGTACTACCTCACGCATCCGATGATGGATTACCGACAGCCGCTTGAACCGGCTGTCGTTGTCCTCGGAGTCGCCGGCGCCCTGTCGCTGCGTCGTGCAAAGGCCAGCAAGCCGTCAGCGGTCAGCCGCGGCCTCGCATCTGAAGCCAGGTAAACGCGCGTCGTGGCCACGAAGCGGCCGCAGGCGATACCATCAAGGTCGATGGCTTCATCCCCGGCAAGCCGCTGACTATGTCTTCCGCCTATCTGCAAACACGGCCCGACCCCGCTCTCCTGTCGCTCGTCGTTCCCTGCTACAACGAGGAGCAAAGCTTGCCCCTGCTCGCCGCGGAGATTACGCGTTTTATTGACGCCGCGCCCTATCCCTGCGAAGTCGTGCTGGTCAACGACGGCAGCACTGACCGCACCATCGATTTCCTGGCTGAATGGAGCGCGCGCGACCGGCGCATCAAGGTGCTGAGCCTGTCCAGGAACTTCGGCCACCAGTTGGCTGCAACCGCTGGAGTGGACTACGCCGCCGGCGACGCGGTCGTTCTCCTCGATGCCGATCTGCAGGACCCGCTCGATGTCATTCACGAGATGGTCGCGCAATATTGCAATGGCTACGATGTGGTTTGCGGCCAGCGCTCGGTCCGCGTCGGCGAGAATCTCTTCAAGCGGGCGACCGCCTGGTTCTTCTATCGCCTGATGCAGTTCTTTTTCCTCAAGTCCCTGCCGCACGACGTGGGCGACTTTCGCCTGATGTCCCGCCGCTGCGTGGACAGTCTGCGCTCCATGCGAGAGCTGCATCGCTTTCTGCGCGGCATGGTGGCGTGGGTCGGCTATCCGCAAATCTGCGTTCGCTACGAACGGCAGGCGCGGGTTGCCGGCTCCACAAAATATCCCCTCAGCCGGATGATCAGGCTGGCCTGGACCGCTGCTGTCTCCTTTTCGCCTCTGCCGCTGCGCATGAGTTTTTTCGCCGGCGGACTGATGGCACTGCTGGCCATCGAGGAAGCAGTCCGGGCGCTGGTCGCGCATTTCTCCGGCCGAACCGTGCCAGGATGGACGTTGCTCATGATCGTGCTCTGCATGAGCAATGCCGCCTTGCTCGTGACCGTGGGCATTCTCGGCGAGTACGTCGGCAGAATCTTTGAGGAAAGCAAAGGCCGGCCGCTTTATATCATTGCGGACGCGTGGAATTTCGCGCCCAGATCCGAGGCAGAAACGTCAGCACGCCTGGCTGAATACGAGCACCAAAGCGCAGGGCGCGAACTGCGCTAACCCCGAAACTCCCATCAGCTATCCTGTCGTTGTACACCGGAGGTTCCCGGATGCTTTCCCCCACCGTCACCCCGCCCGCCACTCCCACGCCGGCAGAAGAGATCGCCGAAGCTATCGATCGCATCGGCCCCTTGCATGGCCTGCCTTTTGAAGACCGCTTGTGGCTCGCGCGCCACGGCAAGGAGTACGTCGCAAATCCAGGGGACACTCTCTTCGAGGAAGGCGCCACGGCCGAACACATGGTTCTCATTCTCAAAGGTGAGATTCATGTGCGCCGGCAGCACGGAGGGCCGATGGCGCTGTTCATCGGCCGCGCCGGGCAGATGACCGGCGTGCTTCCCTTCTCGCGCATGAAGAGTTACGGCGGGCAGGGATTTGCCGTCTCGCCCGTTTGGGCGCTGTTGATTCATCGCTCGCTATTCCCTGAGATGGTGGCGGCCATCCCCGCCATCGCGCAGCGTGCGGTCTCCTCGTTGCTGGACCGCGTGCGCGAGGTCACCCGCATCGAGCAGCAGGCGGAGAAGCTTGCTGCCCTGGGGCAACTCGCAGGAAATCTGGCGCACGAGCTCAACAATCCCGCATCGGCCGCGCAGCGCGCTGCGGCCACTCTCCTTGCGGCCTTTCGCGCCAATCGCAGCAATCGCATCAAGCTCATCGGCCTCGGTTTAACCGAGGAAAAAATGGGAAAAATCGAGGCCTGGGAGGAGAAGATTTTCTGTCGCACCGGGGAAACCCTCGATCCGCCCGCCGAAACCGATGCTCTCGGGTTCATTGGCCGCGAGGAATCGCTTCGCGCCTGGCTGAATAACGCTGGTTGCGGCGACGCCTGGGAAGTGGCGGCGCAAATGGCCGAACAGTCCGTAACCACAGCCGATCTCGACGAGCTGCTCGGATTTCTCAACCCTGCCGAGTGCTGCGTGGCATTGCAATACTTCGCTCGCTATCTCCGCTCCGCGCGCGCCGCCGAAACTATTGTGGGTTCGACAGCGCGCATCTTCGACCTCATCGGCGCCGTCAAGGACTACTCCAACATGGACCGCGCCCCGATTCTTGAGGTCGACGTTCCCTCCGGCCTGGACGCGACGCTGCTGATGCTCAGCTCGCGGATGACAGCCATTCAAATCGAGCGCGACTACCAGCCTGACCTGCCGCGCATCAATGCGTACGGCGGCGAGCTGAACCAGGTTTGGACTGCGCTCATTGAAAACGCCCTCGACGCGCTCGGCAACCAGGGCGTTTTACGCGTGACTTGCAAGCTGGAGGGCGACATGATGCTCGTAGAAATCTGGGACACCGGCCCTGGCATCCCGCCCGAGCTGCAGGAGCGCATCTTCGAGCCGTTCTTCACCACCAAGGCCCCTGGCAAGGGGCTTGGCCTTGGCCTCGACAACGCCATGCGCATCGTGCGCAAACACAGCGGCCACTTGAGCGTGAAGTCGGAGCCGGGGTCGACCTGCTTCCGCGTTCGCCTGCCGCTGGAGCAGCTGCAGGCGTACTGATCAGATCCATGAGTATTATTCGGTCGCGGGCGTTTTGATCAGAACGACACATCCGCAGGCTCGGTTACACGCATCACAGACTGGTCGCCCGTCAGCTGCTTCCACGCCGCCCGAATCGCCTCGATCTTGTCATAGTTTTCCTGAGTCGCTGGATAATCGATGATGAGCACTTTCGATCGCAGCCGTTCCGGGGTCGACTTTCCTTTGCCAAGCCACTGTCCGTAGATATCCGCGACACTCAACCCATCGGGAAATCGAGGCGTTACCTCTTTGTCGAGGAATCCGCGCCATTCGGCTTCGCTTATCCCCTGCTCGGGATGGTCAGCCGGGCCAATGCCAAAGTAGAGCCGCGTCTCAACCCAGCCGCTCGTGCGGGCAGGATGCGCCGAATCGCCCTGCAGCGTCGCGGGCGCCGTCGCGGGCGCGGGTGCGGGCGAGTGAAGACATCCCACCGGTACAAATGAGGCGATGATGAGAAAAAGAACCCTGCGTAGACACATTCCAAGTCACCGCTTTACAAAGGAAGATCAGGCCATTCTGGTGCCTTCGACTCGCTTCCCTCAACGAACGGCTTGTTGGCTGCCTACTTCTCGACTTCCACGCCGCGCCAAAAGCCTACATAGCCTCTGATCTTGCGCGCGAAAGGCTTCGGATCGGGATAGTACCATGCTGCGTCCTGGTTATCCTGCCCGTCGATCACGACGGTCAGGAACCGCGCCTGGCCTTTCAAGGGATGAGTTGCAGTGGTCGAGCTCGACCGAAAGAATTCGCGCTTGAGGCTGGATTCCGGAAAGTAGACATCGCCATCCAGTTCCTCCGTTCGATCGCTCTCAGCAATAACTCTGCCGTTCCAAACTGCTCGCGCCATGATGATCCGGTCGCTTTCACTTCGATCCTTCCCCGCGCCGGACACGACCCGCGGGCCGGCCGGACAGGGGGAATCGATACGACACTACCAGAGTTTGCCCCGGCGTGGCGAGTGCCAATCAGATTTCCGGGACCCAAGAGAGTTACTCAGGCTCCGCGATGGACTCGACGCGAATGCCGGCGGCACTCGACCGCTGCCTAGCTCCGCTGACACCGCCAACGCCGGCTAACTCCGCTGGCTTTCTTACTTCCCTGCGCGGGCATTGCGCGTCGCCTCAACGCGCTTCAGGGTCGCTTCATAGCGCTGCGCCGCCGCCGAGAAACGATTGATTAGCTCGGTAGTTTTGTTCAGGAAAGTCGGGTTCTTCTCCCGGATCGCTTCCAGGATGTGCGCGAATTTGGCCAACAGGAAAAAGCCTTCGCCGTTGCAGTCAACAAACAGTTCCGCCGAGACCGCGCCGTGCAGGACCATCGCGGCCGCCATCTCCCAATAGGTCAGCACCTGGCGGAGCCATGGATTGTGCGGGTCGCGCGGATTTTCGTAGACCGCATAGAACTCGTCCGCTGTTTTGGGCCAGAATTCGCCGCCAACCCACGCGCGAGCCTGGCGCATCACCGCTTCCGTGCGCAGTTCATAAAGTCTCAGAATGATTTCGGCATCGGCCGGTGTGGCCAGCATTCGTTCCATTGGGCATCTCCGCTGCCAATGGTACAGGATTCGACCCGCGTCATGTTGTGCCGTTCCGCACGAACGAAAAAGGCGCGCTAACTCAGCGCGCCCTGTTCTCGATTTCTTGCTCTTCCACTTCCTCGATCCCCTGGTCCCTGCTTGTTACGCCGGCTGCAGCTCCTGGTTCTCTTCCTTCTTCTCGACAACCGGGCCATGGGTCTCCGCAGTGGGCGGCGGCGGAGCATCGCCGATGCGCTTCGAATAGGTGCAGACCACCTTGGCGCCCTCTTCAGCCGCGGGCGCCTTCTTGCCGCGCCGCTTCGACGCGACCTCTTCTTCGGCAGTCTTCTTCAGATTCGGGCACACCAGAAACACGCCCGACTTCAGCGTCTTCTCCAGCAGGTACGGACTTGCGCACTTGGGACACTTCTTGGCCACCGGCTTCAGGTTCGATGTGAAGTCGCACTTGGGATAGTTGGTGCAGCCCCAGAAAGTGTTGCCCCGGCGTGCGCGGCGTTCGGCCAGGTCGCCCTCGCCGCACTTGGGGCACTTCATTCCCTCGATCAGGTTCTGCTTCACGTATTTGCACTTTGGGTAGCCGGAGCAGGAGACAAACTCACCGTACGCTCCCTGCCGCAGCACGAGCGGCTTTCCGCACACCGGGCAAGGCTCGCCAGTCGGCTCGGGCGGCTTTTGCTGCTGCTTCTGGCTCAGCTTGCGGAAGGTTTTGCAAGGCGGATCGGCGTTGTAGTCCGGGCATGCCATGAACGGCCCGAAGATGCCGCGCCGCATCACCATTACCTTCCCGCAGTTTTCGCAGTATTCCTCGGTGTCGCCTGCCTCCTGCGCCTCGGGCGTGTTCAGGTCGGGCTTGGCTGAAATGTTTTCCTTGGTAAAGGTACAGCTCGCCGGATCCTTCTTGTTGTACGCCGAGCAGGCGTAGAAGGTGCCGAATTTGCCCCACTTCAGCACGAGAGGCGACCCGCACACTTCGCACTTTTCGCCCGTCACTTCCTCCATGCGCTTGATGTTCCGCATCTTCTTGCCGGCGTCTTTCAGCTCGTCTTCAAAATGGTCGTAGAAGCCGTTGAGCAGATCGGTCCATTTCTCCGTGCCTTCTTCAATGTCGTCCAGTTCGGTTTCAAGCTTGGCCGTGTACGCGGTGTCGAAGATATACGGGAAATTCTCCACCAGCAGATCGCACACCACGACGCCGATCTCGGTGGGATAAAACCGGCCGCGCGAGCCACCGTGCTTCACCACATATTCGCGGTCCTGAATGGTGTTGATGATCGACGCGTAAGTCGAAGGCCGGCCGATGCCGCGCTCTTCCAGCTCCTTGACCAGCGAGGCTTCGTTGTAGCGCGGCGGCGGCTGGGTGAAGTGATCTTCCGGCAGCAGCTCGTCGAGCCCCAGCGCCTTGACCCCGTCGAGGTTGGGCAGCCGGTTCGCGCTCTCGTCGTCGTCGTCCTTCTTGTCTTCTGAGACCTCGTAGACCTTCAGGAAGCCGTCGAAGCGCATCACCGACCCGCTGACGCGGAAATCGTATGTTTTTCTGGTTTTGGTTGAGATGGCCGCGATGTTCGCGGTTGTCACATCGTAGATCGCGGGAACCATCTGCGACGCTACAAAGCGCCGCCAGATCAGCGTATAGAGCTTGAGTTGCTCGTCGCTCAGGTAGCGCGCAATCGACTCCGGAGTGCGCGACGCGTCCGTCGGCCGGATCGCTTCGTGCGCATCCTGCGCGTCCTTCTTGCCCTTGTACGCATTGGGAACTTCGGGCAAATACTCCTTGCCGAGCTCCTTGCCGATCCACTCGCGCGCGCCGGTGACTGCCTCGGGCGCCACACGTGGCGAATCGGTACGCATATATGTGATAAGGCCGGTTGTGCCCTCGGTGCCGATGTCGACGCCTTCATAAAGCCGCTGCGCTACGCCCATGGTGCGGCGTACGTTGAAGCCGAGCTTGTTGGCGGCGTCACGCTGCAATTGGCTGGTGATGAAGGGCGCCAGCGGCCTGCGCTGCTGTTCGCGAGCCTGCACGCCGGTGATCGACCAGTCCGCCTTTTCGAGCGCGGCCACCACCTCGTCCATTTGCTTTTTGTCGGGCAGCGCGCTCGCGATGAACTGTTCTTTCCCATCCTTGTCCGTGCCGTTCGCCACGCGCGCCGGCTCGCCGCCGATGCCGATGAACTTCGCCTTGAACTTCTGATCGCTTTGCTTCTCCGGGTGAAGCTGCGCTTCCAGCGTCCAGTACTCGACAGGCTGAAACGCGCGAATCTCGCGCTCGCGTTCCACAATCAGCCGCAGCGCAACCGTCTGCACGCGCCCTGCTGAAAGTCCGCGCCGCACCTTGTCCCAGAGCAGCGGCGAGATCTGGTAGCCCACCAGGCGATCGAGCACGCGCCGCGTCTGCTGTGCGGCCACCAGGTTCTGATCGATGTCACGTGCATGCTTGAACGCTTCCTGCACGGCCTTCTTCGTAATCTCGTTGAAGGTAACGCGGTGAATCTTCTTTCTCTCTTTGGCGTTGGTCCCCAATTGAATGGCGAGATGGTAGGCGATCGCCTCTCCCTCGCGGTCCGGGTCGGGGGCAAGATAAATCTCGTCGGCCTTGGCTGCCGCCTTCTTTAACTGTTCCACTACCTTCTCTTTGCCCGGAGACACGATCAGCTCCGGCTCGAAGGTGCGCTTCTTCAACTCCACGCCAAGCTCGTTCTTCGGCAAGTCCATGATGTGGCCAACCGAGGCCTTCACATCAAATCCCTTGCCCAGATATTTTTCGATCGTCTTCGCCTTGGCCGGCGATTCCACGATCACCAATGATTTCGTTGTTGCCATCCCTTAACCCAGTTCCCTCTCTACCTTGCTCGGCCTATTGACCTGTTTGACTCTCAGCCAGCCATTCCGTTCCAGCGGCCCGCTTCCGCGCCTTATTCTGCGTTTTGTCCGCGCCGGCCGGCTCGCGGCCTATGCGTCCCTTGGCCGGCTCCTAGAAAAAATGGCCACAAGGCTTGCACCGTAGCACGGAATACCTCTTCATTTCTACCAGCGGGGCGAGTTTTTGCTGCCGAATCGTCCCAATTCCGGTCGCGGAAACGTCCCTCCGCGGCCCGCAAACCGCCTCAAATCCAACCTTTCGCATCAATTAAGGAAGGCGCATCCGAAAAGTAACTTACCCATTTTGGGAGGAAGCCCGGCGGCCAGCGATCCGACCGGTGTTCTTCGCGCCGTAGCAACGTTTTTCTAATCCCTGTTCCCTGTTCCCTGCCTTTACATCGTCCGCACGTAATTCTTCCCCGGCAGCTGCCGAATCCGGCCTGCCATTTCAAGCTCAAAAAGTGCGGCAAACACCTCGGAGGAAGTGAGTTGCGTCTCAAGCAGGTCGAGAATCTCATCGATCTGCAGGCTCTCGTCGGCGCGCAGGACCTCCAGCGCCATAGCCTCCTGGGGCCTCAGCACCGGATTAGCCAATAAGGATGCGCCAGCCTGCGGTTTGGATGCAGCCGGGGCCTCGGCCTCCAGCTCCAGCCGCACCGCCGACGGCAGGTCTTCCCAGATGTCCTCCCAGGTAGCCACCAGCTTAGCCCCCTGTTTTATCAATGTGTTAGGCGTCCAGGAGCCTTTGTTGGTTACATTGCCCGGAACTGCAAACAGATCCCGGTTCTGCTCGGCTGCGCACCTTGCCGTGACGCGTGTTCCTGAGTTTTCCCCCGCCTCCACTACGAGAACCGCAACGCAAAGCCCGCTCAGAATGCGATTCCGCCGCGGAAAATTCTGCGGCGCGGGGAACGTCCCCATCGGCACCTCGCTGACAATCGCCCCGCCGGTTGCCAGAATCTCCTCGGCCAGCTTCTTGTTCTCCTTGGGATACACGACGTTGATTCCGGTGCCCCACACGGCCACAGTGGGCATGCGCGCCGCCAGCGCTCCCTTGTGCGCGCAGGAGTCAATGCCCCGCGCCATGCCGCTCACAATGAGCAACCGGCGCGCCGCAAGGTCCCGCGACAGCAGCTCGGCGATGCCCGTCCCGTAGGGAGTCGGGCGCCGAGTGCCCACCACCGCAATCGCCGGCCGGCTCAGCAGCTTCGCGTCGCCGCGCACCCACAGCACCGGCGGCGGGTCATAGATCTCGCGCAGCCGTTCGGGGTAATCCGGGCAGGAATAACTGACCAGCGTTGCGCCCTGTGCGGTCACCCGCGCCCACTCTTCTTCGGCCGCCTTCCGCCCTTTGCCGTCAAACAGAAACTGCGCAGCCTCAGCGGGAAACCTGAGCCCCTCAAGAGCCGTCAGCGGCATCGCAAAAATCTGGCTCGCCGACTTCAGTTGTTTCACAGCGTCCAGAATCCGCTTCGGGCCCAATCCAGGCGCCAGCGTCAGAGCCAGCCACGCCAGCCGATCTTCGTCCAATTGCGCCCGCAGCGCCGGCTCTTGCACGGCCTGAGCCGGCCCCGCGCTGCCGGCCTGCTCCGTCATCGCCGCCGCGCCACTGTCTGAACCCGCGCCGCTGTCCAATATCGATACAGTGTCCAAAATTCGCACACTCCGGCTCTAGGGCCTGTTCACACTATTGGGGCGGATGGCGTTGCGGGAGAAAATCGGGCCAGACGAGGTGGAGTCCGAAGGCTGTGGCGGGTCCACTGCCGAGGGCGACAACGAAGATTGGCCCGATTTTTCTCCGCAACCCAAAGGGCTGGGGCCAATTTCTCTCATTTCGTCGTCAATCGTCGCTAGCAGACACCCGGTATGCGTCGCTCCTCTCTCCTCGACCTGAGAAAAATTGGCTCCCGGCGCCGCCACCCCAGTAGTGTGAGCAGACCCTCGCCTTAGAAAACGCAAACGCAGTTCAAGGGAATGTTCGCCCACGTTACCCCGGTGGACGAAGGAAGTCAAGCGATCCGATCACCCAGCCGTTCCCGCAACCAATCCAGCATCGTCGGCGAAACTCGCTCCAGCGACGCGAGCCGAAACGTAATCTTCTGAGCCTCGATGATGTGATCGTGCCCTGCCCGCTCCACCATGGCGTCGACGCGCTCCAGCACAAGATCATATGAAGGCTTCAGCCCGGACCATGGCTCGGTCAAGGGCTCGGTCCAGGGACTCGAAGCTGCGCAAAGGCAAATGTCTGGACGCAGGTGCCGCAGCACGCTGTTCGACTCAAAAATCACATTGGCCAGTGGCGAAGCTTCCTTGAGAATCTGCTCAACAATCGGCGCTAACTCGCCCTCTCCGGCCGTCACCAGCAGCGCGCGCCGCGCCCCGGCGGCAAGATAGCGTGCAGTATCGGTCTCTTGTCCCGGTACCGTTTCCTCCCAGATCGGAGTCGCTTTGCCGTGCTCATGTGTTGTGATCTTCACGGCCGTCCAGGGAATCTCCGGCAGCGCGCGCATCAGGCCGCACACCAGCGCGGTTTTTCCTGCGCCGCGCCCGCCCCCGCCAACGACGATGATCGCCATCGCACCAGCCTAATCCGAGTTGCTAGCTTTTAGCTTCTAGCTCCTAGCTTTTTCTTGCGAGAATCGATTCCGCCGGCTCTACCGCAGAAGAGCTAGAAGCTAGCGGCTGTTTTTCTGCCTTTTCGCCAGCCGCGCCAGGGTCGCCTGTTCACGCAGCACCTGCTGCAGCGGGCGCGCGGGCGTACCCCAATGCACCGTTCCCGGCTTCAGTCCTTCATTTGTCACGGTCTTGCCGCTGAAGACGCCGGCCTGCCCGCCCAGAATCACGCCGGGGCCCACGTGCACGTGGTCGCCGATGCCTACCTGCCCGGCGAGCACCGCGCCCTTGCCAATCGTGCTCGAGCCCGAGATGCCCGTCAGTGCAACCAGAATCGCATCCTCGCCAATGTCGCAGTTGTGCGCCACGTGCACCAGGTTGTCGAACTTTGCGCCGCGCCGCACACGCGTCTCGCCCAGAGCGCCGCGGTCAATGGTCGAGTTGGCACCGATCTCAACGTCGTCCTCGATCAGCAGTGTTCCCTGCTGCGGAAACTGCGTGTACGCACCTGTGGCCGGGTCGCGCACATAACCGAACCCGTCCGCGCCCAGCACGACCCCCGCATGAACCATCACGCGGTTGCCGATGGTTGTTCCCGAATAAACCACCACGCGCGGATAGATGCGGCATTGCCCGCCGATGCGCACGCCCTCGCCGATCACCGCGCCTGCCTCGATGCGCGTTCCTGCGCCGATCTGCGCACGATCGCCGATCACTGCGCAAGCGCCAATGGTCACATCCGCGCCGAGCTTGACGTTGGTGCCAACGACCGCACTCGGGTGAACCCCGCCAGCAGAGAGCGGCTTGGCCATCAGCTTGGCCGCGCGCGCAAACCAGAGCTTCGGCTGGTCCGCCTCAACCACCGCGATCGACGGATTCGACGCATACGACTCCGCCAGTCCCGACTTCAAAACCGCCGCTGCCGCGGAACTCTTGAGCGCCGCGATCGCGGTCGCCGCATCCTCGGCAAACAGCAGCTCCGTCGGCGTCGCGCGCTCGCAGGCGTTCACGCCGGTGATCTCCGTCTCCGGCCGGCCCTGCGCCAACTTGCCGCCGAGTTGTTCCACCAATTCGCTAATCGTCATCGCACGACGCTCTCACTTAGTTCCGCGTCCCTTGTCCCTAGAGTTGGTTGCATAAATCCCATCGATGTAACCGAAAGACATCCCTCAGTGGCTAAAGCCAGCAATTCTATTGCTTGTCTTGCGGCACGGCTAAAGCCGTGCCCTTTCAAAGCGCATTTATGCAACCAGTTCTAGGTCCCTTGTCCCTGCCTTCAGTACAGCCCCGGCTCGCCCGCCGGCCGTGTCTTCCAGCGCCGGTGAATCCACAACCACTGGTCAGGATAGCGCCGAATCCACCGTTCCAGTTCCGCCGTGCAGCGCCGCGTGCCTTCCAGAATATCCGCGCCACGGTCTGCCGTGCGGGGAATCTCAATCTCCGGGCCGAAGCGAAGCACATACTTCCCTTCGCCCGCCTCCCAGAGCATGAATCCGGGCAGAACCGCTGCGCCGGTATTGCGCGCCACGTGGGCCAGGCCGGTCCCCGTGCATGCGTCGACTCCGAAGAACTTCACGAACTCGCCCCGCGGCGGCGTCATATTCGTGTCAATCAACATTCCCACCGTACCTCCGGAGTGAATCGCCGTGAGCAGCCCGCGCCCAAAGTCATCCTTCGACAGCACGAAGTTTCCGTGCATGCACCGAATCGCGTTCACATATTCATCGAGCTTCCGGTTATCGAGCCTGCGGATCAGCATGCCCATGGGATAGCCCATCAGCGAGTGATAGAAGCTCGAAAGCTCCCACGCGCCCAGATGCCCCGTGAGAACGAGGACTCCCTTGCCGCGAGCCTGCGCCGCTGTATAGTGTTCGAGGCCCTCGGTGCGCAACCAGTCGCGCGTATTTTCCGCCGTGTAGCGCGTCATGCGGCAGAATTCGACCAGTTGCCAGCCCAGGTGAACGTACACGCGGCGGAGAATTCTTTTCCTGGTTTTGGACGGGAGTTCCGGAAAAGCCAGCTCGAGATTTCGCATGCCCACGCGGCGCAGCCGGCCGAAGCACCAGTAAACCGCAAAGGCAATGCCCCCGGAAAAAACGCGCGCAACGCTGCGCGGCAAGCGGCCCAGGCAGCTGGCAACGGCTACAACGATCCCATACTCGAGGTTGTCACCCATCGCTTTTCTGAGTAAGGACCAGTGTAGACGCTCAACGCGGCGCTGACGGCCGCGGAGCCAGTTGCTGCCCATCCTGCCCGCCGAATCGACGGACAGGACGGGCATGCAATCTCATGGTTCCCGTGAAAGACTGGCGAGCGCGAAGCGGTTAGTGCGCCCGGGCTTGAACGAAGTATTGCGCGACATCGCGGACAAACGGAACCGCACCCGGCGGCACGCCAACGTCGCCTCTCAGAATCGCTTCGAAGTGGTGGGGCTCTCCGTAGTACACCGTCGTGTCATCCTGATTCTGGCTCACGCTGGTCCCGTCCAGGTCGATACCGGCAAAGATGCCCTTGGTGCGCGAATAGCTCAAAAGCTCCGCACTCATCTTCCAATCGGTTGATGCCGTTCCGGAGCGGCCGACAGGTCCGGCCGCGGCCGAAGCATCGCCGCCAATCTTGAATTTATCCTTGAGCAGATCCTGCATGCCCCGATCGTTCACCGCAATCAGAATCAGATCCGTCGCCTGGCCGCCCCACTGGAAACCGAACGACCCTCCGGCCATGCGGATGAACACCGGCGCGCTCCACCCGTGGCCCGTGCGGCACGTGACCACGCCCTGGCCGTACTGAGCGCCCACGAAAAATGCGCCCTTCACCATGCTGGGGACGACGGCCACGCACGTGGCTGACTTCAAAATGTTGCTCGGAACGGTCCTGTCACCGGCGCCCATGATCTGGTCGAGCACCACTTTGGCTGCATCGAGGCGAGCCTGCAAATCCTCCCGCGAGGATGCGGCGAATGCTGTCGATGGGAGCAGAAAGCTGAGGAAGATCGAAACAATGACCTTTTTCATCTCAATATCCTTTCCATTCGCGGATTAGCGCCGCGGATGCGCGAACTCTTTGTCGGGGCACGGGTTTCTCTGCCCGTGTCGTTGAGTTGGAGGGTTCAAGGGGATGACCGGCTGATTTGCGCTGCCGATTCCTCCTCGAACAGGCTACAGCATTGATGGGCACAACCGCATCTTCCTCCTGTGAAAACCCAGTCCAGACCGAGGCCCCTCGGCGTTGCGCGACCTTGCTGCCCAATAAGGTTGCCTAAGTCGTTGCCTAAAGCCCAAGAAACTTTCCATTCAATTTACGGCGTAGCTTAAAGAATCAGCCGGATCTTCTTCTACGACCATAACTTCGACAATTGTTCAGAATTTAGATTGCCGCGGCTCGACAATCTGCATCGAAGCAGAAGTAGCAATTTGAAGCTTGCGGAAGTTTGTCAAGACGCCGACGAGGCGTAGGAATCAAGGAGGTTGGAGATGAAGAAATTCTTTGCGTTGTTGTTGATCGCCGGTTGCGCGGTTGCGGCACGTGCCGCCGACGACCAGGTCAAGCTGGATGGCCGTCTGGACGCCGCCCGAAACGTGATCGACTCGATTATGTCTGTGCCTGACAAGGCCGTTCCCGATGGGATCGCACGCCATGCAAAGTGTATTGCCGTAATTCCCAGCGTGGTGAAGGGAGCATTCGTTGTAGGCGCAGAGTACGGACAGGGCGTGGTCACTTGCCGCACCGATCACGGTTGGAGCGCCCCGGTGTTCATTCGCCTGGCCGGCGGATCGGTGGGCTTCCAGATCGGTGGGCAGGGTACAGATTTGGTCTTAGTGGCGACGAATGACAAGGGCTTCCAGGATCTTCTCCATGACAAGTTCAAGATCGGCGCCGATGCGTCGGCAGCTGCCGGACCCGTGGGCCGCGACGCACAGGCCTCGACCGACATCAGCATGCGAGCTGAAATGCTGACTTGGTCGCGCAGCCGCGGAATCTTTGCGGGCATCGACCTGAATGGAGCAACGGTGAGCCAGAATGCCGGGGACACGGATGAGCTCTATGGCGAACCCCATCACTTCGACGCAATTCTCCGCGGCGAAGTGCCTCCGCCTCCGCAGGCCGAGGGATTTCTGCACGCTGTAAGGAGATACTTCGGCGAGGCTGAGATGCATCGCTAGGGTCTGTCAACGCTACCTGGAGTGGCGGGGACCTCGCTCCGGCGAGGCTCCGCCCTCTCTCTCTCGCTTCAAACTCAATCTGCAGGAGGAATACGGACTTGAATATGGACCCGGTTAGCCCACCTGTGGGTTTATTCAACTTGCCCGCCGTGGAACTCGCGGATTCTCTCGCATCGAAAGAAGTGAGCCCGCAGGGGACCGCTGCGGGAATGAGACTGCTCACGTTTTATATCTCCCACGCAGCCAGCAGGCTCAGCCCTTCAAGGCTGCGCAGGCTGGAGAAGGCTCGCAAGCTGCTCGCAACTCGAATGGAGCGCGAACTGCGCCACAAGAGCGCCGCCTGAACGGCTGAATCGGGCACCACGGCCCGGTTTGGGCCGTTAGCCCTGCGGTTGAGGTATAGGTTTGGAGGGGGAGGGCTGAGAAGAGCGAGACAAGCAGGCTCCGGAGTGCGTACAACGAAAAAAGAGGAGTTCCCAGGCATCATGCTTTACATGTCGCCGGGGAACTCCTTTCCCCAGATCTGCGTTGTTTCTGTGGATAAGAATGCTGAAATTCGGGTAACTACACAAGAGTACTTAAGTGTGGTGGCAAAAAGTAATCAGCATTTCACCTATTTTGCTGCACTTTGGTGACTTTGATCCACTCTTTGCCCACCAAGACCCCTGGGAATGATCGAACGGCCGAGTGCCGACATGGAGAGCTTGATCCGGTTGTCGGTGCCAGCCTTGCGCATGAGGCGGCCGACGTAAGCCTTCACGGTTCGCTGCTCGATGCCCAGTTCGCTGGCGATCTCGCGCGTGGAATGAGCCCCCATGATCAAGGTGAGGACTTCCTGCTCTCGCTTTGTAAGCTGTTGATTCGCAGCAGCCTGCGACACTCCGGGAACCTTCAGCAGGCGGTCGATCACGCGGCAGAGAATGCGCCTGGGAGCCCAAATTGACCCGGTAGTCACCACGTCGATGGCACTGCGAACCAGTTCAGGGCCTGCGGTCTGCCCGAGGTAGCCCCTGGCCCCGGCGATGATCGCGCTCAAAATCAGCTCCTCGTCGCCTTCCGGGCCAATCACGATGGATCGCACGTCAGGCCGCTCGCGCCGAATCGTCTCCAGCGCCTCAAAACCGCCCAACTCTGAATGCAGGTCGACCACAATGTAGTCGACGTTGTTGTGCGCCAGCAGTTCTTTCAGGCTGGCAATCACGGGAACGAGCTGAGCTTCGTTCTTCCCCGCGGGCTGGTCAAAGATGCCCGCAAGGCCGGCGACGCGAATCGGTTCATCCGCCGCCACACCAATTCGAATTGCGCCAGGAGTACGTTTCGGCGATGTCATCCCCACACCGGTCCACGCCCAGCCGGAGTCAAACCGGCTCGGTCAGATTTTGATCGATTTTGTCTTCGCTCGATCCGGAAGAAAAATGGCAGTGCAGTTTTGCGTTTCTTTGAACTCGATCGACAGGCTGCCCCAAACAACCGCGCCGATTTTGCTTCGCTTCAATTTTTTTGAATGAGTCCTTCCGTGAATCTTTCACGGCATATGTCTAATTTGAAATCCCACTAAAACCTGCATGGCTAAGAATTAGGTGCTAGCTCAATGACGCAAAGGTGGCATCCGGAAATTCTCTAGAGCTTCGGCAGCACAATTCCCTGCTGCTTTTGATATTTCCCCTTACGGTCGGCATAGCTCGTTTCGCAGGGCTGATCGCCGTGGAAAAACAGAATCTGGCACAGTCCCTCGTTGGCGTACACCTTCGCGGGCAGCGGCGTCGTGTTGGAAATCTCGAGCGTGACAAATCCCTCCCACTCAGGTTCGAAGGGCGTCACATTCACAATGATTCCGCAGCGCGCGTAGGTCGACTTCCCCACGCAAATCGTCAGCACATCTCTCGGAATCCGAAAATACTCGACCGAGCGCGCCAGCGCGAATGAATTCGGCGGAACAATCACCGAATCCGCCTGCACGGAAACAAACGACCGCTCGTCGAACGCTTTGGGATCGATGATGGCGCTGTTCACATTGGTGAAAATCTTGAATTCGTCGGAGACTCTCAGGTCGTAGCCGTAAGAAGAGAGTCCATAGGAGATCACATTGCCCGCGACCTGCTTTTCGCTGAACGGCTCGATCATCCCGTGCTTCAGCGCCTGTTCCCTGATCCATCGATCGCTCTGAATCGACATGCGTCTCCTGTTCCGGGCGTTGCGCCCGGCTTGTCCCAGCTTATTCAGCTTCGTTTACGGCTCCGATTCACCATCTTAAATCACCCCGCCCGCCGACAATTTTCGACGCCTTCTTCCCCGCCCTTCTACTCTCTATTGGCTACTCCCTGCCCCTTGCTTTTTCGGAGCCTGCTTTTCTAATCGCAACAAAATCTGTAGTATGGGCGGTGTTGGTGGTAAGATACGCATCATTAAGATCGCGCCAGCGAGGTCACTTCATTGATTAAGCAGGATATTGTTCACAACGTGGTTGAGCGCACGGGCCTGCCGCGCACCAAAGCTGAAGCGGCAGTGGACACGGTCTTCGAGGGCCTCAAACAGGCTTTGGCGGCCGGCGAGCGCATCGAACTGCGCGGATTTGGCGTCTTCAGCGTCCGCGCGCGTAAAACCGGCATTGGCCGCAACCCACGCACCGGGACTGAGGTCAACATCGCTCCCGGCAAGGCCGTTCGCTTCAAGCCAGGCAAAGAACTGCACACGCTCGAGCCTGGCGCACCAGGCAGCTAACAGAATCGCCGGCTCTCCCAACTCCGGCCGCTCTCGCGGATCACTCTCAGCGAGTTGCTCCGCCGTGGTTTCTATGCGTATACGTTTCGAAGTTTAGAATCACCGATTCTCGACCACTGATTCCCAAGTCGACCAACCCCAGGGCACGACTGTTGGGCGTATCGGCCTCGACGCCCTTCAAGAAAGGTCCCGGTTGCGTCCACTCTATCGAGAATATGGCTTGCCGGTGCTGCTGCTCCTCGCCAGCATCGTCACCACTACCGTGAACGGCGCGCGGTTCATGCACAACTTCCTCGCGGGGCTGCCGCCCGTTGCGAGCGAAAGCGATCTGTGGCCGTGGGGCTGGTTGCTGCGCCACCCCGCTCTCTTCTCCGCGGGGTTTGCCTATTCGCTTACTCTGCTCGGCATTCTTCTCATCCATGAATTCGGCCACTACGCGGCGTGCCACGCGCATCGCCTGCGTGCCACTCTGCCCTGGGTCATCCCCGCTCCCACGCTCAGCGGAACCTTCGGCGCCGTCATCCGCATCCGCACCCGCATCCCCACGCGCGACGCACTCATGGACGTGGGAATCTACGGACCGCTCGCCGGATTCATCGCCTCCGTACTCGCCGTCGCGGCCGGCCTCCTGCTCAGCACTGCCCGCGCACCCGGCGCGCCGGATTCCCTCATTCGCTTCGGCGGCGATCCGCTCACCATCCAGATCCTCCGCCAGCTGCTCGCACATTGGAACCCGGCGATCCCCTCCTTCAATCAAGCCTCGCCGCATCCCATCCTCGTCGCCGGCTGGATCGGCCTGTTCATCACCGCGCTCAACCTCATCCCCGGCGGCCAACTCGATGGAGGCCACATCCTCTACGCGCTCTCGCCACGCTTCCACCGCATGCTCACCAACATCTTGCCGTTTCTCCTCTTCCTCGCCGGAGCCGTCTACTGGGTCGGCTGGATGTTCTGGGGCGTCTTTCTGCTCATTCCCGCGCTGCGCCATCCAAAAGTCTCTGAGGTCACCGAACTGTCGCGCAGCCGCGCCATTCTCGGAATCTGCGGCCTTATCCTCTTCGTGCTTACCTTCACGCCCACGCCCTTCTACGACAACTCGCTGCTGCAACTGCTCAACATCGACCCGTTCACCGCTGCGCACTAGTGGCGACCGCGTGGTGCCGTTCGCTTGGCCCTTTGTAGCGCTGGTCTCCTGACTGGGGTCCCCGGCGATAGGTCTTCGTCGTTGGGGTGGGCGACCGGCTGTACTGGCGGCATCCTCGCCGCCAGCGTCACAGATTTCCAGCCGACAAACAAAGAGAGCAGGAACCTCGTTTAGGCTCCTGCCCCCTGATTCCCGCCGCTGACAACGGCAGCTTACTCGTGCGGCACTGCGCGGTTCAGAATCCCTCAACCGTGTCTGCATCGAACTGCAGAGCATGGAGCTGGCAAACATCGATGCCCTGCGGGTATGTTTCAGAGGTCCCGTCACTAAAAACCAGCTTGAAATCCTCGTGGCAAACACCGCGCCAGGTGGGCGGAAAGATAATTAGCGTACCCATCCCGACCGGCAGAGCGGCGCGCCCCAGCACATCGTTGCCCCACGAATTCTGTGAGTGCGGCGAGACGTACAGGTTGTTCAGTTGCTTTCCACTGTTGTTCAGGAACCAGAAGTTCGCCCGGCTCTGCGGGCTCGCCTGCTGCGGAAGCATGCAGAACAGCAGAACCGCGGGCAGAATCCCAGCGAGATACAGTTTCGTAAAGGTTCGCATATTCTCCTCCTCAAATCGCCGGAAACCCATTCATGGCACGCAGCTCTTGTCCTTCCTGGGGAAGTAGAACTTCACGCATTTCCGGATCCGCGATTTGTTGAATCGTGAGGCAGTGGGCCGGCGCCCTCATCGTTGCTGCGCCAACGCCTGCGGGGAAAGGATTGCGATCTGCCGAAGAACCGCCTCCAGAGTCCACAGACCGCGCTTGCTCATGACGGTGCGGAAGCTGCCCCGGATCATACCGGTCATCATCGATCTTCAGCAAGTGAATAAGTCGTCATCCGGCAAATTGATCATCTCGCGCGTTTTCGCCTCGGGCCCGCGACCAAACGGAGGGAACAAGGACCTTCAGGGCCTTGAACATCGCAGACTCAACAATCCGGCATTTATACACGGAAAGACACCCCCTTTCCGTAAACTGGACCAAGCGGCCAACTCGCGCCCGAAACCCAAAAGTATCGTCGAGACAAGGTTGCTCCGGCGCTCGCGACAAATAAAAAGGATCGCCAACATAGAGCATAGGATCGCTCATCTGAGATCGATCGGAAGTACTCTAACCCGCATGGCCCGGAACTGCGGTGGAAACGGAGCGGCACGAGAGTGCGGAGTGCTCGAAACTTTGGAGGACGATTGAGTTGCCCATCTAAGACACTGCTTCTGCTCATCTCGTTGGTAATCGCCGCGCCATTGGCGGCACAGCAGACCGGCGCTGACGACGAGGCTGCGAACCCCGGCAGGCCAACAGTTACAACCCCGGCAACGCTGACTCCTGTCGGTTTTCTGCAGTTCGAGAGTGGCATCATGGGCGCATGGCGATCGCCCGAATTCACCACAGAATTCGGCCTGAACGAAACGATCAGGTTGGCAGTCTCCAACCGTCTTCAGTTTCTTGCTGTCACGTCTCCCTCAGCGTTCTACAGAGCCAACGGCCAGCATGGAGCAGGATCGGGCGATTACTCTCTCGGAGGACAGGCTGTCATCCATGCCGGCAACGGCGCCAACCCCACCGTTGCCGCCAGCTACTGGCGACGACTGTATAACGGTCCAGCACCCGATCTCGACTACGGCAGCCCAATTGACTCAGTTCTGTTTCTTGCCAGCGCCGATGCTTGGGGATTCCATTACGACACCAACTTCATCTTCAACCGGATGTCTCAGGACGCGGTTAACCGGGCCCAGTTCGGCCAGACACTGTCCATCTCCCGTCCACTCACCAAACGCGTTGCTGTCTCAGGCGAAATCTGGCACTTTACGCAACCGTTCCTGCACGGAGAAGCAATCGGCAACCTTTGGGCATTGGGATACACGCAACGCAAAAATCTCGTTTGGGACGCTGGCTTTGACCACGGCCTTACCTCAACCTCAACCCACTGGGAAGTCATCGCGGGTGTTACCTATCTTCTACCCCACCGGCTTTGGCGAGACCGCGAGCCCGCAGGGAACAGGAGATAGGCCGACGGTTTCTCACATCAGGCGCAGGGCGTCCACATCGACGATCAGGTTGCGGCGAGGCACATCCTTCTCAGCCGCGTGAGCCAACATGCCGCGCAACGCTTCGTTCAGCGCTTTGCGGTTTGCGCTCTTGAGAATCATGTGGAAGCGGTAGACGTTTTTGATGCGCGCGATGGGCGCGGTGCAGGGCCCAAGCACCCGCACCGCCGCTCCGCGGTTTTGGTTTTGGAGGAGATACTTGCCGAGGATGCCGGCCCACCCCGCGGCCTCTTCCAGCTTTTGCGACTGCACGAGCACGTTGGCCAGCGCGCCGAAGGGCGGGTAGTGCATCCAGCGGCGGTACTTGAGCTCGCGCTCGGCAAAGGCTGCGTAGTCGTGCGCCGTGGCGGCAAGAATCGCGTAGTGATCGGGATAGTAGGTCTGCACAACGACTCGTCCCGGGAGATCGCCGCGGCCCGCGCGCCCGCTGACCTGAGTCATCAGTTGAAAGACGCGCTCGGCCGCGCGAAAATCCGGCATCGAAAGCGCGTGGTCGCAACCCACGACGCCGACCAACGTGACGCTGTGAATGTCGTGGCCCTTGGCGATCATCTGCGTGCCGACAAGCAGATTGATCTCGCCCGAGTGCAGGCGCGCGAGAAGATGTTCAAGATCGTAGCGCCCACGGACCGTGTCGCGATCCATGCGGCCGATGCGCGCGCCGGGAAAAATCTCCGCGAGCCGCTCTTCTCCTTGTTGTGAGCCCGCGCCGAGGTAGTACAAATGCTCGCTGTCGCACTTGGGGCAGCGCGCCGGAACCGTGCGCTTGTAGCCGCAGTAGTGGCACTCGAGGCGCTGGCCCGCGCGGGCCTCGGCGCTATCATCCAACTGCGCTTTGTGGTGGGTGAGCGCGATGGCGCAGTTCTGGCACTCGAGTTTTTCTCCGCAGGAGCGGCACATGACGGCGAACGAGTAGCCGCGGCGGTTGAGCAGAATGAGCGCCTGCTCGCCGCGCTCGAGCGCAGCCTTGGTCTGCTCGACAAGAGAACGCGAGAAGAGCTGGTCCTTGCCCGACTCCTGGAACTCGCGGCGCATGTCGACGAGATCGACCTCGGGCAGCGGACGGTTCATCACGCGGTCGCGCAGCTCAATGCGCGTGTACTTGCCGCGTTCCGCGTTTTGCCAGCTTTCAAGCGATGGCGTGGCCGAGCCCATGACCACGACGGCGCCGGCGAGCTTGGCGCGCATCACGGCCACGTCGCGTGCGTTGTAGCGCGGCGTCTCCTCCTGTTTGTAGCTTTGGTCGTGCTCCTCGTCGACGAGGATCAATCCCAGATTCGGCGCAGGCGCGAAGATGGCCGAGCGCGTGCCAACGACAATCGGCGCGTCGCCGCGGCGAATGCGCCGCCACTGCTCGCTGCGCTCCTCGGGCGTGAGAGCGGAGTGCAGCAGCGCCACCTTTTGCCCGAATGCCTGATCGAGCAAACCGGCCATCTGGGGCGTGAGTCCGATCTCGGGAACCAGCAGGATCGAACGTCATTCCGCGGTCGAGCGCCTTCTGCATGGCGGCGAGATAGACGGCGGTCTTTCCCGATCCAGTTACTCCGAAGAGTAAAAAGGGATGGAACGCCCCGATCGCGCCGGTGATGATTGCCAGCGCATCGGTCTGCGCAGCGTTCAGACTGAACATTTCGGACGAAGGAGTGAGGCCGCCCAGCCGAAACGCCTCAGGCCGCTCGTCGATGCGCACCAGGCCGCGCCGGACTAACGTCTGGAGAGTAGACGACGGCAGCTCGCGACGCCGCAACTCGGCGAGAGGCAATTCGCCGCCGCTGGCTGCAAGCTCCGCCAGAATCGCTGTCTGCCTCTCGGTGAGCGCGGGCAGGCGGCCATCACCGGCCAGCACCGCAAAGCGCTCCATGCGCCGCGCGTCGCGCTCGGCGGCGGCGGTTTCGCGCGCGATCCACTTCTTGCGCGCCATTCCGGCCAAGAGCGGCAGCGATGCGGCTGTCGCGGTTCGCAGCGTCGACACCTTCACCGGCTCGCCCGAAGACAGCCGCTCCAGTACGCGCCGTTCCATGTCGTGGTCTTCATTGGAGAGCTTGCCGCGGCGGCGGACCTGCGGCGCGATTCTCTTCCCCTGGTCGCCGTCCATGCTTCGCGCAAGAATGTCGCGGCCGAGATCGGTGAGCCGGTAGTAGACGGTGCGGCGGACTTCAGCAGCCAAAGGCAGCATGGCGCGCAGCACCTCGCCGAGCGGCGCCAGGTAATATTGCGCGATCCACTCCGCGAGCTCGAGCAGATGATCGCTGAGCAGCGGCTCCTCGTCGAGCACGGCCTCGAGATATTTGACTTCGACTTCTGCTGGAGGCGTGGCATCGATCGCCGTGACCACGCCGATGAGCTTCTCATTGCGGAAAGGAGCAATCACGCGCGCGCCGCGCTGCGGAAGCTGCCCCAGCCGCACGCCGTAGGTGAACGTGTGATCCAGTGGCACCGGCAACGCGACTTCGCAGTATGCGGGCATGGGAGACAAGATTCAGTGTAGGGGATGCGGCGGGCCGGTGCGAGGCGGGAGCTCGTCGCGCCAAAGCGTGGCCTGTGCCGTGCGTCAAAGCGAAGAGGAGTTGCTTACGATTTTGCCGGCGCCTTCAGGCCCAGCTCTTTCATTGCGATCTGCAAGTCGGCCCAGGCTTCCTTCTTTTGCCGCGGATCGCGCAGCAAAAATGCCGGGTGATAGGTGACGATCAAGCTCATCCCGCGAAATGCGTGGACGCGCCCGCGCAGCCCGGCCAGCGGTTGCCGCGCGCCGAGGAGATAGGTCGCTGCTGTCGCTCCGAGCGCCACCAGAACCTGCGGCCGCACCACGTCGATTTGGCGAAAGAGGAATGGCGAGCAGGTGTTGGCCTCTTCCGGCTCCGGCGTACGGTTGCCCGGCGGACGGCATTTGACGATATTGGCGATGTAGCACTCTTCGCGCTTGAGCCCCATGGCCGCGATCATGTTGTTGAGCAGTTGCCCGGCGCGCCCCACGAAGGGCAATCCCTGCGCGTCCTCATCGGCGCCGGGACCTTCACCCACAAACATCAATCGAGCGGCGGGATTGCCGACGCCAAAGACAATGGTGTGACGCCCTGTGTGCAGCGCGCAGCGGGTGCAGTCGCCGAGTTCTTCGCGAATGAGCACTAATGCGGCGGCGCGCTCGTCAGCAGGAACGGCAGCGGCGACTTGCGGAGGCGCGGAAATGGATTTGCGAGGTTTGATCGTGGGTTCCTCTCCGAAAAAGTTGGGCTGGATTTCAGAGGTTGGGGCACCGGCCTGCGTTGGCGAGGAATTGCGGCCTCCCACCCTTTCCGAGGCCGCCTGCGCGGCCTGCGAAAAGGATGGGGCAACCTCATCCGAGGAAGTCCCTTCCCCGGTCTCAGAATCGAGACCGCGGGCACCCTCCGCAACAGGCCGGCGGTAAAAGTCGGTGAGCCCGAGATCGCGGTAGAACCTGAGCCGCTCGGCCAGAGCGTCGCGGGTGGCGGAATTGAGTGCGCGCGGCAATCTGCTTACTCCACGATGAGCTGGCGCCGGCCCATGCCGACGGGGGGGCCGGCGGGAACGCTCTCGTCCAGCACGCGGCTCTGGATGGCCTGCTTCTTGCGCGCTTCCACATCGCGCGCATCATCCAGCTCCACGACCACATGGCGCGGACGGCGCAGAGTGAGAATCTCGTCGAGGATGCGATCGGCCAATTGGCGCTTGGGCATCTGCGGCAGCTCCACGGAAGTGGCCCGGGTGAGGAACGTGGCTGCATTCGTGTCGGAGTCGATGCCAACGCCTTCGCCGGCGACATCGTTCACTACGATCGCGTCTGCGCCCTTGGCGAGAAGCTTGGCGCGGCCGTTCTCCATGCGATTTTCAGTTTCCGCGGCGAAGCCCACGATAAGCTGCCCCGGACGGCGCCGACGGACGACTTCGGCGAGGATGTCTTCTGTGGGCGCGAGTTCGAGGGTCAGCGGACCGGTGCGCTTGAGCTTTTGCGCGGAGACCGCGACGGGGCGATAGTCGGCCACAGCAGCGGCCTTGATGACCAGCGTAGCCTCGTTCATGCTGGCGAGCACCGAGCTTCGCATTTCGTCCGCGGTTGTGACCCTGATGATTTCGCAATGTGCGGGCGCTCGCAGGCTCGACGGCCCGCTGATCAGAATCACTCTTGCGCCGCGGCTGCGCGCAGCCTCAGCCAGCGCATAGCCCATTTTGCCGCTGGAACGATTGCCGATGAAGCGCACGGGATCGACGGCCTCGCGCGTGCCGCCGGCGGTCACCAGCACCACTTCTCCGGCGAGGTCGCGGCGGCGGCCAAGCGCAGCCGTCACCGCCGCGCCAATCGTCTCCGGCTCAGCCATGCGGCCGGCGCCCACCATGCCACAGGCCAGCTCGCCTGTTCCAGGCTCGATAATTGCCACGCCGCGCTGCCGCAGAGTTTCAAGATTCGCCTGGGTGGCGGGATGGTTCCACATGTTCACATTCATGGCCGGCGCAACGATGACCGGCGCAGAAATCGCAAGATAGAGCGTGGAGAGAAAGTCGTCGGCGATGCCGTGAGCAAACTTGGCCAGAGTATTGGCTGTGGCGGGAGCAACGACGAGCGCGTCGGCCCATTGCGCCTCCGCGATGTGATCGATGCCGTTTTGCTCCGGTGCGGCCGCGCCGGGGTCGCCTTCTTCCCACAGGCTGGTGATGACCTTGTGGCCGGTGAGCGCGGCAAAGGTGAGCGGCTGCACAAATCTCTGCGCCGACGCGGTCATCACCACATGCACTTCGACGGCCTGGCGCTGCAGGACGCGCACCAGTTCTGCCGCTTTATACGCGGCGATTCCGCCGGAGACGCCCACGACGACTCTCATATCTCGATTGTAGTTCAGGGGAAGGTGAACAGGGGCCAGGGGTCAGGGATCTGGAAACAGGGATCAGGGGCCTTGCTGAACCCTGACACCTCTTCCCTGACCATTGCTTTTAGCTGAGAAGAATGGGGATTGCCGGACCTTCAACGAGCGGCTTTGTCACTTCGACCTCATTTTTCACGTAGGAAATCTTCCCGGCGTTGATTTCATCCTGCGCAATCCGGCATGCCTTGCTGGATCGCGTGGGGACCAGCGCCTGGGAACCGTTCTGTATTTGACGCGCGCGCCGTGCGGCTACCAATACCTTGCGATAGTTGGAATCGAACTGGGTCTCAATCGTCATCGGGTTCATCTCCAAAGGGAAGCTGCTGCTGGCCGGAGTCCCCATCGATGCCAAAGGCCTCCAGCACAGGTTTGAGCCGCTCCTGCGAGTTCGCCTGCAGACAGGCCGCGGCAACCTCCAACACCCGGCGCGAACGGTATGCGATCACTTCGCCATTGCGATAAAAACGTTCACTCAGCACAATAGCTTCCAGTTGCGCTACCGCCCGGTCGAGAACGTCATTGACCAGAATATAGCCGTATTGGCGATAATTCTCAATCTCATTGCGGGCCTGGCCGAGACGGCGAAACAATTCGTCCTCGTCCATGACGCCCTCGGCGCGGCTGCGGTTGCGCAAGCGCGTGCGCAGAACCTTGGGGTTCGGCGGCAAAACGAAGATGCCCACGGCCTCCGCCATCTTGGCTCGCACCTGCGCCGCGCCCTGCACATCGATGTCGAGCATCAGGTCGTGACCCGCGGCCAGAGCATCATCGAGCGATTGGCGGGCAGTGCCGTAGAAATGCCCGAAGACCTCGGCATATTCCAGAAACAGGCCCTCGTTCATCATGCGCAGGAATTCTTCGCGGGTGGTGAAGTGATACTCTCGCCCGTTCTCCTCAGAGCCGCGCGGAGCGCGCGTGGTCCACGAGACGGCGAAGTCAACGCCGCTCACCTGCTTGCGCAGCTCGCTTACCAGAGTGCTTTTGCCCGAGCCCGACGGCGCCGAGATGATAAATAAAATGCCAGCCACTTTTGTCTTTCGTCTCCCTGGAGCTTTCAGCTTTCGGCCGTCAGCCTTCAGTTTCATGTCGCGTAAACAACTGTCTTCGGCTTTCCCATCGAAAAAGCTGACACCGAAGGCTAACAGCTCGGTTTACTCCACGTTCTGAATCTGCTCGCGGGCCTTTTCAATCTCCGCTTTCATGGCCAGGCCCAACTCCGTAATGCGCGTTCCCTTTCCGCTTACGCCCGCGGTTTTGGAAAGAAGAGTGTTGGCTTCGCGATTCATCTCCTGCAGCAAAAAATCGAGTTTCTTTCCCACCTCGCCGCTGGAGCCGAGCAGCTCGCGAAAATGCCCGATGTGCGTCGTCATGCGCTCCAGTTCCTCGCTGATGTCGCTGCGGTCAACGAGAACGGCAACCTCCTCAAGCACTCTTTGCTGGTTGAACTCCGGCCCAACGGCGGCCGTCAGACGCTGCGCCAGCCGCTCCTGGCTTCGCTGCTCGATCTCCGGACGAAGCTCGGCGATGCTGGCCGTCGCGTCGGCAAGCCGGTCGAGCGTGCCACGCAAGATTGTCTCCAGTGCCTCGCCCTCGCGCGCGCGCATGGCCTTCAATTGCTCCAGCAGCGGAACCATCTGCTCAAGCACGCCAGCCGCGAGCGCGGTCAGGTCGGTGTTGTTTCTGTCTTCCACTTGCAATGCGCCGGGCAGCCGCAATGCCGCGTTCAAGTCCGGCTCTCCAATCAGCCGGTGCTCGCTTCGCGCCGCTTCAAAAGCGGCGAGATAGCCGGAGATCAGTTCGCGATTGTACCCCGCTTTCGCCTGCGAATTCCTGTCGACAGAGAGGGTGAGATCGACGTGACCGCGGATCAGATTCTCTTTGAGCACGCGGCGCAACTCCATCTCCAGCGCGTCAAGGCCAGCCGGAAGGCGGAACTGCAGATCGAGAAAGCGATGGTTGACGCTCTTCACGGTCAGCGTGCAGCTGAGTTGCTCCTCGCCGCCCATGGACACGCGAGCCTGCACCCGCGCAAACCCGGTCATCGAAGCAATGGCCATCCTTACTCCTTCGCTCCTGTGGCCAGCGCGGCCCGGTCATCGAACGGCAGATACATCAGATTAGGATCCGGTGTTTGCGTTTCAGGCGTGTCCATTGATTCGGGCATGTCCATGAATTGCAACTGATGGAGCCTCTGGTATGTGGGCGAAGAGCTGAGCAACTCGTCGTGGCACCCGACGGCAGTAGTGCGGCCGCCCTCAAGCACGGCGATGCGGTTAGCGCGTCGAATGGTGGAAAGGCGATGCGCAATCACAACCACGGTACGATTCTGGATGAGGTTGGCCAACGCCGTCTGTACCAGGGACTCGCTCTCGGAATCGAGAGCAGACGTTGCTTCGTCCAAAATGAGAATCGGTGCGTTCTTGAAGATGGCCCTCGCGATAGCCAGGCGCTGGCGTTCGCCGCCGGAGAGCCGAAAACCCTTCTCGCCGATCATTGTCTGGTAACCGAGCGGCATGTTCAGGATGAAGTCGTGGGCCAATGCGTTGCGGGCAGCCTGCTCAACCAACGCGGCCTTGGCGTCGGGCTGCCCATACGCAATGTTGTTGTGCACGGTGTCATTGAAGAGAATCGTCTCCTGCGTCACCTGCGCCACCTGGCGGCGCAGCGACGCCAGCGTGAGATCGCGCAGATCGCGGCCGTCAATGAGAATGCGGCCGGAAGTCACGTCGAAGAAGCGCGGAATCAGGTTCACCAGCGTGGACTTGCCCGCGCCGCTGGGGCCGACGATGGCAAGCACCTCGCCGGAGTTTACTTCCAGATCTACATTGTGAAGAATCTGGTGCTCGCCTTCGTCGGTCGAATAGGAGAACCCCACATTCTCAAATCTGATTGCCTGGCGAAAGCGCGTGAAGGTGGCGGCGCGCGGCCGCTCTTTCACGTCGTCTTCGCCATCGAAGAAGGCGAAGATCGATGCGGAAGCGCCCATTGCCTGCTGGAAGCTGTTGTAGAAGAAAGCGAAGCGCCGCAGCGGATCGTAGAGCTTGAAGAGCAGGAAGATGAACGCGCCAAAAACGCCGATGGTCATGTAGCCGCTCTTGATTGCGCTGCGGCCGATCCACAGCAGCAGAGCCATGGCGATTGCGCCGACGGCATCCATCAAGGGCGAGCTGATGGACTGAATGCGCACGCTGCGCAGATTGGCGCGGAAGAGGCGTTTGGCCGCACTCTTGAAGCGAAGGATCTCCCACAGCTCGGTATTAAAGGCCTTCACGATGCGGTTGCCGGTGACCGTCTCGTGCAGAATGTTCTGGACTTCGGCCAGCTTGTCCTGGCCGGTCCGGGTACGTGTGCGGACTTCGCTGCCGATCTTGCGGACCGAAGCAATCACGACCGGAATAAAAAGAACCAAAGACCAGCTGAGGTAGCCGCCGAGCTTGATAATGAGCACAATCGCGACCAGGAAGGTGAAGAACTGCTGCAGAAAATCGCCCAACACGGAACTAACCGCAGTTTGCACCCGGTCCACATCGTTGATGAGCGTGGAAAGAATGGTGCCGGTGGGATGCTGATGGAAGAAGCTCGATGAGCGGCGCATCGTAACTTCGTAAAGATGATTGCGCAGGTCGGTAATGGTGCCGAATCCCGCATAGTTCACAAGATA
The DNA here is from genome assembly GCA_963823805.1 of uncultured Acidobacteriaceae bacterium. Lineage (GTDB taxonomy): Bacteria > Acidobacteriota > Terriglobia > Terriglobales > Acidobacteriaceae > Telmatobacter. The sequence goes on along the minus strand of CAWGMW010000001.1, from coordinate 671,228 downwards.
GTTTCCCAGGTAGTCGCAGAGTCCCTTCACGACCGTTGCAACCACGAGCGCAAAGGCAACCACATCCCATGGGTTGTGCAGATGCAGAAAATGCGGGACCATGCTTCGCAGATCGAAGTGCCACCGGCTATTGGCAAGCCCGAGCATGATCGGGCCTTCAGGCGAGTTCGGCGCCAGCACCCGATCGAAGATTGGCTGCAACAGCAGGATGCGGAAGGCGTCGAGCAACCCGACGATGGCCGACAGCACGACTCCGGGCAGCCACTCCAGCGTGTACGGCAGCCCATAGCGCAGAAGGCGCAGGAAATTCCTCATGCGGCTCGGCCCGCCGGGCGCGCCCCGCGCCAGTATCCCTGCTGAAAATGGGTGCGGAAGTCCATCCCAGTATTGTATCCGCGCCGGAAGCGATTCGCGCCATTTGGCGGGGCCTCCGGTGGGGCGGCTTGTATCCCGTCGGTTACCCGGAGCGCTACCCAGACTGAATCAGTATGCCTTCAGCTCCACGATGGCCTTCAGAATGTTCTCCGGTTGCGGCAGAATCGCGTCTTCGAGCTTGGGCTGGTAAGCGACAAAGGTGTCCATCGCGCCGATTCGGCGCACGGGAGCGTCGAGCTCGTCGAAAAGGTCATCGGCGATGCGCGCCGCGATCTCCGCGCCGTAGCCCCAGCTCAGCATGTCTTCGTGGGCCACGATCACGCGATTGGTCTTGCGCACACTCTCGGCGATGGCCTCCCAATCGTAGGGATTCAACGTGCGCAGATCGAGGATCTCGGTTTCAATTCCGTGCTCGCGCTGCGCCTGCTGAGCGGCCTGCATCGCGCGCGGGATAAGCGCGCCATAGGTCACGATTGTGAGGTCCGAGCCGGGACGGACGATCTTGGCCTTTCCAAAAGGGATGGCGAACTCCGGTCCCGGGTACGCAGCGCGGCCATAGGTTTCGCGATAGAGCCGCTTGTGCTCGAAGAAAAGTACCGGATCGTCGCAGCGGATGGCCGTGCGCAAAAGTCCATTCGCGTCGAGCGCATTCGAGGGAAAAACCACGCGCAGGCCCGGAGTGTGCGTGAAGATGCTTTCTCCCGATTGCGAGTGATAGATCGCTCCGCCGGTGAGATATCCGCCGATAGGAACGCGGATGACTACGGGCGCCTCCCAGGCACCATTCGAGCGCCAGCGTATCAAGGCCAACTCATTGCGAATCTGATGCATAGCAGGCCAAATGTAATCAAAGAATTGAATTTCCACCACCGGCTTCATTCCGCGCAGCGCATAGCCGATTGCACGGCCAACAATGTTGGCTTCAGCGAGCGGCGAGTTGAAGACTCGCTCCGATCCGAACTCGGTTTGCAGGCCGGCGGTGAGCTTGAAGACTCCGCCCTTGCCCTTCGCTTCTGAGAGTGCCTCGACGCGGCTGGCGTCCGCCACATCCTCACCGTAGATCACGATGCGCGGATCGCGCCGCATTTCGTCGCGCAGGCAGGAGTTGATCAGGTCGGCCATGGTGTGCGCGCCTGCACCCTTATGCCCCCCTTGTGATGCTGCGACCTTCGTCTCCGATGAGATTTGCGGCTGCTCGGTGGCGAAGGCGGCGCGCGTCGGATCGAGATCCTCAGAGTAAACGTGCGTGGTGATTCCCTCGACCTCCGGCAGCGGCGCTTCCAGCGCGCGCTCGGCGGCTTCTGCGGCTTCGGCTTCGAGCTTTCGTTCCAGCTCGTCAATCTCGTTGGCCGTCAGAATCCCCTCGCCGATGAGCCGCGAGCGCATGCGCGCAATCGGATCGCACATCAGGTCCGCTTCTCTTTCTGAAGCCGACCGGTAGTTCTTGTCGTCGTCCGAAAGCGAATGAGAGTACAGCCTGACGCAATGGCCGTGAACCAGCGCAGGTCCGCGGCCGGCGCGGCAGTGCGCCGCCGCCTCCTGAAAGGCGCGCAGGCTCACCACAGGATCGTTGCCGTCGATTTCGGAAAAATGGAAGTTGGGAAAATTGGCGACCAGTCTGGAGATGTTTCCGCCCGGCGTATTCACTTCGACAGGCACGCTGATGGCGTATCCGTTGTCTTCCACGCAAAAGATCACCGGCAGCTTCTGATTCGAGGCGGTGCTGATCGCTTCCCAGAACTCGCCTTGCGAGGTCGAGCCTTCGCCCACACAGGCCAGTGCGACTTCATCACCGTGGAACTCCACGTCGTGAAAGGCGCGATAGTCGCCTTCCGCCTTTGCCGCGATTTCAGGATGCTTGCTAAAGGCCCGCCCAGCCTCGGCGCAACCCACGGCATGGAGTAACTGCGTCGCCGTTGAAGACGAGGTGCTGACGATATGCAGCGCGCGGCTGCTCCAGTGCCTGGGCATCTGCCGCCCGCCGCTTGCCGGATCGGTCGCGGCGCCCGTGGCCTGGAGCATCATGTCATATGGAGTGACGCCGAGGGCCAGGCACAGAGCGCCATCGCGATAGTAGGGAAAGAACCAATCGTAGCCCGGACGCAAGGCGAGAGCCGCGCCCACCTGCAGGGCTTCGTGACCCGCGGTTGAAATCTGGAAGAAGGTTTTCTGCTGGCGTTTGAGGAGAACTTCACGGTCGTCCACCGAGCGGGAAAGAAACATCAGCCGGTAGATTTCGACCTTCTGTTGCGCCGACAGCTCATCCGAGGCCGGACGCGATCCGGACGCACGAGCGCTGGAAATTGCAACTTCCATTCCGGTCGACCCCCATACGCAAAACCGGAGTCAGTCTTTCCCGGCGTCGCGGCAAACCAGTCGACGCAATGGACGGAGCGCGGCGACCTTGCGCATAGCCAATCCGGGCACGGTGACTCCCGTCTTGCCGGAAGAACCCTCTTCCGGATAACACCTTGATTGTAACAACTTGTAAGGAGCAGTTGCTTGCCCTTACCGAAGTCCGAACCTACGCGGACGGAGCCACCGGACGAGGCCTATTGGATGGGAAACATAGCGGGGGGCCCGAGGGATTGCCCCGCCTGTGGCACTCCATCGGCCATCTTCTCCTTGACGCTGTGCGCCAGCTTTTCAATTTCGGCAATTTTACGAAGCTGGTCGTCGGTCAACGAGGTAACATCCTTGGCCGCGATTTCGTCGTTCACCTCTTTGGCGAGCTTGAGCAACTTGTCGGCGTCGGAGATCATCGCCTTTTGGCGTGCGAGGTTGAGCGCATTCATGCGCCTCTCCATCATGATGGGGTCGTAGTCGCTCGACGTATCTGCGTCCGCCCGCCCGGGAGAATAGGGATGCTGCCCCCCCTGTGGCCCAATCTGCCCCTGAGTTTGCGATCGGCCCGCGGGAGCAGGGGCAAGCGCAATGACCAACCCCAAGCCAAGGCCCGCCCACAAAGATCGCGTCAGGTGGTTGCCCCAATCACTCGCGTTTGCTCGCCGCGCCTCACGCATTTTGACTTTCCTCAAAAACAGATCGCATGGCCTGCCTCAGTTTCTCCCGTTCGCGACCCTAACCTTGTGGGCTAGTTGCTCAATCTCACCGGCCTTGCGGACGACAGTCACCGAAAGAGTGTCTGCTGAGGACTTATCAACTGCGGACTTGAGTTCCGTCGCCATTTTCAGCAGGTCAGCGCACTGCTTTGCGACCTTGGGCGTGCTCGCATCCTCGGACGTTGTCCCGGCCTGCTGCACATGCGCAGTCTGAGCCCCCGGAGGATTGATCGCCGGCAGTGGAAACGACTCCTGCGCCTGGGTTCGAATCAGTCCCACGCCCGCGGCAACAACCAGCGCGGCGACGCATCCAAACAAACACAACCATCGTGCCCGGCTTTGCGCCCGGCGTTTCTGGCTCTTTGTTTTGTCGCTGATTCGTCTCATTCGCTCACCATCCGCAAGGGAGGAAATCGGACGAGCAAGGCCCAGGCTACGGCCATTCCTGCGCACAGTTTAGTCTAGAAGGTGGAGTTTTGGCATGTCTCTTTTTTCGTCGGCAACGACATTCATATTCATGTTGCGCTGGGGCTGGTTCCAGGAGGGACGGTTCCTGGGCCGGGTTCTCGACGAGTGGATTTACGACAGCCAGGAGTTCATCCACACCAAGCTCCCGCGCCTGATTGTCATTGCCATCATCGCCTTTGTGCTCAGCCGCTTGCTGAAGCTTGTCACCTCTCGGATGACCGGCGTTGCCGAACAGAGCGGGGCCGGACCGGGTCGCTTCGCGGAAGTAAAAACCATGGCGGGAGTCATCAACGCCACGGGGCTGGCCATCATCGGCCTTATCGCCGCGCTGCAGGCGCTTGACTCGCTGGGCTTCAATCTGGCCCCGCTGCTGGCTTCGGCCGGGGTCGCAGGCATCGCGATCGGCCTGGCGGCGCAAAACATCGTGAAAGACATGTTCAACGGCATGCTGTTTCTGGTCGAAGGCCAGTTCAACGTGGGCGACGCAGTCAGGCTCGCTGGGTTAAGCGGCACCGTGGAATCCATGACACTGCGCAAAACCTCGGTGCGCGATGCGGACGGAACACTTTACATAATCCCCAACTCGCAGATCACCACCGTGGCCAATCTGAGCGCCGACTTTTCCGTGGCCACCGTCAATGTGAGCGTCGACTTCTCCGCCCATCCCGACGACGTGACAAAACTGCTCAAGCAGATTGCGATGGACGTCAGGAACAGCGACGCATTCAAGGACGTTTTCTTCAGGACCCGCAGATCCTGGGGGTGGACGCGGTCAAAGGCTCGCAGGTCATCTTTCCCGTTGTGTTCAAGACCAAAGCAACCCAGCAATACGGCCCGATGCGCGAATTCCAGCGTCGCGTCCGGATTGCTCTTGAAGACCACCGCCTGCTTCCCGGCGATCCGTATCGCGTGTTCAGGCCGTCGAGCGAAGGATCCGCCGCGCAGCTCGAGGCCCAGGAGCGCGAGCACTCCCACGAGCCGCCCGTCGACCCCACCACCATCAAGCCGCAGGAGTCGAACCCGTTCACCGGCAAGTAGCGCGACAGGCCCTGATTGTGGTGCCGGCCTTCGTAGCGCCGGGCTTCAGTCCGACCGCACTGGCGGCGTCCTCGCCGACGGTTGCCCCACCCTTTCGGCCGTGAAATCTCAACGCGAAATCTACTTTGTGCCCAGGCCGTCGTGCTCGTGGTAGTTGGGATAAGGCGGAATCACCGGGTAGTCGACCGGGTGATCCTTGAGCTGCTGCATCACGATGTCGACAGCACGCTCCAGTTGCATGTCGTGGCCTTCGGCAACATCTTTGGGAAACACGTCAACCTCAACGTCGGGAGGGATGCCGTGCCCTTCCACTTCCCACGAGCCGTGCAAACCGAAGATGGCAAAGCGCGGCGCCATCACATGACCGCCGTCGATCAGCACCGGATAGCCGCCGATGCCGACCAGGCCGCCCCAGGTCCGCGTGCCCACCAGCGTTCCCAGATGCTGATTGTGAAAATACCAGGGCATGGCGTCGCCGCCCGAGCCGGCAGATTGGTTGATGATCATGGCCTTGGGCCCGAAGATGGCGCCCTGAGGATCGTAGCTCACCTCGCCGTCGCGCTCGATGAAGCCAGCGAGCATTTTGCGGCTGAGCATATCGATGACGTAGTTGGCCAGCGCGCCGCCCTCGTTGTAGCGCTCGTCGAGCACCAGTCCCTGCTTGCCGATCTGGGCATAGAAATAGCGATTGAAGTTGTCGTAGCCTGCGCCGGCCGTGTTGGGCATATAGACGTAGGCCACCTTGCCATCGGAGAGCTTATCCACCAGCTCGATGTTGTGGCTGATCCGGGCGATGTTGCGCAAGCCGGCTTCATCGGGAATCGGCACCACGGTCACGTCGCGCGCATCGGAGCCGTCGGGCTTGGCGCCGACGGTGATCACCGTCTGCTTGCCGGCCGCGCCGTCAAAGAAACTGTAGAGATTGTCGGCAGCGTAGAGCGGACGTCCGTTCACGGCGAGGAGGTAGTTGCCGGTATGAACGTTGACTCCGGGCGAGGTGAGCGGCGCCTCAAGACCGGGCGCCCAGTTCTGGCCGTTGTAAATGGTGGAGAACTTGTAGCGGTTGTTGTCAACGGTGTAATCGGCGCCCAGCAGACCGGTCCTTGGCCCATTGCCAGGGGAATTCGGGCCCTCGATGAACATGTGGCCGATTTCGATTTCGCCCAGCATCTCCTCGCAGAGATAAGTGAACTCGTCGCGCGAGGCGAGGCCGGCCACATAAGGCTGATATTTCGCTTCGATCTTCGCGAGGTCGAGCCCCTGCAGGTGCGGATCGTAGAGGAAGTCGCGTTCAATGCGCCACGTCTCGCGGTACATCTGGGCATATTCCGCGCGGGGATCGATGGTGGCGAACATTGCGTGGTTGTTGACGGGCTTGCCACTCGATCCGCCGGGCTTGAGGTCGGCAGCCGCAATGGTGAACCACTGACCCTGCTGGATGTAGACGAGCTTTTCGCCGTTGAAGGAGACCGCGAAGCCATCCAGATCGTTCAGCACTTCCTCAGTCTTCCGCGAATCGTTTGTATAGCGCCACAGGCCACGGATGCCCGGACCGCTCGGTTCTGAAGGATTGCCGACAGCTGGGCCTTCGGCGAGGTAGATGAAGCCCGTCTTGCCGACCTTGAGATCAACGTAGTTCCGTGCCGGGATGGGCAGCGCAAGAATGCGATCACCGATGCCGTCAAGATCGACAACAGTGGCGGCGGGTTTGGCGGCATCCTTTTTCTGCGCGGCGTCGGCCGGCGCGGGCTGTTTCGCGGCCGGAGCGGGCTGCTTCGCGTCCGGCGCAGGCTGTTTCGAGTCCTGATCCGATTTACCTCCGGCCGCGGTCTTGTCGTCGCCGGCCGGCTTTTCGTCGCTGGCCGATTTTTCGTCACTGGCGGCGTTCTCATCGCCGGTTTCAGGCGCGAGGGGCGATTTGCCGCTCTTGGCCAGAACCACCACGTAGACGCCGCTCGTCGTGCTTTGATCCTCCGAGGAAAGATCGGGCCCCGATGAAGGACCGCTGTTGGTGGAGGCGGTGAAATAGAGGTACTGGCCGTTGGGATCGATGGCTGGGTGAGCAGCGTCGCTCATGCCGTCAGTGATCTGTGTGGATTTGTGCGTGTCGAGGGAATAGAGAAAGATCGCGTTGTACTGGTTCTTGAGATCGCGCTTGTAGGCAATCCACTTTGAATCGGGCGACCAGGAGAGCTCATATTGTTGGCCGTACCCGCCATAAAGGCCGGTGTCGACGAGGACGGGTTTGCCGCCGGAGACAGCCACATACCAGAGACGCAGGTGCTTGTCGGAGTACGCGATGTACTTGGAGTCCGGCGACCAGTGGGGCCCGTAGAAGAAGGAAGGATTCGGACCCAGATCGATGACCGTGGGCGGCTTCATGCCTTCCTGGTCGCGGATGAAGAGCTGGTATTCGCCTGAGGCGTCGCTGAAGTAAGCAATGGATTTGCCGTCGGGCGACCAGGCCGGGTCGCGTTCGGCTACCCCTGGAGTCGCAGTGAGGTTGCGGGTGTCGCCCTTGTCGGTGGGCAAGGTGAAGATGTCGCCGTGAGCTTCAGCAACCAGGCGCACGCCGGTGGGCGAGATGTCAAAGTTCTGGAGCTCCTCGGGGCGAATGTTGGCCAGATGCGGTGCAAGGCCGGGAAGGTCGCCCTCGATAGTGATGGGTACGGCGTGTTGCTGGTGCGTGGCCAGGTCATAAAGATGCAGGGACCCGAATTGCTCGTAGACCAAAGCACCCGGCCCGGCGGCGACGGTTTTCACATCGTAGCCGGTGTTGTCGACGACCTGAGAGACCTTCTTCGTTTCCGTGTCGTAGCTGAAGAGAGAGACGGGGCCGTTGCGATCGGAGAGGAAATAGACCGTGCTGCCTTCCCAAACCGGGCTGGAGTCGTTGGAGTTGTCGCGTGGAACTTTAACCAGGTCGAGAGTCTTGAGGTTCACCAGCCAGACGGGCGTGGTCTGGCCTCCGCGATAGTGCTTCCATGCCGCCTCCCACTGCAAGGTCGGTACGTAAGCAATGGTCTGGCCGTCGGGCGAAATGGAGCCTTCGACGGCGCTCGGCAGCGGCAGCGCGGAGGGCGAGCCATGGCCGTCGGCAGCAGTTTTGAAAAGCTCGAGGAAATCGGACCAGCTGGTGCGCATCGAGTCGAAGAGCACATCTTTGCCGTCCGGGGTCCAGCCCACTGCATAATTACCCGCCCCAAAATGGCCGGAGTTATCCCACGTCAGGCGTCGCGGCACGCCGCCATCGGAGCCGATGACGTAGACGTTGGTCATTCCATGTTCCAGCTTCGAGTAGGCGATTTCAGAGCCATCGGGCGAGTAGTAGGGACCTTCCACAACGTTGTTCTGCGAGGTCAGGCGCTCGGCCACACCGCCCGCCCGGGTCACGGTCCAGATATCGTTGGCGTACAGAAAGGCGATCTTCGTCTGGCTGAGCGAGGGATTGCGCAGCAGCAGTGGATCAGCGGCCCAGGCGCGGCTGCCCATGAGGGCGAGTGCGAAGACAATGGCGGCGATGGCCAAGGCGGGTGTACGGCACAGGAGATGTTTGCCGAGGGAAGAATGTAGTTTCAATTGCGTTACCTCAAATGGGATCTTGCGGGGGCCGGCACGACGATCGGCCGGACAGTTCGGCGTCAACGGAAACCTTCGCGTGCGAACCTGATAAACATATCATGCGAGCGAGGGCCCACTTCCCACCGCTTTTGTCTTGTCCCTTGTTACGCTTTGGCCCCACGTCTCGTTCCCGCGTTTCCTTGTTCCCAGCCTTTCTGTTCTCTAGTCCGTATTCCCTGTCGTTTCGGTCCAGTTGCCTCGCCCTTTCGACCGAGAAATAGGGCGAGGGACAGGATTCGACAAACCCCGCTCACTCCGCAACCTGCGTTATCCATTTATTTGTCGTCGCTTAATGCCCCCTTAACTCATCGCACGGACACTGTGACTGTCGTGATCACGGCGTCCGGAATTTGACTTTCCCTAAACCGAATCCATCGAGAGGTCGTTTACCATGTTCAGGAAATTAGCATCGCTGTGTCTGGCCGCCGGCATCGTGTCGACGGCCGCATTCGCTCAGGAAGACACCAGACCAGCGGGAATCCCCCGTTTGGACCATGTTTTCCTCATCATGATGGAGAACCACGGGTACGAACAGGTCGTGGGCAATCCAAACGACCCGTATCTGAACAGCCTGATCGCAAACAAGCGGGTCAACCTGGCGACGAATTATTTCGCCGTCGGACATCCCAGCTTGACCAACTATCTTGAAATTGTGGGCGGCTCGAACTTTGGCATCCGCAGCGATAATTCACCGGACTGGGGCAGCACCTCGTGCAGCCCGAATATCGAGACAGGAGTGGTGAACGCCGACGACAACAGCGGCGCTGCGCCGGTACCAGTCGATACCGGCGCCATTTGCCCCATCTCCGGCACGGGCACAGACGCCGAAACCCCGGCGGTAGATACATGGAATGAGGTTGCGGGGCCATTTGTGGCCTTGGCAGATCTCGACGGCATCAAGTCAGTTCCCGCTGCGCCCACAGTTGGAAAAACCATCGCCGATCAGCTCGTCGCGGCGAGGTTGACCTGGAAGTCTTACCAGGAAAGCTTGGCACTCGGGCCGGTCTTCGGTGTGAACTACGGCAATGGGACTGTGACCAATCTGACCGATTTTACCGATTTGGCGCCGCTCACCACTTCTAGCGTAGTGCAGCTTTATGCTGTCAAGCACAATCCGTTCGCCTACTTCAGCAGCGTCCAGGACGGGTACGATCAGGACAACAGCCTGGCGAACGTCACAGGCTTCGATGGGCCCCACGGCCTGTACGCCGATCTCGCCACCGGCGATGCACCCTCCTTTGCTTTCATCGTGCCGAATCAGTGCGACGACCAGCACGGACGGCCCAATGGCGACGCGTTCTGCGCATACGACTATGGCGTGAACAACAGCGGCTACACTTACGGCACGACGGTCGGATTGAATCCCGGGCTCAATCAGCAGGGAGACCTGACGATCGAACGGCTGGTGAAGGCCATTCACGCCTCTTCGGTTTGGCACTCAAGCCGCAGCGCGATCGTGATTGTCTGGGACGAGAACGACTATAGCGGCAGCACGACGATGATCACCGGAGCGTATCCTCCGCAAAACCAGAACCAGGTCGTTCTCACCGTCGAGACAAGCTATGACGACGGCCCCGGCATTCAAAGCCAGAACTATTACGATAGCTACTCGATCCTGAAGTCACTTGAGGCAGGTTTCGGACTGCGCTGCCTGAACCACGCGTGCGACTCCGATGTCCAGGTGATGTCGGATCTCTTCGGCGTTGGACCTGGCGATCACGACCACTTCTGAGCCGATCGCCGTTTGCCCCATCCAGGCTCCGCTTGGATGGGGCGAAGGCTACCCGCCATATCGCAGGCGCTTACGCTCCCGGCGCCAATGCTTTTAACAGCGCTTCGGTGTCCGTCACCGGGGGCATGCAGGTGCGTCCGCGACAAACCAAGGCCCACGCTTTTGCGCCGGCTGGCGCAGGCACTTGCATCAGCGTTTCGGCTAGTGCATCGGGGAGTTGGCCGGGAACCAGCCGCGATGGCTGAATCCGCATAACCGTCTTGTTCACCGCGAAGCCCGCGACTGCGGTTGCTTCCATTTGATCCGCTTCCGACCCAGAACCCACAATCACCACCTGCACCGGATCGAGCAGAAGGCGTTCGGCGGCGAGCCCGTAGCTGCCTGCGTAAAGGCCAAAGTGCTCCACAATTCCGGCGAAGTTGGCCAGGGCTCCTTCCGCGATTGCGCGGTAATCCTCCCGTCCGCTCAGAGCCTCAAGGCGCAATAACGCAGTGGCCGCTGTAGGATTGCCCGCGGGAGTCGGCGCATCCTGCAGCGGTTTGCGCCGTGCCGTCAGTGCTCCCAAGGGGATCTCTGCCGGCTCGTCGTTCAGTGGCGCGGAAGTGTCGAAGAAGCCGCCCGCGGAAGCGTCGTGAAATTGTTCGATCATGGCGTCGGCAAGTTTGATCGCCGCGGTGTAAAACTTCATCTCGCTGCTCGCCAGCCACCCGTCAATGCAGGCGTTCACGGTGAATGCGTAATCGTCGAGCGTAGCCGGAGCGCTCTCGTGTGGCCGGAGGCCGTCAGGGTACGCGATCACATGCCGGAGCGCGGACGATCCGGCCCAGGCTTCATCCAGCAGCCGGTTGAGCGTAAGCAGCGCGAAATCTCGCGCCTTGTCATCGCGGAGCACGCGAGCCGCTTCAAGGTAGGCCGTCACCGCCATCGCATTCCAGCTTGTGTAGAGTGTGCGGTCGATATAGGGCGCGGTTCGCTGCTCGCGCGCCGCAAGCAGCTTTTCGCGGGCCGAGTCGCGCAGCTTGCGCAACGAGTCGGGTCTCGCGCTCGGACTCGCGCCCGGGCCCGCGTTAAGGCTCGCGCCCGATTGCGCGGCCATCTCGGCGAGCGTCTGATCCAAATGCAAAACGTTCTTTGCCGGGTTGTGGTGCATGTCGCCCAGCTCGCCAATGTCCCAGTACTTCGTGGCAAATGCAAGCTCTTCCCCGCTGAGAACCGCGCGCGCTTCATCGAGCGTCCACGTAAAGTAGTCGCCGTCGTCGTCCAGGCCTACATCGGCGTCCTGAGAACCATAAAAGCCGCCGCGTTCGCGGTCGGTCATCGTTGCGTCCAGCCAGGCCACAATCTCTCGAGCGATCACGAGAAAATCTTCGCGAACAAAACTCTGATAGCCGTGGACGTAGTTGCGCAGCAGCTCGGTGTTGTCGTAGATCATCTTCTCGAAGTGCGGCACCACCCAGTGCTCGTCCACGCTGTAGCGATGAAAGCCTCCGGCAAGCTGATCGTAGACACCGCCTCGCGCCATCTTTTCGAGCGTCGTGGTGAAGGCTTCGCGAGCCCGGTCGTTGCCGCGGTTCACGGCCACTTCAAGCAGCAGGTCGAGCGCCGCCGGATGGGGGAATTTGGGCTGCGAACCGAAGCCGCCGTTACGAGGATCGAATTGGGCAAGAATCGACGCGGCGATCTTGTCTACGAGCTCGAGGCTTAGAGTGCCATTACGGCCGGAGAAACTCTCGTTGTGCTCGATGGCGGCCATCACGCTGCCCGCCGTCTCCAACGCCTCATCGCGACGCTCGCGCCAAACCTGCGCCATCGCCAGCAAAACGCGCCCCATTCCCGGCCGCCCGTAGCGATCGTCGCGAGGAATGTATGTGCCGCCGAAGTAGGGCCGTCCGTCGGGCGTGAGAAACGCAGTCAGCGGCCAGCCGCCCTGCCCGCTGATCGCCGAGACCGCTGCCTGGTAGCGCGCATCCACATCGGGACGCTCGTCGCGATCCACCTTCACAGCCACAAAAAGCTCGTTGATGAGCGCGGCAATCTCCGCATCCTCGTACGATTCGCGGTCCATCACGTGGCACCAATGGCACCACACCGCGCCGATGTCGAGCAGGATGGGCTTGTCTTCAGCCTGCGCCCGTGCAAACGCCGCTTCGCCCCACGCATGCCAGCGTACCGGCTGGTGCCGCGCCGAGCGCAGATACGATGACGCTGCATGTTCGAGTTGATTGACGGTTGTTGGGGAAGCGCCGTTACTCATGGTCTGAGAATACAGGTCTCATGCCTAGCACATCCACACTGCCGACGGCTGCATCGTTTCCACGACGGTCAGTATCATATATAGAAGGAGATCGATGGCCACCAAGGCAGCTGAGCCGGCGCAAGAAAGCGCCTCAGACAAGAAATCTCTCACCATCGGCGTTCTCGCCTTACAGGGCGACTACGAGGCCCACGCGCGCGCGTTCAGGAGCAGCGGAGCGCGAACTGTGCTGGTGCGCAAGGCGGACGAGCTGGCCGGTCTCGACGGTTTGGTGATGCCGGGCGGCGAATCGACCACCATGCTCAAGTTCCTTGAGAAAGACGGGTTCTTCGAAGCGCTTGCCAAATTCATTTCTGACAAGCCGGTCTTTGCCACCTGTGCAGGCTGCATCCTTCTCGCGCGTGAAGTTCTCCATCCCACTCAGCGCAGCCTTGGTGCGCTCGACGCAACAGTCGAACGCAACGCCTACGGCCGCCAGATTGACTCGACCATCCTCACGCTTCCCACCGAATTGCCGGGCGGCCCGCTGGAGATGGTCTTCATCCGTTCGCCGCGCATCACCCGCGTGGGCGAGGGCGTTGAGGTGCTCGCCCGCCGCGACGGCTTCCCGACACTGGTGCGCCAGGGAACTCTGCTCGCGGCTACCTTCCATCCCGAAATGTCGGCCGACACGCGCGTGCAACAGTTGTTCCTCGAGATGGTGCGCGCGCACAAGGCAAGCTGAGAGCGGCGCTTTCCGATCTCAAGGTTTGCTCGTTGAACGCTGGCAACCGCCCTCAATGTTTGCGCGTCTCAGGCGAATTTGCCACGCGCGCCGGTTGCGGCTCCCACTTTGTTTCCAGAATGCGGCGGAGCGAGCGGCAGCGTAACGGAAATCCGCGCGCCCCCATCCTCGCGATTCGACGCGGCTGCAGAACCGCCGTGCGCGCGCGCTACAGCATCTACAAAAGCCAGGCCGAGTCCGTGCCCATCGGATTCTCTGCCCTTCGCGCGGCGCTCAAACACGTGATGCAGCACATCCCGATCGAACCCCGGCCCATTGTCTTCGAAGATCAACGCCGCGTCATCCTCTTCCGGCGCCAATTTGATGGTCACCAAACATCCCCGCGGCAGATGCTTCAACTCATTGTCGAGCAGGTTGGCAATCATGCGGTGAAGCAGCTCGGCATCCGCCAGGATGGTGACGTCGTTTCCGGCTTGCAACCGGACTTCGAGGCCCTTCTCGGACATCGATGGCTCATAGAGGTCGATCATCGTTCTCAGCAATTCGCTCAGGTCGACCTCGATCCGGGTGATCCGCAGTGCGTCCGCCCGCGCCTCCGCCACGTCGAGCGACTTGTTCAGGAATTCGGTGAGACGATCGAGTTCATCGATCGCGGAGACAATCGCCTCGGCGTGTTCCTCATCGGAGACCGCGGGCAGCGACATCTCGAGCTTGCCGCGAATCGCTGTCAAAGGGCTGCGCAGATCGTGGGCCAGTGAATCGGTAATTGTGTGCAGTTGGTGCATCGAATTCTCAATGCGATCGAGCATGCGATTGAGAGTCAACGCTAACTGGCTTACTTCGTCGTTGCGCCTGATCGTTGGCACCCGCGCATGAAGATCGGAATGTCCAATTCTCGACGCCGCCTCTGTAATCTTGCGCACGTGGCCAAGCATGCGCCGGGTTGTGAAGAACACAATGCCGAATCCCAACAGGACCAGCAGAAGCCACAAGAGGAAGAAGCGCAGACGCAGCTTATTGAGCACGCGCAGCTCGTCTCTTTCTGACAAGCCCAGAAAAATATGACTGCCATCGCCGATGCCGATCGAGGCAACCCGGAATGGAATCGCGACCCCGCCCACATGCACATCCGTCGCGCGGTCGGGAAGAATCGTGATTGCCCGCAGCGCGTCGAGATAAGGCGCGCCGTTGCCCGCGCCAACCCACAGCTTCAATGAGCCATCGGCGCCGGTCTGCAAAAAGAAGACCGTGTTGTTGGGGCTGTCTTCTGAGGGCAGCTTATTCGGAACTTCTCTGGCTGCAAGTTCAGCGACTTCCCCGACGACGCGCCCATAGAGCGCATCTTTCGGCGTTCGCTCCGCCACGTCTCCCAGAACCTCAACCTCTCCTGAAAGCCAGGCGTCGCTGCGCCTTTGTATGTCGTCGGCCACAAAGCAATGAAGGAATACGAAGACCAGCAGTGTTCCGAAGGCAAAGGCAACTGTAGCCCAGCATGAAATTCGCCAGGCGGCGCTGTGCATGCGCGGTTTAGCGGTCTTTAAGGACATAGCCCATCCCTCGCATGGTTTGTATCAGCGGCTGTTGACCCGTGCCGTCAACCTTGCCACGCAAACGGTAGATGTGCACATCTACGACGTTCGTGTCCGGCTGAATCCGCATACCCCACACTTGGTCCAGGATCATTGAGCGCGTCACCACGCGGCCCGCATTCCTGCACAGATATTCGAGCAGAACAAACTCCTGCTGTGTCAACTGCAGCACCTGGCCGGCACGCGTCGCCTCGCGCCTCAGCAGATCCAATTCCAGATCCTGCACGCGGAGACGGGTGGCTTCTCCGGCCGGCGGGTGATTGCGCTTGACCAGATTGCGTAGCCGAGCCAACAACTCCGCGAGCGCAAACGGCTTGGTCAGATAGTCGTCGCCTCCTTGTTCCAGGCCACGCACCCGGTCGTCGACGGATCTGCGCGCGGAGAGAATGAGCACTGGCGCCCGAACACCCAATTGACGCAATCGGAGAATCAAACTGATTCCGTCCTCATCGGGCAATCCCAAATCGACGATCAGAATGTCGAACGGACCCTCGCCGCAAAGCCGTTGCGCTGTTCTCCCATCGCCTGCAACTTCCACTTCGTATCCCGCTTCATCCAGTGAGCGCCGCAGGAAACGCTGAATATCGACTTCATCTTCCACCAGCAATAGGCGCATGAGGCGATCTTAGTTCATCGCCGAAGCAGTTTTACAGGGCAGCGTGCCTCACGCCAACCAAATGAACAAATCGTCATCCATGCGTCGAGTCTCCGGCCTTTCGCATCGCTATGATCGTGGCCGTGCACGATGGAGCACGCTTCGGTAGCCCCCGCGCAGAGGTCGCCAAGAGCGTCGCACTGCGACCAAGCGCACGGCAGCTTTCTCTCGATAGTGGGTGATGCGCGTGGTTCAGCGCGTTACAGATGACCGAAACGTCATGGAATGGCGCTCATTTTGCTGCTTCCCTAAACTTGTTTGTCTTCGTCTTCATAGCGGAGTCATTCCGGGCTGCGCTTCACACAACTGGCTCGGGGATTCTTCCACACAGCTTCGCGAACCCGCCGTCACTGCAACCGTTGAGGAGAAAACAGCATGAATCGATCCATTCTGCTTGGCTATCAACTGCTGACTGGTGCCTCCGACACGGCAACCGGTGCACTGCTCATGATCACTCCGGCGCTGGCTCTTCAGTTGCTGCATTTTCCCGGGCCCGCCACCGAAATGATCTTTGCTGCACTGGTTGGCGCTTTTGTTTTGTCGGTCGGTCTCTCGTGCCTCTATGGAGCGCTCGTCGCGTATCGAGGCGGCGCCCGGAAAGCGCTGGAGACGATTTGGCTGCTCACGGCTTTCTCGCGGGCAAGCGTTGCCATCTTCGTCTTCGAGCAGGTGCTGGCGGGCGCGCTGGCAAGCGTCTGGCTGGCGGTTGCCGGCTTCGATGCAGCATGCGTTCTTGTCTAGGCGACAGGCCTGCGCAGAGGTTGGCTGGCCACCGCAACGAATTGAGATCGCCAACCTGGGCAGGCATGGCATGAGCCAGTCCGTTATCCGACTGCCTATCTCATCCGGCAGAAAGCGAGCGCGGCCCCGTAGCCCAGCGGACCCCGGCCCGTCAGGTCGCCGATCTCTCTTCTTGATCTTCGAAATACGTAGTCGCTTTTCCTGGGCCCCACTGCAAGGGTGATGCTTATCGCCGGCTGTTTGCGAAAACAAGAATTGCTTCGCCCAGGAGCCTGCTCCATGCTCTCAAGACTTCGCAGACGGCGACGAGCTCATTTCCAAGCTCTCGAAGGCAGCATATCCGAAGCAGAATAAGAGGACAGCAAACCCCAGCGGGTCCAGGATCTCGGGCGGACTCGGGAGCCTGAGTGGAAGCGACAAGTTGCCATAAACCGCCTCCAAAGCAAAAAGAAGAATGCCGAGAGAAAGGACAGTGCGGTTGGGCAGGACGAGAAATCTCCGACTGAGTCGTGGCACAGCGACGGCGACTGCAAGGACGGTGATTGAAATGGCTGCGAGGAGATGATTGTAGGGCATCACTTTGAACGAAGAGCCGGTCCATAGGAAAAGGGCAATGCCTGCCACAGCAATCGCGAGACCCGCTACAATCGCTCCTTGGAGAAAGAGCCGCAGTTTGTCCCGGCTTAGGTCGAAAAAGGCCAGTAAAGCGATCACCACGACCGAGAACGACAAAATGTTGCCAACGTATGGAAGACCGGCCAAAAGCCACTTCGGAAGAAGTCCGAGGTCAGCCAACGAACCAAACAGGTATTCAGTTCCCTCAATCGCACTCCAGATTCCGAGCCAGGGGAAAAATCTCCCTCCGCTCCGGCTTCGCATCACGGCGAGGCCACAGACACACAAGCCGATAAACAGGAAAACTGTACCAAACAGGATGTATGGGATTCGATCGCGAAGCACCTCAACAACCTGATCTGTCAAGGCAACACCTCCAGAGACCGTGTTAACCGGCGCCCGCGTGCGCTGTCGGTGCGCAGCATCACGGTGAAGTCGTGAGACCCATGCAGCCGTGTCCGTGCCGCGTTGGAAGCGGATTAAGAATCGACCAGCACTTTCCGAAACCGCTGCTTCAACAATCCCGTAAAATTAATCGAGTGGCCCCGTAGCTCAGATGGATAGAGCAGCAGTTTCCTAAACTGTAGGTCGCCTGTTCGAATCAGGCCGGGGTCACCAGCCTTCGCCCGCAACCGCGGGCTTCGGCTCGGCAGGCCAGTTCAATGGCGAAGGTTGTCGCGCCGTGACACCGGCGAAGGCGCGACTATAAATTTTCCCCTTTGACTTCGTGCGTCGAACCCGCTATAAAAGTTGATGTCATGGAAGTCGTTTCCATGACATCACTGCTGCGGCCCTACGCTTCAGCACAACTCATCATCGAGATCGCCAGGATGTTCGGGAAGGCGGTGAAACTCCGCCACTGCCCCGCAACTGTGAGCGCACCTGTTTTGGCTGCCGTCGTATAACAAGCGCATGAGCTAAACAGGATTTCAGCCTGGGTGTTCCGCTCTTTCCGGAACCCGCATCGAGCCACTGAAGTCGAATCCATTTGGTTCGGCATTGGGAAGGCGGCTGAATCGAGCGCAAGTCAGGAGACCGGTCCTCTGGCGGTTTCAGGGTTTCAATGCTCTGTTGGAGTCCTTGCAAGGTCGACGCTCTTTGATGGTCGCGTCGACCTCAAAACATCGGCTCCGCGATAAAGCGACCCTGAAACCGCTTTCGGCGCACCCAACCGCTTTCACGTTCCGAGGGGAACGAAGGAGCTCTCATGCCGACTTGCAATTCTCTGCGCTCAACTTCCTGCCGCGCCTTGTCTCGGTCCCGCCGCGCTCTGCCACGCGTTTTCGCCGCCGGATTCCTCGCGCTCTGCGCCACACTCTGTTTCGCCGCTTCCATTCGCGGCGTGGTCACAGATGCCACTGGCGCCAAAGTTCCCGGTGCCTCAGTCTCTCTTGTCTCGAAGGGCCAGATCGTCGGCTCGGCGATATCCGTGTCCGACGGCAGCTTCCAGATCACAATCGGCTCTCCCGGCCGATTCTTTCTCGTCGTCTCCGCCAAGTCTTTCCGGCAACTACAAACGCCAGACTTCTACGCCGGCCAGTTTGATTCGATCGAACGCGATGTCGTGCTTGAGCCGGAATGGGTGCGCGAATCGATCGTGGTCACCGCTACCGGCACGCCGACTCCGCAACCGCAGACCAGCGCCGCCACCACCGTGCTCGGTCCGCTCGACCTCGCGCTTCGCGACGACTTTTCCAGTGTTCTTCGCCTAATGCCCGGCGCGTCCGCCGTGCAGTCTGGCCAATACGGTGCGGCAACTTCGCTCTTCGTCCGCGGCGGCGACTCCGACGACAACAAAATGCTCCTCGACGGCGTCGACATCGGGGACCTGGGAAATCAATTCGATTTCGGCACACTCTCGACCACGGCCATCGAAAGCGCCGAGATCTATCGCGGTCCTGATGCGAGCCTCTACGGTGCCGGCGCTGACTCGAGTGTTGTTAGCCTAACCACTCCTCACGGCACCACCAGCTTCCCTTCCCTGCTCTTCCAGGGCGATGCGGGCAATCTCTTCACCTCGCGCGAGCAGCTTGAACTTGCCGGCGCGCACAAGAAGCTTGACTACCTTGGCGCGTTCAGCTGGATGCAAACATCCAACGATCTGCCCATGGACGAGTACCACGTGGCCACAAGCGCGGCCAACCTCGGCTGGGCTCTCAACGGCACAACGCAACTTCGCGCCACTCTCCACTACGGCGTGGATGCCACAGGGGTGCCGAATGCATGGGACTTTTATCACATCGCCGACGACTCCACCGAAAAGGATCAGGACATCTTCCTGAGCGCAGCCATCGACAACCAGACCACGGCAAGCCTGCACAACGTGATCCGCTATGGCCTTACACGCAAGCGCGAGCAGGATGATCGTTGGACGACCCCGGGAATCTACCAGTCCTACAACAATGACTGCTTTGGCCCGGCGTACCTTGGCAGCATCGTCACCATCGCCGGAGCGAACGGCTATTCCGCAACCGGCCAGGCGGTCCTCGATTGCTCAACCTTCCAGGTTCAGTACGTCTCCAACCGCGACCAGGCAAGTTATCAGGGCGACATCACCATCACTCCGCACCTCGCCGGTCTCGTCGGGTTTCAATATGAAGACGAGCGCGGCGCCGAGCCCGGCAGTACGTACTACACGCCCGTCTCGCGTATCAACTACTTCATCCCGCTCGCGGTGCACGGCGATTTCAAGGATCGTTTTTTCTACACGCTGGGCGGCAGCATCGAGCACTACTCGTTGTTCGGGCTCCAAACCTCGCCGCGCGCCGGTCTCAACTATTACATCCTTCGCCCGCGCAGCGGGGTCTTCGCCGGCACGCGCGTTCTCTTCAACTATGGCGAAGCGGTGCGCGAGCCCAAGCTCACCGACCAGGACGACTCGCTCTATAGCTTCCTCGCGACCTACAACCCGTCCGCCATCCAGTCGCTCCATATCAGCCCGCTTGCTGCGCCCGCCATGCGCACCTACGAGGGCGGCGTCGAGCAGTCCTTTCTCTCGCAGCACATCATCTTCAAGTCGAGCTACTTCCACAACGAGTTCGGCAAGGAGATCGAGTACGTCGGCCTAGATCTTATCCCAGAGCTCCTGCCTAACCTGACGCCCGCCCAGCAGGCCACACTCGAATCGATCCTGCAAGCGAACTTCGCCTACGAGCTGACCATCAACTCCGAGGCCTTTCGCGCCCAGGGAATCGAAACGTCGGTCGAATCCGGAATCGGCTCCAACCTGTTTCTTCGTGGCGGCTACACCTATCTCGACGCCGTGATTCAGCGCTCCTTCACCAACGACGACGAAGCTCTGCTCGGCCCCATTCCCACCTGGCAGAACGTCCCCAACGGAATTGAGATCGGCCCCTATTCGCCGCTCGAAGGGGCGCGTCCTTTCCGCCGCGCACCGCACACCGGCTACTTCTCGGCCACCTACACGAACAAACGAATCACCGGAGTCTTCAACGCGGCCTTCGCCAGCCGCAGCGACGATTCAACCTACCTTGAAGACGCAGACTCCTTTGGCGGCAACGGCCTGCTTCTTCCCAATCGCAATCTCGATTACGGCTACGCGAAGCTCGATCTCGGCGGCAGCTACCAGTGGTTCAACTGGCTCGACGTCTACGCTCAGGCTGAGAATCTTATCGATAGCCATAAAATCGCGCCCATCGGCTATCCCAGTCTGCCATTCACGCTTCGCGCCGGCTTGCGCCTTCGCTGGGGTCCCGGCAGCGGACACTGATTGAGCTCTGCTGCGGCAAATTCGGGCCTGTTCGCGGGTCTTCGCCCGAGGGGTTTCACCCGACGTCTTATTCGGCGACGGCCCGCTCGGTCGCGCATTTTGGACCAGGTTCGTTTGCGAATCGGCTCCGTTTTTCCACAAGTTGACGGCTAAGCCTCTGATTTTCTTGAATTGCAGGATATTTTTTGCTTTACCCCTTGGAAAAATATGCTCCTCTGCCCTACAATCACTTCTCTTTAGAGATTGCCGTACCCCAAAATGCTTCCCATCGATGGAAACCTTCAGCTTGCACTCCTGGGGCGTAGCTGAACTTCCATGCAATTTCTGAGATGTCCGGACTGCGGCGCAATGGCAAGATCGCAATCGTTGAGAAACCTTTTCGCTGCAGCCGGCAGAGGTCGCTTTCGCTAGAAACATTTCTGTTGCTGCACATGAAATTCATTTTCGTGAGGCTATAACAGTCGATTGTCACCGGCCAACCTGGACCAGGTCTCCCCCGTCCGATGGCCGGGCGCACCAATAGACCGCACGAGGTCTGAATCCCGGGTGGCATGCTCACGTTGGTTCACTTCGCTTTTCATCGTTTGTTCATCAAAGATTTGTAGGGTCAAGATTTGGGGAATTCCAGCAGGCACGAGTTCCATGCCGGAGTCGGCATTGAGAGCTGCCCGGGGCTAGTCGAACCGTTTCATCGGGTTATGCGCGTCGACCGAAACGCCAATTCGTGACGCCGGCGACGACGCCATCCATTTGCATAGAAGATGGTCAAACACAAACAACTACTTTTGGAGGATAGTCATGACATCCCGTAGGCCAGGTTTGGGCATTCGGTGCCTTGCTCTCTTCACCCTAGCTGCTCTTACTTCTGCGTTGCCCAGTCTTGCTCAACAGACTCTTGGATCATTGAACGGCACCGTGGTCGATCCTTCGGGGGCCTCTCTATCCGGAGCCACCGTAAAAGCCACTGACGCTGCCATCAACTTCACCAAGACAACGACGACGCAATCAACGGGCTTCTACCAGATCTTCAATCTTCCCGTTGGAACCTACGTGGTCACCGTGAGCCACGATGGTTTTGAGTTGACGGAAACCTCCGGGATCGTGGTTCAGGAAGCTCGCGCGACAACGGTCAACGTAGCGTTGAAGGTTGGACAGGCTTCGGAATCGGTCCAGGTAACGGCCAATCCATTGCTGAATGCGACCGACATTACGAATGGGTACACACTGGACGCTTCTCAGATTCAACTTACGCCCCTGGCCACCGGCAGCTTTACTCAGTTGGCCGTGCTCGCGCCTGGCGTCAGTGCGGAGTTGCTGGCCAACCTGGACTCGAATGCCGGTCTGGGCAATCAGCCAATCTGGGCCAACGGACAGCGCGACACTTCCAACACCTTCCAGTTGAACGGCGTCGACGCGACCAATATCTTCAACGGGAAGAGCTCTTCTGACGCAAACTCACAGCGTTACAACTTTGGCGTCGGCGAAACCCCCATTATTGGCGGCGAATCCGGGACCGGAACCTCCGTCTACGAATCCAACGGGAACAGCCTTCCATCGCCGCCACCCGAGTTCCTGCAGGAGTTGCGCGTCAATACCTCGATGTATGACGCACAGCAGGGCGCGACAGCAGGCGCACAGATTGACGCCAACACCGGCACCGGCACCAATAATTGGCATGGCCAGCTTTACGGTTCCTTCGCCAACAACTCCCTGAATGCGGCCCCGTTTTTCTTCAAACAGGAGTATCTGCTTACCGCACAACAGGGCGTAGGCGCGTTTCCTGAGTCCCTTGCGAATCCCGCGCTGCACCGCTGGGCTACGGGCGCCACGCTCGGCGGACCGGTTTTCAAAAATAAGCTCTTCTTTTTTGCCGCTTATCAGCACGGTTACAACTCAGACCAGGCCACAGGTTTGTCGCAACTCAACGTGCCTCCCGGCCTGAGCGATGACCGTTCGACGACCGGCCTGGAAAGCGCGCTCGTGGGTTGGAATCAGGGACACGCTGCCTCAGTGACGATCAATCCCATTGCGGCGGCAATAATGAACGCCAAGCTTCCCAACGGCCAATACATGATCCCATCGGACCAAACCAACGGCGCACTTTACGCGTACGGCGTTCCGAATGTCACGTTGTTTGGCACTTCAATCCTGGCCACCGACCAGGCTGCGGCATCGCTGGATTACGACCTGAGTCCGAAGGACCGTCTTTCGTTCAAGTACTACTACCAGAACGACCCGGTGAACAAACCCTATGGTTTATCCCAGGTTGGCGGATTCCCATTAACGCAAAATAACGGCTCACAGGTAGGGGCGCTGGATAACACGATCTCGATTGGTTCGCGATTCAACTGGGAACAGCGCCTGGGCTATATTCGGATGTTTTCCAACAGCTTCGACAAGCAGACCGTGCTCCCCGATGCAACTCTTGGCCCCACCTTTGGGATCAGTTCAACGAACACTTCCGGGGTGCCCGTTACTGCTGGGATCATGCCCGGCCTCGAGATGCTGAAATTCGGCAGCAGTTTCTCCACCGACTCTCCAACGGTGTATGCCGGCCCGTATAGCTCAGAGAGCACGACGATCAACACCGGATACTACCAAAACAGGCTCAACCCCTCGACCAACGTGATCTTTTCGCTGGGCAAGCACACTTTAGTTGCCGGCGGCGGTTACAGTTACACCCAGTTGAACATCGAGAACAATCGCCAGGGAATTCTCAACGTGGAGACCAAAAGCTTCGAGACATTTTTGGAGGGACAGGCGTACAAATCCGATATCCTCGACAGCGTCGCGAATGGAAGGAACAACGCGGACCGCTATTACCGTACCAACGAACTCGAAGGCTATCTTCAGGACAAGTGGCAATTAAGTGGCAATTTGAGCATCACCGCAGGGGTGCGCTACGACTATCACGGCGGCCTTACCGAGAAGTACGGCAATATGTTCAACTTCGATCCGAAGCTCTATGACGTAACCGGGACCAGCACGACAGGATTCACGGTGATGAACGCCGGATTTGTTGTGGCGCCCAACAACAGGAACCTGAACAGCACTCCGCCCGTTCCGGCTTCCAACATTGCAGGCTCGGACTCAACCCTGACGGGCCGTCAATGGGGCATCTCCCCTCGTCTTGGTTTCGCATGGTCGCCAAAGCGGGACGAGGGCAAAGTGGTCTTTTCCGGTGGCGCCGGAATCTACTATGACCGCGGAGAACTCTTCAGCTACCTGTCGCAGCCTTATGGCGCATCCGGCGGAGGCGGCGTATTCGGCGTCACTCAGTCTGCTCCACTGGTAACCGATGTAGTCGGCGCCGGCAAGACCCTGGCCAATCCAATCGGCACTCCGTCCTATGTCTCTCCGAGTTCCAATCCGGCCCTTATCAACCAGGCGCTGCAAACTGAACTCGACAACATAACGGGATCTGGCCCTGTCTACACCGGCAGTGGGTCGTTCCTAAATTGCGGCGCAGTCTCCAATGAAGAGTTGTACCCATCGCCCTGCACTCCAACCATCGACTTCGGCGCATATGGCAACAGCAATGTTCTGCCCTACACGATTAACTACACCTTCAAAATGCAGTGGCAACCAAGCAGCGATATGGAGGCAGACATCGGCTACGTGGGCAATCGCGGCCGCCATTCCATTATCCCCATTCCATTCAATGAGCCGGGAATTGCAACCCCCACAAACCCCATCTGGGGCGAAACGGCCAGCTACGGCTGGCAGGTACTGAACTCGAACAGCTACGCTTCAACAGGCGATTGGAACAGCATCGCCGGCGAGCCGTGGGACACGTACAGCGGAGGCAACATCGATTTCCGCGTTCCTTATGTGGGCTACAACTTCAATGCGGCGCTCTTCAAGTCCGTGGGCGTCTCTGCGTACGACGCCATGCAGGCGCATTTGCAGAAGCAGTTGTCTCATGACTTCCAGGTGGGCGCCAGCTATACCTGGAGCCGTGCGTTCGATGAGCAGAGCGACATCGGCATATTCTTCACCGGAGACAACCCTGATCGATTGCGTGATTCATGGGGCCCGGCGGACTTTGACCGCACCAACACTTTCAGCGCCAATTTCCAGGTCGTGGTTCCGAATACCGCCAAAGAGCACTCGCTTCTGGCCTATGTCACCAACGGTTGGAACTTGACTGGAATGGTCGTGGCTCAAAGCGGCCAGCCGTATTCACTCTATGAGTTCTACGGCGCATCGGGCAGCCTCTACGTCGGCAACTACCCAAATCTGATGAACCCCGTGCTTCCGATTAAGAATCCGGCCAATCCAAAAGCTGCATTGACCGGCAACAAAGGGAGTTCCCGCGGCGTGGGCGGCGACTACATTCCGACGATCGATCCCACCCAGATTGCGATCAACTATCTGAGCCCGGGCGAAAAGGGTATTCCCGTCTCGACAGGAAACGATCCGCAGGACATCTACGAGACTGACTTCGCGCCATCCGATCAGCGCAACATCTTCCGCCAGGCCTTTCAGAAGCGCGCGGATATTTCATTCCGGAAGAATTTCCAGGTCAACGACAGGATCGGGGTGCTGTATGCATTTAATGTCTTCAACATTTTCAACACGACCAGTCTGGACATACCGCAGAACCAAACCCAGATTGCACAGAGCGATGCTTGTTCCACCGTACAAAACAATGCTGCTGGCAGTAATTGCTACAACGGCTATCTCAATTACGGTCAACTTGTGACCAGCACCAATTCGGGCGACCAGCAATCCACATTGGCAAACGAGTATATGCTCCCCCTGGTGAACGGGACTGGCAAATCGATTACTGTTCCGACCACTCTCACCGCAGGTCAAGGCACCTGCCAGTCGTATAGCTATGCCTCATCGGCGGGATGTCCAAACAACGGCGCGACCTTCGGCTCCGTCACAGGCGCCATTGGCGGCTCACGCGCTATCACCATGGATCTCCACCTGACATTCTGATCTCGATCTTTCGGCGAGATAAGCGAGAGGGGCTCCTTCGGGAGCCCCATTTTCTTGCCCTTTTCATTGTCACGCCCTTGCCTCGCGGACTGGATGAACCGGTTCCCTCCCAGATCTGCCGCGTTTTCTACAAGTTGAAGGCCAGACCCGTGATTTTCTCGATTTGCGGAAAATTTTTCACATTACCCCTTGGAAAATTGTTCGTCTCTGTCCTACAATGACAGTTCCTTAGAGATTGCAGTACCCCCGAAATGCCTCGCATTGAGGGGATCCTTTAGCCTGCGCTTTTGGGGCGCAGCTGAACCTCCAGACGATTTGTGACATGTGTAGACTGCGGCGCAATGGTGCGATCGCAAGCTGTGAGAAGCCCTCTCGTTGCAGCCGGCAAGGGTTGTTTTCGCTCGAAACAATAGTGTTGCTGCATTTGAAGTTCATTTTCGTGAGGGCATAACGGCCGATTGTCACCGGCCAACCTGGATCAAGTCTCCCCCGTCCGATGGCCAAGCTCGCCCATAGACCGCGCGAGGTCTGAATCCCGGGTGGCATGCTCACGATGGTTTACTTCGCTTTTCATCGCAAGTTCATCGAAGATTTGTACGCTCAAGTCTCGGGGAATTCCAGCAGGCACGCATCCCGCGCCGGAGTCAGCTTTGAGAGCTGCCTGGCGCTAGTCGCACCGTTTCACCGGGTTATGCGCGTTGACCGGAGCGCCAATTCACGACGCCGGCAACGACGCCATCCATTCACACCGAAGATGGTTAAACACAAACGACTATTTTTGGAGGACGGCTATGACACTCAATAAGATTCGCCTGGTGCTTTGCTGCCTGGCGCTTTTCATCTTCGCTGCGTGTTTCTGCTCCATCAGCCTGAACGCGCAAACCAGCACACAAGGCGCAGTCACCGGTACCGTCACGGATCCATCCGGCGCAGTCGTTCAAGGAGCCGCCGTTACCATCCAGAACAAGGCAACCAATGCGGTTGCCGGGACCAAGACCGATGGCAGCGGCTTCTTCAACGTCCCTCTGCTCGATCCTGGGACCTATAAAATTACGATCGTGGCGCCGGGTTTCGCCGGATACACGGCCGACAACGTCATGGTCGGCGTAAGCCAAGTAACCAGCTTGTTGCCGCACTTGGCTCTGGCTTCATCCTCGGCTGAGGTCGTGGTCACTGAGCAGGACCCTATCATTAACACCGAGTCGCCCGACTTCACCGAAAGCATCAATCAGGCGGCCCTTGCCAACATTCCCATCAACAATCGGCGTTGGTCCGCTTTGGCGATGACCACTCCGGGGGTCGTTGCCGATACCAGTGGCTTTGGTCTCATCAGCGTCCGGGGCATCAGCACCCTCCTGAACAACGTCGAGATTGACGGCGCCGACGACAACAACGCGATGTGGGGAGAAGAACGTGGTCGCACACGAGAGGCTTATTCGACCTCCGGGATGGCGGTCCGCGAGTTCGCCGTGAATACAGGCGTCTACGCCGCGGAGTATGGCCGTGCCGCCGGCGGCGTCGTCACTTCAGTCACAAAGAGCGGCACCAACCAGGTCCATGGAGTTGCCTACTTCTTCGACCGCGAAAGCAATTGGAATGCCTATAACGACTTCACCACGATTACTACGGCCGTCGGAAGTCCGATTCCGACGAGTTTCAAGACATCCCCGCTCAAGCCGGAAGATCTGCGCAAGATTTATGGCTTCACCGTGGGTGGTCCGCTTATCAAGGACAAGCTCTTCTGGATCTATACCTACGACCAGCACACGCACATCAATCCGGGAGTGGCCGTTCCTTCCGTCTCCAATTCCACAACGGGCTTTTATGCGACGCCAAATGCCACTACTACCGGAAGCTGCAATTTGGCCACCGGCTATCTCAGTGGCGATACCAATACGCTCGATGAGTCCGCCTGCACACTTGCCGCTCGCGAAGGGCTGACGAGCTATGCCGCCGGCGCAGCCGCATATTCCGCCGGCATCGCCAGCTTTCTTCCCGATCTCGGCTTGGTGCCGCGTGACGGTTACCAGGAAATCAATACGCCGAAGGTCGACTGGCAGGTGAATCAAAAGAATCGCGCCAGCTTCCTTTACCACCGCCTGCGCTGGGACGCGCCCGGCGACGTCCAGACCTCAACCACCAACGATTACGCGATTGATACCTGGGGCACGGATTTCGTCAAGCTGGATTACGCCTTGGCCAAACTTGAGAGCGTCATAACACCTTCAATCAGCAATGAAGTTCTTTATCAGTACGGCCGCGAGTTAGAAGACGAAGGCCTGCAGCCGCTCAGCGCATACGACAAAGCCAACCTGGTTGGCACCAACGGCAATGTGCCGGAGGTCGCGCTGGATACCTCCATCGGCTTTAATCTCGGCATACCCTATTACTCCTACCGCGTAGCCTATCCTTCGGAGAATAAGTGGCAGGTCGGTGACAGCGTCTACTACGTCAAGAGCAATCACACCTTCAAGTTCGGCGTAGACATGGTGCACAACTATGACTTCACCAACGTGTTGAACAATGACCCCAACGGCTACTACACCTACAACTACATCGGAAATTACCTGGCCGATATTTACAGCCACCTCAATGGCAAGGCAACAGACACGTGCAATAGCTCGGGCTCGCAGTTTGGTACTGCAACCACCTCGGCGGTAGGCACGTATCAGTGCTACTCCGAGTTTTCGCAGAGCTACGGTCCGCCTATCTTTGCCATCTCCACCCTGGACTACGGCTTTTACGGCCAGGACAACTGGAAACTGAACTCCAGGCTGACGTTCGAGTTGGGCTTGCGCTACGACTATGAGGCTATTCCGACGCCGCAAATTCCCATTGCGGCGATTCCGCAAACAGCGAACCATCCCAGCGACAGAAACAACTTCGGGCCTCGCCTGGGATTCGCCTACAATGTTTTCAGAGATAACAAGACTGTGTTACGCGGCGGTTTCGGCATGTATTACGGCCGCATACCGAATAGCCTTATCCTCCTCACCTACCAGAATTCCGGCAATCTGACCGGAGGACAATATACAACAAACTTCTTCCCGACTGCAGGCGCCACAAATTCTACTGCGGCCTTGCTTCCGAACCTGTATCCGGCTTCGGGCACCGCGCCCACTCCGGCGATCATTTTCCTGGCCAATAATCTGCAGAACCCAATGGTCAACGAGTATGATTTGGCGTTGCAGCAGGATGTTGGCCGCGGCACAATCTTCTCGTTGAGCTACCTCGGAGGTCTGGGCCGTGAGCTTCCGAACTTCCTTGACGTCAACCTCGATCCAACGACAGCCGAAACGATTACCACTACAGTGTCGGATACAACCGGCAAAGGTCCCTTGCCTAACGGCGCACAGTACCAGGAAAAGGTCTATACAAAATTCGGCAACTCATCGCTGTTCGGCACCGCAGGAAGCAGTTACCAGGGCATTGTCGAGGTCCTCAGCAACATTAACTCGAGCTACAACGCGATGGTGGCCGAGATTCAGAATAGAACCTTTCACCACCTGCAATTCGACGCCAACTACACCTGGTCGCATGCTCTGGATTTCAACCAGAACGCCACCACAACAATCAGCGGGACAACGGAAAGCTGGCTCGACCCCTACGCGAATGCCCGCACCAACTACGGCAACTCCTCATGGAATGTACCCAACCGCTTCGTCGCCTATGTCATTTACACTTTCCCGGGAGTCAGCACATCGAGCTGGCTCAAGTATCTGGCCAACGATTGGAGCCTGGACGACAGTTTCCAGATGGCAAATGGACTGCCTTACTCCGGCCTTCTCAAGAGCGCCAAGCCCGCGTCGAATGCGGCGTCTACGGGATGGTACGGTACTGGCACCGGCGCCACTTATATTCCCGTTCTCGGCCGAAATACCTATAGCTACCCTCGTCATATCGTTGACGACGTGCGCGTGTCCAAAGCCATTGCCATCAGGGAGGGTTACAACTTGGAATTGATGGTGAACCTCTTCAACATTGCGAACCATCAGAATATCGATGGAATTAACAACACTGAATACGCGGAGAGTGTTGTCAACTCCACGAGCGACACCATCACTTATCAACCTTCATTCGGCGCAATCACCAGTTCCAACAACAGCGGATTCCTCTTCACGCCTCGTGAAGTCGAGATCGCAGCCAAGTTCACGTTCTAGACCACAGTCTGGATGTCAACAAAACGCGGCGGCTTCGGCCGCCGCGTTTTTCTTTCACAGGATTGGCGACTTCAAGCACGCAGCCAATACGGCTGTCAACGCTATGCTGCTTCCTGGCTTGCCCGGGAGGCTTTAGATCTCGTCCGTTGGTAATGTCAATTCCCCTTCCACAGCGATGTACAACACACTTTCGACGCAGGCCGCGACCTTCAATCTCACCACCCCGCCGCCAAGTTGCCGAATTAGTGCATCTTCGCAGCCTGGATTCCCTCCATGCCATATTTCATTAAATGAACAATAATTGTCATAATACGAACTACAATGTTACTTTCGTGCATGCTTTCGTGATTGTTTCAAATTGTTCCTGTTGAAATCTGTTCCCTAATTCCGTTATGTTGAATCACTCCCTCGAATCTTTTTGGGAGTTCCGTTCTTTTCGGATCTCCTGAGGTGTAGAAATGATCTGCCCTAAGTGCCAATCTGCTGCCGTCTCCGTTGTCCCGGCAGAAGTCCGGCTGTATCGCAATAGTCCGCGCACGCTGAGTCATCCGCCGATGACCCCATCCCCTGACATTCGCGTTTGCGTGGACTGCGGCTGGTCGGAGTTCGTAATTCCCCGTGCATGGCTTTCCGCTGGTTGGCTGCGCTCACTGCGCCCGCAACCCACGGTCAACGACGCCGGAATTGCAGCCGTCACCGCAACTGCCGCAGTAATGTAGTGTGGAAACAATTCGCTTGACCCGGCCCACGGTGGGGCCGTTGGCGGCATTTCAGCAAATGCGCGGCGCCACGAATTCTGTTGCGAAAAAAGGCCCCCAGCTCACGCTGGAGGCCTTTTAGTTTTTCTGGCCGAAGGCGCGTACGCCGTCCGCGCAGGACTAGTACATCCCGTCCATGCCGCCGCCATGACCGGCCGGCGCCGCACTCTTGGGCTCGGGCAGCTCAACGACCAGTGCTTCGGTGGTCAAGAGCAGCGCCGCGATCGACGCCGCATTCTGCAGTGCCGTCCGCGTCACCTTCGTGGGATCGATGACGCCAGCCTTCACCAAGTCCTCGAACTTGCTGGTCAGCGCGTTGTAGCCGAAGTGAGCTTCCTTCGACTCCAGCACCTTGGCCACAACCACCGCGCCCTCTTCGCCGGCATTGGCGACGATCTGGCGCAGCGGCTCTTCGAGCGAACGCAGCACGATCTGCGCGCCGGTTCTCTCGTCGCCGGTGAGTGTGCCGATCAAAGCCTGGACCGCGGGGATGCAGCGCACCAGCGCCACGCCGCCGCCCGGGACGATTCCTTCTTCGACAGCCGCGCGGGTTGCGTGCAGCGCGTCCTCAACGCGAGCCTTCTTCTCCTTCAGCTCGGTCTCGGTTGCCGCGCCCACCTTGATGATGGCCACGCCGCCCACCAACTTCGCCAGCCGCTCCTGAAGCTTTTCCTTGTCGTAGTCTGAGGTGGTTTTCTCAATCTGCGACCGGATCTCCTTCACGCGACCTTCGATGTCGCTGGCCTTGCCTGCGCCGTCGACGATCGTGGTGTTGTCTTTGTCGATAGTGATGCGCTTCGCCTTGCCCAGGTCCTCGAGCTTCACGCCTTCCAGCTTGATGCCCAGATCCTCGGTAATGGCCTTGCCGCCGGTGAGAACCGCGATGTCGCCCAGGATGGCTTTTCTGCGATCGCCAAATCCAGGAGCCTTCACCGCAGCCACGTTCAGCGTGCCGCGCAGTTTGTTGACCACCAGCGTTGCCAGAGCCTCGCCTTCAACGTCCTCGGCGATGATCAGCAACGGCTTGCCGCCGCGGGCAACCTGCTCCAGAAGAGGCAGCAGATCCTTCATCGCGCTGATCTTCTTCTCGTAGATCAGAACGTAGGGATCTTCAAGAATCACTTCAAGCCGCTCGGCGTCCGTTACAAAGTAAGGGCTCAGGTAGCCGCGGTCGAACTGCATTCCGTCCACAGTCTCAAGGCCGGTGTGCATGGTCTTCGACTCTTCGATCGTGATGACGCCATCCTTGCCAACCACCTTCACAGCTTCGGCAATAATCGCGCCAATCTCTTCGTCGCCGTTGGCCGAGATCGCACCCACCTGGGCTACCGATCCCTCATTCACCGGCTTCGACAACTTGCTTAGCGCGCCATCCTGGTTCCACTTGCCATCCTTGTCGCGCGTGCCGTTGATTACGGTAACGGCCTTCTCAATGCCGCGCTTCAGGGCTGTCGGGTTCGCGCCCGCCGCCACCGTCTTCACGCCCTCGCGGAAGATCGATTGCGCCAGAACGGTTGCCGTCGTCGTGCCGTCGCCGGCCACGTCGCTGGTCTTCGATGCAACTTCACGCACCAGTTGCGCGCCCACGTTTTCGAGCGGGTCCTTCAGGTCGATCTCTTTGGCCACCGTCACGCCGTCCTTGGTGATGGTGGGCGAGCCAAACTTCTTCTCGATTACAACGTTCCGGCCCTTGGGCCCGAGCGTCGCCTTCACAGCGTCCGCCAGCGTGTTCACGCCGCGCAGAATCGCCTGACGGGAATCTTCACCGTGCAAGATTTGCTTTGCCATGTTTTCAAACTCTCCTTAGTCAGTTGTCTCAAATCCGATTTGTCAGGTCCGGTTTTCAGCATCGCTGCTGCCGATTCGCTGACTTGCTAACTCGCTAACACGTTCGCCGCGGCGAACGGCTAACCTGCTATTTCTTCAGGATGCCGAGGACTTCTTCCTCGCGCATGATCAGAAGCTCTTCGCCGTCGATCTTGATCTCCGTGCCCGAATACTTGCCAAACAGCACGCGATCGCCCGCCTTCACATCCAGCGGAAAAACTTTGCCTTCGTCGTTCGACTTGCCCTTGCCCACGGAGATCACTTCTCCCTCCTGGGGTTTTTCTTTCGCGCTGTCGGGGATGATGATGCCCCCGCGAACCGTCTCGCCCTCTTCCACGCGGCGGACCAGAATCCGATCGTGGAGTGGAGTGAATGTCGTTGTTGCTGCCTTTGGTTTGTATCCCGGGGGAGCATCAATTCCATGCTTCACGGTAGGAGGCGGTTCAATTCCATGTTTCACGGTATCTGCCATCGCTTTGCTTCTCCTTTTTTGTTTCTCGGTCTCGCCGCGCGCCGGTTTGCTCCGGGAACGCGGTTCTTGGTGATTAGTAAGATTAAAAGATTCAGGAGGTTACGGAGCGCCGACCGCCGGGGATTTCGAACCTTGCCGTTGATCGCTCCGGCCAGTCCGCCCAGGCGGACTAGCACTCTAACCTTCCAATTGCTAACGATAAGCAACCGATTCAGGCTTGTCAAGGGGGTAAACGTTAATATCTGAGTGTTTCTCACTCACATTATTTAGTTTCTCGTAAACTCCTGCCCCCACGGGCGGGTCCCCCGACTATCCCCATGATCCTGCCAACTCCCCCGCGACCGATTCTTGCTCGCTGCCGGCTTGGTCACCAGGTCCTCTCTTCCTTGTAAAATGAATCCATGTTCCGCCGTGCATCGCTTCCTTTCTTCGCAGTTCTTGCTTCATTTAGCCTCATCGCCGGATGCCTCACCCTCCGCGCACAGGACGATAGCTCCCAGCACATGCGCAAATACAAGCCTCCGCCGCCTTCCGCGACGATTCATGTCACCGTCGTCCGCGACTATAACGGCAAGCCCATTCCGGATGCTCACGTCATCTTCCATCCCATCCAGGGCGACAAGGATACGGGAGCTCTCGAACTGAAGACCGACGAGGACGGCAATGCCACCATTGACGTGATCCCCATCGGCGACACCGTCACTCTTCAAGTCATTGCCGATGGTTTCCAGACCTACGGCCAGGTTTACAAAATCGACAAGGCGAATATGTCGATGGCGGTCCGGCTCAGCAGGCCGGTTCCGCAATACTCCGTTTACAAGAACTCGACGGCCAAGTCCGGCTCAGGCAATAGCTCCGGATCCGGCGACAACTCGGGGACAGGCAAATCTTCCGCCTCGCCGCCGAGTTCTCCGCCTCCCGCTTCCGGCAGCAAACCTTCAGGCTCCTCAGGACAGGGCTCTTCCGGGCAGGGCGATCCGGCGCCGAATTCGAGCCAATCGCAGCCCCCGCCCAAGTGAGCCGCGTGGCCTCAGTGTCGTCAACCCAGCGAACTCCGCTCCCTCGCTAAACTGATCTTGTGAATCCTACATCGCCCCTCGCCGGCAAATCGATCTTCGTTACTGGAGGCGCTCGCCGCCTGGGCCGCGCTATCGCGATCACTCTCGCCCAGGCGGGCGCCGATGTCGCGGTCTCCTATCGCGCCTCTCAATCCGAAGCCGCCGAAACCGCTGCCGCAATCTCCGCGCTTGGGCGCAGTTCTCTCGCCGTCCCATGCGACGTTCGCTCCGAACCCTCCGTCCGATCCGCTGTCGCCCAAGTCGCCTCCGCATTCGGCCGCCTCGACATCCTCGTCAACAACGCCGCCGTCTTTGCCTCTGCAGCCCTCGAGAGCCTGTCCCTCGATCAATGGGACGCCGTTTTCGAGACCAACGCTCGCGGACCCTTCCTCGTTGCGCGCGAGGCACTGCCCCATCTCCGCGCGGCTCAAGGCCGCATTATCAATATGGGTTCACTCGGCGCTCTCCACGCCTGGGCCGGTCACGCACACTACTGCGCATCGAAAGCCGCGCTGCACATGCTCACGCAGGCCATGGCCAAGGCTTTCGCGCCCGATATCAGCGTGAACTGCGTCGCTCCAGGCTGGATCGCGTTGCAAGAGAAGAGCAGCGACCAGGAACCGACCGCGCTTGATCCTTCGCGCCTCGAAGCGGAGCGGAGGACGGATGCTGACGCGGAGCGGAGGGCGGACTTGCAGGCTGCCCGCTTCGCCGCCAAAACTCCCATGGGCCGCAACGGCGATGCGAACGACGTCGCTCAGGCCGTCCTTTTCTTTGCCACCGGGCCCCACTTCATCACCGGCCAAACGCTCGTCGTCGATGGCGGCCTCGGCCTGTCCTGACCCGTTGCGAGCCTCGCCGCTACTCCAACTCCGCTAGCACCGCTGACTCCGCTGCCTCCGCTGCTACTTCCCAAACAGCCTGCTCCAGAAGCCCGCCTTCGTTCCCACGTCGCCGCCCGCATCGGTGTTGCCTCTGCTTGACCGCTCGGCCTTCGACGCTCCCCCTGCGGTCCGCTTCGTAAACTTCAGCGGCACATTTTCCCACAACCCTTGTGCCTCCGGCTGCTCCGGCCATGGCGCGCCTTCTATCGCAATCCGCGGATTCGTCTCACAGAGCCGCCTTGCCGTCTCCTCGCCCTGGCGCCTGGCCACGTACTCGTAGCCGCTCTTCAGGTGCGGCGGCCGATATACCGGGTGGTGCGCATCCGTTGCCAGAAAGTGAATCCAGTTTCGCTCGAGCAATTCGTTGGCAAACGCTTCCTGCGCCTTTCCGAAGCGCCCATACAGCGAGCCGCTCGTCACTTGAACGAGGCATCCGTTCCTCATCCACTCGTCCAGCAAATGCGGCTGGCGCAGCACGGCCGGGTACCGCTCCGGATGCGTAACGATCAGCGTATATCCCGCCGCCTGAAGCTGAAGCAACGCATCGTTTATGCTCGGCAGAATCTCCTGCCACGAAAATTCGATCAGCAGATAGCCTTTCCCGCCGATCGAGTATCGCAGTGGATTCGTCACCGCATCATGCACATTGCCCAATGTGATGTGGAAGTCGCACCCCAGGCTCAGCTCCACTACGCCCGCCAGGCGCTCCTTCAGCTCGGCGAACCTCTTCTCAATCAGCGGCTGATTGTAGGGGTGCTCGTCGCTCGCGTGCGGCGTGCACACAATATGCGTTACGCCCTCATCCACCGCCGTCCGCGCCATGTCCAGCGACGCCTGCAAGTCCGGCGCCCCGTCATCCACTCCATAAATAAGATGGTGATGAATATCGATCATGGTTCGAGCTGTTAGCCCTTAGCTCTCAGCCTTCTGCTACAGAATCCGATGTTGTTTGCTCGCGATCACACGGCTAATCGCTAAGAGCTAATGGCCAACTGCTGCCCCAAGCATCGACTCGAAAATGCCCCACCCGTCCGCCGACCCCAGCAGCGCCTCGCTTGAACGATCCGGATGCGGCATCATGCCCAGCACATTGCGCCCTTCGTTCAGAATCCCGGCAATGTTGCTCAGCGAACCGTTGGGATTCGCCTCCTGCGTGACCTCGCCCTTCGGCGTCGCGTACCGGAACGCAATCCTATCCTCGCTCTCCAGCCTCTTCAGTTCCTCCGGCTCGCAGAAATAGTTCCCTTCCATGTGCCCGATCGGGATC
This sequence comes from uncultured Acidobacteriaceae bacterium, assembly GCA_963823805.1. Lineage (GTDB taxonomy): Bacteria > Acidobacteriota > Terriglobia > Terriglobales > Acidobacteriaceae > Telmatobacter. The sequence continues at coordinate 635,251 of CAWGMW010000001.1, read as the reverse complement.
TTGAGCACCGCGCCCTTCTGCAACTGATTCGTGAATGGGCTGTCCGTCGTTTCCACCCGCAGATGCACCTGCTTGCAGATGTACTTCAGCCCTGCGTTCCGCATCAGCGCGCCCGGCAGCAATCCGCTCTCGGTCAATATCTGGAACCCGTTGCAGATTCCCGCCACGAGCCCGCCGCCCGCGGCAAACCGTTTCACCGCCTGCATCACCGGTGAAAATCGCGCAATCGCGCCCGTCCTCAGGTAGTCGCCATACGCAAATCCGCCGGGAACCAGCACCGCATCCACGCCCTGCAGATCTTCGCTGTCATGCCACAGGAAAACCACTGGCTGCCGCGCGACCTCGGCAATCACGTTGTAGGCATCGTGATCGCAATTCGACCCCGGAAAAACCACCACGCCGAATTTCATGAATTCAGGGTATCAGCCCCACGCGCTTCTCCAGCGCCACATAGCGGGGATCGTTGCGGATTCCATCGAAGAAAGGGTCGTACTTAATATAGAGAATCTGTCCTTCGTGCGCATCGGCGCACTTGTTGAGTTCCGCGATGGTGTCGCCTGTGTCGTGCAGCAGCGCGTACACGATGGCCAGCTGATAGTGCGGCGCCCGCTGCGCCTGCATCAGCTTAATCTCGCCAAGCGCTTGGGGTCTATCGTTGCGGCAGACCGCGTCAAATGCCAGCATGGTCTGGGCGAGCGGCAACTTGGGAAATGCCTTAACGAACGGACCTGCATTCTTCTCAACGGTCGCACAATCGGACCGCGCCATCGCTCCCACCAGGATCCAGGCCGGGCCGCCCATGAATCGAGGATTGATTTCTTCCAGGCGCTCGATGGCCTTTTGCTGGCCAACAAGGTTGCGCTCCAAATAGTAGGCGAGGAACTCATCGAATGGCGGCACCAGGGAGAGCGGATCCTGCTCGGCAGCGAGACGGAACTGCTCGTGCGCTTCGCTGAAGCGGCCCCGCGTAGCCAGCGACCAGCCGTAGCGGCCGCGAACTTCAGCGCCCGCGCCGAGATCGATCGCATGGCGAAAATTGGCTTCGGCGCCCGCCCAGTCCCAGTCCCAGTTATAGGTGGCGTCGGCGAGCAGTTCGTAAGCGTCGGGCAAGTTGGGATCGAGCGCGATGGCCTTCTGCGCAGCTTCGCGAATCTTCGGATAGCCTTCATTCGCGGTCATCTTCGTCATCGAAATCGAGCCGATCTCCGCGGTGCCGATGCCAACATAGGCGCGTGCAAAATTCGGATCCTTTTGGAGCGCCGCTTGAAAGAGTTCGATGGACTTGGCCAGTGAGTTCGGCGTGTGCAAATAGTACTGGTATTCGCCCTGCAGATACAGATCGAGCGCATCGGAGTTCGTCGTCGTCGGCCGAATCACCGGCGGCGACCCTCCCCCGATATGGCGTATCGCATCGGTAATGGAGGTCGCCACCTCGTCCTGCATGGCCAGCATGTCATTCGACCGTGTTTCGTAGGAGTGCGACCAAAGATGATATCCGTCCGTCGCCCGGTTCAGTTGCGCGGTCACTCGCATCTGATCGCCGTCCCGCGTGAAGCTGCCTTCCAGCACCGCATCCACGTTCAGTTGCCGGCCAATCTCCCGCACATCTTCGCCTTTACCCTTGAAGGCAAAAGCTGAGGTACGCGCTACCACGCGCAGGTCTCGCCACTGCGCCAGGTCATTGGTCAGCTCTTCGGTAATTCCATCGGCAAAGTATTCGTCTTGATGGTTGGGCGAGTAATCCTCGAACGGCAGCACGACGATCGCGTGGATCGGTTGCTTCGCCGCGGCAAGCGAAGCGTGATAATTCCACAGCATGATTCCTGCAATCGCGATTGCGGCAATCGATGGCACGGCGATAGCCCCTATAAGCCAGGTCCGACGCGCTTGGCGCGCACTCGGCGGCACCAATTGGGGAGCGCGAGCGGTTTCTGGAAATGCCGTTGGCTCGCGAAGCTTTGAGGCATCGCGAAAGGTGAAGTTCGCCACATAACTGCGCGGTGGAAAATCGATGACGATGGCGTCGCGGCATGCGTCTTCCGCGTAGTATTCCTTGAGCCGCTGGCGCAGCCGGCTGAACTCCGTCCGCACCACCGATTCAATGCGCGGATCGAACGATTCCGGCCGCTGGAATACTTCCAGCCCGAGCGCATATTCGTTGATTTTGTCGGCGTCGCCCTTGAGCGTGTGCTCCACCAGATAGCGCAGCAACTGCCCGCGGCGGCTCGCCGCAGAAAAATGCGGCGTCCCAAGCAATCGCTCCAACGTTGCGCGAATCTCCTGCGAGCGCGCGTCGGGATTGCGGGGGGAAGCGTGGCTTTCGATGATGCCAGGCATCTGGAGCCTTTTCCGCGGATATGGGATGATCTTACCACGCGCGAAAGTACCCCACTTTGGCCATGCAGACCCTGATTCGGAGAGCATAACCACCCTCTCCATCGACCACCGATGCGATGTTTACAAAGTTGAAACATAAAACAGAGAGGGCCTTCGCCCAAGCCGGAGACCCCCTTACACGATTTGCCGAGACCCAGCGTCAGCGCTCACTGCTTCGGCTTGAACGCATAGTGGAAGCCAAACCCAGACATCAGGGCGCCAGGCACAAAGAATATCGATCCGACCGCTACCACTGCCCCCGCATTTTTCGAACCCGGTGCTAATACATAGAAAAGGGACCCAAAGGCCAGGAACGGAAGCCCGATGATCCCCATCGCCAGCATTCCCGGCCGCTGAACCCCGTGCGGCTTGGTTGCCGGGGCCGACTGAAGGTTCTGCGAGTTCTGGGCCGCATCGTCCATCATCGCCTTCAGGTCAGGCGGCATGGTCAGACTCGCCGAGTCGCTCGTCCCCGCCGGCGCCGTCGGAGCATCGGGCAGAGCATTCCCGTCGGCAACCGCGCTGTCCTGTGGTGCAAGCGGAAGGTTGGTCGTCGTTGCAAGGCTGATCTGTTGCGTCTCGGGGTTGCTCGGGACACTCGTTGTCTCAGGCTTCGCCGGCGATTGCTGGCTCGCAGTTGCAGCGCCTTCTGCCACGGCCTGTGTCGCCAGCATTCCCACCAGCATCCCCACCAAAGCGCAGCGGCTAATCGCACCAAACCGCGCCCCTACTGTGTGCAGTCGATTCATAACTACCTCCGGGGAAGTCAGGATGAACACGGCGGAAGCCTGAACGGACAAGTAAGCCAGCTAGGTCCCCCCCATCGGCCTTCCAACCGGTCAGACTGCCCGCCGTTGCAGGTGAGATTCACCCATCCGCCGCCCCAGCGGTAGTCTCAAAACGCCACTGTAACGTTACAACTGCGGCTTTTTTCTTTGTTTTGAGGGGATTGCGGAGGGAGCAGACGCGATTCGAACCCGCCGCTCCAGCGCACGGAGGGATCGGTAGGTCCTGGAAGGCCCGAAACTGGACTCAAGCTGTCCGGAAAGCGGCAGCTAAATGAGCAATTGGCCGGCTCGACGAGAATCAAAGAGCCGGGGAGAAAAACCGAACAGCCTTGCCGGTATAGACAGCCTTTTGGTCTCCGTCGAGCAGCGTAATCTTCTCGTCGGCCAATGGAAGATCGGCGGGATCGGTCTTCATTACTTGAATGTCAACCTCCAATGTGGTCCCGTCGCTCAGCGTCTTCGTCTCCTGGGTCGCCACGGAAATATCCCCCTCGCTGAAGTAAGACAAGTTGACCCCATCTTTTGCTGAACTGAACGACGTGGCGCCTTCCTTGTTGACCGGAATGTCGTCATGGTTAATCGCGCCCGTCACCATGTCACCCTCTATGTAGTGCCCGTAGGTGATCATGGTCAGCACCATGCGATCGCTATGTGCGAAGGCGGCAGAAATGATCCAGAATTGATCGTTCTCGTTGTCGAATACCAGATAAATAAGATACAAGGTGGTTTTCGGATCCTCGAACATGGGCGAAAACTGCCCAACGATCTCCTGGCGTCCGGCAGCCACCATCTTTTGAAAACTGCTGCAGGCCTGGACCGAAGCCCCCGCAGGGCAGGTGAAATTCTTGAGAGCGGCTTGGGTCTTCGGCACCAGCGCGGCGAAGTCATCCTGCCCGCGAAGAGGCGCCAAGGTACAGAGGAAGACCGTTACGCAGACGAATATACCTCTCGGGTTCATGGTTCCCCCTTAAGCGGCGGCTTCGTACGCGGATAAGAACGCCGTGGCTGGCTTCTGAATGAAGATCCTTCTCGCCCCATAGTATTGCACAAAATTAGTTGGGATGAGAATTGGGCGGCGTTGTTCGACGCCCTGAGCGGCTGTTCAATTCCGAGTTGGACGCATACAGCCAAGCCGGTAAGACCCTGGGTCCCCGTTACAACGCACTAGACCATGATGCATTCGACGAGTCTGCACCCCTAGAGGGAAGAAGTACTCTTTGAGTCAATGATCAGTGACACGGCACCATCTCGGCTTTCCGGCGCGCGAAGTTCCCGCACGGCCCATCCGGCGATCAACAGACTCGGGGCGGCGGCGGGTTCCACTTCGCCCAGCGCACCAAGAGTCGTTTGCACCAACTGCTGATCGGGCTGCGCCGCGCGTGAAACCACGACGCACGGCAGATCCTCTGGCAAACCTTCAGCCAGCCACTCGGTGGCCATCAACGCCAGATCCCGGCCCGGCATGTAAACCACGCGTGTGCCCGCCTCAACAGCAGGCAGCGCTTCGCGATTATGCGATTGCGCATGATGCCCAGTGGTGAGAATCACGTGCGAGGCCCAATCGCGATCGGTCAGCGAACGGCCAATTGCCGCAGCCGCCGCAAACGCAGCCGACACGCCCGGTGCAATCTCAACCGGCACGCCAGCCTCAGCCAGCGCAGCCAGCTCTTCGCTGGCCCGGCCAAACAGCAGCGGGTCGCCGCTCTTCAGCCGCACTACGCTTCGCTGCGCGCGCGCATGTTCGATCATCAACGCGTTGATCTCTTCCTGCGTGATGTTTTTCACTCCGCAGCGTTTGCCCACGTTCACCACCAGTGCATGGAGCGGAGCCAGATCGAGTATTGCCTTGGGAACGAGGTCGTCGTGGAGAATCACATCCGCGCTCTCGATCAGCCGCACCGCTTTGAGCGTGAGCAATTCCGGATCGCCCGGGCCGGCTCCAACCAGGTAAACGCCGCCTGCAACGGCACGCGCCGCTTCCCTGCCCGTCCACGCCAACTGTTTCGTCTCGCACATCGCCGAATCGCAAATCTGCCTCTGCGCCAGCTCGTGCAACAGCAGCCTTCGTTCTTCGCCGCGTGGCTGTGTCGCCAGAACCTCGCGCCGCAGTTCACCGAGCTTCGCAAGCCATGGCCCCAAATCCTCGGGCAGTTGCTCGTCGATCTCGCGCCGCAGACGTTGCGCAACCGCCGGGCTCTCGCCCGCCGTTGAAATCGCGATCTGCAAGTCGCCGCGGCTCACCACCGAACCAAAGAAAAAGTCGCAGTTGGGAATGTCGTCGACGCTGTTGCAAGGAATCCCGCGCACGACAGCCTCGCGATAGACCGCCGCATTCACCTCCGGCACGTCGGTCGCGGCAATCACGATGAAGTTGCCATCGAGGTCCGCGGCCTCAAACTCACGCTGCACCCACTCGAGCTTGCCTTCGGCCGCCAACTGACGAACCTCCGCCCGCGCCTCGGGCGCAACCACGCGCAGCCGCAGGCCCGTCTTGAGCAGCGATCCAATCTTCTCCAGAGCCACAGTCCCTGCTCCAACCAGCAGGCACTGCCGCCCTTCGAGCTTCAGGAATACTGGCAACAAACTCATCGTCGTTTCCTACTCCCAACTTCCCGCTTTATTCCGCCACAGCATGCGGCACAGGCCCCGCAGGCAGGTCGCGCTCAACGGCATCCAAAGCTTCCCCGGCCAGATGCGCGCGCAATTCGTCGTTCGAGTGCCGCGCAAACCATGCGCGCAAGTTCTCCTCCGTCCTGCGCTCCGCCAAATATTGCCGCAGCAGCCGCTCGATCGCCTCAGGCACCAGGGGCGCGGGGCATCGGTAGCCCACCGGCCGCGAAATTCCAGCGTGCTCGCCCACGGCTCCGCCCAGGCAAAAGTAAAAAGCGTCCGTCAGCTTGCCTTCGTACTTGATCTTCTTGCCTTCCAAACCGATGTCCGCAATCCAGTGCTGCCCGCAACCGTTCGGGCAACCGGTCACGTTCAGCTTCAGTTGCTGATCGAACTGCGGCAGCCGCTCTTCCAGCTCGTCCACAAGCCAGCGCGTAAAGCCCTTGGTCTCAGAAACCGCCAGCTTGCAAAACTCCGTGCCCGTGCAGGCAACGGCGCCACGCCAAAACATCGAGCCTTCCACGTGCAGCCCGATCTGGCCGAGTTCCCGCGCCAGTTCGCCTGTCTTCGCGTAGGGGACATCGATAACCACCAGGTTCTGCGAGACCGTGAGGCGCAGTGCCCCGCTTCCAAACCGTTCCGCCAAATCCGCCGCCGCCACGAGCTGGTCACCGGACAGACGGCCGCGCAGCACGGATGCGCCCACGTACGCCAATCCCGGCTGCCGCTGCGGATGAATGCCCACATGGTCGCGAAGAACTTCGTTGGGAATCTCCTCCGGAACAGCCGGATCGAGCTTGAATCCAATCTTCGCGTTCAGTTCGTCAAGAAAGCGCTCTGCTGTCCACCCTTCGCGCATGAAAAGGTACTTCAGCCGCGCCCTGTCGCGGCTCTCGCGCAGTCCTTGCTGATCGCGGAAGATCTCCGTCACGCCGCGCGCCACGCGAATCGCCTGGGCCGGCCGCACAAACGCATCCAGCTTCACAGCCAGGTGCGGCTCGTTCGAAAGCCCTCCGCCGACGCGCAGCGAGTAACCCACTTCGCCGCCGCGCACCGCCGGCGTCAGCGCAATGTCGTTGATCTCGGGATAGCTGCACCATGAAGGGCAACCGGTTGCGCAAATCTTGAACTTGCGCGGTAGGTTGTAGAACTCCGGATTCGCCGTCAACTCATGAGCAATTCCGCGCGCGATGGGCGAGGCATCAATCAGCTCATCCGCATCCACACCGGCCAGCGGGCAGCCCGTCACATTGCGCACCACGTCGCCGCATGCGCCCTTGGGGGAGAGCCCGATCGAATCCAGCGCGTCGACCACCTCAGGCAGCGACTCGATGGTTAGCCAGTGCAACTGGATGTTCTGGCGCACGGTAATGTCGGCCAGGTTGCGCGCCTGTTTGCGCGTGATTTCGCCGATCGCGCGCAGTTGACTCGCGGAAACGATTCCGTTGGGAATGCCGATCCGCATCATGAACCATTCGGTCGTCAGGCCTTCTCCGCCCTTGCCCCCGGTTGCGCCCACGCCATCGCCCTGCGTATACACGCCCCACCATTTGAAGTAGAAGGAGGCCCACTCCGGCACCACGCTGCTACGGCCCGAGCGGGCAAAGGCGCGCACCTCATCGAAGACGGCCCACGGATTCTTTTCGCGCTTCAGACGCTCAGCCCGCTGGGCTTTGGTTTCTTTTGGCGCCGGTGCTTCGGTCATTTTCTCTCTTCCTCTTGCTCCACAATAATGAAATGCCCGCGAGAGCTTTTGGCTCAATCGCGGGCATCGGGGAAACCGTGGACTTTTGTTCGGAAGTTCAGACCCAGGTCACCGTTGCCGCGCGAGCAGCATACAGCACCGACAACAGGTCAAAGCTTCCATGCTCAGAATATTAGACTCATTTGGTCCGAATTGCAATCCCGAACGCCACTAAAGGAAGGAATGGCGGGACTTATAGGCCGGCAGCGGATGTTTCCAACTCCGCAAGAATCTCGTATGTAGCCGTCTCGGCAGCCCTGGCGCATTCCTCGGAAAGCTCCATCGAAATCGGCTGCTGCGGATCGATCGCGATCGCGTACAAAGTTACCTCGCGCGTTCCGCCCTGCATATAGAAGGCGTCTAGAAGATCCTTGACACCAATATCGTGAGCCGTAAGCGTCGGCGGATAGTCTTTTGAAAAGCGCGGCGTCGTGCGTGTCACCGTGCCGGGAGGGTTTCCGTCGGCCGCAGCATCGATCAGGATGATCCGGTCTGCGCTCTGGAGCGGCTCCAGCAGAATGAATCCGCCCGTCCCGCCGTCCAGGCATTCGACCCCAACCGGCAGTGTGTGCTTTTCCAGCGCGCGCACCACGTGAACGCCAACGCCTTCATCGCCCATGATGACGTTGCCCAGGCCCAGCACCAGTGTCTTCTTAAGGCTTTTTGGACTCTCCGTCAATGCGCACCCGATCGAACTTCCACCCGCCAATGATCGAGCTTACCGTACCGCGCCCCTCGATGTAGTCGTGGTAGAACGACAGATAAATGTGAACGATGACGAACGTGACAAAGAACCACAGGAAAGTGTGATGCCAGAAACGCACGCCAGCATCGCCGCCCAGCAGCGGCACCACCCAGTTGAATAACTTCGGCACCCACGACGAGCTCATCGATGAATAGAGCGCGAAACCGGTGATGGTCTGGATGCAGAACGCGATGAACGTCAGAAAGTAGATGAATGCGGCCAGCGAGTTGTGTCCCGTGGAGATCTCTCCGTGCATCTTCACCTGCAACACGTCGGTCTTCACTACGTCCACAATTTCCTGCTGCTGCTTTTTAGTCACCGGGAAGAAGTTATTCCACTTGGCGTACTTATTGCCGACAAATCCCCAATAGAGCCGCGCCAGAAAATTGAAGACGTACACCCACGCCGACGCAAAGTGCAGGAACCGCACCCAGCCGAACCAGTATTGCTGATACGCCTCTGACGCGTAAGCGATGCGAACCGGGTGCCCGATCAGGAAACCGGTCACGCACAGCAGTGTCAGCGCGACGGCGTTGATCCAGTGGTATGCGCGCACCGGCAGTTCCCACACATACACGCGCCTGTACTCAACCGGCGCCCCGCCGTTCAGCTTGAAAACGTCTCGTACACGAGTGCTCTGCGTGCTCATCGTCATTACTCGAATGAAACCTGGTGAAGGTGCCTTCCCTGCGGATCGTACAGATGTACGGCGCAGGCCAGACACGGGTCAAAGGAATGGATGGTGCGGATGATCTCCACCGGCTCGTCCAGCTTCGCCACCGGCGTCCCGATCAGCGACGCCTCAAATGACGACCGCTGCTGCTTGCCGTCGCGCGGCGATCCGTTCCAGGTCGTAGGCACAACCAGTTGGTAATTCTCAATCGCGCCGTTGTGAATCTTGATCCAGTGCGCCAGCGCGCCGCGCGGAGCTTCAACCAGGCCCACGCCTTCGCAATTCGCGGGCCAGGTCTTCGGGTCCCACTTCTCCCCATTGTGTGTCGAAACTTCATTGATCTTCACGCGATCCATCAACTGACCAAAGAAATCTTTCAGCCAGATCATGGCCAGCGCCGCATCGATGCCGCGCGCCGCCGTCCTTCCCAGCGTGGAGAACAGCGCACCGACCGGGACGTTGAGCTTGCCCAGCACCATGCCCACTGTTTCCTTCACATCGTCGTGGCCGGACGCGTACGAAACCAGCAGCCGCGCCAGCGGCCCCACTTCCATCGCGTTGTCTTTCCAGCGCGGCGTCTTCAGGAAGGAATATTTGTCGTAGCCCTCAAGGCTTTCGAATGGCGGCTTCGGTCCGCTGTAAGCGATATTCGTCTCGCCGGCCCACGGATGCAGGCCCACGCTGTCGCCTCCGCTGTAGTTGTACCAGGAGTGCGCAATGTACTCCTTGATCTCCTGCGAGTCGCGCGGATTCACCGGATACACCGTGCTCAGATCGCGATTGAGCACTGCGCCCCGCGCATATTTGAACGACTCCGGATGATTGTAGCCGCTCGTCGGAAACTCGCCGTAGCAGAGATAGTTGTGCAGCCCGCCGCCGTAGTTGGCCCAATCCTTGTAGAACGAAGCTACGGCCAGCAGATCCGGAATGTACACCTCGTTGATGAACTCGTCCGCCTGCCCGATGAGCCGCGACACCAGGTTTAGCCGTTCCGTGTTGATCGCGGCGACTTCGTTCACGTTGATCGAGCACGGCACTCCGCCGACCAGATAATTCGGGTGCGGATTCTTGCCGCCGAACACGGCGTGAATCTTCACGATTTCCTTCTGCCACTCCAGCGCATCCAGATAGTGAGCCACGCCGATCAGGTTTACTTCCGGCGGCAGCTTGTACGCCGGATGACCCCAATATCCGTTGGCGAAAATTCCCAGCCCGCTCGCCGCAAATGCCTTGATCTTGTCCTGCACCGCGGTAAAGTACGCCGGCGTGTTCTTGTCCCACTTCGAAAACGATTGCGCCAGCTCCGCTGCTTTTTTCGGGTCGGCCTTGAGCGCGTTCACAATGTCCACCCAGTCCAGCGCGTGCAGGTGATAGAAGTGGATGACGTGATCCTGCACGTATTGCGTGGTCAGCATGATGTTGCGGATCAGCTCCGCCGTCGGCGGCAAGCTGACGCCCAGCGCGTCTTCAACCGAGCGCACGCTGGCCAGCGCGTGCACCGTGGTGCACACGCCGCACACCCGCTCCGTAATGGCCCAGGCATCGCGGGGATCGCGGCCAATCAGAATCTTCTCCAGGCCGCGAACCATGGTCCCGGCGCTGAACGCGTCGGTAATGACGCCGTTCTCCACCACCGCTTCTATCCGCAGGTGGCCTTCAATGCGAGTGACAGGATCGACGACGACACGCGTAGCCATAGCTGTTTACTTCTCCTTCTCATCTTCGGTGTGGACTTCCGCAATCACGCTGCGCTTGCGTATGTTTGTCACCACCGCGTGCGCCGCAACTCCGGCCAGCGTGGCCACTCCAACTGCGGTCCCGATGGTGTCGGCCGTGCTTTCGATGCCGAATCCAGGGAACGAAGCCAGATGTTGATAGAACGGGCCGTTGTCCCAGAAGCCAGCCTCGCTGCAACCAATGCACCCGTGCCCTGACTGAATTGGATAGCTCGTGCCCTCGTTCCACCTCACCACCGAACAGGCGTTGTAGGTCACCGGTCCCTTGCAGCCCATCTTGTACAGGCAATATCCCTTGCGCGCGTTCTCGTCGTCCCACGCTTCGACGAACAGCCCGGCATCGTAGTTCGGCCGGCGATAGCATGTGTCGTGCACGCGACGCCCGTAAAACTCTTTGGGCCGACCCTGGCTGTCGAGCGCCGGAATCTGACCCAGCACCAGCAGGTGCGTCACTACGCCCATCATCACGTCCGCAATCGGCGGGCAACCGGGCACATTGATCACGGGCTTGTTCACCAGCTTTGAGATCGGCGTTGCGCCGGTCGGATTGGGCTTGGCCGCCTGCACGCATCCATTCGAGGCACAGCTTCCCCACGCCACAATCGCCGCCGCATCCGCGGCCACGGTTTGCAGAATCTGTTCCGCCGTCTTGCCGCCCACCATGCAGTAAACGCCGTCGTCCTTCGTGGGCACGGCGCCTTCAACCAGCACAATGTATTTGCCTTTGTTGTTCGCGATCGTGTCGCTCAGGCTTTTCTCCGCCTGGAAGCCGCTCGCGGCCATCAGGGTCTCGGTGTAGTTCAGCGAGAGCACGTCCAGCAGCGCGTCCGCCACGATCGGGTGCGACGACCGGATAAACGACTCACTGCAGCAGGTGCACTCCTGAAAGTGCATCCACACTACGGCAGGTTTTTCCTTCTTCTCGAACGCCGACACAACCTGCGCCACGCCACTTTGCGCTAGCCCCGCCGCCGCCGCGGCTGCCGTGCAGAATTGCAGAAACTCTCTGCGGTTGTAGCCCTTCTGCTGCATTGACTGCCAAATGGTTCCGCCCATGCCTACCTCGCTCAAACATCTGCACCGGCGAATCCCTAAACGATCGGGAGGAGATGTGCAATTCAGGAATTCGCCGATGTATTGTGAGCGACGTTACTTATCAGGAAACACGAGTGGCTGTGAGCGTCATCACAGGTGTCGCAAATCACTTTTCAATGAGGGGGTGGCAGAGGCTTTGTGGGCTAGATCACACTCGCCGAGAAGCGGAGAGCCCGCCAACGTGAAGTGTTCAAACCTCAAGTGCTAGCATTGCTTGCATTGCTAGCACTCTTCTGTTAGCATCTATTCATGGCTACCATCGTCATCCGCAAACTCGACGAAACCGTTAAACGCAGGCTGCAGATCCGTGCTGCTCGCAACGGCCGCTCCATGGAAGCCGAAGCGCGTGTGCTTCTCCGCCAATCGCTCCATGAATCTCAGAAGGCCCCGTCGGAAGTTGATATCGGCACCGCCATCCACAGACGATTTGCCGCACTCGGCGGCGTGGATCTCAAAATTCCGCCTCGCACTTTTTCGACTCGCCCGCTTCCTAAATTCGACGAGTGATTCTGCTCGACACAAACGTCGTCTCGGAGACAATGCACGAACGGCCGGACCAGGGAGTCCGTGCGTGGCTCCGAGCGCTGCCACGCACGGACGTTTGGACTGCATCTGTCGTCATCGCCGAGCTTCTCTCCGGAATCGAACTAATGCCCTCCGGCCGCAAGCAAAAGGCCCTGCGCGAGGCCGTCGAGGACATGATTGCCGAGGATTTTCGTGGCCAGATTCTTGCCTTTAATCTGCCCGCCGCGCGCCAGTATGCGCAGATACTGGCCTCACGCCAAAAGATAGGCCGCCCGATCCGCGAAATGGATGCGCAGATCGCCGCCATTGCAAATGTTCACGGCGCCACCCTGGCAACGCGCGATGTAAATGATTTTGCAGCCTGCAACCTCGCCGTCGTTAACCCTTGGGACCGGAATGGCAAGGGGATGGCTGGCTAGCTATCAAACTATGCCGTCTTCTCCACCGGCGTCGCTGCTTTTTCTTGAGCCTTTTCCGTCACCCGCACAGGCCGCGTCGACGCCCACCAGGCGAGCGCGATCCCGACCAGAACTGCCCCCGCACTGGCCAGTTGCGCGTTCGATAAACCCCAAATAACCTTGGGGTTGCGCCGGATAAATTCAACCAGAAAGCGAGCAATCCCGCTCAGCGCCAGGTACTGGCCCAAGATCGCGCCCGTTGCATGCGGCTTGCCCAGACGCCGCCACAGCCAGGCACCAATCAAGAGCCCGGCTCCAAGCTCGTATAGCGGCGTTGGGTACACCGGAACCTGGACCGGCTCAATCCCATTTGGAAAAGCCATTCCCCAGACGCGAAACGTGAATCCGAAGATGTGAACAGGCTGGATTGCGATTCCGTAGCATCCGTCCCCGGAGAGAAAGCACCCAATGCGCCCGATGCCATAGCCGATCGCCGCCGAGGGAGCCAGCAAATCCAGCGTGCGCAGGACGCCAATCTTCGATCGCCAGCCCATCAGCACCAGCGCCGCGATGCCGAAGGTCAGCCCGCCATACCAGGCGAAACCCGCGTTATCCCACAAGACCCGCCAGCCAATGGCCCGGAACTCCTCCGGCGAATCGAGCACATGCCAGACCTTCGAGCCAATCAGGCCCACCACAAGGGCAACGGCCACCATCCCCACCGCATCGGCGCTGATGTGCGCCCGTTTGAACGCCCGGTCGGCCACGATCGCGGCAATCACAACCGCCAACCAAAGCATCAACCCGAATGTGGGCAGGTTGAACGACCCAATGTGCAGATAAGGAATCATCTCTCTTTAAGTATAGACGTGCGCCGGTCCCGATTCGCCCCCCTCGCGGTCCTAGCCCCGCTAGCTCCACTGACAACGCTAACCCTGCTCTCTTTCTCTTTTCCGCCCTCGATTTTCACAGCCGGTCCCGACGGAAATCGCGCGATACTGTGTGCATGGCTACCATGGCAACCCAAGGCCTTGACGTTCTTTATTCCCGCCAGCAGATCGCCGAACGCGTTGCCGAAATGGGCGCGCAGATCACCCGTGACCTCAACGGCGAAAAGCTGGTCATGATCGGCGTGCTCAAGGGCGCTGCTTTCTTTCTTGTCGATCTTTCACGCGCGATCGATGCCGACGCCACCTTCGACTTCGTCGCCGTCTCCAGTTACGGCAACGGCCAGCGCTCCTCCGGCGCAGTCAAAGTCATCAAGGATCTCGATCAGCCCATCGAGGGCAAGAACGTCCTCATCGTCGAGGACATTCTCGACACCGGCCTGACCCTGTCCTATCTGCGCAAGCTCTTCGCGCAGCAGCACCCCAAAACGCTGCGCATCGCAACGCTGCTCGATAAGCCATCCCGGCGCATCGAAAAAATCGACGCCGACTACGTCGGTTTCTCCATCCCCAACCTCTTCGTCATCGGCTACGGAATGGACTATGGCGAGCGCTATCGCAATCTGCCCGACATCTGCATCATGGGGCCCGGCCAGACCGCATAGCCCGCGCCATTCTGGTTCTGTGCCACCAATGTTCGCACTGGTCACCCGTTCGTTTACACCTTCGGATCAGCCTGCCGCTTGATTTACATCGGTTTCATTTGGTCCCGGCCTCGGCGTCGCCGTATACTCATCTCCCGGAGACCACGGATCACCCGCCCAGCCGGCGGAGTCCGCGATTGACAAGGAGCTTCCCCCCATGTCTGCCACGATCGCCATCCAGAATTCCGATCTGGATTTTGATAACGGGACATTCGACTCGGCCGCATTCACCGCGAAAGCTCTCGCCGACTGGCAGTCTCTCGCCGCCACCATCGATCACTCGCTCGTCAAGCAGGACGCCACGCGCCAGCAGGTTGAAGCCCTCTGCGCAGATGCCGCCCGATACCGTTTTGCCTGCGTCGTGGTCAATCCTGTTTGGACGGCCACTGCGGTCAAACTGCTGGCTGGCTCCGGCGTTCCCGTCAGCGCAACCATCGGCTTCCCTCTCGGCGCATCGCTGGTCTCCACATTGCTTCAGGAGGCCGCGGCTCTCTTCCGCCTCGGCGCCCGCGAGCTTGGAATGGTCCTTCCCATCGGCCCAATGAAGAGCGGCAACCACGATGCCGTCCATCATGCGATCCACTCCGTCGCTACTGCGGCTCATGACCGCGGCGCTACGCTCAAGGTCAATCTCGAAACCTGCCTGCTCACCATGCAGGAAAAGCTGCGCGCTTCTGAGATCGCCATTCAGGCCAGCGCGGATTTCATCAACACAGCCACCGGCTTTGCTTCCGGTGGCGCCACTCCCGCCGATGTTGCCCTGATGCGCGGCGTGGTCGGCGCGCGTTGCGGCGTCAAAGCCGCCGGCCGCATCCGCACTGTCGCCCAGGTCCGCGCCCTGCTTGAAGCCGGAGCCAACCGCATCGGCTCCTCCGCCTCCGTCGCCATCCTCCGCGAGCTCGGCGCGGAGTGAGAACAGAGATCAGTTGTCAGGGATCAGAGATCAAGGCCAATCGACGGAATAGACCGCGAAGATTCAATACGGGCCGGGCTCACCTTTCGCGAATTTGCCAGAGTTCAAGCAGGACTCCGCAACTTCGAATGACTCCAGAAGGCAGTGACTATTTGTAGGGATTTCATCTGCCAATCCATTGCAGGAGAGCGGAGAGCATTCAGGAGAGCTGCCGGCATAAAATGTGACGACATCGAATCCTTCCAAGCGTTTCTGCAATGGGTGTTCAATATTGATCGAAATTGACGGCGCCGGCCCAAATGCTCGCCAACGTTCCCCGTCAAATTCCATCTCATGGACCTCGTAGTAAAACAGCAAAGTTCCTTCCAGATCGATTCCGTTTTCTTTGGCGACTTTCTGGATGATTTCCGGTGAATCGAACAGCCAATTGCCGTTATGTTTCCAAAGGCGGACATAATCGGCTGCGAAATTGTCGTTCACACAGGACGAGACAGAATAAATGTCGGCAACAGAGGGCATCTTAAAAACGGCAGGCTTACCGCAACTCCGCTTCGCCACGTAGCCGACGGGAATCATCACGAGATCAGTGTAAATTCCCTGCCTTTGAACCCTGATGCCTACTATTTACGCTATGATTCCTTTCGACACCAATGTCTGATTCACAACCACCTCCGCCATCGCACGACTTCGAGGGCGACTATCGCCCCGCCGAAACCGCGTCGTCCCCTGACTCGCCCGCGTACCTCGACCCCATCAACGCACGCATCGAGCCCGCCGATGTCGCCTATCTCATGCGTCTCACCGACGCGCTCAACACCACGCTCGACCTGCAAACCCTCCTCGCCCGCACCTCCGAGCTTGTTCGCTCCCTCATTCCTTATCGCATCTTCGCCATTTTTCTCCTCAACGAGCGCACCCACGACCTGCGCATGCGTTTCCAGATCGGCCACACGCCCCAGGTCGAACGCACCCGCGTCCCTGTAGGCAAGGGCGTCGTCGGCCAGGTCGCGCTCACACGTCAGCCCATCCTCCTCAACAACGTCTCCACCGCCGACTTCTACATCGCCGCGAATCCCGAAGTGCGCTCCGAGCTAACCGTTCCGCTCATCGCAAAAAACCGACTCATCGGCGTTATGGATCTCGAAAGCGAGCAGGCGAACTTCTTCCGCCCCGAGCACCTGCACGTGCTCACCATGACCGCCTCGCGCATCGCGCAGTCCATTGAGAACGCGCGCCTCTACGCCCGCGTCTCGCGCCAGGCGCAAACCCTCGAAGTCCTCAATGAAATCGCTGTCGAGCTGGCTTCCATCCTCGAACTCAATCCTCTCCTCGAGCGGATCGGCCAGCTTCTGCGCCGCCTGATCGACTATCAGATGTTCACCATCATGCTGCTCGATGAAAAGGGCGAATCGCTCGTCACGCGCTATGCATGGCGCTTCGGCTACGTCCACGCGCCCATTCGCCGCGTTCCCATCAGCACCGGCATTGTCGGCGCCGCCGTCCGCGAATGGCGTCCCATCAACGTCCCCGACGTCAACGAAGATCCGCGCTACCTGCCCATGAATCCCGAAACCCGCTCGGAGCTTATCGTCCCGCTCTTCTACAAGGGCCGCGTCATCGGCGTGCTCGATCTCGAACACACGAGGCCCAACTTCTTCAACGATGAACACGAGCGCATGTTGACCACCCTGGCTTCGCAGATTGCCATCGCCATCGAGAACGCGCGCCTCTATCAGGCCGTCCACCGTCAGGAGCGGCAGCTGGAAAAAGACATCGCCATGGCCCGCGAGGTGCAGCTTCGCCTGCTCCCTGCCGAGGCGCCCGCGCATCCCCACGCCGACATGTGCGTCCGCTTTCTACCCGCGCGCACCATCGGCGGCGATCTCTATGACTTCCTCGACTACGGACCCAACCGCACCGCCATCGTTCTCGGCGACGTCAGCGGCAAGGCCGCGCCCGCTGCGCTCTTCGCCGCGCTGGTCAGCGGCATCATGCACGCCGCCACGGCGCAGCAGCCTGACCCGGCCGCCATGCTCGCTCTGCTTAACGACGCCCTGCAGGAGCGCAAGCTCGACTCGCAGTACGTCACCATGCTGTTTTGTCTCTGGAACGACGAAAACCAGACGCTCCAGGTCGCTAACTCCGGCGCAGTCCCGCCCATAATCTGCCGCGCCGGCCAGTCGGTCCCTGTCCGTGCCGAAGGATTTCCTCTGGGCATGTTTCCCGACGTCACATATGAGGAATCGAGTATCGCCACTGAGCCCGGCGACGCCATCGTCTTCGTCTCCGACGGAATCCTCGACGCCGAAAACGAAAAGGAAGAGATGTACGGTGAGGACCGACTCGCCGGCTTGCTCTGCTCCAGCCGCGATCTTTCAGCCCAGGAGATCGCCGACGCCATCCTCGCCGATGTCTCCCGCTTTCAGGGCAGCGAAGACCGCTTCGACGACGAGACCATCATCGTGCTCAGAGTGCGCTGAGGATACCGTGCTGACTGCAAGCCAAAAACAGGCTGCCCCAGATCACGAAAAACCTTTCTCGTGAGAACTGGGACAGCCTGTCGGTAACCGGATTATTCAATGCGAGCTTCCGCATCGCTTAATGGATCATGACCACGTTCATGCTCCACGGTGCCAGCGACAAAGTCAGCGGCAGTGTCTGAGCGCCAAGACTGGTCGTCACCGGCGGAGCCCAGGTGTCGGTGGTCGCCGGGTTTGACATGTCGTAGATTGCTTTGTCGTAGGTCTCCACGGTCACGGTATTAGCGGAGGCTATCCCGGAGAGCGTGATCGTAACCGGCGCGTTGGCATTTTCATTCAGGTTGAACAACACCAGCGCTGTCCCGCCGCTATTGGTTGCCGCGTACGCGCGCACGTTGTATGTATCGCCGCCCACGGTCGCGGTCAGCACGGATTCGCCGTTCACGGCCACGTTGCTGAAAAGCTCGTACGCGCGCGCCGTGGGTGACATGGTGCCAATTGCGCCCGCATCCGGGCAAGTGCCATCGGAAGGGCCATCGGAGAAGATATTGTAGGCTCCGAAATCCTGCCATCCGTAGAGCGAAGAGCTGTTATTTCCGGCGCTGCCGTTGCAGTTGCCGAATCCAATCCACCAGGTCGCGCGCACCACTCCATCGTTCATCATTTCGCCCAGTAACTGGCCGGCATACAAGCCCTGTGTAATCGACCAGGTCTGTTTGCCTGGATTGGAAGAAACCGAGCCCATCTCGCCGACGTAAATGGGCGCGGTCGGATTCGTCCCCCACTTCGTCAGTTCTGCCTTGATGGTGTTGATGTTCGTGGTCAACTCCTGCGCGTCGGAATGGATCAGATTTGTGTCGTTCTCATTCCCCGGATTCTGCGGATAGAAGTGGTATTCGACGAAATCGTACGTCGAGCCCGACATCACGTCCTCATCCCAGGGAGCATAGTTGGGCTCCACGTCCACGCCCACCAGCGTGTTCTGGCAGCCGCTGCACGCGTTCTTGATCGACTCGTAATAGCCGTTGCTGGTAGCGTTCCCTACAGCGGCGGCGTAGGTCGCCCCATTATGCGCCGGCGTGTGATTGTCTGCCTCCCAGCTCCCGTATTCTTCGTTGCCCACCGTTACATGGCTCACCGTGCCGCCGTTCGCGTAGGCATACTGCACCCAGTTGGCTGCCTCGCTGGGAACACCCGCGCCGGTGCAGTTTGGGCTGGTGCCGTAGTCGGCCGTCAGCGCAACATCGAAGCCGTTGGGAAGGTTGGTAAACGCGGGATTTGGGAACTCGAGGTCGTTAATGAAGTTCAGGTAATTGGTGTTCGGATCCGTTGAGCTTCCGCAGGTCGACGCAGTGGGCGCTACGCCGTTCGCGGGGTTGCTCGTGTTGGTGCTATTCCAGTGGTAATCGTCCGCCGTCGACCCGCCCGGCCAGCGGAGCGCCACAAAGCCCGTGTTCTCAAATGCGGTTAGGATCGGCGAGTTGCTCGCTGTATAGGTGCCGCCGTTCGTAAAGTCGTCCCAAACGGCCATGTTTATCCCCATCAGCTGGTCGGTTATGGTCGGCCCACTGATCGACTCGTTCACCGAGACCGTGCTCTGGATGAAAACAGTAACGGTCTGCGTGATCGCAGTGCCCACTGTCGGAGTGACGGTGAGCGTATAGATGGTTGTCGTCGTGGGGCTCACGCTCACCGGCGTTCCGCTGGTCACATTGAGGCTGCCCGGCATAATCACGCCTGTGCCGCCCGCGAAAACGGCCGTCAGGCTGGAGCTGGTTCCTGACGTAATGGTCGCTGGGCTGGCCCCGAAACTCGTGATCGTCGGCGGCGGAACCACGGTTACAGTCGCCGTCTGGGTCACCGGTGTCCCGCTGGTAGGAGTGACAGTGAGGGTGTAGGTGGTCGTGGTCGCGGGGCTTACGCTTACCGGCGTTCCGCTGGTGACGGCCAGATTGCCCGGCGTGATCATGCCCGTGCCGTTGACGAAATCAGCCAGCAGGCTTGAGCTTGCTCCGGCGGCGATCGTTGCCGGAGTGGGCACGAAGCTGGTGATCGCAGGCGCGGTGGCGCTCCAGGTAACCGTCGTCATCTGGGTCACCGCCGCGCCGGCGGAGTTGGTGACCTGGAGAGTATAGACAGTCGTCGCCGTGGGGCTGACGCTCACCGGCGTCCCACTGGTGACGGTGATGCTGCCCGGCGTGATCAGGCCCGTGCCGTTGGCAAAGACTGCCGTCAGGTTCGTACTGCCGCCGGGCCCGACGGTTGTCGGGCTGGCCGCGAAGCTGGTGATCGCGGGCGCGGGAACGACTGTCACGGTAGCCATCTGTGTGATCGCCGCCCCGACGGGAGGAGTGACCGTGAGGGTGTAGGTAGTGGTCGTCGTCGGGGTGACGGGGACCTGCGTCAAGCTCGTGACCAGGATGTTGCCCGGCGTAATCACGCCGGTGCCGTTTGAGAAATTGGCCGTCAGATTGACGGTGGCTCCTGCCGTGATCGATGTTGGACTGGCCGCGAAGCTGGTTATCGTTGGTACCGGATATACCGTTACCGTGGCCTGCTGGGTGATCGCAGTTCCAACAGGAGGAGTGACCGTGAGGGTATAGATAGTAGTCGTCCCTGGGCTCACGCTCACCGGCGTTCCGCTCGTAACTGCCAGATTGCCCGGCGTGATCACGCCTGTGCCGTTGGCGAAAACGCCCGTCAGGCTGGAGCTGCCGCCGGCAAGGATCGCGGTGGGACTGGCCACGAAGCTGGTGATCGATGGCGCCGGATTCACGGTGATCGTCGTGGTCGCCGTAACCGCGGCTCCGCTCGACGGGGTGACGGTGAGGGTATAGGTCGTCGTCACCGTTGGGCTCACGCTCACTCCGGTTCCGCTGTTAGCCGGAAGATTGCCGGGAGTGATGACGCCCGTGCCGTTCACGAAGACTCCCGTCAACGTTGCGCTTGATCCTGATGTGATGGTCGCTGGGCTCGCTGTGAAACTCGAGATGGAGGGAACGGGCGGAGGAGGTGGCGTCGAAGAGCCGGACGAGCCGCCGCATCCGGTAAGACTTCCCAAACACACAGTCAGCGATATAGCAAACGCCACAGGAGCGAGACTTCGTTTCATCGTATTCCCCGTCTACACCAAATTAAGACGAATCTGGTCCCACACATGATAACGTTCCCGCAGCTTTTATGCCATGGCTGAATTCGGTCGTCCCACAGAGCCTCAATCCGGTCCAATCGCTGATTTCTTAACCGTGCTTCTCGGGATGAGTCCGGGCCCCCATTTTCGATCCAAGGCTCCTCATTCGATAAACTCATAGCTGCGAGCCCTTCGCTCCCAGCCCTGCGCTATTCGGAGTAATCCAGAGATCCCGATCCCACTCCGTTCTCGCACCAACGGTCTGAAAGCTGAGAGCTGAACGCTATTCACTGTTTTTCGGAGCCCTCTTGGCCCACACCGCACAGGAACGCATTATCTGTCCCGCCCGAAACATCATCGGCAGCCTGCGCTTGCCCGGCGACAAATCCATTAGCCACCGCTACGCCATGCTAGCCGGCTTCGCGGAAGGCACATCGCGCTTCACCAATTTCTCCACCGGCGCGGACTGCGCTTCGACCCTTGCCTCGATGGCGGACCTCGGCGCAAAGGTGAATCGCACAGGCTCCGACTCGGTCGAAATCGCCGGTGTCGCCGGCCGCGTCACGCCTTCAGCTCATCCCCTCGACTGCGGCAACTCCGGCTCGACCATGCGCATGATCTCCGGCATTCTCGCGCCGCAGCCCGGCCGCTTCACCCTCATCGGCGACGCCTCGCTCTCGCGCCGTCCCATGGAACGCATCCGCAAACCTCTCGAAGCCATGGGCGCGCGACTCACGCTCACCGATGGCCACGCCCCGCTCACCATCGATGGCAGCCCGCTCCACGCCATCGACTTCGCCACGCCCGTTCCCAGCGCGCAAGTCAAAAGCTGCATTCTCTTCGCCGCCCTGCAAACCGCCGGCACCACCACCATCCTCGAAGAAGTCCGCACGCGCGATCACAGCGAGCTGGCCCTCCGCGCCTTCGGAGCCACGCTCACCCGTACAACCAATTCAATCTCCATCTCCGGCCCGCAGTCGCTCCACGCCATCGAAGCCGTCATCCCCGGCGACATCTCTTCCGCTGCTTTTTTTCTCTGTGCGGCTGCGCTCTTTCCCGGCTCCAGCCTCGTTCTGGACTCGATCGGCCTTAATCCCACGCGATCCACGCTGCTCGATGTCCTCACCGCGCTCGGCGCGCATGTCGCCGTCCTCAATCTCGAAGAAAAGCACGCGGAGCTGATTGGCGCGGTGCAGATCTCCGCGCCGCCTGAGGGCCTCGGCTCGACTGAAGTCAGCGGCCCTCTCGCCGCGCAGCTCATTGATGAGTTGCCCGTGCTCGCCGCCATCGCGCCGTTCACCAGCGGCGGCATTCGCATCCGCGGCGCGCGCGAGCTTCGCGTCAAGGAATCCGATCGCATCGCTCTCGTCGCGAAAAACCTCCGTGCCATGGGCGCTGAAGTCGAAGAGTTCGACGACGGCCTCGACATTCCCGGCGGGCAATCCCTTCACGGCGCCCCCATCGACTCCGGCGGCGATCACCGCATCGCCATGGCCTTCAGCGTCGCAGCCCTCCGCGCCACCGGCGACACGCTCATCCAGGGCGCTGACTCCGCCGCCATCAGTTTTCCTGAGTTCTTCGATCTGCTGGATCGCGTCGCCGAGCGCTGAAGCTTTTCCAGTGAGCGTGGGAATCTACAGCGCGGCGCGCATCTCGATCTTCTTCGCCACAGGCTCGACGATCTGCACGATTCCGTGACCGGGATTGGTCTCTTCGCGCAAGCGAATCAGGCCAAACTGCTTCAGCTTGTTCACATCTCGCGTAACCGAGCCGCGGTTGCGGCCCAGTTCTTCAGCCAGCGCGGAGATGCTCAGCTTCTTCTTTCGCGCCGTTTGGAGAAGTCGGAGGCGCTGCACAGTCATCAATTCAAACATCATCATCGGATCTCCGAAGGTGATGATCTTCTCCGGCTCGAGCCGTTCGCCACGTTCCATCTTTGCCGCGCGCTCAAGAGAACGGCGCACATGGCCTTCAAATCCGTCTGTGAACACCTTAACCTTCATATTGCCTCCTGATCGCCTCGACTTCCCGATAGAATCGCCTGGCCGTAGATGGGAATCCCTCAAATTCGACGGCCACTGCCTTTCCCATAAAGTGCCGCTCGTGGCGGCCGTGCGCATTATCGAACCCAAGCACTCTTCCATTGTCCCGGTAAAACAAGTGTGGCAACAGGAAGGCTAGGTTATATCGAACGACCTGGCCCTTCTCGTCCATCCAAACTTCTTCACGCAAAATGCCTGCGCCCCCTGCACATGCGAACGCGGTCTCGTAATCTGTTGTCTTGCGCGGGCGTCTCGTGCTGCCCATTCACGAACCTTAGCACAGATGATGCGTGGATTGCAACACCTGCCGTATTTCCCCAACTTAGGCCACAAAAGAAATGGCCCGGCACTCGGCCGGGCCATCCAGTCTCAACACCGCTGCCTACTGCGCCGGCGGCGTTGCGGGCTGTTCCTGTGTTACCGGCGGAATCATCGTCGGCTCATTTCCAGGTGCGGCTGTTTCCACCCCCGGCACCACGGGCGATGAGGTCATGGTTCCTGCTGCCGCTTCCGTCAAATTGATGTCGTAGTGTTGCAGCGTCGACGCCAGCGTCTGGTACAGCCCCGCGCGGTCAGTCGCATAAGCAGCGTGCGCCGCAATCAGGTTATCCTCGGCCATCGCCAGACTTCTCTGATATTGCAGCACGTTCGCAGTTGTCGACGCGCCCAGGTGCAGCTTCTTCACCTCGGCATCCAGGCTTTGCAGCGCAAAGTCGCGCGCCGCTACCGCCGAACGCACCTGCGCGCGATCGTTGGTCAAGGCGTACATTGCGTTCACCACCTGCATCCGGATCTGCGTGTGCAATTGTTCCAGCCTCAGCTCAGCCTGCCGGTACTCCATCAGCGACCGTTCCTGCTCGCTCTGCGCCTCCCGATTGCGCAAATTGATCGACAGGTTGAATCCCACGCCCTTGTTCGGCGAACTGCTGTTCACCAGGTTATTCAGTGTGGACCCATAGGTCACCGTCGGGTAAGTTCCCGGAGCGCACGCCGCCGCTGGGCTGGCAAGAAAGTTGTAGCAGTTCGGGCTCTGCGCGCCGCCTGTTGCGCTGGCGCCATAGAATCCGTACACATCCAGCGTCGGCAGCAGTGCGTTGCGCGCGCCCTTCAGCGTGATCTCGTCATTGCGCAGCGTCAGCACCGCCTCTTCCAGCTCTGGCCTTTGCTGGAAAGCCTCCTGCACCAGTGCCTCCACCGGCTGGCTTTCTTCCGGCAGCGCCTCCAGGCCCACGCGGTCCGTCGGAATCACCGGAGCAGCTGAAAGCGCGGCATCGTTCAGGTTCCGCGTGATCGCCTGCTTGATGATCTGCTGCTGGTAATTCAATGCGCTCTGCGCGCTGATCAGCGCCTGCTCGTCCGTTGCCACTGTCGATTCCGCGTTCACCACGTCCAGCGGCGCCATCGTTCCAATCTCCAGCTGCTTCTTGTTGTCCGATAGCAATTGGTTGCTCTGGTCCAGCGCCCGCTCCTTGGCCTGTACGTCCTCATATGCCTTCACAAGGCCCCAGTAAATCGACTCCACTTGGTTTACGGTGTAGAGGATCTGCTGCCGGAACGATGAATCCGTGATGCGCCGGTCGTTCAGCGCCTGATACATGAACCGCTTGTTCACCCAGATCCCCGCGCCCTGAAGCAACTGCTGAGTCACCTGGGCCTGAAAGCTGGAGAGATACAGCGGGCTGTAGTCGTTGAAAAAGTTGTTGGTCGTGACCCGTTGGTTGTTGAATCCTACCTGCAGTGTCGTGCCCGTCACGAATCCCTGGTTGTACGCGAAGTTGTACTCATTCGTGT
Organism: uncultured Acidobacteriaceae bacterium; assembly: GCA_963823805.1. Classification (GTDB taxonomy): domain Bacteria; phylum Acidobacteriota; class Terriglobia; order Terriglobales; family Acidobacteriaceae; genus Telmatobacter. Next base: position 610,614 of record CAWGMW010000001.1, on the reverse strand, counting down.
TGGTCGAAGCGCGCGGTTGGAAAATGCTTTCCGCTGGCGACTCCGATCTCTGCAATTGAATTGTGCCCGTCAACGTCGGATCGAGCTGCTCCGGATTGGGTCCCGCGCCATTCGTGGTCAGCGTCAGTCCGTTCACGCCCGACCCCGCGCCGCCTGAGCCGCCCGCGGTTCCTCCCGGGCCGCCGCCTGTTGAGAGCGTCGACGTCGACCCGCCCTGCGTTCCTGTCACCAGCCCGGATGGCGCGCCCAGCGGCGAACCTCCGGCCCTCGTCCGCAGAATGTCGGTGTCCGCAATGTCCAGGTCGTAGCGCGCAATCGCGATGTCGTAGTTGTTCTCGATCGCCAGCGCCAGCGCGTCTGAAAGGCTCAGGTAAATCTTCCCGTCCTTCATCAGGCTCGCAAGCCGCACGGAGTTGGTAAAGCTCGCCTTGGGAATCGAAGTCGGCAAAAAGATGTTGATCGGATCTCCGATCCACGTCCCATAGGCCTTCGAGTAATCGCGGTTCGATGTGCTCAACGGGTACGGCTGTGTTGGCACGGGCGAAGGCGCAACTGGCAACTCTGACGCCGCCTTGTCGGGCCCATTGGATCCGGCCCCGTTCTGCTGTGCATAGCCAGGCATCGTCGCCGCCAGCATCAGCAGCACAGCCGCAACGGCGCGCAATCGTTCGCTTCTCTTTCTCACCGCTTTTCCCCGCGTCGTTCCTTCGCGCTCACTGCCTTGTACACTCCGCTCTTCAGAACCCACACCTATCCTGCAAGAATCCATGGTCTCTCTCCACAATTGGTTGCGCCGCCTGTTTGCGCTGCCCGGTTGCCCTGTCTGGTTGCCTTGTCTCGTCGCTGTTTCCGGATCGCCATGCCTCCGGCGGCCCACTCGCCGCTCCGGGTGCACATCGTATGTTCGTCAAAACGATTATCGCTTCCACATTGCGCTGGAAGACTCTGCCTTGATTACGAAATCGATACCCCTCTCGTTCCCTGCAATCGTTTCATCGCGCCCAATTGACAACAATCACCGCTCATCTGCGCGAATCCGGACTCGATTTGCAGATCCTGACCGCGTTTGCGGGCGATCAGCCCATGCGGAACCTGATTGACGAATTGCTGTAGACTTCGACGGCCTCAGCCTGTCAATGTCCTCTCCGCAAGGCTGCAGGCCCGGCATCAAGTGGCGCAATGCAGAATATTAACTAACTGGTTAGTAAAATACCGCCGGACCCACCCTGAACGCAACCCTTCATCGCCTCTAAGATCCAATTTGTCACGCTAACTCTTTCTTTATCAAAGCAAATAAGGTCCATCCTCGGTGGAAAAAACGACTAGAACGACGGCAAGGTTCAGGCACGGCCGCACCTTCTTTGGCGCTTCGGGAGCCTCGCCCACACGCCCCCGTCAATTACGCTGATAATCAGCATTCCTGGCCGCTCAAATGACCGATTCCGCTCAACCCGGCTCTGACCTCCAAACCTGGAAGCTCACTCTCGCCTACGATGGCACGGACTTTCAGGGCTGGCAGGTGCAGCCCGGTCAGCCGACCATCCAGGGCGAGTTGCAGGCAGCGCTCGGCCGCGTCACCGGAGAATCGCCTCTGCCCCAGGGCTCCGGCAGAACCGATGCCGGCGTCCACGCCATCGCCCAGGTGGCGAGCTTCGCTCTGCGCGCTCCCATTCCGCCCGAGAATCTGCACCGTGCGCTCAATCGAACTCTTCCCCCAGCAATACGCGTGTCCAAAACCAGTACGGCACGAAGCGTATTTCATGCGCGGCATTCAGCGATCGCCAAAACCTACGAGTACCGCATCCTTCGCGCCGTCGATTGCCCGCCTTTCCTCGCCCGCTACGTCTACGCCTGCGCCTGGCCGCTCTCGCTCGACGCGCTTGAAGCCGCCGCGCGAATTTTCGTTGGCGAGCACGACTTTCTCAGCTTCGCCGCAACCGATCCCGACCTCTCCACCCGCGAATCTGCCCTAGCTGAGGCCCTGCTCCAAAACTCAAAGCCGCCCACGGCAGAACCACTTTTGAAGGCCGCGAAGACGGGAACTATCCGCACCGTTTTCTCCTCAACCTGGGATCAGCGTTCCACCGAATCCGCAGAGCTCCTCGTCTATCGCATTCGCGGCAACGGCTTCCTCCATCACATGGTGCGCAACGTGGTCGGCACCATGATCGATGTCGGCCGCGGTCATCTTTCCCTCGAAGAGATTCCCCGCATCCTCGCCGCCCGGTCACGCTCCGAGGCCGGACCCACCGCGCCGGCGCGCGGGTTGTTCCTCCACTCCGTCGACTACCAGGCAGACGCATAGATCGACAGGTGCCGCACTGGACACCTGTGGCTTTTCAGTCTATAAAAGGACTATATTTGGACCGCACGGCAGCGCGGAGGGCACCATGCGTTACTCGACCCAGATCAAACCGATCAGCTACGTCAAGTCCCACGCCGCGGAACTCCTGGATCGAATCTCCGAGGAGCGTGAGCCGATCGTCATCACCCAAAATGGCGAAGCACGCGCGGTGCTTGTCGATGTGCACTCCTACGAAGAGTCCCGGGAGTCGCTGGCGCTTCTGCAGATCCTCGCTCTTGGTAAGAAACAGTATTTAGCCGGCAAGGTGCGCTCCTGGTCTGATGCCGTCAGCATCGTTCGCGAGCGACGCTCTGAAAGCCGGAAGACAAGGCGCGGAACTGAAAAAAAGTCCAGCTCTCCGGCACGATGAATTACCGGGTTCAAGTTAGCGACGACGCCCTGCGCGATTTGGCCGACCTTTACGACTGGATCGCGGATCATGATTCTCCCGCGAAAGCGGATTACGTACTCAGGCGCTTAACAGAAACCGTCGAGGGCATCGCGATGCTGCCCCATCGCGGTTCGCGGCCGCGCGAGCTGCCGCCCGGATTGCAGGGTGAATACCGCCAGGTGTTCTTTAAGCCGTACCGGCTCATCTATGAAGTCGTGGGAACCGATGTCCTTGTCCACCTCGTTGCCGATGGAAGGCGTAATCTGCAGTCGCTGCTATTGCAGCGGCTCACGGCAGGTTGAGCCGGCAGGCACACGACCATCTCCCCTGCTACTCTGAATTCACCTCCATGCCGGTTCTCTCTTCAGCCTCGGCGTTCTCGCGCGTCACAGCCCTCGCTGCACAGAGGCCCATTCACGCCGCCTTCACCTGGCTGCACGCGAATCCCAAAACCATCATGGATTGGCAAGTCGAGCTCGTCGCGATTCCGGCGCCGACTCACGGTGAGCAGGCGCGCGCAGAGTGGCTCGCCGACCGCTTCATGCAGATCGGTCTCAGCAGCATCGATATCGATGCCGCCGGAAACGTTCTCGGCACTCTTCCCGCTGCCAACCTTCCCGCCGACAGCACCGGCCCGGTCATTCTGGTCTCCGCGCACATCGACACTGTCTTCCCTGCCTCCACTCCGCTCCACCCCATCCTCAAGGGCGATCGGCTTGAAGCTCCGGGCGCCAGCGACAATGGCGCCGGTGTAGCCGGAATGTTAGCCATCGTCAGCGCGCTTCTCCATGCCGGTGTTGAGCTGCCCGTCCCGCTCGTCTTCCTTGGCAACGTCGGCGAAGAAGGCGAGGGCGACCTGCGCGGCGTGCGTCACATCTACGAGCACAGCGCGCTCGCCGGCCGAATCGCCGCTCATATTGTTCTCGATGGCCCGGGCGCCGACGCAGCCGTCACCCAGGCTCTGGGCAGCCGCCGCTATCAAATCTCCATCACTGGGCCTGGCGGCCACAGCTTCACTGATGCGGGCATCCCCAACCCCATCTCCGCGCTCGCCTCCGCTCTGGCCGCGCTCGCTGAAACCCCTCTGCCAGATCAGCCGCGCACCACGCTCAACCTCGGCACCATTCGCGGCGGTATCAGCGTCAACTCGATTCCTGAAAGCGCCCAGGCCAGCATCGACCTCCGTTCCACCGACCCCGATCAACTTCTCCGACTTGAAGTCGCTCTCCATCGCGCCGTCGAGGATGCCGTCGATCACTGGAATGAAAAGGCGAAAGCAGCCGGCGCAGCTTCGCGCTCGCGCCTGTCCTTTGCCGTCACTAAAATCGGAGACCGGCCCGCCGCGCAACTGCCTGACGATTCGCCGCTCCTTTCCACTTTGCGAGCCGTTGACCGACATCTCGGCCTGCGTACCGAACTCCGCCTCGGCTCGACTGACGCCAACATCCCGCTCGCCCTCGGTGTCCCTGCGCTCTCCATGGGCGCCGGCGGCGACGGCGGCGATGCCCACACGCTGCGCGAATGGTACTCAGCCAAAGATCGCGAGCTCGCGCTCAAACGCGTGCTGCTTCTTACCCTCGCCATGCTGGAATGGGCATCGGATCAGTAGTGACGCTTTGCTCCAGTTGCGCCTGTCAACCTCTGCCTTTGTGCGGTTCTTTTGTTGCAGCCCGCGTCTAATCAACCAGGGCGCGGCTTTCTCTCCACCCTGGCTCTTGCGTGATGCGGAAGAGTCAGTGCCGGACCTGTTCGCGGACGGCTATACTGAAGAAGTAGCGCCATTTGCTTGCCGGCCCACGGCATAGACGCATGATGAGGTCAGTAAACTCTATGAAATCGCTCTTCGAACGGCTTCGCTCGCGCCGTCTCGCCTCGGTCTTCGTTTTGCTTGCCACGGTCTCTGCCGCTGTCCTGATCGGTTCATTTGCCGCTCACGGAGTACGCGGCCAGGAAACCCAAAACAACAGCACCGACGCCACCCCCCTCAAGGTCGTCACCACGCCGACTCCGCCCAACGACTTTGTCAGGATCGCCAAGCTTGTGGGACCGGCAGTGGTGAACATCAATACTCAGACTCTGCCCAAGCAGTCGGAAAATGGCGGCCGTCGTAACTTCCATCAGTTCCGTTCGCAGCCCAATCAGCAGAATCCCGGCGACGACAATCAGGACAACGATCAGCAGGGCCAGGACGACTTCCAGAACTTTTTCAATCGCTTCTTCGGCGGCCAGGCTCCCGGTCCCGATGAGGGCGGCGCCGACAACGGTCAAGTGCAGGAGTCGCTTGGCTCCGGCTTCATCGTCGATGCCAAGGGCTACATCATCACCAACGATCACGTCATCGACAAAGCCGACAAAATCTACGTCAAGCTCTCGACCGATCCCGACACGCAGGACCTCGGCCGTCCCGCTCGCGTCATCGGCATCGACAAAGCCACCGATCTTGCGGTGATCAAAATCGATACCAGTACGCCGCTCCCCACCGTCAAGCTGGGCAACTCTGACACGGCGCAGGTCGGCGACTGGGTTGAGGCCATCGGCAGCCCATTCGCGCTGGCGCAGACGGTCACCGCGGGCATCATCTCCGCCAAAAACCGCACCATCGATCAGGGTGCCCCGGGCCAGTTCCAGCACTTCATCCAGACTGACGCGGCCATCAATCCCGGAAACTCCGGCGGACCGCTGCTCAACATGAACGGCGAAGTCATCGGCGTCAATACCGCCATCTACACGCAATCGGCCGGCTACCAGGGCATCGGTTTCGCCATGCCGTCCAACACGGTTGTCGATGTCTACAACGATCTCATCAGCCCCAGCCACAAGGTCACGCGCGGCTCCATCGGCATTCAGTTCCGCGAAGGCCTATCGGGCGCCGTCAATCGCGTCTACGGCTTTAAGAATGGCGTTTTGGTTCAGGAAGTTCAGCCCGGCGGCCCGGCCGACAAAGCGGGCCTCAAGGCCGGCGACATTATCGTCAGCGTTGATGGGCGCTCCATCAAGGATGGAGACGATCTGGTCAACGAAATTGCCAGCCGCAGGCCCGGATCAACCATTCGTCTCGGTTTCATGCGCGATGGCAATTCGCAGGACACGACGGTGACCATCGGCGATCGCGATACGGTCTTCGCCGATCTCAACAATCCGCAGCCTGAGAGCGCTGACAACAGCGTCATCGGCGCGGGTGAAGCCAAGCTCGGCATCGTTGTGCAAGAAGCTCCGCCGGATATGGTCAAGCACATTCACACCTCCGGCGTGATCGTTGAATCGGTACGCACCGGCTCCTTCGCTGACCTGCAGGGACTGGAACCGGGCCTCGTGATTACCCATATCAACCGGCAACCGACACCCAATAAGGAGCAGTTCGATGCCGTAGTCAGCAAGCTCAAGACTGGCGACGATGTGGTCTTCGAAGTGATCGACCCGCATCATACCGAACAAGGAATCAACTATATAGGCGGCACTTTATAGCGCTTCGCACGAGCGCCGGAAGCAGATTCCCGCATCCGGCGCTGGTTTCTACAGCAGAATCCGAGTCGATGTACCCCGGATGCACCTCGCCTGAGTGGCTTTTTCAACAAGAAAAAGCCACTCTGCACGGTTCCAGAAAGGGCACTGTTACTCGGATTCTGCTCTAAAGTAATCAAATCAATGCGCTGGCTTCGTTTTCTCCTTGCCCCATTGCGAACCCTTGGTTAAACTTCTACGAAGTGTTCTTGAAATCTTCGTATTCTTCAGGTGGCACAGAAATGTATTCATCTCGCGCAGGATTGGCGCTTCTGATTTCCGCGGCCCTTCTTGCGCCGCCGGTCTTCGCAGCGAATCTGCGCCACTCTACCGCGAGCAGTCACGCCAGCACCGCTACGCACAAACTCTCGCACAGCCGCCGCCACCATGCGCGGCGTCCGCGTGGCCAGCAGGTCATCGATCCGGACCGCGTCACGCAGATTCAGCAGGCACTTGTTCGCGAGCACTACCTCTCAGCCGACCCGAACGGCGATTGGGACTCCACCACCATCGCCGCCATGCAGAAGTATCAGGCCGACCATGGCTGGCAAACCAAGCTGATGCCCGATTCGCGCGCGCTCAAGAGTCTCGGCCTTGGTCCCGATTACTCCACTGCCCTCAACGCCAACGGATCCAGCTTCTCCGCCCCGCCGCCCGCCAGCAATTCTTCAACTCAGACGGCCGGCTTCGTCGCCGCCTCCGGCGTGCATCAGTAGCACCCAATCCCCTTTAGATCAACTCGGTCGCCAGCAGATCGGCCATCGTCTCGCGCCGGCGGATCAGCCGCGCCTTTGCGCCCTCCACCAGCACTTCCGCGGCGCGCGGCCGCGAATTGTAATTCGAGCTTTGCACCATTCCGTACGCGCCCGCGTCGAGCAACACAACTAAATCGCCAGGCTCAACCGGCGCCAGCTTGCGGTCGCGCGCAAAAAAGTCGCCGGACTCGCACACCGGCCCCACTACGTCCACAACAACGGCCTTCCCTGCCCTCGGCTGCACGGGAACAATCTCGTGGTGCGCCTGGTAAAGCGCGGGCCGGATCAGATCGTTCATGGCCGCGTCGGTAATCACAAAAGTCTTATTGCCGTTGCGCTTCAAGTAGAGCACGCGCGTCACCAGAGCGCCCGCCTGCGCCACCAGGAATCGGCCCGGCTCGATCAGCAGCCGGCCGTCAAAATCTCCCAGGGCGCGATTCAGCGCCTCGGCATACTCCTCCACTTTGCCCGTCGCGTCAAACGCGCCGTCGTGGTAGTCGATGCCCAGGCCGCCGCCCGCATCGATCGCCTCAAGCGCGATGCCGTCGCCCCTCAGTTGCATCGCCATCTTGCTCACCCGCGCAATCGCCGCGCCAAAAGGATCCGCGGACCGGATCTGCGACCCGATGTGAACGCTCAGGCCATACGCCTCAAGCCAGGGATCTTTCGCCACACTCTTGTAGATCGTTCGCGCGCGCCGAATATCGACGCCGAACTTGTGCTCGCGCAGGCCGGTCGAAATGTAAGGGTGCGTATCGGCAAAAACGTCCGGGTTCACGCGCAGCGCAAACCGCGCGCGGATCTTGAGCTTGCGCGCCAGTGCCGCCAGCAGCTTAAGCTCGGCCTCGCTCTCCACGTTGAATGCAAGGATTCCTGCCTTCAGCCCCGCTTCAATCTCCGCTGCCGTCTTGCCCACACCGGAAAAAACCACGCGCCCGACGGCTTCGGGCGCTGCCGCCTGCACGCGCTCCAGCTCGCCGCCTGAGACGATGTCGAATCCCGCGCCGCGCTTTGCCAGCAGCTTCAGAATTGCCAGCGCCGAGTTGGCCTTCACCGCATAGCAAACCAGATGATCCCGCCCCGCGAGCGCCTGCTGAAACATTGCCAGCCGCGCCGCGATCTGGTCGCCCGAATAAACATAAAGCGGCGTGCCGAACTGCTTGGCCAGCGATTCCAGCGACACGCCACCGCACGTCAACGCACCGCCGGGCTGCGGACGATAAAACGGGCGCGAAGTTGTTTGTTCCGCCAAGGCTCTACTCCAAAACCAGAAAAACAATACATTGAGCGTACAGCATTCGGCCCTCAGGATTTCAGCGCACTCGCCCACTTCCGTCTGCCCATTACAATATCTTTGTGACTGAGTTGCCTTCGGTTCATCTCGTTGATCTCGTCGGCGTCGGCCTCAACGCCACGGACACCCTCATTCCGCTCGAGACCTTCCCGGAGCCCGGCTCCAAGGTCCACTATGGCAATCGATCGGTGCAGCCCGGCGGGCAGGTAGCCACCACCGTCGTCGCCTGCCAAACCTGGGGCCTACGCACCCGCTACGTGGGCAAGCTCGGAGACGACGATTCGGCTCGCCTGCACAAGGAAGCCTTTCATCGCCTTGGCGCCGAGGCGCAAATCGTCACCGTTCCCGGAGCGGCGAGCCTGCACAATGTCATCCTCATCGATGCCGCCGGCGAACGCACCGTCATCTGCCAGCGCAATGAGCAGATGGTCCTTCAGCCCGAGGACCTGCGCCGTGAATGGATCGTGAATGCCCGCGTGCTGCACGTGGACGGTCACGACACCGCCGCGGCCACGCAAGCCGCAAGCTGGGCACGTGCCGCAGGCGTTCCCGTCGTCGCCGATCTCGACGACACCTATCCCGGCATTGAAGACCTTGTCGCCAACATCGACTACCTGATCGTGAGCGAGGATTTCTCCTGCCGCCTTATGAACGACTCGAACCTCGAGCGCGCGCTGCGCCGCATGCAGTCGCGTTACGGATGCCGCTTAAGCGCGGCCACCCTCGGCGAAGACGGCGTGCTCGCCTGGGACGGCAAACAGTTGATCCATAGCGCCGCATATCGCGTGCCTGTCGTCGACACCACCGGCGCCGGCGACATCTTCCGCGCCGGGTTCATTTACGGCTTGTTGCGCGACTGGCCGCTTGACCGCCAGCTAGACTTCTCCTGCGCAGCCGCCGCCATGAACTGCATGGCCCAGGGCGCGCGCGGCGGCATTCAGCCCGTCGACGCCATCGAGAACCTGAGGTCCACCGTCGCCCGCTACGAAAGCGAACTCGGCGTGCAGACACTCGATTAAACAATTCCCCGCGGATTTGAAACTCTCGCGGGCGTTTCACCATCCATTAAAATAGAAGCAGCGGTCAAAGTGCCCTGCACGAATATCCGGGCCCCGTGACCCACTCAGCACCACGGAGTGATTTCAATGGCACTGTTCAAGACAGCAAATCCCGCGCTCGGCCAGAACACCTTCAGCGACTTTCAGAACAGCCAGACCGGCGGCAGCCTGATCGACGCCGCGCAGCGCATGTCGCTTAGCGGCACCATCAACAAAACCGGCATTCTGCTTCTATGCGCCGTGGCTACCGCGGCATGGACGTGGAACTCGTTCATGCAGACGCACGACCTGAGCTTCGCGGGTCCGGCCATCGCGATCGGCGCCATCGGCGGCCTCACCTTTGGCTTAATCACGTCCTTTAAGAGGCAATGGTCGCCGGTCACCGCGCCCATCTATGCCCTGCTCGAAGGCCTCGTGCTCGGCGGTCTTTCTGCAATGTTCGAGTTGAGCTTTCCCGGCATCGCCATGGAAGCCGTCGCTCTCACATTCGGAACCCTCTTCGTGCTGTTATTCCTTTACAAGACCGGAGTCATCAAGGTCACCCAGAAGTTTCGCCTCGGCGTTGTCGCAGCCACCGGCGGCATTTTTCTCTTCTATATCGCCCAGATGCTGCTCGGCTTCTTCCACATCTCGTTATTCACGTCGGTATACGGCAATGGGCTCGTCGGCATCGGATTCAGCCTCATCGTCGTCACCGTCGCCGCGCTTAACCTCGTGCTCGACTTCGACTTTGTCGAGCAGGGCGTGGCTTACGGCGCGCCCAAGTACATGGAGTGGTACGCCGCATTCGGAATCATCGTCACGCTGGTGTGGCTCTACCTTGAGATCCTGCGCCTGCTCGCAAAAACGCGCAGCCGCTAGCTGGCAGCCTACGGCCCCTAGCTGCTTGCCGCCGTCTGCGGCGAGATCAGCGTAAACGTCACAGTTCCCGCGGTGCTCCGTTTGTGCAAAGTGCCGCGCGGGATCACCAGCATATCGCCCTTCTGGAGCGTCATCGTCGTCGCGCCCTCCGCTTCCGGTGCGTGCCACTCGCCCCGACCAATGCTGTGCGCGCCCTTGGGTGTTCCGCCCACCTCGTACACCGTCGATCCATCCAGCACCTGGAAAATATGGTCGCGACCCTCGTGCCACTCGAACTCCTTGGCGCTCTTCGCCGTCTCGACGGTCAGCACCACGGTAAAGTTTTTCCCCTGAACCAGATTGTTGTTGCCCGGGCTGGCGACGAGCACATTCGCGTCTTCCAGAATCTCCTCCGCGCGGAACAACTGAAACCCTGCGGGGCCAGCGCTGGGCGCGGCCTGCCCGCTCGCCATCGGCGCGAGAAACGACGAATTCGCCAGCGTGATTCCCGCGGCGGCTGCCAGCGGAGCGGCGCGCAGAAACTCGCGCCGGCCAGAATTCTCTAAAACAACATTGCTCATTGGATTTCTCCTGAAGCCCGATTCCATTTCGCCCGACTTCGTGCCGAATTTTATCAGTACCGCGCACATCGCGAAGCGCTGGCGAGCCTAGGCTTCAAATTGCCGCAGCCACGGCGCTACAATCGCAGCCACCTTCTTCGGCTGCTCATAAGCTGCAAAGTGTCCGGCGCACGGAATCACGTGCAACTCGCATCCTCCCGGAGCCGCGCGAAACGCCTCCATGTCCGCTGCCGTCACGCCCGCGTCCTCGGCGCCCGCAATCGCCAGCACCGGCACGCGAATCGTCGTCACCGTGGGAACCGAATCCGGCCGCGCTGCCAACCCCGCCTGCACCGCAACCTCGGCCTCGGCAGTCAACTTCATCTGTGCTCGCACTTCCGCCACCACTTCGGGCCGCTCCTTGCGAATCGACGGCGCGACAGTACTCTGCGCCATGCCGTCGAAGAGCGCTTCAACGCCATCCGCCCGCGCCCGCGCGATGGTCTCCATGCGCTTGGCCAGGTTTGCATCGGCATCCGGCTGCGGTTTCGAGCATACAAAGATCTTGCCGCGCATGCGCTGCGGCGCCCTGCGCCACAACTCAAGCAGCACGTATCCGCCAATCGAGCAGCCGCCGAAAACAGCCTTCGTGATTTTCAGGTGATCGAGCAGCGCGAGAATGTCTTTCGCCAGCTGGGCCATGGTCAGCACTGGCGCGCTCGGCACCTGGGCGAATCCGCCCGTCGGCAGTTTCGAGCCCAGCTCTGAAGAGCCGTGCCCTCGCAAGTCGGGGACAATGGCGCGAATCCCCGCAAGCTCACGCGTCAGCAGGCGCCAATAATCGCGGTCGAGCGGTGTGGGGTGCAGCAGAACAACCGGCAGACCTTCGCCCGCGTCGCTGAAACTCAATCGGGCGTCGCCGGAAAGGTATTCGCCGCTCATATCCGAGCCAGTCACACCCGAGGAGGATACGCTCCCGGATACGGCCCAGGATACGGCATTGTCTCTTTGGGAATCCCGATCCATGCAGCCAGGTAGGCCACTCCAACCAGCCCGCTGGAGAGGAAGAACCCGACCACCGCGAGAATCCGGACCACGGCCACGTCCCAACTGTTGGCCTGCGCCAGCGCCATGCAAACGCCGCCAATCATGCGTCCCACATGCGGCCTTAGCAGCGGCCGGCCCGGTATCGCGGGCGCCATCTGCACCGTTCCACCGCAGCCCGTGCAGAATCGCGCGCTCGGATGCAATGCATTTCCACAATGCTGACAGTATGCCGCCATCGTCATTTCCTCCCGAGGAACAGGCCCACTACTTTTATCATACGAATCCGCGACCGGTCCGGTTCCACCGCGCCTCTGGTCTCCTTGGTCCCTCTTTCCCTGTCTTCTTGGTCCCTTGTTCCCTCGGTCCCTCGTTCCCTGTTCTCTCAGTCTCCCTTGTACGCAGCCCGCAGGTACTTCCGTGCCTGATCGGCGCGCGAGGTGTTCGGCCCGGCGTCGATCGCCGCTTGGTAATCCCTGAGCGCAAGCGCACGCTGTCCGCTCACATCGCGGCATTCTCCGGCATCGAGCAGCGAGCGGATCTTCAGCTCCAGCCCCGCACCAGGCGTCGACGCAGCCTGCTCGTAGGCCGCCGCCGCATCATCGTAGTGGCGCTGTCCGCGTTGCGCGTCGCCCAGCCCAAAGTCCGCCAGCTCCATCCGCGCTTCGACAAAGTAGCCCGGCCTCGCGTTGTCGATTTGGATCTGCCGGTACGCATCCACGGCTCGCATGCCTTCACCGGCGTCCTTGCGCAGGTTTGCCTCTTCCAGGCAAAACAGAAAGTCGTGCGGGTACTCGTTCTTGAGTTCGAGCACCACAGCGATGGCCTGATCGTACTTCGCCTCGCGGCGCAGAAAAAGCGCGATCGCGGTTCGCGCGTCCACGCTGGTCAACACGCCGCGGTTCCCATCGTCGCGAAGCATCGCCAATCCTGTCGCCTTCGATCCGGTAATCCCCGCAAAGCCGATCATCAGTTTGAAGGGCCACGGCAGCGCGCCGACCACGTATTCATAAACCCCCGTGATCAGCTTCGCGTCTACATAATTCGGGTCAAGCTCCAGCGCGCGCGCGGCGTCGTCCCGGGCCTTTGTCGCCAGCCGGAACCCCGTGCCATACGCCCGTTCTACCATGGCCACGTAGGTGCATCGCAGGCTGCGCACCCACGCACGCGCAAACAGCGCATTCACATCGTTTGGATTCTGGCTCAATCGCCAATCCGCCTCTTGCACAGCCTCATCGGAAAGCGCAAAAATCTGGTCGCGCTTCTTCGGGTCCTCCTCGGTGGCGTGGCGCCCAGTCAAAAATCCGTCGTTGGCGTAGAACGTCGTGTCGAGCAGGTCTTCGCGATAAAGCTCCTGGAACACCAGCGCGTTCAGCAGGTACGCTGTCGCCTGAGGATCGCCGGGGTGTGCGGCGTGATAGCGCTCGAAGCTTGCTACCGCGCCGGTGTAATCCAAATTGTAGAAATCCTTGAACGCCGCGCGAACCTGCGGGTCGTAGTTCATCGGGTTGGTATCCACGCCCGCCGCCCAGGATGTGCCGGCCGCAGCCAGCAGGGCCACTGCCAAAATCAGGCTGCGCGTTCGCAACGATCCCAGGCTCAACTTGAATCTCCTTCCTCCATCGTATCGCTTCGCGTAATCCCCCAATCCTTTCGTGCGCCATTCTTGAATCTGGACCTTTGCAGCCCCGACGATCAAAATGGATTGAAGACCGCGACTGCCGCGAGTCCCGGCAATCCGTTAGGATTTGAGTATGCCCATCCCCGATCAGCTGAACTCAACAGTCTCTGCTACGGCCCCCATAGGCAAAGTCGAGGCCGCGCGCCAGCGCCTCATCGTCGCTCTCGATGTGCCCAGCGCCGCTGCTTCGCTCGAGTTGGCCAATCGCCTCGAAGGAACCTGCCAGTGGTTCAAGGTGGGAATGGAACTCTTCACCGCGGCCGGTCCCTCTGTCGTCGAGCCTCTCATCGCACGCGGCTACTCCGTTTTCCTCGACCTCAAGTTCCACGACATTCCCAACACCGTCGCCGGAGCGGTGCGCTCGGCCGCAACATTGGGTGCGCGCATGGTCACCGTTCACGCCGCGGGCGGACCCGCGATGCTGGCCGCCGCCCGTGAAGCGCTCGACGGCGTCACCAACCCGCCTGAGCTTCTCGCCGTCACCGTGCTCACCAGCATGGACGCTGCGGCGCTGAAGGCGTCCGGCATCGATCGCTCGCCTGCGCATCAAGTAGAACTGCTGGCAAGAATGTGTCTCGCGACTGGGATTCGCGGCTTTGTCTGTTCGCCGCAGGAGGTTGCCGCCTTGCGCGCCCTAACCGGTCCCAAAGGCGTCATTGTCGTTCCCGGCATTCGCCCGGCTGGCGCCAGCTCAGGCGACCAGAAGCGCATCGCCGCTCCCGCTGACGCCATTCGCAACGGCGCCAGTTCCATTGTCGTCGGCCGCCCCATCACGCGGGCTCCCAACCCAGCCCGGGCAGCCCAGGCAATCCTCGAAGAAATGGCCGAAGCGATTCCGTCATGAGCTCCCACTGATCGCCGCCCCAAGGCAAAAAGCCCGGCTCATCGCCGGGCTTTCTTGTCGGTCAAACTTCAAGGAACGCTTAAAGCTTTTCGTAAAACTCGCATGCGGAGCACGAAATGTAAACTCCGCCTGGGATACCGCGCTCCCGATCTTTCACGCGCTTGACGATGCGCGTGGGCTTGCTGCATTTCGGACAGTCGGTCGACTTTGTCGTGTCCATTACCTTTTTGCGGTCACCGGTTTTCGCAATTTTGGCCATCTGTGAAGATTGTCTCCTTTTGTGGGTGTCTCTGCACTCATCCGCAGCGGCGGACGGCTTCAACGGTCGCGGCCTCTGCTCACTACGCCGAAAATGGACCCCTTGCAGCGTCCAAGAATCACGAAGAGAACACGGCTCGCTCTTTCCAGTTTATATGAGCCGGGCTATGAGCCCCGCGGACCGCAGAATATCTGTCCGCAAGTCGAAAATCCTTGCCCGGCCATCGTCGCCAAAGTAGAATCACCAGCGGAGCTTCCCCAGAACCTTCAACGGCCCCTGAAACGCAACGCGCGGCAGGAGTCCCGTGCGCAAAATCAACCCCAATCGATTCCCCGGAGGAATATGAGCAAGCGAAATCTCCGAAGCGCCGCACTCGGCGCAATCTGCCTGGCCGTCTCCATCCTGTGCGCCCTTCCCGCCCATCTTCATGCAGCGCCCGCCGCCCACGCCGGCAAAACCCGCACCTACTACGTTGCTGCCGACGAAGTGAATTGGGACTACGCGCCCTCAGGCCGCGACGAGGCCATGGGCATGCCCTTCGACGCCATCGCCAGGGGATTTACTGAAACCAGCGCCAACCACATCGGCCGCGTCTACAAGAAAGCGGTCTACCACGAGTACACCGACGCCACCTTCACCACCATCAAGCCGCGTACGCCTCAGGACGCCTACCTCGGCATCCTCGGGCCCATCCTCCGCGCGGAAGTTGGCGACACCATCAAGGTCGTCTTTAAAAACAACGCCACCCACCCCTACGGCATGCATCCCCACGGCGTTCTCTATCTCAAGGACTCTGAAGGCGCCGACTACAACGGCGGCAGCGGCAGCATGGAAGACCGGGGCGCCTGCATCGCTCCCGGCGCAATCCACACCTACACCTGGCAGGTTCCCGAGCGCGCCGGTCCCGGCCCCGCCGATCCAAGCTCCCTCTTCTGGCTCTACCATTCGCACTGCGACGAGCTTCGCGACGTAGCCTCCGGCCTCTTCGGCGGACTCGTCATCACCCGCCGCGGCATGGCGCTGCCCGACGGCCGTCCCAAGGATGTCGACCACGAGTTCGTCACCATCTACATCGCCATCAACGAAAACGAGAGCTGGTATCTCGACGACAACATCAAGGCCCACATTCCCGATCCTTCAAAGCTCAATCGCTACGAATTTCACCCCGTCAACGCCGACGGGATCTTCGGCACCATCGCCGGCACCGGCTTTGCCGATACCAACGTCAAGTGGTCCATCAACGGATATATCTACGGCAACATGCCCATGATGACCATGAAGATCGGCGATCATGTCCGCTGGTACGTGGCCACGCTCGGCGACTTCAACAACGCGCACACGCCCCATTGGCACGGCAACACCGTCACGGTCGCTGGCCAGCGCACCGACGTTCTTGTCGTCACTTCCGCGCAGATGATCACTGCTGACATGGTGCCCGACGCTCCCGGCATCTGGCTCTATCACTGCCACATCAGTGACCACATGCTGGCCGGCATGATGGCGCGCTACCAGGTGCTCGACCGCTAGGCAGCCGGCGCTGCGCAGAGAAATAGCTTTACATCAATGCGTATTAGGGGATAGAAAGACACAGGCTCAGATCGTTACGCTTCCTCATCTTCACGCCCCCTTTGAACGATCCATGAGCCACACCTGGAGGATTAAGCAAATGACAAAGACCAGCTCCCTGTTCCTTGGACTGTCCCTTGCGGCTTCCTGCATCCCGATAGCCGCGGCGCAGGATCCATCTTTGGCGCCCATGAAGCCGCCGAAGTATCTGCAAGTCACCGTCGAATACACCAAGCCCGGCAAGGGCGGCCTTGCCCATGACAAGACCGAGAGCGCATTCGTTCAGGCCATGATCAAGGCCAAGTACCCCATCCATTACTGGGCCTATAACTCAATGTCGGGCCATCCGCGAGCCATTTTCATCTCGGGATTCGACTCTTTTGGCGAGTTGGGAAATGCCAACAAGATCTTCGATAACCCGGCTGTCGCGGCAGCCTTCGAGCCCCTCAACGTAGCCGATGGCGAACTTCTGTCGGATACCAATCAGTTGATCCTGAGCTACGCGGACGATATCAGCCTGCGACCGGACGTTGATCTTTTTCACCATCGCTTCCTTGAAGCCGACATCCTGCATGTTCGTCAAGGCCACGTAAAAGAGTTCATTGAGTTGGCCAAGATGTGGGTGGCTATAGGGCAGAAGGCTGGCCCCAGCGCGCACTGGGACTGCTTCCGCGACGAATACGGCGATGACAACGGCTACTTTGTTTGCCTCACGCCCGACAATTCCATGGACGACATCGACGCAGCCGACGCGGACTTCAGCAAGGCCGAAGCCGGCCTGTCGGACGAAGAGAAAAGTAAGATACGCGACCTTCGCGGCGCAGCCCTGGAAGAGGATCGTACCGAGATCTACTACGTCAATCCTGCCCAGAGCTACGTACCGGAATCGTTCATCAAGGCCGATCCGGCATACTGGGGACCGAAGACGGGAGCCGCCGCCAAGCCCGCCGCCAAGAAGACCACCCCGTAGATCCGCGTGGATGCAAGAATCACACGTTGTGGAGAGGCCCCGGTTGCGCCGGGGCCTCATTTCTTTGCCGGGCCGGACACTCTCGCCCAGAAGATGGATGCGGGGAACGATCAACGGAACGCGCCGGCAGCGCGGTCGTGGAATCACAGCCGACGGGTTGAGGACTAAGCCATCGCCTCCGCATCTTCCACAGTGGCCGCAATCGTCAGAACCTTGTCCAATCGCGTGATCTGCAAGACGCCGAGGACGCGGGGAGTGACTCCGGCAAGCGCGAGGCGGACATGGTGGTCGCGGCAGTAGACCTCGTGGCTGATCATCTCGTTCATGCCCGAGGAGTCCATGAACGAAACGCCGGTCATGTCCAGGATGGTGAGGCGAGGCGGATCGCCACTGCGAAGACGAGCGCGAAGCGCAGGAAGATTGGTCAGGGTCATGGGCCCGGCAAGGCGCAAAATCATCGTTCCCGGAGCGCTGCCGGGAATAGCGTCGATGGTCAGTGTGGACTCGGCGGCCATGCTTGGAACAGTGTACCTTCGGCACCCCGACCGCTCGCACCCTGACGCCTTCGCCGCCGCCGTTCCCCTGTTCCCCGGGTCCCTGGGCTCCTTGTTCCCTTGGCTCCTGCGGAGGGTTCGCGGGGTCGAAAAGAGGGCCTTTTGGGGGCCGTTTGGGGGCGGTTTGGGGTCAAAAAAGGCCGTTTTGATACATAAAATCGACGAAATTTGTCCACGATTTTGAGGTCGATTTATTGATTATAAAAGAGTTAACGTCATTACTTCGGGTTTTATGGGTGTCAAAAGTTTTTTATTTAGCTTCTTGCCTTCCGGCGGCGGCAAGTTTCAGAAGCCAGCGGTTTGCCCACCTAAGACAAGTGTAGCGATCCGGCGGAAATAACCGGCAAAGTTAGCGGAAGAGTTTTCGGAGTATTTTCAGCGGGTTGCGGGGGAAATGCGGGGACGGGGGGTTGACAGCGGGTGGATCGGCGAAAAATCGGCGGCTTCCGATTCGGAACCGTGCCGCCTCAGCAAATCGCCACAAGTGGACTTTTCGTTCCCTATCTCGGCTCAACGAGTGACTCGGCGATTTGGCACTCGTCCAGACGCATCCCCGCGGGAAGTGCGTTAGATTTGCTTGCCAAGAATCAGGAGCACATAGCTTCGGGCGTCTTGCAGCAATTGCTCGCGCGCAATACCAACCTTGGCGCGAAGTTGCAAACCCTGCAGCAGGTCAACGATCAAACGGCCTCGCACCTTGGCAGAGGGTGTGCGAGTCAGGCGCCCCGCCTTCATCTCCTTTTCGAAACGTTTCGCGAAAATATCAGCGGCTGCGGTGAGGCTCTTCGCGGTACACAAACGGATCTCCGCTACCCGCTCCGACTGTCCCAGGGCAGCGGCGGCCATCATACAGCCGCCGTGAGCCTCATCCGAAGCGGTGTTGACGGTAGCCTCGCAAAAGGCGGTCACAGCCTTGTGGATGTCCGGCTCCGCTTGAAATGCTGCCATTTTGGGAGCTCCGTACGTCAGCCCATAGCGCTCGACCGCCCTGAGCAGCAGGGTGGACTTGTCTCCGAAGGCTCGGTATAGCGCGGGTTTGGTGACGTTCACGGCGCGCGCGATCCGATCCACGTCGACTCCTTCATACCCATGCTCCCAAAACATCTCAACGGCACGGTCGAGTGCTTCGTCGGGGATAAAGCCTTTTGGACGTCCTCGGGGGCGCTTCGAAATATTAGTTACCATAGCGTACGAAACTCCTTGCATTGTTGCTGTGATTATCGTACTCTCGCGTTTGTAATACCGCAAGACAGATAAACACAGGGGACAACATGGACAGGTTCAACGGAGAAACAGCACCACCTTCAAACTTCACCACGGAGACGCCCATGGAACATTCGATCGCGCTCGTCACCGGCGCCACCTCCGGGCTCGGTTACGCGGCAGCCCGCCTGCTCGCCGCCAAGGGCTACCGCGAGGTTATCGTCACCGGGCGCAGCCTGGCCCGGATCCAGGAAACAGTCGCTCAGCTCGCGGCGGAGACCAAAACGAAGATCTTCACGCCGCTGGAACTGGATCTGGACACGCCGTCCAGCGTTCAGTCCGCGCTCGCCGAGCTCGTCAAGCGGGGTCGGCCGATCGATTTCCTACTGCTCAATGCCGGGATGGTCCCAGGTAAGAAGCGCGTGCTCACCGCGGCGGGCATCGAGGCGGCTCAGGCCCCGCTGATCGGCCATCATCAACTGACTGTCGGGTTGCTCCGCGCCAACCTTCTTAGCCCCAACGCGCGGATTGTTATCGCCGGCGCGGAGCCTGCCCGCGGGGGCGTACCCATGTTCAAGTACACCGACGTGCCAGCCTTCGCGGCCAAATACTACCGGGGCGACCAAACCGCGGCTGTTGAAGCCCTGCTGCGCAACGGGCCGAACGTGAAGTACGTGCCCAACAATACGTATGCTGATGCGAAGCTCATCATCGCTTGGTGGACCGCGGCGCTGGCCCGCCGGCTGCCCTCCGGCATGGCCGTGTACGCCGTATCGCCCGGTGGGGCGACCGACACCAAGGTGGTGCGAAACGCTGGCCCGTTGTTGAAGTATCTGTTTATCCCAATCGTGAACCTCATTCCCGGCATGAATCAGACGCCGGAGACCGCGGCCCGTCGGTACCTCCAGGCGTCGGAGTTCGGAACCGACGTCTCAGGGCAATTCTTCGCCTCGGCTCAAGGGAAGTTCTCAGGCCCAATTGAGGCGCAGCGCCACCCACACCTCCACGATCGCGCCAGCCAAGAAGCCGCGTGGCAGGCCGTCGTCAAGGTCTCCGGCGTGGACTTGTCTTAACCCAGCATCCTTGAACGCTAGGTCCTGAAGGAGCGCTGATCGGCGCGCAACTGGATGCAAAGCAACATTGCCACTTCCCTAATTTGGAATCACGGCGACAGAACGAACAACAACCATTCTCAAGGAGAATTCATATGAAACGATACGAAGGTAAAAAGGTGGCAATCATCGGCGGCACGAGCGGCATGGGGCTCGCTACGGCGAAGATGCTTCTTGATGGAGGCGCGCGCGTTCTGGTGACGGGTCGCTCGAAGGAGGGACTGGAATCGGCGCAGAAAGAGCTTGGGAATGAGGCCATCGTGGCTTCGAGCGACGCGCGGTCGTTGACGGACCTCGACGCACTCGCCTCTCGAGTGAAGGCCGAGTTCGACACCCTCGACCTGCTGTTCGTCAATGCCGGGTTCAGCACCCGAGCGCCTCTGGAGAGCATCACCGAAGCCATCTACGACGAGATGTTCAACCTGAACGCCAAGGGACCGCTTTTCGCGGTGCAGAAGTTCGCGCCGCTAATAAACCGTGGAGGCTCTGTCGTCCTCACGACCTCGATCGCCAACGTCAAGGGAATGGCCGGCAACGCCACATACGGAGCCGCGAAGGCCGCGCTACGATCATTCGCTCGGACACTCGCTGCTGAGTTGCTTCCTCGCGAGATTCGCGTCAACGCGGTGACGCCCGGTCCCATCGACACGCCGATCATCGGCAAAGCGTTTCCCGGTGACGCAGCCTCTCAGATTAGGGAAATGATGATTGGTATGGTCCCGATGAAGCGCTGGGGGACGTTGGAGGAAATCGCGAAGGCCGTCCTCTTCCTTGCGTTCGACGCGACCTTTACGACCGGCGCCGAGCTTCCGGTGGACGGAGGATGGTCGCAACTCTAAGGTGTGGAACTCGCTTGATGAGCTGACCGATGAGTATCGTCGCGAAGATGCAGGCCGGTAAAAGGAGGGGTATGAACATGCACAACCTGGTAGTGAGCTGTTTGGTGGTTGCCTATCTCGCAGCGAACGTCTACGCCATCGTGAAGGTACGAGTGTTTGAGTTGGCCCGTTCGCGCAAGCATCTCATACTCTACGGCGTTTCCTTCATATTGTGCGGCTCTGTCATCCTGTTGGGATGTTGGCTCATGGAGATAATGCGCCGATTCGATGAATGGGCCGCCTAATAACCCATTGAGATGACTTGTTTTGCGGACGAAGCTCCGAACAAGTTAGCTGAGAACCGGAGTGCATTGTCAACTCCGGATACGAGCAGCGTGGCCAAGTGTTCTCGACTGGCGACTTCAGGCCAAAGCACTCTTTGAGCATCGGTTGCAGCCAATCGTCAGGATTACTCCCCGAAAACGTTAGGTTCCTATCGGGACTGCCGCGGCAGACGAGGCGAGGTTGTGGCCGGAGCATTCGTCCGGGGCAGTTTCGATAGGATCGTTTGAACTGAGCCGCAGGCGTTTGCGGCGGATGCGGTGATCTACCTATGTACTTTCAATGGCGCGGTCCCGCCGATCGTAGCTTTTGTGAGCACGGAACTGAGCCGGCCGAGCGGGGGCAACCGCTTCAATGAGTGGAGTTGAGTGCTGCGAGGAGGGCGCGAGTGCCGTATATGGGGTGTGTGAGCAGCTTGCGGGCATAGGACGGCGTTGCATGCGCGAGCGTGCCATGGGGCGACGGGGGTAGATGAATCGTGGGCCATGGATGTTTTATGAGCTGTCAATGCTGCGCCTCTGCGGGGTTGCGGGACCCTGGTCGGAGCGGAAGTAAAGTTGAGCGCCGGTGACCCGTTCAATGACCAACATAGTTCCGGTGCAAACCGGACAGCGCATCAGGTTGGCCGTCTCAGGGCGATCAGTGCCGGGTGCTGTGCCGAGCAGCTGGCGGCAGCAGGCGAGGGCGGTCTCCCTTCTTCGGTTGGCGAACAGTCCGAAGTGGCGAATGCGGACCAGCCCTTTGGGCAGGACGTGAAGAAGAAATCGGCGCAAGAACTCATCTGCTGAAACCGTCATGATCTTGTTCTTGCCGCCGTGCGCGTAGTCCCGCCAGCGGAATGACACGCGATCGTTCTCAAAGGCCACGAGTCGATGGTTGGAGATGGCAACGCGATGAGTGTAGCGAGCCAGATAGTTGAGGACATGTTCGGCGCCGCCGAAGGGCGGCTTGGCGTAGACGACCCAGTCCTTCTGGCCGAGTTGCCAGAGGAAGTGGCTGAATGCGCCAGGTGAAGCAAGCTGTAGCAGTGAACCGTGGAACTGCAGTCTATCCTGTTCAAACAACTCACGGAGTTGGTCGCAGAACTCGTCGCGGAAGACACGGCTGAGTCGCTTGACGGGCAGGAAGAATCGGCGCGGGGAATCTATCCATCCGGAACCATCGAGGGCGAGGCCGCCAGCGGGAACAATGTAGTGAACGTGGGGATGATGCTCAAGGTTCTGTCCCCACGTGTGGAGCACGCCGAGAAATCCGATATCGGCTCCCAGGTGTCTGGGATGGCGAGCCAGTTCGAGCATGGTCGCGGCGCTGGCGCGGTAGAGCAAATCATAGAGCAGCCGCTTGTTCTGGAGGACTAAGGCGGAGAGTTCGTGGGGCAGAGTGAAGACGATGTGGAAGTACGGTACAGGCAACAGTTCAGCCGAACGCGCGGCCAGCCACTTGGCGCGCACGTTGCCCTGGCACTTCGGGCAGTGCCGATTGCGGCATGAGTTATAAGAGGCGGTCAGATGGCCACAGCGGATGCACTTATCGCGATGACCGCCCAGTACCGCGGTGCGGCACCGGACGATGGCATCGAGTACCTTGCGATGCGCCCATGCAAGGTGAGACTTGTGCCCTTCCCAGAATCTGTTGCCCGCTGCGCGGACGATGTCAGCCACCTCGAGGGTGGGCCGGCTCACCGCTTCATCAACCTCCTGGACCGCTTCACTTCATCGAGGCTCGACACCTCGATGGCTTCGAGAGGACTGGCGATAGCCTGCAGATGGCGGCGGGACAGATGCAGGTAGAGTGCCGTGTCGCCGATCTTGGCATGGCCAAGCAGAACCTGGATAGTGCGCAGGTCGGCGCCGGCTTCCAGCATGTGGGTCGCGAAGCTGTGTCGAAGCAAATGAGGTGCAACGCGCTTGCTGATGCCGGCGCGCTTACCAGCCTCGTTCACAGCCGCCCACGCAACCTTCGGGGTAATCGGCTTATCTGCGCGCCAGTTGTTCACAGTGCCTGGGAACAGGTAGGTCTTGGGCTTCATCCAGCGCCAGTACTCACGCAGAGTCTCCAACAGCTTGGGACTCAATAGAACATCGCGGTCGCGTCCGCCCTTGCCCTTGTGGATACGAATGACCATCCGTTCGCTGTCGACATCCGAGACCTTGAGATGGCACAGTTCCGAGCAGCGGATGCCGGTTGAGTACAGTGTCATCACCATGGTGCGGCGCATCAGGTTCTCTGCTGAATCAATCACCCGCTGAACCTCTTCGGGGCTGAGCACAACGGGAAGTTGCCTGGGACGCTTGGGAAATGGAATGTGCTCGGGGAGATACGGGCGTCGCAGCGTCTTGACGTAGAGAAATCGCAAAGCTGCGGTGCACAATGCAATCGTCCCTGCCTGGAGCTTGCGCTCTCGAAACAGATAGGCCTGATACTGCCGGATATGATCCGGTCCCAATCTGTCTGGCGAGCGGTGAAAATACCTGGAGAAGTCTTCTACCGCGTGTAGGTAGGTGCTGATCGTGTTCTGTGAGTAGTTGCGACGCTGGAGCTCGTCCAGCATCTTCTGCCGAAGATGGGTCACAAAAACCTCCTTGTGACCCAAAACTTAAATGGCCTGAAAGGCTGGCCGACCACCACCGCCGCAGCGTCCGCCGCGCCGCAGGCTTAGTTCAAACGCCGATGTAACCTACAACCGCGTCTCGCTAGTTCGTTACGCCGCCTGGCGTTCCCGCCGACACCAGCTGGTTCGAGGGCGGCGGCGGCTGCTGCTTGGTATCGGCCGGAGTCGAGTTGGCCGGAGCGGCGGGCTGCGAGCCACCGGCGGGCTGCGCGCTGCCAGACTTCGCGGGCTGGTTGGGAGAGGCCGACGTGCTGGACGGAGCGCTTGCCGGCGGAGCGCTGGATTGCTCGTCGGGATTCGCTCCTGGCATATCGTCGGGATGCGGCTTGGGGAACTGCACCGGGCGCATGACGCCCGTAGTGTCAGTATCTGTAGGCAGCGACTCGCCGGGATTGCGCAGGCTGGGCGGCGGAGCGGGCGCCTGCGTGTTCGGATCGATGTCTACGTCGCCTTCTTTGATGGTGCGCGTTTTTGTTTCGGCCAGCTCCGGCGTGCCGGCGGCGACCAGCATGGGCGAGACCACGTCTTTGGTGAAGATCGCCAGCGGCTGCCCTTCTTTGGCAATCTCCACGCGGATGACGCGGTTGCCGTTGATGCGAACAAACTCCACTTCCGCGGGCGGTGTGCCGTAGATCCACTCCTCAAACGGCATCTGCTCGTCCATCTCGCGCGACTTGGAGGTGGGCTGGCCTTTGGCGAACATCACCATGTCGGTGTTCATTCCGACGAGCACCTTGTGGCTGAGGATGGCGTTCTTCAAGGCCGTCGGCAGCGTGTCGGTATAGGCCTGGATGGGCGACTTTACATCGAAGGAGATGAGGGGAGCCAGCAGCGCCTTGACCTGCGCGGTTGTGACCTCGGGAACATAGTTGGCGAAGACCAGCGTGAGGCGCGAGCCGGCCGGATCGCCCGACTGGTCGATGAGCGAGGGGTCGAGGTCAGGATCATCCGCATCCGGCCCAACGCCGATCTGGACGTGGCGCAGGAAGCGGTGCTTCGCGTCAGGCCCTCCATCGAAGTCGAGGATCATTCTGGATTTGTCGATTTTGATGTCGGTGACGACCACGCGCGAACCGGGCTTGGCCGAGAGGCCGTTATTCACGACCTCGTTGAGATATTTCACTCCGGCGGGCTCGAGCGTGCCGTTGGCCTGGAGCGTGAGGCCCTTGCGGCCGCGGGGAAACGGGCGGTTGGCGAACCCCTGCTCGGCTTGCATGTCGCGGATGAGCTGAAGCCGCGCCTTGGGGTCGAGCGCGGTTTTGGGCAGGTCAACGTGGGTGGGCGTGATCTGCGCAAACTGCCGGTCCACTACGCCGGAGCCAGCGATGGGGCCGTTGCCGCCTCCGGTATCGACGGTGATGACCTGGGCCCGCGCAGACGCGGCGGCCAGCATTGCGGCGAGCGCGCAACCGACGGCGGCGCAGCGCACGATGCCGCGCAGGTCGTTGATTCCGTTTGATCGCGGTGCGGGGGCAGCAAGAAAACGCCGGTTCATGGGAGCCTCCCATGGTTGCGAACGCCAATACGCAAACCTTAGCTCCAACGAGGGAGAAAAGGCAAGTAAGACAGGGAACGAGGGAACAAGGGAACAAGGGAATCAAGATTGCGGGGGCCGGGGCGTGGCGGGACTTTCTGTTGCCTGGTTCGCTGGCGCCTGTCCCCCGATCTGGACCAAAGTGGGAGCCGCGGGAGCTGCGGGAGCAGCCGCGCCCATGGCCGCCTCGTGCTGCGCGCGCGCGGCAGCATCCAGATCGACGGGAATTCCGGCGGCGACGATGACCGGCGCGTTATAGCGAAAGTCAAGATCGCGCGTGATGCGAAAGATGACGGGCAGCGCCAGGAGAAGAACACCGCACGCCAACCAGCTCTCGTCGAGACCGAACGCCCCGCCGGTGAGCCAGAATGGCCCCATCGGATCGCCCTGCACCACAGGAGAATGGTTGCTGACGCCGCTGACCGCGAGGCCGAAGACGAGCGCGCGGCTTGCCTTCCAGCCAAAGTTGAGGCCCCAGCTTACCCACAGGGCGCGCGTGCGCAGATAGGCCGTGGAGAGCAAGAAGCTGAATGCGAGCGAAACGGCGAAGCTGGCGCGGCTGGCGCCGGGCGCGAGGGCCTGCACGATCGCATAGATGGCGGCGAACCCGAGCGTGGCGCCAATCGGACCCACTGCGCGGACGAAGCACTGAAAGGCGTAGCCGCGATAGGCAACTTCCTCCGCCAGCGCGGCCAGCGCAAAGAACGCCGCATCGGCCACGAGCCATCCCCAGGCCGAGGCTTGCGTGTAGAGAGTGATGGCAATGCCGCCCACAACGATCATGGGCAGCACGCAGACCAGCGCCAAACTCCATCCGGTGGCCAGGCCCAATCCCGCTTCGCGCAGCCAGCCCTCGCGTCGCGGCAGACCTTGATCACTGATGGGCCGCGTTTGGTGATCGAGCCAGAAGCCCATGGCCGCGAATCCCACGATCAGCAGAAACGCCAGCATGGCCTGTTCCGCGAGCGGAAACCAGCCGTCGCCGGCAAGCCCTTCAGCTCCATGGAAGGCGAGCGACCGCGCGAAGAAGAAATAAATGAGTGCGCCAATGAATTGCAGGTAGGCGCGCAGGCGGCCGCCGGTATAGCGGGGTTCGTTCATGGCCGCCTCCGGCGCGCGCCTCTGCCCGAACGCCCGGCTTGATCGGCCGCGTACCGTTCGCCGCGCACATCTACTCGTTGATGCTTCATGGCAACTGCAATGACTTTCCTGCCGGAGGTAAGAAGGCTTAAGGAATCAGCTCTGCGTATAGAACTGGGCGATGTTGCGGAATTTCTGCTGCCGCGCAGTGACCAGCTCCTGAACGGGCATGGCGTTCAATTCGGCCAGGTGTTTCCTGATCACCGATCCCAAAATCCCCATCCCGGCCTCGCGGTCGGCGTGGATGCCTTGCGGCGGCTCCGCAATAATCTCATCCACGCAGCCCACGGCGGCGACTTCTGGTGCCGAGATGCGCATGGCTTCTGCCGCTAACTGCTTGTGTGCCGCATCGCGCCACATGATGGCCGCGCAGGACTCCGGAGTAATCACGAAGTAGAGCGCGTTCTCGAGAATCAGCACGCGGTCACTCACCGCCAGCGCAAGCGCTCCGCCCGATCCGCCTTCTCCGCTGATGATGGAAATGGTGGGCACGCGCAGCCGCGCCATCTCGCGCAGGTTACGTGCGATCGCCTCAGCCTGGCCGCGCTCCTCGGCTCCCACGCCGGGATACGCGCCCGGCAAATCGATAAACGTAACGACCGGCGGCCGAATTTTTCCGCCAGCTTCATGGCGCGCAGCGCCTTGCGATAGCCCTCGGGATGCGGCATGCCGAAGTTGCGGCGCACCCGCTCCTTGGTGCTGCCACCCTTGCGGTTGCCGATCACCATTACTTCTTCGCCGCCCAGCCGCGCCATTCCGCACGCGATAGCTTCATCGTCGCCAAAGGCGCGATCCCCGTGAATCTCGCTGAAATCCGTAAAGATTCGCTCGATCAAATCCATGGGATAAGGGCGCTGGGGGTGCCGCGCCCGCTCGATTCTGTCCCACGCCGGCGAAACGGGCTGCGTCTGGGGATAAACTTCTGTTTCCTGTTCACTCATCGATTTTTGGGCACCGTGCGAGTGCACCCGCCGGCCCTCTGGTCATTCTACGGGGCTTGGGCGATTGCGACAAATGCGGACGAGGGACTACGGGACTGAGGGACTTCGGGACTTCGGGACTGAGGGACTGAGGGACTGAGGGAACGAACTGCCGCGGGAGGGAGCGAGTGAACGAGGAAACGAGGAACGCAGAGACAAGAAGGTGAGCCACGGACAAATCTACTTTGAGAAGGTGGTCGTTAGTGCACCTCGTCGGCATGGCCGGTGCGGCGTGTGGCCAGGCGGCTCACCTGCTCGCTTTGCTTCACCATCTCGTGAACCGCGAAGCCCTTTTCAGCGAGCGCGCCAGTCGGACAGGCCTGCACGCATTTGCCGCAGGCGGTGCAGTTGCTCGCCTTGCCCCAGTCGTCCTTCAGGTCGCTTACGATGCGCGAGTGGATGCCGCGCGACGAAACCTCCCAGACATTCGCGCCTTCCACCTCGGCACAAACGCGCACGCATCGCGTGCACAGAATGCACCGGTTGTGGTCGAGCACAAAGCGAGGATGGGTCATGTCGACGGCCAAGCGGGGATTGTTGTACGCGTAGCGCACGTGCGTAACGCCCAGCGACTGCGCCATGGACTGCAGCTCGCAGTGGCCGTTGGAGACGCAGGACGAGCAGATGTGGTTGCGCTCGACGAGAAGCAATTCGACGGCCATGCGCCGATAGAGCGTGAGCCGGGCCGAGGAGGTCTTGATCGACATGCCCTCCTGCATGGGCGTAGTGCACGCCGGCAGCAAGCGATCCGTTCCGGCCAGCTCGACGACGCAAAGACGGCATGCGCCAACTGGGCTCAGGCCTTTGAGATAGCAGAGCGTGGGAATGTATTTCCCATTCGCCTGCGCCGTTTCCAGAATGGTGTCTCCGTCGTGCGCGGTCACTAGCTCGCCATCCATGCGAACTGAAATGGTCTTGTTCGGCAACTTGGCGCTCCTTTCACTTTCCATGGCGCTAACCGGCTCCCGGCGTTCCACGCAAATCGCATCGCAGGCAGCGGCGGCATTCTTCCAGCGCCTCCTGCGGACTGAGCCCGGTCACCACTTCCTCCTGCGAACGCGCGCGGCTGCCGGCGGGCAATGAAGGCGAGCCGTGCCGCCGCGACAAGCTTGGCTCTCCCGGCGCCTGATGGCTGTATTCGAACGCGGGAAAGAGCTGCTCCCACCGATCGATACTTGGGACGCCCGAATTCGGGGCGCCCGATTGTTTTTGGCTCATGAGGCGTTCGTCGATTTTGCGCGCCGCCTGCTTGCCTCCGCTCATCGCGTTGGACATGTTGGAGGCACCAGTGATCACGTCGCCGCCGGCATAAAAACCGGCCCGGCTGGTCTCAAACGTGAAGCGGTCGACGACAATCGTGCCCTCTTCCTTGAGCTCGAGGCCGGAAGCGCGGCAGAAATCCATGTCGAAGGTTTCGCCCACCGCCAGAATCACGCTGTCACATTCGAAACGCTGGACCTCATCGGTTGGAATCGGCCGCCTGCGCCCCGATTTGTCGTATTCTCCAAGGCGCGTCTTCACGATCTCGATGGCCTTCACGCCGCTGTCTGGCCCGCCGAGGATGCGATGCGGCGCGGCCAAAAAGACAAAACGCACGCCCTCTTCCTCTGCCGCCTGAATCTCTTCATCGATGGCCGGCATGTCCTTGCGCTCGCGGCGGTAGAGAATCGTTGCCTGCGCGCCCATGCGAATCACGGTGCGCGCGGAATCGATGGCCGCGTTACCACCCCCGATGATCGCCACACGGGATCCGACGGCTACGTTTTCGCGGCGCGCCACCGCTTCAAGAAAAGGCAAAGCCGGATGCACGTTCTTCAACTCAGTTCCCGGCAGGTACAGCCAGGACTCCTTCCACGTTCCGATGGAGATGAAAACAGCATCGAAGCTCGACGCCAGATCGTTAAGAGCCAGATCGAAGCCCACGCGTGTATTGAAGACGAACTTCACGCCTACGCCCTCGATGAGATCGAGCTCGCGACGCAGCACGGCCTTGGGCAGCCGGTATTCGGGAATGGCGAAGCGCAGCATGCCGCCGGCTTCATTCCGTTCCTCGAACACCGTCACGTCGTGGCCCAGCATGGCGAGATAGAACGCCGCGGTGAGGCCCGTCGGCCCTGAACCGGCCACGGCAACCTTGCGGCCGGTGGACGCGAGCCTGCGCTCCTGAATGCGCTGCAGCATGATGCCGAAACGATCGGATTGGTAGATGGAGTCTGCGATCAGCCGGTGCACCTCGCGCATGTTCACCACTTCGTCAAACGATTGGCGGCGGCAGCGGTTATCGCAGGGATGCTGGCAGACGCGCCCCGTCGAGGCAGGCAGCGGATTGTCCAGAATGACCGACTCGAACGCGTCTTCGAGCCGGCCCTCGCTGTATAGCTCAAGGAAGCGCGGAATATTCATGCGCAGGGGGCAACTGTTTTCGCACGGCGAGAGAGCAAGCTCCTGACACACGCCGGCGCGGCAGCGATGCGCCACGATGTGGTCCTCATACTCGTCGCGAAAGTGGCGGATGGTGGTGAGCACGGGGTTGGGCGCGGACTGGCCCAGCGCGCACAGCGAACAGTCGCGGATCATGCGGCCCAGTTCGTCGAGCAGGTTCATGTGCTCGGCGGTTCCACTGCCCGTGGAGATGGCATTGAGGATGCGCA
Organism: uncultured Acidobacteriaceae bacterium; assembly: GCA_963823805.1. Lineage (GTDB taxonomy): Bacteria > Acidobacteriota > Terriglobia > Terriglobales > Acidobacteriaceae > Telmatobacter. The sequence goes on along the minus strand of CAWGMW010000001.1, from coordinate 580,562 downwards.
GTGCCTTGTTGAGGCCCACGCGGCACGGCACGCACTTGCCGCACGACTCGGAGTGCGTGAACTCGATAAAGTAGCGCGCGACGTTGACCATGCAGTTGTCTTCGTCCATCACCACCATGCCGCCCGAGCCCATGATGGAGCCGAGTTGCGCGAGACTCTCATAGTCGACCGGCGTATCGAGCATCTCCACCGGAATGCAGCCGCCGGACGGTCCGCCGGTTTGCACGGCCTTCACACGCCGGCCCGCGACCGCGCCTTCGCCAATGTCATAAATGAAGCTCTTCAGCGGAGTGCCCAGCGGCATCTCCACCAAGCCAGTGTTTTGCACCTTGCCCACAAGCGAGAAGACCTTGGTCCCCGGGCTCTTGGCACTGCCCGTTTCAGCGAACCAAGCCGGCCCTCGGGTGATGATGGGCGCGATGTTGTACCAGGTTTCTACGTTGTTGATGTTGGTGGGCCTGCCCCACAATCCCTTTTGCGCGGGATAGGGCGGACGCGGACGCGGGCGTCCGGCAAAGCCCTCGAGCGAGGCGATCAGCGCAGTCTCTTCGCCGCAAACGAAGGCTCCCGCGCCCTGCACCAACTCAATATTGAAGTTGAATCCGCGGCCGAGAATGTTCGTGCCCAGCAGCCCGTACTCGCGCGCCTGCTCGATGGCGCGATTTAGGCGGCGCACCGCGAGCGGATACTCCGCGCGCACATACACAATGCCCTCAGTCGCGCCCATTACGTAAGCGCCGATGATCATGCCTTCGAGCATCGAGTGCGGGTCGCCTTCGATTTCGTTGCGGTTCATGTAGGCGCCGGGATCGCCCTCGTCGGCATTACAGATGATGTATTTCGCGTCGCCTTTTGCCTTGGCCAGAAAATCCCACTTATTGCCGGTGAGGAAACCCGCACCGCCGCGCCCGCGCAGCCGCGAGGCCTTGATCTGCTCAATCACCGCGTCGGTGCGGCCGTCGATGAGCACTTTGTAAAGCGCCTGGTAGCCGCCGACAGCAATGTACTCTTCAATATCCGAAGGGCTGATCAGGCCGCAGTTACGCAGGACGATCTTTTTCTGTCCCTTGAAAAAAGAAAGCGCATTCCACGCAGGGACGTCGGGATAACCCTGACCATAACGGATATGCGCCGTGATGTGATCCCACTCCTCGATCTTGCAGTAGATGAGATCCTTTGGCAGGGTCCCCGAGGCGACTCCCTCCAGAATTCGCCCAGCATCGTTGGCGTGCACCCGGTGCAAGATGACGAGGGGATTGCCGGGTAGACGCACACCCACAAGCGGCTCCTGAAAACAGGAACCGAAACAGCCCACGCTGGCCAGCAGCACATCCATGCCGCCGTGCTGGAGGCCTTCATTCAGCGCGTGAAAGACTTCTTCCGCCCCGTTGCCGCGGCCGCAGGTGCCCATGCCAACCGTGATTCGAGGAATGGCGGGCGTGAGCTTGGCAAGGCCCGATTCACGCACCGCATTGAAGACGCCAATATCCTGAATGCGCGGCATCACTGCCTCCCTTGGGCTAAGGACTTTACTTCGCGCTGCAGCGTGCGCTCATTCACATGGCTCAAAATGTGATGGTTCACTTCGACCACCGGCGCCAATGCGCACTGGCCAAAGCAGGCAACGGTGCGAATGGTGAAGCGGCGGTCCGATGTGGTAATCGCCATCTTGTCGGCCTCGCTGTTCTCGTCGGCCTCGTGATCGCTCACTCCCAGGTCGAGGCAGAGCTTGTCCAGCAGGTCGCGGGAGCCGCGTGTATGGCACGCTGTGCCGCGGCAGACGCAGATCACATTGTCGCCTTGCGGTTCGAGGTTGAAGAGCGCGAAAAACGTTGCCGCGCTGTAGACGCGAGCCGGCGGGACACCGGTCTCCTCCGCGATATAGCGCAGCGCTTCCATGGAGAGGAATTTGTGTGTGTTGGCGGATTGAACGGTTTCCAGGATTCCGAGCAGTGCTCCGGGCTGGTCCCCGTTCCTGGCGATCGCCTGATCGATCAGCAGGCGTTCCTGATCTTCAAGACCTTCACGGGCGACGTCGTGGGTGGCATTTGCCATCATCCCTCCCTGCCCCGCCCGACGCGGACGCAATGCGCCGGGCCTTCCCGCAATTCGACGGACTCTCAGGGAGAAGGAACAAAATGATGGAAAAAGCCCGTTGAATTTGTGCGCCGAGGGCCTGCCAAACCCGGTTCGGCCCGCCCAGGCACACTTAAGCCTGCAGACTTCTCCCCGGAGAATGTCCGGTTGGAACTCTGAACCTCCGCAAGGACTCTCCGATGTGCCTGACGTCACATTCAACTGTGACAATTGAGTTTATTCGCGACGAGAATTTGGCCTGCTGCAACTCCGCCCGGCATGAATCCGGACGAAAGGAGCGCGGGGGGAGCGGAGCAGCTCGTCGCCGCGGGGGTTGTCGATGCAGGAATGCTCGGGGGCTACTTCTTCGGTTTCCGCGCTCGCTTTTTTCTCGGCTTTTTTCTTTGCGCAGGCTTTGGCGATTCGCTGGGGGTTGCGGCTTTTGGCGATTCGCCGGGGGTCGCAGCTTTGGTTGTACCGAGCAATGCATCGATGCGGTAGCTCGCGGCCTCGGCTGACGCCAACGCTGCCGCAACTGTTTTGCTCAACTCCGCCACGGCGGGACGGATGGGAGCGGATTCGCCTGCGAGCCGCAGCAACGAAGGCATGAGCAACCACCAGAGAAGTTCCTCGTAGCGCTCGCGAATGAGGTAAAAGTGCCCCTCCGACTCATGCACGCCGCACAGCCAGCGCACGTCGGGATCGAGCCAAAGCGCGGGAGCAAGCGCGACCTTCTCGTCGCGAGCTGACGACGCTTCGGGTGCAGCCGCTTGCTGGGCTGGCGATTCCGTCGCCGCAGTTTCGACGTTGGCGTCAGGCGACGCTTCCCGTGGTTTACCAATGCCGGCGTTCGCCAGCAGCAGAACCTTGATGCGCGCTGCCACCCGCCATGCTTCCTCACCCTCGAACCCGAGCGCGGCGAGCGCATGGGCAAACGGCTCGCGCAGGCGAAGCCGATCGAAGAGATCGAGCGCGGTTCGTTCGGGCTGCTCCGGATCGATCCACTCGGCAAGCAACTGGAGCGCGCACCAGGCAAGCACCGGGCCCCACATCTCCGTTGCCGTGAACTGCGGGCTGGGACTGGGCAGCATGCGGCGGGCCGCGGCGGTCCACGGAGATGGGAAATGCGCCTCGACCTGAGGCATGCGCATGGCTGCGCGAAGAAGCTGAGTGAATCTCGGCGCCTGGGACGCAGCATTGTCCGGCTCACTGCCGAGCGCCGGCTGATTCTCTGCCCTGAGCCGCGTCGCGTAGGCGGCCTGAGCCTCGCGCAGAAATGTCTCGCCGCGCACCCATGCCTGTTTTAGAAATTCGTTCCGTTGCCGCTCGATCTTCTTCACTCGCTCCGCACCAACGGCGCGTGGATGCTCGGCGATATCCGCGAAGTGCCGAACCACGCCTGAATCCAGAAGCTGCCGCAGCGCATCGTGCGCGGGCTTGAGCTCCAGATTGACGAGCTCATCGGCAAGATTGGGAACGCCGCGCCCGTTCAGCCAGTCCGACAGCTGGTCCCATGGCTCCTGCGCTGTCGGGTGCAACTCATGCCAATCGAGAAAGACGTGGCAATGATAGGCATGAAGATCGAAGGTCAGGCCGCGGTCGAGCAAGTCTTCGGCGCGGCGCAGATACTCCAGGCCGGTGAGGGAGTCGCGCCAGGCAATCACAGCGCCACGGTCTCCGCTGAGGCCCAACCCCTCGCCCAATCGCTGCTGCCTAAGCCGGCCTGATCCCTTGTCGGCATACGCGGCGGAGAAATCGATGGTGCCGCGCGTGTTGGCGTAGCGGTTGTGGTAGACCACCAGCGCGCGTTCGCCGCCGTTGCGATTCGAGTACGCGAACACATCCTCATTCACAGAGCCGCTGGGAGTGAAGAAGTCGTAGAGCAGGAAGTTGCCGCTTTCGGCAAAGAGCCAGCGCCGTTTGAGCAGCGGCGCAATCTCGCGGTCGTGCCGCTCCACCAGCCAGTGATCGGGGTTCTCTTCGTAGCGCGGCCAGCGGTATTCCATGCCGTACTTTTCCGTGAATCCCTCGATCTGTCCATGGCCGAACATCGGCAGGCCGGGCAGCGTGGACATCATGGCCGCGACGCCGAAACACTTGTCGCCCTTGCCGAACTGGTCGATCGCCGTGCGCTCGTCGGGATTCGACATGAAGTTCACATAGCGCTTCATGATGTCGGGATCGAACTCGAGGGTGTTCTTGATGACCGAGCGATACTTCGCGTTGTCCTCGTCGCGCAGCATGATCATGAAGGCGCTGTTGTAGACGCGATGCATGCCGAGCGTGCGCACGAAGTAACCCTCCATGAGCCAGAACGCCTCGGCCAGCAGCAGCGTGCCGGGGACTTCGGCGGCCACGCGATCGACCACTTCGCGCCAGAACTCGTGCGGCATGGCCCGGTCGAATTCCGCCTGAGTCATCCCGTACTCGGCGCGCGAAGGGATTGCGCCGCTCGAGCCGGGACCAGGAAACCACAGCCGGTGGAAATGCCGCTTGGCCAGCGTCATCGCGGCGTCAAAACGGATGACGGGAAACAGGCGCGCCACATGCAGGATGGTCTGGATGACCTGCTCGCGCACTGCCGCATTCAGGTAGTCGAGCTGCGCGGTGTCGTTCCAGGGAAAACTGGTGCCGTCGTTGCCGTGATAGATGTAACGCGTTTCTCCAGTGGCCTTGTCGCGCCGACGGAAAACCACCGCGGCATCGGTTTGCTCGTAGTAGTGGTCCTCGATTTTGATCTCAACGCGGCTGTCGTGCGAGAGATCGGGACCGTTGAAGCTGTAGGAGGGATAGGGAGAATCCCAGCGCGAGATGAACCACTCCGGATGCTCGATGACCCAGGGCGAGTCGATGCCCATGTGGTTGGGCACCATGTCGCTGGCCAAACGGATACCGTGCCGGTAGGAGCGGTCGCGCAGGTGGATGTAAGCCGGCTCGCCGCCCAGATCGTCGGCGATGCGATAGTCGAACAGCGAGTAGGCCGAGGCCACGGCGTCGCGGTTTCCGCAGAGCTGCTTGATGGTCTTTGACGCGCGGCTGCGTTCCCACACGCCGATCAGCCATAGAGAATTGATGCCGCGATGAGCCAGCGCCGCCAGTTCTTCTTCAGGGATTTCGTCGAGCCGTCCGATATGACGCCCGTACTGCCGGCTCAACTGCGCAAGCCAAACATACGTGCTCTTGGCCATCAAGACAGCGCCGGGCATCCAGGCCGTGTCCGCCGAGAATCTCTCATATTCGTGGAGCGGGTCGCCGAATGTCGGCACCTCGGCGTGGCTTGAAAACGACGGCCACTGCTGCGGCCCTTGCCGCGTTCCCGGCGGGTTGAATTGCGCCCAGACGGCCAGCTCCTCCTCGCGAAGAACCTCTGCGGCCATCAGCAGGAAGCGTTCCAGGCTGTCGCCGATCAGCGGTTTCCAAAGGTGGCGAATGATCTCCAGTTGGTCGCTGAGCGACCGGGGCGAGCGGAGCGCGGGCGCACGCAAAAGATCGAGCAAGCTGATCGCCTTTGCCCCGGGGAGCGGAATCAGCGGCCGCGCAGCGAAATACTCGGGCATTTTTTCCGTCACTTGCCGGTAAACGGTCTTCTCCGCCAGCGTGCGGTCCTCAAACAGTTCCTCAAACGGCTTGAACGCCTCATTGCGATTCGCCGTCCAAAGCAGAAGCAGCTCTTCAAGCGCCGCGGCGCGATGCGGCATTCCATGCGTCGCGCCGGCAAGCCACTGCGCCGGCGACACGTCGCCGCGCATGACGCTTTGCCCAGGGAAATGCTCCACAAAGACGAGCAGCATCTTGTCGAGATTATCCGTGCCAACCTGTGCGCCAAACCAGTCGAGCGCCGAGGTCATTACCTGGGGATCGAACTGCTCGCGGTAGCGAGCCATCAGCACATGGCTGGCCTCGTCGATGAGCCCCATGGCGAAGAGCTGGGCCGCGTGTACGGCCAGCTCAGGACGCTTCTCGACGTTGCGCACCTGGTTCATGCGGTGCGCAAACTCGCGGCACGCCGGCAAATTCGGCAAAATTACGTTGCCGTTGTATGAGAAAAGAGTCTCCGCGAAGCCGTATCGTTCCCGCGTCTTCCGCGAAATGTGGAACTCCATTGTCAAGAACCCACTCCCTCGTGGTGCCGCTCACCGGCAAGCCGCGCCTTTCTGGACGGCCGCGAACAAAGCAAAAGATTCACCAATGGGTTAGATGCGAACCGGAAACTGTGATTGTAACTTCTCTGAGCCACACCTCGCAGGCAGTAGGCCAAAGAAGCCGCAGCCGCGCCGCCCATAAATCTTGATTCCGGTGCAACTGCGGCCCGTTTCATGCGGAAGACCACTGCGCCTCGAATCGATCGCGTGAATCCGGCCCCAGCGCGTTGCAATCGGGGCTGGTTTACCACTAAACTAACCAAGGCCGGTGTTCCTGAATCGCTGGTAGAGCGGTCGTGGGCGCGTCGTATCGCATTTATGACGGCTTCGTCAAGCGATGGCCAATGCGGAGAGGTGGCAGAGCCCGGTTGAATGCACCTGACTCGAAATCAGACAAGGTCGCAAGGCCTTCGGGAGTTCGAATCTCCCCCTCTCCGCCACAAGTTCAGTAGAATCAACACAACGTGGGCCTTCCAAGGCCCCGTTCTATTTGGGCCTGATCATGCCGTCTGAGGAAAATGTGCACTTGAGGGCACAGAAAGGCACCGAAATACAAATCCAACTGACACCAAAACTGACACCGAATAGGCCAAATCGGTTAAAGCCGGTTACCTGCTGCAAACGCCTGCTAATCAGGGCTTGGACTTGCCGAAGATCCGCTGGAGTGAGGTGTAGGGTCGTCGACAGCCTCTTCCTCGGACAAGACGATTCCCAATTCAGCGCGGGCCAATTCATAGACCTTTTTGATCGCATCTCTGGAAGCAGCGCTAGCCGCCGCAAACTCGTCATTACCGTGTTTAGATTTGAATACCAATGCCGCACTTGATCGAAAGAGTTGACTCGCTTCACCCAACGCTTTACGCACTGCAACTCTGCATACCAAAGACGTGCTGCTTCGCGTTTCGTCATATCGAGATATTTCTGCCAGCCATTTCTCAGCAGATACTCGCTTTCGTTCTTTGTATTCGGGATCGCCAACCTCGAAAACTTGAGATGCCCATAATTCAATGAAGGCTGTTTTGGTGCGATCAAGCGCTTGAACGGAAGCGAAAAGCGCATCCCGCTTCATTTCCCAATGCCGCTGTTTACTCCATACGGAGCTTACGATCCTCTCTTCAATCTCTTTGGTGGCCGTCGTAACCGCGCGCACTTGATCGACGAGCTTATCAATGTCCTCGTGCGTGGCGAGGTTCTCGCCCTTTTTCTTGAGATAGCTGGCCAGGTAGGAACCGACGAACGCACTGACGAGAGTTGTGAGCCCCAATGCAAGTAGGTTTTCCATGATGCTGCCATCCATACGTTCACCTCACTCATTTTGCTTCATTCGGCTCGACAAAAACCTGGCGAACTTCCTCATTGAGGTACTTGGCAATTCTCTCCGCTTCCTCAAGGTCTTTGGTGTAGAGCGTGAATCCCATCCCTTTGATCCCGCCTGGCAATGCGCCATCCCTTGACTGCGGCTCCGCATCGATCCATAGACCGTACGGGTCAGGCAAGCCTTCTTTTACCTTGAATTGAACATCTCCAAGCTCTGTGGACATCATTCCTCCTCGCCACCCTTTCTGGATTGGCGCTCAAAGAGTAGCACACGGCCGAGTTGGAGCTGCACGGGGCACGACTCCGCGTTTGCTCGCGGTGGATTCCCGGGGTGCGCCGCGTGTGTGGCTGTGGTCCTTCCTGCTCCGATGGGGTTCACCGTTGAGGGCGATGCTTAACCTCCCTGGGCTGCTGCCTCCAGAACTGTGGTACGATTCTTGCAAATTATGAAGCTCCTAGTTTGCGTGATTCTTCAACTCGTGGCAATCGTCCCGAACGCGCTTTATGCAAGCGGCCAGCCGGAGCATAAGTTTAAGAGTTGTGAAAAATCTTGGAAGCAGCTGAAGCAAGATTGGCAGAACTACCCAGCCTTTCCGTCTGAGGCACGTGAATACCTCGAGCATTGTTCAACGGAATTTGGTCCGGAGGCCCGTGTACGGGTTCTGTCTCAGTTGGGGGAATCACTCATAGTAACGAAGCAGTACTCAGAAGCCGTCCCCATCCTTGAGGAGTGTACGGACGAGTCTCAGGGGATAAACGGCATTTTCGCCAGCTGTTGGGAACAGCTCGGTCGAGTGGCTGCAATTCAAGGGGAATGTGATGCCGCACTGACGGGCTTCAACGCCGCGCTGGCCGTCCCAGCGACAGACAACATCACGGCACTGGTTCACAAGGTTGCGACGGTTGACCTCAACAACCTTTATGCCCCGGCACCGGGATTTGGCTGTCCGCTGAAAAGCGCGAGCCCGGATGCGCATTCAGACCCAATGGGCAGTCACTCCTTCGGAACCGCTTTCTTCATTTCACCCGGAGGGCTTCTGTTGACCAACGATCATGTCGTCAATGGTTGCAGCTCTGTTACTTTGGGGACGGGATCAAGGGTCCAGGTCGTTAGCCGCGACCCGAGGAATGACCTTGCCCTCCTGAAAGCGGACAGAGCGCCAGGGGATTTCGCGAGATTCAGGACTGGGGATTCAGCAAGAGTGGGCGAACCGGTGTTGGCCTTTGGCTTTCCGCTGCCAGGGACTCTTTCCTCCGGCGGGGTCGCGACCGCTGGAATTATCAGTTCTCTGAGTGGCATCCGGGACGATCCGCGCACCCTTCAGTTTAGCGCCGCCATTCAGCCGGGCAACAGCGGCGGACCGTTATTCGACGAGGCCGGACATGTGATAGGGGTCGTAGAAGCGAAGCTGGATTCTCTGCGGATGGCAAATGAGACTGGGGCGATCCCAGAGAATGTAGGGTTCGCCATCCAGTGGGCTCAAATCAAGGCTTTCTTGGAAAGCGAGGAAGTGACGCCGGCTCGCGAGCCATCGAAGACAACTCTCTCTTCGAGCGACATTGCTGCCCTGGCGCGCCTGATCACCGTCGAAGTTATTTGCGCGCGTTAGAGCTCCCTGATGGCCCACATCCGATAGGCCAACTGTCCAATCGAGCATGATAATGTCCTTTATCATGCGTGAAAAGTGGAAAAGTGGACTATGCTGTTTCCAATATGAGCGACGATTCAGATTCTCTTCCGAAGAGGCAGGCAGGCGATTACGTCCATACCGGAGCAAAGTCGATGCTTTCCTTGATCCCGATTGTCGGCGGACCGGCAGTGGAGCTGTTCTCCATGCTACTGGCCCCACCACTCGAAAGGCGAAAGGAGGCCTGGCTGGAGGGCCTCTATGAGCGTCTCAAACGATTGGAAGAACAGGTCGCAGGCTTTCATTTTGAAGACCTGCAGCACAACGAAGTCTTCGTTTCCGCAGCGATGCAGGCTACGCGAGCAGCAATGGCTACTCACCAGAAGGACAAACTGGAATATCTGCGAAACGCATTACTGAACATTGCCTTGGGAAAGGGGCCATCTGAAGAGCTTCAGCAGGTGTTTGTTGGCGCTATCGAGGTATTCTCGGCGTCGCACATAAAGATATTGAATGTCCTTTGGAAGGGGGCTGGCGATTTAAGCCAGAAGGCTCTCTGGAGTTCCGCAAGCCCTCATGGCATTCGAGACTACGGAAAGGCAATTAACGCTCTGCATCCCGAACTGGCAAACCAGGACAACCTCGTCCGGTACATCATGTCCGATCTCAAAAGCCGAGGATTTACGAACTTGGGCAGTCCCACCGATCCGTTTCCCCAGGCTGGGTCTAACGCAATTACGAATATGGGTGTCGAGTTCTTGCGGTTTGTGTTGAACCCAGAGGACCAGAACAAATGATCGAAGCCCTTGTTCGGAGCAGAACATGAGAACATAGGAAACCTGGGGGACAGACGGGATGTTCCCGGGTGCCCCATGTCTCGATTCTGAGACATGGGAGAGCACGATACTCAATCATCCACGAGTAGGGAGTCGATAGGGTCCCAGGTCTGAAAATCCAGACCTGGGGCACCCAACTGTTGCGGGATGGTTGAGATGTGGGCCGTCCGCCCATCTTTCCGCGGTTTCCCGAAGAGAGAGCAAATCATCGGGCGACCCTTTACTCGTGTTTATGCACTTTTGGCCAGCGAACGCATCACAAATTCAGGGTCGGCGGCAATGACGATAAGAAGCGCGCGCGCAGCGGCTTCCGGCTGGCGACGCCCCGACTCCCAATGACGAACTGCATCTACCGACAAACCAAACTTATCTGCGAAACGCCCCTGGCTTAGGCGTAGGCGCTTACGGAGACCTCGCACGTCCACGGTCTCCGGCAGAGTGACCTTGTAACCCTTGCGCTCACCTTCCATGTAGGCGCGGGCCTCAGCCGTTCCTTGTGCCATCTCTTTAAACAATTTGCTCATTGCTTCCCCCTGTAATCGGCAAAGAAACTCTTCGCCATCTTGGCGAGGGCATTCTGCTCGGCCTTGCTCAAATTGCCCTTCTCCGATTTGGCATACACGGTGATGAGGAAGATCGGCAGATCCTCACCGCCGTACAGATAAACGACTCGAGCGCCGCCGCGTTTTCCCATGCCGGAACGTGCAAAGCGCAGCTTGCGATACCCTCCTGTGCCGGGCATCAAGTCTCCGGCCTCCGGGTAAGCGGCGATGGTTCGCACGATTTGTTCCCGGTCCGCTTCACTATAGAGGTCTTCGGCGGCTCTCAGGTACATCGGCGTTTCGACCACCGTTTGCATAGGAACACTATATGCCAATGGCATATAGTGGTCAACCCTTTTCTCAGCGTAGAAGAGGCAGGTTGCGGCCATTGCTGCGGCCACGAACTTCTACCCGAAGCTAGGACCCTCAACTGACTCCACAGTGAGCACCGGCACTTCTTATCCTGCAAGTTGCACATAATACATATGTTATAGGATATAGGTCGGACTCGAAATCAGGCATACCTTTACGGGTATCGGGGGTTCGAATCCCTCCCTCTCCGCCAGCATTGCATGCAGCAGACGCTCGCGTGACGCTCGCACTGAAATCTTGTTTCTAAATCCCATGTCCGAAGTCCGCCGACACGGAGCGAAAAGATAGACTGGAAATGACCTCGCTCATGCCTCAGAACCGATGCGGCGACGGCGGTGCTTTTCCTTTATGAAGACGGCGTTCTATGGGCGGATTGTCTTTGGCGCGTCAGCGGTGCTGTTCGGCGTCATCGCATTGATGTGGCACGACGGTGATACCTGGCAAAACCTGCAACATATCTGGAGCCTGCCTTTCGGCACTGTCATCGGCGTGTGTCTTATGACCGCTCAAATCGCGGGCGGGATTGGGATACAGTTCCCGCGTACCGTGCGCTGGGCCTCGGTCGTACTTTGCGTCGTCTATTTGTGTTTCTCGCTGGCCTGCGTCCCGGACATCATTGCCGCATCGAACATCTACGAGCGATACGGTGGCGGCTTCTTCCTGTTCTTTTCCTTAGTCTGCGGCGCGATTGCGCTGTTTGCGGCGACTGAGGCAAACGGAGCAAGGGCAGTAGTGTTTGACCGACTGGCACGCCTTGGACTTGGAATCTGTGCGATTTCCCTTACGCTGGGTCAGATCCTCTTACCTCGAGAAACAGCTCAACTCGTTCCAAAGTGGATTCCGCCCAGCCAAATGTTTTGGGCGATCCTCACGACGGTCGCATTTGGACTCGCAGCAATTGGGATTCTCGTCAATCGCCAGGCGCGGCTTGCGATGCGCCTCATGACGCTGATGCTGGGACTCTTTGGCGTAATGGTTTGGGTTCCGCGCCTGATCGCTCACCCGAAGGCGCATTTCAACTGGTCAGAATGCGTCCTGACTTTCCTGATTACAGGGGCTGCCTGGGTGGTGGCCGATTTAAAGTCCTTTTGATCTTTGGAACTGTGGCTGACCCCTCGCCACCCTATGGCGCCAGCGCAAGCGGCCACAGGGCGCCATCGATCTATAGTTCCTTGATCTTGATGTTCCGAAACCAGATCTTCACTCCCGGATCACCTTTCGGCTCGGTGCCCTGCAAAGAGATGTGTCCCTTGTGGTACTTGCTGTATCCGGGCACCTTCGCGAACTTCGTTCCGGCGATTAACTTGTTCCAGTTGTCATCCCACAAGTGCGTGTCAATAACCTCATGGCCGTTCTGGAACAGTTGAAGGTGACCGTGGTTGGCGATGATCTCAAACTGGTTCCACTCTCCGGCGGGGTTCACCCACTCAACCTTGTCCGAGATCATGTCAAAGATATCGCCGGAGCGCTCCATCAGGACGCGGCTGTCGGGAACAGTACAGGTCAGATCCGCAATCTGCATTTCGACGCCCGTATCCCAAGTGTCCAGGTACTCGGGTGATTCATGGACATAGAACATGACACCGCTGTCGATGCAGGGTTGGGCCTTCCACTCGAGCTTTAGAATGAAGTTTGTGTACTCGAGGTCGGTCACGAGGTCGGCAAAGTCGGCTCGCGGGTCCTGGTTGGTCTTTTTCAGTTGAATGGAACCGTCAACCACCGACCAGTCACTACCCGTTCCCTTCTCGAGATACGAGTGCCACCCTTTCAGATCCTGCCCGTCGAAGAGCAGTTGCCATCCGTCCTGCTTCTCCTGTGGTGTAAGTGCGTTCGGTTCCTGCGCCGATGCCATGCCAGTGAACAAAAGGCAGACGGCCACGGCCATCGATAACTTCCTGCGGTTCATCATCACCCTCCTACAAAGAAGTATGCCCGCGCAACGGATCAGGTTGAAAGAACCATCACTCAGGGGTTAAGCGCCAGCAAACATTTTGCATGATTTTTGCACGGACTGAAGCCCACTCTCCGATTTGCCTGTCATCCGCTCGGACCGGTTCACTGGCGATAATAGGTCTGGAGAACTCGCATGAGGATGAATCGCCGGGAATTCGCATTTGCAGGCCTCGCTGCGGCAGTTTCAGGACCAGGGTCAAGATACCGCATCGTCGATGCCCAGATTCACGTATGGATCAATGACCCGCATTACCCGTGGGCGGCAGGCACCAAAAATCCACCCAGGGAGAACCGCACTCCGGCGATGGCTTTGGAGTTGATGAAAGCCAATGGCGTCGAGCGGACAGTGATCGCACAGTACATTGGCTACAAATGGGACAATCGCTACTGCCTCGATTCGATCAAGAGATACGCCCCTTACTTTCGCGGCGTCTGCCGCGTCGACCCCACCGATCCAGCTGCGCCGGACCAACTCTCCCGCCTTACAGAGCAGGGTTTTCACGGCGTGCGCATCAGCCCTACTGCCGATGCAAGCGGCGACTGGATCAACGGCCCCCTGATGCCGCCACTGTGGAAGCGCGCCGAGTCACTCAGGATTCCCATGCAGGTTTATGCGCCCATCACTCGCGTGCCGGATCTTGTGCATCTGATCGAGCAATGTCCCGATCTGACCGTCGTGATCGATCACATGGCCGAATGCCCGATTGACCGCCCGCAGGAACTCGACAAACTGATCGCGCTGGCCCGTTATCCGCGGGTCTTCGTCAAGATATCCCACACATGGTCGATTTCCCGCCAGCCGTATCCCTGGCTCGATGCACAGGAGTACGTGAAGCGGCTGCACGCGGCCTATGGCCCTCAGCACCTCATGTGGGCCTCCGATTGGCCTGTTGATCTGGGTTGGACCACATACGACAAAACGTTGAGCGTCGTCCGCGACGAGATGAAGTTCCTGAACGCAGACGACAAGACCTGGATTCTCGGCAAGACCGCACAGCAGGTTTGGCCGTTTGCTTAAGGCTGGCACCCTCGGGACGATCCGACGCACATGCAACCTGGCCCGGTGTTCGCACTGCGAGGGACGGCTGTGTCGATCTGGCGAATGCTGCGAGCAAGGATAACGAGCAAACCTCTGTTCGTCTCAGATCCGACCGGCCCCCTCGATGAAACGAAGCTGATGAAATGATGCCCAAAAAGCGAAAAGGCCGGCCGGTTGGTTCACCGGTCAGCCTCAACGCACTCGAAAAGAAACTGTTTCAGGTTGCGCGAACCCCCTCTTCGAAAGCAGGGGTACGCGATTTGTGCAAGGAAGAAAGCCGGCTTACTGCGCCGCCTTCTTGTGATGACGCTCCGCAAGCGGCTCGCGAGCCTGCGGCTTCACCGACATCTCGTCCACGGGCGTCGTCCCGCTCACGTCGGAGCTGAACGTCGCTCCTGCAGGCACCAGGTAGTTCTCTTCCGTCTGCCCGTCGCTCGTGCCCGTGGCTACGCTGATGCGCGAAGCGTCAATGCCCTGCTCCGTCACCAGGTAGTCCTTGGCGTTCACTGCGCGCTGCGCGGCGAATTGATCCACCATGGCGTGCTTGTGCTTGGCCGCGTACTTCTCTTCCTTGGCCGTCTTGGCGTTCTCGTCCGCATCCGACTCACCTACCACTACTGCCTTGGCGTCAGCCTGCTGCTTCAGATCCAATGCCACCTGGTCCAGGCACGCCTTGGCTTCGTTGTCCACGCGCGTCGGCCGGTGCTTGTCGTCGGCGAAGCTGATCGAGCACAGCGCCTGCGTTTTCGGCGCCGGCGGCACATAGGGCGCCGTAATCGTCAGGCTGGTCGAGGAGCTCTCCGTGTGTCCCTTGTCGTCTGAGACGTTACACGTGATCCCCACCGCTCCTGTCGGCGCGCCAGCTGAAGAGTATTCCGCCGTTGTTCCGGTTCCTGTGATCGTACCGGCCGAGGCCGAATAGTTGTAGGTCAATGGGCGGTTTTGCGGGCTGACGCCTACCGCCGTAACGGTTGCCGAGTCGCCCGGCTTGATGGTGCTGGGGCTGGCCGAGCAGCTGATCGTCGGCGGCTCAAACGCCTTCACGGTGTAATCAGCCGAGCATTCCGCAGACTGGCCGGGCTTCAAGCCTTCCTTGCCCTTCTTGCCTTCCTTCACATCGGCCTTGGCTGTGTACGAGCCGGGAGCCAGAGAAGTCGTATTCACGGTTGCCGAAGTTCCGTTACCGGTTACGCCGTCTCCGCTCCAATTGTAAATGACGTTGTTCTTCTTGTTTGTGTCCACCGACCCGGCAGTAGCCGTAACGGACAGTGGATCGCCGGGGTAGACAGTAGGAGCGCTGGCGTTGCACGCCAGCGTGATCGGCGGAGCCTTCTTGCACCCCATGGGCAACAAGGCCAAGCACGCCGCAGCCAAAATCAGCCCTGCAGACTTCAGGTTTCGCGAATACATTTGATTCTCCTTCACAATCATCCTAACCAATCACAGGCATCCCCCCCTTTACTGGGGGGGATCCTGTGCGAGCCCTGCCTGCTTTACTTCGTCTTCTGCCCCGCAGCCTTCTTGTGGGGCACTGGAGGCTTCTCGCTGATCAGAGTCAGGGCGTCGGCAGCGTTGAACGGGTATAGGCGCACCGATTGCTGGCCCGTGGAATTGAGAGAAACGTCTACACGGCGATTCTGAGCCAGTACGATGACGGACAGGTTGTGTAGAACCTTGTCCCGTTCCGCGGCACTCAGGTCAGGATTCTGTTCTACCAGCTCTTTCACCTGATCCGTAGTGAGTTCCTGATCTTTGCCAAGGGCGCGCGTTTCAATGCTGCTTTCAGGAACACCCAGCCCGATCAGGAACTGTTTCGTGCTGGCGACACGGCGCTCAGAAAGTGCCTGGTTGTACTCGACTGATCCGCGCGCGTCCGTATGCCCGCTCAGGGTCAGGTGAGCACCCGGTTTGAGTTCGAGGTACCTCCTGAAGTCCGTCGCCAAGGTCGTCAGAGTTGCCTGCTGGCTGGCCACCAGGCCGCCATCGGGATTCGTGACCCTGGGCAGATCGGTCGGGAAGAAGATACTGTGCAGTGCCAGGCGAGCCTCAAGTTGTATCTGCTCCGGGGTGGGTTGAACGACTGGAGGCGGAGGAGCCGAGATGGTTACAACTGTGCTCGCGGTCGCGCTCTGGCCCTTGTCGTCGGAGACGTTGCAGGTGACGGGTATTTCGCCGGGTGATGCTCCCGCCGAATCGAACGTCGCCGAGGTGCCAGTTCCGCTGATGGTCCCGGATGCAACCGAGTAACTGTAGGTCAACGGGCGATTCTGCGGGCTCATGCCTGCAGAAGTGATCACGCTCTTGTCACCGGGGTTAATGGTGGTCGGACTGGCGGAACAGCTGATCGTCGGCGGCTCGAATTGCTTGACCGTGATTCCGGCCGTGCAGGTCGCCGTCTCCCACGGCTTCAGCCCTTCCTTGCCCGCCTTGCCTTCCTTCACTGTCCCAGTCACCGTGTACTGACCCGGCGCCAGGGAGCTGGTATCGATCTTGGGATTCGCGTCACTGCCCGTCACGCCGGTCCCAGTCCAGGTATAGATGACGTGGTCCTTCGAGTTCAGGCCGCCCGCCGAAGCCGTCAACGTAACCGGGTCGCCTGGGAAAATCGTTTCCGGACTCGCCGAGCAAGCCAGCGTAATTGGCGCCGGGGGTGCGATCGATCCCGCATGCAGCACGATGCCTGCGCTCAAGCGCGCCGCGTTGATATTTGCGCGGCCACCGGGCACGACCGGACCAAAATCGGCGTGCATGTATTCATAGTCGGCCTGGAAGATGCGGATGGCCAAATGATGGTTCATCAAGGGCGTCTCATAGTCCATGCCTCCGCCCGCCGTCAGATCCGGACCCCAGGTATTGGGCTCAAAGTATGGCCCGCCGACCCACGCACCACCAACGAGTCCGTGCGCGAACAAAGTCATGTTTCCGGTCGGATATCTTAAGATCAAGCCACCTGCCCCTGTAACGAAGCCATCGTCGTTCCCACCGCCGCCGATGTTGCTGCCGGTTGTACTTTCGGTGCCCCACTCGTGCTCGGCAAGTTCCACTTGAACACCGACATAACGGTTGAAGTAATAAGCTCCGCTCAAGATCGCGCCCACATTGACTGCGTCGTAGGAATAAGGCACAGTCGTGCCGTTCCCTGTGTTGGTCTGGACTGTCCCGTTGGGCGCCAGATAACTGTAACCAGCAAAAATGTCCCACCGCGAAGGCGAAGGCGAATCGTTGCTCTCTCCATGCGCCGCCGACGCAACCTGGCCCAACATCGCCACTGGCAACAAAATTCCTAATGAAATCGGGGCGAGAATTCTGCCGATAAATCTCAAAACACGAGTTTCCATGCGTTTATCCTCCGCAGTTCTGCTGAAGTGCTCAAAAATGGGAAAATCTCACGATCGATGAGGGCAATGCACAACAAAAAATCGGCCGCCACCGCACATGGTGCAGAGCGCCGAGACTTGCCCACAGCACGATTTAACGTACCACAGGACCAAACCCGAGGGCACATCTTTTTCAACAAGATGCTCCGTTTAAGCATCGTCAAAGAACAGCGATTACCAAGGTTAATTACCTTGGTAATCATGCCCCAAAAACATACTCCTATCGAGGCTTTCACATCGGGGTATCGCACTGGTCAGAGCACTTTTGACCTCGGCGCGTAATCGCCCTGATGCGTTACTCCAGTACCGCCGGGCCGGACATGAAAACGCTCTCAGTTCTCTGTGTTCAGGGTCGCAACGCTCCCAATTTCGAAGCCGGACCTTCCTGTTGTGCCGAATATTGGATTGCCCCCAACTCCCTACGATGATCATTTGCCCGAGGGCGTTGCACACTTTGCAGCGAAGCTGACCCTCAAGGCGCGCGCCCGGTTGTGTCGGCGTCGCCGGACTGCTTGGAGGGCCGACTTCATCCCATCAGGTTACGGGGAGGGGACATATCATTCAGACGACGGAATCCCGATAAGATCCCCGCTGAGAAATCTGATCTCGCAGGCTTGGTCGAGCTCGGAGATACCATCATGAGTGCTCCCTGACTACTTTGCGACTGGTTTCGTTGCTCTAACTCCGATGGTTACCTCGTAATCGGGGTCGTGATACTCGAGTTCGGCTTGGGTTAATTCTTCCTGGACGAGTCCATGTAAAAAGGCGGTTGCGGTTAGCACGTTTCCATATGTGTGAACAACCACGTGATCGGGACCGAAAATTTCTCCGAACACACGCCGAGCGGAACGCTCAGTGAAGCGCCACCAATCTTCCCCAGCACCTCCCAGCATCGCTCCGCGCACAGACGAACTGATCCCAGGAACTGTGACCAGTAAAACTCCGTTGGGCTTCAACATCTTATAGAGTGAGCGCGCGGCGGAAGCATAGTCGTATATCTCGAATAGGGTCTGCGGGCAGATAATGCAATCAAAGGCATCCTCTGGAGCAGATCGAGTGTCAGTCAGGTCGATTGCGATTGTGCGCTTTTCATTCAGCTCTTTGATGTCCAGAACGTCGGAGTGCTCGACTCGGTTACGGCCAAAGAGCCGGGTGTAATGATCGCAATCGATCTCCGCCACGTGCCCGCGGATAGACTCCTGATGGGTGGCGAAGAACTTTTCGATGTAGAACCGGTCGATAAACTGGCCATGTCCGTCGCCGAAGTCGCGCCGGTAAGGCTGTACCCTGCGCAAAACGGACCAGTCCGTTACGCCATCAAAGACAAGCTTTCCACGCTGAGCAGCCTTTCGGCCTGTGTTCAACCACTCGCGTACCGGCCTGGGAATCAGATACCTGAGCTTCACAAAACTAATCTCCTCGACAACTCCGCGGCGCCTGCAATCTTCATTGCGATCGCGCGCGAACACAACCGACGATTATTGCTGCGATCTTAGAATTCGGAAGAACGAATCGAATTGGATATGCGAGAAAAGTTGGAGCGGTCCGGCGTTCGAGCCCGAAAGGCAGCCACGCGGATTCTTGATGCCAACTCCGAATCCCTCACCATGCCTGTTGCCGCGCTCTACGGCCCATAATCCGACGTGCGAACCGATGAAGTCTCCAGAGCGGCATAAATGCCCATGGCGCGTAAGCCAGAATCAGGAGCAGGGGCGCACGGGGACATTCCTTTAGACCTTCCCTGGCGGTTGACCTGGAGACTTCTTTCAGTCCGGCTTGTAGCTGGCCGGCCGCCAAAACGCGCCAGTATCTGGCCAGAGTCTTTCGCATGAAAGGCCGGTACTTGGCTCCGAGATTTTGATAGAGTGCCCGATAGCAGGACAGACCAAATTCACGCTTACTGGCTTCATCCAATGCAGACCAATACCCGCCTTTGTGAACTCGATAGGCTGAAAGCACTTCGTCCAGGTACTCTGCAGTTCCATATTGAAGGGCGATGACCCAAAGTGGATAGTCTCCGGCCGGGCACGACCGGTACCAGTGTGGAATCTCCGGGATCGAATTGCGAATGATTACGGAAGCAGTGAACGCCTCCGGCTCGCGCGACAGGAAATCCTCAATGGAATGT
This sequence comes from uncultured Acidobacteriaceae bacterium, assembly GCA_963823805.1. Lineage (GTDB taxonomy): Bacteria > Acidobacteriota > Terriglobia > Terriglobales > Acidobacteriaceae > Telmatobacter. The sequence goes on along the minus strand of CAWGMW010000001.1, from coordinate 561,152 downwards.
GAAGTCAGCGAGAGCGGATTCCGGAAGGTGTCCAGCCACTTGCCATCCGCATCGACGACATCGCTCGGGTGCCAGGAGAGAACGCACTCTGGATGACGATCCATCAGCGCAATCTGTTTTTGGAGCTTCTCGGGCGAAGTCCAGTAGTCATCGCCCTCGAGGAAAGCGATGTATTCCCCACGCGCCGCCACAAGCCCGCGCTCAACGACGAACGGTGAACAGAGATTTTGTTCTGAAAGTAACAGGCGGATTTTGGCGGGAAGCGCCTTAGCGTACTCCTGGACAATCTGCCGTGTCGCATCTGTCGAGCAGTCTTCGCTGATCAAGATCTCAAAATCGAAGTCAGTCTGCTGCGCTAGAACGCTGTCCAGTGCCTGGCGAACGAATGGCTCGTGATTGTAGGTGATGAAAAGTACAGTGACTTTCACTGTCGTATGCATCCGGCGGCAGATGCACCTTCCGGTACGGGCCAGTTCCCTCGGACTTCCGCACCGTGCAGAACAACAAAGCGCAGCAGGCCGCAGATGGCGCGAATCTCCTCGCCGCAAAGAGTGGTACCCGTGGGCAAACAAAGGATCTGGGAGCAGGCTCGTTCTGTCTGCTGGAGGTGCTGCTCACTGCCAGGGTAAAGAGTTCTATAAGGCTCCATGCGGTGGCAGCCGGGATAGAAGTACCGGCGCGCCAGGATGTTTTCAGCGTGCATCAGAGTATGCAATTGGTCGCGACTGACTACGGCCTCGCCGTCGACTTCTACAACAATATATTGATAATTGTTCCGCACGTTTGGATCGTAGTTCCTCAGGCGAATCCCGGGAATGCCGGCGAGACCCCGCTGGTATTCGAGATAGTTGTCGCGGTTGGCGGCTACGATTTGATCCATGTTGCCGAGCGACTCAATGCCCATCGCCGCCTCGAACTCGTTCATTTTGCCGTTGATTCCCAGAGCGGTGACTAAATCCTCGTCGCTGAAACCGAAGTTACGCATGGACCGGCAGCGGTCGGCAAATTCATCGTCGTTCGTCGCTACGGCGCCTCCCTCGAGCGCGTTCACGAACTTGGTGGCATGGAAGCTGAAGACCTCCGCTTGCCCGAAGCCGCCGATCATCGTTCCCTTGTGACCGCAACCGAAGGCGTGCGCGGCGTCGAACAGCAGGGTTAGATTATGGCGTTTGCAGATCGCACTCAGCGCCTCGACATTGCATGCTTGTCCCCAGAGATGAACGCCGATCACGCCGGTGGTTCGAGGAGTGATTCGTTTCTCTACCTCGCGAGGATCGAGGCAGCAAGTCTCGTCGATATCGCAGAAGACCGGTTGAATGCCTTGCCACTGGAGCGCATGCGCGGTAGCGACAAAGGTGAAAGAAGGAAGAATGACTTCTCCGCTGAGCCCTGCCGCGCGAACGGCAATTTGCAGCGCTGTGGTTCCGTTGCACATGGCCACGCAGTTGCGAACACCGGCGATCTTCGCAACCTGCCGCTCGAACTCGTCTACCTCGGGACCGTTGTTGGTCAGCCATTCGCGATCCAGAACGCCGCGCAACCGCGCCAATAGTTTCTCCGGTTCGGGCAGGTTGGGTCGACCGACATGAATATCCTGGAGAAAAAGCGGCTCTCCACCGAACAGCGCCAAGGCACTAATGGAAGATTTTTCCTTACCGGAGAAGTGATCGGAATGCGCTCGATGAAGATCCATTCCAGCCTTTGTTATTAAAGTTGACAACTAAGGATTCTCCCATTCTAACCTTTGCTGCGAGAAAGGCTGCTCGATGGCATGCGGTTGCTACCAGCGGTTCTCACATCGCCCAAGACCACTTAGCCATCTGCCTCTTCAGTCGGCGACCCGGAGCTTCTGCGGATCAATGCGTCCATTCGGTAGTTTATGCCGCCCGCTGCTTGGTTTGTTATATGGACAGACAGCCGATGACTGTTACAGATAGTCTCGATCTCCTCCGCCCGCCACCAGCGTCCTACCCCGTCGTTGGTATCGGGACGAGTCCGTTCGTTCTCGAGATGGCGCGCGACCCGTTCAGGCGTGTTATAAAAATTTGCCTGTAACTCCACGTTGGGGATCCCCTCGATCAGAAACTGGAAGATGCGATCCCTCAGGTGCCGTATGATATTTCCCAATATTTCATCAAGTTCCCGTGGCTGAAAATAACCCAAGGAACTAACCATCAAGAATTTATTGGGCATAGGTTCTTCGCCTATCATTAGAGACAACGGCTCAGTTACGTTACCGACTCGATAGCAAATATTTGGCTGCTGCTTCAGACGCAGTGCGGCATCAATCAGGTTTTCAGCAAAGTCGATTCCAACAATCGATTTAACAAAGGGTGATAGTTCGAAATCGGTGAGGCCGTTGCCGCAACACAAGTCGATCAATTCATCGTTTGGCGAGAGCTCCAGAATTGACGCGATCATTCTCGCCCTTTTCCGGATTGCCTGCTGAGGAATTGGCTTTCTGTCGATTGTATTCGCGGTCTGCCGCAGTAGTTCATCGTCTGTAACCGGTGTTCCGGAAAAATAATTATTCCAAAAAGAGTGCCAGTAAGAGGACATATTGTCTATTGCGTCCCCAACCAGCGCCCGGCGCTGGATATCCTCCACAGGCAGCTCTTTCATTCTGATTCTCCCTTACGTGCCGCGACAGGAGCAAGCCTTGGTGCTGGAAGCGTTCGATCGACAGAAAGGGTGGGTTTCCAGTGGGAAAGTCGTCCACTGAAACAGAAAATCCTGTCATTGGTAAGTGGCACCTGTTGCTGCAATCGCCCCACCATCGCGCAACTGTGATCCGAGGAACATTTGGAAATTGACTTGCGCCGTCGCATTTACCTTCCGCTGGCCCAGTTTATCTCACGGTCGTATTGTGCAATAGAGTCACAACTCGAGATACATCATGCGGGGAAACCCGCTGATCACACGGCAACGTCATGATCTCTCGTGAAAGTCCGTGGCTGTCTGTAAACTCCTTGGGAACAAAGCCTTCCAAAGGCCAATGAACAGGAGGGAATACAAGCGAATCATACAGTACTTGGAGCACCTTATCCCGTTCCGGCACCCGGATTGGGAACCCTAGCGGCACAACATCGGCAGGCAACTCAGGATAAAGTGCAAACTCGGGCAGCACAGAGGCAAACCTGAGATAGTTCTCCCTACGACGCCGGGTTATCGCATCATAATCGATCACGTGAGCGAGAAGGAGTGCTGACAATTCGCTCATGCGTGCGGGTGTGATCGGAGCGGAGGCATCAACCCGCTGAAAACGTTGAAACCAGCACCTGTCGCCGCCGTGCTTGTCGAATTCTGCGCGCTGCTCCGACGCGGCGAACGCTTCAATCCACCAGGCAGCAGGCGGCGGCGGTAGCTCTTCTTGCGGTAGCCGGCTTTCATCCGAAGCCACCAGAACGCCGCCGTCGGGAACCCCAACGAATTTGCGTGCGCTGAACACGATGTAGTGCGAATGTTCGCACCAGTGAGGATTGAGCATCGCCTGGCAGGCGTCCTCAACAACCCATGCGCCTCGGAGCCGAGCCGCAGCTCCCCACTCGGACCAGTGGCAGAACCCAAAGTAGTCGATGAACACCACCATGTCGTTCGGTGCCACGCCGCGGAGCCACCCGTCAGAGCTCACCCGTAAATGGCGATCGACTGGGTAGAACTGTATACGGGCTGTTCGAAATGCATCCAACACGACACCACAAAGGTAGGACGGCAACCAAACCGACTTTGGCGCAAGGAACGACTCCAGTAAGCGGAACGCTGACCGGGCGGAAGCTAACTTGATATGACGGCCAGACAAGAAACCCGGTAATCGTCCGCAACTGGAATCCTGCCAAGTTAAAGGCGACTCCAGCCCGAACATTCCACCAACGATTTTTTGGGAATGAAGCGGAGCCTCACCCGGAATATCCATGCAATCCTCCGACGAGTCATCAGTCGCGCCGCAGCAAATTTGCCTTTCGGCGCCGGAACCACTCGAGTCTCGCCTCAGTTTCAAAGGCCTGGCATAACCCTAATCACCGGAAGGCGAAGCCAACGATTCCGTTTTTCGCTGTCATTCACGAACGATATTCAGGAAAATATCCAATGTAGCCCGAAGGCTCCGCCCGAAATTCCCTGCATAGTTCTGAATAGATATCAGGGCGAATTACTTGCCTCAGGGCCCGCAAAGGACGCCGTTCCCCTCCAAAGCGGCGCTTGAACTCATCGAGTGTGTCGCCATCCGCCAACCCGCCTCCCAAGCTGAATGCGCCTATTCCGAGGTCCCGAAGGCGTTTCGCTGCTTCCCAAACAAGGCTTATGCATCGAGACTCGGCGCCCTGCATATCGAAATAGAACAGGGACTCCCCGGCATAACGAGTGTAAGTCGTCAGGTGGAAAGCCTCGATATCCTCTCCCCGGGCTGCGCCGATTGCCAGGACGTTCTGCAAACTGAGGAGGAACTCAAAGGTGGCTGGACTAAATTCGTAAGACTTCCCCGCGTTTTTTCTACGGAAGAAGTCCTGATAATGATCGAGGACAAATCTAGCCAGCCGCTGCCGGTCTGTGACAATCGAGATCCCTCTTGCCTCCCACTTTCTTATGAAGAGTCTTCTCTTTTCCGAGCATCTTCGCAATAACTCCTCCGTCTCAAGCGTCAGGTCAAGGAAGTAAAGACCCTTTAACTCATGCGTTTCTTCCACCCGCGTGTGGCAAGAACAAAAGAAGAGCGGATGTAATGCGATAAAAGCGCTGATGTACCCGCGCGACCGCACAAAACTGTCCCAATAAGACGGAAGCTCGGGGATCTCGCCATTCCCGGCAAATCCGGAAAATCCATATGGCGTGGCGATGTCGACGTATTCTCCAATCGGCCTCTCGATAAACGGGCACACGACCCGCACGCCATCGGACTCCGCACAATAGAGGTAGGCCGGCAGCTTGTGCGTAAGGTGCATGGCATAACTGTGTTCCCAGGTATGGAAAAAGCTGTGCGGGACGCCGGAGAGCGCCTGCTTCCATTCCTCGGGAGAAGATAAGGGAATGGCGCGCTGCACAACCGGTACTTCCTCAGACAAACCTCTCGCTCCTCATTCCTTCAGTCCATCCTGAGTCTCGGTTTTGACCCACTTCTCACCAATCCTTGCAGCGCCAGAACGATCGACTCAAGGGGATTACTCAACGGACTCGACGGTCCACGGAATAGGCGGGCGCACAGCTCCTGGCCATTCGCCAAGATAACCCCCACGGAGATCGAGTGAGTCGGCAACCTCAAAGGTCAGAAGATCCGGGCAAGTCCAGAGCGGATGCTCCACCGGATCGAGGACAAAGAACTCAATCCGGTAGATGCCTGTGTTAAGAAGATCGCCGGGAATCCGGGCCGTGATTCGAAGTAATCCCTCGGGGTAAGCACGCCCATCCAGCAGCCCGGTGAAAAGCACGAGGATTCCATAGGCATTATGGAGTTGCACCTCAAAACTGAGGCGCGCACCGGCCGCCAGAACCCACAGTTCAAACTCCATGAGAATAGGGGTATGAACAGTGATCAAGGAGGCGTCGCTATCTGCGGCTGTTCGCACAGATGCGCGGCGCAGCCGGACTATTTCATTTCCCGGAGCCGACTGCGGCTCTTCGTAAAGCGTCTCCATCCTGGAACTGCGCACGCTTTCGAGATACCGCGAAGCGATGGCGTTAGGACGCCCTTCCGCCATGACAGCGCCCTGCTCCAGCCAGATCACGTGCTGGCAGAGCGCCTCAATCGCCATCAGATTGTGGCTGACAAAGAGCACGGTGCGGCCGCTGCTTGCGACGTTCTGCATCTTGCCCAGGCACTTCTCCTGGAAGGTAAGGTCGCCCACCGACAGGATTTCATCGACAAACAAAATCTCGGTTTCCAGATGGGCAGCGACGGAGAATCCAAGGCGGACGAACATCCCGCTGGAGTAGTGCTTGACCTGCGTATCGAGGAACTTCTCGACCTCGGCGAAGGCCACGATCTCATCGAACTTGCGATCGATCTCGGCCTTTTTCATGCCAAGCAGCGCGCCGTTCAGATAGATATTCTCCCGACCGGTTAATTCGAGATGAAAACCAACACCAACTTCGAGCAAGCAACCCACTCTTCCACGAAGATGGACGATGCCTTCAGTGGGCTCTGTGATCTGTGCCAGTATTTTCAGGAGCGTGGATTTCCCGGCGCCGTTTCTTCCAATGATGCCAACTGCCTGGCCTCGTTTGATTTCGAACGAAACGTCCTTGAGCGCCCAGAAGTGTTCCTCCGGCTTGCTCCGTGCGCGGCGCCAAGGCGCGCTGACGATTCCCGCGACGGCTTCCCGAACGGTTTTGTAGATGGGCTGATAGCCAAGCCGATACTGCTTTCCAAGCCCAGCTGCGCGGATAGCATATTCACTCATGACTGAACCAAGCTAAAGCACGTCTGCAAAAGTGCTCTCCAGGCGACGAAAATACATGACTCCGCCGCAGAGGATCACCACGACTGCCAGCCCCGAAGCCATCATCGGCATCAGGGGCGGCGCCGCTGTGCCCAGCAACACCCAACGGAACCCCTCAACGACCGAAGTCATGGGGTTCAGTCCGTAGAGCATCCTCCACTTTTCCGGTACGAGGCTGCTGGGATAGGCGATGGGGGTTACAAACATCCAGGACTGGACGAGGAACGGAACCGTGTAGCGTATATCCCGATACTCCGCGGTGAGCGCCGAAATCCAGACGCCGACGGCAAATGAGGTGAGCACGACCAGCAAAAGAAAGACCGGCAATAACAAAATCGTCAACTTGGGGACCACGCCATAGAAGGGCATCATTGCGATCAGCAGTGCGAACGCGAGCAGAAAGTCCACCATGGCGGTGAAGATCGGCGTAAGGGGTACGATGAGACGCGGAAAATAAATCTTTGAAATAAGGTATTGATTCTGCATCATGCTGTTGGATGATTCGGTCAGAGCGAAGGCGAACATTTGCCATGGCACCAGCGCGCAATAGGCGAAGATCGGGTAGGGTACGCCCTCCGAGGGGATCTTGGCCAGGCGGCCGAATACGATGCTGAAGACCACCATGGTCGCCAGGGGTTGCAGCACCGCCCATGTGACTCCGAGTGCCGTCTGTTTGTAACGCACCTTCAGATCGCGCCAAACCAGAAAGTAGAGCAACTCCCGGTACTCCCGCAGGCGGCTGAACTGCACTCCGATCCGGTCGGCTCCCGGACGGATCACCTTGAGCACTCGATCGTTCTGCTCAGCCATTTTGCGTACTCACGATCCGTAACGGTTACTGTTCGCGTGCTAGTGGGAGCGCTTGAGCCGGTTGATGACTGCCGGCTGCATTGACCTCGGCGTCCATCAGCGCGACCGAAGCATCTCCTTCAGAATACAGCGCGTATCAGCGTGTTGTGTACTCTTGCGTGACATCTGGCAACGACTTTAATCGCTGAAATCCCGCGCGACACTTTGCGTACGACCTTCGGAGGCAGCAACATGGGGCCGGCGATTGCCCTTGCCCGGTCTCTATCTTGTGCTGGATTGTTCTTACCCTTCTGGCGAGAGTGCCAGCCGATCATCCAGTAAATCTCGCATCATAAGGTGACAATACAGTCGTGTTGACCTGGTTCTTGTAGGCTTCGAGTGGGGCATCTAAGGTTTCCAATCCGGACCTATCTGCGATTTTCACTGGGACCATATGCAATGAGGGTAGCGGCAGATAAGGTGAGGACTGGACCGATGATGCTGAAAAGGGGCCGATTCACGGATCCAAGACTTTCCGCGTAACCACCAAGGCCAATGGCAAGCAGAGCTGTTACGCTCGACGCCATTACCCATGGCCTGGGAAACCGGTTCAGGCGCCAGACTCCAAGCGGCAGGAGCCAGACAAATGCGTACCAGAATTGCTGATCCAGGAATCCCTTCAGAATGAACTGGGCGTAATGGCCCTCTGAGCCCCACCACGCTGCCATTGCCCAGGGTGACATTGTTGACCCTGCGACCAACCGATGCACAAGAGCAACCGACAAAGCACTCGTACCCCCAAGAGCAGCCACCCAAAGGAGCTGGCGATTTGTTCTGGCAACTCTCTTTTCAGTCAGCCACCACGTCCCCGCGAAAATCGTCGAGAACAACAGGAAACTTTGTTTGGCCATTCCTCCCGGAATTCCGATAAGAGGAAGCAACCACCACTTACCCGAGAACAGCGCCCAGGTAACCGCCATCATGAAACAGGCTTCCGATGAATCGACAAATCCGGAAAGCAACAAGTTGGGGACGGCAAAGTTAAGCAGATAGAGGGTGCAGCCGAGCAATGCGATGGGAATATCTTGCAGGACGCGGATACCGACAAGCAGAAATAGAAATGCAGAAGTGGCGCAGAACAGGCAATTCGACATGAGCAACCCGAACGATACGGGATCCCAGGAGCGAACCCGGCCTCTCGTTAACAAATAAAATGGTTTTGCCACCTCCGGTACAAGCACTCTGAAGCAGAAAGGAATGTCGTCAGGCCTGGCTTGATCGACGACCATTTTGTAGTAGACTTGCTGGTCCGGACCTAATTCCCGAATATCGTAGCGGCCAAGTGTCGGATAGCCAAGCCCGAAAGAAACCAGGAAAAAGAGAAACCACAGGGTCAGAGCTCTGACCGTACCGAGACTCTTATGCCCCATATTTGGAGATACCGAGCCGTCCATTTTTTTAAATGCCAGTCTGGTGAATTGTATCGCGGCGGAATTGGCCCCTGACTCCCAGGTGGCGGGTCAGCTTGGTTTTGCTTTGAAAGGGGGCCACCTTCGTCGCGCAAGGACAGGCGGCGGACGTTTTTCGATTCGATAAATCGAGGTGCCTCTAACCTTCGGCGATTTCCCCTCACCGTAAGCCAATCCGGTGTCGAGCGAGACATCCCGCCGCACCGGAAAGGCCGGTCTACAATCTAAGACGAAAGCAGGTTCTTTCGTTAAGATTCCAGCGTTTCAAATTTGTCTCGATTAGCTGGCATCATCGCAGAGTCGCGTTGTCGAAGCTCATTCCAGTTCAAGAAACTCATTTGCTTCTCATGCGGTCACAGGAGAATAAATGGCGCCGGCATCGATAGGTTTCGTTCTGGTGACGCATAACAATGTAGCGCAGACCGCAATGCTATGCCAACGCCTGAACACGATGTTCAATCACCCACCGATCGCACTGCACCATGACTTTGACCAAACCCCTATGAGCTTGGCGGCCATTCCAGACAACGTCCATGTTGTCAGTGATTGGATCAAAACTTCATGGGCAGGGGCCGTTCTTGTGGACGCGAATCTAAAAGCATTAAGGCTCTTGGTTCAACGGGCCGACCCTGACTGGGTGATCAGTTTAAGCAACACGTGTTATCCGATCAAAACTGCCGAACAGATCGTGGACACGTTAACAAGGACGAGCGCGGACGCATATTTGTCGCACGAGTTGATCGCTTACGATCCGGTCCGCGGCCGGTCGGAGCCCGATAGTTCGCGCCCCTTCGACCCTTTTTGGCGCTCTGATTGTCTGCGGCGCTATGTGGCCGTTCCCGTGGCGCAACGAATCATGATTCTCCTTGGACAGAAAGGCCGCACGCTATACATTGAAAACCCCACGATAACGAGATGGTTCACGCCGTTTCGCAATGGGTTCCAGTGCTATGCCGGGGAGGCCTGGTACGCGTTGCGGAGGCCGGCGGCTCTGACTTTACTCGAAAACACGGAGACAGCGCGCCGACTCAGGAAACACTACCATGATCGGTTCTGCCCGGACGAGAGTTACTACCACACAATCCTTCTGAACCATAAGAAGCTACGGATCGAGAACCGATGCCTCACCTATACCGACTGGAGTTTAGGGGGCGCGCACCCGAAGACTCTGGGCTACGAAGACTTCCCGGCTCTGTTGTCTTCGGAGTCACTCTTCGCTCGCAAGTTCCCTCTGGATGGCAGCCTGCTTCAGGATTTGGACGCTGCTGTTACGGCGGCGGCGAGCCGAAAGACTGTTTAAATCCACGGGTTGGGATGCTCTCGCCAAAGTGTGAGCACACCTTTTTGGCAGGAATGCTCGATCCGTGCTCGCAAGCCGGAATCAGGGTTCAGGCGCCCATCCTTCGCGCGCTCTTTGCGCCACTCGATTGCGCAAGATCAGCCCGGATTCAAACTGTCCCACTGTCGGCTCTCACACCGAAGATATGGCGGCCCTGGTGCAGAGGTGCTGCCACCCAATCTGCTCTCCGTGGATTTCTTCGACTACCCGCGACCTCAATCTCCGGTCTTTCGCAGCAATGCATTTAATTGCTTCTCTTCCGGGGCCGAGACGCACTGACCCGGACGTTCGAGCAAACAAGCTTCGTTCCAACATTGGGTCAGCCTAAAGCCCTCGGGTATCCCGGGCATGGAACTTGGGACGATCAATGCGTTAAGAAATCGAGTGTCCTGGGCAAATTCGACCGCGCTTGGAACCAAAAGAATGGGGACGTTTCGATGCAGATGGGCATATCCACCGGCCGTGTACCAACTTAGAGTCCAATAGTCCGATTTGGGCCCATAGAAACCAACACCGCAGAGATTGGAGTCCCGGCTGAGCCGATCGAAGGCGGACTCGACACCTGGAGTCTTGCACCACCGGGAGAATCGCCACGCCAGCAGAGACGAAGATAATACAAAAAAGATCAGGCCCGCCGCGACAAGACCTCTTGGTGATGCTCGCAGCCGCGCCAATACTTTCATACTCGAAGCAACTTCAACGAAACCGATGGAGGCCAGGACGATTAACAGAGGAAGAACGGGATAAAGAAAGCGGACCTCCTTATGACCGATAAAAGAGTGGGAACAAATGACGATCAGCGAGAACACTGCCAGGAATGAGCTTCGCCGAGCGCCATGCCAAAGAAACACGACTGCGGGGCCGAGCAACACCAACACGGCTTCCACGTACCAGTACCAGGGTTTGATCCCTTCTGCGACTGCACGGCCCTCGATTAAATTAGCTTGAAAGTAGCGAACAAACGACTGCCATGGATAAGACCAGGTGATCTTGTCCACAATGCCGAACACCAGGATCGGCAGTGAGATTCCCGCCAAAACGAAGGGGATTCTCTGGCGCCAGCGGGGATAGCAAAAGTAAATTGAGGCGAAGGCAATGGCCGGAATCAGCTGCATCCGTAACGAGGCAGCGAGACCGCAAAGCAGGCCCGCGAAAAACAGCCGCTTTCTCTCGCCGATCTGATCTGCGTAGACACCAAGATACAGGCCGGGAAGCAACACATGCGCGGCGAATACTTCATAGAACGCCTTGGGAGCAAAGTAGACCAGCCCATAGTTGATTGAGCAAGCCCCGGCGGCGATGATTGCAGCATTCAAGCCGCTCGCGCGCTTGGCCCACGCAAAGGCGAACCACACCGTCGAAAAGGAAATGAGGGAAAGGACAACAACAATTCCGTCGATGTAGCCGCTTGAACCAGGGCCCAGCCACGCCATGGAGCGCATCAAGCCGGCCAGAAAGGCCGGAAACACCCAGGAGCGAACTCCCTCACGCCATTCCCATGTAATGACTCCATAGCCAAAGGCCAGCCGGTGCGCCGGCTCTAATGTTTGATATGTCTCGTCGGGTTGAAAAACACTTGGCGAACAAATCGCTAAAGCGATGCGAAGGCCCAGTGCGAACGCCAACAGCGCAATCCAAGCAAGTACGGTTCGAGACCGAAATCTGCCTAGCTTGCGGTTCCGATGGCTAGATTCCGGCCTTCTGTTCGGTCGTGGCGTCAACATAAAGATGGCAAACAGGACCGTTTGCCCTTGGTTGAGCTATAACATTACCTTGGTTCACTCAAATCGGGGCCGATTACAAGTACAGACTGCGGCGAAGGAAAGCAACCGCGCCTGAGGCCGTTCACGCCGGTGGTTGTTGAAGTTACCAGTTACAAACGCTTCTAAGAACGCGACGGAGGTTGAAAACCTGTCTAAATCTAAATCCCTTTCGCAATGTGAACTTGAAATCCGAAACCGTGGTGGAGTCGTTCACCTCTGCTCGTCTCTGGCGAAAAGGATCATTCCGCCGGTTGAGGCCAGGCTCAACGGTAAACGCCAGCTTGTATCCCGCACCAGCAACGGCCGTACGTACGCGGCGGTCGAGGTCTCCAAACGGATAGGCGAAGGATATCGCTTCAACCCCAAGCAAATCTTCAATCCGATGCTTTGAGTCTGTGACCTCGCGATGCAGCTGCGCGTCGGACACTTGGGAGAGCCTCGGATGGGTCAGCGTGTGCGATCCGAACTCGACGCCGTACTTCTGCATTTCACGAATCTGCTCGACCGTGAGCAGATTACGCGCGCGCAGGCCATTTGCTTGGTCCCAAACATTCGAACCACCAATATGATCGGCAACCAGATACACAATCGGCGTGTAATGATGCTCAATCACCAGGGGAAGTAAATGCTCATAAAGATCATCATATCCATCGTCGAATGTAAGTAGCACATGATTGGCAGGCACTTCATCCCGCAGCCATTGTGCTGTTGTTGCTGTCTTATAACCAGATTCCCGGAACGAGCGCATGAGATCGTGGAAGCGGCGCGGTGAAATATAGTAACCAGCTTCTTCTTTTGTTAGCGGATCGCAAACGCTGTGTAACATGATTGCGCATTTTGAAGGACTGACTACTTCCTCCACTTGCGCAAGTGTACGACCGGTAGACCTCACTTGGCTCCAATATTTGGCGTCTGGCAACTCCTCCTCCAAACGCTGAAGATGGGCAGTAGCCGCGATCGATTCGCGGCAATTCCAAGCCGCGATGAGACTGGCTCAAGTTCCATTGGGCCCGGACTCCGATGTGCCGGTCCACCGTTGAATGGTATCCACAATCTCTGGCAAATTGGACTCATGGAGGATGCTTGCATGGTCAAAAGCTAAATACCGTTCCTCGATGCCACGGCGCGCTACTGACCTCCACCCGAAGCGAGAAAGGCTGTTGATTGGTTCGGCCTCATCTGCACTGAGGAAGTGAAGGATCGGAGCGTGAATAGGACGAGCGCTATAAAGGGGGAAATATCCGCGCTGGGCCCAGCCAAGAACCCGCCGGATGAAAGGAACATGCTCGATGGGTGCGAGAAGTTCGCGAAAGGGAACAATAGCGAACCAAGCCAAACGAAGTCGAAAGCCACGGAGCTTTTTGGCAGCCCCTAGATGGTTGCCTTCACGGAACGCGCGCCATTCAAAACCAACCCTTTTAAACCACCCGCGCCAACCGCGAAATGGAGAGGGAAAGCCAGGCATCATTACGTCAAACAAAACCACGCGGACAGTCTGGCCATGAAGGACGAGATTACGCGCAGCCTCCACGGCGACGATGCCGCCGTAACAGAAACCTCCCACAAGATATGGGCCTTCAGGCTGGGACTGGCGGATAAGTTTTGCCATGGCCTCACCCGCCCGTTCAAAGGTAAAGAGCGAATAACAATTCCGTGTATTGGCCGGGCGCACAATGGATACATCGATCTGACCACTCAGATGCCTAGCCAGTCGCCGGAAGTAAAGACCCTCCTCTTCGTCGGCGGGAACACAGAACAGCCTCTTCGCCAGTCCTAATTCGGAAACCGGGAAAATCCGCATCTCGCTCGAAGTATTCTGGCTCGACAAAGCGCGCGGCCCGTCGCGCACCAGGTCGGCCAGATGAGCGAGCGTTGGCTCGTCGAGAAAACTTGCTGCAGATGCACTTGTCTGACCTCCAAACCGCTGGTCGACTTCGGCGAGCATGGTGATTGCCATCAATGAGTCTCCTCCAGCGGTGAAGAAGTCCTCGTCATAACCGAGATTGTCGCACTCCAGTATCCGCGCCCAGATTTCGTGGAGTTTGTAAGGGATATATTCGACTTCGTCGGCGAGCCTGTTTTCGGTCACCTCGGCTGGCGACGGCGGAGCTGATTGACTGCCGCTCAGACGTTCTGTAAGTAACCAGCGTTGTGGCTTGCCCAGTTCTCCACGAGGAATCTCATCGACAAAGTAAATGCGGCGAGGAACCTTGAACGCCGCCAGTCTTTGCGCCGCGAAGGCGCGGAGCTCACTCGCGCTCACCGGCGTTTCGCCTGAGGCGCGCAAAACCACCGCGCTGGCTACGTCTTCGCCTAAGGTTGGATGAGAGACGGCAAAGGAGGCCGCCTCACAAATCGCGGGATGCAACGCCAGCACCGCGTCCACTTCCGCCGGCGAAATCTTTTCGCCACCGCGGTTAATCATCTCCTTGATTCGGCCGGTTATAAAAAGGTTTCCCTCCTGATCGAGGCGTCCAACATCGCCTGTACAAAACCAGCCATTCCGAAAGGCGGTGCGGTTGACGTCGGGGTCGTCCGCGTATCCGGAGAAGACTGCGGGGCCGCGCACTGCGATTTCCCCTTCCTCGTTAGAGAGGAGCGCTTCCCCGAAAGAGTTCAGAATAGCGATCTCAAGCCCGCACGAGCGCCCCGCCGAGTTTGGAATGCGGTCGCGCGGAAGGAAAGCGTCAGTAGCAATGGGCCCAGTTTCCGACATTCCATAGTCGTTTAGAACCGGGATATGCAGAATCTGCTCAAGATCCTGCCGGATCTCGCCTGGAAGCGGAGCTCCGGCCGATTGGACGAGACGAAGGGAGATTGGCCTGTCGAGGGACGTGCGCTTCAGTTCCGCGAGCGCTGCCTGATGCACAGTTGGTGCGCAGTCGTACCAGGTAGGCTCCAGCTCGTAAAGCCAGCCCACGTAGGCGGTGGGATCGAAGCCGCCCGTCGCAATAACTGCGCCGCCCGCAAGGAATTGAGCAAGAGTATTCTCGATTCCCATACTGTGACAAAGAGAAGTCATTTGCAGCATGCGGTCTGAGGCATTCAACCGCAACAACCTGCTTCTCGGCGCGGTTTGGGCGTCGAGGTTCACGGCAGTTAGTGGCACCAGCTTGGAGCTACCCGTAGTTGCAGAGGTGATCAGCAATAGAATTGCTTCGGAAACATTGGCGCGCACTGGAGGTGGAGAAGCAGGGCGGCGAATCAGCCACTCTCCCGGACACTCCATGTTGTGGGCGACCAAAACAGTCAGGCCCATCGAGATGGCAGCCTCGGCCTCTGCTTCACGCTCTGGTGAAACGATAAGTGCTGTGGCACCTAACCTTCCCAGGGCTGCCCTAACCTCGGCCACGGTTGTTTTTGATTGCAGTGGAGCGCAAACGCAGTGGTTGAGCACTCCGGCAACGGCTAGAACCTCCAGCACGCCCTGCGGCACAAGAATCGCGACAGTCTCCTGAGCGCCGATGCCCCCTTCGTGCAATCTGCCGCCAACGGCTAAAATCCTCGCCCACAGCTCTTTGTAAGTTAGTATGATGCCATCCGGCTTAATCAGGGCCGGCGATTGCGGGCTGGACTCGGCGTAAGCTGCGATGGCCCCAATCGAAGCACAGGAACTGGAAAGCATCTTGGATACCTCGAAGTTAGACGGAATGGAGAAGATACCCACTTAGAGGATGTAAGCGGGTCGATTTGTCTTCATTTCGGCTCATTGCTATACCAGTGAACCGATTGCTGGTCGCATCAGGATGTGCACCGCGGCCAAGCTCGGTTGAGCGCTAACATCGCTTCATGCGCGACCAACTGCGGGCTCCGCGCTCTCATTTCATCATTGAATACCTCAATTCCGACCGGTCCCCTATAGCCTCCTCCCATTAAGCGCTCCACAATGGTATGTATTGGAAACCACCCTTGGCCAGGCATGAGGCGACGATGTCGCGCCGTATCGATAACCAGCTGAAGGTCGACGCAACTATCAAGATCGGAGTCGGAAAGCTGAATGAGGTATATGCAGCTCATGGGAATGCCGTCCAGGTCGCTCGCATCGCCCCCCCGTATGAAGATATGAAAAGGATCCACCACAATTCCCAGATTCGGTTCATTAATGCGCTTGACACAGCCCCACGCGGAAGGCAAGGTGAAGTTAATCGAGCTCCAGGCCAGACCTTCATAGGCAATACGAAGACCGCGGGAGGCGGCCTCCCGGGTGAGCCAGCGCAAGTCATCATCGATGCGATCAGCGATGCAAGCGGGATCACTTGAAGCCGTGACTAGCACCGTATCCGTCCCGAGTCTCGCCGCGGTCTCGAGCATGAAGAGCGCGTCACGGCGTTTTTCCTCGCGAGAAGAGTCTGGGGCACCGTCGAAATCCCGCACTACCTGGAAGTCGGTGACGCCCACGCCGCTCTCACGAAGCCTGCCGCCGAGGTCGTGAGGACCGCCATCGTGCGCTTCGACATCCTGCCGCCATATCTCGATTTGATCGAAGCCCGCCGAGCGAGCAGCTTCGATTTTCTGCTCTGGAGCTCCGCCGAGAAGGATCGTATTTATAAATGTAGGATTGCATGGAGAGAGCGGGCTCATATCAAGTCTCTTCCGATGATATTTGGGACGTCAAGTTCATTGTATCAATGCGTTGCGGCGGTCGTGCAGCCGATCGGCAGCGGCATATTCCAGGCGATATCCAGGAGGTTAAAGCCATGAGTTCAATTTGCAGTGGATGCGCGTTTCAAAAGCTAGCGGGGATGACACTCGATCAGAGAGTAAGCTCCGGCCGGAATGATGCGGTTGATGGAGAATCCGGCGGATTGAAGGAGCGTCTGAAAGTCCGCTTCAGTACGTTCGCGGCCGCCTAACACCAGCATCATAAGATCCATAAGTCCAGCAGGATTTACGGCGGAGTCAACCAGGCCTTCAACCAGAAGCAGCGTGCCACCAGTACCCATCGCTCGGCGGACGTTATCAAGAATCTTGACTGCATCCGCGTCTTCCCAATCGTGAATTACCCTTCTCAGCAGGTAGGCATCGCCTCCCTTCGGAACTACGTCGAAAAAGCTGCCGCCGACGATCTTTATTCGCGCGGCGACATCGCCTTTCAATAGCTCCGCCGATTCGGCCATCACATGCGGCTGATCAAATAGCACTCCCTGCAAGCCCGGTATGGCCTTAAGCAATTGACTCAGGAACACACCATGGCCGCCGCCCACATCAACCAAAAGCTTGAAACGTGCGAAGTCGTAGGCTCTGAGCAGGGCGGGAATTGTCCATATAATCTCTTGAGTCATTACCCGGTTGAAATTTGCCGCGTCTTCGGGATGGTCGGCGAGATATGCGAAAAAGTGTTGCCCAAACACCCGCTCAAAGGCTGGCTCACCCGTCTGCACCGACTCAAACAGTTCGCCCAACGGCCGCCACATGAAAGGTGCGGGCAGGAACATACATTCGGAACTCAGGGATTGCGGATGATCCGTGCGCAGAACTTCAGTGAACGGCGAATTGCGGTACCGGCCTTCAGGAGTTCTCACAAAGATTCCGATACTTGTCAGGGCGCGCAACAAGCGTTCCAACGTGGGCGCATGCGCGCCACAAGCCAACGCCAGTTCCGAGGCGGTTCTGGGGTCTGATCGAAGCAAGTCTGGAATGCGGAACTTGACCGCCGTGTGAATCGCCTGCGCGGCAAGAATTCCCGGGTAGATGAATTCGAGCGGTTTGGTCGGCATGTGCGGTCCTGTTCGGCTATGAGAGTTGACACTTAGGTCCGGGCCGACCGATTTAATCCACTCGATAGCGCTGATGGGCGCCAAAACGTGGCGGGAAGAAAGCTAAAAGGGAGAGCCTCATTCTGCGACTTGTCGACCTGGCTGCTTATTTCGATGGCGATTATGAAACTGTCGCGGGCTGCCACTGCCACCGCTGTACGATTGCGCCGACGCCATCCATGCGGCACACGCGCCGAATCATCGATCTTCCGCGGTTACGCGCGCGATCTCCGCTGTGTGCCTCGGAAACTGCCGCTCCCCTTCATCACGTTCCCCAAGCAGCATGCAGACGCTTTCTGCTGACCTGAGGAGCGAGCTCAACATCCGCGCTGCAGGCTGGATCACTATTAGTTCCTGGGCTTTTTGGTGCGGAAGAAGAGCAGGACTGCGCTAAAGCTCGCGGCGAACAGCACACGCCACCCGCTGGTAACGATTTCACCGGGGTCCGGAGCATCCCGCGACCAAGTCAGCGGCTTCCGCCGCATGCGTCGAAAAAGAAATCGCAGAAGATCGAAGCGCCGGTCGGGAAATTCCGAAAAGAGCAACATCCAATATGCGACCCTATTGCGCGCCTCTGGCGCGATCTTGAGCGGCTTGAGAGTGGGATGGAATACGATCGCATCGGGAAGGTAGACGGCGATGTGGCCGTGCGATACAAGAAATGCGAGGGCATAGTTTTCCTCTGCAATCTGAAATGGCGCTCCCCTGCCCAGCCGCTCATCGAAAACTCTTTGGCCGGCACAGGCATTTCTGCGAATTGCCATATTGCTGCCCAGGCCAAAGCCGCCAAAAGTGAGGATCTCAAACCACTTTGGATCTTTGTTGCTCAGGAAACGGGCCACTTGGCTTGCACTATTTTCTTCCGGAGGCTGCGGAGTGACAATCCTGCCAGCCACCGCTGCAACCTTCGCATCTTTAAATGGCCCAAGCAGATTTCCAAGCCAATGTTCATCGGGCACAGCGTCATCGTCCAAGTATGCAACGATCTCGGAGTTACTCTCGGACATCCCTCGATTGCGTGCCCGGCTCAACCCTTGGATTGGCTCAACGCTATAAACTGCAGCAAATTCCCGTGTTACAGCGCTCGTCTCTTCATCTCCTGAAGAGTTATCGACCACGATCACTTCATCTGGAGTGCGCTCCAGGCGGGCGATGCCTTCGAGGCATTTCCGCAAGAGAGCTGGGCGATTCCGTGTGCAGATGACAATTGTAGCTGTCAGGTTTGGTTCCTCAAATACAGTAGGGGTGTCAAGCTGCATCGGATGACGTGGCAAGGATTTCAACCAGGAAACCTCTCGTGCAAACCAGAGGTGGGTCAATTGCGAGTTGCAAACGTTACGCCGAGTCTGACAACAACGCCTCGCACGAAAATGTCTTGCGCTTGAACGATGAAGGCATTTTATCAGACGATCAGAGGTGAGGACCAAGGGAGATGCCTTGGAAAGATCTACTCACTCAACCAAATCGCATGTGTGTCATCGCGTCAATCACGACTCAACCGTCGGCTGGTATGAGTCCGACGGCGGCGTATGATCGACAGCTCCCTATTCGTGCGGCTCCAGCGCGCCCCTTAAGCAACGCTTCAGCATGTAACTCGCGGGCGTCCGATCACAAATCCAGACCTATTCACCCCAAGATCCTTTGGAGACTCTGCGCGACGTTGCACGAGAACTAAAGGAATACCGACTTAAGGGTCCATCGTACTAATCGGACGGGTATCCTGCTCGTGGTGTCCCTGGCACTAATCAATGCTACGGTGTTCGAAACGCCTGAACGCGAAAATCCTGACGTCTTTTGGAGCCACAATTGCACTGGCGCAGGAATCTATTCTCACTCAGAAACTTATGGCCTGAAGTCGTATGAAGCACCTATGGTAAAGCCATTGGGGTTTAGGTCGTGAGGCCCGAAGGTTTGGTGCCAGAACTGGTACTCGTAGTCGCCGCGTATCCAAATATGTTTCCATATCCGGTATTCAGCCCCTCCGGCGGGTGAAAAGACGGTAAACGTGTCATGCGAGTATGTTCCCGAGGGTGGAAAATCGATGCTGCCGATCCCGGCCAGATACTTGACGTAGGGACGGAAGTCGCGATAGTGATTCCAGGCAAAGATCGGACCGATCTCGCCGGTATCCTGACGAATCGCCGAAAATCCCGCGGGTTTGGCGTAGTTGATATCGTGCCCCGCGACCTCAATGCCGAGACCATGCAACACCGCCGGCATACGGTTGGGGTACCAGTCGACCCATGCCGAGATGCCGTTCATCCTCTTTCCGGGTCCCCAATCGATGCTGAAATCGGAGAAGCCGGCGCCAATGACGATCGGCATGCCACCTTGGTTTGCAGCTGGCGTGACTTGGGAGTGGATGGGAATTACCGCGGCGATAAACAGCGCTGCGAGGTTAAGCTTTGGGGGAAGCTTTAGACGCATAATCTCTCCTTAAGGATTGACGAACCACCTCCCCGGAAGTTATTCCTCTTTGGGGGGAGCCATCGTCACATTTCCAGAGCTGCAAGGCAGAAACTCAGCAGGGATGCAGTGGCTTGCGGGCTGACGATTCGCGCCGGTTCCCGGACATTTGGGTCCGCTATCCGGAACTTGCATTTTCACTTCCAGATCACAGGATAGGATACATGGCCCGACTGCATGACTGTTGATCCTTTATGTACCCGCAAGGAAGCCGCGGACTCGGTTGCGCATAGCAAAGCCCTCGCTGGACCCAAAAGCAACGATTTGCTCGTTTCGATGCAATTCCATGGTTGCCGATTCGTCGACACACCCTGTGTCCCGACTCTCTTCGTCTCGCCTAAGCCTATCACGCTGGCCACACTGAAGCCTCTGACCAGTCGGGGTTCTGTCAGACGATTGATTATGGCGAAAAGAGACTCGCCGCGATGGCTCGTCACCTGGGAAAAAGAATGATTCTCCAATCGAAGAATGCCCGACTTCTCGCACTTCGTTCCGCCGGATTAAGTGTGAAAGATCAATCTGCGGGTTAATACCACCGGTGTACAACCGATTCACGATTGGGGGTTTCGCCCATAACAGATGCCGGCGATGGCTTGCCGTTCTGAGACTTACCCGCACCGAAAAAAGAATGTCCACGCAATGCGCGTTGTTTCGTGTCCAACGTTTGTAACATGGCGGTCGGTTTAGGGCCGGGCTTCTGATTGATAGATACAAACCATGCCACTTGAGAACGGCACCAATGACTGAATCGTCAGCCGCAAAGAGTAAGTCAAGTGCTTCGATTGTGGAGGCTGACGAAACCGCCTTTAGAAGTTGATCTTCCGCTCTGGGAACCAAGTGAGTTGAATGGTCGTGGTGTTTACGGTTTGCGTGCCTGGAAGGTAGATGGGCGCCTTCCAATGCTCGTGCGTGAAACTGCCGTTGATCTCGAGATCCTTGCCGATGCGCTTGACTACCTGGAAGTCGATGTCGTTTAAAGTTGTTCCACCGGGAATGAAATCTTTCGCAGCTTTCTGATTACGAATTCCGACCTGAATCCATTCGTTACCGCTCAGGTGGTAAGTAATCCAGCCCTGGCCTCCCCGGTCCTCACGGCCAATCCAGTCGCCGAACAACTGGCCGTTGTTGGTGTACCCCTGGCGCTGAATGACCTCGTAATACATAAAGTGACCGCCCTCGTTCATCGCCCCGGGGGGATTGGTAGAAGCGGCTTCGGCGCGCATGTCCAGCTTGGGAATCCAAGGCACATGGGAAAGATAGAGACCAGGCCGCCAGGATGCGCGGCGCGGGGCATCGATCGGGGAAACATCGTCATGCACCTCTGAATCCGTGTAAAGAGTAAGCCAGTTGCGGACGAAAGGAAGCCGATAGGAAAAGTCGAAGGCGCCAAACCGCGCTCCAGGGTCACGCGTGCTGTTTTTGACCGAAGCGTTGGGCGAAGCAAAGCTAAAGAAGCTCCTCAGGAAGCTCTTGATGGTGATGGGCGTGTGATCCTTGCCTCCCCATATCACAGTGCGTTCGAATCCAAGTTCAAGGTTTTCCGTAGGCCGAAAACTGACCTTCTCCACATGCACCCAGGGATCGATGGGATACGTATGACCCTTCAATGGGCCTATCAAGAACTCGTAACGGAAAGGGCCGGTAATCCGGGAAAGCAAGGGCACATCCAGCGGTTCAATGCGGTTGATATGGAAAGCGTATATGTTTTCAGCATTGTTGGAATACGACATGGAGCCGCCGAATGCCGGGCTCTGCCATTCATCCTGTTTCCCGAAGGAGATTACATGATTGAGGTACTGCGCGGAGACGTAAGCTTCCATGATGCGCATCCGGACGGCCGATGCACCGGGACCCACCGGCATCGTTGTCTGCTCGCTGTTTGCGAGAGCGGTGCAATCGGTTCCATTCGCAAAACAGGTTGGGCTGAAGTAATCGGTTGTCTCATCAAGGGCCGCAAGTTGCCCGACCAGTCCGGTCGAGTAACCAGCGGTCGAGGGCGCGCCCTGAAACTCAGTGCGCACGTAGAGGAGAAATCGGTTGAAGGACGCATAACCGCTGGCGCCGGAGTAGTTATCGAAGCCGTTGGCATAGGGCCGGCCATAGTCGTTGACAATGGTCGAGCCGAGATGATAGCTATCGCGCAGCGGAGTGCCGCTCATGCCGCGCATCACGCTATAGACCGACTCGGCGTGGACGCTGCCTTTGTTCGCCAGGCAAGAGTCTTCAGTATCGTTGCGTAATTCATGTCTGAGCGCATCGTATATTCCTTCGGCCTCGCTCGTAACCTGGCCCTCATCCACATCTTCAAGACGGTCTTCAGTCTCATCCAGCATGTTGCTCAAGCTCGCGCGCGTCCACGGACGCATACCCAGGTAGACTTTATCCATATACCCCAACGCATAGAGCCGCATTACCGCCGGATAGACCCAACTATCTACAGGAATATAGGGCGAGCCCCGCGTGACAGGCTCACAGTCCGCTTCGGAGCCATTCGAGGCGCCTGCGGATTGTCCTGAGCTGTTTAGCTTACCTGGTTGTGCAGCCGCAAGTGTGCCGGCTGCCAACAGGGCAAGTCCCGCTAACGCAGTCGCAAATCGGATAAAGAAGGTCACGGCCACTTTTCTGCTCACGTTCTTACTCCAGTTTATGGTTCTCGCGCTTTAGTCAGTTGCAGGATGAGACACACGGCATTTAGGAGATCGGTCTATAACAGGTAATTCGGATTGGATTGCCTGGTAACCGGCACCAAGATGAGTGTTAGTGCAGCGTACATAGTCTCCAGCGCTCGATCTCACCGCGATGCAGGCCATTTGCCGTTCTCAAGAGGTAGTGACGATTTCAACATCCAGGAATCTCACTGTATTTCATTAGGCTACATCGAACTGATATACCAATCGATCGTCTTGCGCAGGCCGACCTCAAATGGCGTCGCGGCTCGAAACCCAAACTCTCTTTCCGCACCGCTAACATCCAAACGCCGCCGCGGCTGGCCATTCGGCTGATTCGTATCCCAGACGATCCTTCCCTTGAAGCCTGTCATCTCCGCAATGGTTCTCGCCAGGTCGCAAATCGAAATCTCCATGCCGCTGCCCAGATTCACCGGGTCGGACTTGTCGTACTGCTCCGCCGCCAAAACAATGCCCTCCGCCGCGTCCTCCACGTAGAGGAACTCGCGCGTCGGCGACCCGTCGCCCCACAGCACAATCTCTTCGCGCCCCGCTTTCACTGCCTCAAGGCACTTGCGAATCAGAGCAGGAATCACGTGCGATGAATCCAAATCGAAGTTGTCGCCGGGCCCGTAAAGATTCACAGGCAAAAGGAAAATTGCGTTCGTTCCATACTGCTCACGATAGGCCTGACACTGCACGAGCAACACTTTCTTGGCCAGCCCATAAGGCGCGTTGGTTTCCTCCGGATACCCGTCCCATAGGTCTTCTTCACGGAATGGCACCGGCGTGAACTTTGGATATGCGCAAATTGTGCCCAGGACAACCGTCTTCTCTATCCCGCGACGCCGCGCCGCCTCGATAAGTTGAATGCCCATGATCGCGTTTTCGTAGAAGAATCGGCCGGGATTGGCGCGATTCGCACCGATACCACCCACGGCAGCCGCCAAGTGAATGAGAATCTCCGGCTGGTGCGAATCAAACATTCGCTCAACTGCGTCGTGGCTTGTGAGGTCGTATTCGCTGTGTTCCGGCGCAACGACGTTGCGGCACCCAACTTTCTCGAGCCTGGCGATCAGATGTTTTCCGAGAAACCCCGATCCGCCCGTGACCAGAATTCGCTTATTGGGCAGATCAATCATGACTGTCTGCCTTCCGCAGCAGCTGTAAGCTGAAGAGCCTCGGCACCACCTTTAAGGCGAGCTGTAAGCTCTTTGATATCGGCCTCGACCATAATGCGAACCAACTCATTGAAGGTTACAGCCGGTGCCCAGTCCAGGACCTTCTGTGCCTTCGCAGTATCTGCACAGAGAAAGTCGACCTCGGCCGCCGAAAGTAGCGAGGATCAATCTCCACGTACTCACGCCAATCCAGGTCGGCAGTCGTAAAGGCGAGTTCGACGAATTCACGCACCGAGTGGGCCTCTCCGGTACCGATCACGTAGTCGTCAGGCTGCTCCTGTTGCAGCATCATCCACATGGCGCGAACGTAATCCGGTGCATACCCCCAATCGCGGCGCGCTTCCAGGTTACCTAGAAAGAGCTTTTGCTGAATTTTATGTTTTATGCGCGCGATGGCGCGGGTGATCTTGCGAGTGACAAAGGTCTCGCCGCGACGCGGAGATTCATGGTTGAAGAGGATACCGCTCGACGCGTGGATTCCATAGCTCTCGCGATAGTTGACGGTAATGTTGTGCCCAAACACCTTGGCGCAGGCATACGGGCTACGCGGGTGAAAAGCTGTTGTCTCGCTTTGAGGAGGCGGCGCGCTTCCGAACATTTCACTCGATGAAGCCTGATAGAAGCGGCACTTCACCCCAGTTAGCCGCATGGCCTCAAGCAAGCGCAGCGTTCCGGTTGCTACAACATCCGCAGTGAACTCCGGGATCTCGAAGCTCACTTTCACATGGCTCTGCGCTCCCAGGTTATAGATCTCGTCTGGCTCAAGCTCATGTAGAAGCGAGGAGAGCGAGCTGCCGTCGGTGAGATCGGCATAGTGCAGGAAAAAGCGGTTCTCGGTTTCGTGAAGATCCCGAAAAATGTGATCGACGCGTTCGGTATTGAAACTTGATGCACGCCGCTTCAGACCATGTACTTCATATCCTTTCGCCAGAAGGAACTCCGTCAGATACGAACCGTCCTGGCCAGTGCAGCCGGTGATAAGCGCTTTTCTCATGTGCGGGTGGGATCCTCCGATCCTGTAACAAAGAAATTGGCCCAGAGACGATCATGAGCCGCATCATACGGATTTCGCGTGCGACGCCCAAATTGCTTCGAGCTATTTTCTTAACAGCGGGCCGATGCTGCTCGTAAAGGAGAGTCTCTCAGGATTGCATCATTGAGGCCAACCACCCGCGACGCTCTATCCGACGAGTTTGGCCGATCTATGTGAGTTATGCTCTCCACGGCTCTTCCACTAAAGGAATTTTCAGGGTTTATGAAGAGTAAAAGGGGTGGGCCGCCAGAACTTCGATGTTCCCCGGAATTGCCACGATTTCTAGCTAATTTGCAAGGCAGCGCCGCAGGCGGAACAGGGAATCTGAATCAAGTTTCTGTGAAGCGCGGATGGATCACTGAGATTTTGCGGCAGGCATGGAACAGGCTTGCTCGGAGGTAGGTTCACCCTACCGGTTTCACGAGAACTTATCCACTTCTAGCGAGTGCCGACAGTTACTTTAGGGATCTCCTTCGACGCCGCCTCCAACTGACCATTGATCCAGGGATAAGTCATTGACAAACCCTCGAAGAGACTTTGCCTGGGTTCCCAGCCGAGCTCCTTGCGTAACACTTTGTTATCGGAGTTTCTTCCCCGCACACCCATCGGTCCCGGAATATGCTTAATCGAAAGCCTCTTGCCGGCGATCTTCATGATCATCTCGGCCATCTGATTGATGGTAACCATTTCCTCCGATCCAATGTTAACCGGGCCCTGGAAAGAACTTTCCATCAGCCTGCGGACTGCTTCAATGCACTCATCGATGTAGAGAAACGACCGGGTCTGCAGGCCGTCGCCCCATATTTCGATCGTTCCGCCATCAGGCTGTTCAGCGACCTTGCGCATCAACGCGGCCGGGGCCTTTTCCTTTCCACCCTGCCACGTGCCCTCGGGTCCGAAGATGTTGTGAAAGCGGGCAATCCGGACGTTGAGCCCGTGATTGCGGCCGAAAGACAAATACATCCTCTCGCTGAAGAGTTTTTCCCATCCATATTCGCTGTCAGGAGCGGCAGGATATGCAGTCTCCTCAGCACACTTAGGATTATCGGGGTCTTCCTGGTTGTGGGCTGGGTACATGCAGGCGGAAGATGAGTAGAAGATTTTCTTCACCTTACGATGCGCGGCGAAATCCGCCGCGTGGAGATTGATCATCGCTGAGTTATGCATGACGTGCGCATCATTCTCCCCAGTGAAGATATAACCGGCGCCACCCATATCCGCTGCAAACTGATAGACCTCATCCATACCCTCATCAAGGATTGCTTCCCAGCTCTCACGAAGGCGCAGATCGGCGCTCACGAAATCGTTCGCTTCCGATGGACTGTATTCGGTATGCTTCAGGTCCGCTCCGCGCACCCAGTAGCCTTCAGCTCGCAGACGCTTCACCATGTGGCTGCCGATGAAGCCGCCAGCGCCACAAACCAACGCTTTCTTGATCGCCATGCAGTTTTTCTCCTTGTGAGTTGATGCTAAATGAAAATGGTATGGACGTGAGTGGTACGCTTGGACTTTT
This sequence comes from uncultured Acidobacteriaceae bacterium, assembly GCA_963823805.1. Lineage (GTDB taxonomy): Bacteria > Acidobacteriota > Terriglobia > Terriglobales > Acidobacteriaceae > Telmatobacter. The sequence goes on along the minus strand of CAWGMW010000001.1, from coordinate 534,746 downwards.
CCGCACATCTTCCACGGGAGGATTGGCTTCCGGCCCGTCCACGTAGGCTTGCGCTGTAAAAGGACCTCCCCATGCATTTGCTTCGCGGTGACTGGGTGGAATCAGGCCGAGGATTTGGCAAATGGAATCATCCCCAACGCAGCAGAATCCTGCCCCGATTTCCCGCGACGCCGCCCTCGCACTGCTCTTCATGAATGCCACCTCCGCCGCTCGCGACCCATAATCTCAAACCATGGCGAGAATGCCGGAATCCCGCGCGCGAAAGTGCAAGTGCGCTATAATCTCGCGCCAAGGCGATGGTTTACGTTGAAGCTTAGCAGAGTTACGAATTTTCATGTTGGAGGGCACCATCTCGATGCGTTCCAGTTCGAGCCTTAGCTCTGTGAGTATTCGTCAAAAATTGAGAGAAGCAGTTACTTTACTTGGCTGGCTTTCATCCGAGGGCGAAGGCCCCGAGGACTTCGATTGGGTGTTTGAAGAGTTGGATGTCTACCGGCTGACCTACGAGCGATACACAGGGCGTCCATTTGCTTCGGCACGCACGCTTGAGATTGGATATGGCGCTCGACCCGTTCGACTCATCGCCCTGATGAGCATGGGAATGGATATTTATGGCATTGACCTGGACATGCCAATGCTTCGTTTCAGCCTCCCGAGGCTTTTCCAAATCCTGACCAGAAATGGGATCGAGCGCGCTCTAAAAACGTGCGTGCGCAACCTAATGTTTGATCGGCGGGAACAAGGGAACCTAAGGAGGGCGCTTGAGCAGCGCGGCTACACGCTAACCATCGACCCGGCCCGGTTCCTGGTGGGAGATGCCGCCACATACAACTTCGGGCCTTTGCCTGTAGACCTTGTTTTTTCCACTAACGTCTTCGAGCACATTCCCCTCAACGGTCTTGAAAACTTATTAGAGCGCCTCGCCGCACTCACCTCCCCACAAGGTTTGTTGCTCATCACCGTCAATATTTTCACCGGCATCATCGGTGGGCATCTCCAAGAGTGGTACGGGCACATGCTCGACAGCGACGCACCCAAAAAGTCTGAGCCATGGGAACATTTGCGGAAACGGAGGTACGTTTCTAACACTTACTTGAATGGTTTGTCACGCGCCGCCTACCGCCAACTCTTCAGCAGCCACTTCGAGATCCTTGAAGAATGGGTGATCTATCCCGACCTGGGCCGAAAATGGCTCACCCCGGAAGTTCGCGCCGAGCTCTCGGATTGGAGCGAAGACGAATTGTTCTCGAACCGAGTGATGTTCACGCTCCGCCGAAGAGCCGACGCACCGCGAGTAGATTGATCGAGAAGAATTGCGGGAGTTGTTTTGTGCTATTTCCGTCATCATCTTGAGGCTGTCTTCTGCCAGACTCTTAAGCCGTGGCTACCCGTCGTTCCCAGTGCGCCGGGGCAACTCTAGTTGAATGGAACCCGCACAGTTAGAAATGCGGAGTATCATTCGAGACGGCGCCACGGGGTTAGCACAGCAGTCTCCTCCTAAAACTTCTGCCGTGTTATACCCGCAATTATGATGCGGATGTCATCGGAGGACGAGGCATCCCGTACTGCTTCTTCCAGTTCGCGAAGCTTTGCACCTGCCAGGAAGCGGTACCAAAAACCTTGCAGAACGTGATAGACAAGGCCCTGCCGACCATCCAGAAAGCCCAACCGGATGACATATCGATAGAAGAAATAGGCGAAAGCGGAGAATTCGAGCGGAATCCGATTGTAGACCGATTCCTTTAAGAAGCGCTTCACTTTTGCCTGTCGCGCCGTCGATTCGGCGGTGAGGGGACGCGGCGACTCAAATAGATGAAGGCGCTTGTTCAGTATGTCCAGCGCTTCCCGGCTGGCGTACTTATTGTGCTTGTCGGTGAAGAAAGTCAGGTCGTGCAGATTGTGGTCCGCAAACCCGCCGGCAAAGGTTACGGCGTGTCCCTCCGTCAGATAGATATGCTCGTCCATCCAGCGGTCTTCAACGTGTGCTTTGCCGCGACGCCAGATTCGAAGAAGAGTCAGCGGGTATCTTCCTCCGTGACGAATGAATTTACCCTGGAAGATTGTCTTCCGTCTAAGATTCACTCCGGTAACATCGGACGGAAGTTCGGGCAGCCTGGCCACAATCTCCGCGGCAAGGTCGGCCTCGACAACTTCGTCTGCATCAAGACGCATCACCCATTCGGCGGTGATTGGCGCGTTCTCCAGCGCCCATTCAAACTGCTTTGCCTGATTTTGAAAAGTATGCTGCAGAACATGTGCGCCATGGGCCCTCGCCAAATCCACAGTCCCGTCTGTCGAGAATGAATCTACTACGAAAGTCTCTTGCGCAAAACCGGCAATGTGCTCAAGTGCCCTTGGCAAATGCAGAGTTTCATTATAGGTCAGGATAATAACTGCGATACTTACCCTTTCACTCATTGCATAATCCTCGTGCACAAAGGATAGTGGGGCTGGCCGGGCAACTCGTCGAGGTCACCGTAAGCGGCTGATTTCTTCTTGAGCGGAACCGTTTTGGATGCGAGAGCTTATGATGCAGAAACTCAGCTCGACAAGTTGCTCCGGAACTCATGATTCAGTCGCGTCGATAACTGTCACTGCTCTATGTTGAACGGTGAGGGACAGTAGGCCATCCGTACGGAGGCTCGCGTCATTCCTTGACCATGCTTCCTTTGGCAGAGATGGAAACGCCGGCGCCTTTCGATTCCCGGTCCGCGCCATCCACGCTCCCATCTGAGGAAGTCACGGAAGAGAATAGTCGATCGAGGGCCACCACGGTTCGGTTTAATGTGAACCGCCTTAAGAAACTGGGCCGGGCGCGCGCAGCCATGACGTCACGTTCAATCGGGGACAAATCGAACCAGCGGGACAGCAGGCGCTCCGTGCCATCCAGCGTATCGTCCTCAACGAGACCCGCTTTATCGCTTTGGATCTCGGGCCAGATGTTCACCTGATTACTAATGAGCACTGGACGTCCTACAGCGAGAGCTTCCACCACTGCGATCCCGAAGTTCTCCGAGTGAGACGAAAGGACAAACGCATCGCATGCCCGGAGCGCACCCCATTTGAGGTCGCCTTCAATGAAGCCCGGCCAGTGAATTCTGCTGCTAATACCAAACTGCTCGGCCATGTGCTGAAGCTTCGCCTGCATTCCCATCTGGTCCGGACCCGCGATTACGAGGTCCACATCCTGAACAGAGGATGCAATCCGCGCAAATGATTCGACGAGCAGGTCGCAACCCTTCTTGGCGTGAATCCGGGCCAGGAAAAGCAGATAGCGGCGGCGGCGAAGCTCAGGAAATCTGCGATAGAACGCCTCGATCTGGCCTGCGGGATCTCTCCCGCTATCCTCGGGATCGGTGATTCCGAAAGGGACAACCACACTGTTCCATTTGTTCGGACGAAAACTGGATTTCGCTAAATCTCGCTCGGATTCAGCAGTAAAGAAGACTGCCAGCGCATCGCGAAAAACGTAATACTGCAAGGGCCAGTAAAGCAGCTTTTTGAGGTGTTTCAGCGGATATCTTCGGGAAAACCACGGATCGAGCGCGCCATGAACAAACACTCCGTAAGGCCTGCCAGCGCGGCGCGCCGCGAATCGAAGAGCAACACCCGGGAAAGACCATATCCCATGCATGACGATGCCGTCGAAACGGCCTGAATTCTTATGAAGCCAGCGCCAGAGGCGAGGAGAAAATGCATACCTGCCCAGATAGGACTGACCAAGAGCATGCACTGGGCAGGGAATACCCTCCAGGAATGGCTCATCGGGATTGTCCAGGCAAACCACCTCGATCCCCGCGCCCACTTGGCGATAGGCTTTCGCAAGTTCGCGCACAGACTCGGGCGGACCTCCATCCGCCGGGGAAAAACTCTGGATTATGTGAAGTGTATTCATGGAACCTACATTTGCACCGGAGGAGGCCCAAGAGTAACGGTCACTGAAGAGCGTTCAACCGGCATCCGGTCCCGATAGCGCAACATCATGGGCACAAGATGCCGGGCATCCCAATAGCGCGGGACAAAACGCCGCGGACTTGAGATGCTGCGCCACAGCCAGCCAAGGCCCATCTCGTCGACCCAGACGGGGATTCGAACCTGATCTCCGGAGAGAAAAGCGATCGCTGCGCCCACGCAATGAATCGCTGGCCGATAGCTCAGGTTCTGTTTGAGATAGAACCCGAGCTGCTCTTGTGTTCCGCCACCGATGCCAAGTACTACGTGCCTGGGCCGGCGCTGTTCAAGCCGCTCAAGGAGCTCAAGGTCGCAAATCATTGCGCCGTAAATCGGTGCTACGTAAATATTGTCATCGGCCACAAGAATGCCCTTCCCTCGAAGCCACAAAGCATTGCGCGCGGCTGCTGCCGGGGAAGGCATTACCCAAAAACTGTTCCCGGGCTGACGAAGGTCCGCCTGCTCGATTAAGGCTCGCAGATACTTCAATCCTGAGAGTTTGAAAATGCGGGCGCGCTCGATCATGTTCCACAGCAGCACCATCAGGGCGCTGTCGGCAATCGCGAAGTCCGCGCCGAGCAGCGCATCGCGGTACTGCTGGTCGCGAGCAAGATTCTTGAGCGCCGGGGCGGCAGGAACTACCACCAGGCCGCCCTCTCGCGTTACTTCGTCGATAGCGCCCTGAGCAGTCCCAATGAAGAAACGAATACCCAGGATCGTCTGGTAGCGGGAAGTGAATGAAATCGATGAATTCATTTCGTCTGTGTGGGGGCGTGAATCTACAGCGAAAAGGCTCAGATACCGGGAGCAGCGGTTAGCTTGACGGCGGCGCCGGAGTCGTTACGCCAGCGATTGTGCGCTTTCTCTCTTTCACTTTGACAGCCGGCGCTCCCGCGTATACTCCCCATGGCTCGAGATCGCGCGTTGCAACCGAACCCAACCCGAGCACAGCGCCTTCGCCCACGTTGACTCCTGGACCCACCAAAGCCCGTGCGCATATCCAGGCGTAGGCTCCGATGTCCATGGAAAATGCGAGCAAGGGGAATGCGGGGTCGTCGAAATCGTGAGTCGCACCGCAGACATAGGCACCCTGCGACACGATTGCGTGCGATCCAAAGCGCATCGGCGCCGGGTTATAGATCTCAGCGCAATCGCCCGCCGTGACCTGGTCGGCGCACATCAGATTCCACGGAGCCCACACTTTTGATCCGGGATAGAAATGACAGTTCGGCCCCATCTTAGCTCCGAACGCCTTGAGCAGAAGGACACGCCAGCGATGGAGCGGTCGCGGGGACAGCCGATAAAGGAACAACCAACAGAGGTTCCACGCCATCCGACCGAGTCTGTCCCGGAGTGAGAAAGCCGGGCGGAGGTATGGGTCCTTTGCGGTGTCCGCCGAAATGTGATCCTTTGCGTTGTAGTAAATCTGCCTGCTCATTGGGTCATCAGTCGATCAGCTTAACGCAGTGAGAACGTATCGTGGGCCTGGAGGAGTGTGTCGGCCCATCGTACAGGCGAGAACTGCTTTGAGAGCAGATGACTGGCCCGGGACATTGCATCAAGGCGTGTCTCGCTCAGGTTACTCACATGAGACATGAGTGCAGCGAGCCCCTTCACGTTCCGGGCATCAAATAGGTACCCGTTGTAGTTATCCTGGACGAGGTGGACCGCTGCGCCAGCTTTTTCAGACGCGAGAATTACCAACCCCGCCGAAGTTGCCTCGTGAATTACGAGCGCCCAGGGTTCAAAGGTGCTTGGCAGCACCAGACATCCCGATGATGCTAATAAGTCGCCCAGATGATCCGGTTGGACAAACCCCTCGACTCGAATCCCAGGCTTGCCTTCAAGACGAGAGTCCAGGGGACCAGCACCGCAACAGACCAGAGGCCAGGGATTCGTTGAGCCTTCACGGTATAACTCGTAGGCATTAACGAGTTGATCTACCCCTTTGTCTGAGACGAACCGCCCAATGAATAAAAACGAGTGCGCAAGGGCACGTCCGGCATTCAGGCGCGAGTGGTGCACGCCTTCGATCGCCGGCTGATCGCAGGACAACGAGCCCCAAAGAGTGGCGCGCAGTTCGAAACCCAACCTCCTGGCAAAAATCGCCTGCCGCTCGCCTGGAACCCACACTGCATCTGCAAGAGGCCGAATATACCATGGCGCGATAAGCGTACCCATCCTCTGCTTCGGCGTAGCCTTCCAGCAGTTATCCATAGCCATAACGCGAAAGCACCGGCTGGCCAATTCTCTCGTGATTTGCCGATACCCGGGTACGTGCCACCCGCAGAAGACCAATATCTCCGGATCAAATGCACGCAACCTGGTCCTTAACGCCGTGACATCGACCCTCGATTGCCATACCAGCCGATTTGGTATCCATGCGAACTGACTGTCATCGAAAGGAGCTTCCTGCACGGCTGCCTGGTGACTCACGAACAGCTCCACACCTTCGCGGCTGGCGAGCTCTTTCAGGCATGCATTCAAGTATCCCGACAACCCTGTCCAAAGAATCGCAACTCTCATGTCGCTCTTCTCTTCCCGGCCAGAACATTGGACCACGGCGCCGCGCGGAGCAAAAGACCTTCGGCTCTATAAAAATACCGCACCAGTTCGTCGCTTGCTTCCCAGTCCCGCCCGCGAATCTGCCGAAAAACTCTTTTGCAATCCTCCCGGTAAGCATCCACTAGTCTGCCAGTCCCTGAAATCGATGCGTTGTGAATCCGGAAGGCGGCAAGATCCGCGTCTATATAGCCGACAGTCGCTCCCGTGTGTACCATCGATACGAACAACTCACCATCCCAGCTCGTACGATTCTCGGTATTGAAACCCGGCGAGCGCAGGAATGCCTCGCGCCGGAAGAATGTAGACTGTTGAAGCCAGTTTGTCCCGCCATAGAAATAACGCCGCACCGTGAAATCTCTGGCCCTCACATGGCGCAGAATCCGGCCGTGGGCGTCCACAACATTTCCGTTTCCCATGACAATATCGCATTGCGGATGAGACTCGAAAAACTCCGAAACCCGAAGCAGGGCGCCGGGCAACAAGAGATCATCGGCATTCAGGAATCCGAATATCTCACCGGTCGCTCTGCCAAACCCCTTATTCAGGCCATCCGCGGCTCCCTGATCGGGTTCGAAGATAACGCGAGATATCCGCTCTCCGAAACTCAGAAGCAATTTGCGGCTGCCGTCCGTCGATCCAGGATCGACAACAATGTACTCCAGGTCGGGGTAGTCTTGTTGAAGAGCTGAGCCAATCGCATCCCCCAGAAAAGTCAACTGGTTGTAGGATAGAGTAACAATGCTGATTTTCAAGCGATTCTCCCCCGCCTACTCTTGTCTACGGCTTTGCGAAAGTACGGAGATCAGTATTAAACGACCGCGCCTGCTTTGTGTGACCAACTCGATGAAGTTGCATTGATCTCTTGCTGCCTAAAGGTCCTGTGGCTCCCTCAGGTGGCGGTGAGGTGTACACTGGCCCCGGTTGAGCCGCCGAAGCAAGGATTTTGATGATTTGGAAAGTCCCAATGAAACTTCCAGGAGAGGCAAACATTCCGCAGGTTAACACCGATACAGGAGATCGCAAGTCATGCCAACTTCCCTCAAGCGGATTCTCAAGACACGCAGCAAGAATCTTCTAAGGAGCGCCTTCGAAATCGGCCAGCGGTTTCGCTTCGATGTTCTTCCGCGTCATTTTTATTCTGAGATTCCCGATATCCGCACTTTGCGCGGGAGCACCTCTTGGCGGAAGCCGCGCAGTTTCCAGGGCGTCTTGGGTGACATCGATTCACAGGTGGCATGGATCGACGCATGTACGAAGGACTACCGCGATGCTTTGAAGCGGCTCACTATCCACGAGTCCGCCGTTAAAATGAACGGCAGCGACGAGGGGTACGGCGAGGTCGAGGCCGACTTTCTATACTGCTTCATTCGCGCGCACCGGCCAAAGCAGATCGTTCAGATCGGTTGTGGCGTGTCCACGGCCGTCTGCTTACTAGCCGCTGAGGACGACGGCTATTCGCCGCACATCGTCTGCATCGAGCCCTACCCGACCGAATTTCTGCAGCGCGAAAGCAAATCAGGCAGGATCGATCTCATCCCGCAAAAGGTCCAGGATATTGGTTATGATTGCGTCCAGAGACTGGGCCCCGGAGATCTTTTCTTTGTGGATTCCAGCCACACCCTTGCCCCCGCCGGCGAATTGAACCTTATCGTTTTGGAAATGTTGCCTCGTCTTGCTACCGGCGTCTACGCCCACTTTCACGACATCTACTTTCCCTACGACTATTCTCCAGACGTGCTGTCCACGGCGCTGTTTTTCTCCCATGAAACCGCGCTGCTCTACTCATTTCTATTGATGAATCGCAGTTTTGAAATCACCGGCTCATTATCCGTGCTTCATCATCAGAGGCCCGGCGACCTCAGAAGAATCTTCCCTGATATTCACCCTGCAATCTTCGAAGACGGTCTCACCGTGCAAAGCGGCCAGTTTCCCAGCTCCATCTTTCTCAAACGTCTCGCGGAGTAGCCTGTCTTCCGTGACGAGTTCCATCGCTCGCCTCACCTTCAATTCCTTCTTCGCGATCTGTCTCTTCGTTCCCTCAGACCCCGATCCTTCTCGCCCAGCCCTGGGGTTTCCCCCGAGGTACTGATATTTCAGCTTAAAGCCTCATCACTATGATTCTTCAGTAACTCTCGTACCATCCCCGAACTGACTGATAAATGTCCTCGTCACTGCAGTGCATGCATAATACGTCGTAGTTGAAGATCGTGCTCCGAAACTTCTCTTGGGAGAGCTTGTACAAATAGCGGTTCAGGTCTTTGAGAACGTCCACGGAAGAAGTGGACACGATATGCAGGCCGGGATCGTCCCACACAATAAAGTATTTGTATCCTATGCCGTTCAACTCATCCATAAGCCCATTCACGGCCAGCAAGGCCTTGTCATCCCTTACCTCGTCCTCAAACAAAATTGCAGGATGCTCGACGGCAAGCCAATCGAGGCTTCCGGAAAGAATTTCGACATCGAACCCATCCGTGTCGACCTTGATAAAGCGCGTTTTTCCGTCGGCGACGTTGGCCAGTCGTTCTGTCTTGATCTGCACCTCCGTCTCCCCGCTCTCATGGAAGTACGCCGTCCCGCCGCGGTAGTGAAGGGAGCCCGAGACCGCTCTTCCATTTGAGATCATTGTCTTCTTCAGCACCATCTCATTCGGGAGCTGTTTGACATTTCGGGCCAGAATCTCAAAAAAGTAATCACTCGCCTCGACTAGGATCAATTTGCTCTTCGAGTATGTTGCAATAAGGGCCGCTGTGTCTCCAATATTGGCTCCTATGTCGATGATTGTTCCATCGGGATACTTCGCGGAAACGAATTTGGAAACAATCCCTACGCACAAATCCCTATAGGGCTGAGCCTTGTGAACTCCCACGAGCAGGTGATTCTTGGGGGACTGAAGCTGAAAGGCTCCGCATTTTATCTGCGTAAACCCCTGTTTGAGATACAAACGATCCTGAACTCCCTTTCCGCGCTGCAGCAAGTATTCAGAAATAGATTCCGGAAGTTTTTCAAGGACCCTCTTTATAAGGCGTCTCATCTGGAATCTCCCTTTCTCAGCACTCATTCGCCTAACTTGCACCGCAGATAGCTGTTGCCACCCGCCCCCAACTTACGGGGAGCGCATGGGCCAGTTTTCTTTCTCACCCATGTGGTTCATGTGTCGAGAGCGTCATCGCCGCACTTACACCCTCATAAACACCTGCGACTCAGACGGACCGAGGATCCAGACTTATTCCCCAAGAGGAAATACGGGGCGAAGAGGAACAGCACGCCGAGGCCCGCCTTCTTCCCCTGAAAACATGTGTGTGCGGATCATTGCTCCGGTCGCGGTGAAAGCGCGGCATGGACCCGCTTTTTCGCCGTAACAGTCCGTTTCTTCACCGCGGCGGCTGCAACCTGCGCCGCCTTCTGGGGCGCCATACTCATGCACGTCATCAGGATCACGATGTCGTAAGGAACCATGATGCGCTCCGTCGCGCCATAGGGCGAAAACAGAATATCCCACAGCAACGCGAATGCCACAAACGACATTACCGGGAGCAGCGCAACGGTAGGCGGATAGACTCGCATCAGTATTCTTACTGTCAACACGAAGACCCACGCCCAGAAAAGCGCCCCAACGATGCCGGCATCTACCCACGCGCCAAGGAGATACGAGTGTGCCGGAATAACGCCTCCTTCCACTTCTTCTTGCGAGACATCCCCTGCGTCTTGGTATCCCATTAAGGCCATCGCCTCCTGCTGCGCGAGGATATAGGACCAGTCCTTTGCCCACGAGCCATGTCCTAAAATGGGCGAATCATAAATGGCCGCAAAGGCTCCCAATAAATCCCCCCGACCGCCAAGCAGGACTCCGTATTCCCCACTCGATTCGCTTACATACTTCTGTCTTGCATCTTCACCCAGGAGACCCTTGAGTGCCGCATATTGATAAACCCACATGATCCCCGCAGCGCCCAGGATGATTGAAGCAGCCAAAGCCACCTTCAGTGCAGCCCTCACTGTGGGATTCGCTGCGGCTTTGCTTTGCAGGATGCGGGTAAAAAGAAGATACAGGGCTACGGCCAGACATATTCCCCCCGAGCCGCGGCTTCCTAAGATCATATTGACGATGCCGATCGCTACACAGAGTGCGATCTTCCAATGGTCGCGGCGCTTTTCGCTGGAAGCGATAAGGAACACTGCCAAGGTTACTGGATAGGCGAGCCCAAATTTCCAAGGGTAGTCATGGGCGTAGTCATTAGGACTGATAAAAAAAGCAAGTATGTTGCCTGCAACTAACCCCCACCCGTAGAGCACGAGCCGGCGCGGCTGCCCATACATCAGCGTGAAGAGCACCACAAAATTGATCAGCGTGAATCCAATCGCGCTCCACCCGCGTGAGTAATCGGCAAACGCCGAGCGCCTCACAATATCCGTTACGCATTGCGAAGCCAGCCACAACGAACAGAGGATCACAAACACCCTGCTCGCTGGCACCGCAAGCCGCAGCTTGTCGCGGAAAGCAAGGTAGACAAATGCGGCCAATAAAAGCACGTCGGAGCCGTTTAAGACACCAATGACCCTAATCTGAACGAATTGCGCACAGGGAATGAGAAAAACCAGACCGGCAACAGGGTCGCTTAACTTGGAGCCTTTCCGGCTCACGATCGTCTTCTGGCTCCCTGTTTGGGTCACTGCCGGCCCCGCCTTATCCTGCGGTCGCTGCGGCGGTACTCATCTTGGCTCCGCTGCGCGTTCACACCTTCCACCCCACTAAGCCATGGAATTCCAGCAATCGGGCAAAACGATCTGCCTTCCTTCCGTGTTATCCGCACGAGCTGATGAGGGAACCTCGCATAGTGCGTTGTCCGCTGCACTCGCTTCCGACTGATAAAACTTAATTCCATGACCAACGAGATTTCGATATCGCCCTTCTTGAGGACTGGGCAGCAGTTATTTGGATGAATGTGCACTAGGCGGAACGCCCCAATCAATTTCTCGAAGCAAGACGAGACGTTTAAACCCCCGTCCCCGACCACTACCCTGTTGCGCGAATCCGCCGCTGAACTGACCGAACCCATCGAATCGCCTTGCGCGTGCTCGATTGATTCACGAGCGACGCCAGGGAGGAGCTTAGCGACGTTGGCTTAAGGCCAGCGGAGATCAGCAGCTCTCGCTGCGAATCGCATCTTGTTGCCCGGCTAAAACGCGGATCCGAAGCCAGGTTTCCGCCGAACTCCTCCGATGTATTCGAAGCAAGCGCAAGACGCGCGAGATTCAGAATGGGAGGAACAACCGCCGAGATCTCGTAGTTCATCTCCACCCATGAAGGCCCGTTTCGGCCTAGCCGGCGCCGCAGACTTTCATCCTTCGCCAGAGCAAGCATCGCGCGGGTCAACTCTCTCTGGCTCGACACCACCAGGCCGGTCTTCTCATTCTGCACAACTTCAATCTGCGAATTGTCGCGCAAAGGCGTGCTCAAGGTGATAACAGGCAGGCCGCAGAGCATTGCTTCGCACAGGACCATACCAAAGGACTCGCCCTTCTGTGCTACATGCGCAAAGACGTCCATTGAGCCGTAATAACACTGCAGTTCGAGGTCAGTATCGACGAGCGGGAGCTGCTTCACACGGGCTCGTACACCTACAGGCAACCGCAAGAGACGCGACACAAACTCTTCTGGAAAACCCACAACAACGAGCCATGCGCGCGGAAATTGTTCAGCGATGACGCGGAAGCTCTCGATCAATACTGGAGACCACTTTCCGGTGAGGGGCTGGCCGATCCGGCCAAAGACGAGAGCGTCGCCAGGGATTCCCAAAGCGGAGCGAAACGTGGCGCGCTGCTCTGGAGTCGCGGGTGAGAATGACGAAGTCTCCACGGAATTAGGTACGACAACCCCGGGAGCTCGCCCTTCAAGACGATTGGATGCTTGGGTCCATTTCCACAAGCACCAGTGGCTAAGGTGCAAATGTAAGTCGAAGAGCGATCGATCCAGGGTGTCATCCACATATGAAAAGACATTCGTCTCAAAAGATCTCAGTTTAGGATGCAGGAGGGAGCGAACAACGCCGCCGGAGAGTGGATCGGGCTGCCCGGGCCTGTTCAGATGGAGGATATCCGGTGCCCACGCCCTGGCTTGCTCAATCGCCGCGCCTTGTTCCTCCGGACTTTTGCCACCCACAAAAACCGGAATTCCGGCGTCGTCAAGGGCTCCTTTTCGCGGCCCTCCTCCACCGTAGGCAAGAACGGCGGAGGGCATTCCCCCACGGTGGTAGCCCAGAGCACAATTGACTGCCGCTCTTTCCGTTCCTCCGCGAGTAAGCGTGGAGACAATCGTCAGAAAACGGATGTCTCCGTCCTTGTAAACGGCCTCCAGATCTCGACTCATGTACCTGTCATCCGGAATTCTCACTTTAGGTCCACTTGGACCCTGGGCTTCATCGTTTCGGCTCGGAGCGGGCTCACCCCCCGGCCTCCGAACTCCCCGCGCTCAATGAGGGAGTGCGACATAAAGCGGGTGTAAAGTCACCCAGGTTTTCGTGCTGGAGGGTGAGCGGGCGACTAAACACATAGAGGACCATAAACAGGTCCACGGACAGGAACCTGATATCGACCCCCGTCAACCTAAACCGAGACATCAACAGGAACGCGGCCAATGGAAACAAGTCGGAGCCGCTCAGGACCCCGATTAGGTTGACATGAACAAACTGCACACAGGGGATGAGAAAGACCAGAATGTCAACTGGGGCAACACGCTTCAAACGCCGTTGCGCTGGCTTCGCCGCGATAGATTTGGCTTGCGCAGAGACAGAAGTCATCTTGCCCTAAGACTCATTTCCGCGTTTAACGAGTCGTTCATATCGTTCTCGGATCTTTCCCATTTAATAATCTTCCGTCCAATAAATTTCATATTGCTGGAGATGCCGTGCAGAGTAATAAGTGATCTTCGTCTGTTTGATCGCGATTAGCTAGTCGGCGATAGTGGGACCTAAACGTTCTTGCCGTCGTGTTCCAACTGAACTGTGCCACCTTGGCACGGCCGCGCGCACTGAGATCGGCGCGCAGAGATTCGTTGATCCAGAGAGTTTCAATAGCTTTAGCAATCTGTTCGATGTTTTCAGGATCAAAAATTAGAGCAGCATCACCCGCCTGTTCCGGCAACGAGGTTACGTTTGAGCACGCCGCGGGCACTCCCGCTAAAAACGCCTCCCATAGGGGAAAGCTCGCCGCCTCGAACTTTGTCGGTATTACAACGCACCTGGAGAGTGTGTATAAGCATTGCATCTGTAAGGTGGAAACGAAGCCAAGGAATTTTACCTGTGCATCTAATCTAAGTTCGCGAATGGCCGCTTGAATCGTGGGAAAGAAATCGTTGCAAAATCCAGACGATACAAACGGGACCACGATCCCCCTGCGGTCGCGCAGCCATGCGAGCGCCTTGAGTAAAGAGATATGGTTCTTATGAGGCCACGTTTGGGCTGGGTAAAACACAAAGGCCGGCGGAAGCGAGAACAGGGAGCTAACAGTTTCGATATCCTGAGCAGTAGGCGGTGCGTAAGTGCTCGACGCCGGCGCAAGAGGAACCACGGCAATCTTTTCCTCGGCGATCCCATATTGCCGCATGACATCCTGTTTGCACCAGGAAGAGGCAACCGCTACCAAATTGGCGCGCTCGGACAGCGTCCTCAAGTAAACGTCGGAGGTCAAGCGCCGGCGTCGTGAAAAATACTGTGGCAAATGCATATACTGCAAGTCGTGCGGATGATAAATAGTGGGCAAATCCGTCAGAAATCCGAGCTGCAAGGTCATGTGCATCACTTCCACGCCTGCTCGTTCCACTGTGCCATCTGATACCGGCAAGGAAACGGTGGCTGGCCCAAAGAAGGGGCTCAGCCAATCCCAGGCATGCCTCACAGCCGGAACTGAAATGACTGACCGTCTCCATCTCCGCGCTCCCGATCCTTGCGCGATGAGCAAACGACATGCGCCACCGAGGTACGGCGTTATCCAATCAGCGCATTCTTGATTGACCAGAAAAAGATACTCTTCATCTCCATCGCGCAGTGAGGACAGGCCATTCGCCATGCCGATTATGAACTGTTCCAAGCCCCCGGATTTTCCTGGAATTACGCGGGCATCGAGACAGACTCGCAGCGGGCTGCTCATAGTTCTAAAAATCCAACCTGTTGCCCAGCCTCTTCTGAGACAAACTGGTACCCAAACCGGGTGTACAACTCGATTGCGCGACCATTGTCATTATGTACCTTTAGCCTGACTTTCTTTACGCCACGCACGCGCGCGGCTAGATGCAGCATCGCCATAAGAGCGCTGCCTATGCCCACATCACGCCAAGCCGGCGCCACCGCAATGCCGAGACTGGGAATTTCGTAGCCTTCGTCCCAGCCTCGGAGCATCCCATATCCGAGAACCTGGCCATCTGCGACGAGTACGTAATAGAGGTCTTGCCCAGTGTAGTGCGCAATCAACCGTGCTCGTTCGCGGGTCAATTCGTGCGGATGAAAATGCCTTTCATCGCCTTCGCGCTTCAGTCGTACGAAGAATTCCTCCAGCGCGTCGCACAACACCGGTGAAATACGCCGAAACTCAAGAACTGGTAGCGTCTTTGCCGTTGTCACAGTCATTTTCGGCTCTGCCTTATGATTTCGCAGATTTGCTCTATTTGCGCGTCGCGAAGTGCAGAATAGGTCGGTAGGTTCATGCCCGAATCTGAAAGAGCGTCAGTATAGGGCAAGCACTCGCCCCGTTTTCTCGATTCTTCCCGGAAGGGGGGAAGCTTGTGAAGCGGCAAGAAGAACGGCCGGATGTCAATGCCTCGCTCGGAAAGAATGTGCATTAACTCATCCCTGGAGCAACCGTACTCAGCCTTATCCACTGTCATACAGAAGAGCCACGGAGCGGGAACGGCCCAGTTCGCTACCGGTTGGAACCCAATCCCCGGTATGCCGCCCAGCAACTCCTTGTAGGCGCGGAATATTCGGCCCCGTGCTTCCACGATCGCATCTTTTCGCTCGAGTTGCGCGCACAGCAATGCGCACGCGACATTCGTCAGCCGGAAATTGTAGCCGGTCACGGGAAAGTAGTACCTCCGCTCCGGATCCATCCCCTGGCCGCGCAGGGTGCGCAGGCGCAGTTCAAGCTGCCGATCGTTGAGAGTGAGGGCGCCTCCCTCGCCGCACGTCAAAATCTTGTTGCCATAAAAAGAAAAGGTAGCCACATCGGCGAGCCCACCGACTGGACGCCCATTATATGTTGCGAGATGAGCCTCAGCGGCATCTTCCACCACCCACAAGCCGTGTACTGCGGCGATATGATTGATGGCGTCCATATCGGCCGGGTGACCATAAAGGTGCACAGCGATGATTCCTTTGGTGCGCCGGGTAATGCTCGCTTCAAGGAGCTTGGGGTCGATACACCACGTATCTGAATCGACGTCCACGAACACGGGCTCCGCGCCAACGTACCGGACGGCGTTCGCTGTAGCGATATACGTGAGCGAAGGCACGAGGACTTCGTCCCCAGGCCGGACGTCCAACCCGAGCAATGCCAGATGCAGCGCGACTGTACCATTGCACACGCCGATCGCGGCGCGCGTACCGCACATTGCCGCAAACTCCTGCTCGAAACGCGAAACGAATTTGCCGGTGGACGATATCCACGAGCTACGAATCGCCTCCACAACATACGCCTCCTCGTTTCCCGACAAGTCGGCAGCCGCGACTGGAATAGGTGGGGTCTTCGCTGCAGTCACTGTGTCCATTGAGATCCTGCCTCACTCAACAAAGTTGATCGATCCATTGCTTTCGGGGAACGGGGCAGACGAAGCGGCGCAGATTGCTCCATCTCGTCGCTTGAATTGTCTCGTCTTATTCCTTGACATGATATTCGATGGAAGGCCATTGCTAAATCTCTTCAACCTTGCCTGTCTCCACATTGAGCACGGGCAATCCGGCGATCAATTTCTGCCTGGCGTCACCGGCGACGCATGTGAGGCTGCCATCGTCGTCGCGGCTCTCTCGAAACTTTGATGGAGAGAATCCGTCCTCTACACTAAGGGCAGCGATCTTGTGGCTTAGAAGGTCACTACGAACGAAAAAGGCGTTGTTGCCCGCCGAGTTGGTTCCCACGAAGGTGTAGCCCCTCGCTTTCGCGAGATAAGCGATCGCACCCAGCGAGGCGCCACAGTAAAGATTTGAGTGGTGCTTCCTAGTCCTGATGAAGCCAGGATCATATGGAACGGCAATGCGCCTGGTCGGGCCAAAGACGGCGTTGTATTCGCAAATCAGGATCCGAGGCCTGAAATCTTTAATAGCCTCGAGCACATGGTAATCATTTCCGTCCAAATCGATAGATAGGATTCCCAGGTCCTCTCCAAACCCGCTCCTCTTCATTAATTCATTGATATTGTCCCTGGTAATGAAGGCGTCGATAGCCAAAAGATCGTATTTCCAATAGAAATAAGACTCCTTTAGACGGCGAATGTTCGCAGCCGACCCATCGAGGACAAGACCGCTCCAATTATCCTTCATCAAGAGAAACCGGCAATTGGATTCGAAAAAATCCCCCACGCCAAACTCGATGAAGGTTTTCTCTCGCACCTCAATGGCACTGGTCAGATGTTGCAGAATGCCGTCCTCTCCCCACTGAGAAAACACCTTGAATTCGTAGTCTTTAAGGTTTGTCGAATGTTTCCCCCTATTCTGTCCGGCCAGCATGATGCCTTGGTTGATTTTCAATTCATCAAGGCCTATCGTCATTCCTTGAATGATCGAAACTGCCCGGCGAAGCGCGGCTACTTTCGAAGTAATTGACTTGAACACTGGCACTTCCGGTTTGAGGCTCACTGAGGCACCGTTTGTCCGCGTGGGCGCAGTTCAGGCCAAGGACGTTATTCCCTGTGGACCAATTTCAATTTTTGCTCTTGCCATTCGCGCAAACAGACGCGGGATCAAAATGGAGTATGCCGGAAACGAAATGAGCAATTGAGTAATGATCGAACCCAGGCAGACTCCCATCACTCCCAACCGGCGTGTGAGAAAAATCGAGAGCGCCAAGTTGCTCATACTTGCAATGACCGCAACCACAGTCTGCGGCTTCAAGACCCCCGCACCATTGAGGAGCATGGAGATCACCACAGATACTGCGTTCACAACTGCCCATACCGCCAAAACGACCAGCAGCGACATGGGCGCATGGAGAGATTTCCCAACAGCCACTCTCAGCATCCAAGGTCCGGCAAAGACGAGAAGAGTGCAGATCGGGACCGTTGTCCCCAGCGTGAGCCAAAGGGAGCCGAAGAAGATCCGGCGCACCCACGCCACATCGCCACGCGCTATCGCCTCACCGTAAGCCGGCCATAGCGGACTGATCCCCATCGAGACAACTGTCGTTACAAAGCCGAACAGCTTTTGCGGGACTGCATATACGGCGACGGCAGCCGCGCCCAGAATCTGAGCAATGACGATATTGTCGGAGGTGAAGGCAAGAGCGACCGCACACTGGAGCACGAAAAACATCATTCCGAGCTTGAAAATCTTGCGTGCTGAATCTGCGCGATAGGCTTCCCATGAGGGCAGCAGCCAGGGATACTCGCGAAACAGAATCCAGCCATTCACTAGAGTCGCAATGATGCTCGGGAAGACTGAGGCAAAGACAAGCCATGCCAAACCGGCACGCATCAAAATGACGAGCACCATCGCTCCGAGCGAGAGTATGCCGCCGCATGCGCCCACAATCTGCGAGGTATATCCCTTTTGCAATCCAGCCTGAGCGCGCGTGATAACACCCAGCGGAATGTTAATTACAAACGAGGCATAGAGAACCAGAAATGCAGTGGCGCCTTCGGCAGCGGCGGCCGCAGACTTGACATTAAATAATCGCATCCACGGCAGAAATGGGTAGCTGAATGTCCCTCCGAGCGCGAGAAAGGCCGCGATGCACACCATGAGAACCAGGGCACTTGTGACATGCTGCTGCGCCAGCCGGCGATCGTCCTTGCCGTATGCCTCTGAAACAGCATTCATCAGCCCATTTCCGATGCCGAGATCCGCAAAACTCATCGCCGCAATGATGGAAATCAGAACCATCCAGATGCCGTAGCGTTCTGGACCGAGATATCGGTAGGTCAGCGGAACAGAAATGAGGGAGGCGAGAAGACCAATGGCTTTCGCGACGCCGGCGGCCAACGTAGTCAGGGCAGCGCGTCGCAGCCGTTCTTTCGAGCGCCCTCCTTCCGTCGCGGTCTCGAACGGGCGCAGACGAAATAGAGATAACAAGCGCGTGATCTGCTGAAACACGGCTATCGCCGACCTCTTTCGCCACGGAACTCCATCCTTGTAACCACCCTCCGCGCAGCCCCATATCAGTTAGTTCTTCTGAGTTAACACCCGTAACCTCACGCAGAACACCGGCTGGTTGCGCGCCGCATTCCCGCGAGATCCTGGCATTCAAGTCGCCTCATAGCGGCCATGCCGGCCCATTTTCTGCCAGGTTGCAATCATCGATCGCGTTGAGATCGAGGCGAATTATCCAAGCTCGTCCGACCGCTTTTGGCGTCGCTGAATCCAACTCATTCCGGGCAGCCTCCAATACCATCGTTGGGCATTGAATGCGTCGTCGATGACCTCTGTCAGCATCCGCTTAGGCTCTTGCTCGGGATCCAATTGTTCCCAAATCACTCCCACGAGAACCATCATGCCGGCCACGACCAGGGAAAGCAGGGCGCCTATCTCGACAATCAACCGCCGCGAGGGCCCGGACTTCCGGTCGGGGATATTAGCAACGTCCAGAACGCGCACCGTTGGAAGCTCTTCGGCCTCCTCCACTTTGGCCGCTTCATACTGCTTTGTGAGGGCCTCCCACAGCTCTTCCTCAACGCGCACTTCACGTTCTAAGTCATAAAAAGTAACTCCCAAGGCAGGCAGTTCGTCGGCACTAGGATAAGGAGACTTGTTTGTATCGGTGTTATCGCCGGATCCCTGAGGCATTCCACCAATCTTGTCTAGTTCCCGCTGCAACTCGGCATTATGCGCCTCTAAGGCCCGCACTTTGACATTATCTTCTGAGTAGGTTTGCCTTAGTGCAGCCAGCTGGCTGCGTCCATCGATCAACTCGGCCTGTAGCCTGAGCCCTTCATCTACCGTCGATTTTGTCTGGGAGGGTATGTCGATTGCGCCGCTTTTGGTAGAAAACTGACTAAGTTCCTTAGCGGACTCATCGAGCTTTTGTTTAACATCTTTTACCCGTCCTTCGAGGAAGACCCTTTCACGGCGGGCAGCAGAGGTGGAATTATCCGTTACCACACGGTTAAGCTCGTCTACATACCCCTGCGCCATATTCGAAGCGAGTACAGGGTTCCCAGCCGTAACGCTGATCGTTATGATTCCACTCTTTCGATCTTCCTCGATTTTTGTAGCGCCTTCCAACGCTGCGCGAGCATCTTCGATACTGTGCGCCTTGTAGTAATGGGCAAGGCCCAGGCGATTGATCAAGGCATCCTGAACGTTCCGGCTTTCCATAACGGCGATGAATAAGGCGCCGCGAGTTTCAAGTCCGAACGCTTCACTGCCAAGCTCGCTTGCGGCGCTACTTGGCGACAGCACGCTCATGACGTTGGAAAACGAAGACGTGTCGCCGGGCGGCATCAGAGTTGTCGTCGATGTGTAGACATTTGGCCGAGAGAACGCATAGAGCACCGAGATCAAGATGCCCAGGGCGAGAATGCCAAGAACCATCCTTCGTTTCAACCAGCAGGTCCGCAGAAAACCGGCGATTCTTGAGCTTAGAGTTTCGCCGACTTCTTCTTCTCCAGCCGGTTCAACGTCATCTATCTGGGCGGAGATTTCTGGAGCCTGTGTCGTACTTTGAAAATCGTCCATTTGAAACTCGCTCTCGGTGAGACTATGCGGTAGCGGATTGGCCGATTGGGAATTGAGCCAACTGGTGCCGTCCAAGCTGACGAAGTCGCGATCGGCGGTTTTTCGCCCGGTTGCTCGCTTCAGCTTATGCGCCTTTGCACCTGGCCGGACGGTTCAAGCAGATTGAGGAATGTGCTGGAACTTCTTAGTAGGATCCCGCAATAGCGATGGGTAGGGCAGCCGCCGACATAGCCTGCGCCACCGCCGCGATGTTCTGCCAGACGGTTGAGGCGCCGATAATTTTTTCGGGAACAAAGATTGTGTCGCCAGGCCGCATGCGGAGGCTCATAAAGTTATTACTTACCCAGGTATTACCGTGCGGCACCACCGACCCGTCGGCGTGGAGCACATAGATCTCTTTCTTGTCACCGTTAGGAGTTGCGCCGCCTGCCTTGCGCAGATACCAGGTAAGATCTCTCCCTGGCACATAGCTTATTGCAGCGGGGTTATACACCTGGCCACTCACCACGACAAAGTTCGGCCGCTTGGGTATGAACAAGGTATCCCCTGCACGAAGCTCGATATCCTCAGGTGTGTTTTCCCATCGGCTGACGTTTGAAGAGATGTTGATGATTAGCCGGCCACTGGCGGGATGGTTGCGAAGGCTCACGAGAATCTCCTGGCGCTGCGCCTCCAGCGACTGCTGGATGTTTGCCGCCGATTGCGAACCGATTGCTCCTTGTCTGACCTGGGTCGGCGTACTCTCGATTTGTTGAATCATCTGCTGACGCGCCTGCTCCGCCAGTAGACGGACTTGGATCCGCTGCAGGACGGCAGCGGGCGGATAAGCATCGTCTCGAAAGCCTCCCGCCCGTTTCAACACGGAGCTCAGGCGCTCTCCGGTTTGAATCGCGTAGCTACCAGCGTGCTCGACCTCGCCTCTTATCATTACCGACGAACCGATATCCTGCCAGCCGGCCAATTGCTGAATGCTAACAACGTCTCCCGGTTTAAGCGCCACATCGGCATTCTTGTCGCCCTCCAGCGCCTTCTCCACTGCCACAGTTTCATGGGTCACCAGTATCTTTTGGCCATTTTGAACGTCGTAGCTTGAAAGGCCGGCTTCATCTCGATAGGCGCTCCGTGTGAATCCTCCCGCCATACTCACCAATCCGGCCACAGTCATGCCGTCAGACATAGGATATGTACCGGGACGAAGCACTTCTCCCCGGATGACAACCATGGGCGGATCGACTTCATAGCGGCCAAAAACATGAACCGAATCGAAAGGCTCCAGCGGAAACGAATCATTACCGATCAGCGCGTCGTGCAGGTTAAAACTGATGGTCTCTGGCCGGAAGTCGGGCGGCAGAAGACGTATGAGTTCCGCATGGTCGGATGGCTCGGGCATTACGTCCTTGTACGAATGCAGCAGATCGGTAATCGTCATCCCGTCCTTGTAGGGATACTTGCCGGGCCGATAGACATGTCCTTCGAGATAGACCGCGTCCTGGTTGTAGGGCAGGATTTCTGAGATTATGACGTTGTCTCCACCCTGCACCGGGAAGTCGGCCAGCTTCTTTGCCACTTCCGCCGGGTCGTCCGGGAGCTGCAGACTTACCATGGTGCGGCGTTCCTGGGCCACAATTCGCGCAACATTGATTTGAGTCAAGCTCGCCGTGCGCAGGACCCCCCCCGCAAGCTCAATCACTTGATTCAGGGTTTTCTCGCCGTTTAGTTCGTAGATCGCGGGGCGATGCACCATTCCTTCGACGGCAACTTGCGGACCAACCGTTGGCACCAGCAGAGTATCGCCGGGCAAAAGACGATCGGTGTCGGAGCGGACGCCCTTCAATAGAAAGTCGTAAAGGTCGATCTCGCGGACCAGTTGAGTTCCGCGATACTGACGCAGGATGCGTATTGACCCGCGACTGGTCGAGCCGCCTGCGGCGTAAAGGGCGCTCAGCGGCGTGGACAAAGAACTCACGTCATAAGCGCCGGGTCTCTGCACATCTCCCACGACATAGATGCGCACCGTGCGCAGCCGGCCCAGGGAGATTTCGACGTGCTCATCCTGAAACTGCTTACCAAGGGCCTCTTGGATAGCACTCTGAGCCTGCGCGATCGTCATTCCATTAATCATGACTGTGCCCGCTTCAGGAAGGTCAATCTGGCCTTGGCGGTCGATCGTTCTGCTCAGCCGGCTTGACTCGCCGCCCCACATATTCACGATCAGGCTATCCCCCGGCCCAAGAACATAATCGGGACCGGCCGGGAGATCCATCGGCAACTCGTTCGCGTTTCCCGAGCCAATAACAAAGGCGTCGCTGCCAAAGCGCTGCAGCTTGCCTCCGGTGGCTGGGATTTGAGTGTAAAGATCGTGCAGTGACGGCAAGTTCCTATAGGGACTGGGCTGCTGTATCTCCTGGGGTTCACTCTGGTGGTTCTCGGAATTTGCTCCATTAGGCGTCGCATGCGCACCGGTTGTTTGGGCAGGACGATTCGCGGATGGCGCCTGAGTGCCTCCGTTCTTGCCAGAAGCTTTCGCCTCGCTCTGCTGCGCACATGTCTGGAAGCAGCCTTCGACGTCACTGCTCTGAGCACACGTTTGAGCGCAGATTTCGGCGACACCACCGCGACCCATCCCCGTCGTTGGGCTATTCGCGGCGTTTGGCGCCTGGGTCTCACCGGCAGATGGAGTTTCGGCCTCACCGTTTGGGGCACATGTTTCAGGGGAGGCGGCGGCGTCACAGTTCTCTCCCGTTCCTTGCCCGCCATTACCCGCCGCAGTGGGTGCCTGGGCCTGACCGTTTGGGGCACAAGCTTCATCGGGGTTCGCGGCGTCACAGTTCTGGCCCGATTCCTGCCCGCCATTGTCCGCGGCTGGTGGGGTTTGGGAATCCCCGCCTGGGGCACATGCTTCATCGGGGTTCCCGGCGCTACAGCTCTGGTCCGTTGTCTGCGCGTGACCACGCTGGTCACCGATCACGCCACAAATTAATACCGCCAATCCCAATGTAAACAGGAGATTG
Source organism: uncultured Acidobacteriaceae bacterium (assembly GCA_963823805.1). GTDB lineage: Bacteria > Acidobacteriota > Terriglobia > Terriglobales > Acidobacteriaceae > Telmatobacter. Next base: position 511,342 of record CAWGMW010000001.1, on the reverse strand, counting down.
CGGATGCGGGTCCAACGCGGCCAGGATTCAGACATTCTTCGAATGTAAAGCAATACGCTGCCCATTTCTTAGCCTTTTGACGGGTGGGTTTGTCGGTTGATGTTGATGGCGTAAAACTTGCAAACGACGGGTCCCGGAATTCCTGCACCGGCCGGTTTCACACATTTTGCCTGTCCGCGTGGTTCTATTTGATCGAGCCGGGTGTATCTTCGGCGATCTTCTTCAAGGCGTTCCTTCGGCCTTCAGCGTTGTGATTTTCGCCTCCAGTTGCTCTACCTTCTTCTCCAGACTTTTCATGTCTGCGCGAAATTCTTCGAGATGAAGTCCGAGCGGATCCTCTCGATTCACATCTTTCGCAACCGTGCGCATAGCCTCCCGCGTGAGGTCCGATACGCTGCGGGCGCCGGTCAATGAGCATACGCGCCTGAGGGTTAGGTACTCCTCTTCAGAAAGACGGACGCTAACCTTGCGTGAGCGCGGCCTTAGAACTGCCATAATTCACCCCAGAGCCGGGTTTGAGATGCAAAGCGATCCCGTTCACTCTCAGCTGTCTTTCAAATGGCGAGGGAAGGAATGAGAACACTCCGGTCCTCTTCAAAGAGTCAGGTTTTGGGTCGCACTCAGGGAAGGCTCCGCCCCTCTGAGTCCCAGGCAATCGGTTGAAACACTAACTAACCCGATATATTTTTAGGAAATGCGGTGACGCGGCGCTCCTCAACGTTGACGAGAATGCCAGAATCCGATCTTCGCAACGAACCGAAGTTCAGAATGACCAAGGAATAGCATGGTGGGTGTGACGGATGCAAGGTGGAAATGTAGGACAAATGCGTGACGATCTTGAGTCCACTGGATTCTATAACATTTTCATTCCAAACGCGTTAATTCAGAAGATCTGACCACGCCCAAGTGTCGATGTGAGACGCTCCGCATCATTATGTACGATGCCGCGCTCAAGCGAATTGACTCGCCCTTTGGGCCCGCGAAAGCCCTGTGCGCCTGGCATCATTATATGGAGACGATCTAGACCGAGAGCGCCTGGTTTATCAAAATGTTTCGATGAATCTGGGGCGCGACGCCCTGCTGCCCGCAGTTTCTTGCGAGCTCGCTCCCCAGCATAGTGACACTGACTTGCGACCGTGCCGAGCTCAGCCCCAGCCAATGGAAGATGGTCACCGAACTATTGAGACTCGGTGTAGGTGTTGTTGTTTTCAATGACGGTCGCGCCAATGTGAGTCTCGAGTTGCACGTAGATCGTGGCTCCGTTGGTGGGCAAAGTCACGGTCGCGCTGGTGCTGGTCCCAACGCCCATGTTCACCAGATCGGCACCGCCGGGCGATGTGCCGACGTGGAGAAAGTATGCGGTCACTCCGCCGGTGCCTGCACTCCAGGTAAAGGTCGTCGATGCCGAGGTCAACGTGCTGCCCGGCGCCGGACTCGTGATGACGCCTCCGGAGATGGCGTACTCGGTGTAGGTGTTGTTGTTTTCAATGACGGTCCCACCGGTGTGAGTCTCCAGCTGCACGTAAATCGTGGCTCCGTTGGTGGGCAAAGTCACGGTCGCGCTGGTGCTGGTCCCAACACCCATGTTCACCAGATCGGCACCGCCGGGCGATGTGCCGACGTGGAGAAAGTATGCGGTCACTCCGCCGGTGCCTGCACTCCAGGTAAAGGTCGTCGATGCCGAGGTCAACGTGCTGCCCGGCGCCGGACTCGTGATGACGCCTCCGGAGATGGCGTACTCGGTGTAGGTGTTGTTGTTTTCAATGACGGTCCCACCGGTGTGAGTCTCCAGCTGCACGTAAATCGTGGCTCCGTTGGTGGGCAAAGTCACGGTCGCGCTGGTGCTGGTCCCAACACCCATGTTCACCAGATCGGCACCGCCGGGCGATGTGCCGACGTGGAGAAAGTATGCGGTCACTCCGCCGGTGCCTGCACTCCAGGTAAAGGTCGTCGATGCCGAGGTCAACGTGCTGCCCGGCGCCGGACTCGTGATGACGCCTCCGGAGATGGCGTACTCGGTGTAGGTGTTGTTGTTTTCAATGACGGTCCCACCGGTGTGAGTCTCCAGCTGCACGTAAATCGTGGCTCCGTTGGTGGGCAAAGTCACGGTCGCGCTGGTGCTGGTCCCAAGATAGATGTTCACCAGATCGGCACCGCCCGGCGATGTGCCGATGTGGAGAAAGTATGCGGTCACTCCGCCGGTGCCTGCGCTCCAGGTGAAGGTCGTCGAAGCCGCCGTCAACGTGCTGCCCGGCGTGGGGCTGGTGATGACTCCTCCGGAGATGGCGTACTCGGTGTAGGTGTTGTTGTTTTCAATGACGGTCGCGCCGATGTGAGTCTCCAGCTGCACGTAAATCGTGGCTCCGTTGGTGGGCAAAGTCACGGTCGCGCTGGTGCTGGTCCCAACACCCATGTTCACCAGATCGGCACCGCCCGGCGATGTGCCGATGTGGAGAAAGTATGCGGTCACTCCGCCGGTGCCTGCGCTCCAGGTGAAGGTCGTCGAAGCCGCCGTCAACGTGCTGCCCGGCGCCGGGCTCGTAATCACGCCTGCCGTGGACGAAGACCCGGCCAGCGCGCTAATCAGACCGCCGCCGTTGGGACTGCCCCAGCCAGTGGCCAGATCGTACCCGGTTGTCGCCGAATAACCATTGCTGCCACTGGTGATGTCGTGAAAGTCCGATCCGTAGCTAGAACTGGCGCCGATCGAATACAAGCTCGGGTTGATAAAGCCCAGCGTATTGTTGCCGTTAGCCACGGACTGCTGATTAATGAGAGCCATGTAACCTGCCCACATCGGCGCGGCAAAGCTGGTGCCGCCATAGTTGTTTGCTGTGCAGGTCGTCTGGTCGGCGCACACGTAAAACGTGAAGTTGGCGTTAGCCGAAACGTCAGGACCGTCGCGATAGCTTTGGGAACAACTGGCACAACCGGCAGCCGCCGCCGTTTGCCAAGACGGGATGGCATATTTATGCGGCGAAATGCCGCCGCCACTATCGGCCCATGCCGTTTCAGACGCCCACGCTCCGCCCGCGGCGTTGGTTTCCAAATCGGTTCCGCCGACTGAAGTCACGTACACGTCGTCCGCTGGGTAGGTTTCAGAGGCCGTCCCCGTCGTCGTCCATTTCTTGTTGTCTCCGGCAGCTTGAAAGAGGTTCTGTCCCTGCGCGGCAAACTCTTTGAAGTAGGGATCGTCGGTGCTCGGGTCGGCCGGGTTCCAGGTCCACGATGAGCTCAACTGCGCGTTGAGGGGATTGGCCGTGGCCATGGCGTTGAAGATGGCCGCATCGGTCGAGCCTACATACATCACGAGGCTCGACAATCCCGGCGCCATGCCCAGCGCCTGCGTCATATCCAGCGTCTGCTCTGTGTCATCGCAGTCGCCGCCGGCCTTGGTGTCAAGACAGCTGGTGCTGGTTCCGTCGGTTGAGACAAGCGCGATCGGCACGCTGTTGGTCTGTTTGGCATTGCTGAAGTAGGTGGTCAGGTCGGCAAGATCGGTGCCGTAGTACTCGAGCAGGCCCACTGACTGGCCGCTGCCCGTGAGCGATCCACCGTAGTAGGCAACGCGCATGTCGCTGCCCAGAAACGACGCCGAGGGACCGGAGCCGGTGGTGGCGTTGGAGCTTGAGCCATCATTCTCGGGCCACTTTTCCAGGCCCGCAGGATGCGGGATCGAATAGTTATCGAGCCCCGAAATATGCCACAGCGCAAACGTCAGGTTGGTGGTTGGCTCGCGGTCGGGTGCGTAGAACATGCGGTTCTCAGTGGGATGCTGATAGACACGGAGATTCACATGAAAAGCGGCCTCAACGTTCGCCACTGGCCCGGACACCTGCAAGTTGAGGCGATTCGGGGAGGTGCCCACGACGGTCAAGCCGTTTTCCCGCGCAAAGTCGATCGCGGCGTCATACTCTGCCTGGGTTGGCCCGAACTGCTCGCTGAACTGCTCCACAGTGAGAAACTGCCGGTAGCCCGGATTGCTGGGATCGTAAAGGTCCTCAAGGAGCTGATCCAGCTGGTCCCGATTGCGAAGGGGCAACGTGATCACCAGCTGCAGGTTCTGGGTTGCGGAAAGCTGGCCCTCCAGTGGCGCGGTCCCGTCTTGCGTCGCCTCACGCACGTGATGCGTCAACACGGACTGAGCCTTGCAAAGGCCTGGAGCCACTGACGTGACTATGGCGATCGAAAGAGCATACATTCCCAGTCTTCGCGTCATATTTTCTTCCTTTTGGAGGTTAAGAGTGACTCAGCCAGTGAAGACGCATACCTCACGTGCTTGCATTCTCGGGCAAATCAACAACCCATGTCCACAGAAAGCAGGGTCCAGAAGGGCTAGATTCCCGGTACTTTCGGGTGATTGACGCGAATCCTTCCCTTCCGCGCCGGCGTCAGGAAACCACACCAGCGCAATGCACACTGGCTCTTGTCGCAGGCGTAAGCCAGCCGACTCCGTTCAAACTCGAAGCTCGGCAGGATACCTGTCCTTCCTGGGTGATCGCCGTTCCAATAGCGCTCGATTTCACACCAAGTCCAGTGCCGGGAGATGATTGTGGGTGTCGGCTGCAACAGGCGCACAGGACCCTATCGGGTAATGTTCGCATCATATGTCGGCTCGGGTGCCGCGCTGGACGGCTTCCTTCGCGAGCTTCGCGCCGGAACATTCTCGATTGCTCAGCTGCCCCGGAGAGCTATACTTTTGCTGTTCTCGCCGGCGAGACCGTTCGCGCAACGAATTCGATTAGATTCGCCGCCTCCCCCGAGGAACACCAATTTTCGTTGAAACCCTTGCGCCTCGATTTACGTCGATAAAACGCAAGGGAGAAAGCCTCGACGCATACCTTTGCTTGCGGCGCTGGTTGAGCAACTTCCTGAAAAAGGCAGTGTTCCATCCGGCGTGTACTGGAGCGATTGTTGAGGCCGCGTGGCTGGATAACCGCGGGGCGCGTGGTTCTTCCCTCACGAGATTGCCGCGCTCGATTTTGGGGTCAGCGAATTCCGCCGCGGAGATGGGGGAAAAGTCCCGCTTGCGGTTTGCAATGGGAGCTCATATGAAAGCGTACGTCGCCGGATTTTCTGCCTTGGCCTTCGTGCTCGCTGGCTCGTTCGCTGGGTCGTCCGCTGTTGCCCAAACCGAGCGAGCCCTCCTGATCGGCATCAACACATATCAGCCCGCGGGAACCACGGCAGATCATCCTGCGGGCTGCATCTACGGCCGCTGCGAACTCGGAACCTTCGAGAATCTTGACGGCTCCGTCAACGACGCGCAGGCAATGGCCGATCTCCTGACCAGTCCCAAGTTTGGCTTCCCGGCGACCAACGTTGTTTTGCTCACCAATCCAGCGCCACCCCATTCGAGTCCCGGTGTGGTCCTTCTTCCCGCCGACCAGACCACGCACGACGGCATCCTTGCCGCCATGCAGAAATATCTCGTGGATGTCCCGCAAAAGGGCGACACCGTGGTCTTTTATGACGCCAGCCACGGTTCGCTGCGGGTAAACAGCAAGGGCAACAAAATCACCGTGCTTGTCGGCAATCAATATGTCCACGCTGATAGCACGCTGGTTCCTTCTGACGCCTACAAAGGCGGTTACAACGTCCGCGACCGCGAGATGACGCGCATCTTCAACGCCGCTCTCGATAAAGGTGTTCATCTTACCGTCATCTTCGACAGTTGCCATTCCGGCGGCATCAGCCGCGGCATCGGCCCGCTGTACCGCGAGCGTGCCCTGGCGTTTGATCCCCGCGACATCAATGAAGCTCCTGACACGTTGCCCAACGGCAAGCCGCGCCCGTCGCCAACCGAGCGAACCGACAATCCCGCGCTCGTCCTTTCTGCCGCGCAACAGGATCAAACCGCAAAGGAGATGCCGGCCGGGACCGAGCCGCACGGCGCCTTCACTGCCGCGCTGCTCCAGGCTCTGCAGGCTTTGCCTGCCGACACGCCCGCTTCCGTTGTCTTCGAGCGAGTCAAGGCTGTCCTCGAGGGCAGCAACGTGCCCGATCAGGATCCGGAGCTTGACGCAATGGCCGACCGGCGCGATCAACCGCTCTTTGGTGGCGCCGCCGCCAAGTCTGATAAGGTGCGCGCTGCCGCGCTTGGAACAAACGATGACGGCTCAGTCTCGCTCGACATTGGCCGCGCTTCCGGCCTCGGTGTCGGCAGTGAATTCACCGCCGCCACGGCCGACAGCGCCGGTCAAAGCGTTCTACTGCGCATCACCAGTCTGGATGGTCTCGCCCGCTCTTCAGCCGAAATCGTCAGCCCGGCGGGTGCGAAGGTTTCTCCCGGTGACCTTTTCGAGCTGAGCAAATGGATCCCCGCCGATAACCCTCCCTTGCTCGTTTGGCTCTGGCCTTCAAATCTCTCCGAAGACCAGATTGACGCGGCCGCCGCGCAGGTGCGGGCCTCCGGCGCCAACCTGGTCTCCGATCCCGCCGAACAGCAATGGACGCACGTCCTGAGTTGGGACGGCACGAATTGGACGATCGAGCAGGCCGGTTCCGCCACCACTGTCAGCTTGGGAGCGCCACTTACCGCCGATGCAATCAAAAAAGACCTCCCTGCCGGCGCCAAGTTGTGGGTCAACCTTCCGCCGTCACAGGAGCTGGCCGCCAAGGTCAAGCCCTCGGGCGCCGACAGCGCTGTTCAGGCCGCAAGCAATATGTCGGTCGCGCACTACGCGCTCACCGGCGTCCTCACCGCCAATGGACCCGCCTACGCGTGGTATCACAAGAGCGAGCTTGCGGCCGGGCCGCCCTCACCCAATGCGCCCCCGCACAGTCCCGGCTGCTCGGCAACCTCGCCCTATCCCGTACGGTCTGACTGGGTCCCGGTCGGCGATGCGTCCGCGATCGACGCCGCCGGCAATAAGCTGAACCACTACTCGTCCCTGCTGGCCAAGGTCCATGGCTGGCTCGAACTGGTCAACAGTCCGGCCGATGCGTCCACCGACGAGTACTACAGACTCACCCTGCTTCCGTCCGGCGCCACTGCGCCGCTTCCGGCCAATCAGACCACGCACCAGGGCGACAAGCTGACGATGGCCCTCACCTCCGATGACCGCGTCGTCGATCAGCGCTGGGTCTATGTGCTCGACATCGATTGCCACGGCCGGGGCCAGGTTCTTTACCCGCGCGACAACGCCGGGAACAAGTTTCCCAACGATGCCGACAATGGCCGCCAGTTCGTTCTGCCCGGCGCGCCGGTCCAGACCATCGGGCCGCCCTATGGAGTCGATACGCTCATCATGCTCAGCAGCGAGCAACAGCTCGACCCCTACGCGCTGGCCTTTGAAGGCGTCGCTTCGCGCGGCACGCGTGGAGCGCCATCGCCCTTGGAGCAACTCCTAAGTCAAACCAGCGGAGGAACCCGCGGATTTTCGGGCGAGGTTCCCACCAATTGGGGCATAGGGCTCATGAGTGTTCACAGTGCCCCTCAAAGTGCAACCAAATAGGATTCGTGCGCCGCGTTTCGGTTTCATGAATCGCGTTGAAGAGTAGGTCGCGAACAAAGAATTGACGGCATCAAAAAGGGGAGACGGCAGCCCGCGTCTGCGGGTATGCTGGTTGCGATGCGCTACCAACCGGATTTGGAAGCGCAAAATAAACGGTAAATCGACGGGGGTCAAGATGAGCCGTTCGGCAAAGATCGTCGCACTCATATCGCTCGGCATCGGGGCGCTTGTTGCTGCGCCAGCCCGCGCGCAAAGTTTTGGCGCCGCCAAGGAGAAGGTCACTCTGCAGCGCAAGCTGCCCGCGCTGATTCATATGCCGGGAGAAACCATCAAGGTCGTCGTAACTTCGGCCGACGAAGACGGAACCCTGCCCTATGACTTTCAGGCGCTCCTCGAAACCGAGCTGCTGAAAAACGATCCCAACCTCCGCGACGACGACAATCCCGCGACGCAGATCATCTGCCAAATCACTGAGTACTCCCACCCCGATCCCATACTCACGACCAGGGCAGCGCCGGGTATCGCCTTCGGGTCGGGCGGGATCGACCTCACCAAGAGCGCCACAAGGACAGCTACCTTTGAACGCATCACCGGCCAGCTTAACGTCTCTTTCCAGGCCAAGGATGCGACGGGTCACATGCTCATCTCCGACAACATCGCTTCGAGTTTTGACGGAGAATACGACAGCGAGGGGAATTCAACTTCCCATGGCGTGATGGGCGAGTTCGCGGGAAGGTTCTCGCGCGCGAAGGGCGGAGCCAGAAGCGAAGACCTCAACCCTCCCACTCCCGCCGAACTGCGCTCGCGCCTGATTATCGATGCAGTAGAGCAGATTGCGGAGCACCTTGTCGACACAAACGAAACCGTCGACGCCTATTTGGCACGCAAGGACGGCCCGCTCGAAGAAGGCGACAAGGATGCCGAGACCGGTCTTTGGGAGCGCGCCCTCGAAACCTACGAGACGGCGACGCCATTCCCCAAACCGGATGAGGACGCTTACAGGCTCTATAACATTGGCGTGGCCTACGAGGCGCTTGCTTATCAGGCTGAAGATCAAAAAGCCATCATGAAATATCTCGACCAGGCCGCCATCAACTACGGCAAAGCCATCGATGCCAAGCCCGACGAGAAGTACTTCCTCGAGCCGCAGAAGCGCATCGAAACTGCCATCGCTCATTACAAGGAGCTGGATCAGGAACAGGAGGCGGCAGCCCGCGCCAAGGCCGAAGCTCAGTCGGCCAGCATCAATCCCAGCCCCGCGGGAGGAGGCCCAGGCAAGGGCCTCACCGATGCGCAGGTCATCACTATGGTCCAGTCCGGCATTGACGAATCCGCCGTCCTTCAAGCCATTCGCGGAGCCGACGCGGTCAACTTCGATCTCACTCCCGCAGGTCAGCACAATCTCACCAGCAACGGCGTCAGCCCGCGCATATTGGCCGAGATGAAGACGCAAGCCGCGAAAAAGCCGGCTGCTGTTGTGCACAAGGGGCTTTCGAACATGCAGATCATCACCATGGTCAAAGCCGGCATGGATGAGCAGACCATTATTCAGGCCATTAACGGAGCCAATGCGATCGACTTCGACCTCAGCCCCGACGGCCAGCAGTCTCTCACCAGTGGCGGCGTCAGCGCCCGCGTCCTGGAGGCGATGAAAGCCCGAGCGATGAAGAAGCCCTCGGGAACCGCAAAGCACGTAGCCGAGAAATGATTTTGCGCAGCCGATTCAGACTTGATCTTTTGCCGTTGCTTGCCGCAACGCTGATTGCCTGCCCCTGTGCGCACGCTCAGGGAGTACGTTGCGGCGCAGGTCAGGACCTCATCGTTCAGGCGCTCGAGCAAATCACGCCGCAAAGCGGCAATGACGCCTTTGAAGACGCGCTACAGCTTCTCAAGTCCGCCGTCGCCGAATGTCCCGAGCTGGGCGACGCGTGGTACTACCGCAGCCTCGTCGAAAAGCGCCTTGGCCACGACTCCCTCGCCAATTACGCCATGGACAAGGCGCGCTTCAACGGCTCCGAAGCGCTCGATCAGGGACTCGACCCGCTCATCCTTTCCACGCCTGCCTCACGCGGCTTTGAAGACGCGGGCACCGTAACTCCTGTTCCCGTTGCCCCGCCTGTAAAGCCCGGTCCCGTGCAGCAAAAGTGGGCCCTTGTTGTCGGTATCGGTCACTTTACCGACGCGAAAATTCCGCAGCTCAACTACACCGGCGCCGATGCCACCGCCTTTGCCGCCGCGCTTAAAGATCCCTCGATCGGCGCTTTTCCCGCCGACAACGTTCACGTCCTCACCGACGATCAGGCCACCACAAAAAACATCAAGGAAGAGCTCAACTGGATCGCGCGCCATGCGCAGCCCAACGATCTCGTCGTAATTTATGTGGCCACGCACGGAACGCCGCGCACCACTGACTCCGCGGGCGGCGCAAACTACCTCATCACCTACGACACTGAGGTCTACTCCGGCGGAAGCATCGACGAAGACGCCCTCTACGCCACCGCGTATCCCATGGTCGAGCTTGCCAACGCTGTGTCAACTCGTATGAAGGCCCTTCGCACCGCCGTCTTTCTCGACACCTGCTACAGCGGTGGCGCGGCCGGCGACAACGGATCGCAACCCTCCGCTGCGCTTGCCAACACCGCGCCCTCAGGCGCCATGCTTGCGCACATGTCGGACGGAACTGGCCGCATCGTCATGGCCGCGAGTGAAGTCAACGAAGAATCGCTCGAAAGCAGCCAGCTCAAGCACGGCTACTTCACGTATTACCTGCTTCAGGTTCTCAAAAGCGGTAAAGGAGAGACGCCCTTGAGCCAGGTCTATTCTTCCGTCGCGCAGCAGGTCTCGCAAACTGTCTCGTCGCAGGGCATGCACCAGCATCCCGTTATGAACCGCAGCTCCGCGGACGCGGACTTCGCCCTCCGCACTCCCCCTCCCGCAACGGCGAATGCCCGCCCCTGATGCGAATGCAGGCCATGAAATCAACCTGCCTTAATTGCGTTCGCTCCGGCGCAGTTTGTCTTGCGGCGATCTTCGCAGTTGCATCGGCGGCTGCGCAGCCCGGCGCGCAGCCCGGCGCATTGACCGCTCAGATCGCACAACACGAGCAGAGCCTGGCTCAGGCCCGCTCCAGCAAAAACATTCGCCAGCAGGTCTCGGAGTGCAACATTCTCGGTGCCCTCTACTACAGTGCGGGCCAACTGCAGAAAGGGCTCGATTACTTGAATCAGGCGCTGCCCATCGAGCAAAAGTACTCGAGCCTGCTCGGCCAGGCCACAACCTTAAACACCATGGGCCGCATCTACACCGATCTTGGTCAGGAAGACAAGGCTCTTGACTTGCTCAATCAAGCGCTGACGTTCTGGCGCGCGCTCCCGTCGCGCGCCGGTGAAGCCGAGACGCTCAACAACATCGGCAAGGTCTATAACAACCTCGGACAGCACGACGATGCGCTGAAATATCTGAACCAGTCTCTCGCTATCTGGCACGAACTCAATGCTCCGCCCGGCGCGCCCCCCGCGCAGAACGCGCCAACCGGCCCTGCTCCAGCCCAAGCCGCAACGACTTCGAGCTTCCTCGCGACCGCCAGCATCAACGGTGAAGCCAGCACGCTCGACAACCTGGGCCGAGCCTGGTCCGACATGGGCGATGGGAAGCAGGCTCTCGACGACTTCAATCAGGCGCTTCTCATCTTCCGCAACCTGGGCGAACGCAACGGCGAAGCTCTGGTGCTCAACGACACGGGTCCAGCCTATGCCGCCCTTGGCCAGAAACAAAAAGCGCTCGAGGTCTACAACCAGGCCATTGCGCTTTGGCGCGAACTGGGCAACCGTCAGGGCGAAGCGCTCACGCTCAACAACCTCGGCCGCCTCTATAACGACCTCGGCGAGCATCAGACCGCGCTCGACTACTACAACCAGGCGCTGCCCATCTGGCGCGAGGTGGGCAACCCGAGCGGCGAGGCGCTTGCGCTCAGCGATATCGGCCGCGCTTACGCCGATCTTGGCCAGCCCGCCAAGGCGCTCGACTTCCAAACACAGGCCCTGCCCATCTATCGCCAGACCGGCAGCCGCCGTGGCGAAGCCATGGTCCTCAACAACCTTGGCCGCGACCACTCCGACCTTGGCGAAGCGCAGCAGGCATACGACCTCGATCTTCAGGCGCTCTCCATCTGGAGAGAAGTAAAGGACCAGCGCGACGAAGCCCAGGACCTCATGACCATCGCGTGGGCCTACTCGCTGTTGAAGCATCCCGATCTCTCCTTTACCAGCGCCATCGCCGCGCTCGGCCTTGCCAAAGCCACTGGCGATCCCCAAATCGAAGGCAACATTGAGAACTCCATAATGATCGGCTTCCGCAAACAGAATCGGCCCGAGGAAGCCATCTTTTTCGGTCTTCTCGCGGTCAACGATTACGAGCAGATCCGCAGAAACATTCTGGGCATGGACAAAGAGGTTCAGGCCGGCTTTGCGCAATCGCGCTCCGGCGCATACCGCATGCTGGCTGAACTGCTCGTCGAGGCCGGCCGCCTCGGCCAGGCTGAGCAGATTCTCGATCTCCTCAAGGAGCAGGAGCTTCAGGACGTTGTCGCCACCGCCGAACCCGGCGCTTCGGCGGGCATTGAGCCTCTCAAGCTTTCGCCCGCGCAGCAGGATGCTGAGAGCGCTTTGCCCGACCTCGAAAAGAAGGCGCGCGTCATCGAGGAATCGAGCCTCGCATACGGCCAGCTCCAGGCCAAGACATCGCGCACCCCTGACGAAGACGCCCAGCTTAAGTCGCTCGGCGCAACGATTCAACAGGAAGGCAACGACATTCAATCCGTCCTCACAAGCAAGATTTTTCCTGAGCTCGATGCGCAATCCGCGCCCGGCCAGGCTTCCACGGAAACCACAAAAAGTTTCCTTCAGGATTCGCTCGCGAAACTTGGCCCACGTGTCATGGGAATTCGCTTGCTTCTCGGCGACGACCACGCCTATGCAATCGTCGTCACGGCCAACTCGCGCAAGGCGATCGTCCTGCCCGCTTCGCCGTCTGACATCCGCGCCAAGGCACTTGAAGCGCTCAGAGCCGTCGGCTCGCCCTCTTCCGATCCCCGCCCGCAGTTGAATCAGCTTTACTCCATGGTCGTTGCGCCCATCGAGGCTCAGCTCAAATCGCTCGAATTGAGTCCCGGCCCGAAAGGCAACGTCCCAACTCTCCTCTGGTCGCTCGACGATGCTCTGCGCTACGTCCCAATGGGCGCGCTCTACGACGGCAAACAATATTTGGTCGAGCGCTTTCACAATGTGCTCTTCACTCCTGAGAGCTACGGCCACATGACGGATTCCCCGCTGCAAACCGGAACCCCGCCCAGCGCGCTCGCCATGGGACTGTCGAAGAGCTACAACGGCCTCCCTGCTCTTCCCGGCGTCATTCCCGAACTCGACTCCGTGGTTCACGATCCCTCCGATCCCGCATCCCACGGCCCCATGCAGGGCAAGCTTTTGCCCGACGAGCAGTTCACGCTGGCGAATCTCAAATCGGATCTCGGCGCCGGCAACAACTTCTCCGTCGTTCACATCGCCAGCCACTTCGTCCTCATCGCGGGTAGCGGCGACGAGCCCTTCCTCATGATGGGCGGCGACAACACTGGCGATCCCAGCGGATTCGAGTGGAATCTCTCCGCAATGGAAAACTCCGACGTTGCTTTTCACGGAACGCGACTGCTCACGCTCTCAGCCTGCAGCACGGCCAAGGATTACAAATCGCGCAACGGTCTCGAGATGGACTCGCTCGGAATGGTCGCCCAGCAAAAAGAAGCCGAAGCGGTGCTCGCCACGCTCTGGGACGTGAACGACCTCAGCACCAGCCACATCATGAGCGACTTCTACGATCGTTGGGTCAGGAATCCAGCCGATGGCAAAGCCGAAGCCCTTCGCCAGGCTCAGCTTGCATTCATTCACGGCGGCGGAGCCGTGCCCGGCGGCGGCACCGGCCGCGGCTTCGAAACCGCGGACCAATCAGCCCCACCCAGCAGCCTCGGTTATGCCCATCCATATTACTGGGCGCCGTTTGTGCTCATCGGCAATTATCAGTAGCGCTACGCCGCGCTTGTGCTCGAGCCCACCGAAAGACTACTTAAGCAGTTGCTTCGCCACCCTGACGTAGAGTTCCACAGCCTCCAGCAATTCCTTCTTCGCCAGCTTCTCGAAAGGCGTATGCGCCACATGAATGCTGCCGGGCCCGAGCAGCAGCGGCTCGCCCCAGTTGCTCAGTTGCGGAATGTCCGTCGTAAACTTGGCCACCATCGTTGGCAATCCCGCCGGCGCGCGCAGCCTCGCAAAAGGAATCTCCAGCGTGAAGTCCACTTCCGCCAAGCCTTTCGCCGCCTCCAGCAGCGCAGCCTTCACTGGCGTCGAGTCCCCCACCAGCCGCACCAGCACCTGCGCCTCGGCCTTGTCCGCAATCACATTCGGTGCATGCCCGCCGTGAATCTGCCCGATGTTCAGCGTGCTCGGCCCAATGTCTTCCGTCACCGGCAGTTTCAATTCCAGCAGCTTCCCCAACACCTGCACCAGTTTGTGCACCGCGCTCTCGCCCAGCTCGGGATACGCCGAATGCGCCATCTTTCCCGTCGCGCGAAACACCACGCGCAACGCCCCTTTTGACGCCAGTGCCACGCGATTGTCCGTCGGTTCGCCGTTGATCAAATACCGGCTTCCCTTCGGCTTCAGGTTCGCCGCCTTCGCACCGGCCGAGTCGCGCTCTTCGCCAGAGACAAACAAGACTCCAATCCGAAACCCTAAGGCGCGGAGCGCCTCCGCCGCCGCAACCTGCGCGGCAATAATTCCCTTCGCGTCCGACACCCCGCGCCCATACATCCACTCCGCATCCTCGCTGAACGGGATATACGGCGGCACGGTGTCCATGTGCGTTGAAAAAACCAGGTCCGGCGTCTTCCCTGCCGGTCCGCCATACACATTCCAGCGCGGCCCGTCCGTCTGGCTATCCGCCGGCTGGGCAACAGCCGTCTTCTCCACTTCCCACCCGCGCCCGGCTAGAAACCCCGCCATAAAATCGCCTACCGCTCCCTCGTGGTAGGTCGTTGATTCGATCTCGCATAACTGGCGCGTCAGCCCAATCGGGTCAAAAGGAAGCAATTTTGAAGGATCGTTCATGATGCTGCCAGAATAACGCACAGCGCGGCGCCCCCCCGGTGCGCGGCCATCGTGGCCCCGCGAAAGCACTTGTCAACCGCCCCTTTCCCGGCGCGCGGCGCTGTCGCAGGTTTCAGCGTAAAATCAGAAATGGAATGATTTCCGCCTTCGTATCTACTTCTCTTGGGGCACATCTCGCCGTCGTAGCGCTTGAGCGCAAGGAGCTGCTGCCATGACTCCGGTTAGCGACGCTGCTCTCGAGTCCATTCACGCCACGGCCACTGGAATCTTTACCGGCGCCATCAAGGCCTGCGACATCCCTTCTGCCTTCGACCGCCGCCTGCGCTTCGAGGGGAATGTACTGAATCGCCTCATGCCCGACGGCAGCGGTCCCGCGTCCATCAATCTCTCCGCCTACAAGCGCTTCAACGTCATCGCCATCGGCAAAGCCGCCGGCCCCATGCTCCAGGTTCTGCTCGATCGCATGAAGCGCCGCAAAGGCCTGCGCGGCATCTGTTGTACCAACCAGATGCCCACGGCCCGCAACTGGAGATTCCGCTACTTCGAAGGTGGTCATCCCCTCCCCAACGAAGACTCCTTCGCCGCTGCGCGCGCCACTCTCGCCCTGCTGCGCAAAGCCCGAAAAGACACGCTCGTCTTCTTCCTCATCTCCGGCGGCGGCTCTGCTATCTTCGATCTGCCTCTCGACTCGACTATCACCCTCGAAGAGACCGTCGCCTTTCACCAGTTACTGCTTGCTTCCGGAGCCCCCATCAACGAGATCAACACCCTCCGCAAGCACTTCTCCGCGGTCAAGGGCGGCCGTCTCGCCATGGCCGCGCCAGAAGCGCTGAAGGTCAGCCTGCTCCTCCCCGACGTTCCGCTGCGCACGCTCGATGCACTTTCCTCCGGCCCCACCACGCCGGACCACTCCACCGTGGCAGACGTGCGCGAGCTCCTTGCCAAATACGAACTTTCGGCCAAGCTGCCGCCCTCCATCCGCGCCTTCTTTGAACGCGAGGATTTGCCGGAGTCGCCCGGCAACAAGAGCTGGCGTACATCGTTCATGCCCAAGCTCCCGTGGACCGACCCCATTCGGCCCCGTCGCATCACTTCCGCGGCCAGCATGAGCGAGGAAGCTCCCGCCTTCCGCGATTCGGTCTTCGAAATCCTGCTCTCCAGCCACGACCTGGTCGAGAACGCGCGCATCCTTGCGCGTGCAGCCGGCTATCACGTCGTGGTTGACAACAGTTGCGACGACTGGGACTACGCCGATGCGGCCCGCTATCTGCTGGAGCGCTTCCACGCCTTGCGCGTCCAGCACAGCCGCTTCTGTCTCATCTCCGTCGGCGAAGTCACCGTCACGCTCACGCGCCCGCCCGGCGCCGGCGGCCGCAATCAGCAATTCGCTCTCACCTGCGCCCTCGAGCTCGCCAACCATCCTGGCGAACGCCTCGCCGTCATGAGCGCTGGCTCCGATGGCATTGATGGCAACACGCGAGCGGCCGGAGCCATTGCCGATCCCACCACTGTGGCTCGCGCCCGCGCCTTTGGCTTCGATCCCGAGCTGTCCCTTGCCGAATTCAACGCCTGTCCTCTTTTCACGGCAATAGGCGATTCCGTCGTCACCGGACCCACAGGCCAAAATCTGCGTGACCTGCGCCTCCTCATCTCTGAAAGCGCCTGACTCCTCCCGCATTCCGCGCACACAATCTCCGGTGGAAAATCGAATTATTTTTCTCTTTTTGCGCGCCATCTCGCTGCATTAGGATTGGTTCGTGCCTCGAAAACCGAAACGCAAGACCCCAGCTAAACTCCCCGACATCCGCGCTGTTGCAGCCGTAGCCAAAGTCTCCATCGCCACGGTCTCCAGAACCATGAACGGTTCTTCGCTTGTGAGCGAGCGTCTGAGCAAACGTGTCTGGCAGGCGATCAAGCAACTCAACTACCTGCCCAACACCCACGCACGCACCCTCGTCTCCGGCCGCAGCCGCCTCCTCGGCATCATCGTTGAGAACATCACCAATCCATTCTTTCCTGAGCTGATCCAGAGCTTTGAAGAGATTGCCGTTGCCCGCGGTTACGAGATTCTGGTCAGCTCCACCAACAGCGACCCGGCCGTCCTGGCCGCATGCGCCCGGCGCATGTTGGAGCGCAAGGTCGACGGTGTCGCCGTCATGACCTTTGGTGAAGAAGAGCCCGTACTCGATCAACTCACGCACCGCGGCGTGCCCATTGTCCTTGCCGAGTTCAAGCTCGACGATCCAAAGGCCAGCACCATTCTCCTCGACTACTCCACCGGCATTCATCAGGCCATTCGTCATCTCGTCGATCTCGGTCACCACGACATCGCATTCCTTGCCGGCCCGCACAGTCTTCATTCCGCCATTACGCGCGAGAACGATTTTCGCGCCGCCATTCAGTCTTTCGGGTTGCAGCTTCAAAAGAAGTGGGTCATCGAATGCGACCACACTCTCAAGGGCGGTGTCACGGGCTTCGAGCAGTTAAGCAAGCTCGCCGCTCGCCCCACCGCTGTCGTCTGCTCCAATGACATGACCGCCATCGGCGTTCTGCGCGCGGCCTACATGCAGGGCCTCCGCGTGCCCCACGATCTGTCTGTCGTCGGCCTCGACGATATCGCTTTCGCCGAGTACACGCTGCCGCCCCTCACCACCATCCGCCTCTCGCGCACCGATCTTGCCCGTGCCGCCTTCAACGCTCTCCGCGCCCAGATTGAAGACTTCGAAAGCGCCCGATTGCAGCGCGAGTTCCTCGTCTCAACGAGTCTTGTAGTCCGCGATTCCACTGCCGCCCCACCCATCGCGTAGAGCCGAATTGCCGCTCTCAACGTCAAAGATTGCAATTGAATGACTTGACGATTGCGATCCTGCGACACTCCGCACGATATGCTGTCCAGAGAGGATGAACGACCGGGCGCCACGGACGCCTTTGAATGACGACTGCCTATCTCAATCGCATCGCCACGGCTGTCCCGCCGCACGACATGCACGGCCCCTTCCTTCCCTTCGCCGAAAGCCTCTTGCCTGAAGGCACACGCCGCAATCTCTATCGCCGCATGGTTCGTCTCTCGGCCATCGAGCACCGGTACTCCTTCCTCAAGCCCATCGTCACTGACTCCGGCACTATGCAAGATCAGGGCGCGCTCTTCGTCCGCGGCAACTTCCCCTCCACCGCGTGTCGCATGGAGGCCTTCCGGCAGTTTGCTCCTCAACTCGCGCGTTGCGCCCTGTTGAAGCTCGCGCTCACCGACGCCGAGCGCCAGGGCATCACTCACGTCGTCGTTACCTGCTGCACTGGTCTCTATGCGCCGGGAATCGATTACGAAGTCGTCGAGCTGCTTCAACTCAATCCTTCCGTCGAGCGCACCTTCATCGGCTTCATGGGCTGCTATGCCGCCATCAATGCGCTCAAGGCCGCTCGCCATATCGTTCGCTCCGAGCCCGACGCCAAAGTCCTGCTCCTCTCGCTCGAGCTCTGCTCCCTGCACATGCAGGAGACCGAGGATCTTGAGCAACTGCTCGCTTTCACGGTCTTTGCCGATGGTTGCGCCGCCTATCTCGTCACCGCCGAGCCCATCGGCTTTGCCCTCGACAGTTTTCTCGCCGTCAATCTCGCCGGCACCGATCACCTCATCACCTGGCGCATCGGCGAACAGGGATTCGACATGCATCTCTCCGGCCAGGTCCCCGGCCAGTTACGTAATGGCCTTGCTGAAGCGGGCACACGAATCACTCGAGGGCACGATTTCTCCACGGTCGATCTCTGGGCTGTACATCCCGGCGGGCGCACGATCCTCGACGCCGTCGAACAGGGCCTCCAACTCCCTGCCGAAGCGCTCACTGACTCGCGCAGTATTCTCCTCAACTTCGGCAATATGTCTTCCGCGTCTGTCATGTTCGTCCTGCGCAAGCTGATGCAGCGTGCCCGACCCGGCCAACTCGGCTGCGCCATGTCCTTCGGTCCGGGAGTTACCGCGGAAACCATGCTCTTCCATGCAATCTAGAGCCCGCTTTGGATTCTCCTGTCGGCGGCGCTGGCAGCAAACTTCCCTCAGTTTGAGGAGTGAGGAGGGACGCATACCGGGTGTCTGCTAGCGACGAGCGACAAAGAAATGAGGGAAATTGGCACCAGCCCGAAGGGTTGCGTCGCATCCCCGCAACCCTCGGTGCCAGTCCCCCTCGCTTCGGCGCAACGACGCCGGCGGGAAAATCCAATGCGGACTCTCGCGTGATCGATTTCCGTCATCGCGCCCAGTTCACGGAACTCATGGACGAGCCCTGCTCTCGCGACGAGCTCTGCGCCTGCCTCCGCGACCTCGCGCGCCTCAATCGCTGGTTCCTCGCTTACCGCCCGTTGTTGCGTTGGCTCGATTCCGTCGCCACTGCTCCCGCCGCCAAAACTTCGGCACCGACGCCGCTCCACATCGTCGATGTTGGCTGCGGCTACGGCGACACCCTCCGCCGCATCGAGCGCTGGGCCCGCGCTCAAAATATCGCGGTCGAACTCACTGGTCTAGACCTCAACCCTGACGCTGTTGCCATCGCAGCAGAGGCTACACCATCGGCAAGCGACATTCGCTGGATCGCTGCCGACGTCTTTGCTTGGCAGCCCGACAAGCCGGTTGACCTCGTCATCAGCGCTCTATTTACCCACCACCTCAGCGAGCCCGACGTGATTCGTTTTGTGCAATGGATGGAGCTTCGCGCCCAGCTTGGCTGGTTCATCAACGATCTCTCTCGCGCCTCGGTTCCCTATCATCTTCTGCGGGTATTCACCAAACTGGCCGGGCTTCACCCTTTTGTCCAGCACGATGGCCCCATCTCCATCGCCCGCTCCTTCGTTCCTGAGGACTGGCAGCGCATGTGCGCCGCAGCCGGAATCGACCCTCATGCATTCTCCATCCAGCCTTCCAGACCAGCTCGCCTTTGCGTCAGCCGGAGAAAAACGCCATGAGTGTCCCGGCTCGGACTGCTTCGGCTCCTGGCGCCTCTACCCGCCATGTCGATCACCTCGTCATCGGCGGTGGTCCGGCCGGCGCCATGGTCGCCCTCCGCCTTGCCGCCGCCGGCCGCAGCGTCGTGCTCCTCGAAAAAGAATCCGGCCCGCACCACAAGGTTTGCGGCGAGTTCCTAAGCCTCGAGGCTGTCGATTATCTCCACCAGGCCGGCGTTGCCCCGCTCGAGCTCGGAGCCACCGTCATCAGAGGCCTTCGCCTTTCCGCCGGCAGCAAACTCATCGCTTCCCCTCTTCCCTTTCGGGCGCTCTCGCTCTCGCGTCGCGTTCTCGACGCAGCGCTTCTCGCCCGTTCCGAAGAAAATGGCTGTCAAGTCATTCGCGGCGTCGCCGTCGAATCGCTCATTCCCATTGGCGATGACTGGATCGTTTCGCTCAGCAGCGGCAACTCTCTCCGCGCGTCCAATATCTTCATTGCCACGGGTAAACACGACCTCCATGGCTTCACCCGCTCTCCCGCCAGGCAATCCGATCTTGTCGGGTTCAAAATGCATTGGCAGCTTGCGCCCGCACAACTCCACTCGGTGCTCGACTGCATGGACCTCTACCTCTTCTCTGGCGGCTATGGCGGACTGTCGCTCATTGAGGACGGCATCGCCAACCTCTGCCTCGTCGTTCGCCGCTCCACCTTGCGCGCTGCCGGCGGCTGGGCGCAGCTCCTCGCCTCCATCCTCCGCGGCAATCGCCATCTTCGCGGCATTCTCGATGGCGCAACGCCACTCTGGCCGCGTCCGCTGGCTATCTCTCCAATTCCTTACGGCTATCTCATCCGTGAGTCCCGTGGTCTCTGGTGCGTCGGTGACCAGGCCGCCGTCATTCCTTCCTTCACCGGCGATGGCATCTCCATCGCCCTGCACTCCGCCGCGCTCGCCACGCAGATGTTTCTCGCCGGCCACAGCGCGGCAGATTACAACTGCACCCTTCGCGCCCAACTCACCCGCTCCATGACCATCGCCACGGGCCTCTCGCGCGCGGCCGTCACGGGCGCTGGCCGCACCGCCGCGCTCGCCGCGCTTTCGCTCGCTCCCAGCGCCATCCGTTGGGTCGCCACGTCCACACGCATCCCGCAATCGTCGCTTGATTTAACTGGAAATGTGCCCGGAGGAACCGCAATCGGGCACAATATCTAACGTTTTTATTGCCAACTACTGCATCGCCATCGCGCTCTCGGTCTCAAGCAAGTTGCCCTCGCGCCATGCCGTGATCTCCGCGTGCGTCTCGTCCGCCGCCGCGCGCCGATCGGAACGAATCCGCGGCTTGCCGAATCTCAGTTGTGCCGCGAACCCGGTCACGCCCAGCACCTTCCACAGATGCGTGATGAATTCCTCATCGCCGTACCAGCACAGCTCACGCTCCTCCACGCCGTCCTCGATGACATACCGGATCGCCGCCGCCGTGATTGGCGCGCCCGTCGAGATCGCTGGATCGATCAGCCGCGAGTGAAACCTGAGCACCTGCGCTCCGTCCGAGCTTGTCCCCTCGGGAAACAGCAGCACAGGAACCGGCAGCTTGAGCCGTTCAGTCACCTGCTCCGCAACGGTCATCGCGCTCGCCAAACTCGACCGATCAAGAAAAATCGTCCCGCCCGACCGCGCCGCCCTGCCGAAATACGGCCAGCTGCCGATCTCCATCTTTGCCACAAAGAAGCACGGCATCGTTGCGCTGATGATGATGATGTCGAGATAGCTCAGATGGTTCGAAACCACCAGTCCGCACGTCGGTGGCTGGCCCTCCACCTGCGATTTCATGTCGAGTACTTTCAGAATTGCCCGCGCCGCTCCCTGCAGCCACAAGGCACGCCGCTCCAGCGTCATCGGCCCGCGCAGGCGCGCCAGCCAATAGCGGACAACACACATTGCAAGAGCGAACGCCAGCGCCACAGCGCGCCGGACACGGCGCAGCGTCACGTCGTCAACGGCGCCAGAAAGCGGTGGCGAGCCGCCGCCGAAAGAAGTTTCAAGTCCAGGAGCGTCAGAAAATCGATGGTGCGGAACTCGCGGTCCCGCGCTGGCGGCGCGGCAATACGCGCGCCAATCGCAAGATAGGTCTTCAACAGCTTGGGAACCTTCACCGCATTTTGGGCTTGCGCCGGAGCGGAATCTTCCGGCTGCAACCGATCGGTCCGGCAGGGCGACGGCTGTGCGTCCATGCTCTGCTGAGCAAGATCGTAGCTTCCTGGGGGGCACGCGTACGCCGCGGTCGGCTTAGTCTCAAACTCCGCTGGAACCCTGAAATTCTCAAGCTGGCGGTACATCTGCCAACCCTCCGCCGGGTCATTGGAATTCAAGGAAGAGCAACCGAGCAGGTAACGAAGCCCCATGTCGGCAGCATACTGCGCGATCCCGCGCCACAACAACATCAGCACCTCAGGCGTGCGATGCTCGCGATCAATCGATGCGCGCCCCAGCTCGAGAATCCCCGGGCGCAGCGGCTCATATGGATTGAGGCTGAACTCCTGCTCCGAATAGTAGCCAAGATTCCGCGCCGCCGTTGTGCCCGACTGCATGCGGTACGTTCCCACCACACGCCGGCTCGTCTTGTCCTCGACCAGCAGGTGCTCGCAGATCGGGTCGAAACGATCCATGTCGAGCCCCGTCTCGTAGGAGCTCTCCAGTCCCTCGCCCAATTCGATATTGAAAACCTTGAAGCGCAACCGGCACGCCGCTTCGCGATCTTCCGCCGTCTCCGCCAGCCGTAGCCGGTAACGCCCCGCATCGGCGCGAACTCGGCCAGCATGCGCTACCTCTATTTGGGTTGGGATGCTGGCCGGAAGCGCGAGCTCCGCCCTCGAACTGGCGTCAAACGCCAGCTCCAAAGGTACTCTGGGCACAGTCAGTTGAATCACGAATCTAGTATTGCGCCGGTACTGTAAACGCACGGTCAACGTGCCGCGAAAACAGTGCAAAATTCCCGTTCAATCCCTGACACTTTCGTTGCAAACTTGGTTTCCGCATCAAGACAGCTTTCATAAAATCAAACGGCCGAAGCGGAACCGCAATTCTCTTGAGTCCCGCTCCGGCCGAAATCTCCTGCTCGCTAACTTGCGCTCTCTTCGCTTACCGCGCTCTTCCGCCTCTCACAGAGAATCCGCCGCGCGCAGCCATCATCGGTCCCCGTGCTGCGTATCCGCCGCCAACATATCCGCGCCCCGCGTATCCATATCCGTACGGTCGCACGGCGGGCGCATAAGCTCGCGGAGCATAGCCATATCCGCGCGCCACCGGCCCTCCAACATACCCCCTCGGTCCGTACCCGTAAATTCCAACGCGCGGTCCGATCGTTACGCCGACATAAGGCACCACGCTCGGATAGTACGGCGCATAGGGCACAGGCGCGGGATACGCCACCGGCGGTGCATACGCCATCGCCGGCGGTGCAGGCTGCTCATTGGGCGCCGGCTGCTCAGGAACATACGATTGCTGTGGTCCCTCATCGGGCGCCTGCGTGGGCGGCGGAGGCTGCGGCGCATACGAGTTCGGCCCGCGCTGGTACAGCCCATACGGATCTCGCTGCGGCTGCGGAACCACGGGCACCTGGATGTCGTCCATCATGCGCAGCGTCAGCGTCGTCTCCGACTTCAGCGTCGGCCGTGGTCCACGCCGTGGCAGGTTGATCAAATCGATCGGCCACAACACCGGAATCATCCACAGAACCGTGTCACGAACGGCGTGGCCCTTGCCCAGGATGCGCCCCTGCGCGTCGATCTTGTACCCCGGCACATCCACCACTTTCGCGTTGATCGGAACCACCGTATCGCCAACGTACAGGCGATCGAAGTCCAGTTCCATCCAACCCTTGCCCACAAAGTGGCCCGGATCCTTGTACTCGGCAAACTGTCCGCCCAGGTAGCTTCCGTAGGGAAGCATGAAGTCGCCGCGCCGGAGCTCCACCTTGCAAAGTATTGGATCGCCCACGGCGGTTGTCTTCGAGGAGATCTTCCCGTCGCCGGTTGTGCACGACACAAGCGATCCCGCCGGAATGAGCCGAGAGCCGGCGTCCGCAAACAACGATGGCGTCAGCAGAAGTGAGAACACAACAAACATGACACGCTTCATACACTGCCCTCCAAGGCGTGGAATCCCTATTGCCTCTCGACGAGATCAACTCGCGCGAGATGCAATGGACGCAAAATCTCCAATTACACAAACGAACCCTCGGAGGATTCAAAAGTTTCGCAGGTTCTTAAAATTGTTTTGGAAGCAGGGAGACAAAATCGACGCTGATCCGTCCAATGCAGCCCGAATCCGAAGGGAACTGCCCCGCCGACAGTGCATGCCAGCGCCTGGACGCCATGACCCGCAGCAGAGAAGATCGCCTAGGTCGCCGTCTCGTAATTCAGGTTTGGTCCCAGCCAGCGTTCCACTTCGGCCACGCTCATTCCCTTGCGCCGCGCGTAGTCTTCCACCTGGTCGCGACCGATCTTCCCCAGACTGAAATACCGGCTCTCCGGATGCGCAAAGTAAAATCCGCTCACGCTCGACCCCGGCCACATCGCAAATGACTCGGTCAGCTCGATGCCCGCGCACTTCTTCACGTCGAGCAGCTTCCATATTGTGCCCTTTTCCGTGTGATCGGGGCACGCCGGATACCCCGGCGCCGGCCGTATCCCGCGATACTTCTCGTGGATCAGCTCGTCGCTGCTCAATTTCTCGCTTCGTCCGTAGCCCCACTCTTCGCGCGCACGTTTATGCAGGCACTCCGCAAACGCCTCGGCCAGCCGATCGGCAATCGCCTCCGCCATGATCGCGTTGTAATCGTCGTGCTCTGCTCTGAACTGGTCGCACAGCTCACCCAACCCAAACCCGCTCGTCACCGCGAACGCACCGATCGAATCTGCCAGCCCCGTCTCCTTCGGCGCAATAAAGTCCGCCAGGCACCGGCACGGCTCATTCCCCTCGCGGTCCGATTGCTGCCGCAGAAAATGAACCCGCGTGAGCACCTTCTCTCGGCGCTCATCCGTGTACAACTCCACATCGTCGCCTGTCGCGTTCGCAGCGAAAAATCCGTAGACGGCGCGCGCCCTCAGCAGTTTCTCCTTCACAATCCGGTCCAGCAACGCATTTCCTTCTGCAAAGATCTGCCGCGCCTGCTCGCCCTGCTTCTCATCCTCAAGAATCCGTGGATAAACCCCCTTCAGCTCCCACGTATGAAAGAACGGGCTCCAATCGATGAACTCTCTCAGCGTGGCCAGCGGAAAATCGTCCAGCACGCGCACACCAAAAAAACCCGGCTTCGCCAGATCCTCCGCTCGCCACTCGATCGGCGTCCGCCTCGCTCGCGCCAAATCCAGCCCAACCACCGGCCGCCGCGGCGCGGCATGAGCCTTGCGCAGCGCGTCAAATTCAGCACGGTGCTTCGCCACAAACTCCGGCTTGCCCTCTTCGCTCAGCAGGCTCGTCGTCACCGGAACAGCCCGGCTCGCGTCCAGCACGTGCACCACCGGCTCGCTATAGTGCGGTGCAATCTTTACCGCCGTATGCGCGCGGCTCGTCGTCGCTCCACCAATCAGAAGCGGCAGCTTCATTCCCTGCCGTTCCATCTCCCGCGCCACGTGCACCATCTCGTCGAGCGATGGCGTAATCAACCCGCTCAGTCCGACAATGTCCGCCCTCACCTCTCGCGCACGCTCCAGAATCTTCTCCGCTGGAACCATCACGCCCATGTCGATCACTTCGTAGTTGTTGCAGGCCAGCACCACGCCGACAATATTTTTCCCGATGTCGTGAACGTCTCCCTTCACGGTCGCCAGCACAATCTTTCCCTGCACCCTCACGGCCTGGCCCGCCGCGGCCATCTCCGCCTTCTCGGCCTCCATGAACGGCGTCAGATACGCAACCGCCTTCTTCATCACGCGCGCCGATTTCACCACCTGCGGCAGAAACATCTTTCCCGCGCCAAACAAATCTCCCACCACGCCCATGCCGTCCATCAGCGGCCCCTCGATCACCGCCAGCGGCCGTCCCAGCTTCACGCGCGCCTCTTCTGTGTCCGCCTCGACGTACGCATCGATCCCCTTCACCAGCGCGTGGCTCAGCCGCGCCTCCACCGTCCCGCTGCGCCACTCCTCAATCTTCTTTTCATCTCTTTCGTCGCCTGCTCCCGCCGCCTTTAATTTCTCGCCGAACTCCACCAGCCGCTCGGTCGCATCCGGCCGCCGGTTCAGAAGCACGTCTTCCACCAGATCCTTCAGCTCCGGCTCAATCTCCTCGTAGACCTCGAGCATGCCCGCGTTCACAATGCCCATATCCATGCCCGCGGCAATCGCGTGATACAAAAACGCCGCATGCATGGCCTCGCGCACCTTATTGTTCCCGCGAAAGCTGAACGACACGTTCGACACGCCTCCGCTGACCTTCGCGTGCGGCAAATTCTCCTTGATCCATCGCGTCGCGCGGATAAAGTCCATTCCGTAGTTGTTGTGTTCCTCCATCCCCGTCGCCACGGTCAGGATGTTGGGGTCGAAGATGATGTCCTCGGGCGGAAAGCACAACTCGCGCGTCAGAATTCGGTAAGCCCGTCCGCAAATCCGCGTCTTGTCCTCAAAACCAGCGGCCTGCCCCTGCTCGTCAAAGGCCATCACCACCGCGGCCGCGCCATACTTCTGCACCTTCGCCGCGTGCTCGCGAAACTTTTGCTCGCCCTCCTTCAGCGAAATCGAATTCACAATGCCCTTGCCCTGCAGGCACTTCAGCCCCGCCTCAATCACTTCCCACTTTGAGGAGTCGATCATGAACGGAACCTTCGCCACCTCGGGTTCGCTGGCCAACAGCTGCAGGTAGCGCGTCATCGCGGCCACGCCATCGATCATCCCCTCGTCCATGCAGATGTCTAAGACATTCGCCCCGTTCTCCACCTGCTGCCGCGCCACGCTTACGGCTTCTTCGTACTTCCCCTCTTTGATCAGCTTGGCGAACTTCGGCGATCCGGCTACATTGGTCCGCTCGCCAATCAGAATGAAGACGCCAGGTTGCTGCGTGAATGGCTGCGACCCGGACAATCGCAGCGGTTTTGTCTCAACAGGCCTTGCCGAGCCCGCGCTCATGCCGCGCTCTCAACGCTGCACGGCTCCGCGGCCGCCTGCACCGGAACCTTGCGCGGCGCCACGCCTTCCAGCGCCTTCGCAATCGCCGCAATGTGCTCCGGAGTATTGCCACAGCATCCACCGGCAAGATTAATCAGTCCCTCGCGCGCAAATTCGCTCAGGTACCGCGCCATATCCGCCGGCCCCAGATCGAACCCCGTCGCCGCCAGCGGATTCGGCAATCCCGCATTCGGATAACACGAAACGGCTACATCCGCTTTCTCCGCAAGCTCGCGCAAAAACGGCGCCATCAAGTCCGGCCCCAGAGAGCAGTTCAGTCCCACGCTGAACGGCTTCACATGCCGCACCGCGGTCCAGAACGCCTCAATCGTCTGCGCCGAGATCATCGTCTCTCCGCCGCGTCCGACTGCGGCCGAAATCATCACCGGCAGCTCCCTGCCGCTCGCCGCGAGGCCCTCCTCGTCGAACACCTCGCGGATCGCCACCAGCGCGGCTTTCGCATTTAATGAGTCGAAGATCGTCTCCACCAGCAGCAAATCCGCTCCGCCCGCGATCAGCGCCCGTGCCTGCTGCTTGTACGCCGTCTTCACCTGGTCGAACGTCACCACGCGAAATCCTGCATCGTCCGCCTCCGGCGAATTTGACAGCGACACTGTTAGCGGTCCCATCGCTCCCGCCACAAACCGTTGCCGTCCCGTCTCATTGCCCACGCGATCCGCCCATTCCCGCCCCTGCTGCGCCGACTTCTCGTTGATCTCCCACGCCAGCTCGCCGAGAAACTTGTCGTCGATCACCTTTTGATAAAACTCCGGATCCTTCCGCCCTCCGCGCTCCCGCGGATCGTCCACGAAAAACTCGCTCTGCGCGATGCTTGTCGCGCCAAACGTATTCGTCTCCAGAATGTCGGCTCCCGCCTCCAGAAACCGGCGATGAATGTCGCCCACCAGCTCCGGCCGCGTCAGCGTAAACAGGTCCCCGTTGTTCAGCAGGTCCTTCTTCGCATCTTTGAACCGCTCTCCGCGAATGTCCGCTTCCTTCATTCCGTAGTTGCGGATCGTCGTGCCGGTCGCTCCATCGATGATGGCGATCCGGCTTTCGATGATCTTTTCAAGCGGATGTTGGGAGGTCTTAGTCATTTCTTCTCGTAGGTTTACGGCCTACTCGTCAAGAATATCGGAGTTCAGCCTTTTCCCGGGCCCATTCCGCGCCCAACGTGTCTCCAAAGTTACTGGACTGCCGCAACCGAAGGCTGAATGGACGTTTGGTTCACGACCCGAACTCGCAGACTCGTCAACCCATTCTTCCTGAACGGGCAATTAACTCCGCTAACACCGCTAACTCCGCTTTCTCCCCTCATCCTCCAATTAAACTGAGAAAGATGATCACCACCCTCTTTGGCAACGAAGAACCCGAAAAACCTGGTCCAAAAAACTTCTTTGATCGCATGCGCCAGGCAGTCTCGCGCACGCGCGAGTCCTTCTCCGCCAAAATATCCGATCTCGCCGCCCTCACTCGCACTGTCGATGAGTCCACCCTCGACAATCTCGAAACGGTCCTCCTCTCGAGCGACCTCGGCGTGCCAACCACCACGGCCATCCTCGACGCTCTCCGCGATCGCGCCCGCCATCAGGCCATCGAAGGCGGCGCCGAACTCCGCGGTCTCTTAAAAGAGCAACTAATCGCAATCCTTAGCGCCCCGCAAGGGTCGGCTGCCGCACCGCAGGTGCCGCCCAAAGTCACCTTTCTCGTCGGCGTCAACGGCACCGGCAAAACCACTTCGAGCGGCAAGCTCGCAGCTTGGTCCCGCGCGCAAAACCGCTCCGTTCTTCTCTGCGCTGCCGACACGTTTCGCGCCGCGGCCATCGAACAGCTCGAAGTCTGGGCCTCGCGCTCCGGCGTCGAAATGATCAAGACCCGCCAGGGCGGTGACCCCGCAGCGGTCCTCTACGACGCCATCATGGCCGCCAAGTCCCGGTCGATTCTCGATCTTTACGTCGACACTGCCGGCCGCCTGCACACCAAATCCGGCCTCATGGACGAACTCGACAAGATGCGCCGCACCGCCGCCCGCCTGGTTCCCGGCGCGCCGCATGAAGTCCTTCTCGTCATGGACGCCACAACGGGCCAGAACGGCCTCCAGCAGGCGCGGCAGTTCACGCAGTCCGCCGGCGTCACCGGCATTCTTCTTACCAAGCTCGACGGCACCGCCAAAGGTGGCATTGCCGTCGCCATCGCCCGCGAGCTCTCCCTACCCGTCCGATTTGTCGGCGTCGGCGAAAAAATGACCGACCTGCTCGAATTTTCTCCGGTAGAATTTGTCGATTCCCTGCTGGAATAAGATGAACGTCCTGGACCAATTTGCCGATTCCGATCTCCACTGGATGCGCCGCGCCCTCGAACTCGCGCACCGTGGCATCGGCGTCACTTCGCCTAATCCCGCCGTCGGCTGCGTCATTCTCGACCGTGCCGGCCAGGTCGTGGGCGAGGGCTGGCACGAGTACGATCTCCTCGATCACGCCGAAATCGTTGCTCTCCGCGAGGCCACGGCGCACGCCGGCGACCGCGTTCACGGCGGCACTGCCTATGTCACCCTCGAGCCCTGCAACATCGCCGGCCGCACTCCGCCCTGCACAGATGCGCTCATCAGATCCGGCCTCGGCCGCGTCGTCGCCGCCACCATCGATCCCAATCCCGCCGTCGCCGGTCGCGGCGTTGAGGCACTGCGTGCGGCAGGCATCGAAGTCACCGTCGGCCCCTGCCAGGCTGAAGCCCGCCGCCTCAACGAAGGCTTCGCTCGCTGGATCCAGCACCAACGCCCGTTCGTCCTCATGAAAGTCGCCATGACCCTCGACGCGCGCATCGCGCCACCGCCCGCGCAACAAACGCCCCACGCGCCCTACTGGATCACCAGCGAAGTGGCCCGTGCCGCCGTTCAGCCACTCCGCTGGGCCGCCGACGCAACCATGGTCGGCGTCGACACTGTTCTCGCCGACGATCCATGGATGACCGACCGAAGCGGCCTGCGCCGTCGCCGCCCGCTTCTGCGCATCGTCCTCGACTCCGCACTCCGCATGCCGCTCGACTGCAAGCTCGTCTCGACTTCCCAGAATGACGTCGTCATCTTCACCGTCTCCCACGACGAAGCCCGCATCCGCGATCTCGAGAGGCGCGGAGTCCGCGTCGAAGTCCTCCCCGCCGATGCTGGCCGCGTCTCGCTCGACAATGTTCTTTCGAAACTCGGCGAAGAAGGCGTCCTCACCCTCCTCACCGAAACCGGCACGCGCCTCAACACGGCTTTCCTCGCCGCCGGCCTCGTCGACCGCCTTCACCTCTTCATCTCGCCGCAGATCATGGGCTCCGACGCCGTTCCCGCCTTCAAAGGTCTGCCCAGCTTCGTTCACATGACCGAAGTCGAAGTCGAGCGCTACGGCGACGACCTCGGCCTATCGTCGCTCCTCCTTGACCCCTGGCCTGCACAGAAACCCTGATCCCATTTCGGACCTGTCAAGTCCAATACAATAGAGAGGTACGGTTCCGGCTCCATCCTTTTGGGGATAGCTGCCTGCTGAAAGAACGTAAGGCAAATCCAGATGCTCTCCACTCCCCTCGTCACGGCTGTCGTCTCGCTCATCGGTCTCGCCGGCGTGCTCGCCTGGCGCATTCGCGAGGGCCGCAGCGCCGTGACACTCAAAAAAATCGTGATGCCGCCTCTCGGCATGGCTACCGGATTCTGCATGTTCATCGTCTCGGCCTTCCGTGTTCCGTGGGCGTGGGGTCTCGGCGCCTTCCTTATCGGAGCGGTCGTCTTTGCTTACCCGCTGCTGCTCACCTCCGACCTCCATCTTCAGAACGGCGTCATCATGATGAAGCGGTCGAGCGCGTTTTTTGCCGTCATCATCGTGCTGGCTGTCGTCCGCTATCTGGCGCGCGGCTTCTTTGATCGCTTTCTCACGCTTGAGCAGACGGGCGCACTCTTTTATCTGCTCGCCTTCGGCATGATCCTCCGCTGGCGCGCCAAGCTCTTCTTCGCTTATCGAACCCTCACCAGCAGCCCCGCCCTCGCTGCCGCAGCCACTCCCGAAGAAGCCTCAGCCAATGATTAGCTCGCCCGAGCCCCGCATCCAGCTCTGCTAACTCCGCCATCTCCGCTGACTCCGCCGGCTTTTCTGATCCCTGGCCCCTGTTTCTATGAGACAATCAACCGCAACGAGTTTCCCCGTCTCATTTCCCGTTAAGGAAAACTTCGATGTCCCATG
Source organism: uncultured Acidobacteriaceae bacterium (assembly GCA_963823805.1). Classification (GTDB taxonomy): domain Bacteria; phylum Acidobacteriota; class Terriglobia; order Terriglobales; family Acidobacteriaceae; genus Telmatobacter. Next base: position 480,420 of record CAWGMW010000001.1, on the reverse strand, counting down.
CAGCGGCTTCGCACGCTCTCACCTTTGAAATCGAGCGCAAAGGCTCGACGGCCCTCGTCCACTGCCACGGCCGCCTCTACGCCGGCGTTTGCAATCACCTCTACTCCGCCGTCCATCCCCTCATTCCCGATCACAAGCGCATCATTCTCGATCTCACTGACCTCACCTCGGTCGACAGCATGGGACTCGGCACTCTGGTCCGCCTCTACGTCTCGGCAAAATCCGGAGGCTCCTGCCTCGAGCTCATCAATCTCGGCAAACAGGTCCGCGAACTCCTCGGAATCACGAATCTTCTTTCCCTCTTCGGCGATATGTGCGAAAAGGGCGTTGCAATCAAGTTCTGATCCGCCTGGCGCTCCAGCGTCCCTTAGTCCCTTAAAATACTTCCATGTTCACCGGCATCATCGAGCAGACCGGAACCCTGGTCAGCCTCACCGATCGCGGCGGTGTTCGCCGCATCACTGTCGAAGCGGGCGGCATCGCATCTCGCCTGCGCGAAGGCGACTCGCTCGCTGTCTCCGGTGTCTGCCTCACGGCCCTCGATCCCGACCCGAACTACTTCCACGCCGACCTGGCGCAGGAAACTCTCGACCGAACTTCGCTCGGCTCTCTCGCTCCCGGCGCCAGCGTCAATCTTGAGTTGCCCACCGCCGCCGGCAGTCCCCTTGGCGGCCACATCGTTCAGGGCCACGTCGACGGCACAGGGGAACTCCGTTCCCTTGAACCTTTGGTCCCGCTTTCCAGTCCCAAATTCGATCGCCAGACCACCGATTGGACCCTCAAAGTCCGCGTCCCTGAAAACGTCCGCCAGTGGATGGTTCACAAAGGCTCAGTTGCTGTCGAAGGCATCAGCCTCACCATCGCGGAATTCGATGGCGAAACCATCTCCATCGCAATCCTGCCCCTCACCTACTGGCGAACCAATCTCCACGCGCTCGCCGTTGGCGCGCCCGTCAACATTGAGGCCGATGTGCTGATCAAGCTCGCTGCCATGCGGATGCAATCCGCGAAAAGGCCGGAATTCGACCTGACAGCAGCGTGGCTGGTCGCGAACGGTTACTGATGATTGGCCAACCATCCGCTGCCTCAAATCCCGCGTAAGGAATTGCGGAGGACGTTATGATCTGCACGAAGTGCGGCGAGTTGATGGATCAAACCGACAAGAACACATTCTCTGGTCGCGTCATCCGCGAATACACCTGCCGAAAATGCGGACACACCGATTGGGAAGATGACGGAGTCGCGTTGTGGCAAATCCTTCACGACGCCCGCGAACGGGACCAGGCCGAAGCAGCGGCCGGCCCCGAGACAAATCCGCCGCCAGCGCAGCCGGACCTCCATCTAGCTGCCCAGCCGCCGCCGCGATCGCTCTGGCAGCGCCTCATCGCCGCCTTCCGTAAATTCTGACCAGATGGGCCGGGCCCCGAAAACCAGCGATACCAGTGCATGTCGCGCCGCGCAGCCACGCTGCACCGCCCAAATTCGAGCTCCGCTGGAGCAACGATCAGTGCCTCTGCGGCAGAATTTCCGGTGGCGCCACTTCGATCCACTGCGCCTTGTTCGACACCGGCCTGCATTCCGCCCACAATGCGTAAATCTCCTGCTTCGCCACGCCCCAGGTCTCCACAAGCACCGCGCTGCCCCCATTCGCTGCGGTGTAGCGCTCGCGGCACCACAGGACAAATGGCTCATTTCGCCGTCCCTTCCGCATCGTGAACCAATCGATCATCTCGTGCGGCGATTCGCCGTAGACATTCTCGGGCGTCCACCAGAACCGGACCGGGCCTTTTGCCGAGAATCTCTCCTCGATGCAGGTGCCTCCGGATTCGCGCATCGCTCGCACGAACTCCGCCCACCCGATGAACCTTCCACGCGACTTCATCAGCGACTTGAGCTTGTCCTCACGGCGTTGCTGCCTCCATCGCAATGCAACGCTATAGGGCACCGCAAAACACGCGCCAACAAATAGAAAGGGAGCCATCAGCAGGCCAAGGGCCGTCGTCAATGTACCGGCCCCTTGTCTCTGGTCCCGCAAGTTTTCCGATTCCGGCATTTGCATCTTCGCCGCCAGTTACGGTTTCGTAGCCAGCTTCGGTGGCGCCACCACGTAGTCGTCGCCCACTCGCGCCAGAATCTGCGCTCGCCGGTCCGTCAGTAGCTTCAGTCGCTTCGTCACTTCGATGAATTCCTTCTTCTGGTCAGCCGTCAGTCCCGCGCTTCCCTGTCCGGGCGCCGCACCATTCGCGCCTGGCTCGACCTCCGCATTCGGCCCGCCCACCGGCACGTCTGCCTGGGTCGTGCTTAAGCCCGCCAGCTTGTTGAGCGCATCCAGCCGCGCCTCCAGCACCGGAATCTCCCGATCGATCAGCACAGGCTTGATCATCGGCTTTTTGTCGATTCCCTCCGCCAGCTCGTTGCGGTTGTTGTCCTCCCACACCGGCAGAACCCCCACATGCCCCAGCTCCACGCGAACTCCCGCCGGTCCGTAATCCCTCTTCACCGCTGCGAACAGCCCAATCATCTCGTCCCTCGGCTCGCCGTTCGAGTCAGGATTCAATCCATCCACATAACTCCGCGACTGGTTCGACAGGAAATTCCCCATCGAGTAAAAGATCACCGTGTCGCGCCCGTCCTGCGTCTGGTAGGTCTCGATCGGCTGCAGCACATGCGGATGCCCGCCCACAATCACCGTCGCTCCCGCTTCCAGCAACTTGTGCGCCAGATCCACATCCTCCGGCCTCGGCGCCGTCGAGTACTCGATCCCCCAATGCACGCTCACCACCAGTAGATCGCACTGCGCCCGCGCCGCCTTCACTGCCGCCAGCACCGTCGCCTCATCCGCTCCCGGCGCGCCGTTCGCCTCGCCCGGATAGGGATAGAAATTCACGTGCGGCTGATCGTCTTTGTCCGGATTGCGATTCCCATTCAGCCATCGCGTCATGCCCAGCCAGCCCACCTTGATTCCGTTCGCCTCGGTGATTACCGGCTGCCACGCTGTTGCCGCATTGTCGGAGGTTCCCGCGAATAGCAGCCCCACCTCTTTCAGGTGCTCCCGGCTCTCAACAAAGCCGGCCCATCCCTGGTCCATCACATGATTGTTCGCGAACGACACAATCTTGATCCCGCTTGCCTTCAGCGCCTCGGGCAGCTCCACCGGCGCGTTAAACAGGAACGCCTTTGTCCCGTGCGAGTTCGTCGGCGCCACCGGCGTCTCCAGATTCACAAATCCGAAGTCCGTCCCCTCAAACACGTTGGCCACATCGCTGAACAACGCGGCCCACCCCGGCTCGCCGTCGCCCGCGGCCGCAGCCGCAGCCTTTACCGCCTCGTGCGGAATTACGTCTCCCGCCACGGCAAAACTCACCTGCGCCAGGTCGTGCGGATACGGCGTCACCACCGCCGCAAGCTGCCGCCCGTGGAACGCGCGCATCAGAAACGTCGGAATCAGCGCCGCTCCAACCGCGAACAGCGGAATCGCCGCAGCCATCCACGCCCAGCGCCTGATCGGCCCGCGACCGGATCTCGCGCCGCTTCGTACCCCAATCGCTTTGTCTTTGATCGCCCAATCCATCGTCAGCCCCGTTCCGCCGCGTTACTTCGTCCACCGAGGACAGAATGAAATCAGCATACAGGCTCGCCGAAGAAGCGCGGTAAATTCGGTCGCGCACCGGCGCCATGGCGAATCAGGAGCGCAACCGGCCGTCTCCGAGCGTTGCCACCCCCTTTCGCGTCTATCCGTTACGAGAACTGGCAGAATACAGCGGTCCCGCAGTTACTGTGTCGTGAAACCATTGAGGCCAAGTGGATTCTTCGTTAACCGGGGTCCCCGCAGACAGGTCTTCGTCTGTGGGGTGGAAGTAGAATCCACCCTGCACCGAGGCCTGAAACGGCTACATCAACTGCGGGACCGCTCAAGCTGGTACCCTGAATTTTGAGAAATTCGCCCGAGGAAGGCCAATCCTTCTCGACAGGCAAGCGGAGTCATGGCAGAGTTCGTCATAAAGCTGGCCGATGAGCGTGGCCACGTGCAGGAGCAAGTCCAGTCCGCGGCCACGGCCGAGGAGTTGCGTGCCCGCTTTTCCCATGCCGGCTATCATGTCTTTTCTGTCCGTGCGCGTGGCAGCCTTGGCCGCTCCCGCCGCAAAGTCAAGCTCGAGCCGTTCCTCATCTTCAATCAGCAATTTCTCACCCTCATTCGCGCCGGTTTGCCCATCCTCGGCTCCATTCAGATGCTCGGCAAGATTCAGAAACAAGCCGGGTTCTCCGGCCAGTTGGACGACGTCGCCAGCCGCGTCAAGCGTGGCGAGGCGCTCTCGGCGGCCTTCGAAGCCCAGACCGGCTTCCCCATCATGTACACCACCACGCTCCTCGCCGGCGAGCGCTCCGGCAACCTCACTGAAGTCCTCGAACGCTACGTCAATTTTCAGAAAGTCGCCCTCACTCTCCGCAAAAAGCTGGTCGGCTCCCTCATCTATCCTTGCGTGCTGCTGGTCCTCGTCTTTGCTCTGCTCATCTTCATGTTCACGGTCGTCATTCCTCAGTTCGCTAAGCTCTACGACCAGCTCGGCAGCAAACTCCCCGCCCTTACCGTCGACCTGCTGCACTTCGGCCAATGGATGCAGCACAACATCCTCTGGATTGCGCTCAGCGCTCTCATCGCCGGCGGCGCCTTCTATCGCTTCGCCATCACCGAAGGTGGCCGCGACTTTGTCGATGGCGTCCGCGTCAAAATGCCTGTCTTTGGCAAAATCTGGCTTAAGTATCAGGTCGCTCTCTTCGCGCGCACGCTCTCCACGCTGCTCACTGGCGGCCTGCCGCTGGTTCCGTCGCTTGAAACCGCCTCGCGTTCCATCTCCTCGCGCCGCGTCTCCAAAGCTGTCGAAACCTCCATCACGACCGTGAGCGAAGGCAAAAGCCTCGCCGACTCTCTCACCAAAACCAACGTCTTCCCCAGCCTCGCCTCGGAGATGATCGCCGTCGGCGAACAAACCGGCGCCTTGCCGCAAATGCTCAACTCCGTAGCCGAGTTCTTTGAGGAGGACGTCGCTACGGCCCTTGCTGCCGCGCTCGCGCTCATTGAACCCGCCATCCTCGTCATCATGGGTGTTGTCGTCGTCTTCATTCTTGTTTCTCTCTATCTGCCCATCTTTTCACTTGGGCAGACCAACGGGATGTAATTGCTCCCTCGCTAGGAGACTTCTCTATGGCCGAAACCAACCCCGACACCAACGTTATTACGCTCCCCACTCCCGGCAGTCCCGATCTGCGTATCGACGAGCGCGCAAACGCCGAGGCCCTCGCCCGGCGCTATCATGCCGAGTTTGTCGACCTCAAGAACTTCAAAATTCAGCACGAGCTCCTGCGCACCGTTCCCGTCGAGCTCATGTTCCGCTACAACTTCGTCCCCATCGAGCTCACTCCCGACACGCTCATCATCGCCGTCAGCGACCCCTCGCGCCTCATGGTGCTCGATGAGATCGCCGGCCTGCTCGGCGCTCGCATCACCGCCCGCGTGGCCACGCTCTCGCAGATCACCGACCTCCTCAAGAAAACCGAGCAGTCGCAGCGCGTCCTCGACGAAGCCAGCGAAGGCCTCACCTTCGACGTGCTCACCGGCGACGAAAACTCCGACGAAAACATCTCCATTGAGAAGCTCACCAGCGATACGGAAGACATCAGCCCCATCATTCGTCTCGTCGATACCACCATCTTCACTGCTCTCGAGCGCCGCGCCTCCGACATTCACATTGAAAGCTACGACGACTCCGTCCACGTCAAGTACCGCATCGACGGCGTCCTCCAGGAAGCCATGGCGCCCATCGCCCGCGAGCACCACGGCACCATCCTCGGCCGCATCAAGATCATGAGCGAGCTCGACATCGCCGAAAAGCGCGTCCCGCAGGACGGCCGCTTCCGCGTTCGCTACAAGAACCGCCTCATCGACTTCCGCGTGTCGATCATGCCCACGATCTACGGCGAAAACGCCGTCCTTCGCGTCCTCGACAAGGAATCGATGAGCGAAAAGTTCAAGAACCTCACGCTCGACGTCGTGGGCTTCGCCGAGGAAGACCTCCGCCGCTTCCGCCGCTACATCCGCGAGCCATATGGCATGGTGCTGGTCACCGGCCCCACCGGCTCCGGCAAAACCACCACCCTCTACGCCGCGCTCAACGAGATCAAGAGCGACGAAGACAAGATCATCACCATCGAAGACCCGGTCGAGTATCAGATTCGCGGCATTACACAGATTCCCGTCAACGAAAAGAAGGGCCTCACCTTCGCCCGCGGCCTGCGCTCCATCCTGCGCCACGACCCCGACAAAATCCTGGTCGGCGAAATCCGCGACCAGGAGACCGCACAGATCGCCATCAACTCCGCGCTCACCGGCCACCTCGTCTTCACCACCGTCCACGCCAACAACGTGGTCGACGTCCTCGGCCGCTTCCTCAACATGGGCGTCGAAGCCTACAACTTCGTCTCCGCGCTCAACTGCATCCTCGCCCAGCGGCTCGTCCGCACCGTTTGCGAGTATTGCGGCCACAACGTTCATTACGGCGACGAGCTCCTCCTCTCGAGCGGTCTCGATCCCGCCGAGTGGCGCGACTTTGATTTCCGCGAGGGTTCCGGCTGCATGGAATGCGGCGGCACCGGCTATCGCGGCCGTACCGCCATCCACGAGCTGCTCGACCTTACCGACACCATCCGCGAGATCATCCTCGCCAAGAAACCAACCTCCGAGATTCGCAGGCAGGCGCAAAAAGAGGGCATGAGCTTCCTCCGCGAGTCCGCCATCGAGCGCGTGCGCCGCGGCGTCACTACACTCAAAGAGATCAACAAGGTTACATTTATTGAGGCCTCACGGTAGGCCGGGGATTTATCCCCGGCATCTGAGCGGGAGTTGAAACGGGGCTTTAGCCCCCGAGGAATTCGAAGAACAGTAACAGAAATTGAACCGGAGACTCGTACTTGGCATCGTTCTTGAACAAAGCGAAACTCACCGCGCTGCCCGCCGCCCAGTCCGCGGGCCGTCCGCCGGTCGCCGTCGAAATCTCGCCTGAAGGCGTGCTCGCCGCGGCGCGTCCCGCCGCGCGCACCCGCCGCGGCGCATCAGACTTGGCACGCGGCCACGTCTACGCATTCGTTCCCTTCCTCGCGGGCACAATCGTTCCCGGCATTGAAGACCCCAACCTGCGCGCGCCTGAAGCCGTCGCCGACGCCATCCGCTCCGCTCTCGACGATGTCTCGCCTCGCACGCGCTCCGTCACCGTCGTTTTGCCCGACACAATCGTCCGCGTCTTCGTCCTCGACTTTGATTCCATCCCCGCCAAAGCCGAAGAGGCCCTCTCTGTCGTGCGCTTCCGCCTGCGCAAAATGGTCCCCTTCGATGTCGAGCACGCCGGCGTCAGCTATCAGTTGTTGTCGCAGACTGAATCTGAATGTAAAGTCCTGGCCGCGGTCGTGCCCGGCCCCATCCTCGCCGAATACGAGTCCGCCGTTCGCGCCGCCGGTTATGAGCCCGGAGCCGTTCTTTCCTCCTCGCTGGCCGCGCTCGAGGCCCTCGACTCAATGGAAGCCATCATGGCCGCCAACCTCAGCGCGCACGCCATCACCACCTCCATCGCCACTGGCCAGGAGCTGCTCCTCTACCGCACCCTCGACCTTCCCGATGATCCCGCGCAGCGCATCTCCGAAATTCAGCGAAGCATCGCCGTTGCCTCCGCCTACTTTGAAGACAAGCTCGGCTCGCGGCCTCGCACGCTCTACTACGCGGGAATTCAGGAAGCCGCGGAGTTCGCAGCCTCGATCGGCGATCCCGAACTTTCTGTCGTTGAGTGGGCTTCGCGCCCCGGTGAAGGCGCCATGACCACGCTTCCTCAAATCTGTTTTGCCGGCGTCGCAGGCGCGCTGGCGGGAGCGAGTTAGCCGCATGAGAATCACTCTCAATCTCGCCTCTCGCCCCTACGCCAACCTTGGTCCGGCGCTCAAGCGTCTGCGCATCGCCATGGCGGCGCTCGCCGTGCTCTGCCTCCTCTTTTTCTTCGGCCTCCATCTCTTCGACCGCCAGGCCCACGATGCGCGCGACCGCGACCACTCTCTTGATGGCCAGATCGCCCGTGTCCAGGCCGAGCGCGCGTCCGCCGAGGCCATGATGCGCCGCCCCGACAATGCTCAGGTCCTCATCCAGGCCGAAGCTCTTAATCAGCTCTTCGACCAGAAGGCCTTCTCCTGGACACTCGCCATGGAAGCCATGGAGACAGTCCTCCCTGGCGGCGTGCAGGTCACCTCGATCGAGCCCATCCGCGCTGAAGACGGTCACATCACCGTGCACGTGCGCGTCGTCGGTCCCCGCGATCACGCTGACGAGCTCGTCGCCAACCTCGAGCGCTCCCGACGGTTCCTTCTGCCACGCATCGTTGGTGAGAACGCCGAGTCCAGCAACAATCCTTCGCAGCGTCAGGAAGCCATCAGCATCTCCAACCGCTTCGACTTCGATCTGCTTGCCGACTACAACCCGCCCACGTTGGAAGAGGAACGTGTGGCCGCCCGGCCCGCGCCCAAACCCTCTTCGTCCGTGCCCCTTGGCATCGCCAACCCAGCGCACTTGCGCCACCCACCCGATTCCCCGCAAGGCAACGGCCGCCCACCCTACACAGGACCATCGCGTGGAGGTCCGCAATGAGCGCGAACGGATCATCCTCGTCTCTGCGTGAGCGTCTGGCGTCCCCGCTCACCTGGCACTTTGCCGGCTTCGCCGTTTTGCTCGTCCTCGCCATCGTCCTCGCCATTCGCCTCGGCATGGACTGGGCGGCCATGAACAGCGACTCCGGCGACGTTCTCGCCGGCAAGCAGATTCAGTTGACGGCGCTCAAAGTTCAAACCGCGCCCCTTCGCGGTCTCGATCAACGCGTCGAAAAATCCCGCCAGCAGATTGACGCCTTCTACAAAAAGCGCATCCCGTCCGACTATTCCGTCATCTCCAGCCGCATCGGCGAGTTGGCCGTCTCATCCTCGGTTCGCCTCTCGCGCGTGCAGTACGCGCAGGGCAAGCCCGGCTCCGCACTCACTGAGATCTCCATGGACGCGGGCATTAGCGGCAACTATCCGGACATCATGCACTTCATCAACTCGCTTGAGCGCGATCAAATCTTCTTCATCATTCGTGGCATGTCGTTGACCGGCCAGCAGGGCGGCCTCGTCAACCTGCGCCTGCGCGTCTCTACCTGGCTGCGCCCCGCCGACGCCGCTGCCAGCGGCCTGCCTTTCGCTCCATCCCCCGGCGACGAAACGCACGCTGCCTCCGCGCCGGACAAGGAGGGCGAGTAATCATGGCCCTCGCTCTTGGAACCGAAAACAAGCGCCAGGTCATCACGGCGAGCGTGCTCGCGGTCATTCTGGTCATCTGCGCATTCGTGGTCTATCGCATGTTTTTTGGATCGTCCGCGCCGCCTGACTCTGCTTCCGCGCCGGCCGCGCCCGCGCTGCAAAATCCGCCCGCTGGACCGTCAGCCGCATCGCCCACCGCGAGCAGCGAGGCGCTGCGGCTCTCGAACGCCGGCATAGACCCCTCGCTCCACTTCGATAAATTGGCCCAGAGCGAAGGCATTGAATACTCCGGCACGGGCCGCAACATCTTCTCCGCCGATTCGGCTCCCATCGCCATCCCTCAGCCACTCGCGTCAGTGCGACCCAACGGCGCAGCCGCCGCTGCGCAAAACACGCCTCCGCCGCAGCCCAAGCCTCCGGCCATCGACCTCAGATACTTTGGCTACTCTCAGGACGAGCACAAGGTGCTTAAGGCATTCTTCTCCCGCGGTGACGACATCTTCATGGCAAAAACCGGCGACATCGTTGACCATCGCTACAAAGTGGGCGTCATTCGCCCCCTCAGCGTCGAAATCACTGACCTCGCTTACAACAACACGCAAGTGCTCGACATTTCGCAATGACGGCTGATATTTCGTAATTCCGATTCGCAACATGACGCCTTCCTCGCCAATTCGCCCACGCAATGCCATCCCAACCTCTGAGCAGGGCTACGTCATGCTCATCGCCATCTTTCTCATGGCGCTCCTCGTTCTCTCGCTCTCCATCGCCGCGCCCCAAATGGCCCGCTCCATCCAGCGCGACCGCGATCTCGAAACCTTTCATCGCGGCATGCAATATCGGCGCGCTATTCAGCTCTACTACCGCAAATTCCACGCCTATCCGCCCAACGTCGAGGCGCTCGTCAACACCAACGACATCCGCTTCCTGCGCAAAAAATACATCGACCCCATAACGGGTCAGGACGACTGGAAGCCCATCGCGTTTGGCCAGAACAAAACCCCCACTGCAATGGGCTTCTTCGGCCAGCCGCTCGCCGGCAACGCGTCCACTCTCGCCGGCATCGGCCCCAGCGGCGGCTCCGGCCTGCAAGGCGCGCAAAACAGCGGCGGCATCTTCGGCAGTAGCCCATCTGGTTCCGGATCGATCTTCGGCTCCTCCGACTCCGGCAGCGGACAATCGCCTTCCGCTGGCGCACCCGGTTCTACCGATAACTCCGGCTCCTCGTCAGGCGGCACAACGGGCGGCGATAATTCCGGCGCAACCGGATCTTCCGGCAGCGCTTTTTCAAGCGGTAGTTCGTCAAGCGGCATCGGCTCCAACTCAGGCTCAGGTTCGGGCTCCCCGACCTTCGGCGGCGCGGGCATTATCGGCTTCGAGCCCGCTAGCCCAAAATCCTCGATTCTGGTTTACAAAAAGAAGCAGCATTACAACGAGTGGGAGTTCACCTACGACCCGCTTTCTGACGTGAAAGCCATCGGCGGTGGCAGCACAGGCCTCAATGGCCAGCCCGCCTCCAGCACCACCACCCCGGTCGGCAGCGCTCCCTTCGGCGACTCAACATCTGGGAACTCGAATTCCCCCTTCGGCTCCGGCATCAACCCGACGCCCAATCCCACGCCCCCCGAAACCACCCCCCAATAATCTCGCTTTTCTCGCCAATAAACACAAAAGGCCCGCCCTCTTCGGGCGAGCCTTTGTTCTTGTCTTTGCTCTTGCTTTTCCCTGAACCCTAATCCCTGTTCCCTGCTTTTCTTACACCTGGAACGACGAACCGCAGCCGCAGGTCGACTTCACCTGGGGGTTCTCGAATTTGAACCCGGCCGCTTCCAGCGTCTCCACGTAATCCACCGTGCAGCCATTCAGGTACATGAGCGAGGTCGCGTCCACGAAGACCTTCAAATCCTCGAAATTGAACACCTTGTCCATCATTCCGCCCTGGTTCTCAAAGGCCATGGAGTACTGAAACCCCGAGCAGCCTCCGCCCACCACGCCAATACGCAGCCCGGCCGGCAGCGGGTCCTGGGTAGCCATAATCTCGCGCACCTTGGTGATCGCTTGCGGCGTCAGCACAAGAGGTGCTTTCTTAACGGTTTCTTCGGTCGGTGCAACGGTTGTTGTGGCCATAAAATCTCCCTCGGTGTCCTGAAATGCCTGCTTACTACGTACTGTACCTTTCAGGGAAACCTAGCACAAGCCCCACTTTCGGTACACATCCCATTAGATGCACCCCCGCCCCATTGGTCGCTGAACCCCGCCTGACGCCCTCACCAGCCCCCGTCTCCCTCCGGATAACCCCGGATCCGTTGAATTAACCACGGGTGGTTCACTTTTTCACCCAATTGGGGCTATGATGGCAACCGTAAGGGGCCCCTCTGGCCGCGAGACCGCAATTCCCTACGACCCCGCTGGTTCCTGGGACCGGAATTCGTTCGGAGGTGGAGTATGACTTTTGTCCCAGTGATGTGGACCGTCTGGTCCGCTCTCGTCGTCTTCATGGCCGCGATGTACATCTATCGCTCCAACCTGACCAAAAATGAAGAGGACCAGATCTTTCTCGACGACTCCTTCTCGCACGAGCAGGCTGAGCAGGCGGTCATCGCCTCAAAAGTAGCCAGGGTCGAGCCCATGGTGCGCATCGCCCGTTGGCTTGTCGTGGGCATGACCGTCGTTGTCGTCGCGTACTACGTTCGCGACATCATGCTCCAGCTCAACCTCATCCACTAGGGCTGGCCTGCCCTGGAACGGGCGGCATGGCCGCCGGCACGCGGGGCCTCTGCGGCCTCGCATGCCCGGCTTTCGCTCTCGAGCAAGCGTGCCCGTGTCATCCCGGTCCGCAGTTGCATCCCATCGCGGCTTCGGTCTCTCGATTCTTCAGAACTGATGGAAGATGTCGATGAGGTAGTACGCCAACACGATCACCGTCATCGATCCCGCAATTCCCAGCGCCGTCATCTTCAACGGACGAATCTTGTTCACCCGGGCCAGAATGGCATCCTGATCGGACTTTACCCGGTTCGATGATTCGGCCAGAAAAATCTGCGCCTCCTCATTTCTTCCCAATCTCGCCGCAAAAATGCTTACGCCGGCCATAAAGACCAATGACACACCCCATACTGCCCACATGATCGGAACGAGTCCCATTCCATTCTCCCCTTACGAAGTTTTTGCGCGGCCTGCATCCGGCGCATCCGCAAATCCTCCGCGGCCGCATCCAATGCGAACCTCACGTTCGTGATCATAGGGGCTGGTAGCTTTGCGCCCGGGTGACAGGAGTCACAGGCGCTTCATCACATTCCGTTTTCGCACCACATTCCGAAACGGGTGCGGTCTCTTTACTCTACCTCCTGCTTCGCGCGATACCCGTCCCGCACCATAACGTCGTACTTCAGCGGCTTGTGCTTCTCGTCCTGCATGCGCAGCGGCTGGCCTTCATCGTCCACCAGCTCCACGTGAATCTTGCGCCACGTCCCGTCCTGCTTGGAGTTCGTGGGGTGATACACCAGCTCGTACTTGGCGCGGATGTTCTGGTTGATCTCCTTCACATCGTCGGGCAACTCACCCACAAACCGCGGCTCAAAGTGCATTCCGCCGGTCATATCGGCAAATGTCTTCATCTGGTTCTCGGCCTGCAGGTAGGTCATGTCGCGCATCCCACCCATCATTCCCGGCTGGCCCTCGGTCATCGCCAGCACCAGCCCGCCGGTCGAGACGGTGAAGATGGTGATGTCACGCGACGCCTTCACCTTCTTCAATATCTCGTCCAGGTCCAGCTTCGACATCGTGTCCACGCCCGATGCAATCAATATGATGTACTTCTGCCCTTCGATCCTCGACAGCCGGTCCAGCGATTCGTTCAGTGCGTCGAAGATTGCCGTCTCCTGGAACGCCGCCGGCATGTACACTCCGTTGCCGAGAATGTTGATGCCGTCCAGAATCTGTTTCTTATCCTGCGTAAAATCGCTCACGATGTGCGTATTCAGATCGAAGGTCATCATGGCCACGTAGTCCTGCGGCCGTAACTGTTGCGTAAATGCCCATGCAAAGTTCAGCATGTCCACTCTGAACATGAATCCTCGCGCTGCGTATTCGCATAACAGCAGCGCCGTAATCGGCGCCTCGGTGCGACGGAATCCTTCAACTTTTTGCTCCACTCCGTCTTCATAAACGCGAAAGTTCGAGGGCTTCAGATTGGCCACGAACTGGTGCGTCTTTTCGGTGAGAACGCCCACGTCGAGCGTCACCTCGGGAACCTCAACGCGCAGGCTCATGTTCGGCGCGCCCTCGGGGTTCTTGAACTCCGGCCGTGCCGGCGCCGGCGGTGGCGTAGTGTCCGAGTTGTCCGGCTTCTTGGGCAGAGCAATCGGTCCGTTGTCGCCGCTGGGCCCTCCGGCGTCCGGAGCCTGCTGGTCTGGCGGTTGCGTTGCCGCTGGCTGGCTTGGCGCCTGGCTGTGACCGCGCCTCGGCGACGCTACCGCGAATGTCAACAGAGCCAAAAAAAGCAATCCCGTCAGACTTCGCCCAAAAAACTGTGACTTCAAATCCGCCTTCAACATATTCAACCTCTTGTGCTCACCAGCATACGCGATCTGCACTGCTGACTTGCTGACTTGCTGACTCGCTCCCTTGTTCCCTCGGTCCCTTGGTCCCTGCCTTTATGCCGTACTCTAATAGACGTGGAAACTCGCCCGAAGGGAACCAACGGCTTCCCCGCCCTCGCCATCCTCGCCGGCCTCTTATGGGCGGCATTCTCCTCCGCCCTCTTGCCGGCCCAATCGTCACAGGCTCCGGCCAGCCCATCATCCGCTTCGCCTCAACCGCCGAGCACAACCTCCGGTCCGCCCACCAATCCCGGCATCTTTCCCCTCAGCCTGATTCGCCCCGGCATGACCGGCACTGCATGGACCGTCTTTCAAGGTTCCACTCCCGAACCCATGCAGGTAGAAATCCTCGGCATCCTGCGCGGCGCGCGCGGACCCGGTCAGGACCTCATCCTCGCCCAGCTCCACGGCGACAAACCCGAATACACCGGCGTCGTCGAAGGCATGAGCGGCAGTCCCGTCTATATCGACGGCAAATTGGCTGGTTCGCTCTCTTACCGCATCGGTCAATTCACCAAGGAACCAATCGCCGGCATCACCCCTATCGAGCAGATGCTCGAAGTCAGCGACATTCCCGTCCGGGATCTCTCCGTTTCAGACGCGCAAATCGACGCGCAAACCACGCCGCCCGCTCCCGCCGTTCCAAACTCATCGCTCGATGCCGGAAACTCCGCCGCAAATCAGAATCCGCTCGCCACCGGCGACATGAACTTCCAGCCAATGGACACGCCGTTGGTGATGAGCGGCTTCCTTCCTGAAGCTATCCGTTTCTGGCAGCAGCAAACCGCCGGAACCTCGCTCGAACCTGTTGCCGCCGGTGGCTCGCTCTCTGGGATGTCCTCCGCCAGCGCGTCCTCCGCGCCCGGCTCGTCCGCATCACAGGACGCGAGCTCCGGCCCCGAGTCCACCGCTCCTCCCACCCTCGAGCCCGGCTCCGCCGTCAGCATGCAACTCATTCGGGGCGACCTCGAGGTCTCTGCCACCTGCACGGTCACCTGGGTCGATCCAAAGCAACTCCTCGCATGCGGCCATCCTGTCCTCGGCGCAGGCCCCATCTCCCTCCCTATGACCACCGCCGATGTCGTCACCACCCTTGCTTCCCCGCTCAATTCCTTCAAGATCATCAACACCGGCGTCACCGTCGGCGCATTCACCCAGGACCGCGAGTCCGCCATTCGCGGCGTGCTCGGCGCGCAGGCCCACATGATCCCCGTTCACCTCGCCATCGATTCCGTCGACTCTCCCGGCCAGCCCCGCAAGGTCAACGTCGAAGTCCTCGATCTGCCTTCAACCACTCCACTTGCGGTCCAGGTCGTCGTTTACGATTCGCTCCTCGAATCCAACCAAAACTCCGATACCCTCAGCTACCATGTCACCGGCAACATCGATCTGGCCGGCTTTCCGCTCGTCCCTCTCGATCTCTGGGCGCCCTCCGGCCAGCAAACTCCCGCGTCCATGACGGCCGCTCTCCTCGCTGGCAACCAATTTACCCGCCTCTATTCGAACGGCGCGCGCCAGGGCGTCATCCGCTCCATCGATTTGCACATTCAGGCCATTCCACGCCAAGTTGCGATCGCTCTCAATCAGGCGCGCATCGCTTCAACCAACATTGCTCATGCCGGCGACACTGTTGAAGTCGAGGCCACCCTCCAGCCCTGGCATCAGCCGGCGCGCAACGTCCGCATCGCCTTCAAGCTGCCCGCCCGTCTGGCCCCGGGCAGCCTCCGCCTCCTCGTTTCTGACGCCGCCACGCTCGATCGCACCTTGCTTCAGCCGCGCCAGTCCGCCGCGACCGAAGATCTCTCCGCCGTCCTCGCCGAGGCCCGCGATCGGCATCCCGGCGACCGCATCTATGTCAGCCTCCTCGCCCCTGAAACCCAGGGCGAAATTCACGGCCAGACCCTCACCAGCCTTCCGCTCTCGGTCGCCAACGCCCTTGAGCCTCTCCGCAATGCTCAGGACGCAGGACTTAACGGCGAATCTGCCGAACTCGTCGCTGAGGCCCCCGCCGGAGGCTTCCTCACCGGCTTCTGGATTCTCAACCTCAACATCGAGCCGGGCGGAATGAACTAGAACCCTCCGGGGAATCAACTTCAACCATCGATGAATCAACGATTTATGCCATCGCTTCGGCGATACTTTCGAGGGATGGGCCACGGAGTCGGGTTAGACTAAAATCATCAAAGAAAGATCGATTTACAGACTTCCGGGGTTGGCCGGCGCTTTTGGGGAATCGCGCCGGGCAAACTTGAAAAAAAATAAACTGAGGCTAGTGGACCAACCATGGCTCTTATTCAAGGTCTTGCGGCTCATGCTGCCGGCTCTGAGCTTCTTCCGCTCAAATATGACCCGGGCAAGCTCGGCGCGCACGAAGTCGAAATCTCCATCACCCACTGCGGCGTTTGCCACAGCGATCTGCACCTTATCGCCAACGATTGGGGCATCAGCCAATACCCCTTCATTCCGGGTCACGAAATCATCGGCACCGTCGCCGCTCTCGGCAGCGAAGTCCGCTCGCTTGAGCTCGGCCAGCGCGTTGGCCTCGGCTGGCAATCCAACTCCTGTGGCCAGTGTGAGTGGTGCATGAGCGGCCAGGAGAACCTATGCGCTTCATCCGAAGGCACCTGCGTCCATCGCCACGGCGGCTATGCCGATCGCGTCCGCGCCAACGCCCGTTTCGTCGTTCCCATCCCCGACGCACTGCCCAGCGAACAGACCGCGCCCTTGCTCGGCGGAGGCATTACCGTCTACAACCCGATGCGCATCTACGGCGTTAATCCTTCTTCTCGCGTCGGAGTCGTCGGCATCGGCGGTCTCGGTCACCTCGCCATACAATTCGCCCGCGTCTTCGGCGCTCACGTCACCGCCTTCTCCACCAACATTGCCAAAGAAGAGGAAGCTCGCACGCTGGGCGCGCACGCCTTCGTCAACAGCCTCGAATCCAAAGCCATGAAAGAAGTGGCTGGCTCTCTCGACTTCCTTCTCACCACCGTAAACGCCGATCAGGACTGGGGAGCATATCTCCAGGCCCTGCGCCCCAACGGCGCACTCTGGTTCGTCGGCGTGCCTCCATCTCCTGTCTGCGTTCATGCCTTCCCGCTGGTCTCCGGCCAGCGCACCATCGGAGGCAGCCCCGTCGGCAGCCCCGTCCGCCTGCGCGAAATGCTCGACGTAGCCGCTCGCCACGGCGTCAAAGCCATCACCGAGCGCTTCCCTATGGACAAAGCCAACGAGGCCATCGACAAAGTGAAAAAGGGCAAAGTCCGCTACCGCGCCGTCCTCGCTAACTAACCCAGCTGCCTCTCGATTTCCACAGCCGTTTTTCGCTAACATATTTGTGCATGCCGTTCCCGATCAAAACCTGCGTCATTTGCCACGAGGAGTTCGAGCTCCGTCCCGATAAGCCCGGCTTCGCCAATCGCTGCCCTTCCTGCAGCGAACCCGAAGAAACAGCCGAGCCCCAACCACGCCCTTCCACCGACTACGCCGAGCGCCGCGCCCAGCTCGAAGTCAACGCCGCACGCCGCCGCGCCATGCGCGACCTCCTCTACCGCAAAGACAGCTAGGCTTTCGCCCTTTCACTCCTTCACTTCACTCATGCTCCACGTAGAATAGGAGTGTGCCCAAACCTTCCCCCACCGTCCCACCTCAGGAAGCGGAGACCGCTTCCCGCGGGCCCCGGGTCGGCTTCATCTCTCTCGGCTGCCCCAAAAACCTCGTCGACTCCGAGGTGATGATGGGCCTCCTCGACCGCGCCGGCGCACGCCTCACCGCCCGCCCTGAGGACGCCGAGATTCTCGTCGTCAACACCTGCTCCTTCATCGACACCGCGAGGCAGGAATCGGTCGACACCATCCTCGAGATGGCTCGTCACAAAACCCACGGCCGCGCGAAAAAACTCATCGTTGCCGGCTGCCTCGTCGAGCGCTATCGCGACGAAATCCAGAAAAATATCCCTGAAGTTGACGCCGTCGTCGGCACCGGCGAGCTCGAATCCATCCTCGAAGCCGCCGGCCTGGAAGCCCGGGTGCCCCAGGTCCCTCGCACTTGGGGACCTGGGAACGCACCAACGCCGCCCTCACCCTTCACTATTTTGACGAGCACGCACGCGGAGATTCGCTCCGGCAAAGAGTCCCAATCCGGCACGCACAAATCCCGGCCCGAAGGCAACGCCCGCGAGCTCTCCGGCCGCTTCCTTCGCGACGCCTGGGCCGGCGCTTCATCCGCACTCCCCACTTACCTCTACGACGAAACCACCCCGCGCCTCTTATCCACGCCGCGCGCCTCCGCCTACATCAAAATCGCCGAGGGCTGCGACCACCCCTGCACCTTTTGCGTCATCCCCAACCTGCGCGGCAAATTCCGGTCGCGCCGCTTCGAGTCTGTCGTCGCTGAAGCCGAGCAGCTCGTCGCGCGTGGCGTTCGCGAAATCACTCTCATCGGCCAGGACACAACCTGCTACGGTGAAGACCTCGGCCTCCGCGACGGACTCGCCACCCTCCTCGACCGGCTCGCCCGCATTCCGAATCTCAAATGGCTCCGCTTCCTTTATGCCTATCCCAACCGCATCACCGGCAAACTTCTTGACACCATCGCCAGTCACGACAACATCTGCAAATATCTCGACCTGCCGCTTCAGCACGCTTCGCCCGATGTCCTCAAGCGCATGAAGCGCGGCGCATCGGCCGACATTTTTCTCAAAACACTTCACAAGGTCCGCGCGGCAGTCCCCGGCATCGCCCTCCGCACTTCGTTCATCGTAGGATTTCCCGGCGAGTCGCTCCGCGACTTTGAACTTTTGGAAGAGTTTATCGGCGAGGCGAAATTCGACTGGCTCGGCGTCTTCAACTACTCGCACGAAGAAGGCTCGTCCGCTTACTCCCTCGACGGCCAACTCCCGCAGCGCACCATCGAGTCACGCCGCCGTCGTCTCATGCGTCTCCAGCAATCCATCTCACGCCGCGCCAAGAAAAACTGGGTTGGCCGCGAGCTCACCCTTCTCGCCGAGGGCCCCAGCGCCGAAACCCCTCTCCTCTGGGAAGGCCGCACTGAATTCCACGCTCCGGAGATCGACGGCAAAGTCTTCATCAACGACTTCGGCTCACTCTCCAATCTCGAACCCGGCCGCTTCTACCGCGCCCTCGTCACCGAATCCCACGACTACGACCTCGTCGCCCGCGTCCTCTCCTCTGAAGCCTGAGCCTCGATCCCTGATCGCTGTACACTAGCCTTCGATGGACGACCTCAAATACATCCAGGATCCGCCCGCGCTGCCAGCCGTTCTCGAGCAAACCGCGGCACTCGACTTCAACCTGGCCTCGGAGCCAAAGACAGGTGCGCTTCTCCGCGTGCTCGCCGCTTCCAAGCCTGCCGGCCGCTTGCTCGAACTCGGCACTGGGACCGGCGTCGGCACCGCATGGCTCCTCTCCGGCATGGACTCGGCTTCAAAGCTCATCAGCGTCGACACCAACCCAAGCTTCCAAGCAGCCGCGCGCCGCACCCTCGGCGCCGACCCGCGCCTCACCCTGGTCACTGAAGACGCCGTGGATTTTCTCCGCCGCCAACCGCCTCTGAGCTTCGATCTCGTCTTCGCCGATGCGCTCCGCGGCAAATTCGACGGCCTCGACGAGGCCCTCGCCGTCGTCAAGCACGGCGGCTTCTACTTCATCGACGATCTTCTCCCGCAACCCCAATGGCCCGAAGGTCACGGAGAACGAGTGCCACCACTCATCGAACGCCTCGCCGCGCACGAGCAGTTCCACATCGTTACGATCTCCTGGGCCAGCGGCCTCGTCCTCGCCGTCAGAAAGCCTGTTCCATCGCCAGCCTGAGCCGCCGAATCCGACGACTACGACCTCGTCGCGCGCGTCCTCTCGCCAGAAAACTAGCCTTACTCCCTATTGGCTACTCCCTGCTCCCTGCCTTCTCGTTCCCTCGTTCCCTTGGTCCCTTGGTCCCTGCCTTTCTATTCCCTATTGGCTACTCCCTACTCACTGCCTTACCATCCCTCCATGCCCATCCATCGCCGCACCTTCCTCAAATCCGCCGCCTCCATCATCCCCGCCGCCGCTCTCCAACATGCCCTGGCGCAAAGTTTGCCCGAACCGCCTGCCGCTCCTGCCCTCCACCCAGTCCTCGCCGGTGAAGATCGCTCCGGCCATCTTCACTCTCTCGGATTTAGCTCGCTCGCCTTCAAGGTTGTTCCGTCCGACACCGCTGGCAACCTCCTCATCATCGAGCACAGAAATCTCCTGCCCGACACCGGCCCGGCTCTGCACATGCATTTGTCCCAGGAAGAATGGTTCTACGTGATGGAAGGCGAAGTGCGTTTCCAGGTCGGCGATCAGCGTCTGCAACTCGGCCCCGGCGCGTCGATCCTCGCCCCGCGCCGCATCCCTCACACCTTCTCCGCCACCGGCTCAGCTGCGCACATGCTCATCGCCTTCACGCCTGCCGACAGAATGGAGCAGTATTTCATCGACGCTGCGGCGCACCCCTCCCTCGCAGCTACTGCCGATTTCATGAACCGCTATGACATGCAGTGGATCGGCCCTTCGCCATTCTGGAAGTCACGAGGAGGCGCCACGGAGAAAGACATGAAGGCGACGCTACCGCCTGAGTTCCCGCCACGCCCATGCGGCCAGCTCGCCTGCCCCGCCAACCAGCGCGAGACCCTTCATCATGGCAACAATCCAAACACCGCTACCGTAGATCCTGTGCCAAAGTAGACCTTTCCTTTCGCAACCGTCGGCGTATGGAAGTTCCCCGAAATCTGGGCCGTCTGGTCCCGATTCCCCGTAGCCTGGTTCGATGCGTAGAGCATTGTAGAAAGACTCGAGGCATTGAAAGCGTACAAAACCCCATGTCCATTCGTCGGCTGAATCGCCCAGACAATTCCATTGCTTGTGCCATTCGCCGAAATGGTGAAACCCGACGTACCGATGGATGACGTGGTGCTCATGGTCGCGGTCGTTGCCAGCAGAGCGTTTGAAATCGCGAAGGCCTTGAGGGTTTGGCCTGAGGGACAAACATACAGGTTGTTGTTGAAATAAGCCGGCGTCGAGAAGTTCTGCGAGGCGGCGCCGGTGCCGTTGATTGCAATCGTTTGCACAGTATCATTCGTTGACATATGGAACTGACCTAGGTTGTCGCGATCGACCTCATACATATTCCCGTCTTTGCCGGCCGCCACGGCATAGTGGTGGACCACGGATTCGTTATCCACTAAATCCGGCAAAATCAATACTCCTGCCGAGCCCAGATCCAGATCATCTTTGTCCAGAGTCTCCGCATTGTATGGCGTAAAGTAATCGGCAACCGCCAGCGTCCCGGAATCTGTTAGCTTGACGACCGAAATCGGATAGTCATTGGGCCCGATGGAGCTGTCATCCCCGGTATTGGCTGTCGCAACATAAATGGATCCCGCGGCGTCGGCGGAGGGACTCGCCCCGCTGTTCCACATGCCTCCCTGAGCACTATTGGGATTCAGATCGATCGCGTCGCCCTGCGCCAGCGTGTCCGCATTGTAAGAAATCAGCCATCCTGAGTAGAGCCCGCAATCGCCATCCTGGCCGCCAAATGCAACATAGATGTTGCCTCCGGTCTCCAGGAGCGCCGGTCGGTTGCTCTGATCCCTCGGGCTGAATGTCACGACGCCGCCGGAGGCATTTCCCCCAGTTCCCGGATAAGTGGCCGAAACAGTCGTCGGACCTCCAAACAGCTCATTCCCGTTCGTCAGGTCCAAAGCATGGACGCGGAAGTACTGCGTCGTATTGGTGGTGGAATTCATGGTCTTCGCGACGGCATAAATAGCATTGCGGCCACGATCGATCACCGGCGTGCCCTCGACGCCAGTGGGTGAAACATTGCCGCATGTACTACCAGTCTGCTCGTCGGTCGCCGGCGCCTCTCCGCTTGGAACCAGCGACTTGCTCCAAAGCACCGTCGCCGTCGTGCCGCTGATGCTATCCGCATCCACCGCGTACACCATGTCATTCTCGGTGGCAAAGTAAATCACGTTCTTCATCACTCCCGAAATCGATATCTGGCCAAGATAGAGGACTTCACCATCAATCCGGCCATCCACGGTGAACTCTCCCACCTTCCCAAACGTCGTGGAGTTTACGTTCGCAGTCGTAAGAGTCGTCTCACTCGCGTTCAGGCCGTCGAGCGAATTGTCGTAGCGCCAGGTGATTGCGTCGCCAGGCATCGTACCCCCGCTTACTGTGAACGAGAACCCGGTGCTTGCCTGCCCGCCCACAGTCACAGCCACGTCCCCCGTCGTCGCTCCCACCGGCACCGGCGTGGTAATGCTCGTCGCGCCCCAACTTGTCGGTGAGGCTGTCGTTCCATTGAACGTTACCGTGCTCGACCCCTGTGTCGCGCCAAAGCTCGTCCCGGTAATTGTCACCGCGGTTCCCACCGCCGCTGGGTTCGGCGCGATCATCGTGATGTTTGGTCCGGCAGAGCTTACTGTGAACGAATATCCGTTACTTGGCAGGCCGCCCACAGTCACAACCACGCTCCCCGTCGTCGCTCCCGCCGGCACGAGGGCGGTGATGCTTGTCGCGCCCCAACTCGTCGGTGAGGTCGTCGTCCCATTGAACGTCAATGTACTCGCGCCCTGCGTCGCGCCAAAGTTCGTCCCCGTAATCGTTACCGAGGTCCCGACCGTCGCCGGGTTCGGTTCGATATTTGTAATGCCCGGTGAAATGGGGGAACCCGCAAGACCGCCAACCACGGGCGTCACCACGGGTGAGGCCAGACCAACAAATTCTGTGAGAATGTTCACATCGTAGCTCGTGACCCAGACGTTCCCGCTTCCATCGATGGCAAGCTCCCTCGTGACCGCCGTGGTGGGCAGCTGGTATCCATTCAAGCCCGCAATTGCCGTGCCGCTGGAATTGAATTCGCTGATGGAGTGGCTGCCCTCATTCGCGACCCACACGTTCCCCGCACTGTCCACTGCGATGGATTGCGGCGAATTCAGTCCTCCGCCTGTATATCCGCTGGAGCCGGACTGCGCGGCTCCGCTCGAATTGAACTCGCTGATGGAATTGTTGCCATCATTGGCCGTCCATACGTTCCCTGAGCCGTCAATGGCAACGCCATACGACTCATTCAATCCGCCGCCTGTGTAGCCGCCGCTCACCACCACCGCGCCCGACGTCGTGAGTTCGCCCAGGACAGCATTCGAATTGCTGATCCACACGTGGCCGGCTGCGTCGCACGCAATGTCGATACCGCCGTCGATTCCCCCGCCGCTGAACGGCGAATTCATGGCCGCCGTGCCGCTCGAGCTGAACTCCGAAATGTTGTTGGCGAATCCGTTGTTGATCCACAAATCCCCGCCGGCATCGATGCAGATGTTGGTCGGGCTCGCTAATCCGCCGCCCGAGTATGCGGTCATTGAAGCGGGAGAACCGGAAGAATTGAATTCGCTCAGAGTGTCGTTGCCTGAATTCACAACCCACACCTTGCCGGTCGAGTCGAACGCAATTCCGTACGGCGTATTCAGCCCTCCGCCGGTAAATCCGCTTGCACTCGAAATGGCAACGCCGACCGGGCTGAACTCGCTGAGCGAATTCGCCCCGCCATTGGTGTTCGTCGCCCACGCATCGCCGGAATTGTCGATCGCCAGGCCCAGCGGATCGTTCATTCCTCCGCCCGTGTAAATAACCGCAATGGTAAAGTCGTTCGGCGCAGGCATCGCGCTCAGCATGGGCTGGAATGGCGAACTGGGCGTTTGTAGCCCAATCAGGTTCGAAATATTGGCCCCGGGATTGTGGGCGATGTTCACTGCCGCGGTCGCAGTGTCGCCGGGCTGCGTACCGCCGTTGGTCGCGTTCATGAACAGCGTGTTGCACTGCGTTGAGCCAGGCCCGGTTGAGTTGATGCAGGCCGCCAGAATATTGGCCAGCGTATCGATCTCCGCCTGAGGCACGGTTCCGTTGCCGCTCGGCGTTGTGGCGTTTGCCACGCCTGTATTCGCGCTCTCCAGGTTTTGGATCGTGTTCGCTGCGTTCTTCGTGGAGGTTGCGTCCAGGGCGCTGCCGGAACTCGACACATGCGTCGGATCGCTCGCAAAGCCTGCAAAGGCGTACGCCGAAGCGATCGTCGAAATCTCATTCACCGTGATGAACTCGCTTGTGCCCGGGCAGCTCTCCACCGGCGCTACCAGCGTAATCGCCGAATTTGTTCCGGAACCCGAATCGCCTCCCACAGCGTAAAGATACGGATTCGCCCAGGTGCTGGGGCAGGTGTAATCGCCCGTGATGTTGAAATTGCCGTTCGAGTCCGTCGTCACGTAGTAGCCGAGGCTGTCCTGCCCCGCGCCGCTTGTCAGCAGCGATGCTGACATGTTGGCGCTCGAGTCCGGAATGCCCGGGCCTCCGTAGCCCGTGGTATTCACAGCCAACAAGTACACGTGCGCGCCGCTGATCGGATTCTGCCCGCCGTGCACCCTTCCTGAAATCGACGCACCATGCTGCGAGTTCACGGTTGAGGAGTTCGAGCTCGGCATCCGTACGCAACCGGCCAGCGCCAGCACACCCGAGAAGAGGACGACTGCAAAGGGAACACGCATGGCGAGACTCCTTTCGCACACTTGCGTCGAAACGCCGCTGGGGCCATGGATTGTGAATCGAACCAAGCCAAAGAGAGTGTTGCGTGTTCAGGGAAGCGAAACTGAACTCTGTCTATCACACCGGGAGGACCGAAGCAACGGAAAAACGCCGGCTCAACTATAACGAAAGTCAGATTAATTTTCAGTCCCGACCGGCGCGGCTGTCCTTCACCGCACGCTCTTATGCTTCCCCGGTCCTGGTCCCTTGTTCTCTTGGTCCCTGCTCTCTCATTCCCTCGTTCCCTTGGTCCCTTGGTCCCCGCCCTTCTGCTATCCTTCCGCCATGAAAAACCCGCTTCCCCGCCTCGTCTCTACAATCCTGCTCTTCTGTGCCGCCCTCGCACTCGCCGCGCCATCCTCTGCGCAGGATTGGGCCAAAGCAATCCTCGACAAATCCCCGCGCCATCAGGAATGGGTGAAAGTCAAATACGGCACACGCACTGTCGACGCCTTCGTCGTCTATCCCGAAGTCAGCCACAAAGCGCCCGTCGTCCTGCTCATTCACGAGATCTTCGGCCTCTCCGACTGGGCGCGCTCCATGGCCGACGACATCGCCGCCAAGGGTTACATCGTCATCGCGCCCGATCTGCTCTCCGGCTTCGGCCCCAATGGCGGAGGCACCAGCGCATTCCCTGATCAACAAGCCGTCATCAAAGCCGTCTCCGGCCTCGATCCCGCCACCGTCACCGCCGACCTCAACGCCACCGCCGACTACGCCCTCAAATTCCCATCGGCCAATGGCAAGCTCGCTGTGATCGGCTTCTGCTGGGGCGGAGGTCAATCCTTCCGCTTCGCCACCAACCGCAAAGACCTCGCAGCCGCATTCGTCTTCTACGGCCCTCCGCCGCCAACGGCCAGCCTCGCTGCCATCACAGCTCCCGTTTACGGGTTCTACGCCGGCAACGACGCGCGCATCTCCGCCACCGTTCCCGACACCAGGATTGCAATGGCTGCCGCCGGCAAGAAATATGACCCGGTGATTTACGATGGAGCAGGACACGGCTTCATGCGCGCCGGTGAAGACCCCTCCAACACCAACCCCGCCAACACAGCCGCCCGAACGCAAGCCCTCGCGCGTCTGGAATCGCTGCTCAAAGGAATGTAACGCCGGCGTCTCGCCGGCTGTCGTGCGAGCGTCCTCGCCCGCACCTGTCGGGACAGCACCGACGCGCGAGGGAGTCGAAGGATCTGCGGTTGCTCTTCCATTTTCTACCCACCACAAAGGTGGGGTGCCCCATCCTAAACGCGGATGCGTTTAGGGTGGGATAGCACGAACCCGAATCAACTCGCTAGCCAGGCTAGCTCCGCTGCCTTCCCCCGCGCTACCATATTGTTGATCGCGGCCTTCGCGCCGCTGCCAAACTCATGTCGCCTCGCAAAAAATCCGCTAAGCTCCTCCGCTGCCCAACCTGCGCAATGATCGTGCGACCCAACGACGAAGACTTTCCCTTCTGCAGCGACCGCTGCCGCAAAATCGACCTCGGCAAATGGGCGATGGGCGTTTACAAAATCACGTCCCCCATCGTCGATCCCGAAGTGCTGGAAGACCTCGGTGGCCTGGGCACCAATCGCGGCGGAGATTCGGATGACAGATAATCCTTCTCCCGATCCTCCCATCCAAGACCAATACCGCGCGAAGCGCTGGTGGGCCATCGGTACCTTTTTCGGTATCGGCTTCCTCAAGCCCGGCCCCGGCACCTGGGGTTCCGTCGCGGCCGTCCTGCTCTGGGCCGCATACGCATGGCTCGCCCACCCCAGCCCGATCACTCTTCTGGTCGCTCTTCTCATCGGCATCTTTCTCGCCATCCTCTTTGGCATTCCCGCAGCCTCTGTTGTCGAGCGCGAAAGCGGCCGCCACGACCCCGGCTTCGTCGTCATCGACGAAGTTGCCGGCCAGTGGATCACTCTGCTCTTCAGCCCCGTCGACTGGCGTCACGCCCTCATCGCCCTCGTCCTCTTCCGCCTCTTCGATATCGTCAAACCCTACCCCGTGCGCCGTCTCGAGCGCCTTCCCGGCGGCTGGGGCATCGTCTTCGACGACGTGGCCGCTGGGCTGTATGCTTTTGGTATAGCGTCCATCGTTCGCATCTGGTTCTGACCCGGCCGCATTTGGATCTGATATGTCTCGCTCCTCCCCTCAACCCGCACCTCCCGTCGGCCACCTGCCTCGCGTCGACGACGTCCAGCCCGCTGCGGCCCTGCCCAACGGCGAAGTCGAGTTGACGGGAATCTATCTTGGTCCCAACGGCTTCGGCCTGCCTGCTGTCTCCGTCGACGACCAGCCGGCCCACGTGCTCATGAGCCGCCCCACTCGTCTCGTCTTTCGCGTCCCGGCCCAGGCTTCCGCCGGACTCATTGAAGTCCGCACCCCCGCCGGCGCCGCCAACCCTGCTACTCTGCGCGTTGCCCACCAGCTCAACGACGGCCTGCACCCCGTCACCAGTCCCGCTGTCAGCCGCTCCGGAATGGTCTACGCCACCATCTCCGGCCCGCGCGGCAAGCAAACGCCCGTCTCCGTCGTTCGCGTCAGCCCCGATGGCCGCGCCACTCCATTCGTCACCGGAATTCTCAATGCCACCGGCCTCGCCTTCAATCCCGATGGCGACCTCTTTGTCACCTCGCGCGCCGAAGGCAACGTCTACCGCATCGATCCCGCTGGCGAGTCCACCGTTTATGTCGAGGGCATGGGTGTCGCCACCGGCGCGGCATTTGACGTCGAAGGCAATCTCTTCGTCGGAGATCGCAGCGGCACCATCTTCAAGATCAATCGCGAGCGCCAGATCTTCGTCCACGCCACGCTCGAGCCGAGCGTCGCCGCCTATCACCTCGCCGTCAATGCCGCCGGCACGCTCTTTGTCACCGCGCCGTCGCTCTCCTCCAATGAAGCCATCTGGGCCATCGAGCCCAACGGCGACATCAGCGCCTGGTATCGCGGCCTCGGCCGTCCGCAGGGTCTGGCTATCTCCCACGAGGGCGACATTTATCTCGCCGCCTGCCTCCACGGCCGCCACGGACTGATCCGCGTCACGCCTAAAGCCGAGGCCTCGCTCGTCGTCTCCGCCTCCAACCTCGTCGGCGTCGCCTTCTCGCCCCTCGGCACGACTATCCTCGCCACCAACGATGCCGTTTATGATGTGGACTTGGGAGTCGAAGGCCTGAGCCTGTTTTAGTTCTCAGCCATCAGCTGCCAGCTTTCAGTTTTCTGCAAATCGAACGATAGATTCCACTGAACCACCAGGTCCTTTGCATTAGCCACGACGCCCGCGCTTGCAAAACCTTAGCTGAAGGCTGAGAGCTGATAGCTGCTTTTATGAAGAGTGAAATCATCGCCGTCGGCTCCGAGATGCTCACCCCCTACCGCCAGGACACCAACTCTCTCTATCTCACCGAGCAACTCAACTCCCTCGGAATCTCCGTCGCCTTCAAAACCATCGTCGGCGATCGCCGCAAGGACCTCGTCTCGGCCATCAAAACCGCTCTCAACCGCACTGACATTCTCATCCTCATGGGCGGACTCGGACCCACTGAAGACGATCTCACCCGCGAAGCCGTCGCCGAAGCTCTCTCGCTCACCCTCCGCCGTGACGCCACGCAGGTCACCGCTCTCCACGCCCGCGCCGCCACATGGCGCGTCACCATGCCGCCCAACAATCTCAAGCAGGCTGACGTTCTCGACGGCGCAACCATTCTCCCCAATCCCAACGGCAGCGCGCCCGGCCAATGGCTCGACATCACTTTCTCGGGCTACCGCAAGCTCGTCATGCTCCTCCCCGGCCCGCCTCACGAGTGCCGTCCGCTCTTCGATGCCGAATGTCTGTCTCGCCTGCGCGCCGTCGCCCCGCCGCGCTCGATCGCCGTCCGCACGCTCAAGGCCGCCATGATTCCCGAGTCGCAGGCCGACAAGCTTCTGGCTCCCATCTACTCCACCTACGCCGACGTCGAAACCACCCTCCTTGCCCACGCCGGCGACCTGCAAATCACTCTCATCTGCTCCAAGTCCACCGCCGAAGCCGCGCAGGCGCGCGTTGACGAGCTAGCCGAGCGCATCGAAGTCGCTCTCGAAGACTGGTTCTACTCCTCTGAGGGCGACACGC
This sequence comes from uncultured Acidobacteriaceae bacterium, assembly GCA_963823805.1. Taxonomy (GTDB): domain Bacteria; phylum Acidobacteriota; class Terriglobia; order Terriglobales; family Acidobacteriaceae; genus Telmatobacter. Next base: position 451,777 of record CAWGMW010000001.1, on the reverse strand, counting down.
TCGAGCAGGTCGCCCTCTACTATCTCGGCCTGCGCCAAGCCATACTCGCCGTCGCGGAGAGCTGCACCGGCGGCCTCATCGCACAGCGCATCACATCCGTTCCCGGCGCTTCGCGCTCATTTCTTGGTGGAGTCGTTGTTTATTCTGACGAGCTCAAGACAAACTTTGCCGGCGTGCCAGCCGAACTCATCGTGAAGCACGGCGCAGTCTCCGCTGAAGTCGCCAAAGCTCTCGCTGACGGAATCCGCGCCCGCACCGGCGCAACCATCGGCCTCGGCGTCACCGGCATCGCCGGTCCCACCGGCGCTACGGAATCCAAACCCGTCGGCCTCGTTTACGTTGCCGTGTCAGACGCTCAGGGCACCAGCGCCATCGACCGCACCTTCCGCGGCGATCGCCAGCGCGTCCGCGAATGGGCCTCGCAGATGGCTCTCGACCTCCTCCGCCGCCGCCTCATGTGAACATTGCGAACGCGAGCACTACCCACTCGGTGTCATCCTGAGCGGAGCGTGTTTGGGGCCCCCATAATCGCCATGCGATGTTGGGGTAAGCGAAGTCGAAGGATCTGCGGTTGCTTTTCGTAACTTCCCTGGCCGCAAAATCAGGTTTTTTTCGCGCACACCTCTCCTCACCGCCCGTCACACGCGCGCGCACCAGCCTGAATTGTCGCGTCTACTTTTTCGCCGCGGCGATCGGCTTGTAACCCGACTTTCCCGCTTTTCTCAGCGCCGACAATCCCTGCCCGATCGTAAGCAGCGGCGTCGTCTTCACCGTCTTGCAGCTGCCCCCCGCGGCGGCGGCCAGCGACAGCGCGGCAGCGCTCACGTTGTTCGGCATCTCCACGATCATCACCAGATCGTGGTCGCCAAACGCCAGCCACGACCCAATCGACTTACCGCCCAAGCCCGCGATCACTCTACCGATATGCCCTGCGCGATCCTGCGGCTTCGCAATCAATGCGCTCAGCGCTTCGGAGGTGTACGAAACCTGCACCATAAAACTTGCCATGGGGAATCACCTTTCTCTGGAGACTTTCCTTCTTGGGGGATGGAAGGCTCATGAAGTATACCCCCGCAATCCGTCCCTTCGCGCAAATCTTCATCGCGCCCTAACCCCGCCCCTCGCTCTTTTTCACTCTTTCACCTCTTCACTTCTTCATTCCATCGCTCCCTCGCTCTCATGGTCCCTGTCTTCTCGTTCCCTCGTTCCCTTGGTCCCTCGGTCCCTGTCCTTTTGCTACACTTCTCCTGTCGCCTTATCTCGCTCCACCATGCATCCAACCCCCAACCACCGCCGCTGGAGCCTCCATGCCAGTCGTTGAACTCGCGGGAGTCACCAAGGCTTACGAGAGCAAAGTTGCGGTCCGCAACCTCTCGCTTTCCATCGAGGCGGGCCAGATGTTTGGCCTCCTCGGCCCCAACGGCGCAGGCAAAACCAGCTCCATTCGCATGATGATGGGCATCACCATGCCTGACTCCGGCCGCATCAGCCTCTTTGAAAAACCCTTCGACCGCAAGAGCCTCGATCGCGTCGGCTACCTGCCTGAAGAGCGCGGCCTCTACAAGAAAATGAACGTGCTCGACCAGCTCGTCTTCTTCGGCCGCCTGCACGGCCTCACAGCCGAAGTCGCACGAAAGCGCGCCGTCGACTGGGCCTCCCGCATGGAGATCTCCGATTCCCTCGACAAGAAAACGCAGGAGCTCTCCAAGGGCATGCAGCAGAAAATCCAATTCATCGCCACGCTGCTCCACGACCCCGGCCTCGTTGTCATGGACGAGCCTTTCAGCGGCCTCGATCCTGTCAACGCCACGCTCCTTCAGGACGCTCTGCTCGATCTCAAATCCCGCGGTAGAGCCATCCTCTTCTCCACCCACCGCATGGATCAGGTCGAAAAGCTCTGCGACTCCATCTGCCTCATCAACAATGGCGACGCCGTTCTCAGCGGCAACCTGCGCGAAATCAAGAGCCGCTATGAGCGCAACCGCGTCATCGTCGAGTTCGAGGGCAGCGCTGACTTCCTCAAGTGCGACGAGATCGCCACGGCCAACAACTACTCAGGCCACGCTGAAATCACGCTCAAGCCCCACGGCGATGCGCAAAAGCTCCTTCACCTCGCCGCCTCGATGGCCGCCATCTATCGCTTTGAGCTCGTCGAGCCTTCACTCGAGGAAATCTTCATCCAGACCGTCGGAGGCAAGGCCAATGCGTAACATGCTCCTCGTCGCCCGCCGCGAGTACCTCGAGCAGATTCGTGGCCGCGCCTTCCGCATCTCTACCGTCCTCGTTCCCGCGCTCATCCTCTTTCTTCTCGGCGTCAGCAGTTTCACGGGCCGCAAGCTGGCCGCCGGCCGCCACATCGCCATCGCCGCCGACAACCCCTCTCTCGCCGCCGATATCCGCGCCGATCTTCTCAACGACAAGGGCGCCCATTACACGATCGACACCATCGCTCCCTTCACCGCACAGGACCGCGCCGATCTTCAGGCCCGCCTCGAATCCAAATCCATCGACGGCCTGCTCATCATCTCGAACTCCGCCTCCGCCACGCCCGTGGTCACTTACGAATCGCAATCGTCAGCCGACTTACTCGACACCTCGCGCCTCACGCAGGCCATCAACGCCGGCTTCCTCAATCTCCGCCTCGCCCAGCAGGGCATCTCCACCACTCAGGTCCACACCCTCGTACAATCCGTTCCCCTTGAAACCCTCCAGGTCTCCTCCGGCGGCAAGACCGGCAAGAGCCAGGGCATGGCGCCGTTCTACGCGTCCATGTTGATGACCTTCCTCATGACCATGCCCATCCTTCTTTACGGCATGGACATGGCCCGCTCCGTCATCGAAGAAAAAAGCTCGCGCATCTTCGAGGTCATGCTTGCCGTCACCCGCCCTGAAGATCTGCTCGCCGGCAAGCTCCTCGGTGTCGGCGCAGTCGGCCTCACCCAAATCGCCATTTGGCTCGTCGCCGCCGTTCTTCTCTCCGGCTCGGCCCTGGCCGGTCCTCTCATTACCGGTCAGATGAAAATTCACTTCAGTGTTCTTGAAGCCGTCCTCTTTCCGATTTACTTCATCCTCGGCTTCTTCCTCTACAGCGCCTTCTTCTCCGGCCTCGCCGCCACCTGCGAAACCGCGCAGGATCTCCAGATGTACATCACTCTCGCCGTCATTCCCACCTGGACCAGCTTTGCCATCCTGCCCTTCCTGCTCAACAATCCCAACTCGCCCTGGGTTGTCGCTGCTTCCCTCTTTCCTCCCACTGCACCGCTCGTCATGGTCCCGCGCATCGGCATGTTGTCCGCGCCCTATCCCTGGGGTCAACTCGCCCTCTCGCTCGCCCTCATGGTCTTCAGCATCTGGGCCGTCATCTGGTTCGCCTCGCGCCTCTATCGCGTCGGCATCTTGATGTACGGCAAGCGCGCCACCCTCCCCGAACTCCTCCGCTGGCTCCGCTACTCCTGAGCGATCATCGGCACCCCACTCACCTACATCTCTTGCTTGCGCGAGACGTCACTCTGATGGAGGATGGCCCGCCGATAATGTGAAGTCTTAGTTGAAGCCTGGATGGATTGCTTGGCGGATGGACTGAGCGAAAGACGGCCACGGGCAGGAGAAGTCCTCGCCGCTGCAACCGGGAAGAAACAGAGGAACGCGCTCGGGAGGATTCTCGACCGAAAGTGGAGAGGCTGTGCGCATCTGTTCGAGAGTTTGGCTTGTGAAATAGGTGCGCACGAATAGACTGCCGGTGTTACGCGAGCGCCAAAGCTCGAAGATGAGTGCTCCACCGGGAGGAGTATCGTCGCGGCGTCCGTCGGCGATCCAATTGAGGTTGAGCAGTCCCGCGACGTTGGCCAGATTCGTGTCGTGTCCGACAAGAATGAGCGCGAGATCGGACGGCTTACTCAGGGCTCCGGGAATTCGCTTTCCAGAAGTTGCCTGTTCAAGCGAGAGGCGAATCTGGTCGAGTAGTTTGGCGGCCTGAATTCTCGCGACGGCCGGTGTTCGCGCGGTGAAATCCTCCGCCCCCGTGTGGAGGACCAGCAGGGACCGAAGTTCGGCTCCGTCCACGCAGCCCCAGCCCACATTGGCAGTGTCCATACCCTGAGCGTATTCGAGCAGCAGATTTTCAGTGAGCGTGGCAGCCGTGTTGAGCGGACTCTTCAACTCGGCATGGTGACCCTCTTGCCCGCTGGACAGCGTCGCCGGAACGTCGAAAAGAGAAATGCGAGAATCTGGATCGGATGCGCTCGCCCCGCAAGTAGCAAGAATCCGGTCGAGCTCGGCGAGTTGCGAATGAAATGCCGCGGTAAGGTTGTTCGGATTGCCGCCGATGCGGCCGGCGATTGCTGCAGTCTCCAGAGACAAGTCTCCGGGGTTTCTATCGACGCGGCTCGAGTGGAAAAGCGGGTCCGCAGTTCCTTCTGGAAGGCCGCGCACCGAGGGCGCGCATTCCGGAAAGAATCCCTCGGCAAGTGCTTTGCCTGTCTCACGCGTGCGCTGGTCAGAGTCAGAATAGAAAGTCACGCGACCCGCATCCGCGCAACCGCTGGCAGACAGCAGACCCTGGCTCGCCAGTTCCAATCGATCGTACGCGCCGAAGAACTTCATCAGCTCAAAGCCGTGAACGGTGAGATATCCGGGAGGAACATCCCAGGCCGGCCAGGCTGCGGCGGAGTAAGGATTGTACTGTTCCGGTTTTCCCGTTGGCGAGCGCACGCCGTGCCGGCTCAAATAGACGACGAATTTCAGGTCCGCATCTCGAGCTTTGCCGGGCTGGGGTGCGCTTTGCGCTGTCAGCAAAGGCGTTGACTGGGCAAAACAGATCAAGAATATCGAGGCGAAACGAATAGCCGGGATCAAGGCGCTCCTTCGATCACAGAATTAGCAGGCCGGCGCGATGAGAGGCCCGGTGCGCCGGCCTGTTCCGGCCATCTTTAGTGTTCGCGGCCCGAATCCCAGCTGAGTCTGGCGCTATAGGTCGGCTTGTAGTACTCGCGCTGTGTCATGTACTGCGGACTTCCGTTGTAGAAACCAAAGACCTCGTTATTGAGATCGAGGCCCTCCACCTCGAGTCGCAGGCCTTTGAACAGCCGTGCCCCCATCTGCGCGTCCACTTGGAAATGCGGGTAGAAGTAATTATCGCCGCAGGGCCCGTTGATCGACCCGTTGAGCGGTGCATCGGGGGTTGGGTTCGGATTCGTATTACCGCACACTCCCGGCTGATTTGAGTCAGTGGAGAAGTACTGGTAAGCGTCAATGTTGGAGTCGTTGTAGGACATGCCCATGTGCACCTCATAACGGCCGAACTCATACCCAGGTTCGATGTTGAAGGCGTGCCGTGCCGTTCCCATCAGCGACGGCGAGTCGTCACGATCGGGAAGGCCGTTGATGTGCGAATCGTTGTAGGAGTAGTTGGCCATCAGCCCCAGGCCGCGGAAACCGCCGGGCAGATTGGTGAACCTTTGCTGCAAGCCGAATTCCAACCCCCAAACGTTGGCGTTGGAGCCATTGATATTTTGTGTTTCCAGAGCGACATTCGTTGCGACTCCAGCGATGGAGGCAAACGCCGCGCAAGAGATGGTGCAGGGCTCGTTGGCCGCAACAATCGGATTGGTCAATTGCTTATAGAAGAACCCCGCTTGAATCAGGCCGAAGGGCTTCAACTGCTGTTCCAGCAATAGATCGTAGTTGTTGGCGTGGGTCGGCAGCTCCTTCGGGTTGCCGATGTTGGCTACGATGTTTCCTGGACCGGTTGCGGAGGAAGCGTACGGCACCAGGTCGTACTGGTTTGGCCGGGAGATGCCGCGCGCATAGACCGCGCGGACGGCCGTTTCAGACGCAAAGGCATAGCGGGCCTGGATGCTGGGCAGCGGATCAATGTAGTCCTGGGTATTCGTAACCGCTGTTGTTCCGATCCAGTTACCGTTGGCATCCATCCCATCCTGATCGGGACCGGCGGCAGGGTTCACCAAGTATCCCAGCCCGTACTCGTGTGTTGCTTCCAAGCGCAGTCCCGTTTGCAGGCTCAAGCGGTTGAGATGGAAGGTGTTCATAATGTAACCGGCAGAGACGCGCTCGATCAGATTGTAGTTGGCCGGGTCCGATGAGCTGCGAGTGGCAGGCACATCCAGGGGAAGCAGTCCCGGATTGGCGGCAAAGTACTGGTCAACGAGGTAGTGGTTTGTCATTTCCCCCATGTGGTAGTTGCCGCTGTAGTAGTGCGGGTCCTGGAAGCCGCTGGCAAACATCTCTGAATTGACAGGGGTGGCATTATCGGCGGCGGCGGAGCAGATCGGGGCGTTCGGGTAGCCGGGATCCGCCTGCGGGCAGTAATCGTAAGTGGGCGTTTCGGCATCCTGGCCCTTGTGAGCATTGCGGAATTCGCCGCCAAACTCCAGTGTGGCCGAATGCTGGCCGACATGGTAGTTGAGCCCCATCGCTCCCCACTCCTGCAGGTTCAGTTGAACCGCCTGGCCGGTTGTCGTGTTGATATTGTCCAACGTGTAATTGGAGAGGCTGTAGAGGTTGTCAGCCGGGCTGGCGGTGTTCGGCACCATGCAGTTCGAGGACCACTGCGGGAGATAAGGATTGCCATTGAGGCCGCCGACGTAGTCGCAATTGCCCGATGGCCCCTGTTTCAACTCTGAGCTGGGATCGAAGGCGCCTCCCGGATTGCCTCCGGCATTAAGCTCGCGCGAGCGCGATACGGAGGAACCCCAGGTGAACCACTTGTTTCCATACGTGTGGTTTCCGCCCAGCGATAGACTGCCGATCATGAAGTCGGGACGCCGGATGGAGTACTTGAACTTTGGCTTGGCGTCGGTTTGGACCGTATAAGTCCACTTGTCGCCCCAGTCCTTGAAGTCCGAGAGGAGCAAGTGAGCGGCCAGGGTGGAGTGATCGCTGACCTTGTAATCGGCGCCCATGGTTCCGCCCCAGCGCAAGCGCTGATGGCGATACTCGCGCAGGTCGATGCTGTCGTAATAGGGCACCGTGCTGGTGATATTACTGGCGTTAAGGTCCGGAGTCGGCTCAATGTCGTTGTATCCGCGTCCGTTGTAATCGTAGCTCGCGCCCAGGATGACGCCCCAGCGCTTGGTGGCGCCGAAGCGCTTGCCAAGCGTAAAGCCCACCAAGCCCATGTAGCGGCCGTTCTCAATAGGCGAATAGCCCAGCGTGGAAATGGCATCGAAGGTGGGCGCTTCGCCGGCCATCTTCGTAACCATGTTCACCGATCCGCCGATTCCGTCCGCGTCCTGATTGGCCGATAGCGTTTTGTTCAGCTCGATCGACTGGACCATGTCCGCGGGAATTGTGGCCAGGATGACCTGGCGCACATTCGATTCCGGCGACGGAATGGTCACGCCGTCGATAGTGGTGTTGGTCAGGCGCGGATCGAGACCGCGCACCTGGACGTAGACGGCCTCACCCTCGTCGCGCTGGACGGTCACGCCCGGAAGGCGGCCGATGGCATCGGCGACATTGGCGTTGGGCAGAGCGAGGATCTCGGTCTCAGGCATCACGTTGACGATGTTCGGCGAAGTGATTTCTTCGTTGATCGCCTGCAACATGTTTTGCCCGCTGCCGGCGGAAACCACCACCTCCTCGCTCCCCGATGCGACCTGCAATACCGCATTGAGCGGCACGGTTTGTCCGGCGGCAACCGTAAGAGTCTGAACCAACGGCTCAAAACCCACCGAGGTGACGGTCACGGTATAGCTGCCGGGAGCGAGCCCGGCCACCAAAAAGTCGCCTAACGCATCCGATGTTGTGACGATGCCGCCTGGAGTAACAACCACGCGCGCGCTTTGAATTGCGGCTTGGGAAGCGTCGGTGACGTGGCCGGTAATGGAAGCCTTCGCGCCTGTAACCGCCCCCTGGGCAGATTGCGCGAGGACAGGCAATTTCGCCAACGACAGACTCGACAGAAGCAAGATTGCGACGCCAATCCACAGATTCCTTTTGATCTCAAACATATGGCCTCTATCCTCCAACTGGTTTCAACACGCGACAAGTGCGCGAACAGGAGGGAGTATGGCAAGCGTGTCTAATCACAATCTAAGGAAAGCGGAGTTTCCGGCGCGATTTACAGAGAATTCATGGACGCTCGCTAGGATCAAATCAGGGTTCCCTCTATGCACGTCTTAGTTGTCGAAGACAAACGCAGCCTTGCCGGTCATCTTGGCCGCGCTCTCGAGAGCGAAGGTTATCGTGTGTCTTTTGCTTACGACGGCGAAGAGGCGCTGCGCTTGGGCAAGTCTGATGTTTACGATGTGATGCTTCTGGATGTGATGCTGCCGCGCGTCGACGGTATCACAGTGATTCGTAAACTTCGCGAAGTGCGCATGCGCACGCAAGCGATCATCGTCTCCGCGCGCGACTCAATGGGCGATATTGTGTGCGGCCTGGATGCGGGAGCGGACGATTACCTGACCAAGCCCTTTGCACTCGATGTGCTTCTGGCAAAAGTGCGTGCGGCAGCGCGCAGGGTGCCCATCCGGGAACCGCATGCGCTTCAATTTGAGGATCTGATCCTCCGGCCTCACCAATTCGAGCTTCAGCGCGGAGATCGACAGGCGATGCTCACCAGGACCGAATGCGCATTGCTGGAGACGCTGATGCGCCGGGCGCAACAGGTCGTTCCACATCAAGCCCTGATCGATGAAGGCTGGGACGCGAGCGACGACGTGAGCTTTGACAGCCTCTACGTCTTCATCCGTGCGCTACGCTCAAAGATCACGCGCAATGGAGAACCCGAATTGCTGCATACCGTCCGTGGCGTTGGCTACTCGTTGCGGAGCGCAACGTGCTGAAGCGCCGCGCCTCGATCTCTCTTCGCCTCACGCTCTGGTTTGGCGGCATCTTTTTCCTGGGCTGGGTCTTGTTCGGCGCCGCCATGTGGTTCAACCTGAAGAGTACCTTGACGGGGGAGCGCTACCAAACACTTGCCCGGCGCGTGGATCGATTGCAGGAGTTGCTTCGCAAGACTCAAGGGGAAAACCAAGCGGATCGCGATGACGATTTCAAGGACTTCGCCAATGCGACGGGCAACGGCCTTGCAGAGGTTGTTCGCGCAGACGGCAGCAGAGTGTTTCCATCCCCATCGCCGGCGGCGCAGAATTTTCCTTGGCCCGCGGTTCAGGACGGGGATCAAGAGCGATTTGTGCACGCGAGCGATGGCGGCCAATCATACTGGGTGCTCATGCGCAGGTATGAGCTCGATCGACAGCCGGTGTATTTGCTGACGGCCGCTCCGGAGTCAGGTAACTTGCTTGTACTCCAACGATTCTGGGTGGGCCTGCTCGCCTCCGTCCCGGTTCTTTTGTTGGTTTCTTCGGCCGGCGGCTATTGGCTGAGCCGCAAAGCGTTGAATCCGGTGGATAAAATCACCGCGGCGGCGCGTTCCATTAGCATTCGCAACCTCTCTGAGCGTCTTCCCGTGGCACAAACGGGCGATGAATTGCAACGGCTCGCCGAAACCTGCAACGCCATGTTGGGCCGGTTGGAATCGGCGGTAAAGCGAATCGAGCAATTCACCGCGGACGCCTCACATGAACTGCGCGGTCCGCTGTCATTTACGCGCACGGTGGCGGAAGTGGCCATGCGTAATCCCCGCGCAGATGATGAGAGCCGTCAGGCATTCGCCGATATTGTCGGGGAAGCAGCAAAGGCCTCAGTGTTGCTGGACGATATGCTTGCGCTGGCGCGCGCGGATGCCGGCTCCAGCCATACTGCGCTGGAGCCCGTAAATCTCGCCGCCGTGGTTGAGGAAACCTGTGAGCTGGCGCGGCCATTGGCCGATCGGCGGCATATGGTTCTCTCTGTATCGATGGGTGCGGCGCGCTCGGCCAAAGTGCTTGGAGATTTTGCCAGCTTGCGAAGGCTGCTCTGGATTTTGCTGGATAACGCAGTGAAATACACCGAATCGCCGGGGCAGATCGATGTAACTCTCAGTGCAGCTGCGGGGAAAGCAACGCTCCAGGTGCACGATAGCGGCATTGGGATCGCTGCAACGGATCTTCCGCATGTCTTCGAACGCTTCTACCGGGCCGATCCATCGCGCAGCCTGGTTGAGGGCAACGGATTAGGTCTGGCCATCGCAAAGTGGATCGCCGATTTCCACCACGCCGATCTTTCCGTGGAAAGCAATGAGCACCAGGGAACGGTCTTCCGCGTGGTGTTTCCGCAGAGTGCAGGTTAGGTGTGAGCCATCGCGCAGCCCGCGTTAAACCCTCCAACAAAACAAGACCCGCTAAAGCCATCGTCAAGGATCGACGAAAGCGCGACCGCACTTGGTCTATGTTGGCCGCGCGGAACCCCATGACGTGGGCTTTGCAACCCAAACCGCGAACCATCCAATAGATTAGTGAGGACTCGAAAACAGAAGTGGGCGAGAACACGGGCAAGCATCGCTTCTTAAACCAGTAACTGAACAATGTTTTCCGTTACCGATCCCGGCTTCAGAATCGAACCTTGGTTCGCGTCTGGCCCGTTCATCGGAACCTTCAGCGATCTTGCCCGCTTCTGACATATGGACCGAGGTTTCACCGGCATATTAGAGTCTCATATTCAAGTTTCGTTGCCGGCGTCTTTCAGGCCCATTGCGCGCAGGATCATCATGGCCGGGCACCAGTTGGTGAAGGCTGATTGCAACAAGTTGAGCCCCACAAACACGGAGAGCCACAGCCAGTAATGCGAGAAAAAGTAAGCGAGAACGAGCGACAAGAGCGCCATGACGCCTGCGAGCAAGCGCAATCCACGTTCGACGGTCATTGGGTTTCTCCTTCATGATGGGGTTCGAGTGCGATCGACTCATCGCGGCGCGAGTGAACCATGTAGTAGAGGATCGGAATGGTGGGCCACGACAAGAAAGTGGAAGCGATGGCGCCCGCCATGAGCGAGACGGCGAGCCCTTGGAAGATGGGGTCGGTGAGGATGACGCTTGCGCCCACAACCACAGCGGCCGCGGTGAGCAACATGGGACGGAATCGGATCGCTCCCGCATCGATGACTGCCTCAGCCAACGGAGCGCCCTGGCGGCGGCGCAGCTCGATGAAGTCGACGAGGATGATCGAGTTGCGGACGATAATGCCGGCGCCGGCAATGAAGCCAATCATCGAGGTCGCGGTAAAGAAGGCGCCCAGGATGGCGTGCGCGGGAAGGATTCCGACCAACGTGAGCGGAATGGGCGCCATGATGATGAGAGGCACGATGAACGACCGGAACCAGCCGACGACCAGAACGTAGATGAGGACGAGAACCGCGGCGAAGGCAATACCCAGATCGCGGAAAACCTCGATGGTGACCTGCCACTCGCCATCCCACTTCATCGAGTAATGATCGGTGGAGTCGGGCTGCTCGGCGTTATAGCGCTTGAGCGTGTAGCCGGCGGGGAGCGTGAGGTGGTCGAGCTGATGGTTCATCTTGAGGATCGCGTAAACGGGACTTTCTTCCGCTCCGGCCACGTCTCCCGTCACGTAAACGACGCGCTTCAGATTCTTGTGGTAAATGTTCTGCGGAATCACGTCGCGATCGATGATGACGAGTTCGCGCAGAGAAACCATCGAGCCGTCGGAGCCCGGCAGTTTGACGCTTTCAAGAGCCTCTTCGGAAGAACGATCGGCGCGGTCGAACTCGACGACGAGTGGAATCGGCTCGCGCGCGGCCGGGTCATGGAGCAGTCCGGCCTGCGCACCCGATGTGACAAGCGCAAGAGAGCGAGCCACGTCGGAAACCGCGATGCCGTGCTTCGCGGCCTTCGCCTGGTCCACGCGAATGGTGAGTCGTGGCTGCGGATCATCGACGTACCAGTCGGTATCGACCACCCCCGGCGTGCCGAGGAAGATCGATTTGATCTGTCCGGCGACGCGGATCTGCTCGTCGAGGTCGGGACCGTAAATTTCGGCCACGAGCGTTTGCAGCACGGGCGGTCCCGGCGGAACTTCAGTGACCTGAATGCGCGCGCCAAATTGATTGCCAATCTGGTCGAGCAATGGGCGCAGCCGCCGCGCGATGGCATGGCTCTGCTCGCTGCGCTGGTTTGCCGGCAGGAGATTGACCTGGATGTCGGCCTGGTTGGAAGTGTGCCGCATGTAGTAGTGGCGCACGAGCCCGTTGAAGTTGTAAGGCCCTGAAGTGCCTGCGTACTCCTGATAGTTGAGAACGCCGGGCTGTTGCGCGAGTTCATCGCCCAGCGCCTGAGTGACGCGGAGCGTTTGTTCCAGCGGAGTGCCTTCCGGCATGTTGACGATGACCTGAATCTCGCTCTTGTTGTCGAAGGGAAGCATTTTGACGCGCACGAGCTTGAGCGGCACGAGAGCAACTGAGATGAGGAGCAGCACGGCAACGGCGAGGAAGAACAGGATGCGATTCCGCGACGAAGCGATGAGCGGCGTCATGACGCGGCGGTAGAGCCGCGTGCGCCAGTTTTCGTGCTCCGGCTCAAGCAGATGCGCGCCCTCAAGATGCCGGCCAAGCAGGCGCATGGCCGCCCAGGGCGAAACGACGAACGCAACCATTAAAGAGAAGAGCATGGCCGCCGATGCGCCAACCGGAATGGGACGCATGTAGGGGCCCATGAGCCCGTGGACAAACGCCATGGGCAACACCGCGGCGAGCACTGCGAAGGTAGCGAGGATGGTTGGATTGCCGACTTCGGCGACGGCTTCGATCGTGACGTTGGCGCGCGGCCGGTTGCGATTTTCCGGAAGGCGATAATGCCGGACGATGTTCTCGACAACGACGATGGCATCGTCAACCAGGATGCCGATGGAAAAGATGAGGGCAAAGAGCGTGACGCGGTTAATGGTGTAGCCGAGGAGGTAGAAGACCGACATGGTGAGCGCGAGAGTGACGGGAATGGCCAGAAGGACCACTCCGGATTCGCGCCATCCGAGGAATAGAGCGACGAGAAAGGTGACGGAGAGCGTGGCCAACAGCAGGTGCTCAAGCAATTCGTCGGACTTTGCCTTAGCCGTATCGCCGTAGTTGCGCGTAGTGGTGATGGTGACGTCGCTGGGCACAGTGACGCCCTGCATGCGATGAACTCCGGCCAGAACCGCATTGGCAATGTCTGTTGCGTTGGTGCCTTTGCGTTTGGCCACAGTGATGGTGACGGCCGGATACTGCTGCGAATCTGAGCCTGCCGCGCCGAAGAGCACGTAACTCGCGGGCTCAGCGGGACCATCGACGATCTTCTCCGCGACGTCGCGGAGGTAAACGGGCTGGCCATTGCTCACGCTGACCACGACCGATTCGAGGTCGCGCGTACTGGCGAAGAGATTGCCGGCGTCGACGCGGATTTCGGTGTTGTTTTCGGAAAAGCTGCCGGCTTGCAGGCTGGCGTTGGCGCTCTGCAACCGGCCGACGATCACCATGGGCGAGAGGCCGTAGGCATTCAGCTTCTCCGTGCTCAACACGACGCGCATGGTGCGCGGCAAACCACCGATCACGCTGGTCTCTGAGACGTTGGGAATCTGTTCGATGTTGTGCTGGACTTCGTCGGCCATGGCACGAAGCTGATAACCGCTGTAGTGCGCGCCCCACAGGGTCATGGCGAGGATGGGAACATCGTCGATGGATCTGGCTTTGATGATGGGTTGCGAAGTGCCCGGCGGCAGAAGGTCGAAGTTGGAATAGAGCTTGCTATAGACCTTGATGAGCGCGTCCTCCTGCGGCGTGCCGACGAGGAAGCGAACGATGACGACGCTTTGACCGGGGCCGGACGTGGAGTAAACATATTCGACACCCGAGATTTGATGCACAAGGGTTTCAATAGGCGCTGTGACCCGCTGCTCGACTTCAGCGGGCGGGGCGCCGGGCATCGCAGTGGTGATGTCGAGCATGGGCACGAGAATCTGCGGATCTTCTTCGCGCGGGATGACGAGGATCGCGAAAACGCCGATGGCCAAAGACGAAACGATGAACAGCGGCGTGAGCTTCGAATTGAGGAACGCTTTGGCGAGGCGGCCCGCAAGTCCCAATTGAGGGGTCATGGTTGCACCCCGTTTTGGGCCGCGATGCGCTTTCCGGCGAAGTCTCTGTCGGCCGGAGTGTCGACGAGCTGGTCTCCGGGCGCAATCCCGGAGAGGACTTCGACTAGATCGCCGTCGCTGGTGCCCAACGTGAGGTAGCGAAGCTGCGCAATACCCTGTCCGTCTTGCACATAAGCGCAGTTGAGTGAGCCGCGCTCGATGACGGCTGAGCGGGGAACCAGGATCGCGGCTCGCGTGCCGTTTGCGAACTCCGCCGACCCGTACGTGCCGGCGTGCAACTGGCTGGATGGCGGCAGATCGATTTTGACAAGGAAGCTGTGGCTTGCGGGATCGGCCGCGGGAACCATCTCGCTGACATCGCCCGCCAATGGCTGCGCGATGCCGTCCACAGCGGCATCCACCTTCATGCCCAGATGCACGGCGGTAATCGCCGACTCATCGACCGTCACCTGCAGTTGCAGCGGGCCCGCGCGATCAACTTGGAGAAGGGGCACACCCGGCGCTGCCATGGTTCCTGGATCGGCCATGCGAGCCGTCACGACACCGCTGAACGGCGCGACGAGGCGCGTGTAGCCAAGCATGGTTTGTGCGCTCTGGGCTTGCGCGCGAGCCTGTTCGGTTTGAGCGTGCGCTGCGTCGAGCTGTGACTGAGCGGTCTCGGCGCGCTGAGTGACTTCATCCATTTCCTGCGGGCTAACGCTCTGGTCGGCCAGCAACTGCTTGTAGCGGGCGAGCGTGCTCGACGCGAGGCCCGCGTTGGCGCGGGCGACTGCCTCCTGATTCAGCGCAACGACGACTCCGGCCTGAGCCTGGGCGACGGATTGGCGCAGCGCGGCGTCATCAAGGACGACGAGCGACTGCCCCGCACGCACCTGGTCGCCATCGTGTACCTGCACCTGCTCGATGCGCCCCATCACTTGCGCGGAGATGACAGCGGAGTCTTTCGCGTGCACGGTTCCGGTGGCGCGGAGGCCGACGGGGATCTGCTGCTGGCTGCTGGCGACCACCCGCGCGGTGACGGTTTCAACCGCGGTCTGCTTTACTTCTTCACCGCCGTGACATCCAGCGATCAGCGCCGTGGAAGCGGCAAGGATACAACCCGATATGAACGCCTTCATTGCAGTTCCTCCGCCGCATCGGGAGTCAGTGTCCCTTCCGCGAACAACAGTTGGGTATAGGCCATGGCGTTGCCGTAGACGGCGTGCCAGTAATTCGATTGACTTTCGCGCTCGGCATCCTCGGCGCGCAGCAGTTCGGTGATCGTGGCCAGGCCTGCGTTGTAGCGGTTCCTCACGATCCGCAGGCTTTCAGCCGATTGATCCGTAGCCGCATGCGCTGTCTCGAGCGAGAGGCTGGCTGTCTCTCGTTGAATGTGCGCGCGGCTGACGTTGAGCCGGATCTGCGAGCGCGATTGCGCCATCTGCGCGTCAATACGCTGCTTGGCGGCGCTTTCGCGGGCAAGCTGGTCGCGCTTGCCGATGGGAAGAATGTCAAGATTGATTTGGACGCCCGCGACCCAGTTGTTGCCTCCGGAACTCGAAAGCGAGGCGCGGTCTTCTTCCCAATTGCCGTAGGCGCTCACGCGAGGACCGAAATCAGAGCGGGCTGCGCCAAGCGATTCGGCCTGCGCCTTCTGCGCCATCCCTAACGCGGCCAGGTCGGGACGCGACTTGGCGGCCTGGGCCAGTTCTTCTTCAAGTGAAGACGCGGGAAACGCACGCGGCTCAATGGGATTCAATTGCGATACTTCGACATCGGGCGCGCCCATCGCTTCACGCAGATCGGCCCACGCCAGCTCGAGGTCGCCGCGCGCCCCGATGAG
Organism: uncultured Acidobacteriaceae bacterium; assembly: GCA_963823805.1. Classification (GTDB taxonomy): domain Bacteria; phylum Acidobacteriota; class Terriglobia; order Terriglobales; family Acidobacteriaceae; genus Telmatobacter. Next base: position 435,967 of record CAWGMW010000001.1, on the reverse strand, counting down.
TTCCTGCTTGCGAGCCGCGAGATTCACCTGGGCAGCCATGCGATCGGACTCGACAGCAAGCCCCGCTTTTACGTGATCGTCGACCTCGGCATAAAGTGCTTGTGCCGTTTGCTCTTCGTGCTCGGCCACCTCAACCTCGCGCTGGGCATAGAGCACCGACTGGTACGCGCCGACGACTTCGAGCACGATCTGCTGATCGGCTGCGGTCGCGGCGGAAGAGGCGCTTTTCCTGAGCAGGTCGGCGCGGCGAATCTCCTTCTCGGTTTTGAACGAATCGAATGCCAGCCATGAACCGGAGAAGCGGGACGAGAAGTTTCCGATCGGTTGCGGGCGGTTGAGCGCATTCAGTGCGAAGTCTGCCTGAGTAAACTGGCGTTCGCGGAGCCGCTCGCCGAAGACATAAACGGGGTCGTTCCCTCGCGAGATGTCCTCGGTAAAGCCCAGTTGCGGCAGCAGTGCGGTGCGCGTGAGTGCAGCAGCTGCGCTTGCATCCTGCTCGCCGGCATGTGCAATGGCAGCCTCCGGGTTCTGGCCCAATGCCCGGTCAATGGCCTGGCGCAGCGTGAGCGGTGGCGTCTGCGCCGTGGCCCCTGAAGCCGCCAGACACAGGAACAATAAGAGAATAAAAGGGATACGGTATGGCTTCATCGTGTTCGCTCGCCTGTTCAGGTGCGTTCACGAGAAGAAAGCCCGGAGATGAGCGAAACGTTACACTTTGGCGCGTGTTTTTTTCGCGGCAGGCATGCCCAGCATGCGCAAATACTCGCGGGTAAGAATGGCGCGGAGGCGCGGAGCGATGGCCGATCTGCAAGGAACCTTCATCGCGCGGCATCGGTCGATTGCGGAGCGCAGGTCGCGGAGAAATGCAACGCACGAAGGGCAGGCTTCGATATGTTCGCGCATATGTTCGCACCTGAGCGGTTCCACGCGGTCGTCGAGGTACTCAGAGAGATTGGCGAAAAGATCGCGACACTCGGCGGGGCGCTCTCGGGTTTTGCGCATGGACCGGCGCCGCCGCGCGCTGGCGGACTTCACCTTCTTCCCGCTCTTCACGACTTCGAGCGTCCTGCTCAGCTCCTTGCGCACGCTTAGGCGCGCACGATGCAAACGCACTCGCACCGTTCCCGGTTGCAAATCGAGAATCTGCGCCACTTCATCCGTGGCCAGTTCCTCCATATCGTGCAGGACCAGCACGATGCGAAGCTGGGCGGGGATGCGAAGGATCGCCTTGTGCAGCAACTTGTGCTGCTCGTCCCGCAGCAGATGATCCTCGGGTTCGCGCGCTGCATCCTCAAGCAGCCGCGCCATCTCGATTTCATCGGGCATCAGTTCGTCGAGCGAAAGCAACCTCGCCGGCGCAGAAGACCCCCTGCGGCGCATGCGCCAGCAGCGGTTCCGCGTAACCGTATAAAGCCAGACGGCCAGCGCCCGTGGATTCTCGAGCTTGGCCAAATGCCGGAGCGAGCGGTAGAGGACCTCCTGCATGGTGTCCTCAGCGTCCTCAGGGTGACCGCACACCTTCATGCTGAAGGAGTAAACGGTTTGCTGTAACAGGCCGATAGCCTTATCGGTCTCTTCCTGTGTGTTAGCTTGCAAAAGTTCGATGGCCTGGGCCAGTTCAGGGCGCATGAAGTAGTTCCGGTGCTTGGCTCAGTATATTTGCTGCCGAAGTTCGCTCGAAGAATACCGGGCTTTCCCCATTAAACATGGAGCCCCGGAGGAGGGCAGCAAATTGATGATTTGGCTCTCAGCACCCTTCAGCACCCTAAATCAAGAGCTGAAAGAAGAGGCCATGCCTCTAAGTACCTAGTTTTAAAGGGAATTTGGTAGGCACGATTGGATTCGAACCAACGACCTCTTCCGTGTCAAGGAAGCGCTCTAACCAACTGAGCTACGCGCCTGTTCTTCCGCAGTGAGTAGTTTAGCAGCACCGGCGCAGCGCGAAAAGGCATCCGATGAAAGCCGGCGCGCTCACCTTGCGCTCCGCGCGCCGGACAGAGCCAAACCCCGATCTGCCATCGCTTTTCGCAACTACCCCACGTCCGGTCGAAACAGCCGTTGGCCGTTGTCTCTGCTCTCTGCCTTTTCCCCAGCCCGCAAATCACGGCCGTCTCGCGGCACGCCGCACCGCCCGCCTCACTGGCCCTTGTAATCCTGGAACAACTCCGGGAACTCCTTTTTGAGCGCATCGACCTTTGGCCGGTCGCAAACCAGAATGTATGGATTGTCGGGGTTGTGGAGAGCGTAGTCCTGATGATAGGCCTCGGCATCATAGAACCCCTTCAACGGAACAACTTCTGTAACAATCCTGCTGGCAAATACATGCGCTGCATCTAACTGCGCAATATACGCCGCGCTGATCCTCCGCTGGTCCTCATTTGTATAGAAGATTGCCGAGCGATAAGACGTGCCGACGTCTGGCCCCTGGCGATTGAGCTGTGTCGGATCGTGCGCGACGGAGAAGAAGACTCGCAGCAGTTGCCCGCATGTAATCTTCGACGGGTCGTAGACGACTCTTACGGATTCTGCGTGACCCGTTGTCTCCGTGGTCACCTGGTCGTAGGTTGCTGTCGCCGCGGAACCGCCCGCATAGCCCGCTGTTGTGGCAACCACTCCTTTTACCCGCTCAAAGACAGATTGCGTGCCCCAGAAACATCCGCCCGCAAAGACGGCTGTTTCCTTTCCCGGACTCTTTTGGAGCGCGTCATCGCTCACAGGAGCTGGTACTGGCATCTTGGTAGCGGCTCTGCACCCGGCAGCGCCTCCGAATAGAATAATCGCGATGGTGAGAACAGTTTTGTGTGTCGCTTGCGTGTAATGCATTTCACCCCCGGGGAGTTCAGAAGTCGAACCCGTCAATCGTTAGATGAGTCTTTCTCGTTAAGGTTACGGCAATCCTGATTTCACGCCGTCCCGGCCAGGATTCCTCCCAATATGCCGACCTATCAGCGCGAATCTGCCCCTCAATCGCTTCATTCACGCCGCCGCATGAATCGTCCGGTCGGCCGAAGCGAGTCGGCATAGCCCCGCTCCGCCGCTCCCGAGCGTCATGCAGAATAATGAAGATAATTTCAGCCACCCTGTCGATTTGCCCAGGAGCCAGCCGTCATTCGAGTGAGGCGGTCAACGCCTACAATCCATGACGGAGGATATGATGCAATACCTACTGACGCTTTACATCGATGAGTCCGGCTGGGGCCGGATGACACCCGAGCAGCAGCAGCAGGGCGGCGCAGCCTACATGGCTTACACTGAAGCACTGAAAACTGCCGGCGTGCACATCAGCTCGAACCGGCTGCAACCCTCAACCACAGCCACCACTCTTCGCACAACCAACGGAAAGACGCAGGTGCTTGACGGTCCATTTGTCGAATCGAAGGAACAGCTGGCCGGATATTACCTGATCGAGGCGCCTGACCTGGACGCGGCAATGAAGTGGGCCGGCCGATGCCCTGCGGTGCAGCACGGGATTGTCGAAGTCCGCGCGATCTGGGCGATGTGACGTTGCGCCGGCAGGAAGATCGGCAATGGTGAATCCCGCAAACGACCCTCGAGCTTACGCGGCGGCGGAGGCTGTTGCCCTTCGCAGCCGCAGCAAGCTCATCGCTTACCTGGCGGCGCGCTTCGGCGACGTTGCAGCTGCGGAAGATGCCTTATCGGAGGCCCTTGTGTCGGCATTGTCGGTGTGGCCGCAGAAGGGCTGCCCCGACAATCCCGAGGGGTGGCTGCTCACCGCGGCCCGGCGAAAACTCATCGACCATCTTCGCCGCAATCGCGAAACGTCGAGCGACGGCGAACCCGAGCAGTTGGCCGATGCCATGATCGCGGCAGCCAACGACGAATTCCCTGATCGGCGGCTCGCGCTCCTTTTTGCCTGTGCGCATCCGGCAATCGATCCGGCGGTTCACGCGCCGCTGATGTTGCAGGTGGTTCTGGGACTCGAGGCTGCACAAATCGCGTCGGCATTTCTGGTTTCGCCGGCGGCCATGGCGCAGCGATTGGTGCGCGCCAAGACGAAGATCCGCGAGGCCGGTATTCCCTTCCGCATCCCGGAGCGCAACGAGCTTCCAGACCGGCTGGAATCGGTGCTCGATTCCATTTACGCAGGCTTCGCCGAAGGATGGGCCGATGCCACCGGAACCGATCCCTCACGCCGCGAACTGGCCGGCGAGGCAATCTTTCTTGGCCGGCTGCTCACGCAGCTTCTTCCGGGCGAGCCGGAAGCCTGGGGACTGCTGGCGTTGATGCTTTACGCCGAGGCGCGCAGACCAGCGCGCCGCACCGCCGAGGGCGAGTTCGTTCCCCTCAGGAACCAAAACAAGACACTGTGGGATTGGGCAATGATCGACGAAGCCGAAGCCGCGCTCAACCATGCCAGTCGCTCCCGGCGCATCGGGCGCTATCAGTTGGAAGCCGCCATCCAGTCGGCGCATGTTGAGGGTGCCCGCACCGGATCCGTTTCCTGGGCCGCCGTCGTCAGCCTGTACGGCGCGCTCGCGCAACTTACGAACTCGCCCGTTGCATTCATCAATCGTGCGCTCGCAGTGGCTGAGTTGGAAGGTCCACACGCCGGCTTGGCTGCATTGGAAGTTGCCGGCGCCGACCGGCGCGTGGAATCGTATCAGCCATATTGGGCTGCGCGCGCAAACCTGCTGGGCCGCACCGGATCCGAAGCCGCGGCGCGGCACGCCTATCAACTGGCGATCGGTCTCGAAAGCGACCCCGCCGTCCGCAAATATCTCCGCCGCCGCTGCAATGATCTTCCGCAGTTGGGTTGACGACAACAGGGCAATGCGTTCATCGTCGCCCAGAGGGGCTGACGACCCATGAGCGCCCGTCATGCCACACGATAATAGACCGGCTGATGCGAAGCCCCATATCGGTGGCATGGGGCACGCATTACCTCTCGCTTTAGGGCTTCGAACTCAATTCGCTGCCGCGCACAGCCGCCTCAAGTCGCTTCATCCCGCCCTGCCCTCTTTCGGCCCCTCGCGAGAAGAGCCGAGGAATGCTCGCACGAATGCGGCGATTTCATCTGCTGCCGTGTCCAATGCAAAATGGCCGCCGTCCACAATGTGAACTTCTGCATTCGGCACATCTTTGCGATATCGTTCGGGCTCGCCCGGGTCGAACGAGAGCTCATACTTGCCCCATATCACCAGCAGTCGCGGTTGGTTCTCGCGCATCCACGCTTGCCATTTCGGATACGCGTCCACATTGGTTCGATAGTCGTAGAACAAATCACTTTGGATCTCAGCCTGGCCGGGCCGATTGAGAAAATAGAACTCGTCAGTCCACAGATCGGGATCGTGGCGCTCCACATTCGGGTCGTTGCCGGCATGACGAGCGCGTGCCGCCTCCAACGAGAGCAGATTCGCGCGCAGCGCGCTTTCGTTCGGAACGCGATCCGCCCAGAACTCGCGACGCGTCTTCCAGTTCGCGCCCAGGCCTTCATTATGCGCAACCGCGTCTTGAACAATGAGAGCGTCCACGCGCTTCGGGTGCTCCAGGATCATTCGAAAACCCACCGGCCCGCCATAATCCTGCATGTAGAGCGTGTAGCGCGAGAGCCCAAGCGCCTCGGTGAAATGATTCATGATCTCTGCGTAATGATCGAACGTGTACGCGAATGCCTTCGCATCCGGCCAGTCGCTGTTTCCGAAGCCGGGATAATCGGGAGCGACCAGATGATTGCGATCCGATAGTCTGGAGAAGAGCGGCTCGAACATGCGCGACGATGACGGCAGTCCGTGCAGCAGAAGCAACGTCGGCGCGTCCTTCGGACCTGCCTCTCTGTAGAAAATGGAGAGCCCATCGATCTTTGTGGTGCGATAAAGCGTCGGATATTTCATGGAATGTTCCTTAACCAATCGAGGATGGGCCAGCCCCTTACCGACTCACTTCTTATTCGCGTCGAGCGCCGGTAGAAGAAGTTTCAGGAGCGCTTCGTCCGAGAACGGGTTCTGACCTGAGATCAACTCGCGATCTTGAAGGACGTAGCTACTCCATGGAGCGGCCACACTTACGTCACCGCCCGCGGTACGCAAGGCGAAGTCCGGGTAAAACAGAACCTTACCACGAATCTCAAGCGGCTCCCGCTGCTGCTCTTCCGCTGTCGAAAAGATCGTCGTCTTATATCCAGCGTAGATCCAGCCTTGAGCCTTTGCCTGTGCTCCGGCGGCATCGCCCGCCGACAGCGCTGCGACAAACTCCTTCGATTCGGGAAGCGCGGAGAGCAGTGAAATCGGGCCATGGCAGAGCACCGCAGTAGGCTTCGATGTTTCATGGAAATGTCTCATCACGATGCCCGCGTTGGGATCATCGAGAAGATCGATCATCGGGCCATGGCCGCCGGGGACGAAGACAGCGTCATACTGATCCAGGCCCGATGCGATCACGTCCGAGATGCGAGTTGGATTTCTGAGCCCGGTCAGGCTATCGCGGAATTTGAAATAGTCCTGGAGCCTGGCCTCATCCCCACCGAAGAAATCGGGGACAGCGGAATGGAGATCCAATTGCGGCGTGTTGCCTTTGGGGTTGGCGAAGGTGATTTCGTAACCTTCCTTCATCAGGGCGCGAACCGGAACCGTCAGCTCGTTGAGATAGTAACCAGCACCCACATAAGCCTTGCCATCTTTCAAGGGCAAGCCGTATCCGCTCGACACTAGCACTAAGACTTTTCCCTTGGTTGTCATTGTTGTCTCCTTTTTTGAAATCGAATTCTGTTTCCCGATATCTTCGCTTGTGCAGGGCCGCCCAATTTGCAAGACCCTCGGCCTCAGCCACCGTGATCATTGCGTCTACTAGCACCGCATCATACTCGCCGAAGATTAAAGTCGACGTAATCGAGTCAAAGCCGAGTGCCTCGCCGAACAGCCCTGGACGCTCGCCGACTATAGGTGGGTGGTCCACGTCTCGCATTGCTGATTCAACGCTGAACCAGGGGTGCCCCAAAGCATGCTCTGAGCTTGTCGAAGGGTCTCGATTTTGAGAACTGGGATACGACGAACCCTCCCAGCCACCGATTTCTCCTCGAAAACGCCCATACCACCACCAATCCCGCCACATCCCCGGACGCGTAGACCTCCGCCATCCCGCCCAGCCCAGCTAACGCCGCCCGCTCCGCTGACCCCGCTGCCTTTGCCTGTCAAGCCCCTCGCCGCCAAAATCCACCCGCAAAACCGTCCCTAAGTCGTGCTTTTTTTGATCTCTGACCCCAGATCTCGAATCTCTCTCAGGTTTGCCGATCATTTCGCACCTTCGGCGCATACTGGACACAAATCGAAAATCCCGGCGCGCGGAAGGAGACAGTCAGCCCTCCCCGGCCAATACAGGAGCACACCAAAATGATGTCGAAAGAGGCCAAAAGAGCCGGAAAATCAGCCACTAACCCTTGATTTATGACGATTTTACGTTCTAAGTCCTTTGGTTTCTGGAATTTGGAGCAATTGATCGACGTGGCGCCCTTTAAGAAGAGGACTTTAGCCCCAAAAGGTAGGGGGGAGGGGGTAAGGGGAGGTACCAATTCGGGTAATAATATACTTGACAGAAGTTTGGAATCGCGCTATTCTTAGACATTATGAAGCAGCCTAAGACCTTACTTGAAGCGATTCAATACTTTAGCGAAAGCGAAAACTGCCGCCGTTTCATGGTTGAGATGCGCTGGCCTGATGGAATTGTACGCTGCCCGCGTTGCGGTAAAGATGGCGCGGCGTGGATGGAAAAGGCTAAGGTCTATTTCTGCTCCGGCAAACATCCCCAGCAGAAATTCTCGCTCAAGGTTGGCACCATTCTGGAGGATTCGCCCATTGGCCTAGAGAAGTGGTTTCCTGCGATCTGGATGCTCACAGGCTGCAAGAATGGCATCTCCAGCTACGAACTCCACCGCGCTCTAGGCGTGACCCAAAAAACCGCATGGTTCATGCTGCATCGCATCCGGGAAGCGATGCGTACCGGCTCATTCCTCAAGTTGGGTTTTGATGGCGGTCCGGTAGAGGTGGACGAGACTTTCATCGGCGCCAAGGTCAGCAACATGCACAAGTCAAAGCGGCCAAAGGGAACCGGCTTTAGTGGCGTGCCGGTCGGCCCGATGGCAAAGACCATCGTGGTCGGGATGCTGGAGCGTAAAGGCCGCGTCCGCACTGAGGTAGTCATTGACCGGAGCGGCCCAACCTTGCACGCGCTAATCAAGAAGAACATTCATCCTGATGCGACCCTCGTCACCGATGAACTCGGTGGCTATAAAGGAACCAACTACGCGCACGAAATCATCAACCATGCCGAGGAATACGTGCGGGGGCACATCCACACAAACGGCATCGAAAACTTCTGGTGCCTGCTCAAGCGTGGATTGAAGGGAACCTATGTGAACGTAGAGCCGTTCCACCTTGGCGCGTATCTGGATGAGCAAGTATTCCGCTACAATAACCGTGCGACCAAAGACAATCCGCTGAATGACGCGGACAGGTTCATGCTGGCTGTATCGCAGATAGTGGGCAAGCGCCTTACTTATGCAGAACTGACTGGCAAGGTGGGAGAAACGGCGTTCTAGGCTGGCTTGGATCGGGAGACAGAAACGCGGGAAGCGGATTTAGCGATCCGCTTCGCTTCCTTCTGGGCATCCAATCGGGCTTTGAGTTCTGAATGCGGGACTGACATAAGTTTCCGTGTTAAATCTTTGAATCGGTCGAAATCACCCGTCTCATTCTTGGCGGAAGCAGTCGAGTGATTGGCCATAGCTCTACCCATCTCTGATAGAGAGAAGGGTAGGGGTTTGTGTGCGAAAAGTCAATTAGAGGTTGGTCGTCTGGAACATATTCTCTCCCATAGAGAGGATTGTAAAAGGGTTCATGTGGCTGCTTTGACCGCATATTTCGACGATAGTGGCACGCACGGCGACTCCCTAACCGTCGTGGTCGCCGGGTTTGTATCATCACCAAACCAATGGCGAAGATTCACTAGGGAATGGACTAAAGCAAGCGCCGAGTATGGGTTTTCCGCGTTCCATTTTGCTGAGTTTCTGGCTAACAACCAACACTCAGAATTCGATGACACCCAAAAGTGGAACGACAAATACAGGGCTATCGTCTTGCGCAAATTAAGTTCGATAGCAGCGCAACATTCCGTGCATGCCTTCAGCGCATCCATCTCGCGGGCTGACTACGACGAACTGGTCAAGGGCGACTTCCGCCACGACGTAGGAGAACACTTTACCTTTGCGGTTCGCGCGGTGCTCGGGTTCATTGAGCAGTGGCGCGCAGACCAAGGGATCAAGGAACCTATCGAATACATCTTCTCGACAATGAAGGGACAGCCTAAGAAGGAAATAGACGGAGTATTCGACGGGGCATTGAAGTCTGACAATCCTTTACATAAATTTGGGATTGGACCTGGTTGCCACTCTTTCCGCGACATGAGACAAATACTTCCGCTTCAAGCAGCCGATCTCCTAGCTGGTTGCGTATATCAAAGGGATAAGGCGCGTCTTAGGGGTGTTGTCTTGCCTCAATATGTCGCGGACACCTTTAACTTCTTTCTGACGCGGAGAAACAAATACTTCACCTCACGATTCCAAACAAGACTAGGAATGGAGGATTTCGTTTCTAAAGACCCTCACCTCATCGTGCCAGAGGTGAGAAGGCCGCAGCCGACTCCCAAGGGAACGCGATCCAACCCTCCGATTAAGCGAAAGGGTGAGGAACGCATATAATTTCCGACTATGACCAACTGGCAAATCTACATTACGTGGGGAATTCTTGTAGTCATCGGCTTTGCTGTCATTGGGCTATCTAAGCAGGTCGAGAGATTCCGCGATGAATTCCAAGAGTTCCGCGAACTCATGCGACCCGAAGAACCGAAGGAACCATCAAGATGATTGCTTGAAGAGAAGGGATAATTGCCTCGTATAATTGCGGTCTATGCCGGTTTACGTGTTTCACTGCCAATGCGGAAACCCTCTTCTATTCCCCGTGCATAGGCTTCGGCTGCCATATGAAGATCAGCCTCCCCCATCCATGTACGACCGATCCGCAGGGCTTCTATGCAGCGCATGCTCGAATCTGGGTACATACCGACGGGGAGAGGGACAGCGGGCAGGGCAATCTCCCAGCAACCATGATACTTGGATACAACTTCCGCCGCAGCTCGGATGCGGGACGGAAGGCTGTACAGCACGAATACGACTCTTCGCAGAGTTGAACCCTGCCACCACCGAAGAGGAGCTGTTAGCCTACACAAAAACATGGACGCTCGTGGGCCTAACGTGTGGCGCAGGGCATCCCATTGTCGAAATCTAGCCTCCTCGATCATTCCTCGAAAATCACCGAGCTGATGCCCTGTCACGGCTCCTCCATTATACTTCAGCCAAGTATATTATTACCCCAATTCGTTAACATACCCAACCCCGCCGACCCCGCTAGCTCCGCTAACTCCGCTGCATTCCGCTCTGCGCCTTAAAATCGACTTCAGTGACCAACGCAGCCAGCGAACAGTTTTCCTTCCGCCAGCGCATCGCGCTGGCCATTGTTCCGCGCCTCGTCTGGATGCTGCTCTCGGTCATCGGACGAACCTGGCGTTTTGAAACCATCGCCGAAGAAGGAGCAACGCCGCTTCCTTTCGGCGCTGGAGCAGCCGCCGAAATTTTTTGCTTCTGGCATCAATGCGTTCTGCCCTGCACTTTCTACTTCCGCCGCACCGGCGCAACCATCATCGTCAGCCAGAGCTTCGACGGCGAGCTCATCGCGCGCACTCTCGAGCTCTTCGGATACAAAACCGTGCGCGGCTCCAGCTCGCGCGGCGCGCGCGAGGGGCTGCTCGGCCTCAAGCACGTCATCGAATCCGGCCGCCCCGCGATCTTCACCGCTGACGGCCCGCGCGGCCCGATCTACCGCACCAAGCTTGGCCCCATCAAACTCGCCGCTCTCACCGGCGCGCGCATCGGCGCGTTTCATCTGCAGCCGCGCCGCGCCTGGTCGTTCCATTCATGGGATCGCTTTTTCGTTCCCATGCCGTTTACGCGCATCGCCGTCAGTTGGTCGCGCTGGACTTGCGTTCCTGCGAATCTTGCCGGAGGCGAATTGGAATCGCAGCGCGAGCAACTCAACGCCGCTCTCGAGCGCGCCCGCACCAGCGCTCTCGCTCACTTCGGGAAGGCCAATGTCTGAGCCATCTCCTCCAAAGAGCAAGAGTGCGGATCTCCGCGTAGAGGACTTCGACTACGATCTGCCCGAAGATTTGATCGCGCAAGAACCGCCAGCCGAGCGCGGCTCGAGCCGCATGCTAGTCATGGACCGCGCAACGGGCGCATTCCACGACGACTTTTTTTCTGGTTTTGGAGAAAAGCTGAGTCAGGGAGATCTGCTCGTCCTCAACGACAGCCGCGTCATTCCCGCGCGTCTCTACGCGCACCGCACATTAGTCCGGGATCGAGAGAGGTCGGGGTCCCCAACGGCAGATCCTCGCCGTTGGGGTGATGAGAAACCGACAGGCCGCATCGAAGTCATGCTCGTCGAACCCGCCGGCGACAATTGCTGGCGCGCGCTCGTCCGACCCGGACGCAAGGTCGCCATCGGCGAGCGCCTCATCTTTCCCGCGTCTGACGGCTCCGCCGCGCTCGAAGCCGAAGTCCTCGATCGCGGCCAGTTCGGTGAGCGCTTGCTCGAGTTCGCTCCTGTCCAAGGCTCGACAGATGCCTTCTTCGACGTGCTCGACCGGATCGGCCACACGCCGCTTCCGCCATACATCCATCGCGACGACGCCGATGCCGACCGCGACCGCTATCAGACCGTCTTTGCCCGCGAACGCGGTTCCGTTGCCGCGCCGACAGCAGGCCTGCACTTCACGCCTGCTGTCCTTGAACAACTCTCATCCAAAGGAATCGAGATAACCCGCGTCACGCTTCACGTAGGCCTCGGTACATTCGCCCCGCTCCGCGTCGAGCGCGTCGACCAGGTCCATCTTCACAGCGAGCGCTATTCCATTTCGGCCGGGGCTGCGGACGCAATTCATCGCGCCGTAGCGGAGCGCAGGCGGATCGTCGCTGTCGGCACCACGGTCGTCCGCACCCTCGAAGCCGCCGCGCTGGCCGCCGGCGACGGCCCAATCAAACCGCACTCCGCGGCAACCGGCATCTTCATCTCTCCCGGCTTCGACTTCCGCATCGTCAGCGCGCTGCTCACCAACTTCCATCTGCCCCAGTCCAGCCTGCTCATGCTGGTCTCGGCCTTCGCCGGCCCACCAGGAACCGGCCTCGACCGCATTCTCTCCGCCTATCGACACGCCATCCGCGAGCGCTACCGCTTCTTCAGCTACGGCGACTGCATGTTCATCGCCTGACCGCGACGTCCACGATCCACGGTTCAGGTCCACCGTCCACCGTTCACCGCTCCCTGCTATTCTCTCTACCGTGCACCGACACCATGACTGACCAATCCAGGCCGCCTGTCTTCCTCCTCGACGCGATGTCGTTCATCTTTCGCGCCTATCACGCCATGCAGCGCTCGCGGCCCATGTCCACGCGCTCCGGCCTTCCTACTGCGGCCACCTACGTCTTCGTCAACATGATCAAGAAGCTCCGCCAGGACTTCGCGCCCAAATACTTTGCCGCCGTCTTTGACGTGAGCGGCGAAGTCTTCCGCGACGAGCGCGCCCGCGCCATCGGAACTTTGCGCCGCTGGAACGGCAAGACGCAGAGCTTCGAGGACGTGAGCTACGACGGATACAAGGCCAAGCGCGAAGCCATGCCTGAAGACCTTCGCCGCCAGATTCCCTACATTCGCCGTGCCCTGGAGGCGCTGCGCATTCCCATTCTCCAGGCCGAAGGCTTCGAAGCCGACGACGTGATCGGCACCCTGGCCCGCGAAGCCGCCGAGCAGCAGCATGAGGTCTTCATCGTCTCCGGCGACAAGGACATGATGCAGCTGGTCACGTCGCAGGTGAAGATCCTCAATCCGCAGAAGGACAATCTGATTCTCGATCCCGACAAGGTCACCGAGACGCTCGGCGTCCCTCCTGACAAGGTCGTCGACGTCATGGCACTGCGCGGCGACTCGGTCGACAACATCCCCGGCGCGCCCGGCATCGGCGACAAGGGTAGCGTCGAGCTGATCAAGGAATTCGGCACAGTCGAGGCCGTCCTCGATCGCGCTGCCGAAGTCAAGCGCAAGGCCTACCGCGAATCGCTCGAACAGAATCGCGACACGGTTCTGCTCTCAAAAGAACTCGTCACCATCGACACCCATGTGCCGCTGCCTCTTGATCTGGCCGCGATGGAGACCCAGCCACCCGACCTCGAAGCCTGCCGCACGCTGTTCACCGAGCTCGAGTTCACATCGATGCTGCGAGACCTTGCTCCTGCTGAGGGCGGAGCCGTGGTTGAGCTCATCGATGAACCAACTGCCGAGCAGGCCGCCGCGTTCTACGCAGCTGCCCGCCGGCATGGATTCGCTTTCGCGCTCGATGCCGTAGAGCCTTCCGCCGACGAATCGGAAGACGAAGCCCCGGCCGCGCTTTCGTTGCTCGACGTTGCTGAGGCCGCCGAGAAGAAGTCCAACTTCTATCTCGGAGTCTCTGCCGATCCCGCTCTCGCGCTTCGCTTGCCGCTTACGCCTGAACTCCGCGCGCTCCTCGAAGACGCCGCCGTCTCCAAACGCGTCCACGATTGGAAGCTGGCGCTGCACGTCCTCGGCGACATGGGTGTTGAGTTGCGCGGCTCCATAGACGACACCATGCTTCTCTCCTACGCCCTCAACCCCACCCATGCCACGCAGGCATTGGCCGATGTCGCCGCCCGCAACAGCCAACCACCCCCTTCTTCTCTCCCCGCCGCAGCCGCCGCGATTCATGCGCTCGTTCCCGCCTTGCGCGAAGAAGTCGACAAATCCGGCGTCTCGCGCGTTTACGCCGAAATCGACCTCCCGCTCGCGCCCGTGCTCTATCGCATGGAGAAAGCGGGCGTCCGCATCGACACAACTGCGTTGAGCAGGCTTTCGGACAAGTTCAGCGGCGAATTGACCCGCGTCGGTGAGCGCATCTTCGAGCTTGCCGGCGAGCGCTTCAATATCAACTCGCCCAAGCAGCTCGGCGTTGTCCTTTTCACTAAGCTCGGCTTGCCCGCTCCGCCGGCGCGCGGCAAGACAAAGTCCGTCTCCACTGCAGTGGATGTACTGGAATTCCTGTCCGACCAACACGAGGTTCCGCGACTCGTTCTTGAGTACCGGCATTTGTCCAAGCTGAAATCGAACTACGTCGATGCTCTGCCGTTGCTGGCCGATGCCGATTCGCGCGTCCATACGACATTTCAGGCTGCCGCCACTTCCACCGGCCGCCTCTCCTCGGTCAACCCGAACTTGCAGAACATTCCTGTCCGCACGGAGCTGGGGCGCGAAATTCGCGCCGCATTTACTGCCGCGCCGGGCACGCAACTGCTTTCGGCAGACTACTCGCAGATCGAGCTGCGTCTGCTTGCTCACTTCAGCGGAGATCCGCTGCTGATTCGCGCCTACGCAGAAGGCATCGATATCCATACCCTCACGGCCAGTGAAGTCTTTGGTGTCTCCGTCGAAACCATGGATAAGGAGACCCGCAATCGAGCAAAGGCCGTGAACTTCGGCATCGTCTATGGAATCTCTGCTTTCGGCTTGGCCGCGCAGCTCGGCATTCCGCAGGCTGAAGCAAAGGCCTACATCGAGCGGTACTTTCTGCGCTACCAGGGCGTAAGAGCATTTATCGAAAAGACACTCGAACAGACGCGGCGGGACGGATCCGTGCGCACCATGTTCGGACGTTTGCGGCCCATCCCCGACATTGAAAGCCGCAATCCGAATCAGCGCGGCTTTGCCGAGCGCACCGCGATCAACACTCCGCTGCAAGGGACCGGCGCCGACCTCATCAAACTGGCGATGATTAGTCTCGACCGAAAGCTTGCGGAACGAAAACTGAAAACGCGCATGGTCCTGCAGGTCCACGATGAACTTTTGTTTGAAGTGCCGCGCGACGAAACCGACGAAGCCGCGGCTCTGGTCCAAACGGAGATGGAGGGAGTCGTGAAACTGAAAGTCCCGCTCGTCGCCGACCTTTCGTTTGGACCGAACTGGAGAGATTTGAAGTGAGACCTTCTGCTGCATAAACTGGGTCGGTCTGGTAAACGTTTGCCTGAGTCGGAGGAGCCATGATGAAGAAAGTCAGCCGCAGAGAGTTCACGAAAAGCGTAGCCATCGCTCCAATTGGGTTGGCAGCCGCATCCTCTATCCTTGCGCAAACCGCCGCTGCCCTGCCGGTCGCGCCTCCAAAAACCACCTCTAACCCCGAAGCCGCCGCCGATCGCATCTTTTCTGTTGCCGAAACCGAGCCCTTTGCTGCGCCCCTTCAATTCATTCACAATGAATCGTCACCGAGACTGAAGCCCTTCCCATTGGGCGACGTGACTCTCGAGGCCGGCCCGCTCCAGCAAGCGCGCGACTGGAATCGCGGCTACATGATGCGGCTCCCGAATGACCGGCTCCTTCACAACTTCCGGCTTAACGCCGGACTTCCGTCGAACGCCAAACCCCTCGGCGGCTGGGAAGCCCCAACATGCGAGGTCCGCGGACACTTTGTCGGCCACTATCTTTCGGCATCTGCTTTGCTCTATGCGGCGACGAAAGACAACGCAGTCAAAGCGAAGGCCGACGAGCTCGTCGCAGGATTGGCGGCATGCCAGTCCGCCCTGAACCAAAATGGCGACCTGAGCGCATTTCCCGTTGAGTTTTTCAACCGCCTCGACCGGCACGAAAATGTTTGGGCTCCGTTTTACACTCTGCACAAGATCATGGCCGGTCTCCTCGACATGAAGACGCAAGCGGCAAACGATCAAGCCCTCGATGTCGTCGTTAAAATGGCTGGCTGGGTTGATGCCTGGACCGCGGCCAATTCCGAAGACCACATGCAGGACATCCTGAACACCGAATACGGTGGAATGAACGACGTCCTCTACAATCTTGCCGCCGTAACCGGTGACGACCGTTGGGCCCGCACCGGCGACCGCTTCACCAAGAAGATCTTTTTCACTCCGCTGGCCTTTCGCAAGGACGAGCTCAAGGGACAGCACATGAACACCCACATTCCGCAGGTGATTGGCGCGGCGCGGCGCTATGAGCTCAGTTCCGATTTCCGATTCGCTGACGTGAGCCGGTTCTTCTTTGAAACCGTCTCCGAAGCACGCACCTATGCCACAGGCGGATCGAGCAACAATGAGCACTGGCTCACCGATCCCAACCATCTCGCCGCGGAGATGGAAATCAGCTCACACCACCAGGAGTGCTGCTGCTCGTACAACATGATGAAACTCGCGCGCCATCTCTATTCCTGGAGCGGCGACCCGCGCCTCATCGATTACTACGAACGCAATCTGCTCAACCACCGGCTGGGCGCGATCGAACCCGAGACAGGACACACCACCTATTTTCTGTCGCTCGCGCCCGGAGCCTGGAAGACAACCTGCACCGAGGATGCCAGCTTCTGGTGTTGTACCGGCACTGCAGTCGAAGAATTTTCCAAGCTGAATGACACGATTTATTTCCATGATGAAGATTCGCTCTTTGTCAATCTCTACTTCGCCTCATCGGTGAACTGGAAAGAACGCGGCATCCGCCTGAGGCAGAACACGAATTTCCCGGAGAGTGACCGAACAGAACTCCTTATTGAACAGGCGCCCGGCACAGCTTGGTCGCTCCAGCTCCGGATTCCATCGTGGACAACGGCAGCAAATTCCATCGTCGTTAACGGAAAGCGGCTGGAAGTTTCCGGCACGCCGGGCAGCTATTTGACCCTCACTCGCGTCTGGAAAGCCGGTGATCGAGTTGAGCTCACGCTCCCGATGCGCATCACCGCCGAACCATTGGCCGACGACATCTCGCAGCAGGCGTTTCTCTACGGACCGCTTGTGCTGGCCGGCCAATTTCCAAAGTCCGGGCTCGAGGATCGACTGGAGCACAATCAAGGTCCGGAGGTCAGTGAGGCTCCCGCATTGGAAATACCTTCGCTCACGTCGCACGGCGCCGATCCCAGCTCCTGGATCCGGCCGGTTCCGGGCCAAACCCTCGCATTTCGCACAACTGGACAGGATCGCGATGTCGACCTGAAGCCGTTGAACCAAAGTTGGCAACGGTTTGCCGTCTATTGGACCGTATCGTAGTTAGGGAAGTCCGCCAGAGGGCCGTGAGACCGGGCGAAATCAGGCGATGATTCGGCCGGTCGTCGCCCCGCCCGGAAGTTCCAATTTCCCCGGAAAAAACTCTTGCATACTTATGCGCTTTCGTCGTATATTTATTCAAGCGCGGTTTCCGCTCTGCGGACCGCGCCTTTGCTTTGCTCGCGTAAGGAATCGGTGCCCAGGAATGAACGTTCAACGCCTCAACGTAATCCGCGAAGTGCTGGCCAGCTCGCCGGTAGCGAGCCAGGATGAGCTGCGCCGTAAGTTGCGCCGCCGCGGCATTCACGTGACGCAAGCCACGCTTTCGCGGGACATTCACCAACTTCGCCTGTCAAAGGGCCCTGGCGGTTACGCGCTTCCCAACGGGCACAGCGCGCCTACGATTGCGGCGGCGGCGGAAGAAGATCAACCGCCTTCCCTCAATGAAATGATCGACAGCTTTGGCCTGCGCGTCCGCCAGGCAATGAATCAGGTGGTCTTGAGCACGGTCATGGGCGGCGCGCAGCCGGTTGCGGCGGCTCTCGATCGTGAAGAGTGGCCGGAAGTCGTCGGCACTATTGCCGGGGACGACACGGTTTTGGTCATTTGCACGGATTCGCGCCACGCAAGCGAAGTCGAAACCCGTCTAAGGACGATGCTGGACGTATGACGAAGATCTTACAAACCGCAGTTGTGGGAGTGACTGGGTACGCCGGAGCGGAGTTGGCGCGGCTGCTGCTGCATCATCCTCGCCTGAAGAATAATCCGCCAGTTTTTGCCGGACGCGTAGATGCAAAGGATCAGGCGCGAGGCGGGGTTCCGCTTACTGAGATTCACCCTGAATTGGGAGATAACAACGGTAGCGCCAACCTGAAACTCGAAGCCTTCTCCTGGGAGCTCCTGGCCGAGCGCGGCGCTGACATTTTGTTTTTGGCCACTCCGCATGAGCAATCGCGGGAGTGGGTGCCGGAAGCGCTCAAGCGCGGGTTGCGCGTGATCGATTTGAGCGGCGCCTGGCGGATGAATGACGCGGCCAACCGCGCCGTATATGCATTCGAGGATGAAGGAAGCGAGTCGGCTGCATCCACGCAGGCGAAAGCTGTTTACGGCATGCCCGAACTGCATCGCAAACAGATCGCGTCTGCCAAACTGGTCGCCAATCCTGGCTGCTATGCGACCTCGATCATTCTGGCGCTCAAGCCTCTGGTAGCGGCTGGGCTCATCGATCTTGAGCATGGAATTGTGGCCGACGCCAAGAGTGGTGTCAGTGGAGCGGGTAAGCTTCCCACGGCCAGAACGCACTTCATGTACGCGGCCGACAATCTTTCTGCCTACAGCGTGTTTGCACATCGCCATACCGGTGAGATTTTGGAAGAGGTCGGCGTTTCAGGAAAGCAGATTGTTTTTACGCCGCATCTCTTGCCAATCCCGCGTGGAATCCTGTCGACGATTTACGTGCACTTCAGAAAAGCACAGACGCACCACGGTCTTCTGCAGGTGTATCGGGAGTTCTTTGCGGACAGTCCCATGGTGCGGCTCTATGAAAAGGGTCTGCCGCAGATTCAGTACTCTGTGCGGACAAATTATGCAGACATTGGATTCCAACTCGATGCCGGCGGCAAGCGCGCAGTGATCGTCAGTTGTCTCGACAACCTCCTGAAAGGCGCTGCCGGCCAGGCGGTCCAGAATCTGAACGTGATGCAGGGCTGGCCCGAATCGGAAGGTCTGGCATGAAACTCGCCGCGGAGGAACTGATATGAAGTACGTTGTCAAACTCGGTGGCGCCGGCCTTGAAACTCCTTCGCTCCTCGAAAGCTGCATGCGAGCCATCACCGACCTTGTGCGTGACGGCAATCAGGTTGCCGTCGTTCACGGAGGCGGCATCCAGTTGACCCGCACGCTCAAGGCGCTGGGCAGGGAGAGCGAGTTCATCGATGGTCTGCGTGTTACCGACGCGGAGACGCGCGATGTTGCGCTGATGGTCTTTGCGGGCCGCGTGAACAAAGGCCTGGTAGCCGCGCTGGGTGCATTGGGTCAACCGGCGGTCGGCCTCTCCGGCGGCGACGGATTGCTGTTCCGCGCGCGCAAGAAGCGCACATCTCCCGATCTCGGCTTCGTGGGTGAGATCGCCGCGAGCGACACCCGCTGGCTTGAAGCCGTCTGGCAGTTGAATGGCGTTCCGGTTCTTTGCTCCATGGCCCTCGGATTTGATGGCGAGTACTACAACATCAACGCCGACGAAATGGCTGCCGCCTGTGCGATTGCCTGCCGCGCCGACGCGCTGGTTTTTCTCACCGATGTTCCGGGAGTAAAGGGAGCCAATGGCGAAGTGCTGCGCTGGCTTTCCATCGATCAAATTGCGGAGATGGCCAAGAGTGCGGTCATCTCCGGCGGCATGTTGCCCAAGCTGAGCGCATGCCGAGAGGCGCTTCTGAATGGCGTAAAGCGCGTACGAATTCTACCCGCAGAAGCTGCAGGCTCCCTGCCCGATTTGTGCAGCTCGCGCGTAGCCCATGGCACTGAAGTGATGGTCGCATAGGAGGTTTTAGCAACAATGAAACTCGAAGAGATTCGCGCCGCGGAAGCCCGCCTGCTCCTCTCCACGTACGAGCGGAGCCCGGTGCTTTTCGTGGACGGCGAAGGGGTCTACATCCAGGACGAGAACGGTACGAAGTACCTCGATCTGCTTAGCGGCATCGGCGTCAACGCGCTCGGATACAACCATCCGGCAGTTGTGGACACGATTGCCCGCCAGAGCCGAGCCCTCATCCACACCTCGAACCTCTACTATCACGAGGGTCAGGCGGAATTGGCATTGCGTCTCGCCGAACGCACCGGGCTGGACCGCGTCTTCTTCGCCAACACGGGCACTGAAGCGTGGGAGGGCGCGCTTAAGTTGGCGCGCGCCTATGCGGGGCTTAAGCGTAGCGAGGGCGGCCCCAACGAGAAAAAGATCGGAACGAAGTTTCTCGCCCTGGAACAGAGTTTCCACGGCCGTACCTTCGGCGCCATGTCCACCACCTTTAAGGAGAAATACCGCGAGCCGTTCGCTCCCGTTGTACCCGGAGTTGAGTTTGTGCGCTTCAATGATGTCGCCGACCTGCGCGCGAAATTCTCCAGCGAGGTCTGCGCCATACTCGTCGAAGCCATTCAGGGCGAGGGCGGCGTGCGGCCGCTGACGCAGGAATTCTTTGCCGAGGCGCGCGCATTGGCCAACTCCACCGGTGCATTGCTGATCGTCGACGAGATTCAGTCCGGCATGGGACGCACTGGAAAGTGGTGCGCGTATCAGCACTACGGCATTCAGCCCGATGTAACCACATTCGCCAAGCCGCTTGCCGGCGGGCTACCGCTCGGCGCCGTGATGTGCGCCGAAGAGGTTGCTCGCGGGATGCATGCTGGCATGCACGGCACGACATTTGGCGGCGGGCCACTGGCTTGCGCTGTCGGCATCGCCGTCATTGACGCGATCGAGAAGAATGGCCTCCTCGCGCATGCAACTGAGGTTGGCGGTTATTTTATGGATCGCCTGCGCTCGCTCTCCGCTCGGCACGAAACCATCGTCGACGTGCGCGGAAAGGGCCTGATGATCGCCGCCGAGCTCGATTCGGCGGAGCTTGCCAAGCTTACGGTGGCCGAAATGCTCAAGCGCCACATTCTCATCAACTGCACCAGCGACACCGTGCTGCGCTTTCTGCCGCCGTACATTCTCGAGCGCGCCCACGTGGATACGGCGATCGCCGCGCTGGATGAAATCTTCACCGTACATGCTGCGGCGCATCACGCGTCCGCAGGAGGACACCATCATGGCTAGCAAAGCGACCCTTGAACACAAGAATCTTGACCGCAAAGAATCCGCGGTTCGCGTCGAAAAGGACCCCGACATCCTTGCCGCGGCCGCGCGGATGGCCGGCGAGGATCTCTGCTCGATCGCCGATCTATCCAGCGCCGAAGTGCGTGCGCTCATGAAACTGGGCCACGACGTCAAGCGCAATCCCCGCGAGTACCGCCGTGGCCTCGACGCCAAGCAGATGGTGCTCATGTTCGAAAAGGCGAGCCTGCGCACGCGTCTGGCATTCGAGGCCGGAATCAACACCATGGGTGGCAATGCGATCTTCGTCGATCAGACCAATTCGCCTCTGGGCGAACGCGAAACCATTGCCGATGTGGCGAAGAATCTTGAGCGCTGGGTGGATGTAATCGTCCTGCGCACATATGCGCACGACACCATCACCGAGATGGCAGCCAACTCACGCGTGCCGGTCGTCAACGCACTGTCTGATTTCGAGCACCCCTGCCAGGCGCTCGCCGACTTCATGACGCTTGAGGAGCACTTCGGCACCGCAGTTGGTCTCAACTTCACCTACGTGGGCGACGGCAACAATGTTTGCCACTCGCTCATGCTCACCGGAGCGCAGTTGGGAGCGAACGTCACGATTGCCACGCCACGCCGCTACTCGCCCAAAACCGAAGTTGCGACCATCGCGCGCGAGATCGCAGAGAAGAATCACTGCGAATTGCGCCTGTTGCAGGATCCGCAGGCCGCCGTCGAAGGCGCTGACGCCGTCTACACCGATGTGTGCGTGAGCATGGGCTTCGAGCACGAGTCCACAAAACGCGCCCCGATCTTCCGGCCATACCAGGTGAACGAGGCGCTGATGCAGAAAGCCGCGTCTCACGCGGTCTTCATGCATTGCCTGCCCGCGCGGCGCGGCGAGGAAGTCACCGACGTTGTCATTGACAGCCCGCAGTCGATCGTCTTCGATCAGGCCGAAAATCGCCTGCATGTGCAGAAGGCGTTGCTGCTTTTGTTGCTCGGCGGCCTTGTGAATGTGGAGAAGTTTCAGTAGCGAATTGGCGGTTCATAGTCCTCGGTCCAAAATTGTCCGGCAGTCTTTTTCTAAGGCACCGGAAACTGTGATCTATGAACTGTGAACTCAAAAAGGAGATCATGTCCGTAATTCTTGAGTCCCTGCCCACGGGGGAGAAAGTTGGTATCGCCTTCTCCGGCGGGCTCGACACCTCCGCCGCCCTCCACTGGATGAGGCAGAAGGGCGCGATCCCCTACGCGTATACAGCCAACCTCGGACAGCCCGACGAAACCGACTACGACGCCATCCCACGCGCGGCCCTCGAATATGGCGCCGAAAAGGCTCGCCTCATCGATTGCCGCGGCCCACTCGTTCGCGAAGGACTCGCCGCGCTACAGGCCGGCGCCTTCCACATCACTACCGCCGGTGTCCCCTACTTCAACACCACGCCTATCGGCCGCGCAGTCACGGGCACCATGCTGGTCGCCGCCATGAAAGAGGACGACGTCCACATCTGGGGCGACGGCTCTACCTTCAAAGGCAACGACATCGAGCGCTTCTATCGTTACGGCCTGCTTGTCAATCCTAGCCTCCAGGTTTACAAGCCCTGGCTTGACGCCGCTTTCATCGACGAATTAGGTGGCCGCGCCGAGATGTCTGCCTTCATGCAGCGCTCCGGTTTCGCCTATAAAATGTCGGCGGAAAAGGCATACTCAACTGACTCCAACATCCTTGGCGCAACCCATGAAGCCAAGGACCTCGAACATCTCTCTTCGTCCATCAAAATCGTCGTTCCCATCATGGGCGCGGCGTTTTGGCGCGACGATGTCGAGATCCAGCGCGAAGAGATCTCTATTCGCTTCGCAGAGGGCTTCCCGGTCGCGCTCAACGGCCAGCAATTCGACTCGCCAGTCGACCTGCTCCTCCAAGCCAACCGCATCGGCGGTCGCCACGGCCTGGGCATGTCCGATCAAATTGAGAATCGCATTATTGAAGCGAAATCCCGCGGCATCTACGAGGCCCCGGGCCTCGCCCTGCTCTTTATCGCCTACGAGCGCCTCATCACCGGCATCCACAACGAGGACACCATTGAGCAGTACCGCGAAAGCGGTCGCAAGCTTGGCCGTCTGCTTTATCAGGGCCGTTGGTTCGACTCCCAGGCGATCATGCTCCGCGAATCCGCCCAGCGCTGGGTCGCCAAACCCATCACCGGCGAGGTCACACTCGAGTTGCGCCGCGGCAACGACTACTCCATCCTTAACACCGAGTCGCCCAACCTCACCTTCCATCCCGAGCGCCTCAGCATGGAGAAGACCGAATCCACTTTCTCCCCGCGCGACCGCATCGGGCAACTCACCATGCGCAACCTCGACATTACCGACACCCGGGAGAAGCTCGTCACATACGCCAAATCCGGCCTCCTCACGCTCAGCAAAGGCAGCGAAATGCCGCAGCTCTCGAGCGTCACGGAGAAGGAATAGGATGAGGTACGCTTAAAGAAATGTCGAATGAACAACAGTCCGGGAAGATGTGGTCCGGCCGTTTCCGCGAGCCGCTGGATGCGGAATTCGAAGCGTGGCAGCGCTCGATCGTCTTTGACTGGCGGCTTCTCGATCAGGAAGTCGCCGCCAGCAAGGCGCACGCGTCTGCTCTCTCTGCGGCAGGAATTCTGTCCAAAGCTGAAACAACGGAGTTGCGTGCGGCGCTCGATGGGATTACTGCGGAATTCAGTTCGGACGAGGGCAAGGAGCGGGTGCGCAATCATGCGACCGCCGAAGACATTCATCACTTTGTCGAGCTCAAGCTCGTGGAGCGGATCGGAGATCTCGGACTTAAGCTGCACACGGGCCGCAGCCGCAACGAACAGATCGCAACAGACCTGCGCCTGTATGTACGCGCTCAAATCGAGCGCGTCGTCGACGGACTTGCCGCCTGGGCAAGCGCGCTGGTCGAGCAGGGGCGTGCAGCCGGCGACGCGGTCATGCCCAGCTATACGCATCTGCAGCGGGCGGAGCCTGTTCTCGTCGCGCATTGGTTGCTGGCCTACGTCGAGATGGCGCTGCGCGATGCCGATCGACTTCTCGACTGCGCGGCGCGGCTCAACTTCTGCCCGCTTGGGTCGGGAGCGGTGGCGGGCGCAACGCTTCCACTGGATCGGTCGATTGCGGCACGTGAGCTTGGATTCAAAGGGCCGACCGCCAATTCGATTGATGCAACGAGCGATCGCGACTTTATTCTTGAGTACCTCAACGCGCTTACATTGGTTGGCCTGCACCTGAGCCGTTTTGCGGAAGAGATCACGCTCTTTGCCACAGCGGAGTTTGGCTTCGTCACGCTGCCCGAAGCTTTTTCTACGGGATCGAGCGCCATGCCGCAGAAGAAAAATCCGGATTTGACCGAGCTGATCCGCGCCAAAGTTGGGCGCATTCACGGCGCGGCGCACGCGGTGGCGATGCAGCTCAAAGGGCTGCCATTGGCCTACAATAAAGACATGCAGGAGACTCAGGAGCCGGCCTTTTCCGTTGGCTTCGTGCCCCAAATGCTGAATCTCGTTGCGCGGTTCACGGCCGCACTGGAATTCAATCGCGAGCGCATGAACCAGGCGGCGCGGTTGGGCTACATGAATGCGATGGCCGCGGCGACTTACCTGGTTCACAAGGGCGTTCCATTCCGCACGGCCCACGAGAAAGTCGGCCGGGCGGTTCGCTTTGCCATCGAGAAGGGCGTCGAACTGGACGGCCTTACCATCGACGAGCTGCGCCAGTTTGGCGAAGAATTCGGCGAGGATTTTTTCGCTGCGATCAAGCTTGGCGCCACGCTGGATTGTCATGACGTGATCGGAGGAACCGCGCACGAGCGCGTACACAAGGCACTGGATCGCGCGGAAGAGTGGATCGCCGCGTTAGCCAATCACAATGTCGTGGAGGCAATTCATGCAGGTTCGTAAAGCGCTTCTGCACGATGCCTCAAACATATACGATCTTGTGAACTCGCTTTCCGGCGACGGAACGCTGCTCAAACGCCCCTTTGCCGAGGTCTGCGAGAATATCCGCGACTTCACCGTCGCCGAGTCCGATGGCGGCGTGTTTCTCGGATGCGGTGCGCTGCACCTTTACGGCCCGCATCTCTGCGAAGTGCGCTCCATCGTGGTCAAGCCTGAAGGCAAGGGCCAGGGCGCCGGCGGCAACATTCTCAAAGCGCTGATCGAAGAGGCCGAATCGCACGGCGTCCAGTCAGTATGCCTGTTCACGCGCATTCCCGATTTCTTCTTCAAGTATGGCTTCCGCACCGTGGAAGACAAGTCGGAGTTGCCCGACAAGATCTTCAAGGATTGCCAGATGTGCCCACGACTGCACCGCTGCGACGAAGTCGCCATGGTGCGCGGGCGCATTCCGCGCATGTCGATCCTCGGCCCGCGCGACGAGGCGCAGGAGCTGGTGCGGCTATCCGGCTGATTCGCTTCTGAGAATCGACGCCGCCACCACGGCTTGCCCGTAGCTCAGTCCTCCATCGCCCGGGCTTACCTGCAAGTGCTGGAAAGCCTTGAAGCCTTGCGCCTCAAGCCCTGTGCGCAGCAGCCGCGCCAGGCGCCGGTTATGCATACAACCGCCGGAGAGGGCCACCTGGCGAATCCCCGTGGCGTCGCTGGCTAACGCTGCTGCGCTCACGAAGGCTGCGGCAACGCCGGCATGAAAGCGCGCGGCAATGCGCGGCTTGGCAACGCCCGCGCGCAGATCGGCGAAGAGTTCGCGCCACAACGGAATAGCGGAGATGCGCACGGGGTCGCGAGTGTTCCAATCGCCGCCGAGCAGCTCGAGCGTATAGCCGGAATCGAATTCATCCGGCTCACCCTCAGCAACGCCTTCCAGCTCAATCGCCGCCTGCGCCTCGTAGTCAACCACGCCGCGGCCCAGCACCACTGCCGCAACCGCATCGAAGAGGCGGCCAAGGCTCGAAGTGAGCGGTGTGTTCAATCCGCGCTCGATCATGCGCAGAATTACATGCGCATCCTGCTGCTTAACGTTCAGCAGGCCAAGAAACTCCGGCGATTCGACGTTGAGACCCGCAGCATGGAGATGCCCGAGCACCATGCGCCACGGCTCACGGATCGCCGCTTCTCCGCCCGGCATCGGCACATAGTCGAGATGCGCGAACCGATCGAACCCATCCAATCGCGCAATCAGCACTTCCCCGCCCCAGATGCGGCCATCGGTTCCATAACCTGTGCCGTCGAGCGAGAGACCGATCACCGGACCTTCGAGACCGTGCTCGGCCATGCAGGCGGCGATGTGCGCGTGATGATGCTGCACGGCGATCAGTCGCAGTCCACGTTTGCCGGCCCATTCTCTGGCCCACGAGGTCGACAAATAGCCCGGGTGCAGGTCGTGGACAACGGCCTCCGGCTCAATCTCGAAGGTGTGCATGAGGTGCGCAAGCGACTCGCGAAAGAAGTCGAGGCCGGTGAGGTTTTCCAGGTCGCCGAGGTGCTGGCTTTGATAGACGAAGCGGCCGCGTGCGAGAGCGAACACGTTTTTGAGATGGCCGCCGACGGCGAGCAGCGGTGGAGACCCGTCTTTCCCAAAATTGCCCGGCAGCGGCACAGCCAGCGGAACAAAGCCGCGTGCGCGGCGAATCAACTGCGGCGCGCCGTCGACCAGCGCCATCACCGAATCGTCGCACCGCTGCAGAATCTCGCGGTCGTGCATGAGAAAGGCATCTGCAATTTGGCCAAGTCGCACAAGAGCCTCGTCGTTGTCGATCGCGATCGGCTCTTCGCTGAGGTTGGCGCTGGTCATCACCAGCGCGTGCACGGGCGAATCGGCAAACAGCAGATGCTGTAGCGGCGCGTACGGAAGGAAGACTCCAAGCCAGGGGATTCCTGGAGCAACCGAAGACGCAATGCCGCTATTCTCTCTCGCGCGGGCGATGACGATGGGGCGCGCGACGGTCAGGAGCAGAGTTTCCTCCTGGGGCGTCAGCGCGCAGATGCTGCGTGCCGCATCCAGATCGCGAACCATGACCGCAAGTGGCCTGCCGTAGCGATGCTTGCGCTCGCGCAGGCGCATGACGGCGCTTTCGTTGGTGGCGTCGACGGCGAGATGGAATCCGCCGATGCCCTTGATTGCCAGGACATCGCCGGCCACGAGGCGGTCGATGGTCTCAGTCACGGGATCGTCAGACTGAATCTCCGCGCCGTCAGGAGCAACCAGCCAGACGTGCGGACCGCAGACGCGGCAGGCGTTGGGCTGCGCGTGAAAGCGGCGATTGGTGGGATCATCGTATTCCGTCTGGCAAGCCGGGCACATTTTGAACTTCGCCATAGAGGTTTGCGGGCGGTCGTAGGGAATGCGGCGCGTGATGGTGAAGCGCGGGCCGCAATTGGTGCAATTCAGAAACGGATAGCGATAGCGGCGATCGCTCGGATCGAGCAGTTCGCGCAGGCAGTCGTTGCACGTGGCCGCATCGGCGGGAATCCCGGTCGAAACCGTGCCGCCCGCCTCACTGGCGACAATTCGGAAGCCAGTCTCGCCCGTGGGCCGCACTGCGCTCACCAACACCGAGTCAATTCGCGACAGCGGAGGCGCCTCCGCTTCAAGGCGCCGTCGAAAAGCCTCCACCCGGTCCGCCGGTCCCTCAATCTCAATCGTCACGCCGCCAGTGTCGTTGCCAATGAAGCCTGCGAGACCCTCCTCCGTTGCCAGCCTGTAGACAAAAGGCCGAAACCCTACGCCCTGCACAACACCGCGCACGGTGATCGCCTCGCGCCGCGCTACTTCGTGCCGTTCTGGCTTTGGACGAGATTCCTGGGTCAATTTCGCGCCTCGCTCAGGCATCAGCATAGCGCAGCAGGTTGCAATCACTCTTCATTTGGAGCGCCTCGCGGGTCATCAGCCATCCGGACTGGGCGGCGCGGATCACGGCAGAAGACAGATAATGAGAAAAGCGGACAGGTTCAATGGGTCTTCGGCAGTTGAGAATGGCGCGCACGATTGCGAGTGTCTGCATCATGGTGCTGTTTCGCGCACCAGGGTTGGCGCAGGAACGCGATCCTGCGGCAGTCGTTCGCAGTGTCGATGCCGCGGTGGCGGCCCGATTCCGGAATGTTCTCGGATTCACGGACGTTGAGCACTATGCCATTTACAGGGGCGACGATCAGGTGCATCCTGCGGCGGAGATGATGGTGCGCGACAGCTACAAAAAGGGCGTGGGCAAAACCTACACCGTTCTCTCGCAAAGCGGATCGTCGATCCTTCTGCACTTCGGGTTGAAGCCGCTTCTGGATAACGAGCAGACTATCAATCAGCCCGGAAATGTTGAGAAGTCCTGGTTCACGTCAGCGAACTACGAGATGAAGCTGAACTCCGCGGCCATTCAGAAGCTGGACAGGCGCGACTGCTTTGTGCTGGACATCAAGCCTAAACAAGAGGCTCCGAATCTGATCATCGGAACCATGTGGGTGGACGCGCAGGACGGAACTCTGGTCGAGATCGACGGAGTTGCATCGAGGAACCCATCGGCGCTTTCCGGAACTACGCACATGATGCGGCAGTATACAAACATCGACGGATATTCGATGGCGATCCATGCACGCGCCGAGTCAGACAGCGCGCTTCTCGGCCGCACAGTCGTGACGATCGACTACAGCAATTACAAGCTGCAACTCAAAACCGGCAAGTAAATCGCCTATCGTGCACACACGTCCGTGGGCATGATGCCCGCGACAAGTTCCTCACAATAGCGGGTCGATGAGAAAGGTCTCATTGAGTGATGTGTCGCACAGCATTCCGGCCTTTTTTCGCCGAATCTGTGCGCCGAGACACGCTTTGCTGCCGGCGAGACCGCAGCCCAATCGTTTCAATCTGGAACGCCGAAATCGATGCCAATAAATGGGATAGGCACACAGGCCGGTGATTGCGGTCACCGAGGCCGGCGGCCCTGCACACGTACAACAATGGTAGTATCAGGCGCAGACGGCGATCATCCGCTTCTCCACACCCGATCAACGTCTCCGGATGCGCCCGCCAGGGAGGAAATGTGCCCGTAATCGCGCCCCCGCCACTACCAAGCGAAGACAAACGATGGAAGATCGTAAACGGCACCATGCGCAAGAACGGCTTTGCCCGTCACGCCCTCATCGAGACGCTCCACACCGTGCAGTCGTCGTTTGGATATCTCGATGACGATTCGATCCGGTTTGTTGCGCTTTCGCTGCACGTGCCGCTGAGCCAGGCGTATGGAGTGGCGACGTTTTATCACTATTTCACGCTGAAGCCGCCGGGCAAGCATACGGTCACGGTGTGCGCCGGGACCGCCTGCTACATCAAAGGCGCGGACAAGCTGATCGGCGCGGCGGAAAAACGGCTGTGCATCAAGCAAGGGCAGAACACCCCCGATGGGCAAGTGAGCCTGATGGTGGCGCGCTGCGTGGGCGCCTGCAGCCGCGCGCCCGTGGCCTTGTGCGACGGCGAAATCGTCGGCGAAGTGACGCAGGAGCAGATCCTCGAGCAGCTGGAAAGGTGGACAGCGGAATGACAATCGAAGAGCTCGAACAGATCGCTAAGAACGTCAAGCAGGAAAACGAGAAGTACGACTATGAGATCAATGTGTGCATGGACCTGGCCTGCGCCAGCCAGGGCGCCGACAAGCTGAAAGACGCGCTGGTCAAGGCTGCCGAGGTGGGTGCAAAGAAGGTGCTCGTGCGCCGCACCGGTTGCATGGGCCCGTGTTCACACGGGCCGTTGGTGCGGGTCGACCCTGAGGAAAGACTCTACCGCCGGGTGAACGCCAGCCATGCCGAGGCGATTGTGAAGAGCCTGGGCGGTGCACCCGTTCCCGAATTGCAATGCAATCTGGACGAGCACTTCGACAAGCAGGTGCGGGTCGTGTTGGAGAATGCCGGGTACATCGACCCGGAAAGAATTGACGACTACATCGCGCGCGACGGCTACAAAGCGCTTCTCACCGTGTTGACGGAGATGACGCCCAACGGCGTGGTCCACCGCATCACGGAGAGTGGGCTGCGCGGGCGCGGCGGTGGCGGATATCCAACGGGGCTGAAGTGGGGCACCGTGGCCAAGGCAGCGGGCGGCGTCAAGTATGTAGTCTGCAACGGCGACGAGGGCGACCCCGGCGCGTTCATGGATCGCAGCGTGATGGAAGGCGATCCACATCGCGTGATCGAAGGCATGGCAATTGCGGCTTACGCGGTGGGCGCGAACAAGGGATTCATCTATGTTCGCGCGGAGTATCCGGTGGCAGTCTCGCGGCTGACCACTGCCCTGCGCGAGGCGCGCCGCCATGGACTACTGGGCAACAACATCTGCAACACGCCGTTCAATTTCGATGTGGAGATCCGGCTGGGCGCGGGAGCATTCGTGTGTGGCGAGGAGACGGCGCTGATTGCCTCGATCGAAGGCAGGCGTGGCACGCCGAAGCCGAGGCCGCCGTATCCGGCATCGTCCGGCCTTTGGGGAAAGCCTACTCTCATCAACAACGTTGAAACCTACGCCAACATTGCGCCCATCGTGCGCAACGGCGGTAAGTGGTTCTTCAACATGGGCTCGGAGCGCAGCAAAGGGACGAAGGTCTTCGCGCTGACGGGAAAAATCGCCAACACTGGCCTCGTGGAAGTGCCGATGGGCATCAAGCTGCGCGAAATTATCGAGGAGATCGGCGGCGGAGTGCCGGATGGTCGCACCTTCAAAGCCGTGCAGACTGGCGGTCCATCCGGGGGCTGTATCCCGGCGGACATGCTGGACGTGGGCGTCAGTTACGACGCATTGCTGAAGATGGGCTCGATTATGGGCTCGGGCGGAATGATCGTGATGGACGACACCTCGTGCATGGTGAACGTGGCGCGCTTTTTCATTGAATTCTGCATGACCGAGTCGTGCGGCAAATGCATTCCCTGCCGCGCGGGCACGGCGCAGATGTTCACGCTGCTCACGCGCATTTGCGATGGCACGGGAACCATGGATGACCTGGCGCTCCTTGAAGATCTCTGCTCGACGGTGAAGGAGACGAGCCTCTGCGGCCTCGGCCAGACGGCCCCCAATCCCGTACTCAGTACGCTCAAGTACTTCCGCAACGAATACATCGAGCACATTGTGCACAAGCGCTGTCCAGCCGGCGTCTGCACGATGGAAGCGATCAAGTCTGAAATTCAGAGCGAGGTGGTGGCATGAGCGCAGAAACAGATGTCAAAACTCTTGTCATCGATGAACAGGAAGTCAGCGCCCGTGCAGGACAGACAATCCTCGAAGTGGCGCGCGAGAACGACATCAACATCGCCACACTCTGCCATCTTGAAGGCCTGAGCGATGTGGGAGCGTGCCGGCTGTGCCTGGTGGAAATCAAGGGCTCAAACAAGCTGTTGCCTGCCTGTGTCGCTACTGTTCAGGAGGGCATGGAAGTCAGCACCAACACCGAGCGCTTGCAAAAGCATCGCCGGACAATTCTCGAACTTTTGTTCGCCGAGCGCAATCATATTTGCTCGGTCTGCGTCTCGAATGGCCACTGCGAGTTGCAAACGCTCGGCCAGGAGCAGGGCCTGACACACATCCGGCTGCCCTATCGCAATCCCGAACTGAATGTCGACGCTTCGCACGAGCGGTTCACCATCGACCACAACCGCTGCATCCTGTGCACGCGTTGTGTCCGCGTCTGCTCTGAGATTGAGGGGGCGCACGTATGGGACGTGATGGGCCGCGGCATTAACTCGACGATCATCAGCGACCTGCACGAGGAGTGGGGTAAGTCGACGTGCACACGCTGCGGCAAGTGCGTGCAGGTCTGCCCTACAGGAGCCCTCTTCGACAAGAGCAAGATCGGCTCCGATCATCCCAAGTATCCCGATTTCCTGCCCTACCTGAACCTGATGAGGGAAGCGCAATGAGCAAACTGAAACTTGCCACGGTCTGGCTCGACGGATGTTCCGGCTGCCACATGTCGTTTCTCGACATGGACGAGCGGCTTCTGGAACTGGCGGAAGTAGTGGATGTGGTTTACAGCCCCATCGTCGACACAAAGGAGTTCCCTGACGAAGTGGATATCGCGCTGGTCGAGGGGGCTGTCAGCTCGGTCGACGATGAGAAGAAGATCAAGAAAGTCCGCGACCACTCCAAAATGCTGGTGGCCATGGGCGACTGCGCGATCACCGGCAACGTGCCCTCGATGCGCAATCCCATAGGGCCTGAGGCGATTCTGGACCGCGCATACATCCAGAACGCCAGCGCGCAGGCGCAGATTCCTTGCGTCGTGGTGCCCAGGCTGCTCAAAATCGTGCGCCCCATTCACGAGTTTGTGAAGGTAGACGTTTTTTTGCCCGGCTGTCCGCCTTCAGCCGACACATTTCACACCGCGCTCACCGCGCTGGTGAACGGCGGGCCGCTGGATATTCCGGCGCTGACCCGCTTTGGAGCTTGAGTTATGAGCCAGACCATCACCATCGATCCGGTAACGCGCCTTGAAGGCCACGGCAAGATCACCATCCAGCTCAACGGCCAGGGCGAAGTGGAAGACGCGCACTTTCACGTCACGCAGGTCCGCGGTTTTGAGCGCTTCAGTGAAGGCCGGCCGTTCTACGAGATGCCCAGCCTCATGGCGCGCATCTGCGGAATCTGCCCGGTCTCGCACCTGATCGCGTCCGCCAAGGCCTGCGAGGCCATCATGTCGGTGCGCATCCCGCACACCGCGGCACAGTTGCGCCGCATGATGAATCTGGCGCAGATGGTGCAGTCGCATGCATTGAGCTTCTTCTATCTAGCCTCGCCCGATCTGCTTCTGGGCATGGACACCGACCCCAAAGTGCGCAATATTCTGGGCCTGGCGGCTGCAAAACCGGAGTTGGGCCGCGCCGGCATCGCACTGCGCCGCTTTGGGCAGAGCATCATCGAACTGCTCGGCGAAAAGCGCATCCATCCCGGATGGATAATTCCCGGTGGCGTAACCGAACCCCTTGAACCGGCCAAACGTGACAAAATCCTCTCCATGATCCCGGAGGCCCACGCGAATATCGCTCTGGCACTGGGCGCATATAAGAAAATTGCGGACACGTTCAAAGCGGAAATTGCAGTCTTTGCCAACTTCCCGTCCAACTACATGAGCCTGATCAATGAGGATGAATCGATCGAATTCACCGACGGCGCCCTGCGCCTGATCGATGCCAAAGGCGCCACCATCGAGGACGGCATCACGGCAACCCGCTACACCGAAGTCATCGGCGAGGCGGTCGAACCCTACAGCTACACCAAATTCGCCTACTACAAGCCGCTCGGTTATCCCGAAGGGAGCTACCGCGTCGGACCGCTTGCGCGCCTCAACATCGTGAAGACAATGAGCACGCCCAAGGCCGAAAAGGAACTGGCTGAATTCAAGCAACTGGCGCCGGGCCTTGTCGAAAGCTCGTTCCACTATCACCATGCACGCCTGGTGGAGATGCTCTACGGCATTGAAAAAATCGAAGAAATACTCGCCGATTCACTCATCCTCGACAAGCATGTGCGCGCCACCGCCGGCGTCAATCGCCTCGAAGGCGCAGGCCAGGCCGAAGCGCCGCGTGGCGTGCTGCATCACCACTATAAGGTGGACGAGAACGGCAAGATGACCTGGGCCAATCTCGTAATTGCCACTGGCCAAAACAACAAGGCAATGAATCTCGGAGTGCTTCAGGCCTCCAGGCACTATATCAAGAACGGCAAGTTCACCGAGGGCATTCTCAACCGCGTCGAAGCTGTGGTTCGCACCTTTGACCCGTGCCTGAGCTGCTCCACCCATGCCTTCGGGCAGATGCCTTTGGCGATTACGCTCGTCTCGTCCGAAGGCGAAGTGCTCGACAAAGTTGTGCGCGATTGATCGTCCCCGCGGCGGGCCCTCAGCGAAGCGAATGACAGACAACCATAAAGGAGACGAATTGAACTCCGATCTTGCGGCGCCGATGCACTTTGAAAAAGCTAATTGCCTGGTCCTCGCCTGCGGCAACACGCTTCGCAGCGATGACGGCGTCGGGCTCAAACTCGCGGAATGGGCCGCGGAGCGATTCCGAGAGGACTCCAATGTCCAAGTTGTTGCGCGCCAGCAATGGACGCCGGACTTGGCGGCCGATATTGCCGCCGCCGATTCCGTTCTCTTCGTTGATTCCTCAGTTGATTCTGTTCCAGGACGCGTCAGCCTGGTTGCGGTTCCGTCGAATCGCGGATGCGGCGACGCTGCGTCGCATCACCTGGAGGCTCACGAACTTCTCGGCCTCACACGAAGCCTCTACGGCTCGATGTCGGCCCACGCAATGCTTCTCACCGTTAGCGCCGCTTCCACCGAGCTCGGCGAGTCCTTCAGCGAGCCGGTCGAATCCGCCATTCCTCGCGCGCGTGGCCTGCTGGAGAAAACCGTGCTGCAATTCCTCGAGAACTAAGCCGACCCGCGGCAGTGGAACATCAGCCGGCGAAACAATCTGACCGCGATCCAAATGAAAATCAGCGCCACGCAACCAAGGCCCAGAAGCTGCCAGCGCAATTGATAGAGGACTTGGCGGAGGATGCCAAGCAGGTCGAAGGACGTCAATTCTTCGCGGATTCTTCCATCGGCGATGCGCCAGATGGTGATGCCCCTTACTTCGATTTTGGCGCCGGTGGCCGGCAGCAAGCCCACCCGCGCGGTATTTGTTCCGCGAAAGATCCACAGCACTGAGACAAGATCGCCTTCGGCAACCATCGGGCCGAAGGTGATTCTCAGGTCGGGGCAGGCTTGCTTCTCGAAGTGCACGGCTGCCTGATCCTCTGCCAGGCTGGCGTTCCTGTGCAATCCATGATTAACGAAGTCTGGCGCGTAGATTTCGTCGGCGACCTGGAATTTGCCCTGGTTGAAGATCTCTTCAAATACGCGCCGCGCGATGGCCTTGTTTTGTTCCTGCTGGGAGACAGTGGCTTGAGACAAAGACACCAGCGGGGGGACTGCCGCAGCCCACGGCGGCGCAATCATGAGGAGCACGAGAGCAATCGCTCTTTTCATGGACATCTTCCTGGCTGACTAAATCGACGGCCGCACATTCGTGCGGCCGTCATCGTTTCGTTGCAACCTACCGGGAGAGCTTCTTTAGAATGCCGCTACCGTCTGCCTCAAGCTATACGAGCTGAGCGTCTTGATGTAGTTGCCGCGGTCGTACGGCGATGTATCGGGCACGGACCGTCTGCTCAAGCAGCCGCGTGTCTCAGCCAGCGAGGCGTATTCGCGCTTGTTAAGCCAGTATCTCAGGTCCGCCAGCACGCGGCCAATGTGCTCAATGCCGTGAATGTGCAGCGCCGAAACCATCATCGCCACGCTGGCTCCGGCCATAATCGCCTTCAGCACGTCCTCGGCGGAGTGAACCCCTCCGGTGATCGCGATGTCGCCCTTGAGATGGCCGTAGAGAATCGCTGCCCAGTGCAGGCGCGGTAACAGCTCCGAAGGTGTGGAAAAGTGCAGCGTCGGCCGCACTTCCAGCGTCTCGATGTCGAAGTCGGGTTGGTAGAAGCGGTTGAAGAGAACCACGCCGCTTGCGCCCGCATCCTCGAGCCGGCCGCAAAGATTTGGCACACTCGTGAACGACTGCGAAAGCTTGACGGCCACGGGAACCTTGACGGCATCGCAGACGCTCGAGACCAGTTCAAGGAGTTGTAGCTCGAGCGCGGCTGAGGTTTGACTGCGGTCCGTCGCCAGCGCGAAGGTGTTCAGCTCGATCGCGTTCGCCCCGGCCTGCTCCATTTCCCTGGCGAGGCGCACCCAGCCTCCGCTCGTGGCGCCATTAAGACTGGCCATGACAGGAATGTTGACAACCTCGCGAGCGCGCCGCAGATGCTCCAGATATCCTTCGTGCGTCATGCGATAGTCGGAGAGCTCCGGCAGAAAATCCAGCGACTCGGCGAAGGAATTCGTTCCGCGCGACAGATCTTCGTCAAGCGCCCCCGACTCCAGCGCCAACTGCTCCTCGAAGAGCGAAGTGAGCACGATCGCCGAAGCGCCCGCATCCTCCATGTGGCGAATATTGTCAATCGACTCCGACAGCGGCGTTGACGCAACCACAATTGGGCCGCTCAGTTTCATGCCCAGGTAACGCATGGATAGGTCGGTCATTCTTCACCTCCGGCAGCCGCGGCCGCCAGCTTCTCTTCCGGCTTTGCTTCAGCCTTTTCAAGGGGCGCGATATGGGGCGTCTCACCCCGGCCCGGCATCGCTGCGCGAGCGGAGTAGACGCGCCACTGGCGCTCGACGTCGTCCTGCGCTTCCGTCAGCAGCTCAGCGGCCATTTCGGGGTTGCCGCGCGCCAGCATGGTATAGCGGGCCTCGCGGTAGGCGTAATCCTTAAGCCGGATGGACGGCGCCTTCGAGTCGAGCTGGAAGGGATTCTTGCCTTCCTCGCGCAGCGCGGGATTGTAGCGCATCAGCGGCCAGTAGCCCGATTGCACTGCCAGCTTCTGCTGCTCCAGCCCGTGCACCAGGTCGTAGCCGTGCGCAATGCAACTTGAATACGCGATGATGATCGACGGCCCATCGTGCGCCTCGGCCTCCTGGAAGGCCTTCACAACATGGCTGTCATTGCCGCCAAGCGCCACCTGCGCCACATAGACCGAGCCGTAGCTCACGGCCTCCATGGCCAGATCCTTGCGGCTGTTCGGCTTGCCACTGGCGGCAAATTTCGCTACCGCGCCACGCGGCGTGGATTTCGAGGCCTGTCCGCCGGTATTCGAATAAACTCCGGTGTCGAGCACGAGCACATTTACGTTTTTGCCCGAGCCGAGCACATGATCGAGTCCGCCGAAACCGATGTCGTAGGCCCAGCCGTCGCCGCCCAGGATCCACACGCTTTTGCGTACAAGCGCGTCGGCAATCGCCAGCAGATTTTTGGCGTCGGAAGAGCTGTCTCCGGCCAACACGGCACGAAGTGCACTCACTCGCTCGCGCTGCTGATTGATTTCCGTCTCGGTTTTCTGCGAAGCGCCGACCAGGTCAGCTGCCAACTCCGCGCCGATCTGCGCTGCGAGCCGCGTCACCAGCGTTTCAGCGAAGATCTTTTGCTGGTCGAGCGCAACCCTCATGCCGAACCCGAACTCCGCGTTATCTTCGAAGAGCGAGTTGTTCCACGTCGGTCCGCGTCCCTGCGCGTTGTTCGTGTAAGGCGTGGTGGGCAGGTTCCCGCCGTAAATTGACGAGCAGCCCGTAGCGTTAGCGATGTAGAGCCGGTCGCCAAACAACTGCGTCATCAGCTTGATGTAGGGCGTCTCGCCGCAGCCCGAGCAGGCGCCGGAGAACTCGAAAAGCGGCTGCAGAAGCTGAAGGTCCTTCACTTGAGAGTGCGAGAGCTTCGCGCGATCCACTTCGGGCAGCGAGAGGAAGAAATCCCAGTTGTCGCGTTCCGGCTCGCGCAGCGGAGCTTGCGGCGCCATATTGATGGCCTTTTTGCTGGCGTCGCTCTTGTTTTTCACCGGGCAAACTTCCACGCACACGGCGCATCCGGTGCAATCCTCCGGCGCAACCTGTAGCGTGTACCGCTCCGCTTCCATGCCCCGCCACTTGGGCTTGGACCACTTAAAGGTCGCTGGGGACTTGTCGCCGAGTTCGGAGTTGTAGATCTTGGCGCGGATCACCGCATGCGGGCAAACCATCACGCATTTGCCGCACTGGATGCACAGATCCTTGTCCCACACGGGGATGAACTGCGCGATGTTGCGCTTCTCCCACTGCGCCGTGCCGGTTGGGAATGCGCCGCCGGCGGGAATCGCGCTTACCGGAATCAGGTCGCCCTTGCCCGCGGCGATTTGGCCCAGCACGTCGTGAACGAACTTCGGCGCTTTGGCAGAGATGGCTCCCGAGACATCGAAGCTGGAAGACGCAGCAGCCGGCAGCTCAACTTTTTCAAGATGAGCCAGCGCGTGATCCACGGCGGCAAAATTCTTCTGTACCACTGCCTCGCCACGCTTGCCGTAGGTTTTCTGGATTGACTTCTTGATCTGCTTGATCGCCTCGTCGCGCGGCAGCACGCCGCTGATGGCGAAGAAGCAGGTCTGCATGATGGTGTTAATACGCGAGCCCATGCCGGCTTCGCGCGCAACCTTGTAGCCATCGATCACGTAGAACTCGATCTTCTTGCGCAGCATCTCTTTCTGCGTGCCGCGGGGCAGCTTGTCCCACACCTCGGTCGCGGAATAGGGCGAGTTGAGCAGGAAGACGGCTCCAGGCATTGCGGCTTCGAGCACATCCATTTTTTCAAGGAAGCTGAAGTTGTGGCAGGCCACAAAGCTGGCGCGCGTAATCAGATACGTTGACCGGATCGGGTTGGGGCCGAACCTCAGGTGCGATGTCGTCATTGATCCGGACTTCTTCGAGTCGTAAACGAAGTAGCCCTGCGCGTAGTTCGGCGTCTCGGTCCCAATGATCTTAATCGAGTTCTTGTTGGCGCCCACGGTGCCGTCGGACCCGAGTCCGTAGAACAGCGCGCGCACAGTCTTCGGATCTTCAGTAGAGAACTCCGGATCGTATTCGAGGCTCGAATGACTCACGTCGTCGTTGATGCCGATGGTGAAGTGGTTCTTCGGCGAGAGCCTTGCTAGTTCGTCGAAGACTCCCTTGACCATCGCCGGCGTGAACTCTTTCGATGACAGTCCGTAGCGGCCACCGATCACGGCGGGCATCGCGGCAAAGGGCAGGTCCGCGGCGTTCTCAGCCAGCACCGTCATGACGTCCTGGTAGAGCGGCTCTCCGGCAGCTCCGGGCTCTTTGCAGCGGTCCAGAGTGGCAATGGACTTGACGCTTGCGGGCAGCGCGGCCAGAAATGCCTTGGTGTCGAAAGGCCGGTAGAGTCGAACTTTGACCATGCCAACTTTCTCGCCCTGGCGGTTCAGCGCGTCCACGGCTTCCTCGGCTGTTTCCGCGCCTGAACCCATCAGCAGGATCACGCGCTCAGCGTCCGGCGCGCCGTAGTAGTCGAAGAGGCGATAGGCGCGGCCGGTCTGGGCGGCAAAACGGTCCATCACCGACTGCACAATGCCCGGCACAGCGGCGTGGAATGGCGTGCAGGCTTCGCGGGCCTGGAAAAACACGTCGGGGTTCTGCGCCGTGCCGCGGATGAACGGGCGATCGGGCGTGAGAGCGTTCTTGCGGAATGCGATGAGGTACTTGTCGTCGACCAGGGCGCGAATGGTTTCGTCGCTGATGGGCAAAATCTTGCCGACTTCGTGCGAGGTGCGAAAGCCGTCGAAGAAATGGATGAACGGGATGCGCGATTCGAGGGTGGCGATCTGCGCCACCAGCGCCATGTCGGCGACTTCCTGCACGGAGTTCGAGGCCAGCATGGCCCAGCCCGTCGAGCGGCAAGCCATCACATCGGAGTGGTCGCCAAAAATCGACAGACAGTGCGTCGCCAGTGTGCGTGCAGAAACATGCATCGTTGCCGGGGTCAACTCACCGGCAATCTTGAACATGTTGGGAATCATCAGCAGCAGGCCCTGCGATGCGGTAAACGTGGTCCCGAATGCCCCGGCCTGCAACGCGCCGTGCAATGCGCCGGCGGCGCCGCCTTCGCTCTGCATCTCTTCCACAATGGGCAACGCGCCCCAGATGTTCTTCTTCCCCTCCGAGCGCCACTGATCGGCCCACTCCGCCATTGGCGACGAGGGGGTGATGGGGTAAATCGCGACGACTTCGGAAAGTCGATAGGCTACGGATGCCGCAGCCTCGTTCCCGTCCATAATCACGGTGGGGATCACAGTCTTTGGTTCACTCATTCGCTTCACTCCACAATGCGACCGTTGAGGGAAATCGGCCACTAACGTGAGTCTCAGCTTTGAACGAATCAGGGGCAGTGATGGGTAACACAGGGAGGGGTCAAAATCCCACCCTGTGAAACGATGTTTATATCCTGCAACTCGCCGGACCCCGGCGATTGGCGCACGATTTTTTTGAATCATCCAGGAACCCTTGATCAAGCCGTCTCCTGGCGGAACAAAGGAGCACACTGCTCCGTATCCAAATTCGAAACACCGAATGACGGAGGAATTCATGTCTACCGAAACCTGCGCAACACACCCGCAGAAGATTCAGATCAGTCAACAGTCATTTATTGGAATGGCTTGGTACGCGGCATGGCTGTTTACCATCGGCTACCTGCACTTGACTTTCTGGAAGGGTGTTCTGGCCCTCGTCCTATGGCCTTACTACATCGGCGTTCATGCCGGCGCGCTCATGCACTGACCCGAGTCCCATCTCGTCGGGCGCTTCGCCCACCCGCCGACTTGCTGACTTGCCAACTCGCTTACTTGCTGACTTGCCGACTCGCTCGCTCGTTCCCTTGGTCCCTTGCTCCCTTGTA
This sequence comes from uncultured Acidobacteriaceae bacterium, assembly GCA_963823805.1. Taxonomy (GTDB): domain Bacteria; phylum Acidobacteriota; class Terriglobia; order Terriglobales; family Acidobacteriaceae; genus Telmatobacter. The sequence goes on along the minus strand of CAWGMW010000001.1, from coordinate 395,652 downwards.
ACGCCGGCGCCCTCGCCGGCTGTCGTGCGGGCGTCCTCGCCCGCACCGCTAGCCCGCTGACTTGCCGACTCGCTGACTTGCTCCCTCGTTCCCTTGTTCCCTTGGTCCCTGTCTCTTCAGATCCCCGCATACCACGCGTATCCATACTCCGGATCGACCGAACCCAGTCCTTTGCCGAATTTCTTGATGTCATCGGTCGCTGTAATGTGCGTGACAAACTTCAGACTCTTGTAGCCGAGTTGGCGCGGCACGCGCAGGCGCAGAGGTCCGCCAAACGGCACCGGCAGATCGCCGTCGTTCATGCCCATCGTAAGCAGAGTATGCTCGTCCCGTGCATCCGCGATATCGATACTTCCCCACAACCCTTTCTCAAACGCGTGGTACACAATGTAGCGAGTCTGCGGCAGCACTCCCGCCTCGCGCAGCACCCCGCTTAGCGGCGTCCCGATCCACTCCGCGATATATGACCACCCCTCCTCGCACGCCACTTCGGTAATCTGGCTGCGCACCGGCAGCGTCTTCAGATCGGCGAGCGAAAGGACCAACGGATGCGCCACCGTACCGTCCACTACCAGCCGCCAGTCTCTGAATCCGCCGGCCTGCAGCCGCTTGAACTCATTGGTCGGCGGAGCAATTTCGTTCGCAAACGGATTCTTTGAGATCATGCTCCGCGGGAACTCGCGCGCCGGCATGTGCACCGTCAATAGCCGCTGGCACGCATAGGTCAGCGTCTCGCCCGGTCCGTAAACCCCTCCTCCATCCGGCGGGATCAGCCCATAGCGTTTGGCCACGCGATCCGCTACCGCCAGGCCTCCAACGCCCGCGGCAGCGGCAACGCCACCATAAATCAGCTTGCGTCGCGAAATCTTGTTCATCGGCCCTCCTCGGAACTCCGCAGGTTTCCCGTGATCATGCTCCGAACGCGCCTCCAGAATCCCGCCGTGGCCACCATCGTCACATGCACAATCAGGAAGAGCAGCAGCAACCACGAAACGAAAAAGTGAATCGTGCGCGCTGACTGGCGTCCTCCCAACAAGGCCGCCGTCCACGGAAACGCCGACGTGAAGGCCGGCGACATTGCCAGGCCAGTCCAGATGACCAGCGGAAACAGAACAAAAATCACCCCCACGTACGCCGTCCGCTGCAGCACGTTATACGAACTCTCTTCCGCGCTGCCCGGCGGCTTGCGGTGCAGATACTGCGCCATGCGGTGCCCATACGCGCGCCAGCTCAAATCGCGCCGCTCCGGCAACAGATTCTTCCGGAAATGCCCGCTCACCACTCCATAGATCCCGTACACCAGCCCCGTCAGCACGGCCACCCACGCGGCTTCGAAATGCAGATACCGGCTCCATCCATTCTGGTCAGGCATCACGTAGCCGTATCCGGTAGGCACCGTATCGCGCGACGACGGAATCGGGATCACGAAGAGCGGCTTCGTCTTCACGTTCCCTACTTCGCCCCAGTAGAACCGCGGATGCGAAATCACAATCTCGCCACCCGTCACCAGCAGCAAAAGGAACGCCACGAACGTCAGCCAGTGCGTCGCGCGCACCAATCCTGAGTGGCGACGAGTCTTCGTCCTTTCAAGCTGGGAAGCCGCTGGCACGCCGCCAGAGTAGCACGCCCCGCGTAAAGAACCGCACAGTTTTCCGGTGTCACGCTCACTGGCGGCCGAACTTGAATCTCGCACCGAATAACTGGTCAACCCTTTAGAAATCCTTCCACCAGCGCCTCCCACTCGGACTCGAGCGTGGGCCGGCGAAACTTGCGTCCGGCGCGGCTGTACCAGTAGTCGGCGTTCCATGCGACGCCTTCCTTGCGATGCAGGTAGGCGTGGACCGCCATCCCGTCTGGCGTCTCGAGATCGTCTACCAAACCATGCGCGCGCGCCCAATCGCCTTTTGCGTCCCACCACAGCGCCGCAAGCGGAGCGGACAACTGTCGCGGCGGTCCAGACGAGGCTAACGTGGCTCGAAACTCCTCAAGCGTCATGGTTCGCTTTTATCACCCTCCGCGTGTCCCACCCAAACGGGTGCCCCATCCAAGCTTCGCTTGGGTGGGGAAATTACCCTTCTTACCGTTTGAGGCCAGCTCCCCGAGACCTGTGATTTAGATCACTTCCTCGCAAAAACAACACTGTTAAAAATGAACCATCGTTCCGATGAATTGAGCAAAGGGCCCGCCAGGGGGGTTGCAAGGGAGGGCTGGCGATCCCAGCTGATCGACCCTCTCCCTGGAGGTCGCGTCATGGGAATCACTCAATCAAAAATCCCCCAAAACCACGATTGCGGCCGCAGGCAATTTGGCCGTATACTGAATTACGACCATTCCGGTCGTATTTTTCTGCTGCGTCGCCGGGGCGACCGGCGCCACGGGGTTCGTCGGGTGAGCGTGCTCAGCGATTTGACGGTTGGTGGTAGGGGGGTGCTGGTCGCCCTCGATCTGCCTGAGAACGTCCAGAACCACCTGATGCACATGGGTTTTGTGCCCGACGCCGAAGTCACTGTCCTGCGCCGCGCACCTGCCGGGGACCCCACGGTTTACGGTATTGACGGCATGGAAATCGCGCTCCGCCACGAGACTGCATCCGCGATCAGGGTTCGTCCCCTCGAGGCGTCCACAACCGCGCAATCCGACCGCGACTCCTCCGCGCAATCTCACCGCAACACCGCCGACCCAGACCGCAACGCCTCCGATACTTCCCAGCTCGCCGAGGCAGCGCGATGAACGCCTGTTGCGACACCCCGGTCTTCGAGCCGCCCGCGCCGCTGCCCCAAAGTACGCTCCGGACCGTCGTGCTCATAGGGCCGCCCAACTCCGGCAAATCCACACTCTTCAATAAGCTCACTGGCCTGCGGCAAAAGGTCGCCAACTACCCCGGCGTCACGGTCGAGCAGCGCATGGGCGTGATGGCTGGCGTGGGGCGCGAAGACCTCACGCTGATCGACCTGCCGGGTATCTACTCGCTCACTCCGTACTCTGAAGATGCGCGCGTGGCCGTGAACGTGCTCCGCGGGCGCATGCCCGGCACACCCAAGCCCGACGCCGTTCTCCTGGTCCTGGACACAGTTCATCTCACTCGCCAACTCATGCTTGCTGCGCCGGTGCTGGAAGTGGGTCTTCCCACGCTGGTGCTGCTGAACATGAGCGACCTGATGAAGTCGCGCGGCGGGCAGATCGACACGCTCAAGCTGGCGCGCGAGCTGGGCGCTCCGGTCGCGCAGATCAGCGCCGTCCACGGAACCGGGCTCGATGCGGTGCCGCTCTTCCTGAATCAGCAGAACGGGCACGGCGAGAAAGCCAAGCCGCTCTCGCTTCCTGTCATGGGCAACGCGGCCAGCACGCACACCTGGGCAGCGCAAGTCAGCCGCAACACCGGCTACCAGGCGCCGCTCTCGGCCGAGAACACGCGCAAGATCGACAATGTGCTTCTGCATCGCTTCTGGGGACCGCTGCTCTTTCTGCTGGTCGTCATCGGCGTCTTCGAAGTGGTCTTCGCGCTCGGCCAGCCGCTCTCTGACGGCTTCGGCGATCTGCTGGGACGCATGGCCGACCTCGCCCGTCCGCTCATTCCCATCGGGTGGCTGCAATCGCTCTTGCTCGACGGCGTGTGGAAGGGCATCTGCTCCGTACTCGTCTTCCTGCCGCAGATCCTGCTGCTGTTTCTCTTCATCGGAATCCTCGAGGACTCCGGCTACCTGGCGCGCGCCGCACTTATCGCCGACCGCGTTATGCGGACGATCGGGTTGAACGGCAAGGCGTTCATCCCGCTGCTCTCGGCCTACGCCTGCGCCATTCCGGCCATCATGGCCACGCGCACCATCGAGAACAAGCGCGACCGGCTCGCCACCATCCTGGTCACGCCGTTCATGACCTGCTCGGCGCGCCTGCCCGTATATCTGTTGCTCATCGCAGCCTTCATTCCCAACATCTACTACCTGCACGGAGTGCTCGGCCTGCGCACGCTGGTCATGCTCGGCCTTTACGTGGCCGGCTTCGTGGCCGCGTTCACCACCGCGCGGCTTCTCAAGAGCTCCATCCTCAGGTCCAGCGATACGCCATTCATTCTGGAGCTGCCGCAGTACCGCATGCCCACGCTCTACGCGCTTGGGCTGCGGCTGTTGGACCGTGCGCGCATCTTTATGAAGACTGCGGGAACGATCATCGTCGCAGTTACGCTGGCGCTTTGGGTGCTGGCGCATCTGCCCGTGATGCACACCGCCGCGGGCGCGCTCAGCGCGCCGCAACTGGCCGACAGCCTCATCGGCAGATTGGGCCACTTCATCGAGCCGGCGATCGCACCGCTCGGCTTCAACTGGAAGATCGGGATTGGATTGCTCTCGAGCGTGCTGGCGCGCGAAGTCATGGTCAGCACCATGGGAACGCTTTACGGCGCCGATCCGAGCACGCAGGCGCTCAACCTGCAAACCGCTCTGCACCACGACATGACGCTCGGCGGCGCAATGGCGCTGATGATCTTCTTCGCCTTCGCCATGCAGTGCACATCGACCATCGCCGTTGTGCGGCGCGAGACCAATAGCTGGCTTTGGCCCGCAGTGCAGTTCCTCTACATGCTTGCGCTGGCTTATGGAGCGGCTTTCGCGGTGAATCACATCGTGATGGCGATCTTCGGCTGACCGTGAAGGGGTCAGCCGTCCCCGATCAGTCGACAGCGTTCAGTGGACAGCGTTCAGCGGGCATCGTTCTGTGCGCAGCGATCAATGGACCGCGATCAATGGAACTGGGACCGAGAGTGGAAGGCCAATCGCCAACCGCTGGGCCGGTGGAGTCTCTTTGACCTTTTCCCGGATGGGTCTTAGCTCCAGCAACTCCTCCACGACATAACCGCCTACTGTTCCATCAGAGAACGTCACAAGCAGCCCGTCCTCGCCGTCTTTTTCAACTTCAACGATGTGAATTTCGCTCGCCATGGAGCGGAATGTACCCCGTTTCCTGGCCGGTGTCTGGTCAAAATTGCTCAACTCCGGGGTTAAGTTCAGTGCGCAGGGGCGAGCGGGGATGCCAGCGTCCAGCCGTACGATTTGGCTGGCGGGTGGTGGCGAGATTGCAGGTGCGCCAAGGGCGGAGCCGGTGGAAACGGTCGTGACTGCCATGGAAAAGCTCCTTCATCATTAAGGCTGGCGATTTGGGAGAATGAATCGGCGAACTTGGGAAAAGTTTTTGAGGCGTGTTTTCAGCGGGTTATGGGGAAGTTGAAGGGAGGGGGCTTGCGGGGATTCGGCACGAGGCCGCGGAGGGAGGAGGGGCCTTCAGGCCCCGGGAGACCGTCGGTTATCGTGACGCCTTTAGGCCCGGGCCATCTTCGGCTTTGACCTAGTTGCTCCTAAGGTGGTGGGGTGTGGGGTCCAAGAGGCCACAAGCGGCGGAACCGAATGGATGGGCTTCGGGCGTCGACGCGAGTCCACGGCGGACAGGGTTCCCCTCGATGTAGCGTACACAATTCGCAAACTTCGCCTCATTCGTTATTTGGGTCTCGTTGAAGCTGCGCGTCCACACCTCGAGCTTGCTTTTCAATCGGAAGGAGAAGCCCCCCTTGATGAACTGCATCGCTTTTTCAAGCGAAACATCTGGAGCCGGTGTAATTAGGGCGTGGAAGTGGTCAGGCATGATTACAAATGCGTGCAAGAGGAACTTTCCCTGGGAGCGGTAGTCGAGAATCGTGCGCTGAAGGAGTTCCGCAGTGGACGTTACCTGGAAGAGACGCCGACGTTGCGCGGTCACGGCGGTGACAAAATAAGTCCGCGTTTCTTGAGGCGCAAGCCGCACTTGTGCAGCATAAATGAAAGGCCCGTGGCTAAAGCCACGCTTATCCTACGCTCGGTTTCAGGGGCCTGAAGGCCCCTGCTCCCTCCGCCCACCACCAAATTTGTCATCCTGAGCGGAGGTCCCTGGCGCGACCGGAGTCGAAGGATCTGCGGCTGTCTTTCACGAACCTTCCCAATCCATATAAATGGGTGCCCCATCCTTCGCCTTTTTTCAGGCGAAGGGTGGGATAGCACGATCCCAAATCAACGGGTCTTGTATCAGGGCTCGGCTGGTAGGTTGGGGATTCATCCCCGACTGCCGCAAAACGCACATAGTTTTGTATCAGGGCACGAGTTCACTCGTGCCGAAAAGAGCGCACAAAAACTGGGGTTTTAACCCCTGAGGGACCGCACTCACCACACGACGGACACTCTTGATTCAAGCTTTAATCTGAAACCCGCAGCCCTAATTCCCAATCCCGGCACCCGCGACGGCGGTCACAAAAGTAGCCGCCGCAAGAGCAACAACGAATAATCGGCTCTGCATTAGGTTCACCTCTTTTGCCTGTAAATCACTTCCTCTGGCAGAACGATCAGGTCGTGCTCCTCTCTCTCAACCGTCCTAGCTGGCCGATTATCGAACGAATAGGATACCTTCAACCTCTTCGTAACCCCCTGAACTGGATCGGGGCCGAACTCACTGTTCTCGACCCAAAGTGCTAACGCATCGTGGGCCTTACGCTGCAACTTATCCGTTACATCCTCGTCGCGCCCACCCTCGACTCCATAGTGGGCGGATAGGACCTTGAGCCTTGACTGCAGGGGCATCGGAGCAAGCTGAAGCTCATGTTTGGCCACAAAACCTGCGGCGACGAATGCCAAAATAACGGAAAGGAGAATCGCGCAGAAAATGAGAATGCCCAATACCAGGTAAAAATGTGGGGGCAAAGCTGCCACGCCAAACCATAACTGTAAAATTCTTACGGCTCCAGCACAGAGCCCCGCAAGGACGGCGTCAACTCCGAGAAGATAGAACAGGGTGGTGTATCCAAGATGTTTAATGCCTTCGGCAAAGAACTTCTTCACGAGATTCATACCTGAAATGCTCTCACCGGCCGCCGCCTCAAGTCGATATGTTTGTGATACATTTCCGCCATGCGTAAGCGACTGGCGACGCTCGGCCTACTGCTGACCGTAACAAGCTTCTATTCAGCCGCAGGACAAACGGCTACGCCGCCCAACAAGAGCGGGGGCAGCGCCAATAGCAATAGCCAGGGTAAAAACGGTGCACCCGTCTCACCGCCCGCCGTTGCCAACATTCCCCAACAGCCTACAGACTTACGACATCAAGGCGAGGCCGGCGGCAAGGAGGCAGAACACAGCGTAACGCTTACGAACGTCCCACCCCTCACGATTAACGAAAAGCAAAAGACATTCCTGGACTACGTATACCAATGGGGACCGTGGTTCTTCGGCCTTTTTCTGGCAATCGCTGGCGGCGTGCAGCTGCGACTGATGAGGGTCACATGGGTTGCCATCAAAGAGCAGAAGACGCAGATGGAACAACAGGTTGCCCAAATGAAGACTCAGGCTGGACATATGGAACGCCAGCTCCGCCTCCAGGAGGCTCAATTCAAGCAATGGACGGAGATTGGCTCCTGGAAAAACGTAACTCCCCATCCCCGCCCGAGCGCAGCTGAACCCACAGTGACGCTCAGCTTCGAGGTTGGAAATGCAACTCAGTTCCCATTCACCCTAAGAAAAGTCGCGACTAAGAAAGGGAACGAGTCATTTGCGCTTTCCAACATGCAGCATCTAATTCCTCCGCAAGACTCCTACCTAGCCAATGTTTCCTTCGACCTTAGCGAGACTGAATTGGAACTCTATCAGTTGAATAACTTAACGGCCATGGTTGAAATAGAAACGGAAATTCGGGATGTTCTCCAAAAGGAATGCGAACCTCAACATTTCCGACAAAACGTCACTTTCGGTCAAACTCGCTGCGAAGCCTCTGAGCACCGGCCACATCTTCAGATGAGGATAAAACGGATAAAGTAGGCACCCCACGACCCCTGATCCCCGACCCCGCTTTCCCGCTGTCAACCCCCCACCACCCAAACAAACTCCTCCAATCCATCCCTAACCCCTTCCCCCTCTACCCCTTACGCCCACCCAAAAAATTCCCCCAAGTTTGCCGATTAATTCTCCCAAATCGCTAGCCTTAATGATGAAGGAGCTTTCCTATGGCAGACACGACCGTTTCTACCGACACCGCCGGCAGCGCACCCGAAATCCTGCCCGCGTTTCCAGAGCCAACCGAACCCACAACTTCAACCGAATCTGCGGACCCGGCCGCCGCTACAACCACGACCGCACTCGCAATCACGGCCGCGCCGGTCGCGGCAACCGCACTCGAAACCTCGACCGCACTCGCAATCACGTCCGCACCGGCTGTGACAACCAAACGAGCCGGCTCCAAGCCAAACAAAGATAAGCAAGATAAGAATGATAAGGACGACGACGAGAAGGCCATCAACAAGTGCATGCGTGCCTGGAACTATGCCTACAGAAAAACGCTTCCCGATCTCGCCGAGGACCAAAGCGACTGGCAAGCCGAAAAGGCCGGCAACGCAGCCTATCTCCAGGCCGCCCCTCCCCTCATCGGCCATAAGAACATCTGCAACTTCATCGCCTGCATCAACCACGCCTCCGTGACCAGAATCGTCTCGCCCAAGGAAGCGGCGCACTACATGGCCAACGCCCGCGTCGCTCTTTCCACCATCTACCATCAGCCAAAGACGTCCACCAGCCAGACCTCTTCAGCCGGCGAGGACGCCTCGAACGGCGCGACCGGGCGTTCCGGCGGGCCGTCAAACCCTCCGCCGCAGGAGGAAATGAAATAAAGAAAAAGTTTTACACCCACAAAACCCGAAGTATCGATGTTAACTCTTTCAAAATCAACAAATCTCTTCAAAAATCGTGGACAAATTTGGTCGATTTTATGCGCGAAACAGCCCCAAAATGACCCCAAACAGCCTCAAAACGGCATCAAATCGACCCCACGCGGCCCCCATCTCCACGGTCCACGACTCGGTCGCCGCGGCGACCTCGCATGGGATGACAGCGCGCGTGGGGTGAGCAAGCTGCGACGCGGTTCGGCGCGAGGCCGCCCGGTCACCCCAAGAAGCGGAACCTGCTTCTTGGCGATCCCGTCCGAGCGCCGCGGGTGGCGGGGCGGTCAGCCTTCTACGGTTACGAGCAGGAAGTCGAGCAGCGTTTTCTCCGCCCAGAAACCTTCGTCGCCGTGATCGGGAGAGAGAAAGGCGCAGTGGCCGCCGTGCCGCGTCTCAACCAGCCTGACGTGGCTGTTGGCGAGGATCTTGGCGCGGGTCTCCGGAGTCATGCGGATGAAGGGATCGTCGAGCGCTTGCAGGATGAGCGTGGGCACGGTAATGTCCTGCACCCAGTTGGAACTGGCAGCTCTCTGGTGGTAGTCATCCGCGCTGGCGAAGCCGCCGTATCGCGCGACGATCTCCTCGTCGAATTGCCGCAGGGTGCGAATCTTGTTGAGGCCTTCCACGGAGTAGAGATCCGGATAGAGTTCGGCCTGGTGGCGAATGTGCTTGAGCAGGTCGGCGAGAAACCTGGTCGCGTAAAGGAGGTTTTGCGGTTCGTGCACCGCGGCGGAAGAGGCTACGAGATCCATGAGCGGCGAGACGCCGACGACGGCCTTGAGATAGGGCGGTGCTGCGGCGCCCAACTCGCCGGCCAGCTTGAGAACCAGGTTGCCCCCCATTGAATAGCCAACAAGGGCGAAGCTGCGGATGAGGTGCGTGCGGGCCATTTCGGCCATCACAGTGGCGACGTCTTCGGAACGGCCGGCGTGATAGATGGTGGGAGACAAATCCTGGCCGGCGCCACAGCTGCGCATATTCATGCGGACGACGTTGCAGCCGGCTTTCCAGGCGCGAGACGAATTCCCCAGCACATACGGAGACGTGGATGATCCCTCGAGCCCATGAACGATGACCATGGTCAGCCGTTCGCTGCGCACCTCGGCGGGTTGCCAATGGCAGTGGCAGAGCACGAAACTCGCCGGGCGAGCGGAAGAGGCGGCTTCAACCTGGATGAGCTGGGTCTCCGGCTCGGGCAGCGAATACGTGCGCGGCAGATAACTGCCGACAATGGTTTGCAAATGGCCGTTCGAAAGGAAGCGCCGCGGCACAAAAGGACGCATCCACGGCGACTCTTCGGTGGAGTCGAACCGGTCCTCCCCTTTGGTGCTCATGGGGTCCCTGATTCTCAGTCGCTGATACATGTAAGGATACGCTTTTCGCAGAAGGAATGTTGCCGGGATGTACGACAGATATGAAGAGACCGCGTCGCGAGCGGGCGTCAGCGCGTCATGATGACTTCAGAGACGCTGTCTTTGGCGAGGAACTGGCGGTGGCCGGACCAGCCGGTGAAGAGGCGCTCGATGCTGCGGTTGGTGAAGCAGCGCTGAATGGGGAATTGCTGGGTCAACTGCATCTCGACGTTGTCGCCCTCGGTGAGATGGAAGCGGCAGCGGACGGCTTCCTCGCCTTGCATTTTGGTGTGGAAGAAGGCGAGGACCTGGCCGCCGGGATTCATGGAGGCGAAGAGGTGCGCAACGACCGGCGCGACGAGGGGCTCGGGCAGGTAATCGAGCGCCGACCACAAGAGCACCAGGTCAAAGGTGCGGCCGGCGAAGTTGAGGGTGTGTTCGAGGTAGCCCTGGACGTTCCAGATCGGGTTGCCGTCTTCGTCGGCGCCGGTGATCCAGTTTTCACCGTAGGCGTCGACTTCAAGGTCGGCGAGGAAGATGCTGTGGCCGAGATTGGTGAGGAAATTGATGTTGGCGGGCGAGGTGTAGCCGGTGTCGATGATGCGCAGACCTGGCTCGGCCTGCAAGCGTTTGCGCAGAACGCTCCATGCGCCGGAGTGGCGCGGAACGCGAGGACCGTTGAGGCCCGGAAGGGACTGGGTGATCGCGCTTTGCTGTTTTTTATCGAACCAATCGCGCAGCACGCTGACTCCCTCTTGAGCGTTTTGGATTCACTGGTTCACATCGCCGGCACAGACCGTCGACATTCCGCAGTCTGCCAAGAGCTGAATCGAAAACGCTGCGACGCCCGGGCAGATGGAGACACGCTGCCCGGCGAAGGTTGATTGGCTTGCATGCGGCTTCAGGAGCCGTTGCCGGGCGATCCATTGCCAGTTTGCGGAACGGTAGTGCCATCAGGCGGCCTGGAGACGCCCTGGGTCAGATCTACCTTGCCGTGGAAGACGGCATTGTCTTCGACGGCGAGGCGAAGGGCGCGGATATCGCCCTCGAGGTTGCACCCGGAGCGCAGTTCGACGCGGCCGCTGGCCACGATATTGCCCTGCACCCGGCCCTGAATCAGCACATCTTTGGCGATCAGGTCGGCGGCAATAATGGCGTTGGGGCCGATGGTAAGCCGGTTCTCAGCCAGGTTGACTGTCCCTTCGACCCGTCCATCCAGGACCAGGTCCTCACTGCCTTTGACTTCGCCACAGATGACGATGGTCTTGCCGATGCGCGCGGAGGAGTTTTCTTGAGCCATGGTCACGATCCTTGTCGAATTGCGTAATGTCCCTGCCCGAACTATATCAACCCGGCCAGTCGGCTTCAATTAACGGATAGAAAAAGCGGCAACCAGGGTAACCGCGACAGCCTTGCGCCGGGCCTGGTGGCAACGGCAGAGCGGGATCGCCAAGGGGCGCTCCGGCTAAAATCAACGTGTGCACCGGCTTTGTTCCCTCCTCCTCGTGCTCGCCGGAACGGCTTGCTGCCAAGGGCAGCCCGCTTCCGGCGCCCTAAACATGCTGCCGCCCATGCAGGGGCAGGCCCTGGTGGGCCGTGCGCTCGCGAACGAGTACAACGCGACGCAGGATTCGAGCCACCTGATGCGCTACGAGTTGCTGAAGACCAGCCCGCGGCTGACCACCACCAAGAAGATTTGCGAGACCAGGGACGGTGACGTGGCGCGGCTGATCGCCGAGAACGGCAGGCCGCTGAGCCCAGCCGATGAGCAGAAGGAAGAGGCCCGCCTGAGCGATCTGCTGAGCGACCCCGGAAAACAGAGACGCCGGAAACAGTCAGAGGGCGAAGACGAGGGGCGGGTGCTAAAGGTGCTGCGAGCACTGCCGACGGCATTTGTGTACCAGGACGCGGGGGCAGGCGTGGGCCCGGCGGGAAAGGCGGAGAAGTTTACCTTCAAGCCGAATCCGAAGTTTTTGCCGCCGGACCTGGAGACGCAGGTTTTGACCGAGATGGCGGGAGAGATCTGGATCGATCCCGTGCATCTGCGCGTGGTGCAGCTGGAGGGCCACTTGCAGCAGGACGTGGATTTCGGCTGGGGGATTCTGGGACGGCTGAACAAGGGCGGGTGGATCGTGATCGAACAAGCGGACGTGGGCGGAGGGCAGTGGCGGACCGTGCACTTTCAGATGACGATGAGCGGCCGGGTGGTGTGGAAGACGCGCGTGTTCGACACTACGGAGGATGAGACGGGGTACGAGCCGGTGCCGGCTGGCCTGGGGTATCAGAAGGCGATTGAGCTGCTGCGCGCGGATAAGTAGGAAGGGCGAGAGGTCTTGAGGCAGACAAAAAAGCGGTCCCATTCGGGACCGCTTTTCTGCTGAGGCGCGTGTTTTACATCTTCACGAAGACGATGACCATGGTGAAGAGGGTAAGGGACTCAATGAATGCCAGGCCGAGCACCAGGAAGAGCATGATGGCGGGGCGGGTTCCGGGGTTGCGGGCGACTGCTTCAGCGGCCGAAGCTACCGCGCGGCCCTGTCCCATGCCGCACATGCCGGCGGCGAGACCCATAGCGATACCTGCGCCGATGGGAATGAGGCTAACTGCAGCCGTGCCGCCATCGGCAAAGACCGGGACGGCAAAACAGAGGACCGCCAGGGTCATGAATACGAATTGAAGTTTACGCATAGTTCTCCTGCCTCCAAAGATTGGCTGCCAGTGGGTGGTTGAGGCTCACCGTGCCGGCGTAAAAGCAGCTTCCAGCTTCTAGCCTTTAGCTTCCAGCTTGTTCATCGGTGAGCTGAGGATCTCAATTCACTGACGCGATGGCTAGAGGCTAGCAGCTAGAGGCTAAAGGCTGTCCTTATGCCTTTGGCCCCCTCACGCTTGCGGCCTTCCGATGATCCGGAGCGGAAGCGGCTCCGGCGGAATCTTTTCCTCGTCCTGGACGAGAGATTTTTCCCTCGTCTTGGATCAGAGATGTGGAAACTCAATGCTCCTGCGCCACCGCCATGGAGAGATAGATCATGGACAGCAGCATGAAAACGAAAGCCTGAATGACGGAAACCAGCGCGTGCAGCGCCAGGAACCCTGAGGGCAGTGCAAACGGGATGAGAGAAAAAGCCACCAGCACCATCAAATCACTGGCAAACATGTTGGCGTAAAGACGGATGGTGAGCGACATCATGCGGGCGAGGTGAGAGACGACCTCAATGGGAAACATGAGGGGCGCCAGCCACCAGAGCGGGCCCGCAAAATGCTTGAGGTAGCCGATGGGTCCCTGCACGCGGACACCATAGAAGTTGTAGTAGAGGAAGGTGAGGACGGCAAGGCCCAGTGGAACGGAGGGTTGCGCTGTCGGCGTGTCGACGCCGGGGATGAGGCCGATGACGAGGCCGACGAGATTGTTCAACAAAACAAAAAGACCGATGCAGGTGACAAAGGCCTGGAAGCGCTGGTAGTCGTGACCGATCACCTGCTCGGCCAAGTCGCTGACACCTTCGTGAATCATTTCGGCGACCTGCTGTGCGGGATTGGGTTTTTCGACCGAAAGCGTAAGACGCACGGCGAGGAAGAAAGCGATGAGGAAGCCGGCGACCAGAAGCTCGAGCGTGAACGTGCTGTTGATGGTGGCTGCCGTTTGAGTGGCGTCAGCGGAACTGAGACCAATGAGCTGGTAGAGCTTGACCTCGAGCCCGCCCAGGAGAAGGTTGACGAAATGAGTTAATGCGAAAGCCTGCATGATGAGAGTCCAGTTTTTCCAATTCGAGGGACGATGATGGCTAATCGCCGTCCACGGCTTCAGTCGCGAAGCAAACGAACCGCCTCCCAGACCATGGCCAGAAGAGCCAGGACAAGGCCCGAAAGAAGCGCAACCACAGAACCCCGGAAACATTTCAGGCTACCATAAATGGCTGCGCCGAAGACGCTCAGACGGAGCACAAAAAAGACAGCCGAGACCGCGGCGCCACGTGGGGCCTGCTGGTGGTCCATTTTGGCATTTAGGAAGCGAATCAGGCGACGCCACTCGAGGATGCTGGCGGCGGAGATGGCTGCGCCCGTGGCCATCATGGCAGCGTCGCGCCAGCCGGAGGCCTTCCAGAGCACGAGGGCGGCGAGTGCGCCAACGATGAGCGTGATGCGGATGGCCCGCATGAGGAGGGCCTGCAAGCCGTCGTTGGTTAAAGCGGCCAGAGAAGGAGCGGTCGGAGAAGGGTGCTCCTCGGTCATGAGCCTGTTCCCCCGCTGGTCTTGCCGGAGGAAGGGTCGTCGTCCTGCATGGCGGGATTTTTCTCAGCGGCCAAAGCCAAGCGGACCACATATACCAGCCCGGAGATGCCACCGAAGACGATGCCGACGATCGCGATCCAGGACTGATGGAGATGGCGATCGAGCCATGCGCCGATGAGCCAGCCGATGAAGGCCGAGCAGGGCAGAATGAGCGCGATCTGCATCAGTTTTTCGGCCTGAATCCAGGCGCCCATGAGACCGGCGGGCTTGCCGTCTTGCTTCGCATCGGGAATGGGACGGTTGTAGGGCATCCATCGTGGTTATACACGAGGGAAGGTCTTGAGCGCGAAGCAAAGGAGGCTACATTTTCTTCTCTTTCGAGGTAGCGAGAGCAGAGATCTTCACGCGGTACCGACCTTCGTCGTCGCTGAGGGGAGTCAAATCAAGAACCCAATCGTAGATCGACAATGGGGACCCACCAGACGTTCCCATGACCCCTGTTTCCACCTCTCGAATCCCGACCTGGAAGTAATACACTTTGCCGGCTTCGGCGGTGAATGAGGCGACGCCGACATTTTTCCCCTGCGTAGCGCGAAGCGATTTCCAGGCGGCGCAAAGATGATGTTCCCCCGGATCAACCTCAACACTGAAATAGGAATTGCCTTTGGTCGCTCCTACCCACGAGCCGTCAATGCCAACGCGAGGAGAAAATGTGCATCCAAGGCACCCCCCTGGGCCGGGATCCACCAGCCCAACAAATACAATCTGCGCAATTCCGACCGTCGGCGGAGCGGGCGCAGGCTGGTGTTTCTCGGTTTTCACGTCGAATTGTGTTTTGTCGTCGCCGCAGGCATCCGGCAGGGTACTGGCACGGAGTTGGTTGCCCAAGGCAAACAGAACACAGAAGAGGAATGCAGCCGTCGCTTGCTTCATGTGGGATCTCCTTAGGTGATTCGATTCTCGTTTTGGGGGTTTGGTTGGACGGTCACACGGTTGGGTGACAGCGGTCACACGACGCGCGCGGATGGCGGCGGATTCGCAAGCCGGTATACTGGCGGTTGGACCCCGAAATGATGAGTGAATGATTCGGGATGAAGGACGCACACGTGTTCGACTCGGAGTTTGAAGAGAATCTTTTTGAGCTGCGCAAGGAAAAGCTGAAAGAGATTGAGAAGCTGGGGCAGGCGGCGTATCCCAATCGGTTTCCGGCCGCGCAGGGCGTGTTTGCCACGCCGTTGGCCGAGGTGCGCGCGAAGTGGGATGCGGCGACGGGCGAGGAACTCGAAGCCAAGCGCGAGACAGTTGTCGTGGCGGGGCGGATCATGGCGATACGCCAGCAGGGGAAGGCGGGATTCGCGACGCTGCAGCAGGAGGGCGCACGGCTACAGATTTACGTGCGGCTGGATGCGGTTGGCGAACAGGGATTTGCGCTGTACAAGCTGCTCGATTTGGGCGACCACATCGGCGTGACGGGATATTTGTTCCGGACGCGGACGGGCGAGCTGACGGTTCACGTGGAGACGCTGACGTTTCTGGCCAAGGCGATGCTGACGCTGCCGGAGAAATATCACGGACTGGCCGACGTGGAGTTGCGCTACCGGCAGCGGTATGTGGACCTGTTTGCGAACCTTGATGCCCGCGAAGTGTTTGTGAAGCGGGCGAAGGTGCTGAAGGCGCTACGGCGATTCTTCGACGAGCGCGGGTACCTGGAAGTGGAGACGCCGATGATGCAGCCGATCGCCGGAGGGGCGGCGGCACGGCCGTTCAGGACGCACCACAACGCGCTGGACATGGATTTGTTTTTGCGGATCGCGCCGGAGCTGTATCTGAAGCGGCTGGTGGTGGGCGGATTGGATCGCGTGTACGAGATCAACCGCAACTTCCGCAACGAGGGCGTGAGCACGCAGCATAATCCCGAGTTCACAATGCTGGAGTTCTACCAGGCATATGCGAATTACCACGATTTGATGGATTTGACGGAAGAATTGATTGCGTATGTGGCGAGAGAAGTGAATGGGACGACGGTGACGGAGTTTGGCGGCGTGGAGATTGATCTAGGGAAGTGGGAACGGCTGACGATGCGGGAGGCGATTGTTAAGTGGTGGCCTGACTGGCCAACATTGACCAACGCAAAGCCAAACTCAGCGGATTTTGCCGACTCAGCCTCCACGATTGCTTGGGTGAACAGGGCGCTCGATGCACTTCCGGAGCACCGGCCAGTCACCGAACCAGGTTCTCCCTTTATGTCGCAGGCGGGCTTCAGTTATTTACTCGTCGGCCAGCTGGATCACGTGCTCACTGCGATGAGGTCAAGCGTCGACGCGGGTTTTGGAGCCGGAAAGGGCATCGCCGAACTGTTCGAGTTACTCGCCGAGCCGCATCTCATCCAGCCCACCATCATCTACGAATTCCCCACCGCCGTTTCGCCGCTGTCGAAGCAGAAGCCCGATGACCCGGATCATGTAGAGCGGTTTGAGATTTTTGCCGGCGGGTTCGAAATTGGCAATGCGTTTAGCGAATTGAACGATCCGGTGGAACAGCTCAAACGTTTTGAGCAGCAGCTCGTTGAGCGCGCGGGGGGCGACGAAGAAGCGCACCAGATGGACGAGGACTACGTGCGGGCGCTGGAGTACGGGCTGCCTCCGACGGGCGGCGAGGGAATCGGGATCGACAGGCTGGTGATGCTGCTGACGGGGTCGAAGTCGATACGGGACGTCATACTCTTTCCGCTGATGAGAAATACTGGGAACAGCCAGTAGCCGGTAGCTAAAGGCTGCGGACAACAAGCTACGGGCTGAAAGCTAGCAGCCAGGAGCTGTTTTTGAATATTCTTTTTGTCGGCGATATTTTCGGGAGCGCGGGGCGCAGGATTGTGCACGAGCACATTGGCCATGTGCGCGAGGCGCACAAGGTCGACTTGACAATTGTGAACGTGGAAAATGCCGCAGGCGGGTTCGGCGTAACGCCGGGGCTGGCGGAGGAGTTCTTCGAGCTGGGTGCGGACGTGCTGACGACCGGCAACCATGTGTGGGACAAGAAAGAACTGATGGACTATCTGAACTCGGCTGCGCCGTACGCACACGACCACCCGCGGCGGGTGCTGCGGCCAGCGAATTTTCCGCCGGGCGCGCCGGGTTACGGCTTCTATGAAGGAAAGACGGCGGGCGGCGTAGACTACGGGGTGCTGCAACTGCAGGGACGCGTGTTCATGACGGCGATCGACGATCCGTTCCGGACTGCCGACTCGCTGCTGGCTTCAGTGCGGGCGAAGGTGATCGTGGTGGATTTCCATGCCGAGGCGACGAGCGAAAAGGCGGCGATGGGGTGGTATCTCGATGGGCGCGTGACGGCGGTGCTGGGCACGCATACGCATGTGCCGACAGCCGACGAACGCATTTTGCCGCACGGAACGGCTTATCAGACCGATGTGGGAATGAGCGGACCGTACGACAGCATCATCGGCGTGGAAAAAGAGCTGGTGCTGCACAGATTCCTGACCGCAATGCCGGGGAAATTCGAGGCGGCAAAGGGGAATCCCAAGATGTGCGGGGCGGTGGTGACGTGCGATCCCGCGACGGGGCGCGCGTCGGCGATCCAGAGAGTGATGCTGGGGGAGTGAGCCATTGCATTATGCAGCCCTTTGGATGGAGGGCGTACATACACAACCCGGACTCGATCATCGGTTGAGCAGATGACAACAAAAAGGGCAGCCGCCGAAGCGGACTGCCCTTTCAAATCCCAGAAACAATTTGTTGCGCGGGCTGCGATCGCCGATCGAAACCGGCGGGCAGGCCTGCGGTTACTGCGCGTGATGCGCGGGTGAGGGCTTGGCGGTGTGGTGCACCGGAGCGGCCTTCTTTGCCTGCTGAATGAAACCGTCGGTGAGGACGATTTGCGCGGATGCGGCAGTGGTTCCCGCAGCCTTGGTGTGCGTATAGGTGTCATAGGTGCCGTCGAGCTCGGTGGCGGCCGGCTGGAATCCGAGCGCAGTACCTGAGGCCGGAGCATCCTTGCAGGAGAGCGGATCCTTGAGGTTGACGGTGAAGTCAGGGGTGTGAGCATCCTTGGCATCCTGCGTGACAGCCACATTGACGGTGGTGATGGAAGGGTCAATGGAGATCTTGCGGATGTGCGCGGGGGTGTCAGTGAGAGCGTCGCCCATGGCATCGGTATCGGCCTTGACGCCGTTGGCCAGGATGTAGGCCTGCGCGTCAGCAACCTTGAGCTCCGTGGGCGGCGGCGGAACAGCGCTGCAGTCGACGGGATTGGTGAGCTTGACCACGTAGTCCTTGGGCTTGACGGAGGCGGTGGTAGTGACGGAGATCTTCAAGGCTGATGCGGGATCGGAGATGATGATTCCGGGCACCGGAGTGGCCTGGCCCTTAAGGAGAGCCCAGAGTCCGGAGGCATCGTCGTCAGAGCCATTGGCGAGAATGTACTCCTTGTCTTCGAGTCCGAGGGTTTTTGGATCGCCGCTGGTGTAGGCGTGATGCGCCAATTCCGCCGGGGTTGGAGCCGGCGTGATGGAGAAGCTGGCGGGCGGGAAGAGAGTTGATTGGGCCTGGGCTTCGATGGCTTGAATCTGCTGAGTGATGGCGGCGTCGCCGTCGAGCGTGCCGTGAAAGCGCTTGTACCAATACTCAAGCAGAGGCTCGATCTGAGTCTTGTAAGATGCCGGCACGAAGTCCCAGGCGCGGGCGTAGAACCAGACGGCCTTGACTTCGTCTCTCGAGTCGCCGGGCTTGGCATAGACCTGGGCGAGCTGGAGGGTATCGACCAAGCCCGGGCCGGACTTGGTCGCATCAGGCGGATAAAGCATCAGCTCGGCAGTGTACTCCTTGATGGCGCCGGCGAAATCTTTTGTCGAGACCGCGTCGTCATAGGCAATTGCCGAGTGGAAGATTGGGTAGGCAGCTGAAGTCAATTTGTTCCAATCGTCGCTCGACATGGCGGGCGGCTTGGGAACGGTGAGGCCCTTCCGCGCCAGCGTCCCGGCATCGTCGCAGGTGGTTGGGTCAGTGGTGACACCGGAGGCATCGAGGGTCGTGCTGCACAACTGCTTTTTCCAATACACAGCGGCGAAGATGGCCTTCATGTTGTTGGGATCGACCTGAAGCAGGCGGGTGGCGGCATCAATCACCTTGGGCGGCTGGTTCAGCTGGATGTAGCAATCGATCAACTGATCTAGGACGGCTTTCTTCACAACGCTCTGTGGATAGGCTTGAAGAAAACCTTCGAGCGCAGCAGCCTTCTGGCCAGCGTCAGTTTGAGTGATTGCGTTCTGATAGGAATTGAACTCAGCGGGATCCTGGATGGTGATCTGGCCGGAGTCCTGTGCTCGCAGTGCAGGCGTGGAAACAAGGATCAGACTTGCCACTGCCATCGCAGATGCAAAGACTAACTTCTTCATGCAATGCTCCTGGGAAATGCGGAAATGGAGAACAATAAAATGACTCATTCGCCAGCAAAAGGGCAACAGTCCGGGGCGGCGGTTGAGCGCTGGGGCAACGGTTATAAAGATACCATGGCCACCAGTGGTTCGTAGGAGGATTATAAAAAGCCAACGAGCCGCTGACAAGCAAAGCAAGATGTGGATTGCTGGGAGCGGCGCACGAGGGTAACAAGGTCGGCGCCAGCCCGGAGAGAGCTGCCCGAAAAGCCGCGGGCGAGGGGCGGAATTCAAGGCCAATGGGCGACCTACTGGAGCAGGCGGACGAGTTCGGCCTGCTCGGCGAGAAAGGCGTCGTGGCCGTGAGCGCTGGTCATCTCGCGGTAGTCGGCCTGAGCGCCGGCGGCGCGGATGGATTCGGCAAAACGGCGCACATCTTCAGCGGGAAAAAGCCAGTCGGAACTGATGCCGATGAAGCTGAGCCGCGCTTTGATGCGGCCAAACGCCTCTTCTGGCGAAGTGTAACCGCGCAGCGGATCCCAGGTATCCATGGCGCGCAGGATGGCGAGGTAGGCGTTGGCGTCGAAGCGCTCGATGAAGCGGCTGCCCTGGAGATCGAGGTAGCCAGCGATGTCGAAGCGCTCGCCAATGAGGCCGGCGCCATGGTTGTCGGCCGCCCACGGATCTTCGCCGCTGCGGTTGGGATTGCGGCCGAAGCGCTCATCGAAAAGGGGCGCGGATTTGTAGCTGATCATGGCGATTTTGCGGGCGAGCGCAAGGCCGCTGCGGGGCGGGCGCTGCGGCAGATAGCGTCCGCCGGCCCACTCGGGATCGTGCTGGATGGCCTGGCGCTGGAGATGGTTGAGGGCCAGTCCCATGGCGGAGAGCGGCGTGACGCCGATGATGAGCGCGCGCTGGATGCGTTCAGGTTGAAGGATGGTCCAGTCCAGCGCCTGCATGCCGCCAATGGAGCCGCCGAGGACGAGGCGGAGACGACGGATACCGAGCGAATCGAGCAGGCGCGCCTGCGCGCGGACGTTGTCGCGAACGCCGACCAGAGGAAAGTCCGGCCCGTAGATTTCACCTGTTTCTGGATTGACGGAACCAGGCCCCGTGGAGCAGTAACAGGAGCCGAGCATGTTGATGCAGATGACGAAGTCGTGCTCCAGCGAGAGGACCGCGCCGGGAGCGAAGATTTCGGGCCACCAGGAGCCGACGAGAGCCGAGCCCGAGAGCGCGTGGCAAACAAGAACGGCATTATCTCTCGCCGCATTCAGCCGGCCGTAGACGGCGTAATGCAGCGTGGGACAGATGAGGGAGCGGCCGCACTCAAGCGGCAGGGAGCCGTCCAGGACAAAGTCGCCCTCGTAGGTCGGCTCCACGGTTCTTGATACGGGCGGCGAAGCGCCGCTGCGGCTGTAACTATCGGTCATAATTCCTATTTTGCCGCAACGGCGCGGGCTGAGCCGGTAAAGGTGTGGCCATTTGCTGCCTCGATTGCCTGATCGAGGTCGGCAAGGATGTCGCGAATGTCCTCGATGCCGACGGAAAGCCGCACCATCTCCGGTGTGACGCCGGTGGCCGCCTGCTCCTCAACCGAAAGCTGCTGATGAGTGGTGGAGGCGGGGTGAATGACGAGCGACTTGGCGTCGCCGATGTTGGCCAGCAATGAGAACAGCTCAAGCGTATTGATGAGCTTCTTGCCCGCATCATAACCGCCCTTGATGCCGAAGGTGACCAGCGCACCAGCGCCATTGGGCAGGTACTTTTTCGTCCGCGCGTAGTAGGGGCTGGACGACAGGCCGGGATAGTTGACCCAATCGACGCCAGGATGGTCGGCGAGGTGCCTGGCGACAGCGAGCGCGTTCTGCGAGTGGCGCTCCATTCGGAGGTGGAGCGTTTCAATGCCCTGCAAGAGCAGAAATGCGTTGAAGGGCGAGAGCGCCGCGCCGGTATCGCGCAGGCCCTGGACACGGGCTTTGAGGATGAACGCGAGCGGGCCAAAGGCCTGAGTGTAGCGAAGGCCGTGATAGGACGGGTCGGGCTCTGTGAAGTCCTTGAAGCGGCCGGAGGCAGCCCAGTCGAACTTGCCGGCGTCGACAATGACGCCGCCGATGGCCGTGCCGTGGCCGCCGAGGAACTTGGTGGCCGAGTTGACAACGATGTCAGCGCCCCACTCGATGGGCCTGAGGAGAGCAGGCGAGGCCGAGGTGTTGTCGATGACCAGCGGCAGCTTGTGCTCGTGGGCGATGGCGGCGAGGCGCTCAACGTCGGCGATGTCGAGCTTGGGGTTGCCAAGGGACTCGGTGTAGAGGGCGCGGGTCTTGTCGTTGATGAGGGCACGAATGGCGTCGAAGTCGTCGGCGTCGGCAAACCTGACCTTGATGCCCAGCTTGGGCAGCGTGTAGTGGAAGAGATTGTATGTGCCGCCGTAGAGCGAGGTGGTGGAGACGATTTCATCGCCAGCCGCGGCCAGCGTGAGGATGGTGAGCGTCTCCGCTGCCTGGCCCGAGGCCGTGGCGAGAGCTGCCGCGCCGCCCTCGAGAGCAGCGACGCGCTTCTCAAAGACGTCGGTGGTGGGGTTCATGATGCGGGTGTAGATGTTGCCGAACTCCTGGAGCGCGAAGAGACGGCCGGCGTGGTCCGCGTCCTGGAAGAGATAGGAGGTGGTCTGGTAGATGGGCACGGCGCGCGCGCCGGTGGCAGGATCAGGGGATTGGCCGGCGTGCACGGCCTGCGTGGCAAGCTGCTGAGGTTTTGGTTCCGACATGATGATCTCCTTCAGATTCGTGTGGTCATTCCATTGGGGGCTGCGGGGATCGACAGCGGCGGAGAAGCCCGGGGTCCCCTACGACAGACTTTTTGTCGCTGGGGTGAAAGAAGCAATGAAAACGGCCCGCATCCGTTTTCAGGACCCGGGCCGCTCGACCTCAGAATCGGTTGCGCTTAGCGCATGCGCCGTTCAAGAGCCGGACGGAGGGGCCGACAGACCATACACATGCACATGGCCATGGCCGCAATTCCGTAAGCCCATGAAATCGACATGCAGGCAGTATCAGGGGGCGAAGGGCTGCATGTCAAATGATTTGAATGCGGGTTGTGGCGTCGTTTGAAATCAAGCGCAGGGGACAGATGCGCCGATGAATGGCCCAAAAGTGTCATTGAGCCGGCGATGGCAACGAGGTTCAATGGCACCAGAGGTAACAAAATGAATAACCTGTATCTGAAGCTGTTTGCGAAATTCCAGGATTTGAGGAACGGCGACGAAGGTCAGGACCTGGTTGAATATGCGCTGCTGGTTGCCTTGATTGCTCTCGTTTGCATCACAGGCGTCAGCAACGTGGCCACGGCGGTCAACACGGTCTTCAGCAACATCAGCGGCTCGTTGGCATAGTTCCAGCGAGAATCGGCACGTAACGCGAAGCCTCTCGGAAGACCGAGGGGCTTTGTGTATTTGGAGTCAGTACCGCCAAATGTTGCCGATCGTGGGCGAAGCTATTGCGTTGGTGGGTGAGCTTGGCGGAAGTTTCCTCCAGGGATGGAGAGGCTGCGGAAAAAGACGCCAAAGGCAAGAAAACCATCCCTCCGCGGCTAAAGCCGAACTCAATTTGCGGCATTTACGGCACGACTGAAGTCGTGCTCTGACACTTCGTGTTCCTCCGAAGCAGTTTTTCCACAGTCCGTGAGGCCCACGACCATTTTGCTGGATTCATGATCGGGCTTAAGCTCGTACGCTTCGAACTAACCCACTCCCAGATTCCGCAAAGCGTACGGGGCAGGTCCCGAGGCAAACTAGTGGGCGCTCACGCGGTAGATTGTGCCGTGGGAGGGCAAGAGCGCGCCGACGGTGGCGCCGATGAGACCGCCCCCAAGGGCTCCAACCGCGGCAATGACCCCTGTGCCAATGATCGGTTTACCGAAGAATCCACTGCTATTCTTGTTGCTCGCATCGCCAACCGCGAAACCGACAATGGCTCCGCCGCCGGCACCGACTCCCGCGCCGATCAAGGTGCTGCGCAACCGGTGATGGTTTTCCATGAGTTTCACGCTTCGGATGTCCTGCTTCTGGACGCTCATTTCGCCTGACGTGTCTTTGATGGAGATTGCGGAGTCGGAGAAACTCTCGAAGATTCCGGAATGTTTCTTCGAGCTCATTTCGACGATCTGAATTTTTTGGCCCGGGCGCAGCCCGCTTAGATTGGCCCACGACGATTGGCCGGATTGCGCGGCTAGGGCGCCGGGTACTGCCAAGAGGCAGACCAGGAAAAGCACCTTTCGCATCAGTTGACCTCCAAGTGGGGAAACCACAGCACGATCGTACACCGGATGCAGTTTCCCGGCGCAGGATTCGATTCGCGGTGAACCACTCTTACCGGTAAACGACCGGGATGTGGTGCTGCTCCTGGAAGGGCGGGCGAATGTACTCTGCCTTGACCAGCGGAGGAAGATCCATAGGCTCGGGTGTCAGATCCTTGTAAGGAATCTTGGACAAGAAGTGGCGGATGACGTTGAGGCGGGCGGCTTTCTTGTCTTCCGCGTTGACGACAAACCAAGGCGCCTGTTTGTGGTCGGTGTGGTTGAACATATCGTCTTTTGCGCGGGAGTAATCGGCCCAATGCTTGCGGGATTCGAGGTCCATGGGACTGATCTTCCAGCGCTTGGTGGGATCGGTCATGCGATCCTGAAAACGGCGCTCCTGCTCCGCGTCGCTGACCGAGAACCAGTATTTGATGAGGATGATGCCGGAGCGGACCAGCATGCGCTCGAACTCCGGACAGGTAAGCAGGAACTCCTGATACTGGGCGTCGGTGCAGAAGCCCATGACGCGCTCGACACCGGCCCGGTTGTACCAACTGCGGTCGAACATCACCATTTCGCCGGCCGCGGGCAGATGGGCGACATAGCGCTGGAAGTACCACTGCGTTTTTTCGCGCTCAGTGGGCGTGCCCAAGGCAACGACCTTGCAGATGCGGGGATTGAGCGTCTCGGTGATGCGCTTGATGGCGCCGCCCTTGCCGGCGGCGTCGCGGCCCTCGAAGAGCACCACAACCTTGAGGCGCTCGTGGCGCACCCACTCGTGGAGCTTGACCAGCTCGATCTGCAGGCGGCTGAGCTCTTTTTCGTAATTGCAGTCTTTGCCAATGCGCACGGGAATTTCGGTTCCGTGCGCCGCGAGCGGGGCATGATCTTTGCCATTGGCCTGACCTTTGCCGTTGGTGTGATCCTTGCCGTTCACGAGAGCTTTGCCGTTGGTGAGCTTCTCTTCCTCCAATTTGGCCTTTTTCTTCTTCTTGTCCTTGTGCGCCATTTTGGCCTCCTCCGATTTGGGATTTGGGGTGTTGTCCAGGCTCCTCACGCGCATTTTGGCGAGGCGCCCGTCGACTGGGGGTTCGCACATTGTAACGGCAGAGTTGCCGCGATTGACATGAAGAATTGTTGTTTTTTCGCGAGGATTGCTACTTTTCGGGTTTCCAGACGTAGGCATCGGGCTGGGGCAGACCAAAATGGGCCAGGACGCGGCAGGCGAATTCCTTTGCCATTTCCGACGAGTTTTTCGGTTGGTTGTAGAACGCGGGGATGCAGGGGAAGATGATCGCGCCGGCTTCGGCGGCCAGCGACATGTTGCGCAAGTGAATGCGATTAAAGGGTGTTTCGCGGACACAGAGCAGAAGTGGGCGGCGCTCCTTGAGCGTGACGTCGGCAGCACGAGCGATGAGGGAGTTGGCGAGGCCGAGTGCGATCGCGGCCAGCGTTCCCATAGAACAGGGCAGAATGATCATTCCATTGGAGGGGTGGCTGCCACTGGCGATGGAAGCGCCGATGTCGGAGTCGGAGAGCTGGATTATTTTTTTCGGCGCTGCGCCGAGGAGCTTCTTCAGCAGATTCGTTCGACCGGAGACTCCGAGTTCTTCGGCGAGCACGCGGAGCGAGTTTTCGGAAGCGACAAAGTGGACGCGAGCGACGCGGGAGTCGGCTTCAAGGGCGCGGAGTGCCTCGCGGGCGAGGATTGCGCCGGATGCGCCGGTGATGGCGAGGGTGAGATGCGCGCCTTCCATGTCAGCTTCCGAGCACGCGTTTGAAGATGGCGTCGACGTTGGTGAGCTGCCGCGAATAGTCGAAGGTGCGCGCCAGCTTTTTAGGGCTGAGCAGCTTTGCAATTTTGGGGTCGCGGGAGACTTCGTCGCGGAAGCTGAGGTCGTCTTTCCAGGCGCGCATGGCGTGCGACTGGACCAGTTCGTAGGCGTTTTCGCGCAACATGCCCGCCTCGGCAAGATCGAGAAGCAACTGGCCCGAGAAGATGAGGCCACCGGTGGATTCGAGATTCTTCTTCATCCGCGCCGGGTAGACGAGCAGCCGGTCAATGAGGTCGGTGGTTTTGGCCAGCAGATAGTCGACGAGGATGGTGGAGTCAGGGAAAATAACGCGCTCGACCGATGAGTGAGAGATGTCGCGCTCATGCCAGAGCGGGATGTTCTCCATGGCGGCCTGGGCGTTGCCGCGGAGGATTCTGGCGAGACCGCTGATCTGTTCGGAAGTAATCGGGTTCTTTTTGTGCGGCATGGCCGAGGAGCCTTTTTGCTTTTCGCTGAAGTACTCCTGCGCCTCGCGAACCTCGGTGCGCTGCAGGTGGCGGAGTTCGACGGCAATTTTGTCCAAGGTGCTGCCGATGATGGCGAGCGTGGTGATGTAGGCGGCGTGGCGGTCGCGCTGGATGACTTGCGTGGCGACGGGCGCAGGCTTGAGGCCCAGGAGTGCGCAGATGCGCTCCTCGTGCTCGGGCTTCAAGTGGCCGAAGGTTCCAACAGCGCCGGAGAGCTTGCCGACGCGCATGCCCTCGGCGGCGGCGGCGAATCGAGCGGCATTTCGCTCCATTTCCGCATACCAGTTAAGGAGCTTGAGGCCGAAGGTGGTGGGCTCGGCGTGGATGCCGTGGGTGCGGCCGATGGTGGGCGTGTGCTTGAATTCGATGGCGCGACGCTTGAGAACAGCGAGCAGAGCGGCGATGCCGCCACTGAGGAGCGCGGAGGCTTCCTTGATCTGGAGGGCCTGCGCGGTGTCGACAATGTCGTTCGAAGTGAGGCCGTAGTGCAGCCAGCGTGAGGACTGGCCGTCGAGGCCTTGGTTCTGGAGTGATTCTGCTACGGCAGTCGTGAAGGCGATGACGTTGTGCTTGACCTCGGCTTCTATTTCGGCAACGCGGGCGGAAGAAACCGTGGCTTTTGTCGCGATGTCCACAGCGGCGGAGGCGGGAATGACGCCGTCTTCAGCCAAAACCGCGCTGGCCGCTGCTTCCACCTGGAGCCAGCAGCGGAATTTGTTCTCGTCCGTCCAGATTGCGCCCATGGCGGGGCGCGTGTAGCGATCGATCAAGTCTTAGCTCCTAGCTGCTAGCTTCCAGCCACTAGCTTCTAGCTTCCAGCTGCTAGCTCGAATGTGCACGCGCTGAATATTTGTCTCTGACGCCGAGCTTCGCAAAAAGCAAATACCGGCGCCATGAGCCTTGTGCACAGCGAGCCAACTCTAAATTGTACGGGGAGTAAGTGCCTATCCGCGAGGAATTCCGAGGCGGATGAAGAGTTCGTCGATGAGCAGGCCGCGGCCGGGCTTGTAGGGCTGGAACCATTCGCCATCGATGACGAGCTGCGGGACGGCGCGCTTGCCGACATGCTCGATGACCGCGGCCGAGGCGGACGGGTCGGCATCGACATTGATCTCGGTGTAGGCGACGCCGTGCGCTTCGAGAAACTGCTTGGCGGAGCGGCAATCGCGGCACCAGGACGTGGTGTAAACCTGCACTGTCATAACGGAATTCTACCCAATCGCGATGCTACGATCTGTGATCAGAAGCACTCGGGAGATTGGATGACGGCGGACGAAATTAAGTCGCTTTTACATCTTGAGCCGCACCCGGTGGAGGGCGGATGGTTCCGCCGCACTTACACTTCGGCGGGAAGTGTGAAGCTGCCGCGTGGCCTCCGGCCGCAGGGCACCGCCATTTATTACCTGCTCGAGGCCGGAACGTTCTCAGAGATGCATGTGCTTCAGTCGGACGAGATTTTCCACTTTTACCTTGGCGATCCGGTCGAGATGCTCCAGCTGTATGAGGATGGGCGCAGCTCTGCCGTCTTTACTCTTGGACCTGATCTGGCCGCCGGGCAGCATGTGCAATTGGTAGTTCCGGCCGGGGTTTGGCAGGGGACGCGGCTCGTGAACGGCGGCAAAGTGGCGCTGCTGGGCTGCACGGTGACGCCGGGGTTCGACTTTGCGGATTACCGCGGCGGTAGTTACGCAGAGTTGGCGGCGAAATGGCCGGGGGAGGCGGAGAGGATCAGGAAACTGACGAGGAAGTAGCGGAGGGACCGAGAGTTATTCCTCAGCGGGAATACCGGCCTCGGAGATTTCTTCCGATGAGAGTTCGCGCCCATGCATCAGGGAGCCCGTGATGGGGCCGCCGGGACGCCAAACCTTCAAGCGCGAGTCCCAGGTCTCCCGGATGCATTTATCGCCGTCAACGCGAACGCGCTCGATGACGCCGGGATCGGTTATACAAGGGGGTACCAGTAGTCTTGGTCGCCTCTGTTCCTGCAGCGCGGCCTTGAAAGCTTGCAGTCTTGGGTTCTCCGCGCTGTCTAGCGTCACGTGGAGTTCATCTCGGCCCATGGGTCCCACTTGGCGCGCCAACTCTTCCGCAGCCTGATCGAATTCCGAATCTTGTCGCTTTGTCTCGATCGCCTTGAGCCGGTCAAGCTCCGAGTTGATCGTGAGAATCCTGTCCGTGACCTGCTTGACGATCTCCGGCGCATACAGTCCATTCGCGCCCTGCGAGCGCGCATATGCGGGAAACTTCTTCACAGCCTCAGTCGCCCTGTCTGACTCGTCGAACTTGCCAGCTAGGGCGAGCAACTCGGCGGTATCCAAAAGAACTATTGGATTCAGACCGCAAATCCAAGCCTTCAGATAGGCCGATATATTTATCCGCCAGTTCTCCGGAACTTTTCCAGCAATTTTCCAACCAGAATCCCCGAGCTGCCTTAGCCCCTGTTCATAAAGCATTCGTTCCAGCTCTTTGGTGCGATCCGGATGGACAGCCAGTTCTTCGCCGCCCATTTCCTCCGCGACCTGGCGGGATGTGTGTTGAAATTGGCGGATCGACCACCCGATTGCTTCAGCCTCTCCTTCCGTGTATCCAGGAGGCCCGTCCTGCCAGTCAACTAGAGGTAGCCGCTCAACAAGGAGACGAATCAGATCATCGCCAGCGGCGATGTACGATCCAGACGCCGATTCCTGACGGCGGAAGAAACGTCCGAGGAATGCCATTTCTCACTCCTCCTTGGCTTCAGATGAAACCTGGGTGGAAGTTTAGCACTTGCTTACCGCCGCTCGCGGAAGAAATTGCGGAGAAGCTCCGCGGATTCCTCGGCGCCAATTCCCTGCTCCACTTGCATCTGGTGGTTAAGCTGAGGGTGGTTGAGGACGGAGAGCACGGAGCCGCAGGCGCCCGCCTTGGGATCGGAAGCGGCGAAGACGAGGCGGTCGAGTCGGGCGTGAATCATGGCTCCGGCGCACATGGCGCAGGGCTCGAGCGTGACATAGAGGGTGCAGCCGGAGAGGCGGTAGTTGCCGAGAGCTGAGGCGGCGGCGCGGAGGGCGACAATTTCAGCGTGGGCGGTGGGGTCGACATCGCGCAGGACGCGATTCTGGCTGCGGGCGATGATTGCGCCTTCGTGGACGACGACGGCGCCGATGGGAACTTCGCCGGCTTCGGCGGCCAGACGGGCTTCTGCGAGCGCAGCCTGCATGGCCTGGGGATCGTCGATCATGTTTCCGGCGGTCATGGATTCGATGGTACGGCCGCGGGTTGCTGCTGGGTCATGCAGTGGAGCGCGCCGAGGCCCCAGATGAGGTCGACGCTGTGGACGCCGATGACTTCGCGACCGGGGAAGAGTTCGGCGAGCGTGTTAAGCGCGATGCGGTCGTTGGGATCGTGGAAGGTGGGCACGAGGACGAGGCCGTTGGCTAAGTAGAAGTTGGCGTAGCTGGCCGGCAGGCGCTGGGCTCGAAAAACGACGGGGCGCGGCATGGGCAGCTCGACGACGGTGAATTGCTTGCCTTGCGGGGTGCGCGCAGCGGTCAGGCGCTTCAGGTTCTCCCTGAGCGGGGCGCGATTGGGGTCGTCTGCGTTGGTCTCGACGGCGGCAACGATGGTGGAGGGCGCGACGAAGCGAGCGATGTCGTCGATGTGGCCGTGCGTATCGTCGCCGACGATGCCGCGATTGAGCCAGATGGTTTGGTCGATACCGAGATAGTCGTGGAAGACGCGCTCGAGTTGCTCGCGGCTGACACCCGGATTGCGCTGCTGCACCTCGCTCAGATGGCACTCTTCAGTGGTGAGGAGAGATCCTGCGCCGTTGACGTTGATGGAGCCGCCTTCGAGGACCACGTGGTGGTGCTTCACATCGTTCTGGTTTTGGACGAGAGGCTGCCAGGCCGGAACGCCAAGCAACTTGGCAACGCGGCCCGGAAGCTTGTCGTCGAGATGCCAGTCAGAGTATTTGGCCCAGCCGTTGAAGCGCCAGTTGGTGAGGGCGACGCGGCCTTCGGCGTTGCGGATGAAGATGGGGCCAGAGTCGCGCGTCCAGCCGCGGTCGGTGGGCCAGGCGTGGAAGGTGACCTGATCGAGATCGGCGCCGGCGCGGCGGAGCATGGAAATGACGCGCTGCCTTGCGGCTGTGTTCTCGACGATGAGATGCACGCGCTCGCGGGCGGCGAGCAGGCGGACGATTTCAGCGTAGAGCCAGGGGATGGACTGGAATTTGCCGGGCCAGTCTTCGGGGTTGTGCGGCCAGGCGAGCCAAGTGGCCTCGTGCGGCTCCCACTCGGCGGGCATGCGGTAGCCCAACTCGCGCGGCGTAGACGAGCTCATTCTCGATCGCCTTCTTGCGAATCGGATGCAACCGCTTCCAGCTGACACTCGCGTCTAATCTTCTTGATTCGCGCCGCGTCAGCGTTTCGTCCGCACGTGAGATTGAAGGGTGGGCAAAAGCGATTGATGAGCCACTCCTCGACCTTTTCCGGATGCTCCTCGACGACCAAATAGCTATATAGAAGGTTCTGCTCCATCCACTCGTTCAACCGTTTTTCACCCGCCAGATCAAAACCAAAATTGGCGGGCTTTTCTCGGTTCGACAGTAAAGGCTTGAGCATTAGGTTGCGTTTCAATAATGACCCAAGGGAGCGACGGAAAGAGTGAGATTCAGAGTGGCGACAAAATGGATTCCTTTCGAAAAGATCCGTCGTTGCCTTGCCCACATAAAGAAGACCTGATTCGTTTACCTGAACAGACGGGAGAGCGTTGGGGCCGGTTAAGAAAAACGCATATATTCCTCCCCGGCGCTCCTCGGGCGCCTCACTCATTGCGTACCTCTTGGCTGCAAGAAGCTCCTCAGCGAAGGCTTCGTAGCTCTCCGCTTCCGCAAGGGATTGCGCCCGGAGCGTCATTGGCTTCGCAGAATCGAGAAAGCGCTGGGTGATGGGCGCGTAGGCGTCGATGCGGCGGTCGCGCAGAAAGGGCCAGTTGCGACGCGTTTCTTCAATCACGGAGCGATCGACTTCGCCGAGCACGATTTCTTCGGCATCGTGGCCGGCCTTGGCGACGATGCGGCCGAAGGGGTCGGCGAGAAAGCTGCCGCCCCAGAATTCGAGGCCCGGACCGGAGGCGCGATTTCCCAAAATGTCACCGTGTTCGACACCAACGCGATTGACGGCGGCCACGTAGACGCCGTTGGCGATGGCGTGGGAGCGCTGGATGGTGCGCCAAGCGTCAAATTGCGCCGCGCCGAACTCGTCCTTCTCCGCCGGGTGCCAGCCGATGGCCGTCGGATAGAACAGAACTTCTGCGCCCTGCAACGCCGTGATCCGCGCGGCCTCGGGATACCACTGGTCCCAGCAGACGAGCGTGCCGACGCGGCCGGCGGATGTGTCGATGGCCTGAAAGCCGAGATCGCCGGGCGCGAAGTAATACTTCTCGTAATAAAGCGGGTCGTCGGGGATATGCATCTTGCGATAGACGCCGGCGATCTGGGCGTCGGCGTCGAGCGTGACGGCGGTGTTGTGATAGAGGCCGGGAGCGCGGCGCTCGAAGAGCGAAGCAACGACGGCGACGTGAGCTTCGCGGGCAACCTCGGCGAGTTTGGCGGTTGAGGGACCGGGGATGGGCTCAGCGAGATCGAAGAGGCGCAGATCTTCGCGCTGGCAAAAATATTGTGTGCGGAAGAGCTCGGGAAGGCAGACGACTTGCGCGCCCAGACGCGCGGCCTCGCGAATGTGGCGCAGGGCGGCCGAGAAATTTGCCTCGGGGTCCGCGCCCATGCGCATTTGCACGAGGGCAACCGTGAATTTGTGCGCCGTAGTCATTGCTGGTCTTGCTGTCCTCCGTTGCCGATTATTGTGGCCGATGCAACAAGGCCAACCCCGGCATGCGGAATTGGCCTCAGCTGAGGAGCCGGGGTGTGGCCGTTACTCGTCCAGAATCAGGACCGCGGCGGCGATGGTGGTGGTCCACTTACCGCGCTTGTCGCCGACTGCCGACTGAGTGATGTTGCTGGTGCGGACAATCTTGTTGGAGATGCGGTAAATTTCTTTCTTCTCGTCCCAGCTTTTGTCGGGATCGAATTCGACGTCCAGCGTGGTGGCGAGCATTTCGGCAGCCAGTTCCTCGGCGTACTCGCCGGCTTGATCGTCGGTCTCGCCATAACTGTGGTGCTCGCTGAGGTAGCCATAGGTGTTGCGATCGGCGGGAATGGCCACGCCGATGCTGCAGGCGACGAGACGATGCGGCTCGCGCGTGGAGTTCTCCGCGATGACCGCGAATACGACCTCGCCGTCATCCAGATACTTGAGGCCTTCCTTACGCGGAATCATCTTGCACTGTGGCGGAAAGATGGAGGAGACGCGCACCAGATTCTGCGAGGCGATGCCCGCGTCGCGAAGTGCCAACTCAAAGGAGGTGAGCCGTTCTTTGTGTTTGCCGACGCCCTTGGTGAAGAAAAGCTTCTTTGGGACCATGCGTTTTCCCAATTTCTATGTGCCCTCCGTGGGTGAAAGAAGTGTGGCCGTTTTTTGACGTTCCCGCATGAGTCTATCTCATCCTGAAGGGTGCGAACAGAGTTTCGAGTATTTTCATTTGAGGTTCACAGCGAGGGGTTTAGCGCGGGGTTCCCAACCGTCTCCGGCTAGGTTGCCGATTGGGCTCCAGATGAGGGCAAAGAGGCGCTGTATCGAGCAGGCACCGAAGCAACTTTCCTGCACTTGGCGCGTTTAATAATGCATGAAGCTACGGATGGTTTGGCTGGGAATCCCTGTCTTGAGCGTGGCGATGAGCTGCGCGGCCGCGTTGGCGCAAGCTCCTGAACCCTCGGCAGCGCCCGACGGGGGAAGCGCGGCAGTCGCCGCACCCGCGCCGGCGAGCACTGACCTCAGTCAAGCGATCCTGGAGTGGACGCCGCCGGCTCTCGCGCAGTTGGGCGGGCAGGCGGTGGCCAAAGAGAGCTTTACGCTGGATCGGACAATGCTGGCCGCGGCGGCCGGGCTGATCCCGGACTCCGACGCCGACCTGAGGCAGACGGTGGCCAAGCTCGACGGAGTGAGTGTCCACGTGTTTCGGTTCGCGACTGCCGGCCAAGCCGACCAGGGACAGATTGAGGCGATCCGCGAGGCCTATCACCTGCGCGGCTGGAAGCACGTTCTTAGTTCGATGAATTTGGGCGGCGCGGGCCGCAGCGATCTTACGGACGTGTGGCTGGTGATGGACGGCGCGAACGTGCGCGGAGGAGTGGTGCTGGTCGACAGCCCGAAGAGCCTGACGCTGGCAACGGTGGCCGGGAATCTGAGCCCGGTGGACATGTTGCATTTGCGCGGCCACTTCGGCATTCCGCGATTCGACAGCGACGGATTGAGCGGCGGCGCGAGCCGGTAAATTCGGCGCGTGCGAAGCGGCTCGTCGTCAGGCAGTCATTGCGCACGTTTCTTCCGCATCCTGGGCGCCGCTGATCGGCCAAGACGAAATGCTATAGTCGTGCGTAGCACTCCTCCCGGAGTGATCGAACGATGCAGACGCGCAAGTGGACGATTGTTTTTCTCATTCTGGCTGCCGCCGAAGGCGCGGCGCCGGTTCGCGCAAAGGTGGTTGAGGATACAAGCGGTTCTCTCAGGACCCTGAGCAGCATTGCGGATGCGCTCGACTCTGCCGACCGGCATCCGGTGCACATTCTCTACGTTCACGGGATCGACGAGGTTGGGGCAGGCGATTCGGGGAAGTTGCGCGATTCGATCTGCAACGAGCTGAAGCTGTGCGCGGTGGGCGACTGGAAAAATGAGGGCACGGAGTACGCGGACAAAGGCGAGTTCGCGAGCACCGTGGAACCGCCCACACTGGCGTACCTGGGCAGCCCGGTGTGGAACAGCCCCGAGGAGTGGAACGCGGCAGCGCCATTTGTCGTGCACTGGGTCGTGCATCTCAGGCGGCATCCCGCAGTGCTGGTGGTGGATGAGATCAACTGGTGGCCACTGGTGCTGGCGCTCAAGTGCCGACGGGTGATTGCCGCAGAGGCGCATCTTTCAGGCCCTGACCAGCATTTGCTTGAGGTTTGCTCGGAGCAATCCGTTCAGGATCCGGGCGGAGTGGGGCGTTTCTATCCATGGATTCCGGCTGACGAAGCGGCGAAGCTGGAGAAGATACGGCCGCGCGGCGTTCTGCTGAACAGAGAGTTGAAGGCCGGGCTCGTCGACTGGGGGCTTTCAGACGTGCTGATGGCGGTGGGACCGCTGGGCGGCATTCTGCGCGACGGGGTGCGGCAATTGATGGCCAAATCGGCGGCGTTCGATGCCGCGAAGGCGGAGGCCGATCCGAGCGGGAACGGTGGAATTGGAAAGTACGACTGGAAGTCGCAGCTGAGCCGGGACAACGCGCTGGACCAGGAATTTATCGGCGTGACGCACAGCCTGGGCAGCTATCTACTCTTCAATACGCTCAACCCGGAGTTTGCCAGCGCGGCGGGAGGGGATTTGCCTGCGGCGGAAACGGCGCGGAAAACGGCTGAAGAGAACGCGGTACGTTACATCTTTGAGCGAACATCGCTGGTGTATTTTTTCGCCAACCAGCTTGAGATGCTGGAGATCACGAATCTTGAGAGCGCTCCGGAGAGTTCAGCGAACGCCATGAAATCGCGCGGACTGGCGCCGCCACCGGCGGTTCCCACAACGCCCGCGGAAAACTTCAGAGCGCTTGTGGGCCGGTGGAAGGACTATCAGACGAGCTTTCAGGGAGCTCTGCACCCAAGCGACGAGACGGCCCGGGAGAAGGTTCAGGTGGTGGCATGGAGCGACCCCAGCGATGTGATTACCTACCGCGTGCCGAAGATCGGCGATGTGGAAGTGGTGAATCTCTACGTGAAGAACGCGACGCGCTGGCTCGGGATTTTCGAATCGCCTACGAAGGCACATGGTGATTACGCCAAGAACATCGATGTGTTGCGGGTGATGTTTGGAGAGACAAAGATTCAAGGCTCAGTTCATTAAAGTGGATCGATAGAGGATATCTGGGCGCGAGCTGGCGCCGCCTGCCATTGCCACTGCCGAATTGCGGATGTTAGCCTCAAGCTTGGACCAAGAAGCTTTGGACTTGTCGAGTTTGGACTGATTCTGGAAGGGAATTCCCGCAAAATCATGCAAAGCACTTATAACGGGCTGGAGTTGCCCAAGACGGGCGAGCCAATCGAATACAAGGACGGGCAATTCGCCGTGCCTGACCACCCCATCATTCCTTTTATCGAGGGCGATGGCACAGGGCGCGACATCTGGAAGGCATCGCAACGGGTTTTCGATGCGGCCGTTGAAAAAGCGTACGGCGGCAAGCGCACGATTCGCTGGTTTGAGATTTTCGCCGGCGAGAAGGCGTTCCGGCAGTTCAATAACTGGCTGCCCGACGATTCCGTGGCCGCTGCGCGCGATTTGCGCGTCTCCATCAAGGGGCCGCTGACTACGCCTGTGGGCGGGGGCATTCGCTCGCTTAACGTTGCGCTGCGGCAGATTCTCGATCTGTATGCGTGCGTGCGGCCGGTGAAGTACTACCAGGGTGTGCCCAGCCCCGTGAAGCATCCGGAGAAGCTCGACATCGTCATCTTCCGCGAGAACACCGAGGATGTGTACGCGGGCATCGAGTTTAAGCAGGGCACAGAGGATGCGGCGCGGCTGATTTCGTTTCTCAATGACGATCTGCTCAAGGGCGGAAAGAAAAGGGTGCGCGCGGACTCGGGCGTGGGAATCAAGCCGATTTCGATTTTCGGGACCAAGAGGCTGGTGCGGTACGCCATCCGGCATGCGCTCGAATCGGGACGCAAGACGGTCACGCTGGTGCACAAGGGAAATATTCAGAAGTTCACCGAGGGCGCGTTCCGCGAGTGGGGCTACGAGGTAGCGACGCAGGAGTTCCGCGAGCAGACGGTGACGGAGCGCGAGAGCTGGATTCTGGGCAACGTGGAAACGAAGCCTGGCATTTCAATTGAAGAAAATGCCGCACTGGTTGAGCCTGGCGTGGAATTCGGCTCTCCGGCCTTCCGCGAATCGCTTTACGCCGAAGTGAAGGGCGTGATCGACTCGATCGGCAAGAGCCACGGCAATGGCGCGTGGAAGAAGAAGGTGCTGGTGAACGATCGAATTGCGGATTCCATTTTCCAGCAGATCATTATTCGGCCGGAGGATTACAGCATTCTGGCCACTTCGAACCTGAACGGGGACTATATTTCAGACGCGGCGGCAGCGCAAGTTGGAGGTCTCGGCATCGCGCCGGGCGCGAACATCGGCGACGGCTATGCGGTGTTCGAGGCTACGCATGGCACGGCACCCAAATACGCCGATAAGGATGTGATCAATCCCGGCTCCGTGATTTTGTCGGGCGTGATGCTGCTGGACTTCATCGGCTGGAAGGAAGCGGCGAAGATGATCGAGAACGCGATGGAGAAGACGATTCAGCAGAAGTCGGTGACGTACGACTTTGAACGGCAGCTTGCCGGCGCAACGAAGGTGGGCACGAGCGAGTTCGCGACGCGGATTATCGGGAACATGTGAAATCAGCGGAGTTTGCGGAGCTAGCGGGGCTAGCGGAGTTAGGCCGCGTGAAGTGACTCTGCTAACGCTCGCGAGGCACGGCTGAAGCCGTGCCCTTTCAAGGCTGGCCACCCGGACTACGAATCCTCAAGGAGCAAAAATGCGGAAAAAAGTAAGTATTGTGGGCGCGGGGAATGTGGGCGCGACGACCGCGCACTGGATTGCGGCCAAGGAACTGGCCGATGTGGCACTGATTGACGTGGTGGAAGGCGTTCCGCAGGGAAAAGCGCTCGACCTGCTCGAAGCGATGCCCATCGAGAAGCGCGACGTGGCGATCGTGGGCGCGAACGACTATGCGGCCACGGCGAATTCCGACATTGTG
This sequence comes from uncultured Acidobacteriaceae bacterium, assembly GCA_963823805.1. Taxonomy (GTDB): domain Bacteria; phylum Acidobacteriota; class Terriglobia; order Terriglobales; family Acidobacteriaceae; genus Telmatobacter. The sequence continues at coordinate 358,474 of CAWGMW010000001.1, read as the reverse complement.
GTGATCACGGCGGGCATTCCGCGCAAGCCGGGCATGAGCCGCGACGATCTGCTTAACACAAACTTCAAAATCATGTCGGACGTGGTGCAGAAGGTGGTGGCGCAATCGCCCGAGTGCATTCTGATCATTGTTTCGAATCCGCTGGACGCCATGGCCCAGGCCGCGTACCGGCAGGCGGGCTTCAATCGCGAGCGCGTGATCGGGATGGCCGGCGTGCTGGATTCAGCGCGCTTCCGGAGCTTTATTGCGGCGGAGCTGAATGTGAGCGTGGAGAACGTGACGGCCTTCGTGCTTGGCGGGCACGGCGACACGATGGTGCCGCTGGCGCGCTACTCGACAGTGGCGGGCATTCCCATTACGGAGCTGATTGCACCCGAGCGGCTGGAGCAGATTGTGCAGCGGACGCGCGACGGCGGGGCGGAGATTGTGAAGTACCTGAAGACGGGCAGCGCCTATTACGCGCCTTCGGCGGCCGTAACCGAGATGGTGGAAGCGATTCTGAAGGACAAGAAGAAGATTCTGCCCTGCGCCGCGTACCTCGAAGGCGAGTACGGGATCGAGGGCTACTATATCGGCGTGCCGTGCAAGCTGGGCTCGGCGGGACTGGAACAGATCATCGAGATCGAGCTAACGGCCGAAGAAGACGCAGCGCTCAAGAAGAGCGCCGAAGCCGTGAAGGAGCTTTGCGCGGTGATTGGGGTGTAGATCCAATTTGGGAAGACTTATTCCCACCTGCGGGAGATCAATCTCCGTTGACAAACACGCGAGCCGCAACGCAAGCTCAAGTTTTGATCACAATGGAAATGAGAGGTGGAAATGGCTTTTCTCAAGTACATTGCATTGAGCTTGATGGCAGTCGCGGCGATCCCGGTCTGCTCGGCGCAGAACAAATTCCCTCTCCGCTCCGGGGAGTGGGAGGCCGAGTTGTCTGTTCCCGGATCCCAAGGCTCGGCCGTGACGATGTTGTATTGCCTGAATGATGCATTATGGCAGAAGGCACTTACCCAGATGCCCCAATGCTCCATTCAACAGCTCGCGCTCACGTCGGGCGGGGGCAGCTACATCATGGATTGCGACATGAAGTCTTTTCAGATGAAAGGCAAGGTCGACATGGTCTTTGATGGATTGGAGCATATGACCGCCAAAGGACAAGTCGACGTTACGATGAACGGAAAAACCACCAGTTCGACGTTGGTGGCGGAATACCATTGGAAGGGCGCCACCTGTAGTCCGAACGACGAAAATCTGAAGCCTAAATAGGCAAACCAGAGCCGGGCCGCTGGGGCTGAGGTCTCCGCCGGAAGGTCTTGGAAATTAGGGTTGAAAGACTGCCCTCAGCTTGTCAAAGGATGTTTCGACTTCGAGACCCGGGACAGGGACAATCAGTCCATCGCCATGCTGAGTTGGTGGCGGACATCGGCGCCGCGAACCCAGAAGATGACGTTGGTGGCGATGTTGGAGGAGTGGTCGGCGATCCGCTCGAGGTTCTTGGCCACAAGGATGCCGTTCATCGCCTGCTGCGTGAATTGCGGCTTCTCTTCGATCAACTTGAGCAGATCGTTGTGGGCGCGGCGGTTCATGCGGTCGATCTCGTCGTCCATCTCACGGACAGAATCGGCAAGACGGGCGTCGCCATCAAGCAGCGCCTGAAGCGCGTTGCGGATCATTTGCGCGGCAAACTCGCCCATGGCGGCAAAGTCGACCGGCAGCTCCACATCATCCACAGCGAGGATTTCCTTGGTGCGCCTCGAGATGCTCATCGACTGGTCGCCGATGCGCTCAAGGTCGCCGTTGATCTTGATGACGGCGAGGATGAAGCGCAGGTCGATGGCCATGGGCTGCTGCTTGGCCAGCAAGTCATACGCCATCTCATCGAGCTCGCGCTGCGCGGTGTCGATGGCCCGCTCGTTCTGCTTGACGAACTTGCAGAGACCCTTGTCGCGCCGAGTGTAGGCTTCCACGGCCGACTCGACCGCCAACTGGGCAAGCGCCGCCATGGCCAAAAGCTTGTCCTTGAGGTCGGCGAGTTGCTGATGAAAGTGGATACGCGGCACTAGGTTCGATCTCCCATCCGACTATTCTGCACCAATCGACGTTACAGGAGTACAAATTTCCGCGTGCGCACCAAAACAATTACACACATTGGTAATGCTCCTGAAAGGGAAAGAAGGCTCAAGTGTTGGACGATCGGCAGGCGAAAAAGCTTCGTGGCAGGAGCAACGGGGGCGGGCGGGGATGTGGCCGCGACGGTTGGTCACGCAGCATCGGGCGCGAGTGGCGGAGGCTCGATGGAGCCCAGCAGGAAGATGTAGCCGGCGATGCCGATGGCTAAGTAGGCGGCGGCAACGGCAAAGGCCGCCGCGTAGGAGTGGTGAGCCGAGACCAGGTAGCCGGTGAGGATGGAAGCCGTAATCCCTGAGACCTGGCCACAGAAATTGATGATCCCGCCGACTTTGCCCACGTTGGGAGGGTGAGCGATGAAGGAGGGCAGCGACCAGGCCACAGGCGCCGCCGCGGCAAGACCACTGAGGGAGACGGTGATCCAGAGGAGGGCCTGGGAAGCGCTGTGTGCGTGGGCGGCGCCGAGAATTCCGAGGCCGAAGGCTGTGCCGGAGATGAGGACGGTGCGGCGGACGATACTCTGGCCGAAACCGCGCTGGACGAGGAAGTCGACGAGGAATCCGCCGATCGCGAGGTCCGTGGCGGTGGCAACGAACCACGGCACGCTGGTGTAAAGGAACGAGTGCAGGAGATCGATGTGCAGGGCTGAAGACAGATACGCCGGCAGCCAATAGAGCAGCAGGAAAAAGACGTAGTTATACGCGCCGAAGCCGAGGGCGAGGCCAAGGACCTTGCGCTGGGAGAGCAGTTGGCCGAGCGACGATGGGGGCTCCTCGGCGCGGTATCCCCGGTCCCCAAAAGCGAGGGACCGGGGGCACCCGGCACCCGGTAACGATGGGGGTTCCTCGGCGGGATCGGAGGCGGAGAGCGAGGCGTAGCGATTTTCGCTGGAGTGGTCTTCGATGTACAGGCGCTCGGTCTCGGTCAGCTCGGGATCCTCGGCCGGATCGCGATAGACGCGCCAGAAGAGAAGGAAGTAGGCGAAGCTGATGGCGCCGGTGAAGGCGAAGCTCCATCGCCATCCCGAATGGATGAGAACGATGCCGATGACGGGGACCCCGATGGCCGAGGCGAATTTGGCCGCGGCGTCGTTGAGCGAGGTGGCGAGGCTGCGCTCGCGCTGGGGGAACCAGAGGCCGATGGCCTTGGCGTTGGAGGGAAAGGTCGGCGCTTCGCCAACGCCGAGCAGGAACCGCGCGCCGAAGAATGCCTTGAGATTGGGTGCGGCGGCCGCGGCGAAGGAAGCGGCGCTCCAGATAAACGTGCCGATGCGCCCCACGCGGCGAACGCCGAGTTTGTCGAGCACGACGCCGATGGGCAACTGGCAAAGGGCGTAGGTCCAGTTGTAGGAGCTGGAAAGATAGCCGAAGACGACATCGGAGATGCCGAACGCGGCGATGAGGGAATCGTGCGAGACGGAGAGATTGACGCGATCGAAGAAGTTGACCAGGACGCCGATGCCGAGCAGCCAGGCGATGCGCCAGCGGCGGCGCGGGAAGCGAGTGTGAGGCGGCGAATTTGGGGCTGAAGAGGAACCCTGCTCGTTCAATCGTCTCCTTGTCGCGGTCCTTTGGGTTGCGATCTTTTGGGTTGCGATTTCTTGGCGATCAGACGGCCGGGGTGAGTCTTCCTTGGACCACATGATTTTCGAGCGTGCCGATGGGGTCGATCATGATGCGAACCAGGTCGCCGGGCACGAGGGTAAAGTCGTCGGGCGGAACGATGCCGGTTCCGGTCATCAGGAAAGCGCCGAAGGGGAAAGTGTTTTCGCGGAAAAGGTAGGCGGCCAGATCGGCGGGTTTGCGCTTGAGCTCGGCGAGCGTGGTGGCGCCGGAGAATACCGTCTGGCAGGCGCGGACGATTTCGATGCGAATGGGCGTTGTGGACGGAAGCGGATCGCTGGTGACCAGAATGCAGGGGCCCAATGCGCAACTGCGGTCGTAGACCTTGGCTTGGGGGAGATAGAGCGGATTTTCGCCCTCGATGTCGCGCGAGCTCATGTCGTTGCCCGCGGTGTAACCGATGATTTGGCCGCGCGGGTTGACGAGAAGCGTCAGCTCCGGCTCTGGAACCGACCACTTGGCGTCACTGCGGATGCGAACGGCGGCGCCGGGGGCAGCGACGCGGCTCGGAGTGGCTTTGAAGAACAGCTCGGGGCGCTCAGCCGTGTAGACGCGATCGTAGAAGTCGCCTCCGCCCGCATCTTTGGATTCCGCCATGCGCGCGCTACGGCTGCGAAAGTAGGTGACACCGGCGGCCCAGACTTCCTGGCTGCCGATGGGGGCTTCGAGACGCGCTGATGCGAAGTCGGAGGCGGGTTTTCCGGTGTCGACGACGAAGCGCAGGTAGGCGCTGAGATTCTCGTGCGCGACAAGCGCGTCCCAGTTGGAGTCGGGGACGAGGAAGTATTTGCCACCGTCTTCTATGTAGTTTCCGTTGCTGGTCCGGTAAAGCTTCACGCTTTTTTCTCCAATCGAGAGACAATTTGATCGACATCGTAAACACAGCCGCCCCATACGCCGCCGCTTGCCGTGACGAGAGCGGCCCAAAGACGCGTGTCGGCCGGCATTTCAGGATGCGAAGCGAGATCGGGGCGGGGAGCGCGGGAGCTGAGGCGGCGGGCGCCTTCTTCGGCGGCAAACGTCTCGTCGCCCTCTCCGACCAGATGCACGGAGCCCTCGAGGCGCGAACGATCGACGATGATTTCAATCTGGTCGCCGTCGAGGACTTTGCCGATGGGGCCACCGGCGAGCGCTTCGGGGGAGATGTGGCCGATGCAGGCTCCGGTGGAGACGCCGCTGAAACGGGCATCAGTCAACACGGCCACGTTCTTGCAGTGAGGCAGCTGCTTCAGCGCCGAGGTGATCTGGTAGATCTCCTGCATGCCAGCGCCCTCTGGCCCGCTACAGATGAGGACCATGACGTCACCCTGCGAGATGCGGCCAGCCTTGATGGCCTGGATGGCCGCGGCCTCAGTGACGAAGACGCGTGCGGGACCGGTGTGACGATAGACGTTGTCCTCGCCAACCAGAGAGGAGTCGATGGCGGTGCATTTGATGACCGAACCCTCCGGCGCAAGGTTGCCCATCGGGAAACAGACGGTAGAAGTGAGGCCGTGCGACCGTGCGCGATCGCGCGACATGACGACGTCGTCGGGATCGATGCCGTCGATTTCCTGGAGGCGCTGACGGAGCGCGGCGCGGCGGGGGCTGTGCAGCCACCAGTTGAGGCACTCGTCGAGCGAATCGCCGGCGACGGTCTTGACGGTTGTGTCGAGCAGTCCGGCGGCGCGGAGCTCGAGCATGACTTCGGGCACGCCGCCGGCTAAAAACACTTGCACGGTGGCAAAGCCCCGCGGGCCGTTGGGCAGCGCATCCACGAGGCGGGGAACCTGGCGGTTGACTTCAACCCAATCGGAGACTGTGGGACGCGGCAAGCCGGCGGCGTGCGCGATGGCAGGAAGATGGATGAGGAGATTCGTCGAGCCACCGAAAGCTGCGTGCAGCACCATGGCGTTGCGGATGGCCGCGGGAGTGAGAATGTCGCTTGCGCCGAGGCCGAGCTGATGCAGGCGCAGGATGGCGCGGGCCGAGCGGCGGGCAGCGTCGAGCCAGATGGGCTGGCCCGAAGGAGCGAGAGCCGTGTGCGGCAGCGAAAGGCCGAGCGCTTCGCCGACGACTTGCGATGTGGCAGCGGTGCCGAGAAATTGGCAGCCTCCGCCGGGCGACGCGCAGGCGCGGCAGCCAACCTCGGCGGCGTATTCGAGGGTGATCTGGTTTTGGGCGAAGCGCGCGCCGATGGTCTGCACTTTGCCCGCGTCCTCGCCTGACTCCGGCAGCAGCGAGACGCCGCCGGGAACGAGCACGGCGGGCTTTTTCCCTGAAGATGCGAGCGCCATCATCATTGCGGGAAGGCCTTTGTCGCATGTGGCCACGCCCATGACGCCCATGCCCGTGGGCAGCGAACGCATGAGGCGGCGCAGCACGATGGCGGCGTCGTTGCGGTAGGGCAATGAGTCCATCATGCCCGTGGTGCCTTGCGTGCGGCCGTCGCAGGGATCGGTGCACGCTCCCGCGAACGGAGTGGCGCGAAGAGATTTCAGCTCGCGGGCAGCCTCCGCGACCAGGAGGCCGACTTCCCAATGGCCGGTGTGGAAGCCGAGCGCGATGGCTTCGCCATTTTCGGCACGCAGGCCGCCGTGCGTGCTCAGAATCAGAAACTCCGGGTCGAGGAGGCGATTCGGCTCCCAGCCCATTCCGGCGTTTTGCGTGAGGCCGAAGAGATTGCCGGAGGGCTCGGTGAGAAGCATTTCTGGAGAGAGCGGCAGCGCACCCGCGGGGCCGGGCGCGCGCGTGTTCACGTGAAGGAGGCTGAGGTCGCCTGTGCCGAAGTCCGTTTCAAGGACGGAGCTGAGTGAAATGGTTGCGATGGGAAGCCTCTTTCCGCAGATCAGTATAGTTTGCTCGGGTTAGCTTCTGGATGGAGCGGGTGCGGAGTGGGGTGCTATAAAGTGATGTGCCTGAAGACGATTCGCAAAAAGCGGCGCAAATTCAGGCGGGCCTGCGCCGGCGCTGGCTGTACCTGATGCCCGTGGTCTTCGTGACGTACAGCCTCGCCTACCTGGGGCGGTCGAATTTTGGGTTCGGGGCGGCGGCTGGGCTCGCGAAGTCGCTCAACATCACCGAGTCCCGGGCGGCGTTTCTTGGTTCGGTTTTCTTCCTCGGCTATTTTCTGTTCCAGGTTCCGGCGGCAGCCTACGCCATTCGCAAGAGCGCGACCCGGCTGGTGTTTTTCGCGCTGATCAGTTGGGGAATTTTTTCCGGACTCACAGGGGTCATCCACAACTACTGGCTGCTGGTAGTTGACCGACTGTTGCTAGGTGTCGCGGAGAGCCTCATCTTCCCATCGATGCTGATTTTGCTGACCAACTGGTTCACGCGCAGAGAGCGCTCGCGCGCCAATGCGATTCTGATTCTGGGAAATCCGGTGACGGTGACGTGGATGGCCGCGGCGACCGGATACCTGATCCGGGCGGTCGGCTGGCAGATGACGTTTATTCTCGAAGGCATTCCGTCGGTGCTGTGGGCCTTTGTCTGGATTGTCGTGGCGCGAGACCGGCCGCTGCAGGTTCCATGGCTTCCAGAAGAGAGCAGCGAACATCTGGCCGAGACGCTTGCCCAGGAGCAGTCTTCCCTGCCCCAGTACGCGAATTTTCGCGAGGCGCTGCGCGTGCCGGGAGTGATGGTGCTTTGCTTCCAGTACTTCTGCTGGAGCTTCGGCGTGTATGGCCTTGTGATCTGGATCCCGGCGATGATTCGCTCGGGATCGGCACGCGGCATCGAGCAAATTGGCCTCCTGAGCGCGGCACCATTTCTTCTGGCCGTAATACTGATGCTGATCGTCGCGACTTTTTCCGATCGCGCCCAGAATCGCAAGCTGTTCGTGTGGCCGTTCCTGATGCTCTCGGGCGTGGCGCTGTTTTGCAGTTTCGCAACCGCCGGACACCATTTCTGGCTGGCGTATTTCTGCCTGGTGATTGCAGGCGGCACAATGTACGCGCCCTACGGCCCCTATTTCGCCATCATGCCGGAGATGCTGCCGAAGAATGTGGCCGGCGAGGTGATCGCGCTCGTGAACAGTTGCGGGGCGCTGGGCGGATTTGCAGGATCGTGGCTGGTGGGATGGCTGCAGGCCGTAACAGGAAGCTCCAGCGACGGGTACCTGGCGATGTCGATCCTGCTGATCGTGTCCGGGGTGATGATCTTTTTCCTGCGCACTCCTAAAGTTGGCCAGGAACCGCGTCTCGTGTGAGTTGACCGTCGATGAGGCGCATGATTCCGAGCGGGTTGCCGTTCTTCAGTTCGACGGGCAGCGATGCCTGCGGGAAATCCTGATAGCAGACGGGGCGCACAAAGCGATAGATCGAGTACGTGCCGACAGAAGTGGCGCGGCTGTCGCTGGTGGCCGGGTACGGGCCGCCGTGAACCATCGCGTGGCAGACTTCGACACCAGTGGGAAAGCCGTTGACGATGAGCCGGCCGGCCTTGCGCTCGAGAATCGCAATGAGGTCGGCGAAGGCGGCGAGATCGGCATCACTGCCGTGCAAAGTTGCGGTGAGCTGGCCCTCGATGTCGCCGGCCAGTTCCATGAGCTGCTCGCGACTGTCATAGCGGATTACGAGGGCGCTGGGGCCGAAGACTTCAGTGGATAGCTCGGGATTGGCGAGGAGGTCTGCGGCGTCGATTTGCATCAGGACCGGAGCGGCATGGGTGCTGGCCGCGCCGTTTGATGGGGCCTGGGCGACAGTGTTCACGTGGCTGTGCGACTGGCGGCTCGAGATTCCCGAGCGGTAGCTCTTCGAAATTCCCTCAGTGAGCATCGGCGACGCGGAAGCTTTTTCGACGAGCGCCTTGACTTCGGCGACGAGTACATCGGCATCTGCGTTGCGCGGCAGATAGACGAGGCCCGGCTTGGTGCAGAATTGGCCGACGCCGAGAGTGAACGAGCCGAAGAGGCCGGCGGCGATCTGCGCGGCGCGCGAGTGAAGGGCCTCGGGCAGCACAAAGAGAGGGTTCACGCTGCTCATTTCCATAAAGCAGGGGATGGGTTCGGGACGAGCCGCGGCGCGCTGCATGAGGGCCTTACCGGCCGAGAGTGAGCCGGTGAATCCGACGGCCTTCACCCTGGGGTGGTCGACGAGCGCCGCGCCAATCTCAGCGCCCGCGCCGAAGAGAAGCGCGAAGACACCGGATGGCAGGCCGCACTCACGCACGCTGCGGGCGATGACCTGGCCGACCATCTCGCTGGTTCCCGGATGGGCGTGATGCGCCTTCACGATGACGGGATTGCCGGCGGCGAAGGCGGCAGCGGTGTCGCCGCCTGCGACGGAGAATGCGAGGGGGAAGTTGCTGGCGCCGAAGACGGCGACGGGGCCGAGCGGCTTCAACATCGAGCGAATGTCGGAGCGGGGCAATGGCTTGCGATCGGGCTGCGCGCGATCGATGCGCGCATTGACCCAGGAACCTTCTTCGATCACTTGAGCAAACAGTCGGAGCTGGTTGATGGTGCGCGCGGACTCGCCTTTGAGGCGCGCTTCAGGCAGGGCGGTTTCGCGATTGGCGCGATCGACCAACTCCGGCACGATGGCCTCGATGCCGTCGGCAATGTGGCGCAGGAAGCGGCCGCGCTCGCGTCCGGAAAGCTTGCGGTAGGCGATAAACGCTTCCTCCGCCAGATCGGCAGCGCGATTGAGGTCGGCAAGCAAAGCGCAATGGTAGACGGGCTCGAGGGTTTCGCCCTTGGCGGGATCGAGGCCGTGAAAAGTAGCGCCGTCCGATTCGCGGCTCTGGCCATCGATGATCGAGTAGCCACGCAGATTCAACTCTGTTTTCTGATCCAACATGATTCACCTGTTCCCTTGTTTCAGTTCCAAGCTCTTCTCATTTTTCGCCAATGTCTTCGTTCCAAATCTCAGGATGCCTTGAGATGAAGGTTTCCATCAACTCACGGCACTCGCGATTGTCGAGATCGACGACTTCCACGCCGTTCTCGCGCAGCCAGTCGAGGCCTCCGGCAAAAGTGCGGCTGTCACCCACGACGAGCGTGCCGATGCGGAACTGGCGCACAAGGCCGCTGCAGTACCAGCAAGGGGCGAGCGTGGTGACCATGACCAGATTGCGATAGCTGCGCTGACGGCCGGCGCGACGAAAGGCGTCGGTTTCGCCGTGAATGCTTGGATCGTTTTGCTGCACGCGGCGGTTGCGGCCGCGGCTCAACAGTTCGCCCTCGCGATTGAATAATGCCGCGCCGACTGGAACGCCACCCTCGGCGAGGCCCAGTCGCGCCTCTTCGATGGCCACCGCCAGCATCTTCTCGTGCAAGCTCACAAATCCAATCTAAATCAGCGGCTCGGTGCGGCGTGTCGGCGCGTTGTCGCATCAACTGACAGTGAGAACCAACTTGCCGAAGTGGCTGGCTTCCTCCATGCGCTCCAGAGCCTCGCGCGCCCGTCGCCAATCGAAATCCTCACCGACCGGGCGGAGCTCGGCAAGCGCGATGGCTCGACTCATCTCGACAAAATCCCTTCGGGAGCCGACATAGATGCCGTGGATGCGCGCCATCTTATGGAGGACGAGCGGAATTGGGAGCGGGTCAGCAGACTGGGTGAGCACGCCCACCTGGGCCACCGTTCCGCCGGGGCGAATGGCCCTGAGCGAACGCGGCAACGTGCCCGCACCGCCTACCTCGACTACCATGTCCACGCCTTCGCCGCCGGTCTGGTCGAGGGCCCAGCGGTCCCAATCGGGGTTGTCGCGATAGTTGAGGCCCGCATCGAGACCCATTGCACTGGCGCGCTCCAGCTTGTCGTAGCTGGAGCTGATGCCCAGCACGCGCGCACCCTTTAACCGCGCAAACTGCAAGGCAAAGATCGACACGCCACCCGTGCCCTGGATGAGGACCGTTGAGCCCGGCTTGAGCTCACCGGTAGCCAGCGCATTCCAAGCGGTGACGGCGGCGCAGGGCAGAGTAGCCGCTTCCTGGTAACTGAGATGATCGGGGATCGCAACCAATCCCGGCTCTTTGAGCACGACAAAGTCGGTCAACATGCCGTCGACGTCGCCGCCGAGCGCGCCGCGAGCTTTGTTGGCGGTCAACGGCCCGTCGAGCCAGTTCTGCATAAAGATGCCAGCCACGCGGTCGCCGGGCTTCCATAGCGTGACGTCGGCTCCCACGGCTACAACTTCGCCCGCGCCGTCGGAGCAAGGGATACGCGGGAGCTTCATCTTGGGGTTGTATAGGCCCTTCACGACCATCAGATCGCGATAGTTGAGAGAAACCGCACGCACTCCAACCAAAACTTCGCCGGGACCCGGTGCAGGCGTGGGGCGCTCTACAAACTCCAAAGAATCAATGCCAAACGCGGAAACTTGCCAGGCGCGCATGGGAAGCCTCTCTCTCTTTCAGGTACCAGAGCAGTTTCGAAATCAACGGAGACTTTTTGGGAGCATCGAAAGGTGGCATTTTCCTGATAAAAATGCCGCTTAGCTGAGTGCATTCGGTCTACACCAATTCCGAAACTGCTGTACCCTCGTCATTCTGCGGGACGCAAACACATTACGCACCCGTAGAATGAAGATATGGCCCGTGGATGGGAAAGTAAATCGGTGGAGGAGCAGATGGCAAACGCCTTGAAGAGTTCCAGAACGAAACCCGTCGAGGGCCACGTAAGCGAAGAAGCCCGTCGCGCGGCTGAAGTGATCCGCGCTGCGCGAGAACGGCAACGCCAGGTGCTGGGCTTGCAACGCGAGAATATTCTTTCGCAAAGGACGTCAAATCCTGGACGCCGCAGCGCCCTTGAGGCCGCATTGGCACAAATTGAGGCGCAGCTTCAGTCACTCGGATAGGCGGCACAGTATCGCGGGTCATCGGCGATGGGAATGCAGCTTTCGCTATTGATCCCGGTGGATGAGCAGGGTGTTGGCCTGATCGACTGAAGTGAGCGAGACGCGCGCGATGTTCACATGCGCAGGCCGGGTCACAGCCCACAGAATTACATCGGCAATGTCCTCACCCGTGAGCGGCGTGATGCCTTTATAGACTTTGGCGGCGCGGCCAGCGTCGCCGTGGAAGCGGACCAGGCTGAAATCGGTTTCGACCAGGCCGGGATCGACGCTGGTGACGCGGACGGGCGTGCCGAGCAGGTCCTCGCGCAATCCGTCGTTGATGGCGCGCGCGGCGGCCTTGGTGCCGCAATAGACGGCGCCGTTGGGATAGACGATTTCCCCGGCCATGGAGCCGAGATTGACGACGTGGCCATGGCCACGCACCACCATTCCGGGGACCACGGCACGAGCCACATAGAGCATCCCCTTGATGTTGGTGTCGATCATCTCTTCCCAGTCTTCAATTTTGCCGGTGTAGAGCTTTTCCATGCCGCGGCTGAGGCCTGCATTGTTCACAAGGATTTCGATTTCGGCCCATTCCGGCGGAATATCGTCGATGGCGCGCTGCACGGCGTGACGGTTGCGCACATCGAGGTCAATGGAGTGGACGGCCTGAGCGCCGCGGGCCAGAGCCTTCGACGCAACCTCAGCGAGCTTGCCGGCGCGGCGGGCAGCAAGCAGCAGACGCGCGCCCTCGGCGGCAAAAGCCATTGCGGTAGCCGCGCCAATGCCGGCGCTGGCCCCAGTAATGAAGACGATTTTTCCGTTCAGCTTCATGTGCTCACATCCTACGTGGGCGTTTGACTGTCTTGCTGTGACATGCGGTACAAGCCCCCGGCCCAGTCCGCGTGGCTGAGGCCAGCGGCCCTGGCGCGGGCGAAGACGCCGGCGAGCGAATCGGCGAGACTGAGGCGCGTGCCGCCGGCTGCCGCGGCTTCGCGAAGAAGGCGGAGGTCCTTCTCGCCCAGGTCAATGCTCGCGCCTGGGGTCGCGCCGGATTGCTCCGGCGGATGCAGCATGACGTTGGCGTAGGCCGCGTAAAGCGGCGACTGGAAGAGCGCGCTGTTGACGGTCTCGATAAAGATTGCGGGATCGATTCCCTGCCCTGATGCGTAGACGAAGGATTCAGAGAGGGAGTAGATCATGGCGCTGATGAGGAAGTTGCCGCCGAGCTTAACGGCGTGCGCCTGCCGCGGCTCAGTGCCGACGACTGAGATGCCGCGCGAGAAAGTTTCCAGGAGCGGACGCGCTTTGGCGACGGCGCGCTCCGCGCCGGCAGCGACGATCCACAAGCGGCCCTCTTCGGCAAAATTGGGGCGGCCAAAGACCGGCGCGGCGACGAATTCGTGACCGCGGCGGGCGTGCTCTTGAGTCAGGCGCTCACTCAGCGCGACGCTGATGGTGCTGCATGAGATGTGAAGCGCGCCGGGCGAAAGCGCGTCCATGAGCCCGTTTGCGCCAAAGAGCACTTCTTCATTGGCGGCATCGTCAAAGAGCATGGTGATGACGACGCCGGCGCCCAGTTCGGCTTCAGCGGGAGTGGCTGCGGCGATTGCGCCTTCACGGAGGAGCGGTTCAGTGCGGCCTTCAGTGCGGTTCCAGACCGCGAGCTCGTGGCCGGCGGCGAGCAGGTGGCGTGCCATCGGTGTGCCCATTTTGCCCAAACCAAGAAATCCAATCTTCATATGCCCTTCCACTTGAGAACTGACTCCTGACGTTACACTGAGTCCGTGACACTCTGGAAAATTATCCTTCTTGCCATCTTGCAGGGCTTCGCCGAGCTTCTTCCGGTATCAAGTTCCGCGCACGTCGTTGTCGCGGAAAAACTGATGGGGCTCGATCCCTCTTCGTCGCAGATGACGCTACTGCTTGTCATGCTTCACACCGGAACCATGTTCGCAGTGATCGTCTACTTCCGCAAGATGTGGATGCGTACCTACTTTTCGGCCGGAGGCTCCATCAAGCGCTTCCTGGGTCAAGCCGTCTGGGCCACCCTCCTGACCGGCATTGTGGGCGAGGCGCTCAAGATTCTCATCACTAAGACTTACTTTCGCTCGACGCCCAAGGCGCAGATCGAGATGCTCTTCGGCCAACTCCAGATTATCGCGCCCGCTCTGTTTGCTGTCGGTCTCCTGATCCTGGCCGCAGGACACTTCGAGCACCGCCGGCAGGCCGCGGGCTTCAAACCGCCGTCCGACTCGCTGGACTTGCGCCAAGCCGGCTGGATGGGAATCTTACAAGGTCTCGCGCTCCCGTTTCGAGGGTTCTCGCGCTCCGGCGCGACGATCTCTGCCGGCATGATGACCGGCGCAGCCAAGGAGGCAGCTGAGAGATTCAGCTTCGCCATGGCCGTGATTCTCACGCCCGTTGTGGACGGGATGGAGCTTGTGCGCCTTGTGAAAGCTGCGCACGCTGCGTCTGCAACTGGAACGCCGATCGACCTGCACGCGTCGATTGCAGTGAGCCTGATGGGCGCCGTGTTTTCATTCATTGCCGGCCTGATCGCACTCAAGTGGCTGAGTAGTTGGCTGGAATCGGGCCGCTGGCACTGGTTCGGGATCTACTGCCTGGCAGCTTCGGGAGTGGTCTTTTACCTGCACATCTATCGAGGACTTTGAACCCTTGCGCCTGGTTTTAGTTCGGCGTGCCGTTGGTCTCGGCGTCGGTAAACGTGCATTCCTGGCACTGGCAGACGCGGCGCAGATATTCCCACGAGTAGATTCCGCCGGAGTGGCCGTCGAGCCAGTTGAATTGGATAGCGTATCGGCCTACGGCGTGCGCGTTCGCCGGCTTTGGCGGAGGTGCGTACATGGGCAGCACGGCAGCGGGCTTCGGTTTTGGCTGGCCCGCCTTTCGGCCCTGCTGGGCGCGCTCGTCGACGCAGGTGGCGCAGGGGCAGGCGTCGCGCAGCCAGGCGAAACCCCACGCGCTCTTGTGGCCGTCGGCCCAGTCGATTTCAAGGCCCTTGCCTTCGGTCATGAGCACGCGCACCTTTTCCGGCGTGATGGCGATGCGGGGAAGCGGGCGATTGGCTTGATTGTCGCGCGCCTGCTCGTCCTTTGAGGCGATGCGGATGCCCTCGTGGCTCATAAGAACAGTTTACAGGGGGCAGGGGTCAGGGCCAGTGGTTAGCGGCGTGCGGAGCCGGGGCGCTCATAGTGCAGCGCGAGCGTGAGGATGGCGACGACGAGAACGAGGCTCAGGCTGTTGGCGGCGATGACCGAGGGTGAGCGAATGCCGATGCCGTAGAGGAGCCAGAGACCGATTCCGAGACCGAAGACCGTGAACATGGCAAGCGAAAGATCGTGAGCGCTCTTCGAGCGCCAGATCCTGTGAAGCTGCGGGACAAGCGACAGGGTTGTGCAGAAACCCGCCAGCGAGCCAATGAGTTCCGTCATCCATCGTTCGGACATCTTGCGGGTGGTTCTTTCCGGCACGGAAGTCAGCCCCTGCGCCGTTTTCAAGATACGCACGACGCGCGGAGCAGTATGTGCTGGGGCTCACTTCGGGTGTCAGGCAGGGGTGGGAGTGGGGCGATTGCTGACGGTTTCCGAAGCGGCCGGTTTAATTACGCCAGAAAAACCACGCAGCCATTCCGAGGCCAATGACCACCACGAGGCCGCGCAGCACCGGCTGCGGTACGCGCTTTGCCAAGCTGGCAGAGACGTAGCCGCCGATGGCCGCGGCAATCATGGCGGCCATGCAATAGCGCCACGCGACCTGGCCATCCACAATAAAGATGATGAAGGCGATGCCGTTGGCCAGCAGGTTGGCTACAACCTTGAGCGCGTTAATGGCGTGAATGTCTTCATAGCCGAAGAGCCCAAGCAGCGTCATAAACACAAACCCCGCGCCGGCGCCGAAATAGCCGACATAAAAGCTGACGACGATGGCGGCAAGAAAGAGCAGGATTCGGCGCGGTGGACGAGTTTGGCCGCCGACGGCGTGTTCGTGACGAGCGCGCTTCAACCGATCGAGCCAGCGCGAGACGGGGCCGCTAACGGCAAAGATCGATGCGGCGCCGAGGAGCAGCCACGGAACCAGATGCAGGAATGTCGTCTGCGGCGTGTTGAGCAACACGATGGCCCCAGCCGTGCCGCCAATCAGTCCCGCGAGTCCCATCAACACAGCGGCACGCACGTTTTTGCGCACATCGGGCCAGTACGCGGCAACCGACGTCAACTGGCCGGGCCAGATGGCGACTGTGTTTGTGGCATTGGCCTGAACGGGCAGGATTTTCATGCTCAGGAGGGCGGGAAAGGAGAGGAATGAGCCGCCGCCGGCGACGGCGTTGAGAACTCCGGCAAGGAAAGTGGCGATGACAAGCCACACCCATCGCCAGTTGATCCCCGCCACCGAACTCAAAAAGTGCATGAAGCGGATTGTATTCGAGCAGGCCGGCTGCAGAATCCGCCGTGCAATCGAAATCCCCATCTCTTCGTCCGCTCAGCGAACCAAAGAAATCTCTTTCGCGGCGGATTACGCCATCGTATTCTCTCCACATGCCCGCGCTTCCCTTCCGCCAGACTCTGGCAGCGGGTTTGCTCGTTGCCGCGCCTCTGGTTCTGCTTGTTGCGCTTCCTGGCGTGCTTCCCGCGCAGACCATCATCACCGTTTCGCCGCAGCAGTGCGCCTGGCATGCGGGAGACGACCCCGCATGGGCGGCGCCGAATCTCGACGAGACTGGCTGGCAACCATATTCCTCGTTGAGGCCCGATTCCTCCGGGCCGCGCATCTGGGTCCGCTGCCATCTCGATTCCGCTGCCTTTGCTCAGTCGGATGATCCCGCGGTGCAGGTTCGCTTGGGCGCCGCCTATGAGGTCTTCCTGAACGGCACGTTCATCGCCCGGAATGGCAATCTCAACAGCGGCAACTTCGGCATTAACTTGATCCGGATTTTTCCCGTGCCCCGGCCGCTCGCCCGGCACGACGCCAATCTTCTTGCCCTTCGCATGGCCCGCCGCTATGCCAGCCTTCTCACATTGCCCGAGCTCTCCGCATTTTTCGCCCTACCTCAATTTCGCCTCGGCGACTCGCTGATCCTCGGCAATGACCGCGCCGGCTTCATCGCAGTCGTGCTTCCTGAAATTCTCCTCATCGCCGCGCCGTACATCGTGATCGGCATAGTAGGGGTCGAACTGCTCGGGTTCTCTTTGTACGACCGCACGCGCATCGCGCCAATCGTGCTTTCCGCTGGTTGCATCGGGGTTGGTCTGGTCTTTATCGCGTTGCTTTCAGGAACCCTGCTGGTGAATGAGCCGGCTAGTTTCTACGATGTCCTGACTTCCGCCGCAAGCGCGGTCAGCATAGGCGCTCAGTACTGGTTCCCCTTTGCTTTGGCCGGCCGGCGTGTTCCACGCGTTTTCTGGCTTCCCATGGGCGTCATGGTCCTTTTTGCGGTTTGGCACTTCGTTGAGTGCTTCGTTCCGCTGTCGGCGGCGTTCCGGCTCGGTATCCTTCACGATTCCGTGCTTGTGCCCGTCGTCCTTATTGTTGAGACACTGCTTGCAGCGGCCTCAATCGTGGCGTTCTGGCCGTGGAAACGGATTCCGTCTCATCTCCGGCCAATCGCTGCGCTTTCCATTGCGTGGGGTGTGAACCAGTCAATCTTCTTCGGGTTGCTTCTGACGGATTCTCATGTCATCCCCGGGATCCCCGACGCTTTTAAGAGCTGGATGTTTCCGGCATCGACCATTGCAGAGTTCGTTGTGATTGCCGCCATCATCGCCCTCAACCTCCGCGACCAGCGCCAGGTTGCCCTGGAGCGCGCATCCCTGGCTGGCGAGATGCAGGCGGCCAGCGAGATTCAGCGCATGCTGGCGCCAGCGGCGATCGATACCGCGCCCGGACTGAAGATCGAAGTTGCTTTTCATCCCATGCGCGATGTGGGCGGAGATTTCTATCTTTGCCGCGTACTTTCCGATGGCCGACAGCGCGTGCTGCTTGGCGATGTGAGCGGCAAAGGCGCCGCTGCCGCCATGGCCGCAACCCTGCTGCTGGGCGCAGCCGCCGCGCGCGATTCGGATTCCCCCGCAGATCTGTTACACCACCTGAATCGGGTGCTTCGCGAAAACCATCTCAGCGGCTTCGCCACGTGCCTTTGCGCCGATCTCACGACCGACGGACGCCTGACACTAGCCAACGCGGGCCACCTGCCGCCTTATCGCGACGGCCGCGAAACTGAGGTCGAGTCCGGCTTGCCGCTTGGTATTGCTCCCGATACCGAGTACACCGAGACCCCGCTTCAGCTCGATCTCGGCGACACGCTGACCCTGCTCTCCGACGGAGTGGTCGAGGCCCGCAACAAAGCAGGCGAGCTTTTTGGCTTCGACCGCACGGCCGCCATCAGCAAGCAACCCGCCGAATCCATCGCGCAAGCCGCGCAGGCGTTCGGCCAGGAAGACGACATCACGGTGCTGACAGTCACCCTGTCACCCGCAGGAGTTGTTCATGCCTAAATGGGCACTGCTCGTCGTGTTGTTTTTCTCGGTCGCCGCCCAAGGCCAAGGCCTGATCACCATTTCGCCGCAGCAGTGCGTCTGGCATGCAGGAGACGACCCCGCATGGGCGGCTGCGAATCTTGACGAGAGTGGATGGCAGCCCTACACGAATTGGAGACTCAATCCCGCCGAGCCACGCACCTGGATCCGCTGCCATGCGGACCTCTCATCCCTCAGCTACGTAGATCAGCCCGCTCTGCAGGTCACGCTCTATGCTGCTTACCAGGTCTTCGCTGATGGGCACCTGATTGGCTCGGCCGGCAATCTCCAAAACGGCGAGTTCACCATGGATGCAGTCCGCGACTGGCCGCTCCCGGGCCGGTTCGACCACCCAAACGCCATTGCCCTGCGCATCACGCAGCGCATCGCCTCCACGGTTCCCGTTGGAACTTTGCCCCCGCTCGGCATCCTGGCTGGAGACAAGCCGCTTCTGGGCGATAGACGCGACGCACAGGCATTCACTCAGATTCGCGCACGCCTCGTTCCGTCAGTCTGCTTCAGCATCATCGGCATCCTTGGACTCATCTTGCTGGGTTTGTGGGTGAACGACCGGAGCCGCCGCGAACTCTTGCTTCTTTCCCTGGCGTGTCTTTCGTTGGCGCCGATCTATCTCGACTACTTTGGCGCCGCAGCCCTTCTCGCCTTTTCCGCGGCAGTGTACTTTGCCTTATGGTCCGTCTTTGCTGCCATCAACAACGTTGTCCGTACTCTCTTTTTCTTTGCGATCGCAGGCCGGCGCGTGCCTTTGCTTTATTGGATTCTGATGGCGCTGGCAACTGTGGCGTACTCCGTCACTCTCGCGATCCCGTTTTTCCCCGCGCCGCTGGCACTCTGGCTCGATACGCTCCGTTCCGGTGTGGTCGCAAGAGGAAGCGCGCCCGTTGCGATTCTTGAATGTACCGCGCCCTTTATTGCCCTTCTGCACTGGAAAGGCCTCACTTTTCGCACAAAGCCCCTTGCAGTGCTTTGCATGGTTTGGGGCGCGACAATGATGGCTTTCTTCGCCTTGCGGTTCACCGGAACGCAGATTCCGGGAATCCCCGACCTGGAGGCGCGGTGGAGCATTCTCATGGCGGATATAGAGGCCGTCGCAACCCTCTGCGTCGTTGTGGCGTTGCTTGCTCTGCTTTCTCGCGAGCAGCAGCAAACCGCACGTGAGCGTGCAGTCCTGGCTGGCGAAATGCAGGCGGCCAGCGAGATTCAGCGCATGCTGGCGCCAGCGGCGATCGATACGGCACCCGGGCTGAAGATCGACGTCGCTTTTCATCCCATGCGCGACGTAGGCGGAGATTTCTATCTCTGCCGCGTGCTTTCCGATGGCCGCCAGCGCGTTCTGCTGGGCGACGTGAGCGGTAAGGGCGCAGCCGCTGCCATGGCCGCAACCCTGCTGTTGGGCGCAGCTGCCGCGCGCGACTCGGATTCCCCCGCCGGCTTGCTTTCGCACCTCAACCGGGTGCTCCGCGAAAACCATCTCAGCGGCTTCGCCACGTGCCTTTGCGCCGATCTCGCAATTGACGGATGCCTGACACTAGCCAATGCAGGCCACTTGCCGCCTTATCGCGACGGCCGCGAAACTGAGGTCGAATCAGGACTGCCGCTCGGCATTGCTCCCGATGCCGAGTACACAGTGACCACGCTCCAGCTCGACCGCGGCGACATGCTCACCCTGCTCTCCGACGGAGTGGTTGAGGCCCGCAACAAAGCAGGCGAGCTCTTCGGGTTCGAGCGGACTTGCGGGATCAGCACTGAATCCGCCGAATCGATCGCCCAGGCTGCGCAGGCTTTTGGCCAGGAGGACGACATAACGGTGCTGACGCTGAGGCTGCTTTCTGCCGGCTCCGAAGGCATACCAATGGGAGCACCGGTGCCGATCCCCACCCCGGTTTGAGCCGGCCGGGTTTCCTTTTCAAGATGAAAGTGATTGAGAAAGAATGACTTATTTAATTTTCGATAATATTAGCATATAACGCTCATATTTTATGAATCATTTATGCTATAGTCTCATCAAAGTGATTGAGCGGCTGGGGTTTGATCCCCGCCGCAATCGAATTCTTTTGATCCATCAGGAGGGAAAGATCATGGCAGTTACTCGTTGGAACCCATTCGGAGAAGCTGTGGCATTGCAGTATCGCTTCAACACGCTATTCCGCGATTTGAACGAAGGCGAAGGCTCGCTGACCACGGCCAGCTTTATTCCGGCGGTTGACGTTTATGAGGACGAGAAAAAGGTCGTCCTGAAACTGGAAGTGCCGGGCATCGAAGAGAAGGACCTGGACGTGAGCGTGGAAAACAGCACGTTGACGGTCAAGGGCGAGCGCAAGTTCGAGAAAGAAGAGAAGGAAGAGAACTTCCATCGCATCGAGCGGCGCTATGGCAGCTTCTATCGCGCGTTCACGCTGCCTACGACCGTGGATACGGAGAGCGTGGCAGCCAGCTACAACGCCGGCGTGCTAAAACTGGAGCTGAAGAAAAAGCCCGAGGCCCAGCCCAAGCAGATCAAAGTGAACGCGGGCTAGACACTGGCGGCGTAACACCTGGGTCGGTTCTGGGTTTCAGGGCAGTGGGTCAGTTTGAGAAGACATCCCTCAGGGGCTGAAGCCCACACTCGTTTTGGACGGGTTGCGGCACGATTGAAGTCGTGCCCTTTCAAAACAGACCAAGACCGACCCGCTACCAGTTTCAGGGATCAGTCGCCCTTCTCGTGCGTCACGTACTATGCTTGCCATAGAGCAAGTTTGGTGCAGCGGCGCTCGTCGAGGGACATCGGCTGATCCCGTTTTTCTGAGCCCTGACACCTGAAATCTGACCTCCTCGTTCCGCAAAATCATTCACAGAGGCATCAAACCATGGCCATTCGTTGGGAAAAATTGACGGTCAAGACGCAGCAGGCGATCCAGGAGGCACAGTCGCGCGCTGCCGAGCTGAGCAACCCTGAGCTGCAGCCCGTGCACCTGTTGCTGGCGCTGATTGAGGATCGCGAAGGCGTCGTGCCCGCGGTGCTCGAAAAGATTGGTGTGCCCACGGAGCATTTGGAGAGCGACCTGCGCAGCATCGAGCAGAAACTGCCCCGGGTGGCCGGCGTGGCGGCGCAGCCCAGCCTGAGCCAGGCGATGAACAAGGTTCTCGAGCAGGCATTTCGCGAGGCTGCGAACTTCAAGGACGAGTACGTTTCAACCGAGCACCTGCTGCTTGGCGTGGCGCATTTGAAAGGCGATGCGGCGCGCGATGCGCTGATGGCTGCCGGTGCCACCCATGAGGCCATTTTGCAGGCGCTGACCGCCGTGCGCGGCTCGCAGCGCGTGACCGACCAGAATCCGGAGGAGAAGTTCCAGGCGCTGGAAAAATACGCCAAGGATCTTACGGAGCTTGCGCGCCGCGGAAAGCTCGATCCGGTGATCGGCCGCGACGAGGAGATTCGGCGTGTTGTGCAAGTGCTGAGCCGCCGCACGAAAAACAATCCAGTGCTGATTGGCGAGCCCGGCGTGGGCAAAACAGCCATCGTCGAGGGGCTCGCGCGGCGCATCATTTCGGGCGACGTGCCCGAAGGCTTGCGCGACAAGCGGGTGATCGCGCTCGATCTGGGCTCGATGCTTGCCGGGGCCAAGTATCGCGGCGAGTTCGAGGACCGGCTCAAAGCAGTGCTGAAAGAAATCGAAGAATCGAACGGCCAGATTGTGCTGTTCATCGACGAGCTGCACACCCTTGTGGGCGCGGGCGCGGCCGAGGGCGCCATTGACGCGAGCAACATGCTGAAGCCGGCACTGGCGCGCGGCGAATTGCGGGCGATTGGCGCAACCACGCTGAACGAGTACCGCAAGTACATCGAAAAAGACAAGGCGCTCGAGCGCCGCTTCCAGATTGTGTATGTGGGCGAGCCGAACGTCGAGGACACGATTGCGATTCTGCGCGGCCTGAAGGAACGCTACGAGTCGCACCACAACGTGCGCATCAAGGACGCGGCGATTGTGGCCGCGGCGACGCTGTCGCATCGTTACATCAGCGATAGGTTCTTGCCGGACAAAGCGATCGATCTTGTGGACGAGGCGGCGGCTTCATTGGCCATCCAGATCGGCTCCGTGCCAACCGAGGTCGACCAGTTAGAGCGCCAGGCCACGTCGCTCGAGATTGAGCGCGCCGCGCTGAAACGCGAGACCGACGCTGCAAGCAAGGAGCGCCTGAAGGCGGTGGAGCGCGAAGTGGCGCAACTGCGCGAGCAGATCACTGCGCTGCGGGCGCGGTGGACGAAGGAACGCGAGGCCATCAATCGCATTGGCGATTTGAAAAAGAAGATTGAGGCGCTGCGCTTTGAGGCCGAGGAGCAGACTCGCAAGGGCCAGCTCGATCGCGCCGCGCAAATTCAATACGGCGAATTGCCGAAGCTGGAAGCGGAGCTGAAGAAACTCGACGCGGCGCAGAACGGCAAGGCCGGCACGGCGCGGATGCTGAAAGAAGAAGTCGACGAAGAGGACATTGCAAAGATCGTCAGCAAATGGACGGGCATTCCGGTCTCGCGCATGCTGGAGGGCGAGGTGAAGAAGCTTGTCCAGATGGAAGACCGTCTGCGTGAGCGCGTGGTGGGCCAGGACGATGCGCTGACGATTGTGGCCAACGCCATTCGCCGTTCGCGCGCGGGCCTGAGCGATCCGAAGCGGCCCATCGGCTCGTTCATTTTCCTTGGACCGACGGGAGTGGGGAAGACGGAAACGGCGCGCGCTCTGGCGGAGTTCCTGTTCGACGACGAGCAGGCGCTGGTGCGCATCGACATGAGCGAGTATATGGAGAAGCACGCCGTGGCTCGCCTGATCGGCGCGCCGCCGGGATACGTGGGCTACGACGAAGGCGGCCAATTGACCGAGGCGATTCATCGGCGGCCCTACGCGGTGATTCTGTTCGACGAGATCGAAAAGGCGCACCCGGATGTCTTCAACATTCTGCTGCAGGTGATGGACGACGGGCGGCTGACTGACGCCAAGGGCCGGACAGTTGACTTCAAGAACACGGTGCTGATCATGACGTTCGAACCTGGGCGCGGCGATGCTTGCCGGCGAAACACTGAAGACCGAGCACGACTTCGACATGGCGCGCGAAAGCGTGATGCGCGTGCTGAGGGAACATTTCCGGCCGGAGTTTTTGAACCGCGTGGACGACATTGTGATCTACTGGCCGCTGGGCAACGCGCAGTTGAGCAAGATTCTCGATTTGCGCCTGAACGAAGTGCGCAAGCTACTCGAAGACCGGGCGATTTCGCTCGAGCTTACGGAACCGGCGCGGCAGCTGATTCTGGCTTCCGGCTCGGATGCGGCGTATGGAGCGCGACCGCTGAAACGCGCGCTGCAACGCATGGTGCAGGACCCCTTGGCGATCAAGATCCTCGACGGCGAAGTGCTGCACGGAGCGCATGTGCGCATCGATGTGGACCGCAAGTCGAACCAGCTGGTCTTTGAGCCAATGGGACGAGAAGCGATGGCGTGAGAGACAGTGGTCAGTGATCAGTTGTCAGTGATCAGCAGACAGGCTCCGCGATGCGGGGCCTGTTCGCGTTGTCAATCCGCCTCCTATGGCTTTTCTTTCAGTCTATAAAGGCCCAGGAGAACGGTACGCGTCTTATAGAGCAGCCCCTCAACTTTGCCTCCCCAACGCTCCTCGAATTGCGGGTAGTTATGGATTGCGTACCCCCCTCCATTTCGGACTTCGAGGGCAAATTGAGGCTCTCCGTCGGTTAGCAATCCCATACTTTCCGCAGTTTCGACTAGCCGTCTGAAATACGACTCCCCGCTCCGAATGTTCCTCTCTATCGTTCCCTTCGAATCACAGATCGATTTCAGAGCGGATTCCAAGATCGCTCGGCAGAGAACAGCACAGGCCACGTTAAAACCGTATAGGTAGCAACGATGCGCCTCACCAAAATACTGTTTGATTTCCGCAGCGGGTACTTGCTCGATATCGATCTGAGCGAGGCGCGTTGCCTTGTCAACAGCTTTTGGAAGTTTGCCTAACAGCTCTTCGGCGAGTGCAGCGTCAATGAATTCTTCGACCGAAGCGGGATCAGACTTGACCTTGGATTCGTCCACATCCTTGTACAAAGGCTCCAACTTACTAAAAACTGTAATTAGCCGTTTCAACTCCTCAGGGGTCATTTGTTCGATCGATCTCGAAGGAGAAGGGCCGCTGCTCCCGCCTAGACTTGCGCGCTCAGCGACCAAGTGTCTTCCTAAATTGACCTGTATCTCATGAAACGCACTCCGAACCTTCTCCCAAAACTCGGGATCTTCTTCCTCGCTCGGTTCTCCGGTGAGGCGCTCGATCAGCTCCGAAAGAGAAGACGAACCAAATACA
Source organism: uncultured Acidobacteriaceae bacterium (assembly GCA_963823805.1). Classification (GTDB taxonomy): domain Bacteria; phylum Acidobacteriota; class Terriglobia; order Terriglobales; family Acidobacteriaceae; genus Telmatobacter. Next base: position 334,074 of record CAWGMW010000001.1, on the reverse strand, counting down.
ATTACGCCTTCCCACTCGAAATAATTGCCTCTGTTTAGGTACGGAAGCAGTCGCTCCAGAATTACACCGCGTCTTGAAGCCCCGCTAGCCATGTCCCCTCCTGTAATCGAGCAAAACTCCTGAGATCGTCGATAGTCTAACTACCTAAACCACGACGCGCGAAGGGCGATACGTCAGGTGTCCCAGTTCTCGATTTTAAGTCCCGGGAATCCAGGGCTTCAGTTGCATTGAAATTTACTGTCTCAACTCCACGAGCGTCGCGCCCTGGCCGCCTTCGTTCTGCGGAGCCTCGGCGATTCCCGCGACGTGCGGATGGGATTTGAGGAACTCGCGGACGCCGCGGCGCAAAATTCCGGCGCCGTGGCCGTGAATGATGCGTACGCGCGGCAGCCCGGCAAGAAAGGCGTGGTCGAGATACTTCTCGAGTTCGCCGGTCGCTTCATCGACCGTGCGGCCGATGAGATTGATCTCCGCGCGCAGCTCGTCGGTGTTCGCACTCGTGACTGTTACATGCACGCCCTTCTGTTTTCGGGCCGCAGCAAGAGGATCACTTGATCCTTGCCCGGCCTTCCCTTGCCTCAAATCTCCTCCAAGGCCTGGGGGCTCGGAGAGCTCGTCGCGCTTGACGCGCATTTTGATGGGGCCGAGTGCAACCTCGAAGAGGTCTTTCTCGACCTCACGCCGCACCACGGCAACCTTGCCCATCGATTTGAGGAACACGCTGTCGCCCGGCGAGATATGGCGCAGCAGGTGCGGTTGAGCGTTTGCGTCGCCCTGATCCGCGCCGGTACGGTGAGCCACGACGGCCTGATTGAAGCTCTCCTGAAACTCGCGGCGCAGGCGGGTGATGCGGCGCTCAGCTTCTTTTGAGAGCTTTTGTTGCGCGGCACGGTCCTCGACAGCACGCACATTTTCCCGCATCTGGAATTCGAAGTCCTTGAGCAGCGAGGTCAGCTTCGTCTCTAACTCGCGCACTCGGTTGCGCACCTCGACGTCGCCCTCGCGTTCCAGCCGTTTCCTCTCTTGATTGAGCGTGTATTGCTGCTCCCGGGTTTTCTTCTTGTCTTGGTCGAGTTCTGCCAGTTCGAAATGAAGTTTGTCGAGAAAGCGTGCGATGTCGGCTTGCTGCGAGCCAAGGCGTTCGCGGGCCGCGGCAATGATTGCGGCGTTCAGGCCGAGCCGCTCCGCCGTCTGAATTCCGGCCGAAGCGCCCGGCACGCCGAGATGAAACTGATAGTTGGGAACGAGTGTCAGCTCATCCACGCCGGCCGCGGCATTGCGCACGCCCGGTGTGTTGGCCGCGTAGACCTTGAGAGAGGTGTGATGCGTGGAGATGAGCGACCACGCGCCAGCTTTGAGGAAATGGTGCGCTACGGCCACAGCGAGTGCCGCGCCCTCTTCAGGATCGGTGGAAGAACCAAGCTCGTCAAGCAGCACGAGCGAGCGCGCATCGGCGAGGCGAGAGAGGCGGTCAAGATTGGTGATGTGCGCGGAGAAGGTGGAGAGCGCCGCTTCGATAGATTGCGCATCGCCGATGTCGGCGAGGAATGCAGTGAACACAGGAAAGCTGGCAAGTGCGGCTGGAATCGGAATTCCAGCCTGCGCCATCATGGCGAGCAGAGCCGTGGTCTTGAGCGCCACCGTCTTGCCGCCGGTGTTCGGTCCGCTGATGATGAGCTGACGCTCGTCCGCTGTCAGTTCAAGAACGAGCGGAACCGTTTGACCGCCGCTTGCCCGCAAGCGCTTTTCGAGCAGCGGGTGGCGCGCGCCCTCGAGGTGCAGCCGCTCGGGATCGAATGTGGGCACGACGCAATCGAACTCGCGCGCAAAGCGCGCCCGCGCCAGCAGACAGTCGACCAGGGCCAACACACGCGCGCCCACGACCAGACTGAGCGCGTAGCCGGAGACTTGGCGCGTGAGTGCCACGAAGATGCGATGAATCTCCGCCTGTTCCTCCTCGATGAGCCGCACGAGTTCGTTGTTCTGCTCGATGGTCTCAAGCGGTTCCACGTAGACCGTTTGCCCGGAGGAGCTTGCGCCGTGAATAACGCCCGTGACGCGCCGCTTGAGCTCTGCGCGCACGGGGATCACGAAGCGCTCGCCGCGAATGGTGATGACGTCGTCCTGCGTTGCGTTTTCAGCGGAGAGCTTGCGCAGCGCCGCGCGCAGGCTTTCCTCGATGACTTTCTGCTGCCGCTCCTGCTCGCGGCGGATGCGATTCAGCTCGGGCGAGGCGTCGTCGGCAAGCGAGCCGTCGGGTTGAATCTTGCGTTCGATGGATTCGGCGAGCGGCCTCAAACTTGTGGTGAGGGCCGCTGAAAGGCCGGAAAGCCCATGCAATCTGCCGACAAGCCGCATCGGCGGCTCACGCAAGAGAGCCTGCCACGCGGCGACGTTGTTGGCCAAGCGCGCTACGCTTTGGAGCTCCGCCGCTTCGAGCGCTGCGCCGTCAATCTGCGCCTTGGCCGCAAGTTGCGTGGGGTCGAACAAGCCGCCGAGCGGGATGGAGACTTGCTCGTCGAAGATCAACCGAACTTCCGCGGTAAGCAGGTGCTGCCGGACAATCCATTCCTCATCGGTTGAGGGATGCAACTCGAGGATCGATTCGCGGCCGACCGGCGAAGCTGCGAATCCGGCCAGCAGCGCCAAAAGCGGCTGCCATTCAAGCGCAGTCAGATCGGCGTGCTCCACCGGCGACGGAATGGGATCGAGAAGCGGCATGGTCAGGAACTATGGTAGCGTCTCGGAGCGTGATTGCGGGGTGGTCGGCCTGCTATGAAGCGCGTGGCCGCGATCATGTGGCGACGGGCCGGCTGCGCTTCACTTCGACGTTTTGCCGGGCTTCGAAGCAGGAGCAGAAGGAGCCGGGCTGGATGCGGCACTGTCGCTGCTACTCGGAGCCTTGGGCTCGGACTTTGTCTCCGATTTCTTATCCGATTTGGCGTCGGAGGCGGATTCGCCCGCGGACGAGCTAGATTTGGAGGCGTAGTCGTTCACGTACCAACCGGCGCCCTTGAAGCTGAGGCCGGGCGCGGTGAGAGTCCGCTCCAGAACGCCGCCGCACTGAGGGCAGATCCTCTCCGGCTCGGAGTTGAAGTGCTGGATTTTCTCAAATTTATGGCCGCACTGAGTGCAGCGATACGGATACAGCGGCAAAGTTTCTGTCCCTCGGCGAGGAATCGTTCAACTTCTATTCTAACGGCCGGGCGGCGGATCGCAGGGGATCTCGCCGCCTTTGCAGCATGCCGGAGGTAACAGGACGACCAGCCCTCAATGCACCCGGACAGGGACAGAGGCGCTTACGTTCTCCCAAGCAAGCGTAAGAGTACCCTTGCCGCCTCCGTTGTCGGTGATCGTGTAGGTTAAATCTTCGACCAGCGACGGAGGAGCGGACATCGTCATTTTAGTTTTGCCGAGATCTTGAGTGGAGTCGTAGGCAAGTCCCCACTCACCGGTCTTCTTGTTCACGATCAAGACCCAATTCGCGGGGTCGGAGATGTCGACAAAGAGCGTGTAAGTGCCGGCGGGAACGCTCAGGTCGCCGATGGTCAGGTCAGCATCGGTTTTCAGGGTGGTGGCGGCGTTCGCGCCCCCGCGCCAAATCGGATACTGTGAGCCCCGACTCGTGGCGATCAGCCCGTCCTTGGTATAGATCTTGCCCCCGCGGCCTCTTACTCGCGGCGAGCTGTAGGAGATGGTAATCATCTTGCCGCCGATGGTCCCCGAAGCAGTCGCCGGCGGGCTCAGAGGCGGCGCCTTTTGCTGGGCAAGAAGGGTGGTGGCGGCAAATAGTAAACATGTACAGATTAAAGTGTGCTTCATTGTGGTATTTCTCCTCCGGGTCGAGCCATGTTTTTGAGGCTGGCGCCGACGCGATGATTGTCGCACCGCGCGGGTGGGTTGCGAAAGCAGGCTGTGTGAAAACCCTGTTATGATGCGCCAAAGGACGATGCATGGCGAGTGGTGAGGGCAACAATTCGGCGGGGGCGCGCTTTCGCGCGGCGCTCAAGGCGGAGAAGCCGCTGCAGGTGGCGGGGACGATCAACGCCTACGCGGCAAAGCTCGCCGAGGCCACGGGATTCCGGGCGATTTATCTTTCAGGCGGCGGCGTGGCGGCCAATTCGCTTGGCGTTCCGGACCTGGGAATCAGCACGATGGAAGACGTGCTGACGGATGTTCGGCGCATCACCGATGTGTGCAAGCTGCCGCTGCTGGTCGATATCGACACTGGGTGGGGCGGAGCGTTCAACATCGCGCGGACGATTCGCCAGATGATCAAGGCGGGCGCGGCTGCCGCGCACATTGAGGACCAGGTGAGCGCGAAGCGCTGCGGCCACCGGCCGGGCAAGGAGCTGGTGGCGGCCGAAGAGATGGTGGACCGCATCAAGGCGGCCGTGGATGCGCGAACAGATCCGGAGTTCGTGATCATGGCGCGAACGGATGCGTTGGCAGGCGAAGGGTTGGAGCGGGCGATTGAGCGAGCGCAGGCGTATGTGGCGGCAGGGGCTGACATGATTTTTGCCGAGGCGGTGACGGAAGCGTCGACGTACACCGCGTTCCGGAAGGCTGTGGGCGTGCCGATTCTCGCCAACATCACCGAGTTCGGCAAAACTCCGCTCTTCACGCGCGAGGAGCTGGCAGCGGCGGGGGTCGACATCATCCTTTATTGCTGCGCGGCGTATCGGGCGATGAATGCCGCAGCGCTGAAGGTCTACGAAGCGATTCGCACCGAGGGAACACAGAAAAACGTGCTGCCACTGATGCAAACTCGCGACGAGCTCTACCGGTGTCTCGGCTATCACGCGTACGAGCAAAAGCTGGATGAGCTTTTCGCCAAGGGCAAGAAGACTGAGTAGACATTCCCTGTTTGGATTTGTTGGATCAATGCTCTCTGGAGGTCGAACCATGAGCGTTCAAGAGGCGAGCGCCTTCAGGCCAAAGAAGTCGGTGGCGCTGTCGGGCACTGTTGCGGGCGAGACAGCTGTTTGCACGGTGGGCCAGAGCGGCAACGATCTGCACTATCGCGGCTACGACATCGCCGACCTGGCCGAGCACTGCGAGTTTGCCGAAGTTGCGCACCTTCTGATTCACGGCAAGCTGCCTAATGCCGCGGAGCTGGCGGCGTACAAGACGCGGCTGCTCGGTTTGCGAAGCTTGCCGGCTGAAGTGAAGCAGGCGCTCGAGCTTATTCCGGGGTACACGCATCCGATGGACGTGTTGCGCACCGGCGTCTCGGTGCTGGGTTGCGTGCGGCCTGAGGCGGAGGACCATAGCACTGCCGGGGCGCGCGACCTTGCCGATGGGCTGCTGGCTTCCTCGCCGTCGATGCTCCTTTACTGGCATCACTTCGCGCGGAACGGCAAGCGCATTACGGTCGACGCCGACGGTGAACCGCTGGCAGCACATTTTCTGCATCTGTTGCATGGAAGGCCGGCGAGCGCGGAGTGGGTCCACGCCATGCAGGTTTCGCTCATTCTTTATGCGGAACATGAGTTCAACGCGTCTACATTTGCCGCGCGCGTGATTGCCGGGACTGGCTCCGACCTTTACTCGTGCATCGTGGGCGCCATTGGAGCGCTGAAGGGTCCAAAACATGGCGGCGCAAACGAGGTGGCGCTGGAGATTCAGCAGCGATACAGGACAGCCGATGAGGCTGAGACCGACATTCGCCGCCGCATCGATCAACGCGAGGTGATTATTGGGTTTGGGCATCCGGTGTACACGGTCAGCGATCCGCGGAGCCAAATTATCAAAGAGCAGGCGCGCGCGTTAGCAGTGGACGCCGATGGCCAGCGTCATTTCTCTGTCGCCGAGCGGATTGAGAGCACCATGCGGGACGCAAAACGCATGTTTCCCAATCTCGATTGGTATTCAGCGGTCGCCTATCATCTGATGGGAATACCGACCAACCTTTTTACGCCCCTGTTTGTGATGGCGCGGACGGCAGGATGGTGCGCGCACGTGATCGAACAGCGGCAGGATGGAAAGATCATCAGGCCGTCGGCCATCTATACTGGGCCGGAGAATCTGAAGTTTGTGCCGATTGGGGTACGGGATTAGATAAGAAGGAGCCCGCGTGTCGTCGCACATCAGCAATGAACGCCCAGCACCCGATAAAGTCCTCACCGACATCGCCGACTACGCGTTGAATTTCAGGATCGAGAGCGATCTGGCGTATACGACCGCGCGCTTTTGCTTGATCGATACGCTCGGCTGTGGTTTGGAGGCACTCGAATATCCGGCGTGCACGAAGCTGCTCGGCCCCATCGTGCCGGGCACGGTTGTGCCCAATGGCGCGCGCGTTCCCGGCACCGGCTTTCAGCTCGATCCCGTGCAGGCCGCGTTCAACATTGGTGCGATGATTCGCTGGCTCGATTTCAACGACACGTGGCTGGCCGCGGAGTGGGGCCATCCGAGCGACAACCTGGGCGGAATTCTGGCGACGGCTGATTGGCTGTCGCGCGAGGCGATTGCCGAGGGCAGGCCGCCACTCAAGATGCGCGATGTGCTGTCGGCGACGATCAAGGCACACGAGATTCAGGGATGCATTGCTCTTGAGAATTCGTTCAACAAGGTGGGCCTGGATCATGTGGTGCTGGTCAAGGTGGCATCGACAGCCGTCGTGAGCCAGTTGCTTGGGCTGAGCCGCGAGCAGACAATCAATGCGTTGGCGCTTGCGTGGGTCGATGGGCAGAGCCTGCGCACCTATCGTCACGCGCCGAATACAGGCTCACGCAAGAGCTGGGCAGCGGGTGATGCGACGAGTCGCGGCGTGCGGCTGGCGCTAATGGCGCGGGCAGGCGAGATGGGTTATCCGTCGGCGCTGACCGCGAAGACGTGGGGATTCTACGATGTTTCGTTTCGCGGGCAGGAGTTCAAGTTCCAGCGGGCGTACGGATCGTATGTTATGGAGAACGTGCTTTTCAAAATCAGCTTCCCAGCCGAGTTCCACGCGCAGACCGCGGTGGAGGCGGCGATGAAGCTGCGTGCGCGGCTGGATGTGATGGGCAAATCGGCAGCGGACATTCGCCAGATCACGATCCGGACGCACGAGGCGTGCCTGCGCATCATCGACAAGAAAGGAGCGCTCTCGAATCCTGCAGACCGCGACCACTGCGTGCAGTACATGGTTGCGATTCCGCTGCTCTTCGGCAGGCTGACGGCTGCTGATTACGAGGATGCAGTGGCATCGGATTCGCGGATCGACGCGCTTCGCGCGAAGATCGAGTGCGTTGAAGAGCCGCGATTCACGGCCGATTATCACGACCCGGAGAAGCGGGCAATTATTAATTCGCTGCGCTTGGAACTAAGCGACGGAGATGTTCTCGAAGAGACGGTCGAGTATCCCATCGGCCATCGAAGACGCCGCGAAGAAGGAATGCCTTTGCTGGTTGAGAAGTTCAAGACGAATCTGCGGCGGCGATTTGATGGAGCGCGACAGCAGCAGATTCTAGATGTCTCGCTTAACGGCGAACGGCTGGAAGCGATGGCCGTGAATGAGTACGTGGATTTATATGTGTCGTAGGCTGCCAGTCAAGTTTCGCGAAGGCACGAATCGCGGTTCTGAGCTATATTGGTCCGGCAGCAGAATATCAGCCAACCGAGGCGCTTCAATGCCGGTCCATGTCCGTCTGTTTCCTTTTATCGCTCTCATACTTTGCGCTGAATACCCTGGCACGGTTCAGGCTCAGCGTGCTCCTAACGCCAACGCCTATTACCAGCAGTTGCGCGGGTTGCTGCCGGGCGGCGAGGTGATCGCGGTCAAAAATCTCGAGCTCAAGCGCGACGCTGCGACGTTTACTTTTAGAAGCGGCAGCTTCGCGTTTTATGGCCAAGTGAACGGCAAGGTGACAGGGGCAGTGTTCAAAGGCGATGGCCACTTGCACATAACACCTCCCACGCCAGAGGAGCGCCACAATCTATCGCTGCTGACGCACTACGAGGAGTTCAACGAGGACTTCGATCAGGTGGTGCTAAGGTTCACCGACGCAACGGCCGAAGAACTGCATAATGCCTCAAGGGGCGCGGGTCCGGCGGACGATGCCTACGTGAGAGCCGCAGAAGATCTGCAATCAATGTTTCGACATCACGCTGAAGGGTCTTACATCGACCAATCCGGCACATTTTACTACAAGAAATTCTACGGAAATCTCGATCTTCGGCTGCTGGAGGACATTCTTAGTCCGTCTCCGGGTGGATATTTCATGGCTGCAGTTCATGGAATCAAGGATGCGCACCTTTTTTTTGTCCTGGACCCACACGGCGTGGACCAGGTGGCACCGGAAGAGGTTGCCCTGCTGAAGTGGGACTCGACCAACGATGCGGAGATGATTCCACTTGCGTTTCACCGTGCAGCGGAGTACGACGGCGGAACGCCGACCGGCAACGAACACAACGCGGCATACAAAATCCAGAGCGAGAATCTCGATGTGAGCATCGATAAGAGCGGTTTTCTCACTTCCCTTGCGACGGTTAAAGTGCGTGCGGAGCAGGATGGCGTCGCTGTCATCCCTCTCGATCTGTATCCAACATTGCGCGTCAGCCAAGTCGATTCTTTCAGTGGAGATCCGCTGGATTGGGTACAGGAGAAGAAAGAGGACGATCCGGATTTCGGAGTGGTGCTCGCCACGCCATTGAACAAAGGGGACAGTACGATAATTAAGATCGCATATGGGGGCAAGGATGTGGTGCTCGGCGAGGGGAATGGGAACTACTGCCCTGTGGCGCGCGAGGATTGGTATCCCAACTCCAATCAAGGCTTCGGCGACTACGCCACCTACGACATGCGCTTTCATGTTCCCAAGGGACTGGAGCTGATTGCTACGGGAACCAAGGTTGACGAGAGCACCGAGGGCAAAATTACCACGACGGATTGGAAGACCGAGACGCCGCTTCCCGTGGTGGGGTTTAGCCTGGGCGATTTCATGATGAAAGAGGCGAAGTTCGGAGAACCATTGACTGGACAACTGACGATCGACGCATATGCCAACAATCAACGGCCCGATTCCATGACGGCCCTTGCGCAGCGACTAAATGACAACAACCTGAGCCTGGGGTCGCTTGACACCACACCGATGCTGGCCAACGAGTTGAGCCAAGGCGAAGCCGCCGCGCAGATTTATACGGATTTTTTCGGCCCGCTTTCTTTTCCGCACATCGCCCTTACGCAGCAGTCAGCGTGCAATTACGGACAAAGCTGGCCGATGCTGGTGTACCTGCCGATCTGCGGCTTCTTTGACACGACGCAGCAGCATTTTCTGGGATTGAGCGACTTTAGCGCGGCGACTTATTGGAAGGTGGTGACACCGCATGAGGTGGCGCACCAGTGGTGGGGGCAAACGGTAGGGTTCCGCGGCTATCGCGACCAGTGGATGAGCGAGGGCTTCGCGGATGAGTCGGCTTCGATCTATCTGCAGCTCACGCGGGCCAAGCCCGACGACTTTCTCAATTTTTGGAAGGAGCAGCGGCGGATTCTTACGGAGAAAAACCGATTTGGATTTCGGCCCATCGACGTTGGCCCGGTGACCATGGGGATTCGGCTAAGTTCGCCTAAGACCGGCTGGAATACTTATGACGATCTGGTTTATCCCAAAGGCGCGTACATCCTGCACATGATCCGCATGATGATGTGGTCGCCCAAGGACGGAGACGCGCTCTTCAAGGCCACCATGCAGGACTTTGTGAATACCTACCGCTTGCAGGCGGCCACGACAGAGGACTTCAAGGCGATCGTGGAGAAGCACATGCGCCCGGGCATGGACCTGGAAGGCAATCATCGCATGGATTGGTTCTTCCGCGAGTACGTCTACGGCACAGATCTGCCAAGCTATCACTTCGAGGGCGAAGCGACACCCAACGGAGACGGTGTGAGCCTGCACGTGGTGCTCACTCAGTCTGGAGTAGCACCAAACTTCACAATGCTGGTGCCGATCTACCTTGAGCTTGCCGATGGCAGAATTGCGCATTTAGGCTCAGCCCGTATCACCGGGGACTCGACAATTAACAAAACGTTGCAATTGCCCAAAACGCCTGCACCGATCAAAAAAGTTTCAATTAACCACTTCTACGATGTGCTGTGCACGGATAATTAAAGCAATGAGCTGAATCTTTTTGCACGAAAAGGCAGAACGCGGACCCGAGGGCCCGCGTTCTTTGCGTCTGGTAAATTGGCAGCCGTGTTTAGGCTTTGGCGAGGACGGGTTTGCCGAGGCGCTCGGCCACGATTTCGTGGGCGTGGGCGAAGAACTCGTCCCTGGAGATTTTGCCCGCGTCAAGGTCGGCGAGGATGGCCTTCTGCGCCTGGTACTCGCGGTTTACTACGCCGGCCTTCGATTGCAGCATGCGCCAGGCCTTGCGGCGCTCCACGCAGAACATGACCAACTGGCGACTGAGCGCGTAGTAAACGGTTTTTCCGTCCTGGTCGAAGGTGATGTAGACGCCGAAGTCGGGGATGAAGCTGCGATGCTCCGGCAAGAGGTAGTAGCGGTAGACAACATCCTGCTGCGTGATGCGAGCGAGCATGTTGTCGAGCGGGATTTTTCCCTCGATTTGATCGGGCTTGAGTTTCCTGAGGTGGTTGCGGAAGCGCGCCTCGGTGACGCACCAGTGCGCGACGGTGTAGCGATAGGGCTCGTTGGTGACCTTGGACTTGGTTTCGTACCAGTCGAGATCGATGGAGGGATTGCCCTTGATGTCGAGCGCCTCCTGATAGGTTTCGCCGAGACGGGGGTTGAAGACGAACTCGGGAGCGCCGCGCGAGTCGCGCACGCGCTGCGCCTGATGGAGGGCCATGTCGTCGGCTACGCCGTGCTCCGGCTGGCAGGTGGTGAAGCACTGGAGGAACATGGTGCCGCGATACTCGAGGCCATCGAGGATGGAGCGGTAGAGCTTGGGCGCGTTGGCCATGGAGACCTGCGCGACGAACGGCGAGCCGTGGCCGGCGAGGAAGGTCTCCGCGACGGTCTTCTTCTCAGTGTTCTTGCCCTGCGTGGCGGAGCCGAAGACATTCATGTCGTTGCCGCCGAGCATGGGGGTTGAGTCAGAGTTCTGACCGCCAGTGTTGGAGTAGACCTGCGTGTCGAGCATGAGGACTTTGACGTTGGGCCGGTTTTGCAGCATGACCTTGGAGGTGTTCTGATAGCCGATGTCGCCGATGCCGCCGTCGCCGCCGACGACCCAGACCTTGGGCAACTCGACGATTTCCCGATCGGTCATGAGCGCGTCAGTGAAGTGCGTGAAGTGGTAGTACTCTTCCGCGCTGAGCCAATTGGAATCACGCGTGAGGAGAATGTCGGCGAGGCGCTCGGGAAGAACGGAGCGGCGCGCATGATCGACGATGAAGCTTTCGCCCATGAGCCAGCCGACAGTGACGCCGTCCTGGAAGAGCGAGTTCATCCAGGGATACGGATGCGGGTTGTTGGGCGCCGTGGAACCGTAGACGGTGTTGCAGCCGGTATGCGCGGCCATGGCCATGACGCTCATGCCGTTGGCGAGACGCCCGTCGATGGGCTGGAGGTTTTTGTGGTTGAAGGCCTCGGTGAGCAGCACCGCGGCGACGGCCTCGACGAGCTGCGCGTCGGTGATCACGCCGTGTTCTGCTTCGTAGGCTGCAATGCGGGCCTTGGTGTCGGATTCTTCTTCGCCGCCCAGACCCATGACGAGATGCGCGATGGCCTGACGCAGGCGTGCGTACTCGGCGGGGTTGCTCTCCTTGATGGCCGCCAAGCGGGCTGCGCCGGTTTTCTCAAGGTCAGAGGCTTTGGCGATGAAGCGATCGCTCTTGGCGTGGTAGACGGGGCGCATGCACGCCTCAGTGACGGCGGCAATGGAGCGCAGCACGCTTTTTTCGCCGCAGCCGGCGCAAGCGCCGTCGCCGGCAACGAGCGCGTCGTAATTCGTGCGAACCATCAACATGTTGCGCAGCGTGGCAGTCTTTGAGTCGGCGGGATTGGCGCCGTTATAGAGGCCCAGATATTTTTGGGACGTGTCGGGCAGCAAGTCGAGGAAGGCCGTGCCGGTTTCATGCTCGGCGTTGACCTCTTCGGTTTCCTGCACCATCTTGAGCGCCATGTGGTCGCCGCAGGCGGTGACGCACGCCGCGCAGCCTTTGCAGAGGTCCGAGACAAAGATGGAGAAGATACCGCCGGAGCCGGGGGCCTTGCGCTCGGGAGACGAGAAGATGGCATTGGTCTTCTGGTAGGCCATCGGGACTTTGTCGACGATCGAATAGAACTGCGCTTTGGCTTCGGGCGAGAAACCGTTCACGCTCTCGGTGACTTCGCGAATGATGGTGGGAAGCGGCGTGCCCGTCTTCATGTCCGCGAGCATGCGCTGGCGCGTGAGCTTTTCGATTTCGGGGAGCTTGTCGATCATTTTGCGGCGCTCGGCGGGATCGACGACGTAGCGCGTGACTGCAGTGCCGAGGATTGTGCCGAGATCCTGCGAGCAGTTGGGGAGGGCCGTATCCGGGCAGACCGAGATGCACTCCATGCACTGCGTGCAGTTTTCGGCGATGTAGAGCGGCGTCTCGCGGCGGGCGACGTATTTGGAGGCGGTGTCGCCGGTGGCGGCGGCAATGATGCCCATGGCGGAGAGCGGCGTGGCCGGCTGGTCGTAGCCGAAGTGCGAGCGGAACTCCGCGTCGAACGCATTAATCGAAGAGATTGGAGTGCGCGGCCCTTGTCCGGTGGGAGGCGGCGTGGAGCGGCGCATTGACGGCACAGCGCCTGCGCCCACTTCAACAAAGGCCGGCGCCTGCGCCAAAATCGGCAGCAGAGCCTGACCGCGGAGACTAGAGTGATCGGCAGCGGAGACTTCGCCGATGGCGATCTCTTTGACGCGCTCGAAGCCCTGAATCATGACTTCCATGTTGGACTGAACGACGGCGTCGCCGAGCTTGCCGAACTTCTTGACGTATTGCTTGTGCACAACTTCGCGGAACTGCTCCTGGGTGATGCCAAACTCCTGCAGCATGGGGCTGACGGCAAAGAATGCGCCGAGGAAGGCGTTGCCCTGCATGCGCAGTTGAAGGTCGGCGCGGTCGGTGGCTTTGCGCGCGATTTCAAAACCGGGCAGCGTGAAGACGCGAATCTTTTTCTGGATGATCTGCTGACGCGCCCAGATGGGCAGGTTCTGCCAGGCGCGTTCGCCGTCTACGTCCGATTCCCAAACGAGGGAGCCGCCCTGCTGCATGCCGTCAAGAGGATTGGTGTGAGTGAAGGCCTTGGGATCGCAACAGAGAACGACGGTGACGTGGCGCAGATCGCAGTTGACGCGGATGCGATCCTTGGCGGCGACCATGAAGTAGCTGGTGGGCGCACCCTTTTTCTCGGAGCCGTACTTGGGATTGGCGCTGACGTGGATGACTTCCTTGGGATTGCCGAGGTCGTCCTTGAGGCTGTCGCGCTCAAAGAGCAGGTCGTTGAGGTCGCCGAGGATTGCGCCGAGGTTTTTGCCGGTGGTGATTGCGCCCCAGCCGCCGATGGAATGGAAACGCACGGCGACGGCACCCTCGGGAAGCAGCGAAGGGGTTTCGTCGCCGACGACGCTGTAGGGATGGTCGATGCCGAGAACGATGAAGTTGACGCCGTCAGCTGCGGTCTTGCCGTCTTTGCGCGCGCGCCCGGCGGTGGCGAACTCGAAGGCTCCGATGATGTGCTCGGGGCGGAAGTCGCGCGAGCCAAGGCCGTAGCTGCCGCCGATGAAACGCGGGACTTCAGCGAGGGTGATTGAGGGAAGGCCCTCTGTTCCCTGCAGGGCTTTTGAAAACGCGGTGCGAATGTCTCGGCCAAGCGGATTGTCGCCGGAGAGAGCTTCGTCGGTGCGCTCGAGGATGATGACGTTCTTCTTGCCCTTGAGCGCGGCGACGAGAGCGGCCTCAGGAAATGGGCGAATGACGTTGACGTGGACGGAGCCCACGCTGGAGTTGCGGGTCTGGCGCAGGTAGTCGACCGCGGCCTCGATGTTTTCCGCGGCTGAGCCGAGCGAGACGAAGACCGTGTCGGCATCGGCGGTCTTGTACTCGGTGACCAGACCGTAATAGCGCCCGGTCAAGTCGCCGAAGTCCTTGTATGCGGCTTCAAGGAACTCAAGAATCGGCTCGGCAAAGTTATTGCGCCGCGCCACGATTCCCTGCATGTAGTGTTCCTGGTTCTGAACCGGACCGAGGAGGACGGGGTTGGTGAGATCCATCATCTTGGGAACGCGGCGGCGGGTGGGTCCAAAGAGAACGCGCTGCGCCTCGGTGGGGCAGTCGATGATGTCTTCGGGAGCGCCGAGATACTCGCGGATCAGCTCGGATTCATGTTTGTAAAAGGTGCGCTCGAGGTGAGTGGTGAGGAAGCCGTCCATGATGTTCATGCCGGGCGTGAGCGAGAGCTCGGTTACGCGACGGAGAATGAGTGCCTGGTCTGCGGCCTGCTGTGCGTCCTTGCCGAAGATCATGATCCAGCCGGTGTCGAGGGCACCGTAAACGTCGTCGTGGCCGCAGTGGACGTTGAGGGCGTGCTTGGTGAGGGCGCGCGCGCCGACCTCGAGGACCATGGTGGAACCCTTGCCGGGCGCGTGGTAATACTGCTCGACGCCGTAGACGACTCCCTGGCCGGAGGTGAAGTTGACGACGCGCTTGCCGCAGACGGAGTGCGCGATGGCGCCGCCCTGTGCCGCGTGCTCGCCTTCCGCTTCGATGGCAATGGTGTTGTGGCCGAATACGTTCAGGTGTCCTTCGGCATACGCCTGCTGGAAGAGCTCGCCGCCTTCAGTGGAAGGCGTGATGGGATAGAAAACGCCGGCATCGGCGATGCGGGTCTCAGTGTGATAGCTGACGAGCTGGTTGCCGTTGGCGGTAACGCGGATGCCTGGGTAGCGAGCCTTCATAGATCCCTCACGTTGAAGCCTGATTCAACGTCTTCAGATTGCATAGCTTGCGCCGAAGCGCAGGTGGCGCGAGCCAACAGCGGTTCCACAGCCTGCTTGGGCGCCGCATCAGTTACGGCACGCGATTGGCTGACTTTGCGTGCGACAGCCTAGTCAAAAACCCCTATCAATTGTCGAGCAAGTCGAGCGGGCGGAACTCAAAAAAGGAGGCCTAAGGGGAAGGTTACTCCTTTATAGAACAACCCATTATCAGTATGCTCCCGGTAAAGAGACGGTGTACCACAATGCGAGAAGTAGACCCGGACTTGGGCGGAGAGGCATCCGCGGGAAAATTACCGACGAAACCGGTTGCGCTACCATAAAG
Organism: uncultured Acidobacteriaceae bacterium; assembly: GCA_963823805.1. GTDB lineage: Bacteria > Acidobacteriota > Terriglobia > Terriglobales > Acidobacteriaceae > Telmatobacter. The sequence goes on along the minus strand of CAWGMW010000001.1, from coordinate 318,836 downwards.
AGATTATTGAGGTTCTCATGTTTGTCGTGGTGTGGCAGTTTGAGATTGCTGAGGATAAGGTGGCCGGCTTTGAGGCTGCTTATGGGGCTGAGGGAGCCTGGGCGCAACTCTTCGGAACTTCACCCGAGTATCGGGGAACCGAGCTGATGCGCGACGCCTATGTTTCAGGGAACTATCTGACCATCGACAGATGGACCAGCGAAGAGGCGTTTCGCGCCTTCCGCAAGGAGCACGATAGCGAATACGAGGTGTTGGATCGCAAGTGCGACGCGTTGACGAGCCGCGAAACGCGAGTGGGGGCGTACAGGGTGTGAACTTCAAGACGTTCGACGAATCAAGAACGAGGACGTTCTGGGTGAACTCTGCTCCGGCCATGTATTTGATTCCGCGGTCGAACGTAACCAGGACGCCGTTCTCCTTGATCGCCAGGCCGAGGAGATAGGCGTCGGTTACTTGCTGATGGCCGGTGATGCGGGCTGAGAACGGCGCGGTGAGGAGAGTCCAGCTCCCGGAGATGGGCCAGTAGCGGTAGCCAGGTTGTTGGGCTAGATCGTGCAGAATTGCGGCTGCCTTAAAAAAGGTCCGGATGATCGGCCCGCTTGCCGGATTGGTGACCACTCGAACGTATCCCACCTCGGTCAAAGGGCAAATCCCCCATTCCTGACCGCCTAAGGAGTCGAACCATCGTTGTGCATTCGGGTATTGCGGGTGCTCGATGCTGGTGAGTGCGACCAAGACGTTTACATCAAGTAAAGTTCTTCGGATCAAACTCTTCCTCCTCTAGTTGCTTCACCATTTCAGAAGTAATGGTTCGACCGGTTCTGGGAAGCAGCGGAAGGCCGTTTGGAGACCGCTCGAATTCAAAATGTTCCGGTTCTGCGGCCGGCGCCGTCTCGGCTTTGCGGACAAGTTCGTTCATTGCTGCACTGAGGGTGATTCCTTTCGCGTTGGCATAGTACGAAGCGAACTCATGGACGTCATCGTCGAGTGTGATTGTGGTTCTCATGCGTCAATTGTGCATCAATTTTCGATTTGATGCAAATCTGTCACATTGATGCATACCTTCACTTTTGATGCACTATTGTAGTTTTGATGCGACTTTTTGAAGTTGATGCGTTCCTGTAGCGACGAATTGTGCGCTCCAGCACAGCTGAGCGCAAGGTCGCGAACTTTCCCTCTTTATTCGCTATTTTCTCCTTCTCTTCAATGTCTCAAACTGCTACAATCCCATCGAAATCCAATTAAGCCCCTCGCCGTTTCCTGCCAGGAAAGCATGAGATTTGGCGGGCGAGCACTTTCTGAGGAGCCCTCCCAATGGCCATCGTCGACGACCGCGCCAAAGCGGTAGAACTAGCCCTAGCACAGATTGAAAAACAGTTCGGGAAGGGGTCGATTGTTCGGCTCGGATCCCGGGAGGCGCTGCTGCCGATTGCCGTGATTTCGACGGGATCGATCAGCTTTGACGCAGCGCTGGGGGTGGGCGGCGTTCCGCGCGGCCGGGTGACCGAGGTCTTCGGGCCGGAGTCGTCGGGCAAGACAACCATTACTTTACAGATTATTGCCGAGGCGCAGCGAGCCGGAGGGCTGGCAGCATTTGTCGATGCCGAGCACGCGCTCGATCCCGGCTACGCGAAGAAGCTGGGCGTCGATGTGGATAACCTGCTGGTGTCGCAGCCGGATTCGGGCGAACAGGCCCTTGAGATTACGGAAGCGCTGGTGCGTTCGGGCGCGATCGATGTGCTGGTGGTCGACTCGGTGGCGGCGCTGGTTCCGAAGGCCGAGCTGGACGGAGAGATGGGCGACTCGCATATGGGGCTGCAGGCGCGGCTCATGTCGCAGGCCCTGCGCAAGCTGACCGGCACGGTTTCGAAGTCGCGCACCGCTCTCATCTTCATCAATCAAATTCGGGAAAAGATCGGCGTGATGTTCGGCAACCCGGAGACCACGACGGGCGGGCGGGCGCTGAAGTTCTATTCGTCGGTGCGCATCGATATACGGCGTATCGCGGCGGTGAAGGAAGGCGATACGGTAGTCGGCTCGCGGACCAAGGTAAAGATCGTGAAGAACAAGGTGGCCGCGCCTTTCCGCGAGGCCGAGTTCGACATCCTCTACGGCGAGGGCATCAGCCGCGAGGGCGATGTACTGGACCTGGCCGTGACCCACAACGTGGTGGAGAAGAGCGGCGCCTGGTACAGCTTTGGCGGTGAGCGCATCGGACAAGGGCGCGAGAATACCCGCACGTTCCTGAAGGAGAACAAGGACGTGTACGCGAAGATCGACAGCGAGCTGCGCAAGCGGCTGAGCATTGGCGCAGCAAAGGCCGATGTGCCCGAGGCTCCGGCCGGCGGCGCGGCGGAGGCCAAGGAAGTGGTGCGCGGGCGGAAGGGCTGAGAGGAGCAGCGAGTCAGCGAGTCAGCCTGATTGCGCGGCAGCCGGGTTCGCGGGGCCAGCGGAGTTAGCCGCGCTGCGCGCTTGGTTTGCGGAACTTGCGGACTTAGCTCTCTCCCCCGCTGTTCAAGCTGCCTTATTCACTGGAGAGCGTAACGCCAACAGTTGCACCCAATGGCCCTTTGGGAATATCGACGCTGAGTTGCTTGCCGGTGCGGAGGATAACCAGCTTCCTTGAATGATCCGTGCCCGATGTCAATCGCGCCAACAATTCCTTCACTGAACTGATGCCATCGTTTTCGAGAAGGACATCTCCGACATGCAACTGAGCTTTCATGGCAATGCCGTTGTTAACGAGCCCAGATAAGACAAGGACAGATTTCTTTGGGCCCGCCCGGAGAAATGCGCGTGAAGCATCGGAGATAATACATTCGGCCTTGGGGTCGCTTGTTCCGGGTGGGCTGGATTCGCATGTTTTATCAGGCGTCCAGCGAAGAATTAGGACGCCAAACCGGTCAAAGTAGTCCTTCTGCACCTGTTTCCCCGCGCTATCCTCAGTAATCTTGAAACGAGCATACCCATAGGTAATCTCAACCGGTTTTCCGGCTTGATCAAATCCGGCAACGTCCGTGATTTGCCCGCTAGCGTCGTAAGCGAGGGTCACGACCGCGGCGCCATAAGTGCTCAACGATGCCATGGGGCGGTCATTCACATCAAAGCAAGCATCTTTGAGCGTTTGCCCGCTTGCATTCCGGTCCTCGCGCATGATCGCGCAACCGTCCTTGGCAATAACGGGTTTCTCATCCGTACCGAAATAGCTTGTCGTGACTTGTTGTCCCTGCGCCGTCCGATCGTAGCGCACGATGGCATATGTGTTTCCCTGCGCGTCTACGCGCTTGCCCTGCGCATCGTAGTATGACTCTTCAGTCTCGTTTCCTTGTACATCATATTCATCAATCTCCTTGTTCCCCGACACATCGATCCTGGCGACCTGGATCCTATGTCCGGCGGTGTCGTACTCTATCTCCCCCAGGTGGGGTAAGTTGCCGGATCCCTTTACCGGGCTGCTGACGCCAAAGTATTCCATTCTCGTCATCTGGCGCTTGTCGTTGTAAGTGTATTCGCTTCGGGCAATGCCATTTTTATCGGCCTTGAGCTTGCCGTCCTTGTCACGGTTTGTTTCCTCGGTTTCGAGTCCACGGTTGTCATACACGCCATCAATACACGAAATGCCGTCCGCATCGACTGCCGGCGTACGATCGGCATTTAGGTAACAGGTCGTCAGAGGATCGCCGAATGCGTCGTAAGTGGCAACGCTAATCTCATAGGGGAACAAGGCCGCTGATGTTACGGTGTACCGGGTTTCTGTTGTATTTCCCCATCGGTCGAAACTTAACTGAGACTGGGAATACCCAAGAGAGTTGGGAGGATTGCCTGAAACGTCGTAGTAATTCCACTGGTCCCTGCGACCGCTTGTGTCGTAATGAATCTTTACCAAGTGATATCCGTCATTAATGTTGACGGGCTTGGAATCGATGCCGAAATAGGATTCATCAAGGATTTCTCCGTTGTCGGCATTGGTTCGCCGCATGATGTGGATCCCGGAGCTGTCGTTAGCCGGCTGCCCCTTGTCGTCGAACATGCTGATTTCAGAAATATTGCTGTTCGCGTCGTATGCCAGGCGAAGGTCGTATGCTCCGCGATCGCCTTTCGCGGGTTTCCCAGTACTATCGAAAAATGTTTCGCGCGTGAGCCGGTCCTGGGCATCATACTCGAAGTCCACTCGTTGATAACTGGGATCTCCCAGCTTGTCCATCGGGTTGCCGTAGTTATCAAAATAGGTCTGCTCTGTGATGTTCCCGCGATCATCGTACTTGAAACGCAAGATATGCGCGCCTTCTCCCTGGCTGACGACCGGAGAACCGTCCACGTCAAAATAGGCTATCTGCGTCTGGTTTCCCCACTGGTCGTAGTTGTACTGAGCAGAGGAATACTTGGAGGAGATCACCAAAGTGGGACGGCCCATGGCGTCGGTCGCCTTGGCAAGCACGCGATTGTCATCCTTGTCGTATTCAACGTCCTCGCTGGCGTTGCCGGACGAGTCGTTCATTGGATTTCCGTTGACATCGAGCGAGGTCTCGCTGGTTTCGCGGCCCTGAGTGTCGTAGACAAACTCCGTACCGTAGGCATTATTTGGGCCTGGGACCGGCTGGGCATCCCATGAGAGGTAGCGCAGAGTCTCGTGACCGTTGGCGCCATGCTGGATCTGGATAATCTCGGCTTCGCTTCCAGCTCGCTCCGGCTTGGGCAGTCCGTCGGGTCCGAAGTAAGTGGCATTCATGGTCTGCTGCGAGTTGCCTTGCGCCTGCGACGGCAGATAGACGAAGCCCCAGACCATGTGGTGATTCTGGTCCCAGGCAGTCTCGTATACCGTCTTTCCGTTGGTGTCCTTGTCATATTGAAACTCCATACGGCAGAACCTGCTGCTTGGGTCCTGGTCGCTGGAGGAACGGTCAGAGTTGAGAAGAGTCGAAAGACCATTCTGCATCGTGGGCTTCCCATTTCGATCGACTGCTTCCAGGCTAAGGATCTCGCCGCGAAATCCCTTGCGGGTCACCTCGAATGAGATTTTGCGGTGATGCACGGTTTGGATGTTGATCTCCCCGTACGGCACGATCTTGCCAAGCTCATTCGAGAAATTGCGATAGTAGGCGCTGGTTGGATGGATATAGGCCAGCCAGTAGTAGACGGAGTATGCCACTCCCGCCAAAGCCAATACCGCCGTAGCCGCCGCAACTGTTGTGCGCCGGCGAGCGCGCGCCAAGGCGCGCCGCAGCTCTTGCTGCTTACGCTCTTCTTCCTCGCGCGCGACGCGGGCGGCGCGAAATCCCCGGCTCTTTTTGACCACGCCGGTCAACAGGTCATGCGAAAGTTCGACGTGGCGCGTTCCCAGGCGATCTTCGAAGCGCAGCAACCGCCGATTCACGAGGGTATCGAGGTCGAGGGGACTTACACCTTCGGCAAGGGCTTCGGATTGAGGAAGTGTGCCGCGAAATCCCGAGGCAGTGAGCAGGCGATCTTCCACGAACAAGCGGACGGGCTCCGACAGACCTTCGAAGCTGCGCTCATACATGGCCTCAAGAATCTCGCCCCGTTCTTTGGCAACCAACTCGCTGGTAATCGTTTCGTGGTGCAACTCGACCATGCGCAGAAACAGCTCGTGGCACATCACGCTGAGATAAGCGGGTTCAATCTCGGCTTGCGCGACGGCCTCTTGCGCGGCGCCAGTTTCTCCAGCCAATGCCGCGACGATGTCCTGAGCTACCGTTTCACTTACCCAAGGCTTGCCGGAGTTGACAATGACCTGGAGCGCGCGCACTCCATCGAGGGGAAGCAGTCCCATTCGGTTGCGCATGATGGCGGGCAGAATTGGGCGCAGTTGATCAAGCCGGGAGACAAAGTCCTCACGGAGTGAAAGCACCATCTTGTAAGTTGGGGCGCCGGCGTCGACCGCGACTCGCTCAGTGGACTGGGTTACCCGCTGCTCTACGACTAGGGGGACGCGATTCTCGGCAAGGTCCGCCAGTTGCCCGAGAAAGTCCGATGCCTGTCGCTGATCCTTCCCGATGGTGAACGCCTCCTCAAACTGATCGAAGACCAGGAGTGGCGTGACGCGATCGTTTCGCGGACCCCAAAAATCGGTATCGTGAAAGAACTCCCAGAGCGTCGGCGTGAAATTTTGGCTTACGCGGCTTTCAACATCGAGTCCGCCTTTCTGAGCAGTAGCGAGGGTGATCGCCTTCACCTGTTCCACGGGGTCCACATCGGGATCAGCAAAGTTGAGCCTGAGCAACACGGGGAAATACATGCCGGATCGCAGACGAGGAAAGACCCCGGCGTGCAGCAATGACGACTTACCCGAACCGGAGCGGCCGAATAGTACGGTTAGCGTTTCTCTTTGGATAAGACGCAGGATTTCCTCGATCTCCATTTCCCTGCCGAAGAACAGCTCATGTTGCTGCTCCGTGTAAGGCGCCAGGCCCGGCCACGGATTCTGGGGCTCGACCGGGATCGCGGTGACATCGGTGCTCATTTTGCCCTCCGGAATTTGCGAATTCCGCGACTTAGAAGGTCGATGAATTCGGGCGGCAACCGCCCGTCACGAAGCCGCGTCCAGTGGAGGTCTCTATAAGGCGAGTCGACAAAGCGCGCACCCCCGGGCGTATCGTCCAGGACGATCGGCTGGAGAAAACGTCCTCTTTGTGCCTTTCCAGCGCGGCGTCTTCAGCCCATTTCCATTCCTTCAGCACGTAGCCCCCCAAAGCTCTGGGAGGCTGATCCAAAGATCGAGAGATGATGGCGAGGAAGTATGACGCGCGCCGAATGTTTTCACGGATGCTCTGTTCGAACTCGTCTCCCGGCTGGAGAGCCCGCTCATCCATCCACGTGTCGATGTTGGCGGCCTCGAGCTGCGAGCGAATCTCCCTTACCCGCGCGCGATCCTCGCTGGCATAACTGAGAAACACGGCGCCAGCCTTGAAGTCTGTCTGCAACTCGGGCGCAGGGCGCGGGGCCACATCCCGATTGGAGCTGCGTTCGCGACAGAGGCGATGCAATTTGGAGACGAAATCGACAGGCGTTTCTGTTGTGATTACTTTGGCCCGGCGCCGCACCAGAAAATCGGCCAGCCCTGCCTCGCAGTTTGGGCTCACATAGTAGATGTTGATCGTCTCTTCGTGCCTGCGGCCATTGAGAGCGTGGATAAAGAACCGCGCCAGCCAGTCGGGGAAGCTGCAGCCAAGCAGGAGCACGGTCTTCTTTTGCAAATAGTCATAAAGATTGTCCGGCGAATACTGCTGGTCGAGCAACGACCAACTGAATTCAATCAAATCGTCTTCTGTCTTGGCGAAGGTGTCGCTCACAGCGCTGCTCGCACCAAACAAGTGATACAAAACGGTAGCCGAAGTGGGGCCGAAGTTGTTTGGCAGATCAATCCTGCTCTTGACTCCACGCGGCGTGAAGACGATATTTTCAATTTCCTCTCCGGGTCCGCGCGCATCTTGCAGAGCTTTTTCGAAAAGATGGTCGATTGTGGTCGTGACATAAAGAGAAAAGCCCGGTATTTCCGCCAGTTTTCGCAGCACGTCAGGAATCGGCCAAGGGTTGCGCCGCATCACATCGTCAATGTCAAATGCCAGGTCGCCGGAATTCAGTTTGAGGCTCAACGAATTAGCGACATCGTAGAGAGCATGATGAGCACGGTCGGCGGGAAAAGCCAGCCCTGCCTGATCCGCAAGCTTTTTTCCGCAAGCTGAATAAAGCGACTGTTCCTTGCCGTCCTCTTGCCAAATCAGCAGTTCCGGGCCGATGACCGGAACAACGCAGCGCTCCAAGACGAGATTGGTGAGCTTATCCCATTCCCGATCGGTCATGGGAAATGAACCTGATACTCCGGGAGATGAGACCGGGGCTTCAGCCATTTTCGTTCCTCCGTATCAAGAACCGTGGCAATACCTGAAGTTACCACTTGGCGCGGGGATTTGGGCATCTTCGTTGGGGGCCGATCGCGGTCTGCAATGCCGTCTTAACAAAGGCGTCATTTTGCACAAGGCGCGGGGTTAGCAAACTGCTGAAATGGTCTGCATTCCGGCTCGGATTTCCGGCTAAACGGACAGAACCCCATTTCAGGAGACGGGGCTGGGTTGGAAAAGGTTGGGCGACCGACTGGGCACGATTCGGGATTATAGCTCGAGATCTCGGCAAAGTCCTCATCGCAACGAAGAGAAAACTGCCGGCTCGGTGAGGATCGGGATTCGATGCGGGAACATACATTATTGAATGGACTGACGAAGGATAGGCTCACATTCCGGCGGAGTTTCGATGCCAGTAAAGCCGAATCCGTTCCATCGATAGGCTGCGATGCGGGTTGTTTTCGTGGCGGGATCGGGTAGCAGGAACGAGTCACCGCGATGCAGTGCACACAACACACCGTCTCTCGATTCCACTGCATCGATTAGCGGCCAAGCCAGGGCAGAACCTCGCCATCGCGCAATGAGGCCATGGGGACCGACGGCGTAAACATAGGGCCGCAGACCCATCTCGTCATCAATCGATGAACTATGGCGTTCCAATGAAAGCAACAAAGGTTCAGCCGCCATCGATGTGACCAGCTGAAGCGAAACGAGGTCCTGACGCCTGGACTGCCACACCAATTTTCCTGCCCGGAAGCCATCGAGAATAGTTCCATCGACCGGCTGATCGGGAGACCACGGTTCGGGGCGGATGGAGACTCCAGCGATTTCCGCACCGGGACCAAGCTGGGGAGAACAGCCTGCGAGAGCCTGATCGGCTGACGCGCTTTTGCCGATCAATTTGGGGAAAGCGGTGGTCTCGTCGGTATGCGTGGCAAGCGCTCCGCACTGAAGGCGACCGGCGTGCACGCTGCAGTCGGCAATGAGGCCGTCCTTGGTCTCGGCATATTTCTGGTCGAAAAGATGATTGCCAAGCGAGAAGAAGACGGGTCTGCCCTCGATACATGCGGGGGCCTGCACAACATGGGGGTGATGGCCGACGATCAGGTCCGCTCCGTGCTCGACCAGCCAGCGCGCCTGTTGCTGCTGCGCGTCGGTTGGCCAGTCCTGCAGTTCGTTGCCCCAATGAATCGATACAACCACAAGGTTCGCCAACTGGCGGGCCAGGCGCAGCTTCTGCACCAGCTCAACGGAGGGAATCTGTTCGACGCGGCCGTCGGCGGCCCTGATGGTTGTGACCGCGACAAAGCCGACCGTGAGATCGGCGAAGCGGAAGAACTGCGGAGAGCTTTCGAAGTCCAGCGCCAACAGGCCGCTCTGCTGGAATGCCGCGCGTGTTTCGCTGCGGCCGGCCTGGCCAAGGTCGCCGGAATGGTTGTTCTCCGCGGTCACCAAACGGAAACCGGCCTGCCGCATCAACTCGGCCGATGAGTCGGGCGCGGCAAAGCACAGCTTGTTCGCCGCGGGACATTTTGCCGGGTCGCCGAGAGCGCTCTCAAAGTTGCCGCCGACGAGGCTGGCGCTGCGGAAAAGGTCAGAGAAGCTAGTCCACGGGCTCGTCTTGCGTTGGGCGATCTCCGCTTTGACGAGGCGCGACATCATGACGTCGCCCGTAAAGAGCAGGCGAAAATCGGCGGGGGCCTGCTGAGCAGAGACCGCCGGCGCGATGAGAGATGCTGCGACGGTGAGGGCTAGAAGGGCGGTGCTGCCGGACATGACAGGCTCTCCCTGGAGATGAAAGAGCTGATCCACGCGGGATGGGCCTGGGTTTCGACCTTGCCGGGGACCGCTTTGTCTGCCGGTGCAGGATTCACAGGATCGGCGTCGGGGTTAGCGGGCTTTCCCGCCCAATCGATGTCTGTTAGCGGCTTGGACGAGGGGAACTCGTAGTAGGAGTAAATGCTGCCCTTCACAATTTCGCGGCGGCCAAAGTAAGGAACCACCTGGTCCCACTCAAGCGGACGCCCGACAGCGGCTTCGAGCAAGGGCACTTCACCTCCGCCGGCGACATCGGCAATCTTCATGATCGGGTTGGGCGTGGAGAGCGCGAGGTCCGCGCTGGCAAGACTGTTGTAAACCAGGAAATCGTGCTCGGCCACTGCACCTACATGGAGAATCTCGTCATAATCGCTATCGGCGAGCGGCTGATTCTGCAGTTCCTTTTCGGCCATGGACTCGAAGAGGCGCGCCTTGGTTGCGGTTGCCTGCAGACGCCGGATGATGCCGGCTTGCAGGGGCTGAGCAGCCTTGTCGCTCTCAGGATCCTGGGGCAGGTTCCCGGTAAAGTTTGCCGACTGCGCGACAACCTTCTCCATCTGATCGAAGAGGGATGCAATGGCTTCGAAGGTCTCGGGGTCCGGCTCGACGTAGCCTCTTGGCGGACGCAGGACAATTGCCTCAAAGCCGCCCTCGCCGCACTCAGCGGTTGATCTCTCATTGACGAGTACCGTCGCGTGGCGAAGCGTAGCCCAGGAAGCGAGGCCTGTCTGGATCCGCTTCGCGTTCCAAAGTGTGTTTTGCGCATTGCCGGGGAAGGTCGCATCGTCGGCCCACTGCACGGCCAGCGCCGAGATCCACGCGTCGTATAGGTCTGGCTGCGCCGCGAGGTCTGGCTGCGCCGGACTCGTTTGCGCAGGACTTTGGGGCTGACGCTTCTGAAGTGCATCGAGCACGGGACCGAGCGCGGGATACGAGGCCAGGTCGGTCTTGAGCAATGAGCGAGCGTAGCCGCTGCCCAAGGCTGCCGCCAGGTCGAGACCCGAAGGCAAGCCCCGCGGACCCTTGGGCCCGGTGATCTGCTCGGCGGCGGGCCAATCGGAGTGGTAGACGGTGGAGAGCAGTACCTCGTTGTCAAAACCCCATGACAGAGGAAAGACCTGCGGGCTGGTGAGAGGATGAAGGGCAAACGCGGGCGGAACGAATGGTCCGGAACTCCACACCAGTGGTGCGCGGCTGGGCGCGATGTAAGAGGTGTAAGCTGCGATCCATTGGAGCGCCTTCGCTTTGACATCGTCGGGCAGCGAATTTAAAGGCGTGGCATCGATGGCCGCGGCAGCAGTTGTGAGGTAATGAACAGCTTTGAAATATTCCGCCATCTCGGGCGTAGCGGTGTAATATCCGCGCGGCGTGAGTTCTGTAAAGTCGAATACTTTGCCAAAGACCGCCGAATTAAATGTCCCCTGCGCTTGTTGAATGTGCAGAGCCTCGGTGTCGGATGAATTCGTTGCGCTTTCAGAATCCGCGACTGCATCGAGGGCGACTGCCCAGGTAGAGCTGGGTGCGGTTGCATCGAGCGACTGGCGCGCGGCGGCGACAAATGCCCAGAACGCGGGCATCGCCTGCTGGCGCTCCTGAACGATGAATGTACCTTCGTAGGCCGATGCAACCAGCTCCCAGAAGATGTCGGTGGTGACAAGATAGGGCCGCGTCGGCGTTGCGCTATCGAATTTGCCGCAAGCATACGATTCCGTGTCGTAGAGCTCGTACATCTGGTCTTCATCGGTTGTGCGAAGCAGGCCGGTCCTGGCTGTGTAGCTGTCGCGGTCGGCAGCGTCCTGGGTAAACATCCACGCATTGATCACGTCGGCCAGCGGGACCTGGATCGGGACGTAGACCAGCGCCTGCGCGCCTGCTTTCGCTACGAGGCCGACGACTCCCTTGCCGTCGGGCACAGAAGATGGCGTGGAAATGAACTGATAGGCACCGGCCTGCGTTGAGGTCGTGGTGCCATGGTCGCCAATCACGGCTACACCCGGCACGCCGCTTTTCCAGTGAAGCAGAGCGGCGCCGTTCGGGGTTACCGTGAGCGAACCGCCGCATGGATTACCGGCGATGTGCGATGGCTGATCCCAGTTATTGACCGCGTAGGCGAGCTGCTGGAAGCAGCCACTACCGTCTTCCCAGATGAGCAAATGCCCATCGGAGTGAAAGGATTCCGGCAGCGCCGAAGGGACGAAGTTTGGCGTTGGATCCTGATCTTCGTCGGGAAGCTTTACATAGGTGGACTGCGGGCCGATCACCTGGTATTCGCGCTGGCCGTCTTCGGTAATCGAACGCGTGGAGTACACGCCGCCGGGCAGGAGCTCCGCGAAGAAAATCCGGTAACTCTCGATGGCCTGGTTCGTTGTGTCGTTAAAGCCGATCTCAAAGGGCCGCGGTCCAACAAGAAGGCGGCGCACGTCAGCCGAGGTTTGATAGATGGAATGCTCGGTCCAGGCTCCATTGACGTTGTCGACCGCAAGGATCTGAGATTGCTGGCCGGTTTTTCCCTCGACAAAAAAGCGCTGGCCCAAGGGATGGACAGTAAGGGAAGCGGCAGAAAAGGTCACGGGTAAATCGAGGAGCGGAACGGCGCCTGTGTCTCCCACGTGCCAGCTCACAACATGGTTACCGGCTTTGTCGTGGGTGAGGATGACCGCATCCGCGCCAGTGGGCCAGATGTCGAAATCCACGACGGAAGTTCCGGCGGGCAAAACTAACTCTGAGCTCGATGCGGGTGAAGGCGTCACGGTGAGTTCGGCTGTCGTGAATGGCGAAGGCGCAGGCGAGGGCGCTTGCGCGAACGCAGACAAGGCAATGACGGGAAGGCTCAGGAACGTCGCCAACGCACGCTTCTGCGCGTGGTTCATAGGGGCCTCCGGGGGGACTCAGGCCATTCTAGATCATGCAGCTCCTAACTCGGCGAATAGGAAATCTCGAATTTTTCCAGCGTGGTTATAGCGCACAACGACGACCAGGAAGTTGCGGGGGATTGGGCGAGTTCGGTCAGCATCTGGGCGTCGAGGGCGGGGTTGGGCTGGCCGTCGTAGGTGGCGCTAGTCTGGCACGGAATTCAGAGAGCGGAGAAGAGAGAGCAGAGATAGGAGATTAGAGAACAGATAGCAGTGGACCGGGATCAGTTGATTCGCGTGGGAATGAGGGGGTGCGAGGCCTTACCGGAAGCGATTTCATTCTTCCGCAAAGCCAGGCGGGAATTCCGGCTATGATCAATCCATTCCCCCCCAGGGCCAAGCAGTCTTTTCCATTCCCAGCACTGAGGTCGACCCATGCAAGAAGCTGTTCCAACGCAAGCACCACCACCGCAAGCTCAACTGATGCATATGGCGACGGGATTCACCGCTGCATTTTTGTTGCGCGCAGCGGCGCATTTGCGCGTTGCCGATTTTGTGGCAGGCGGGCCGAAGACAGCCGATCAACTCGCCGCATTAACCGATACACACGCCGCATCGCTTTACCGATTGCTGCGCAGCCTGGCAGCAATGGGGATTTTCAGCGAGGATGAGGGGCACCGATTTTCGCTGACTCCGCTGGCAGAGCCGTTGCGTTCGGATGTGCCCGGCTCAGTGCGGACATCGATTCTTTCGATCACCGGACCTCTCTTCGTAATCCCATGGTCGAAGATCCTTTATTCGGTGAAGACTGGGAAGCCGTCGTTCGATGAGCACTTTGGCGCGCCGTTTTTCGATCATCTGCCGACCGAGCCCGAGGAGGCAGCGTGGTTCAGCGATATGCTGGCCGGGATGAACGGCGCAGACGCCCCGGCTGTTGCAGCCGCCTACGATTTTTCGAAGTACACGAAGGTGGCGGATATCGGCGGAGCGACGGGGCACATTCTTACGACTGTTCTCGCAAGCCATCCCGGGCCATGCGGGATTGTATTCGATTTGCCGCACTGCCAGACCGGCGCCGCGGAGCTGATCGAGTCGCGAGGGATGACCGACCGAGTGACGTTTGTCGCGGGCAGCTTCTTTGAGAGCATTCCCGGCGACTGCGACGTTTATTTGATGTCGCACGTGATCCACGACTGGAGCGAGGAACAGTGCCTTACGATTCTGGCGAACTGCCACCGAGCGATGCCGAGCACCAGCCGGCTGCTCATTATTGAGCAGGTGCTGCCCGAGGGGAATGCTTTTCACCCCGGGAAAATGCTGGATATGACCATGCTGACGTTGACTACGGGCCAGGAGCGCACCGAGCAGGAGTATCGCGCGCTTCTCGAGAAGGGAAAACTCAGGCTGAGTCGCGTGATCCCGACGAATGCGGCTGTGAGCATTGTGGAGGCTGTGCCGGCGTAGGGAGGGCGGCGGACTTCGTGCGATCATGAGTTCGAAAAGGCCGCGAGGGGACCGTGGGAACAGTCATACCACTAGGAGATGCATCGCGACGCGCGCGCGGCTTTGCGTGGGTGACGGCGCTGATTATCGCGGCGAATGCATACGTGTTTCTGCTGGAACTGGAGGGCGGCGAGGCGTTTGTGAGGCGGTGGGCGGTGATCCCGGTGCGGCTTGAGCATGGCCACCACTGGATCACGATCGTTACCGCGATGTTCATGCACGCGGGCTGGCTGCACATCCTGGGAAACATGGTTTTCCTGTGGGCGTTTGGTCCGGCGATCGAGGACGCGATGGGACGGTTTCGGTACCTGGCGTTCTACCTGATTGGCGGAGTGGTGGCGATGCTGGCGCAGGTGGCGGGAAGCCCTGGATCGACAGTTCCCTGCCTGGGCGCGAGCGGCGCAATTGCGGCGGTGATGGGCGCATTCATTGTCATTTATCCGCGAGACCGGATTCGAACTTTTGTGTGGATCTTGATCTTCATTCGGGTGACGTACATTCCGGCGGTGCTGCTGATCGGGGTGTGGTTTCTGATTCAGTTGCTAAGCGTGGGGTCCGTAGCAAACGTGCAGACAGGCGGAGTGGCGTACCTAGCGCATGTGGGCGGATTTATTTTTGGGGTGGTGACGGCGCGGCTGTGGGTGCGGAAAGCAGCCGGTAGCTTGTAGCAAGTAGCCTCTCGCTGCGGCGTGCGGGGCCGGTTGGATTCGTATTCATCATGAGGGTTGCGCTTGGCGCGGCCGACAGCCATGCAGCGGAGGCGGCTCATCGAGACAGGCGGTAGGCGATACCGGCGTGGAAGCCGTTGGGCGTGATCTCATGCGCGGGTTCGTTGGCGATGTCGGGCGAGCACGGCCAAAGCTGGTATTCGTACTCGGCGCGCACAGACCATCTGCGGCCGATGCGATAGCTCGCTCCCGCACCCGGCGCCAGCGCCAGATAGCTTCCGTTTCCGATGTTGAATGGGTATTGGATCTTGGCTAGGCCCAGAAGAAATTGGGCATAGGGCTGAAACCTTCCAAACGTTCCGATCAAGTATCTCGGCCCGGCCAGATAGTTATCTTCCGTCTCGCCGTAAAAACTATTGAAGCGTAGAAAGCGCGCATCGGCTTCGAGGCCAATGTGGCCGGTCAAGCCATAGTCGGCAAAAACGCCAAATCCCCAAAGCCGCTGATCGCTGGCATACGGAAAACTCGAATGGACATTGGAGTATTCCCCACCCACCCAGAGCGGATGAGCGGGGCCAGTGGCGGAGGGAACTACCTGCGCCTGCGCCAAGCCGACAAGCAGGACCAATCCCAGCGCGGCCATCCCGCAGATGGAACGCACGCGCGACGGAAATATTAGCAAGCGCTTCGGCTTGTCTGGCAAGCGCCAGTCGTTAAAAAAGCGACTCGACATTCAGGGTCACAGTGGTGGCGTGAGTGAGGGTCTGGGAATCGTAGGTCACGGTTCCGTTTACGGTGATGGTTTGTGCGCCTGGCGGGGTACCTCCCGAAAGCGAAATGGGCTCGCTGCAGCCGGAAACTGCAGCTCCAGCAATGAGGCACACGAGGATTACGAAAAACATCGGCCAGCGGCCGCAGGATTTGCGCCAACGTTTGGGGATGAAGAGCAGCAGGAGGCCGGCGAGTGCAACCAGTCGATACGGACGCGAGACGCCGGCGGCAGCTGCGGCCTGGCTGGGCGCGGTAGTCTGCACCACGAGCGTGGCGCTGCCACTTCCCCCGGTGATGGTTTCCGGCGAGAAGGTGCAAGTGACGCCTGCGGGCAACTGGCCACAGGTGAGCGAAACCGGCAGAGTGAAGGCCGTGCCGGGGGCGACGGTTACGGTGTACGACGCCGCTTCTCCGGCGTAAACAGAGTGCGAGGCGGGCGAGGCGGAGATGCTGAACGCGGGCAAGGCGATGACCTCGACAACCAGATTGGAGGTGCTGGCTGAGAATCCCGTCACTCCAGGGTATTGCGCCGTGACGTTATGCGAACCGACGGTGAGGCTGCTGGTTGAAATTGTCGCGACGCCGGACGCGAGGGCTGCGGTGCCCAGCAGAGCCGCTCCGTCGTAAAAGGAGACTGTTCCGGTGGGTGTTCCCGCGGGACTGGTGACCGTGGCCGAGAAGGTTACGCTGGCCTGGAATGCAGCGGGGTTGGGAGTTGCAGTGAGCAAGGTTGCCGTCGGGGGATAAACGACGGTGACAGTGATCGGCGGGGATGAAGCAGATGGTGCATCGGTGGGGGAGCCGGAATAACTGGCGGTGATCGAATAGACGCCGACCGGCGGAGTAAGCGCGAGCGCGGCCACGCCGCTTGCGTTGAGCGCTGCCGTGCCCAGCGAGTTTGCGCCATTAAAGAATGTGACCGTGCCGGTGGGAGTGCCACCGGTGACTGCCATGGCCGTCGCCGTAAGCGTGAGCGTCTGGCCCGCGATCAAAGCGGTGGGAACGGCAGTGAGAGTCGTCGCGGTTACGGCGAAGTTTACTGTGACCTGAATGGGCGGGATTGAGACGGAAGGCGCGTCGGTGGCAGAGCCGCCATAGCTGGCGGTGATGGAATAAACTCCCACGGCCGGCGTCAACACGAGCGTGGCCACGCCGCTTGCGTTGAGCGTTGCAGTGCCCAGCATGGCACTCAGCGTGGTTGATCCGCTCAAGAATGTGACGGTCCCAGTTGGGGTAGCGCCGTCGGCCGCCGTCACGGTTGCCGTCAGCGTGAGAGTCTGACCGTAGTTCAAGGTGGTTGGAACCGCAGTCAGGGCCGTCGCAGTGACGATGGCGTTGACCGTTACAAGGATCGGAGGCGATGAAACCGAAGGCGCATCGAGCGGAACGCCGCCGTAGCTGGCAGTGATGGAGTAGACGCCTACAGGCGGCGTCAATGTAAGCGTGGCCACGCCGCCGGCGTTGAGCGTTGCCGTGCCCAGCGCGGCTGCGCCGTTGAGGAATGTGACTGTTCCCGTTGGGATGGGACCGACGGCCGCGGTCACCGTCGCTGTCAGTGTCAGCGTTTGGCCCACATTCAGCGTCGTTGGAGCGGCAATCAGGGCCGTGGTGGTTGGCGAGGCAACTGTGACGGTGACAGGCGGCGAAGAAGAAGACGGCGCAAAGCTGGAATTGCCGGGGTAGGCGGCAGTGATCGAGTAAATGCCCTGAGGCGGCGTCAATGTCAGCGTGGCTATACCGCCTGCGTTCAGCGTTGCCGTACCCAGCGTGGCCGTTCCGTTGAGGAAGGTGACCGTACCGGCGGGAGTGCCGAGAGTCGCCGTGACTGTCGCGGTCAGCGTGAGCGTTTGGCCCACAGTCAGCGTAGTTGGAACGGCATTGAGGGTCGTGGTGGTGAGCGGAGTGACGGTGACCGTGACGGGATTCGAGTTGGCCGCGGCAAAGTTGGTATCGCCGGGGTACGAGGCGGTGATCACGTCCGTTCCCGGCGGCAGCGCGGTGGTATTCAGCGTGGCCACTCCGTTGACCACGGGTGCGGTGCCCAGGAGCAGGGTGAGGCCGGTAAAGGGGGACGGAACCGTGAAGGCGACATTTCCGGTTGCGGTGTGGTTCTGCGCCTGGAAAGGATTGAGCGTAGCGGTAAGGACAACGTTTTGTCCTTGAATGATCGCGGTTGGATTTGCGCTCAAGGAAAGCGTTGTGGCGACCGGCTCTGCGGTCAGCGGAATGGCCTGGGAGGTGCTGCCGGCATAGTAGCTGTCGCCGGAATAGACTGCCTCCACCCAGTGCGTTCCCGTGCCCACGATTGAAATGCCGGTGGCCGTCGCCGATGAGACGATCGTCCCTGTTTGCTCGGCAAGCAGTATGTTTACTTCGGTTAAGAGCGGAGGGTTGTTCCAGCCCTCGGCAATATCCGACAGACCGTCGTTGTTGAAATCTGCCGTTGCGACCGAAAAAGGCGTTCCGCCCGTGGCGACGGTCTGAAGCGGGACAAACGTCCCGTCCCCATTGCCCAGGAGCACATTGATTGTCCCTGGACTGCCTGGGATCCCTGATTGGCCGTCTTCATTCGCGGCAACGAGATCGGCCTTGCCATCCCCGTTGAAGTCACCGACCGCCAGGGAGTACGTGGCGGCGCCCCCCACAGGACTCACCGGCGTTTGCGTAAAGGTACCGTCCCCGTTACCCAGCAGGATCTCGATTGTGCTCGGGTTGGTGTTCCCGTTCTCATTCACATTGACGACTGCCAGGTCAAGAATTCCATCCCCGTTGAAATCCGCTGGAACGATGCTGTTATTTGTATTTCCCTCGCCCGTCACTGGCGAGGTTTGCGCGACCGGCGTAAAGGTACCATCGCCGTTGCCCAAATAGATCGTCACATCGCTGGACGCGTTGTCCAGAACCGCCAAATCCGGCTTGCCATCCCCGTTGAAGTCGCCCACGGCGAAGTCTACCGGGCTCGGATATTGTCCGGTCAGCGTGAGCATCGGTCCCAAGGTGAAGGTTCCATCGCCTTTGCCGAGGAAGATGGCGCATTGCGCGACGTTGACGGGCCCGCCGGTCGGATACAGTAAAACGGCGAGATCGGCGATGCCATCGCCGTTAAAGTCCGCCGTCACAATTCTTTGACCCCCAGGGAGTGGAATTTGAAGTGTCTGCCCGGTTGTGAACGTGCCGTCTCCATTGCCCAGCAGAATGGTGATGTAACCACCGCCGTTTTGCATCGTGGCGATATCTACCTTGCCGTCTCCGTTAAAATCCCCAGACACGGCCGCGGAAGCATTAATCAGCGGCGGAAAATTCGGGAGAAGCGTGAACGTACCGCCGCCGTTGCCCAGCATTACGTCCACTTCACCGTTCGGATTGAACAGGGAAGCTCCGTAGCCGAGTAAGGCCAGGTCCGGCTTCCCGTCTGCGTTGTAATCCGCCACTGTGCTTTGAACCGGAACTCCACTCACCTGCGGGGAGCCGGCATCGAAGAAGCTCAGCGCGAATAAGGCGGTCAGTTCGGTGACCGGCGCCGTGGCCAGCACGTAATTCGCATTGCTGGTATCAATGAACGTCACCGTGCCTGTGGGCGGAACAGGGTGACCGCCGGTGATCGTAGCCGTAAGCGTGTAGTCGCCGGGGTTGCCGCTCGACGTGAGGGCGGTGGTTGTGGGGTAAAGCACGGGCGGAGTCACGGCTAAGGTCGAGACGGCCGAAGAACTTGCGGCATCCGTGTGGGTTCCCAAGAACACGGCTTCGTAGCTATGTCGGCCGACCGCCGGGATGAGCGTAATGGTCGCGGTGCCAGCGGCGCTCAACTGCGCCATGCCCAGAAGATGAATGTCTGTGCAGTAATTCACCGTCGCGTCGCAGAATTCGACCTGGCCGGGCGTAACGACGCCGGCAGCGGAGGTGACTGTCGCGGTGAGCTCAATCGCGTCTCCATACACGACTTGCATAACCGCATTCCCGCCGGATGTGATCGCGAGCTCGCTCGTCGTGGAGGCGGCACCAGTATTGACCGTGACGATAAGAGGTTGCGAGGCGGACGCGCCTAATTGGGCATTGCCGGGATAGGCGGCAGTGATGCCGTTTGCGCCGGGGGGCAGCAAGGAGGTTTGGATTGTCGCAACGCCCTGAGCATTCAACGCGCCGACACCCAGCGAGGCGGCTCCATTGAAAAATGTGACAGACCCGCCGGGAATGCTTCCGTTGGCCGCTGTCACGGTCGCGGTAAGAACGACAGATTGGCCCACCACCAAAGTGGTGGATGAGGTCTGGAGGCTAGTGGAAGTGGAAACGAGGCTGCCGACATTGACTGCAATGGGCGGCGCAGAGACCGAGGGCGCATCGGTGGACGAACCGGCGTAACTGGCGGTGATGGAGTAGGCGCCTGCCGCCGGCGAGAGTGAGAGGGTAGCCACGCCACTGGGATTCAAACTGGCTGTGCCCAGAATGAAAATGCCATTGAGAAAAGTGACGGTTCCGGCGGGAGTCGCGCCGCTCGAAGCCGTGACGGTTGCGGTAAGCGTAAGCGTTTGGCCCACGGTCAGGTTGGTTGGAACGGCGGTAAGCGTGGTTGTTGTGGCGGCTTGAGTTGAAGCGCCATAGATAGCGGAAGTATAAACCGCAACGGAATTTGCGGTATTGAGAACCGCGGCGAAGTCAGCGAAGCCGTCGCCGTTGAAGTCACCAACAGCGATAGATGGTGAGTTGGCCGTGCCCCCCCAAAAGGTTGCCGCGTAGTCGAAAATGCCATTATTCTGCAGGCCAAGATACGTGGCAACGTCGTCGGCGCCGACGCCCGCGACGTAGAGATCCACATCGCCGGCATTTCGAAGGCTGCCGAAGGCGATGGAGTTATACGGGGCGTTAGCGAAATCGTCGGAAATGGGCGTAAAGGTTCCATTCCCGTTGCCCGCGAATATTTGGATGGATTGAGGTTCGGAGAGCGAGCTTCCGAGACCCGCTACTGCCAGGTCGAGGATTCCATTTCCGGTGAAGTCGGCGGCGGTTATGGAGGATGGAGAAGGAGTTGTGGCCAGTGTTTGCGCCACGGGCGTAAAGGTGCCGTCGCCATTGCCCAGGAGAATGGTGACCAAACCAGAATCGTTGCTGGTTGCTCCCTCGAGGGCGACGGCCAAGTCAGCTTTCCCATCCCCGTTGAAATCTCCCACGGCGGCGGAGACGGGGCTTGCCGCGAAAGTTGGAGTTTGCGCCGCCTGGGTAAAGGTTCCGTCGCCGTTTCCCAACAGAATGACGATGTTGTTTCCGGCGGGATTTACCACGGCCAGGTCGGCAATGCCGTCTCCGTTGAAATCTCCGGTGACGATTGAAAATGGCCTGCTGGAGTCCGGTATGCTCTGTCCGAGCGTGAATGTGCCGTCGCCCTTGCCGAGAAAGACTTGAATCTGGTTCACATCAGGAAGAACGACGGCTAGATCCTGCTTGCCGTCGCCGTTGAAATCTCCCGCGACGATCGATCCGGCGGTCGCGTTGGTCGAGGGGACAGCGGGCGCGGCTTGAAAGGTTCCATCGCCATAACCAAGGAAGATGTCGACTGAACTCGCCGGAGCACCGGCGTCACCGATGGAAACGGCGAGGTCGGGCTTTCCGTCACCGTTGAAGTCCGCAATGACAGCGGCCTGGGGGGCGGGATCTGTCGGCACGGAGACATAGCTGTACTGAGAGCCAAACGTCCAGGGAAGCCTGGTTCCGACGACAGTTAATGTGGAAACGGCGGAGGAACTCGCCGCGTCAGCGTTTGTGCCCAGGAAGACCGCTTTGATGAGATGGACGCCGATGCCGGGAACGAACTTGAAAGTTGCAGTTCCCGAGGTGGACAACTGCGCCATTCCGAGGAGATGAATGTCGGTGCACCAGGAAACCGATGCATCGCAAAAGCTAACTTGACCGGGTGAAACCGGCGTGCTGCCAGACGTGACTGTTACCGTCAGCGTGATGACGCTGCCCGGGTCGATTGCCGTGACCGGGCTTCCGTTGAAGGTTACGGCGAGGGTGGTTGCGGTGGAAGGCTGCGCGGATGCGGAGGCAAAGGTGCCGGCTACGCAGAAGCCAATGGCCGCAACCTTAAGCCAGGTCTTCAAAGGTCCCCCCAAAACTCGCCAAAGGCAGATCAATCCAACGCGCCGTTGATTGTTGCGAACATTCTACTCCGCTTAGCGAGCGGGCGAAACTTGCCGCTCCAAGGGCGGACCGAACTCCTCGATTCGTAATAGCCGGCCGGTGTAGGGCCGGGGAGCTTCTATCATCAGAGATATGCGGTTCGACATTGTGACCATCTTTCCGGGATTCTTTGAGAGCGTTTTTGCGCATGGGATTGTGCGCAGAGCGCAGAAGGAGGGACTGGTGACGGTGGAGGCGCACGATCTTCGCAAGTATGCTCACGACCGGCACCGCACGGTCGATGATCGTCCGTTTGGCGGCGGCGAAGGGATGGTTCTGAAGCCGGAGCCCCTGGCGGAGGCGTTGGAGGCGCTGGGGGTCAAGGGCAGGGGTCAGGGATCAGGGGTCAGGGAACAGAAAAACAGGGAGCGGGGGAGCGAGGGAGCGAAGGAGCAAGAAACTACCAGGGTGATTTTGCTGTCGGCGCAGGGGCGGCTTTTCACGCAACGAGTGGCGCGGGAGCTGGCGGGCGTGAAACGCGTGGTGCTGGTGTGCGGGCGATATGAGGGAGTGGATGAGCGCATAAATGGGCTCTACTGCGACATGGAGCTTTCGATCGGCGACTACGTGCTGAGCGGGGGCGAACTGGCGGCGGCGGTGGTGGTGGATGCGACGATGCGCCTGATTCCCGGGGTGCTGGGCAACGAGGCTTCGGGCGAGTTTGAGAGCTTTGGCGTGGCTGACGCGGAGATCGAGGTGGATGTGGAGGGGGTTCCGCGATCGCAGCATGGTGCCGGGGGCCTAGTGGATTATCCCCAATACACGCGGCCGGCGGAGTTCGGAGGGCTGCGCGCGCCGGAGGTGCTGATGAACGGCGATCACGCGGAGATCAGAAGGTGGCGGCGGGAGCAGCAACTGCGCAAGACGCTGAAGAATCGCCCGGAGCTGCTGGAGCGGGCGGCGCTGAGCGCGGAGGACGTGATGATGATCGAGGAGATGCGCCGTGGGGGAGGGGCGAACTCCTAAATGCCGAAACTCCTGATGCCGATGGGATGCTGAGCTGAAGGTAGAGCTTTCCTGAGGACGAGCCGGTTGGGCTCGATAGCAGAAATCTTCAGGCACCGCATCCCAGCGGGTTGGCGGATTTACTTGGTGATGTTAACGACCAGGTTCATGTCGACGGGCGTGGGTTCGTTGTCGACGGTACCGGGCTTGAAGCGGAACTCGCGGACGGTTTCAATGACGCGAGCGTCCCAGAACTTGCTGTAGGACTTGGTGACCTGGATGTTTTCAGGCTGGCCCTTTTCGTTGATGGTGAGAGAAAGGGCGACTTGAGCGTCGCTGGGAATCGCGTCGATCGAGTAGCCTTGGGGAATGTCGAGGTAAGCGGTGTTGACGAGGACCGGCTCAGTGACGCCGGAGCTGATGCGAATGGGGGTTGGGGCAGTGGCGTCGTCCACGGGCGTGCTGGCAAATGCCGCTGCGGGGAGAATCAGCGAGGAGAGCATGATGCTGGTCGCTAGTATACGGCGCATAAAGTACCTCCATGGCGACGATAGTCACCGTCGCTATTATTATCCAAGAAATATACTGTTGTCAAGACAAACCGGCAGATATTAAATCTACATAGACTTAAGTTGAATAGAATGGACGAAATGTTAAAGTTATCTCTCAATATGGTGTGGTTTTCCACAGGGCAATTGAGGTGCGCGCCAGCTGACGCGGAGACACGCCTGCCTTTCGGGATTGGCGTGTACGGCCTGCGGAATCGCTGGAGGGCTTTTGAGGAAGTGCGTCTGGGAAAAGCTAGAAGGGCTTCACGGGCTCAGGCTGGACGGAGTTGATTTGGCCGATGGCTATTGCGGCAACGTAAAAATTTTCGCCGCGGGTGGGCGAGCCGGCGAGGCGACGGAGCATGGCGAACTGGCCAGCATGGGTGAGGGCGTCGGCGACAGGGCCCTGCATGAGCCGCTCGATGGGCGCCTGGACCGGGTTGGACCCCGCGAGGTACGCGTCGAAGGCGGAGAGCGCGGCGAAGAAACGCTGCTGCTCCTGCGGCCAGGCGAGAGGTTGAGAGTTGTGCCAGGCGGGGTTGCCCTGAGCCATGGAGAGGGCCCAGTGGAGCAGGTCGCCCATGTGGGCGAGGATCTGCACGGGACGGCGGCCGGCACTGTCGAAGTTTGCGAAGGAATCGGGGGCGTTTTCCAAGGCGCGAACCGTGCGATAAGCCAGTGTGGCAAGGGTGTGACGGAGAAGATCTCGTTTTTCGTCCATTGGGGAAATATAGCGCATGGGGCAGGGGCTGAAACACCTGTAAAAACGAGGGGCGACTGCGTGAGGCAGATCGCGGCGATCTTTGATAAACTAAACATTCTGACTTCAATCGCAGGAAACTAACATGTCAATCCATCCCGTAATGCAGCGCCTGGCCGACAAGCTGAAGCGCACCGATTTGCCGGCGTTTGTGCCCGGCGACCAGATTCGCGTTCAAGTAAAGATCAAAGAGGGCGATAAAGAGCGGCTGCAGGCCTTCGAGGGCCTGGTGATCGCGGTGAATCGCGGCGCACAGGGCACGTTTACCGTGCGCAAGATGAGCTTTGGGCAGGGTGTGGAGCGCATCTTCCCATTCAACTCCAAGGTAGTGGATAAGGTGGAAGTGGTGCGCAGCTACAAAGTGCGGCGCGCGAAGCTGTTTTATCTACGCGGACTCCGCGGCAAGGCGGCGCGGCTCAAGGAAATGGATCGCGCCACGGGCAAAGTGCGGGTGTAGGAACAGCGGCCGGTATTTGCTGGTCAGTTGACCTCGCTTTGATGGGCAGTGAATAGGAATTTGGAGAGTCAAATAGAGCCCCGGCTTCGGCCGGGTTTTTGCTGCGCGGAGTTTGCCGTGGACGGTGAACCGTGGGCGGCGGGCCGATTGTGATTTGACACCGGCGTCGTGCGGCGGCCTTCGGCAGTTTTATTCGCTGGTTGTGGGATCGAAAACGGAGCGCACCTGAGCGACGGAGTTTGCGGGGAATCCTCCCAACTGGGCGTGTTGGCGAATCGTATCCTCATCCGGGGCGATGTAGATGCAGTAGATCTTATCGTCGGTGACAAAGCTCTGGACCCACTGGATACGAGGCCCAATGGATTGAACCACCCCGCAGGATTTCTGGGCGATGGCGTGAAGTTGATCCGGGGTCAGCTTTCCGGCACCGGGAATCTCGCGCTCGATAACGAACTTGGGCATTGTGAATGACCTCCTGTGATGTCAGGTAGGCTAGCATCTTCCGCAACAATTTTGTACCTATACTGTTTGCATGGCGATTGCAGCAACACCTGCGGCTCCTTATTATGCAATAATCTTCACTTCTCTGCGGACTGAAGGCGAGAACGGCTACGGGAAGATGGCCGAGGCGATGGAGAAGCTGGCCGCGACGCAGCCGGGATTTCTGGGGATCGAATCGGCGCGCGACGGGCTGGGAATCACGGTGTCGTATTGGGAGAGCCTGGAGTCGATTGCGGCGTGGAAGCAGAATTCCAGCCACCTCGTAGCGCAGGAGCGTGGCCGCGATAGGTGGTATGAGGAATTCAAGGTGCGCATCTGCCGTGTGGAGCGCGACTACGGGCTCGAGCGGGAGTGAGGGGTTGTCGCCCGGCTTTTCCACGCGATGATTCCTCGAGGATTCCTATACTGAGTGCATGACCACGTTTCGGAGGGCTCCGGTATGCGGATGGGCGCTGGAGAACGCGGCGCGGCAGCGCGGCGCGACACGCATTGCAGGCCTGGACGAGGTCGGGCGCGGGCCGATGTTCGGGCCGGTGGTTGCCGCGGCGGTGATTTTTCCTGAACGCTGCCGAATGCCGGGATTGACGGATTCAAAACTGCTGACGGAAAAGCAGAGGAACGAATTTGACGCGATGATTCGCGACTGCGCCGTGGCGTGGGCGATTGCGGCGGTGGATGTGGAGACGATCGACCGCATCAACATCAGGCGGGCGTCACTGCTGGCGATGAAGATGGCCGTGGAGCAGTTGGCAGCGGCGCCGGATTTTCTGTTGCCCGACTATCTGTTGATTGATGGGCGCGACACGATCGAGTGGCCATGCGCGCAGCAGGCGGTGGTGGGCGGTGACGTGCGGAGCGTTTCAATTGCGGCGGCGAGCGTGCTGGCGAAAGTGCATCGCGACCGACTACTGGTGGAGTTGGATGCGGTGTATCCGGGGTACGGGCTGGCGCGGCACAAGGGCTATTGCGTGGCGGAACACCTGGAGGCGCTGCGGCGGCTGGGACCGACGCCGCTGCACCGGAAGAGCTATCAGCCGGTGGCGCAGTTGGCGCTGTTTGAATGATGCAGCGGAGTTTGGCAGGATTTGCGGAGGACTTTCTTTTTCCGGAAATGGGCGGGATTGGCTGGGTCGTCCGTTGTTACTAGCCCTTTGAAGGCTGGAGCGAATCGAGGAGAGCGATCATTTGCTCGACGTACTGACGCCAGCGATCGCTCTCGCACTCAAGATCCCGCATCTTCCGTTCGAGCCGATCCATGCGCAGCGTCTGCCGAGTGACTTCCGCTTCAGCATGCACAGCGCGCTTCTCGGCTGCCAAACAGGCTTGCCGCTCCCGCTCCGCCGTTTCAATTACTCGAACTACGCGTTCCGCGAGGGCAGAATAGTCGTTTGCAAAGTGGATCAATGCCTCGTGCCCGAGCTGCGGTGTATGCGCGACTGTCTGCTGTTCGCGATCTTCGACTTGTAGCGCTGTAGGCGCTGTAAATTCCTTGAGGGCCGAAAAATCGTCTTCCGCCGGGGCGGATGCCAGGAGATGCATCCTGGATTGAGTGGCGCTCTCCTGCTGTTCCAGTTCCATCTCTCGCAGCGCGGTCATGATGTTGGACATTTACAGATTCTCCATTGAGCATCCGGCCTGCCACTTCCCCACTGTTCCGGAAACTCCGATCCAGGTGTCAGTTCCTTCTTATCTGGCCCTTCGACTGGTGAATATCCAATTGAATAGACTCACTCTAGGTCCGAATTCAGTATGGTTTCAATCACCTTTGCCCGGCTCTTGCTGACACGAAAGTTGCAATTTGCGGAAGCAGTCTAGGCTCGCGACGGCTAATCGCGATATGGCCACGGCGACATTCCCCTGGATGAACCGGCGCTCAAGCGGAGGCGGCGTGAGCTTTGCGTCGCTGGAACCAGACGAGGATGGGGCGAGCGAGGAGAAGAGCCGCGATGACAACGGTCATGGCGAGCGGCGTGAGGACACCGGGCTTCATTTGCCACCAGTAGTGAGCCACTCCACAAATTGCGGCGACGTAGATGAGCATGTGCAGGCGGTTCCAGTTCTTGCCGCCGAGTTTGCGAATGGACCACGCGGTGGACGTGAGTGCCAGAGGCAGCAGCGACAACCAGGCGGCCATGCCCGCGGTGATGTAGCGGCGGCGGGCGACGTTGGCGAGCATGGATTGCAGATCGAAGTTGTTGTAGAGCACAACCCAGGTGAGCAGGTGCAGCGTGGCGTAGAAGAAGACGAAGAGACCGAGCAGGCGGCGGAATTTGATGAGCCAGGAGAGGCGCGGGAGCAGGTGGCGGAGTGGAGAGATGGCCAGCGTGATGGCGAGCAGGCGCAGCGTGGTGCGGCCGGTGGCGAAGGCGATGGCGCCCGTAGCGTTGGGGCCGAGGTTGTTGGTGAAAGCTCCCCAAACAAGCCAGCATAAAGGCGCGAGGCACGCGAGCCAGACGAGAGTTTTGAGGACGATGAGGGTCGAGCGGGTCATAGTTAGCAGGGAGCGAGGGAGCAAGTTAGCGAGTTAGCCGTCCGCTACGCGGACGTGTTTGCAAGTTGGCGAGTTGGCGGTCGGTGTGGGTTTGTGCTATCCCATGTCCGAGAATCGGGACATGGGGCACATGGCCGCAAAAAAGCGCGGCAAAGATGGGGCATCCGTCGATTGGGCGCGCCGAATCTTTCTTCTCCTTGGGCATTGTTCTCAGTTCCCTGCTTCAGTAGTTCTTGCGCAGGTCCATGCCTGCGTAGAGCGATCCCACCTGATCGGTGTAGCCGTTGAACATGAGGGTGGTGCGGTTTTGCTGGTAGAAGGGCAGGCCGATGCGGCGCTCCGTTTTCTGGCTCCAGGGAACCCGGTCCACATTGGGATTCACATTGGAGTAGAAACCGTATTCTTCGCCGGCCTGATCGTTCCAGGTGGTGGGCGGCTGCTTGTCAAGAAAGCGCACGGTGACGATGGACTTCGCGGACTTGAAGCCGTACTTCCACGGGACGACGATGCGGACGGGGGCACCGTCCTGGTTGGGAAGGGTTTCGCCGTAGAGGCCGAAGGTGAGCAGAGTGAGCGGGTGCATGGCTTCATCCATGCGGAGACCTTCAGAGTAAGGCCAGTAAATGGAGGGATCTTCGGTTGCCCACTTATCAACGTGAAAGTTGAAGTAGGAGAGGAACTGAACGTATTTCGCGCTGGACAGCGGATTGCACTGCTTGATGAATTCGGAAAGCGAGTAGCCTACCCAGGGTATGACCATACTCCAGGCTTCGACGCAGCGATGACGGTACACACGGTCTTCGAGGGGGCGCAGCTTGAGGAGGTCGTCAATGTCGAAGGTGAGCGGCTTGGAGACTTTGCCATCGACTTTGACGGTCCAGGGGCGCGTGGGAAGGCCGCCGGCGTTTTTGGCGGGAGCGTCTTTGTCGACGCCAAACTCGTAGAAGTTGTTGTAGTGGGTGATGTCGTCGTAGGGAGTGAGCTGCTCGCCAGTGGTGGTGAGCGGGCTCGGAACGGTTTGGAGCTTGGTTCCGGCGCGAACGGAGGTGCGGGGGAAGACGAGCTGGCCGAGGCGATTTGCGGCGAGAGTTGCGACGCCCGCCGCAGCCGCTCCTTTGAGGAAGCGGCGGCGGCTGAGGTAACGAAGGTAGGCGTCGCGTGAGGTGATCTCGGAGGAGGGTATGTCGGGTGGTTTGCCGATGAGCATTTCTGACCTCGCGATTAGGGGGAGGGCCGTCGCAATCATTAGACACGATGGAAGGGGTAAGAGTTACGGGAAAAACAGGGAGCAGGGAACAAAGGACCAAGGGAACAAGGGAACGAGAAAGCGAGGGAGCGTGGGAACGAGGGATCAGGGATGAGGGGACAGTTTTCTTGTGCTAGGTTGGGGAGTCGGTCACGTCCTATTCGCCATTCGTCAGGCCCAGCTTCCCTTTACGGGCTCAGTCCTGACGCCGCGCTTTTACTGCCGCTTGTGTACGATTAGACCGCACGAGTCGCCAACTACCGACAAGTCAGGAAGGTCGAACTGCATGACAACGTCCCCGCCAAGGTACTCGGGTACACTGATAACAAGTTTCCTGACCTGTTCACCCTTCCCCTCGGCGTGTAACACGTCGTGCCCGTAAAACAATTGACTGAGATGCATCTCTCCGTTGTCATGAATAAGTCCGGACTGAAAACCCAGGAAAAGAGCCGAATAATTCGTGCTCGACGCCCAGTCGTCGCTTTGAATCTTCTTTTCGTCGTCACGGCGGTACAGGACGGGCACCAAGCTTTGAACCGTCGAAGTTAGCAAGCCTTCGTGTGTAGAGACCTGGCTGTCTAGCACAGTTCCAATCGTGATGAAACTACGTAAAACCTTGCCATGAACAGTATTCTTCCACTTGGTCGTAGTAGGGTCACACTCCACCACAAACGTCGGTTTGCCCGTTCCGCCATTGCTCGGTGCCTGGAGAAACACGCCGTCCAAAGTGAAACGGACGTAGGAAAAATCCGTTAGCGGGTCTTTCCTGTCGGTCCTAATCCACCCTTGTTGCGCGCAAGCCGAGGCCGCCGCCCAGACCAGTCCCCACACTGCGAGTGCGATTGCTCCAAGCTTCCGTTTCATTGCGTACCCCTTTTCAGTGTGATCTGCATCCTCCCTCGAAGTAAAGGCCGACGATCACAGCAGCCTGTTCACTCGGGACGCGCGAAGGGCCATTGGCTGAGGCGGCGGGCGCGGAAGAGATAAATTGCGGTGCCGCTGATGGCGATGGCGATTGCGCCGTAGAGTTCGAAGAGGCCGCTGCCTCCTTTTGCCTGGGCGCGGCGCGGATCGAAAAGCATGAAGGCGAAGCCAGCCATGGCGGCGAGGGGCGGGAGCGGGTAAAGGGGAATGCGAAAGGGGCGCGGGAGATCGGGGCGGCGGATGCGGAGCAAGATGACGCCCACTTGTTGCAGCGAGAACTGGAGCAGAATGCGCGTGATGACGAGCATGGTGATGACCTGCGCGAGCGAGAAGAAACAGAAGAGAGCGCCGACGAGGCCTAGGGCGACGAGCGAACGATGGGGAATTCCGTGCTTTGGATGCACGGCGGCAAGAAAGCTGAAGTAGTTGCCGTCGCGAGCGGCGGCATAGGGGACGCGCGAGTAGCCAAGGAGCAAGGAGAAGACACTGGCGAAGGCGGTCCAGACGATGAGGGCAGCCATCAAGTAGCCGGCCCAGCGGCCGAATGCTGAAGCTGCGATGTCGGCCACGAGCTGCACGCGGAGGGCAGCGGATTGGGCGGCTTGCGAGGCGGCCGCATGCAGCGACGGCAGAGCGGCGAGGTTCATGAGGACATAGAAGGCGGCGACAAGGAGGATGGAGAGCAGGATGGCCCGGGGTATGGTGCGCTCGGGACGGCGGACTTCGCCACCGAGGAAACAGATGTTGTAGTAGCCCCAATAACAATATGTGGCGAGCAGCGTGGCCTGGGCGAGGCCACCGAAAGCAGGCGCCGTGGAGAGCGCTGGTGCCTGAGGCATGTGCCAGCCGCCGGTGGCGGCGGCGTGGGCGAATCCGGAGACGATGACGCCGGTGAGGGCCGCGATGACTCCGGCAAAGAGAACCCAGGCGAGACGGGTGATGGAGCTGAGATTGCGATAAAGAAGCGCGGTTACGAGAAGGCACGCGGCGGCGGCGGCGAAGTTGGAATAGTGGAGCGCGGGAAGAGTGGCGATGGGAGCGGTGTCGAGGTTGGGCCAGAAGACAGCGAGAAAACCGGAGAGACCGATGCAGCCGGAGGCGATGGAGAGCGGCGCGGTGAAGCCGACCTGCCAGACATAAAGAAAACTGAGCCATTTGCCCGGGCCCTTTGGGCCGTAGATCTCCTCAATAAACGCATAGCTGCCGCCGGCGCGCGGAAAGGCCGCGCCGAGCTCGGCCCAGACGAGGCCGTCGGCGATGGCGATGACGGCGCCGAGCACCCACGCCCAGACGGAGAGGCGATAGCCCGCGGCGGCGATGACGAGCGGCAGGGTGATGAAGGGGCCGACGCCGATCATCTCGAGCATGTTGAAGAGCACGGCGGAGCGGAGGCCGATGCGGCGTTGAAGGGTTGCGGAGGTCGATGCGGGCGGGATCATGGGACGGCTTGGTACTCAGATTATTACGGCGAACTCAGGGTGTCGGAGGTCGAGGGCCGCCGACGAGACTTGTGGGATCCCGCCCTTTCACTCGCCGGCGCGAGCGAGAAGGGTGGGGCAACCGCGATTCGATCGCCCAAGCGACCCAAGGCATTGACGAGTTAGAGGGCGTTCAAGGAGACTGATTGCTACCGCAAACGTGTGCAATACGGCGAAACCGGGGTTCTGTGCCGTTTTCAATTCGGAGCAAGGTCGCCGCTCCCTGTTGGTCGCGTCGACTTGAAAGCTTCAGTTCCGGGAGAGTCCAGCCTCGGTTTAGCGGTCAGGGGAATTGGGCATGTTGGAAAAGGAAAGGGGCAATTCAGCGCGGGCCGGGCAGGGCGGTGCGGGCCGTCGCACGCCGCGGCAAACCTCAATCAAGGACATTGCGCGGCTGGCGCGCGTGTCGCACCCGACGGTCTCGCGTGCGCTGCAGAACAGTCCACTGGTGAATCCGGCGACGGCGGCGAAGATCCGCAAGATCGCAGAAGCTGCGGGGTACAGGCCGAGCGCGGTGGCGCGTGGATTGGTGACGCGGCGGACGCGAACGGTGGGGCTGGTGGTGACTACGGTGGCCGATCCGTTCGCCAGCGAGGTGGCCTGCGGGATCGAGCAGGCAGCCAACGACCACGGATATGCGGTGTTTCTGGCCAACTCGAATGCCGATGCGGAGTGCGAGCGCAAGATGGTGCAGGCGCTCGCTGAGAGGCGCGTGGACGGGATCATTGTGACGTTGTCGCGCGTGGGGTCGGATTATCTGCCGATGCTGGCGGACCTGAACGTACCGATGGTGCTGGTGAACGACCAGTATCCGGGAGAGTTTGTGCATTCAGTGATGATCTCGAACGAGGATGGCAGCCGGGCGGCAACGGAGCATCTGATCGATTTGGGCCACCGGCGCATTGCGTATGTGGGTGACCGCAGCGGCTATCAGACCGAGACGGAAAGGCTGGAGGGTTACAAACAGGCACTGGCCAGCGCGGGAATCGAATTCGCCGGCGAGCTTGCGGTGCACGGCGACGGCAGGCCCGAGGCGGCTCTCGAGGCCGTGAATGGACTGCTGAGGCTGGCCGAGCCGCCGACGGCGGTGTGCTGCTACAACGACATGACTGCGCTGGGAGCGATGCGGGCGATTCGCGAGCGGTGGCTGCGTGTACCGGAAGATATTTCGGTGACGGGATTCGACGATTTGTTTTTCGCGGAGTATCTTGAGCCCCAGCTGACCACGGTGCGGCAGCCGATGCGGCGCATGGGAGAGATGGCGATGGAGAATCTGTTGAAGCTGATGTCGGGAGAGGATTCGGTGGCGCAGGTGAAAGTAGAGGCGGAGTTGATTGTCAGAGGTTCGACGGCGAAGGTGCGTGCTCGGAGCGCGGGACGCCGAAATGGGTGAGACGGGAGCGAGAAACGGAGGGCCGGCGGCGCTGACGTTGCTGAGCGTCTTCTGCAAGGACACGCCGATCATTCCGGCGATTCGGAAGCCGGAGTTTGTGGAGCAGGCGATCGCCTCGCAAAGCAAGCTGATTTATCTCCTGACGGGCGATCCGGACAATGTGGAATCGATGATCCGAAAGATTGTTGCCGCGGGGAAGATTCCGCTGGTGAATCTCGACCTGCTTAACGGATTCTCGCGCGGCAAGTATGCGGTGAACTACCTGAAGCGCGTGGGGGCGCAGGGCATTATTTCGACGCACCTCGACCCGCTGCGGCACGCGCTGGCGATTGGGTTGTACGGGATTCAGCGGACGTTCTTGCTGGACTCGGGCGCGATGGACACGATTTCAAACCAGCTAAGGAACACGCCGGTTCATGCGCTGGAGATTTTGCCGGCGCTGGTAGCGCCGAAGATGCTGCCGCGGGTGCGGGCGATCTCGGCCGATTTGCCGGTGGTGGGCGGCGGACTGATCGAGACGATGAAGGAAGTGGAAGAGCTGCTCAGGCAGGGATTGAGCGCGGTGTCGACGAGCAACCCGGTGATGTGGCTGAAGTAGAGTTGGGTTAGCTGGGTTAGCGGCGTGAGCGAAGTTGACGGGAAGCAAGGGAGCCAGGGAGCAGCCGGAACTCTCGGGCGATGCCGGCCACTTTTCAGTCCTGCTCGCTGGCTCCGAATATTCCCCATGCAATAGACCTCCATCGAAATCCCTTGAAAGCACCGGTGAAATGAAAGAAACTGGTGTGGTTATCTTTCCGGGCTCATCCGTACCGTTTTCTCTCTGTGAATTCTTCCCTCCTCTTTCTCGTGACGTGCGCAAAGGGCCAAATGATGCACTCAACTGAGCCCACATTTCTGCCCGGTTGAAGGCTTCGTCAGCGGAGTTAAGGCCGGATGATTCCGCACCCGCTCATCATTTGTTCCATCTGGAGAAGCTAGCGTGGAATTCAGGACCAAAGACTCGCAAACCGGCGGGGCTGCCAGCTCGCCCGCCGCACGGCGACAGATCGGGGCGTATGAAGTGACCGCCAAGCTTGGCGAGGGCGGGATGGGCGAAGTATATCGTGCTTATGATGCGAAGCTGGGCCGCGACGTGGCTCTCAAAATTCTGCCTGCGACCATGGCGCACGACAGCCAGTTGCTGGCGCGCCTGGAGCGCGAAGCCCGCACACTGGCCTCGCTGAACCATCCCAACATAGCCGTCATCTATGGCTTGGAAGAATCGCAGGGCGTGCGCGCGCTGGTGATGGAGCTGGTGGAGGGCGAGACACTGGCCGAGCACATACGTGGAGCGACCGGACGGGGTTCGAAAAGTCTCTCCGCGGAAGAGGCGCTGCCGATCGCCAAGCAGATTGCCGAGGCGCTGGAGTACGCTCACGAGCGCGGCGTGATCCATCGGGATTTGAAGCCGGCCAACGTAAAGATCACGCCGGAAGGCACGGTGAAGGTGCTGGACTTTGGGCTGGCCAAGGTGCTCAGCAATCAGGACTCGTCAGCACCAGTGGTCCCTGCGAACTCTCCCACGCTGAGCGCGATGGCGACGCAGGCTGGCATCATTCTGGGCACGGCGGCGTACATGGCGCCGGAACAGGCCAAGGGCAAGCCGGTAGACCGCAGGGCCGACATCTGGGCGTTCGGCTGCGTGCTGTTTGAAATGCTGTCGGGAAAGAAGACGTTTGAAGGCGAGACGATTTCGGATTTGCTGGCCGCGGTGATCCGGGGCGAGCCGGAGTGGACGGCGCTACCGGAGATAACCCCGGCGGCGATCCAGAGACTGATCCGGCGCTGCCTGCAGAAGGATCCGAAGCAGCGGTTGCAGGCGATCGGCGACGCGCGGATTGCGATCGAAGAAGCAATGTCGGGCGCGGACACGGAAGCGGCGGCCGGCGGCGGCCCGATTGCCGAACGCGGATGGCGTTCGCGGCTGCGCCGCACTGTGCCCTGGGCGCTGGGGGCCGTCGCGATTCTTTGTGCAGCCGTTGCAGGCTGGCTGCTGCTGAAGCCAAAGCCGCAGCCGAACGTCATTCGCTTCGCGGTCGTGCAGCCCGAAAACGCGGAGTTCGTCACTGGCGGCGAGATGAGCATTTCGCCCGACGGCCATTATCTGACATTCGTCGCCCAGGCCGGAACGGACAAACCCCAGGCTCTCTGGTTGCGTCCGCTCGACAGCCTCATGGCCGAGCCGGTTCCGGGAACGGAGGGCGCCTCTGGGCCGTTCTGGTCGCCGGACAGCCAGGAAATCGGATTTCAGGCAAATGGCAAACTGGAGAAGATCGCCGTTTCAGGTGGGACGCCACAGACGCTTTGCGACGCAGACTACCCTGGCGGCAGTTGGAATCGCGATGGCGTCATTCTCTTTGGCAATCACCGCAGCCTTTTCAGCGTGCCCGATACCGGCGGCACGCCCACGCTCGCAGCTGCCCCGGACGCTGCGCGCAACGAGGCAGGTTTTGCGTTCCCGCAGTTTCTCCCCGATGGCCGGCACTTCCTTGTTGAGGTGGCCACGCCGGGCACCCAGCCAAACTTCATCGGAGCCGGCTCGCTGGACTCAAAGACAGTGAAGCATTTGGTGCAGTTGAACACTGACGCCTTCTACGCCCCGCCTGGATACGTGTTCTATTCGGATCAAGGCGCTTTGATGGCGCGGCCGTTCAGCGTCAAGGCGCTGGATTTCGCCGGGCCGGCCGTACCAGTGGCCCAGAACGTCGGATCGCTCGGCGACGGATTCTATGGATTCTTCGCCGTCTCTCCGGCAGGCGTGCTGGCTTACCAGACTGCGGCAGTCACCACCACCAACCAAATGGCGTGGTTCAGCCGCGCGGGCCAGAAGCTGGGGACGGTGGGCCAGCCGGACATTTACGCGACGCCGGCACTGTCACCCGATGGCGCCAAGCTTGCCGTGGGGGTGGGACTCCAGTCCAAGCGCAACATCTGGGTCTACGACCTGAGGCGCGGAACCGGCTCGCGGCTTACCTTCAATTCTACGGACGATACGAATCCCGTCTGGTCGACGGATGGAATCCGGATCGTGTTTTCCTCCAATCGCGGCGGCCAGTACGACATTTACCAGCAAGCCGCGGACGGCCTGGGGAGCACGGAGCCGGTCTTTCAGTCGAAGGATCAGGCCAAGTACGTCAATGACCTGACGGCGGATGGCCGCTATGCGATCTACGACACGGGAACCAGCGCAAATACGATCCAACTGTGGGCTTTGCCGCTCTTCGGGGACCGCAAGCCTTTCGCCTTCGTTCAAGGCGGCTTCGGCGCTTCGAGCGCCCAGTTTTCGCCCAATGGCCGCTTCGTGGCCTATGCATCCAACGAGACGGGAAGACTGGAAATCTATGTCCAGACCTTCCCGGAGCACACCGGAAAGTGGCAAGTCTCGGCGTCGGGTGGGACAGAACCAAAGTGGCGCCGCGACGGCAAAGAGTTGTTCTATCTGACGCCCGACGAAACGCTGACGGCGGTGGATGTGAATACGGCGTCGCCGAGCTTCCAAGCGGGCATCCCGAAACCGCTTTTTCAAGCGCAACTGATTCCGCTCTCGTTCTGGAGAAACATCTATGTCCCTTCGCCCGACGGCCAACGGTTTCTGATGCTTGCGCCGGCAAGCGAGGCCAAGACGCCACCTATTACGGTGGTGGTGAACTGGCCGGCGCTGTTGAAGAAATGACTGTGGGTGGAGCAGGTAATCGGCGAGTATCCCGATCTTTATTTTTGGTCTATTCCGTGTCTGGATTCGGGAGGATGATGTCGCGGACGATGGAGTTCATTTCCACGACGCCGGAGATGAATTGGCGTAGGGTGCGGCGCGTGGAGCCGAAGGTGTCGAACTCCGCGGGAGTGAGGCCGTTTTCAGACCAGGCGCGCTCGAAGTCGGGGAATTTGGCGAGCAGCGTGTCGACGATCCGCGGGGCGACTGGATTATCGATGCGCGGAATAACTTCGATGTCGCTCTCGTTATAGCGGCGCTGCCAGGCGCAGGGCGGAGAGATGACGACGTTGCCGCCGATGAACTCGCTCCAGTGCATGTGATTGCGAAAGGCCGCGCTGAGCAGGCGCAGGCGGTAGCCGCGGTTTCTATAGATTTGATAGGCCTTTTTGAAGACGGCGACGCCAGCCCACTCAAGGTAGCCGGGATCGACGGAGAGATTGTGCTTGTCGTGGAGGACCTTGAGCCAGTCGTCAAGGCGGCCGACCATGAGCGTGCAGACCGGGCCCATGGTTGAGATGTCGAGGCCTTCAGCTTCTCGACGCTTGAGGCCGCGTTCGACGGCTTCAGCAACGGCGATGGCCTGGGGGAGGGTGAAACTGACGGTGGCGTTGATACTGATGCCGCGATAAGTGGCTTCCTCAATGGCGGGCAGGCCGGCGCACGTGGCGGCGATTTTGACGATCATGTTGGGCGCGAGATGGCTGAAGCGGACGGCCTGGGTGAGCATCGCTTCGGTGTTGCGATAGTTGCGGGGGTCGGTTTGAATCGACAGGCGGCCGTTGCGCCCCTTTTCGCGCTCGAAGATGGGCAGGAGCAGGCGCGCGGCGTTTGCCGAGATCTCTTCGACGATGCGCCAGGAGAGTTCGTCTTCATTGTGGTTGGTCTCGGTTGCGAGTGCGAGAATGCGCGGCTTCCAGACGGCGAGTTCCTGCCTGAGCACGGTGACGGCGATAGACGGATTGCAGGTGGCGCCGACTGCACCGTGTTCGATGGAGTAAGTGAGCTCTTCGACGGAGGCCGAGTCGTTCCACAGGCAGGTGGGGGTAGTCTGGGTCATTTTGTGGAGCGGGCTTTTGAAAT
Organism: uncultured Acidobacteriaceae bacterium; assembly: GCA_963823805.1. Taxonomy (GTDB): domain Bacteria; phylum Acidobacteriota; class Terriglobia; order Terriglobales; family Acidobacteriaceae; genus Telmatobacter. Next base: position 281,614 of record CAWGMW010000001.1, on the reverse strand, counting down.
TGGCCATAGGGGGCGGCGTAAGGTCCGCATGCTCTGAGAGATGCAAACGTGTGCAGGAAAACCCTACCACCGGGGAAAGTTAGCGGTCAAGGTTGCGCGCATGGGCTGAAGCGCAGCGTTGGGTGGGTACCCTGGAATGGAGCACTCGAGAGAACAAGATCGAGGGCCCCGTTCTCTTGCTAGTGTGCTCCTATAAAACCAGCGCAATGTGACGTTTGCAGGCAGGCCGTTTTGCATTGAATGGAAACATTTTCACGATTGACAGGAAGTGCCAAATCATGGAAAATCATAAAAGGTGCACACGTGTGCACCATCCACCTTGGTTTGGCTGGTAAATCGATTTCCAACCGGCGAAAGCACGAACCGGAAGTTAGCTGTTGCCTTGGTGAATCCTTCCCCTGGAGTGATGATGAGTGATTTGCTGGTCCGGCCGGAGAAATTCCGGAACCGGACTGAGGATTTTGGTTATGAGTTTTTGTCGTTTGCAATGCGCAAGCTGGAGGCGGGCCAGGAATTCCGGAGCGAGACGGCCGGAAGAGAGTTGGCCATTGTGGTGCTGGGCGGTGTTTGCTCAGTGAAAAGCTCGCGCGGCGAATGGCACGGGATCGGCCAGCGCGCGACAGTTTTCGATGGGTTGCCGTACACGCTTTACCTACCGATCAGGACCACGTTTACAGTGAGCGCCGAGACGGCGTGCGATTTGGCTTTTTGCTACAGCAAGGCCGAAGAAGAGTACCCGGCGCGGCTGGTGACACCCGCGCACGTGGGGATCGAGATTCGCGGCGGTGGAAACGCCACGCGGCAGATCAACTCCATGCTGCCGCCAACGTTTCTGGCGCAGAGGCTGATGGTGGTGGAAGTATTCACACCGGCGGGCAACTGGTCGAGCTACCCGCCGCATAAACACGATGTGCACAACCCGCCGACGGAAGTGGATCTGGAAGAGATTTACTATTACCGGATCGAACGGCCGGAGGGATTCGCGATGCAAAAGGTGTACACCGCGGATCGGCGCATCGACGAGACGTTGACGGTGCGCGACGGCGAGCTGGTGCTGGTTCCGGAGGGATACCATCCGGTGGTGGCCGCGCATGGATACAACGTGTATTATCTGAACGCGCTGGCGGGTTCGGCGCGGTCACTGGCCTGCTCAGACGATCCGGATTACGGATGGGTGAAGAGCGCCTGGAAGGAAAAGGACCCGAGGCTGCCGATGGTCAAGCGGTAAGGCCAGCGCGGTGGGGTTGAGTTGCTGCGGCGTTGAGGTGAGTGGGCATGAAGACGCGGCACATGACGATGGCTCAGGCGCTTATCGAGTTCCTGAAGCAGCAGCATGTGGATCGGGACGGCCGCGAGCATGCGTTTTTCGCCGGAGTTGTGGGGATCTTCGGCCACGGAAACGTGGCCGGAATCGGCCAGGCGTTGCAGGAGAATCCCGACTTCCCTTACATTCTGATGCGCAATGAGCAGGCCGGCGTGCACATGGCCGCGGGCTTTGCCAAGGCGAGCAACCGGCTGCGCACGTTTGCATGCACTTCATCGATTGGGCCGGGCGCAACGAACATGATTACCGGCGCGGCGCTGGCGACGATTAACCGGCTGCCTGTGCTGTTGCTGCCGGGCGATATCTTCGCGCGGCGCAACGTGGCGCCAGTGCTGCAGCAACTGGAGTCGTCGAGCACACAGGACATTGGCGTGAACGACTGCTTCAAGCCTGTGTCGCGCTATTGGGACCGCATCTACCGACCGGAACAACTGATCACTTCCCTTCCCGAGGCAATGCGCGTACTGACTTCGCCGTCGGATTGCGGCGCAGTGACGCTTGCACTGCCGCAGGATGTGCAGACCGAAGCCTACGACTATCCCGAAGAGCTGTTTCGCAAAAGGGCTTGGCTGATCCGGAGGGGTGAGCCGGACAGAACTTCGCTGGAGCGCGCGGTACATGCGATTCGCGCGGCGGAGCGGCCGCTGATCGTGTGCGGCGGCGGCGTGCTGATGAGCGAAGCCTCGCAGGCGCTGAGCGATTTTGCCGCGAAGACCGGCATTCCGGTGGCCGAGACGCAGGCGGGGAAGGGCGCACTCGCGTGGAATCATGCGCAGGTAGTGGGAGCGATCGGCGCAACGGGGTCTCTGGCGGCGAACCGGCTGGCGCAGGCGGCGGATCTGGTGATCGGGATCGGGACGCGCTATTCCGATTTCACGACGGCCTCGATGACGGCCTTCCAAAATTCAAACGTGAAATTCGTGAACATCAACACCGCGGAGTTTGACGCGTACAAGGTGGGCGCGATTCCGGTGGTGGCCGACGCACGCGTGGCCCTAGAACAACTGTGCGCGGCGCTGGGTGCACACAAGGTGAGCACGCCATACGCAGCGGAGATCAAGGACCTAAAGGCGATTTGGGACGCTGAGGTCGACCGGCTGTTCCATTTGAACGGGCAAGATTCGGGCGGGCGGGGCAAGCCGGCGCAGAGCGAAGTGATTGGTGCGATGGGTGAAGCGGCGGGTGAGCGCGACGTGCTGCTTTCGGCGGCGGGCAGCCATCCCGGCGACCTGCACAAGCTGTGGCGCACGCGCACGCCAAACGGATACCACATGGAGTACGGCTATTCGTGCATGGGATACGAGATTCCCGGCGCGATGGGCGCGAAGCTGGCCGACCCGAGCCGCGAGGTGTTCGTGTTTCTCGGCGACGGAACATATTTGATGGCGCCCTCGGAGATTGCGACCAGCGTGCAAGAGGGCGTGAAGATCATCATTGTGCTGGTGGACAATGGCGGATTCGCGAGCATTGGCAGCCTGAGCCGGTCGCTGGGGCAGGGCGGATTTGGAACGCGCTACCGGGCGCGCGATGCAAAGTCAGGGCAGTTGGATGGCGCTGTGCTTAAGGTGGACTTTGTGGCCAATGCGCGCAGCCTGGGCGCGCACGCCATCAAGGCTGGAACGCTAGGCGAATTGAAGAAGGCGCTCGAGGAAGCGAAGTCGGCGGACCGCACGACGGTGATCGTTGTGGAGACAGATGCCTCGACAGGCGTGCCCGGCTACGATTCATGGTGGGACGTTTCGGTGGCGGAAGTGTCTGAGATGGAGAGCGTGCGCGAGGCCAGAGCACGCTATGAAGAGGCGCGCAAACGCGAACGGCATTTCGTGTAAGGCCGGGACTGAGGGAACGAAAAGACAGGCAGCGAGGAAGTCAGAAAGGGGTCGAGATGGAGCGGTTGCAGAATTTCATCGAAGGCGATTGGCGCACGTCGAGCGCAAAAGAGACGCTGAATGTGATCAACCCGGCGTCGGCCAAGGTGCTGGCGGAGGTTCCACTGTCGCCGGCGGCGGATGTGAACGCGGCGGTGGAAGTGGCGCAGCGCGCTTTTATCGAGTGGCGGCGCACGCCGGTGGTGGATCGCGTGCAGCCGCTGTTCCGGCTGAAGACGCTGCTGGAGCAGCACCGCGACGAGTTGGCGCTCTCGATCACCAACGAGTGCGGCAAGACTCTGACGGAGAGCAAGGCGGAGATTCTGCGCGCGGTGGAGAATGTGGAGACGGCGTGCGGCATGCCGATGATGATGCAGGGGACAAATTGCGAGGACATTGCCGCAGGCATCGACGAGCACATGATCAGGCAGCCACTGGGCGTGGTGGCGGCGATCGTGCCGTTTAATTTTCCGGGGATGATTGCATTCTGGTTCTTTCCCTACGCGGTTGCGGCGGGAAACTGCTTCCTGCTGAAGCCATCGGAGCGCGTGCCCATCACTTCGCAAAAACTGTTTGCGCTGATTCAGGCGGCGGGCTTTCCTGCGGGGGTGATGCAGCTTGTGAACGGCGGGCGCGAGACGGTGAACGCGATTCTCGACCATCCGGCGATTCGCGCGGTGAGCTTTGTGGGATCGACGGCGACGGCGAAGTACATTTACAGCCGGGCGGCGGCCAATGGAAAGCGCGCGCAGTGCCAGGGCGGCGCGAAGAATCCTGTGGTGGTGATGCCGGACGCGGATATGGAGATGACGACGCGGATTCTTGCCGATTCCGCGTTTGGCTGCGCGGGACAACGCTGCCTGGCTGCGTCGGTGGCGATCACAGTGGGCGGCGCGCGGCCGAACTTCACGGAGCAGATTGCTGCGGCGGCGAAGAACCGGAAGACGGGCTACGGCGCGGCGCCGGGCGTGGAGATGGGGCCGGTGATTTCGGCGGAGAGCAAAACGCGGATTGAAGGACTGATTGCCAAGGGCGAGCAGGCCGGGGCGCGCGTGATCGTGGATGGGCGCGGGAAGAAGGTTCCGGAGTACGAGGACGGATATTTTGTGCTGCCCACGGTACTCGACGACGTGCCACCGGATTCGGAGACGGCGCGAACGGAGATTTTTGGGCCGGTACTAAGCCTGATTCACGCACAGACGATTGAAGAGGCCATCGCGCTGGTGAATGGGCGCAGCTACGGGAATATGGCGTGCATCTTTACCACCGACGGCGCCAATGCGAGGCGCTTCCGCTACGAAGTAAACGCGGGGAATGTGGGCATTAACGTGGGCGTGGCGGCGCCGATGTCGACTTTTCCGTTCAGCGGATGGGGCGAGAGCTTCTTCGGCGACCTGCACGCGCAGGCGCATCATGCGGTGGAGTTTTTCACGCAGACGAAGGTGGTGGTGGAACGCTGGCCGAAGGAGTGGAGCAGGAAATTCTAAAAGCAGCCATTAGCCGTTAGCTTTTAGCTTCGAAGCGGGAGGAACAAAGTACCTCGGGTTCCCGCATGAAAAAGCGAAGAGCTAGAAGCCAGGGACTAAGCAAGGAGAACGTATGAAAGAGCTGTTGGTGGGGAATGCGCCGTGTTCGTGGGGCACGCTCGAGCATCAGGATCAAAGCCAATCGATTCCGTTTAACCAGATGCTGGACGAGCTGGTGCAGACGGGCTATACCGGAACGGAGCTGGGCGATTGGGGCTATATGCCGACCGACCCGGTGCGGCTGAGCGAGGAGCTGGCCAAGCGAAACAACGTGGTGATGCTGGGCGCGTATGTGCCGGTCGCGATGAGGAATCCGGCAACGCACAAGGAAGGCGCGACGAGAGCAGTGAAGACGGCGAAGTTGCTCGCTGCCGTGGCCACGACGCAGGCGCCTTACCTGGTGCTGGCCGATGATGCGGGCACCGATGAGGTGCGCACGCAACGCGCGGGGCGCATCCGGCCGATGGATGGCCTGAACAAGGATGAGTGGAAGGTTTTCACGCGCGGGGCGGACGACATCGCACACGCGGTCTTCGATGAGACGGGATTGCGGACGGTGTTTCATCACCATTGCGCGGGTTATGTGGAAACGCCGGACGAGATTGCGACGCTACTCGATATGACCAACCCGGACCGGCTTGGACTGGTATTCGACACCGGTCACTATGTTCACGGCACGGGCGGCGAAAATGGCGACCTGGAGCCGGCACTGAGGCGCTTCAAGGAGCGCATCTGGTACATCCATCTGAAGGACCTGGAGCCGAATGTTGCGCGCCGCAGCCGCGAGGAGGAGTGGGATTACTTTACGGCGATGCGGAATGGCCTGTACCCGGAGCTGGGCAAAGGGTGCATCGACTTCCCTGCCCTGTTGCGCTGGCTAGCCGCGCGCGACTACAAAGGATATGCTCTCGTGGAGCAGGATATCCTGCCCGGAATGGGAACTCCCAAGGAGAGCGCGGCAAGGAGCCGGAATTATCTGCGGCCGATTGAGGCGAATTTCACGCAGGAACAGCCTCTAGCTGTCAGCCGTTAGCTCCAAGCATGTTCGAATGAGAATCCGGGTCGTTGGCACGAGCAGGTAGCTGGGAGCCGACGCCTGAAGACTGTTTTGTCGAGGGAAAGATTGAGCGGAAAGAAACTGCATTTCGGAATGATCGGTGCGGGGCGCATTGGGAAGGTTCATGCCGAGACGCTGGCTTTCCGTTTGCCAGAGGCGGAGATCGTCTCGATCGCCGACGTGAATCGCGACGCGGCGCAGACGTTGGCGGCGCGATGCGGCATTCCGAAGGTTGTTGCGACGGCCGAAGAAGTCATAGGCGACCCCAAAGTTGAGGCGGTGCTGATCTGTACCCCGACCGGAACGCATGCCGATCTGATCGTGCAGGCGGCAAAGGCGGGCAAGCAGATCTTCTGCGAAAAGCCGATCGCGTTCAGCCTGGACAAGATCGACATGGCGCTGGCAGCCGTAGCGAAAGCGGGCGTGAAGTTGCAGATCGGGTTCAACCGGCGGTTCGACTCAAATTTCAGGCGCGTGCGGCAGGCGGTGGCGAAGGGCGAGATTGGCCAGCCGTGCCTGATGCACATTATCAGCCGCGATCCCGCGCCGCCGTCGATTTCGTATATTCGCACGTCGGGCGGAATCTTTCTCGACATGATGATTCACGATTTCGACATGGCGCGCTTCCTGACCGGTGACGAGGTGGAAGAGGTGTACACGACGGGGGGCGTGCTGGCCGAACCCGAAATTGGCGAGGCAGGCGACCTGGATATGGCGGTCGTAGTGTTGCGCTTCAAGAACGGAACGATCGGCACGATCGATAATAGCCGCAAAGCGGTGTTCGGCTACGACCAGCGTGTGGAGATTCTGGGCACCAAAGGCAAGATCGCGAGCGAGAATCGATTCCCGAATGAGGTTGTGGTCAGCACCGGCGAGTCTGTTTATAGCGACCGGCCACTGGAGTTCTTTATGGATCGCTATCCGGAGAGTTTTGCGCTGGAAGTGGCGGAGTTTGTGCAGGCGGTGATCGAAGACAAGCCAACGCCAGTGACTGGCACGGACGGCCGGGTGCCGGTGGTGATGGCGCTGGCAGCGAAGAAATCGTTTGACGAACACCGGCCGGTGAAGCTCGCCGAGGTGTCGGCGTGAAACGGTCGAATCTGATTTGCATCTTGACTGACGTGCACCTTTGGGTGCCTATCGTCGTGCTCATACTGGGAACCACGCTGCTGATGACGCTGAGGTGAACGGATGAGCAAGACGACGACGACCGCGGCAGCGCGGTCAACTATTTCTCTCCACAAGCTGGGCGTGTTCTGCGGGCTTTCGGCCGCGGTGTGGCTGGGCAGCGCGGAAGCGCCGACGAAGCTGGTGAACGAAGGCTTTTCTCCATTTCTAATTTCGATGGGGATGGTGATGGGCGCTTTTGTGGCGCGCTGGACGATTCCCACGATGCTGAAGGGCACGGGATTCGTTTTCGACGATCTGCGCGAAAAACCGCACCTGATGGTCTGGGCGCTGGTGGGCGGAATGTTGTGGGCAGTGGCCAATACGCTGACGATTTTTGCGGTGCGCAACGTGGGCCTAGCAATCGCGTTTCCGCTGTGGAATACGAATAGCCTGGTAGGGCTTTTCTGGGGCTGCCTGCTGTTTAAGGAACTGCGCGGCTCGCGGGCGAAGGACTGGGCCAAGGTGATCGGCGGCGCGGCGGCGATTGTGTTCGGAGCGGCGGTGCTGGCTGTGGCCACGGCGCAACAGAATGCGGGCACGCCGGGGAAGGCCGCGATCGGAATCATCGCCGCGCTGGGCGCGGGGGTTCTGCTGGGCACGATGTACATTCCCTACCGCAAGGCCTACATCAGCGGCATGAATCCGCTGTCGTTCGTGACGATTTTTACTTTTGGCGAATTGGGAACGGTGTTTTTGCTGGGATGGATCTTTTATGGCGGCACGACGCCGCTGCTGGCCGAACTCAATCGCGCGCGGCCGATGCTGTTCTGGCCGTTCGTGGGCGGATTCTGTTGGGTGATCGGCGACCTGTTCCAGCAGTACGCGGCAAAGTACATCGGCATCGGGCGAGGCATTCCGCTCTCGAATACGAATCAGCTTTGGGGACTGGCGTGGGGCGCGCTGGTGTTCGGCGAGTTTGCGGGACTGACGACTGGCGGAAAGCTACTGATCATGACCGGATCGATCATCATGATCGCCGGCGCGGTGTCGATCAGCACGGCTGCGCCGGCGCCCTCCGAGATGACGAATTGGAACGCGGCTATGCATCGCGAGTGCGACCGGTATGGATTGGATCGGGAGAACGTGGCGGCGGTTGTGGGAGGAAACGATCCGCTAGCCGACAACAAGCATCCGCGGCGCTGGTGGGAGATTCTGATCGTGTGCACGGCGAGCGGGATCTTCCTGTGGCTTGCAGCGGGCACGCGAGCACAACACATCTATGTGAACTTGCCGTGGATGATTGTGTTGATCATTGGCACCATCATTCCGCTAGGCCTGTGCGGGACACTGCTGTGGAGAAGGACGCGGTTCTCGTAAGTGTCGCGAGTTGGCGTGCGCTAGCGCGCACGGTCGCGAGTTAGCAAGCTCGCGAATTCCCAGATAGACGAGCAATTCAATTGAGCGGAGTTCGCAGGCCGTTTTCGCCTACGGCGAGACTCGAACGCTCGATCTTCTGTATCTGATTGACACAATGTGTGTTACAAGCATTCTTGCGTGCTCGTGTCGGGCGACGCGACCGCTCTTAAAGACGCCAATCTGCCGTACAAAACCAATCGCTTCTTCCTGTGCTTCAAGGGTGAACCTTGTCACATCTGGTCGCTCGTGCCGGGGCATAGAATTACGGCGGTGCGAGGAACTTGCTCTGCACTTTTGAGCTTCGGAGAAGCGGAGTCTCCTGACAGATTTCCCAGGTGCGGACATGGCAACAGACATAGAAATTGAGAAAAAGAAGACGATTGGCGACAAGATCGCTGAGTTGGCGGCGAGGCGCGCGGAGCTCGAACTGGGCGGGGGCAAGGAACGGATCGACCGGCAGCACGCTTCCGGCAAACTTTCGGCGCGCGAGCGCGTAGAGCGACTCGTGGACCGCGGGAGCTTTGAGGAGATCGGGCTGTTTAGCCGGCACCGCGCGACGCACTTCGGCATGGCCGAGAAGGAACTGCCGGCCGACGGCGTGGTGACAGGTTGCGCGACCATTGACGGGCGACTGGTACATCTGGCGAGCCAGGATTTCACGGTGGCTGGCGGAGCCGCGGGCGAAACGCACTGCAACAAAGTGGCCGAGATGATGGCCATGAGCCAGAAGACAGGCAGCCCGTTCGTGTTTATCAATGACTCGGGCGGCGCGCGTGTGCAGGAGGGGATCGACAGCCTGGCGGGATACGCGCGGGTGTTCTATCGCAACGTGATGCTGTCGGGGACGGTGCCGCAGATTTCGCTGATTTGCGGGCCATGCGCGGGCGGCGCCGCATACAGTCCGGCACTGACGGATTTTGTGATCCAGACCGAGCAGGCGCGGATGTTCATCACCGGGCCGCAGGTGATCAAGCAGGTGACGGGCGAAGAGGTGAGCGCCGAGGAGCTGGGCGGGGCACAATCGCAGATGCACTACTCGGGCGTGGTGCACCTGATCGCGCGCGACGACGTTGAAGCGCTCGAGCTTTGCCGGCGACTGCTGAGCTTTTTGCCGGCGAACAATGTGGAGGACCCGCCGCGGCTGCCCTTCAGCGGGCGGATGCGCGCCGACGCGGAGATGAGCGGGACGGTTCCCGTCGATCCGAAAGTGGCCTATGACGTTCGCGACGTGATTGTGCGCGTGGTTGACAACCAGGATTTTCTCGAGATTCAACCGGAGTTTGCCGCGAACATTTTTATTGGTTTTGGACGATTGCAAGGGCGACCCGTCGGGATAGTGGCCAATCAGCCGTGCGTGCTGGCCGGCGCGCTGGACATCGATGCGTCGGACAAGTCGGCGCGGTTCGTGCGCTTCTGCAACGCATTCAACATTCCGCTGCTGACGTTCGTGGACGTGCCGGGATTCTTGCCGGGCGTGGAGCAGGAGCGAGGAGGAATCATACGGCACGGGGCCAAGCTGCTGTTTGCTTATTCGGCGGCCACGGTGCCCAAGATCACGGTTGTTCTGCGCAAGGCGTATGGCGGCGCATACATTGCGATGTGCTCGAAGGGGCTTGGAGCGGACCGAGTGGTGGCGTGGCCGACTGCGGAGATTGCGGTGATGGGAGCCGAGGGCGCGGCGGAGATTGTGTTCCGCAAAGAGATTGATGCGGCCGAGGACAAGGCGGCACGGCACAAGGAACTGGTGGACGAGTACCGCGAAACCTTCTCGAATCCTTATGTGGCGGCGGGCCGGCGACTGGTGGACGACATTATTGAGCCCGCGGAAACACGGCGATACCTGGCGCGGGCTTTGGAATCGCTGCATGGAAAGCGCGAACTGCGGCCGCAGAAGAAACATGGATTGATTCCGCTGTAAAACACAACTCCGGCGACCCCGGCTCTCGGAGCCACACATCGCAGGAGGGGCAGCAAGGAGGCGAAGCATGAGAGGTCATTGGGCGGATTGGGTCATCGTAACGGCTTTCGTGGGTACGGCCTGCGCGACCATCTACGCCGGAATGGCGCGCGCGATGCGTCGCGCCGTGGCCGAGAAGCAACGGGAGACCGAACGACAGTTGAGCGCGATGGCCACAACCGTGAAGGCGCTGCAGACGCGCGTGATGGAGCTTGGCGGGCTGAACGCGATTCCGGCGCAGCAGGACGAGAGCGCAGCAATTTCTAACGCGGCGGAATTTGCAGGCGGAGAAAAACAGGAATTGCCCCAGCCGGAGATTCTCGCTGTGCTGACAGCGGCGGCGAGCACGTTTCTGGGCAAGAAGGCGCAGATTCGCACGGTGCAAGCGGCCCCGGCAGAGCGGAGCAGCGCGGGCGCCTGGGCGCAGCAGGGACGCGCATTTGTGCAGACCTCGCATAACCCGCGTTCGAGAGGGTGAGCGCGGCAACAGGTCTTTGACGGAAAGGAAGCGGCACGTTGAAGCTTCAGATCACGGTGGACGGAAAAACGTACGAGGTTGAGGTTGAGGTTCTGGAAGATGAGGAGAACGCACCGTCGCCGAGCTTTGGCGCGCACCATGCGGCGCACGCGGGAGATGCGGCCGGCTCGCATGGACTGGAACGCTCGGCCGCGTGGGACGGCGAGGGAAGGGTCTGCCACAGTCCGGTAATGGGTTTGGTAATCAAGGTGAACGTCAATTCGGGGCAAGCCGTGGAAGCCGGCGAGCTGGTTCTGGTTCTGGAAGCGATGAAGATGGAGACGAACATAGTCGCGCCGCGGGCGGCAACAGTGAAGAACATTCACGTGGCAGCGGGCGATCCAGTGAAACTGAACCAGGTGTTGCTTGAGTTCGAATGAGAGTGAGCAAGGCAGGTCCGCCGACAACAGAGCAAGGGGAAGTAATGGGCGATGTGCAGGACGAGTTGAAGCGGGTTCCCGGGATCAGATTCGTAGATCACGTGGCGATCGCAGTGAGGCAGGGCGAGCTTGAGACTCAAGTGAAAGCGTACGAATGTCTCGGCTTCAGGGAGATTCACCGCGAGGAATTGCGGGGCGGGGATCAGGTGCGCGAGGCGCTTCTACAGATTGGTGAGGGACCGAATCTGATTCAGCTGCTGGAGCCGCTATCTCCGGACTCACCGGTGCAAAAGCTCATGGATAGAAACGGCGGCCGCGGCGGACTGGCACACGTGGCCTTTCGCGTTGAGAGTGCAAAGCGCGCTTTCGACGCTATGCAGGCTGACGGCTTTCAACTCATTGACAAGGCTCCGCGCAAGGGCTCGCGGGGCACGACGGTTTTCTTCGTGCATCCCAAGTCGCGGGCCGACGGAGCATTTGGGTTTCTCATCGAGATGGTGGAAGACCCCGTAGGCAGGTGAGAGAAGGTGGCGATGGATCATTTGCTTGAGGAGTTTCCCGCGGTCAGCACAGCGGAGTGGGAGTCGGCGATTGAACGGGACCTGAAGGGCGCCGACTACGAAAAGCGGCTGATCTGGCGCAGCGAAGAGGAACTTGCGGTGAAGCCGTATTATCGCGCCGAGGATCTGAAGGATCTGGCGTGCGTGGATGCGGCGCCGGGAGAGTTTCCTTACCGGCGCGGTACGCGCGCGACAGGCGATTGGGAGATTCGCGAAAAGATTGATGCGCCGGATGTGGAAAGCGCAAATGCCGCGGCATGTGCCGCGGTTGTTGCCGGTGCCGAGGGAATTGCATTCAGCGAGCTTTTGGTTGAGCGCGCCGATGAATTGGACGCGCTACTCAAGAATCTCTATCAAATTCCGGTTCATTTCGAGCGCGCTGACGAGCGATTGTTGCGCTTGCTGATCGAGCGGCTCGGCAAGGGGCGAAGCGCAGCGCGAATCTCAACCGGTTGCGACGCATTGGCGAGCGTTGACATTGCGGCGAGCGTGATCGGCGACGCGCCGGACACATTTGTGCCGTTCACGATTCATGGCGAAGCATTGGAGGAAGCCGGAGCGACTTCAGTGGAAGAAGTTGGACTCACTCTGGCGGCCGGGATTGATTTTCTAGCTGCGATGAAGGAGCGCGGCGTGGAAGTGGAGCGCGCGGCAGCGGCGCTAGAGTTCAGCTTTGGCATGGGCTCGCAAATGTTCTTCCAGGTTGCCAAGCTGCGCGCCTTCCGAATGGTGTGGGCACGCGCAATCGAGAGCTTTGGCGGAACGCGATCGGGAGCCGAAGCGCGCATTGCGGCGCACACTTCGCGGTGGAACAAGACGGTCTATGATCCGCATGTGAATATTCTGCGCGCTACGACCGAAGCGATGGCCGCCGTGCTGGGCGGCGCGGACTCGGTGACGGTTGCGCCGTTTGACGCGTGCTACAAACAGCCCGATGAGGCGAGCCGAAGGCTGGCGCGCAACACGCAGCTTTTGCTGAAGCATGAGGCATGGATGGGCCGCGTGGCCGATGCCGGAGGCGGGTCGTATTTCATCGAAACGCTGACAGATTTTCTGTCGCGCGAGGGCTGGAAGCGCATGCAGGAGATCGAATCGCACGGCGGTTACCGGAAGGCGCAAGCAGAAGGGCTGATCGCGCAGATGCTGGGGCGCTCGATGGTGGCGAAGGAAAAGGCGGTTGCATTGCGCCGGCGCGTGCTGGTGGGAACAAACCAGTTCGCGAATCCGGCCGAGCGGGCGCTAGAGCAAGTTGAGGCCGCGCGAATGAGCGGGACGAAGCGCGGAGCGCAACCTTATGAGGAGATGCGCCTGCGCACTGAACGGCACGCGGCGTTGACGGGCGTGACTCCACGGGTATTGCTCGCAGAAATTGGCGACGTGAAGATGCGTGCAGCGCGTTCGGTTTTTGCGGCGAACTTTTTTGCCTGCGCCGGATTCGAGACGATGACGCGGCGGTTCAAAAAAGCAACGGAGATCGCCGCCGCGAGAGGCGACCTGATTGTGCTGTGCAGCGCCAATGCCGAATACGCCGCGATTACCGCGGAGCTGATGGCGAAGCTGAAGGAGCTGGGCCGGACGACGCCGGTGATTGTGGCGGGAAATCCCGAAGACGCCGAAAAGCTTGCTGAGGCGGGGATTGCGGATTTTGTGCACGTGCGAAGTAATCCAGTGGAAGTGTTGGCGAAGTGGCAGGAACGATTGGGGATCAAAAGCTGACGATGCGACCTGACTTTACAAAGATCGAATGGCAACCCGCAGCAGAAACACACGCGCCGCTCGGAGCTGAGAAGTGGATTTCAGCGGAGCAGATCGAACTAAAGAGTTTTTATACACGTGAGGATTTGGCGGGGCTTGAGCACCTGAATTACGCGGCCGGCATTCCTCCTTTTTTGCGCGGGCCGTACGCGACTATGTATGCAATGCGCCCGTGGACGATCCGGCAGTATGCAGGATTCTCAACCGCGGAGGAGTCGAACGCGTTTTATCGCCGCAACCTGGCGGCCGGGCAGCGCGGGCTTTCGGTGGCATTCGATTTGGCGACGCACCGCGGTTACGACTCCGATCATGAGCGCGTGGCGGGCGACGTGGGCAAGGCGGGCGTCGCCGTCGACTCGATTCTTGATATGAAGACGCTGTTCAACCGCATTCCACTGGACAAGATGTCGGTTTCAATGACCATGAACGGCGCAGTTCTGCCGATCATGGCGTTCTATATTGTTGCCGCGGAGGAGCAGGGCGTAAGGCCGGAGGCGCTGAGCGGAACCATCCAGAACGACATTCTGAAAGAGTTCATGGTCCGCAACACATACATTTATCCGCCGGCGGGATCGATGCGCATCATCGTCGACATCTTCCGATACTGCGCGGAGAAGATGCCCAAGTTCAACTGCATCAGCGTCAGCGGTTACCACATGCAGGAAGCGGGAGCGACGGCCGACCTGGAGCTGGCGTACACGCTGGCCGACGGGTTGGAGTACTTGCGCGCCGGTGTTGGCGCCGGGCTGGATGTGGATAAGTTAGCGCCGCGGATTTCGTTTTTCTGGGGCGTGGGCATGAACCATTTCATGGAAATTGCCAAGATGAGGGCGGCGCGCATGATTTGGGCGAAGTTGGTCAAGAGCTTCGGCGCAAAGAATCCAAAGTCGTTGGCGCTGCGCGCTCACTCGCAGACATCGGGATGGAGCCTGACGGCGCAGGATCCGTATAACAACGTGGTGCGCCCATGCGTTGAGGCGCTGGCGGCGGCATTTGGGGGCACGCAATCGCTTCATACCAATGCACTCGACGAGGCATTAGCGCTACCTACGGATTTTTCGGCGCGGATCGCGCGAAACACACAGCTCTATTTACAGCTGGAGACGGGGATTACGCATGTGGTGGATCCATGGGCGGGATCGTACTATGTGGAACGGCTGACGCAGGATCTGATGCACAAGGCCTGGGGCCTGATCCAGGAGATCGAGCGGCTGGGTGGAATGGCAAAGGCGATTGAAACGGGCGTGCCAAAGATGCGCATAGAGGAGGCGGCCGCGCGCAGGCAGGCGGGCATCGATGCAGGGCGCGACGTGATTGTGGGCGTAAACGCGTACCCGGCGCGCGAGGAGCCAGAGATTCCAGTGCTCGATATCGACAACGACGCGGTACGCACAGCGCAGGTAAAGCGGCTTGAACAGTTGAGGTGCGAGCGCGATCCGAGCGCAGTGCGCGAGGCGCTGGAAAAGCTGGCGCGCTCGGCAAGAAGCGGCGAGGGAAATCTGCTGGAGTGCGCGGTGGAAGCGGCGCGCAAGCGAGCGACGCTGGGCGAGATTTCGCTGGCTATCGAGCATGTGTGGGGACGCTATGAGGCAATGACGCGCACGATCGCCGGCGTGTACCTGGCGGAAAGCGCCAATGGAGAGGAATTCAAGAAGGCGCGACGAATGGTGGAAGAGTTCGAGCGCGAAGAAGGACGGCGGCCGCGCATTCTGGTGGCAAAGATGGGCCAGGATGGGCACGATCGTGGAGCGAAGGTGATTGCGACGGCTTTCGCGGACATCGGATTCGATGTGGACGTCGGACCGCTTTTCCAAACGCCGCGAGAGGTGGCGCGATTTGCCATTGACAGCGACGTGCACGTCGTCGGCGTCTCGAGCCTCGCCGCGGGGCACAAAACGCTGGTGCCGCAACTGATCGATGAGCTGCGCGTGCTGGGCCGGGACGACATTTTGGTGGTTGTGGGCGGCGTGATTCCGCCGCAGGATTACCGGTTCCTGTATGAGGCGGGTGTAGCGGGAATTTACGGGCCGGGGACGGTGATTCCGATGGCAGCGCAAAAGATTCTGGAGATGCTTTGCGCCGCCGTGATCGGATAGGTGAATTCAATGAAGAGCGCGCTGCGTGAATTGCCGGGATGCGGAACGCCGGAGGCGCCGGTGCCTGCAATGAGACACCGGCCGCTTACGCGCGAAGAGTATCGCGACGGAATTCTGCGCGGAGATCGCACAGTGCTGGCGCGGGCCGTAACGCTGATCGAGAGCGCTCGTGAGGCGGACCGCGAGGTGGCCGAGCAGATTGTGGAAGATTGCCTGCCCGCCGCGGCGGGCGATTCGATTCGCGTGGGGATTACGGGCGTGCCGGGCGTGGGCAAGAGCAGCTTGATTGAGACGCTGGGCGGATTCCTGATCGCGGAGAAAGAGGAGAAAGTTGCGGTACTGGCGATTGACCCCAGCAGCCAGATTTCAGGCGGAAGCATTCTGGGCGACAAGACACGAATGCCCAGGCTGGCCGCGAGCGAGATGGCATTTATTCGGCCGTCGCCATCGCGAGGGACGGCCGGCGGCCTGGCGGAGCGGACGCGGGAGGTAATGCTGCTGTGCGAGGCAGCGGGATACCGGAACATTCTGGTGGAGACGATCGGCGTAGGGCATTCAGAGACGGCAGTGCACGAGATGGTGGACTTTTTCCTGCTGATCACGCTGGCCGGCGCGGGCGATGAGTTGCAGGGAATCAAGCGCGGCGTGATGGAGCTGGCCGACCTGGTGGCGGTCAACAAGGACGATGGGGTGAACACGGATGCCGCGAAGCGCGCACGCACGGAGGCGCAGAACGCACTGCACCTCTTTCCTGCATCGAGGTCAGGATGGACGCCGCGCGCGGTGACCTGTTCGGCGCTCACGGGCGCTGGAATCTCCGAGTTGTGGGTGTGCGTGCGGGAGTATGCGGCGCTGACGCGAGGCAATGGATGGTTTGCTATGAGCCGTCGAGAGCAACAGCGGCGATGGATGCACGAGATGATCGATCAGTCTTTGCGGAAGCAATTCTTCGCCCATCCGGAAGTGCGCTACAGGATGGAGGCCCTGGAGCGCGACGTGATAGAAGGGCGAACGACGTTGTTTCGCGCGGCGCGGACGCTGCTTGCAGCCTATTTCGATCCTGGGCGTGTCTGAAGACGTACAATCACTTCATCCAGTGCGGACTGCCACGTCGGAAGCTCGAGACCGAAGCGGGCATGAAGCTTGGCGTTCGACAGGACCGAGTTGCGCGGACGCGCGGCGGTGGTCGGATAGTCCTTGGTTCCAATCGGAATCAGCTCAGGCACTTTCACGCCGAGACGCTCGGACGCACGAGCGAAGATGGCCTGCGCAAAACCGAACCAGGAGACAGAGCCGGCGCAAGTCATGTGGTAAAGGCCGCTCCAATCTTGTGGCGAGCCAAAACTGTCTGCCAGTACGCCCGTGACGATCGCGTGCGTTGCGCGAGCGAGTTCAATGGACGTGGACGGCGCGCCGACCTGATCGTCAACAATGGAGAGCCGGTCACGCTCTCGAGCCAGACGCAGCATGGTGAGCAAGAAATTGCTGCCATGCGGCCCGTAGACCCAACTGGTGCGAAAGATGAGGTAGCGAGCGCGGGAGTTCTGGACGTTTTGCTCGCCGGCCAGTTTACTGGCGCCGTAGACGCTGAGCGGCGCCGGTGAGTCGTCTTCCGTCCATGGCCCCAGCTTGCTGCCGTCAAAGACGTAATCCGTGGAGTAGTGGACGAGGAGAGCGTTGCGTTCGGCTGCTTCCTCCGCAAGGACGCGAGGAGCGAGGGCATTGATAGCGTGGGCCAGAGCCATCTCCGACTCGGCGCGATCAACGGCGGTATAGGCGGCAGCGTTGAGAATCACATCGGGCGCGGAGCGGCGTACCAGGTCGCGCGTTTGATCGGGATCGGCGAGATCGACGGACTCACGATCGACAGCGACGATGGGACCAACGGCAGCGAAGAGACGCTCGAGCTCGCGGCCCAGTTGACCGGCGCTGCCGACGATGAGAATGCGGGGCTTGCCTGGTGGACTTGCGGCCGGAGCTTGGGTTGGCGTATCCGTCATGCGAGGATTCAAGGAAAAACTCCGGAGTGCGTTAATCGCATTTTAGCTGGCTTGACCGGCACAGTTCGCGCCGCAGCGCGATTCCCCGTACAATTTAAAGGAGGAACGCTTCTCTGATGCGACGGGTTTATTGCGATGCCAATGCCACCACGCCTCTGCTGCCTAAGGTGATGGAGGCGATGCGCCCGTACTGGATGGAGGAGTTTGGGAACGCTTCGTCGATTCATTTGCAGGGCCAGAAGGCGCGAACGGCCGTAGACCATGCGCGAGAGATGCTGGCGCGGTTTTTCCACTGCCGCGAGGCGGAAGTGGTGTTTAACTCCGGCGGTACTGAGGGCGACAACACGGCAATCTTCGGGCTTCTGCGTCCGGGCGATAACTTCATCACAACGTCGATTGAGCACTCAGCTGTGTTGCGGGCTGCCGATCGGATGGCTGAGCGCGGCGTGGATGTGACGTTGGTAGCGCCAAGGAGGAATGGGCTGATCGATCCCGAAGAGATTCGGCATGCGATCGGGTCTTCTAGCCGGCTGAGCGATTCCCGCAGGACTCTGGTCAGCGTGATGCTGGCAAATAACGAGACGGGCGTGCTGCAGCCGGTGGAAGAGATTGGCAGAATCGTCTCGGAGGCCAAGGCCTTTTTTCATATTGACGCGGTGCAGGGCGCGGGTAAGGTTGCATTCGACGTGAGGCGCTTCGGATGCCATTTGTGTTCGATCAGCGCGCACAAGATCCACGGGCCGAAGGGCGTGGGAGCGATGTACGTGCGGCGGGGAACGCCCCTGGAGCCGCTGATTGTGGGCGGGAGTCACGAACGACGCCAGCGCGCCGGGACGGAGAATGTGCCCGGCATCGTGGGACTGGGAAAGGCCGTGGAACTGGCGATGGAAAGCCTTGAGGATGGCACGATGGAGCGAATTGCGGCTCTGCGCGACCGAATGGAGACGCGGATTCTCGCAATTCCCGGCACCGGTGTGAATGGCGCAGGCACTCCGCGCGTGGGAAACACGACGAACATTCACTTCGAGAACGTGGAGGGTGAGGCATTGGTAATCGCGCTCGATTTGAAGGGCGTTGCCGTGAGCGGAGGGTCGGCGTGCCATTCTGGATCGACGGAACCGAGCCACGTGCTGATGGCGATGGGACTGGACAAAAACGCGGCGCGGGCGAGTCTGCGCTTCAGCCTGCTGAAGACGGCGACGGATAACGATGTGAACCATGTTTTGCGCGTGGTTCCGGAGGCGGTGGAACATTTGCGGGCGCTTGCGCCAGATGTGGCGGGAAGACTTGGATAGGAAGCATTTTTCACGATGAAGCAGAGCACAACGATTGCGGTGGCAATGTCCGGAGGGGTGGACTCCTCGACGGCGGCGGCGATCCTCGCTCGTGAGGGCGGCGGCTCTGCCAATTCGCGCAACACAGTGGTTGGGCTGACTCTCCAGCTTTGGGACCAGACGCGGCTGGCGGGCAAGCACGGAATTCCGGACACTCCGAAGGCGGGGCGATGCTGCTCACTGGACGATGTATACGATGCGCGCCACGTGGCTGAGCATTTGGGAATTCCGTATTACGTGGTGAACCAGGAGGAGCGGTTCGAGCGGGACGTGGTGCGGCCGTTTGTCGATGAGTATCTCGCCGGACGCACCCCGATTCCCTGCTCTCTCTGCAACAACCACATCAAGTTCGATCAACTGCTCAGGACAGCGCGCAGCATCGGAGCCGAGCGGATCGCAACGGGCCACTACGCCGTGAACGAGTTTGACGAAAAGCGCGGGCGCTGGATTCTCAAGCGGCCCGCGGATGTGGCAAAGGACCAGACTTATTTTCTGTTCGGGCTGACGCAGGAGCAGCTGGCGCGCACGCTGTTTCCGCTTGGGCGCATGACCAAACCGGAGGTGCGTGAGGCGGCGCGGCAGCACGGATTGACGCTGGCCGAAAAGCCGGATTCGCAGGAGATCTGCTTTGTTCCGGGCGGTGACTACAAGCAATTCATCACGGCGTATCTCGAGGAGCAGGGCGAGGCGACGTCAGAGACGGCGGGCGAGCTTGTGGCTGCGAACGGCGAGGTCATCGGGCGGCACGCGGGCATCCACAACTTTACCGTGGGGCAGCGCAAGGGTTTGGGCGTGGCGAGTGCGGCTCCGCTCTACGTGCTCAACATCGATCCGGCGAATCATCGGGTGACGGTGGGCGCGGACGCCGAGCTGGCGACGCGGACGCTGCGCGCGCGGCAACTGAACTGGATCAGCGTGGCGGAACTGGCGGGGCCGATGCGGGTGCGCGCGAAGATCCGGCACCGGCACGAGGCTGCATGGGCCACGCTGGAGGCAGTTGACAGCGACGAGGTTTTGGCCACATTCGATGAGCCGCAGCGCGCGGTGACGCCGGGTCAGGCCGCGGTTTTCTACGATGGCGATGAAGTGGCGGGCGGGGGCTGGATCGTCTGACATCGCGGCAGCGAGAACTACACAAACATGTCGTGATCGCCCGACCGCGAATTGGAATGCGAATCAGGCTCGGGCACTCCGCTGCGCAGCGATTCAACAACTGCCTTCACAGAAGCCAATATCGCCGAGAATTGGCGGATGGGCTTGTTGACGGCATCTGTCACGAAGTGGCCGGTGCGGTCGAGAGTGTCGAGAACGTGAGACAGCATCGCGTCAAGGCGGCCGGCCTGGATGCGTGCGCGTGCAATCATCTCGTTGGCCGCGGATTGCACATCGGCGGTCTGCACGCGCAGGGAATGAGTGAGGGCGGCGAGGTCGTCGGCGGTTTCTTCGATCTTCGGGGTCAGGCGCGTAACCAACGCACGGGTATTGTCGATGAGTGGAGTGACCGAGGACTGGAACGCCTCGAGCTTCTGGTCAACGGAGCGCGCCGCCTTGCGCATGGCGATGAATGCCGCCAACAGAACGATGGCCTGAGCCAGCATGGCCAACGCGACCAGCGCGATCAAAACGAGTTGAATGGTCTGATTGTCGAGCTTTGGCATGGTTAAGATCTCGCGCAGGAACCCTGCAGAACTACGAATTGCAGCTTGGTCACGCTGCTTTCGCGAAGGCAGCGGCATTTGCCCCGACGCCAACGCGGGCACTCGATTCGATCACACGTGCATTCGGCGCCGGAAGGAAGAATGAGATGAGAGGCCGGCACCGACCCGGTTGAAACGGCCGGATCTCAATACTCGTGCGTTTCGGGCTCAGAGTTCGCTGACTTGTATGCCGTGCGGCCAGCGTCCACAGCCGCGGTGACACGAGTGGATTGGTCGGCGACAAGATTCTTGCCACGCTCGACAAACTCTTCCCACTGCGCCCGTCCGCGATCGACGACTTCCCGGCCACGATCGGTATATTCGCTGATCTGTTCCTTGCTCTTATCGACGAAGGCGCTAATCTGTTCCTTGCCACGATCGACAATGGCGCTGACGTTCTCCGCAGCTTCGCGCGTGCGCGCACGGAGATACTCGGCGCTCTCGCGGGCTCCCGAGGCGATGTCCTCGCGCGTTTCCTTGCCGCTCTTTGGCGCATAGAGAATGCCGACAAGAGCGCCGACGCCTAATCCGGCCAAGAACCAGGCCAAGCCGTAAGATTTGCTTTCCTCTGCCATGATGAAACCTCCTCTTTCTACTGCCCTCAATGAACGCCTGAGACTACCAAACCACTCCAGTTTACCGCAAACCGGCCCCGGGACGCAGATTCATCGCGCTGTAAAGGGTCGGATCATTCGCCGCAGGCGCAGTTGTGGACCAGAAGTTCGGCGAAATGGAGGGCCTGGCGAGAGGAAAACTGCGCGATTTGCTCGCGGCAACTAAAACCATCGGCGAGGATGATGGTGGCTGGGCCGGCGGATTGAACGGCGGGCAGCAGGCCCTGGTTAGCAATGGTTTTAGAGATTTCAAATTTGCCGGCTTCGAATCCGAAGGGGCCGGCCATTCCGCAGCAGCCGGCCTGGATGGATTCGACTATAGCGCCCGCTTTGCGGAGCAGCGCGATTTCGCTGGCCGGGCCACCAAAGACGGCCTTGTGATGGCAGTGGCCGTGAATAAGGATGTGCGCGCCTTGAAGGCCTCCGGCAGCAAATTCCGGCGCGTGATCGGCAAGCCAGTCAGCGAGGAGCCAGACTTGATCGCTCAGGAGCTTAGCGCGGTGATCATTCGGAAAAAGTTCGGGAAGCTCATCCTTGAAGACGCTGGCGCAGCTTGGCTCGAGAAAGATGAAGGGTAGGCCAGCTTCAATTTGCGGAGCCATGCGGTCGAGGACGCGAGAGAGATAGGAGCGAGCCGCGCCGAGAAGACCGAAGTCGTAGAGCGGACGCCCGCAGCAGATGTGGCCGCGGGGAACATCGACTTGGAATCCGGCTTGAGTGAGGACGGTTTCGGCTGCCGCAAGCGATTGCGGGTGGTAGTAGTTGTTCCATGTGTCAGGCCACAGCACCACCTGCGGTGGGGCAGCCTTTTGGTCGAGATTTGAGGGAGTCGTCACGGATTGTCGAGCGGCCGATCGGGACTTTTGGTAGCTTTTCGCCGCCAGGCGCGGCAACTGGCGTTCGCGGGCTACGCCGGCGATCCGCTTGACGAGCGGGCTGGTGAGGGAGCCGGTCAAGATCGCATTGGTGAGCGAAGGGGCGAGCGAGCCGTAGCGGGCGAGGCGGTCGGCAAAGCCGAAGATGTAGTGGTGGAGCGGGTGCAGGCGGCCTTTGTAGCGCTGCGCGAGGAATTCCGATTTGTAGGCGGCCATGTCAACCTGCACCGGGCACTCGGATTTGCAGGCCTTGCAACTCAAGCAGAGGTCAAGGGCCTCGTCGACAGCACGGCTCTGGAAGCCTTCGTCGCGAAGGGCTCCGGCGAGCATCTCCGACAAGAGATGAGCGCGGCCGCGGGTGGAGTGCTGCTCCTCTCCGGTAGCGCGGTAGCTGGGACACATCACGCCGCCCACAGTGTTGCGGCACGTGCCCACACCAACGCAGCGCTCGGTGGCACGTTCGAGAGAGCCATCGTCTTTTGCGAATGCGAGGTGGGTCTCCCTGGTCCCCAAATGCGAGGGACCAGGGGCACCCAAAGTCGACGGGTGGCGAAGGTTTTCCGCGGGGTCGTAGACACGCGCGGCGTCGGAAAGCTTGCCCGGATTCATGCGATTATCGGGGTCCCAGAGCGCTTTGAATTCGCGGAAGGCTTCGACGAGCTCGGACCCGAACATTTTCGGCAGCAGAGCGGCACGCGCCTGGCCGTCGCCGTGCTCGCCGGAGAGCGAACCGCCGAAGGAGAGCACGACATCAGCGGCGCGTTCAATGAACTCGCGGAAGATGCGAATGCCCTCGGCGCTGCGAAAGTCGAAGTTGACGCGCATGTGGACGCAGCCCTGCCCATAGTGGCCGTAAAGCGGACTGCGGAAGCCGTATTCGGCCATAAGCCGGGTGATGGCGCGCAGATAGTCGCCAAGGCGTGCCGGAGGAACGGCCGCGTCCTCCCAACCCTCCCAGCGGTCGGGCTCGCCGGGCACGAAGACCATTGCGCCGAGCGCGGATTCGCGGACGTGCCACACTGCCCTGGCCTCGTCCGGCGCGCAGATATGAGCGACCGGCGGCGACGGCCACGACTGGGATGCGCGCGCCAGCGCCACGGCTTTCGCCTGGGCCTCTTCGAGTGACCACGCACCCATTTCGACGAGCAGAAAGCCTACGCCGGGGGGAAGCTGGTCGAGTTCGCTGAGCGCGAGGCCCTTGCGGCGCATGAAATCGATCAGGAGAGAATCGAAGCCTTCAAGCCCGATGGGCTTGTGCTCGAGAGCGAGCGGAACCGCGTCGGCGGCAAGGAAGGGATCTTTGAAGCCAAGCACGGTGAGCACTCGGAAGGGCGGGCTGGCGGTGAGGTTGAGAGTGGCGGAGACAACGTTGGCGCAGGTTCCCTCGGAGCCGACCAGGGCGCGCGCCACGTGGAAGTTGTTTTCGGGCAGGAGCTCGTCGAGGTTGTAGCCGGAGACGCGACGCGGGATGCGGGGAAACTTCTCGCGAACCAGAGATGCGTAGCGGTCGCGGATGCGGGTGAGGCCGGAGTAGATTTGGCCGATGCGTCCGCCGGCGCGGACGAGAGCATCGAGGCGCTCGGGCGTGGTGACGCCGACAGTCATGCGCGTGCCGTCGTAGAGAACGATGTCGAGCGATTCCACGTTGTCAACGACTTTGCCGCCAAGCAAACCGTGGACGCCGCAACTGTTGTTTCCGATCATGCCGCCGAGCGTGCAGCGAGAATGGGTGGCCGGATCGGGGGCGTAGGTGAGCTGGTGGAGTTCTGCCGCGTCGCGGAGCCGGTCGAGAACGATGCCTGGCTCAACGCGGGCAGTCCGCTTCGCGGGGTCCAGGTCCTGGAGCGAATTCATGAAACGGGAAAAGTCGAAGACGACGGCCACGTTAACGCACTGGCCGGCGAGGCTGGTACCCGCGCCGCGTGGAAGAACGGCTGCGCCCGTGGCGCGGCAGGCGGCCAGCGCAGCCTCGACGTCGGCCGCATCGCGCGGAAAAATGACTCCGATTGGCAGTTGGCGGTAGTTCGATGCGTCGGCAGCGTAAAGCGCACGCGAGCCGAGATCGAAGCGCACTTCGCCGCGAAGAGATTTCTTTAGCAGCGCCTCAAGCTCACGATGAGCCGAGAATTGCTCATGGTCGAGCGGTGTGAGATTGGAGAGGATGGCAAACGTGGAAGAGCTCACGATGCAATGGTAGCGCGCGCGGAGCTAGTTACATAAATCTTGCCTCATCAGCGACGAACCATCCCTCGGGGGCTAAAGCCCAGATCATTTTGCTCGAATTATGTACGGGCTGAAGCCCGTACCCTTCAAACCGAGCTGCCGCCCTCAAGGCCGGCGCTTCCCGTGACAACACGGGCGCTCGGGGCAGGGAGAAGCGGCAAGGACGTGGAGTTCGTTACCTCGACGGCCACTCTTCGACGACGACGCCGAGGTCGTTGAGCTGACGGATGACGGCTTCGACGTTGCGGCGGACCATGGGACGATCTTTGGATGAGGCCGAGGGAGATTCGGCGACGGCAATCACGCGGCCATAAGGCCACGCGCCGGCGGGAATGGCGGCCACGGCGGAGTCCAGGTCGGAGAGGCGCAGTTCGAGCTCCTGGCGGCGCGCCGCAGCAGGACGAAGCAAAGTTCCCTGCCCCACCGGGCTGGGATTCGCATCGGCCATGTTGATGCGCAGGCCGATTGTGTCGGGTCCAACGGAGAGAAATGGATTGACCCATTGCGCCGGGTCGTGGATATCGATGTACAGGCTTTTGGTGGGCAGAGCAATCTGGTCGAGTTCGGCGCGTTCCTGATCGCGCTCCATAGCCTTGACCTGCGCCTGATGTTCGACCTTTTCGGCGTCTTTCTCCACGTTCACCACGGCCCGCTCTTCCCTATGGCAGGCGACGAATGCCAGAGCAGGAAGCAGGACCAGCGCAAACATTCTTTTGTGGAATTGGTGCGGAATCACGAGATCAAGGATAGCAGGGCGGGGAGGGTTGCATTTGACTACGAGGACAGATCGGCCGCAGGTCGCAGCCTGCTCCTCACTACTTGCTTGCGATGACGCTTCGCGCGATGGAGTCGAGGATGCCGTTGAGGAAGTTGACCGACTCGGGAGCGCAGTAGCGGCGGCCGATTTCAAGCGCCTCGTTGATGACCACGGGAAACGGTGTGGATTTGACGCCGATAAGCTCAGCAACGGCCATGCGCAGCAGATTGCGATCGACGGCGGGCATCCGTTCCAGCCGCCAGTGCTTCGAGTGCTCAGCAATGAGTCCGTCGATCTTCGGCTGCTGTTCATGGGCGATGCGAAAAAGCTCTTCGGCAAAGTCGCGCACTTCGGGTTCGACGGGATCGCCTGCCTTCCAGAACGTGGCGCGAACCTCGTCGGGAGTCTGATGGCCGATGTCGGCCTGAAACAGCATCTGCATGGCGAACTCGCGGGACTTGCGGCGATGGCGCGAGGTCAAGCGGGGCCACCTTGCTCGAGTTTCCTGCGCAGGCTCACCATCTCGATGGCGGCGGTAGCGGCCTCAAATCCCTTGTTGCCACCCTTGATTCCAGCGCGGTCGAGCGCTTGTTCCAGCGTCTCGCAAGTGAGCACGCCAAAGCTGTGGGGAACGCCGGTCTCCTGCTGGGACTGGCCGATGCCGCGCGCCACTTCGTTGTAGATGGCTTCATAGTGGGCGGTTTCACCGCGCAACAGGCAGCCGAGAGTGACGATGGCACTGACGCGACCGCTGGCGGCGCAAGTGCGAGCCGCGCCGGCAATCTCCCACGCGCCGGGAACGCGCACAATCTGGATATCGGAGCGGTCGGCACCGCTGCGCAGGAGCGCGTCAAGAGCACCGTCGAGCAGACGGTCGGTGACGACGGCGTTCCAGCGCGCAACTATGACGGCGAACTTCATTCCGGCGGCCGATAGATCGCCTTCCAGGGCGACAGGCTTTCCCTTCATGGGATCGGTCCACGCCCAAAAGCTGATGCGGAAGCCGGGCTCCGGCTCGACAGTGAAGAGGCGCGAGCGCCAATGCGTCTCAGCGACCGGTGAAAGCCAAGAGGCGGCCTGGTCGCCGGACTGGCCCGGTAGCGCATGGTCGCGGAGCCAGGCTTCCGCAACCTGATGGACGGAGTCGAGCGAGGTGACTTCGATGAGGATATCGGCGGTGGATGGGAACTTTCCGTCGACGAACTCCAGATTGCCAAGCGGAGCGAGAAACGATGCGCCTCGGGATCCCGGTTCCTGCCAACCCTTGCCTGGCGCGAAGCCCAGCGCGGCAAAAAAGCCCGCGAGCCGCTCGTAGGCCGCGGCACTGCTTGCAGGTCGCAGAAAGGAGATTCCCTTAATCATGAATCGATTCTAAATCGCAGGGACGCGGGGCTAGGTGACGGAGCGCGGCTTGACCGTAATGACCGTTGCGGGAACCACGGTGGTTGGGCCGGGGACCGTCGGATAGAGGCAGCCCGCATCGTTGCCGCCCGCGGAAACCGGCGTACAGGCGGGCAAAGTGGGGCTCAACTGCTGCGTGTCGGTGGGGGGTGAAGTAAGGCTAAGGTTGGCGGGAATGCTGATGAAGTGAACTTCATTGTCGCCCGCAGTGGAGACAAAAAAGATGGAATGGTCGGGCGAGAATGCGCCGGCGAGTGGTGCGATGGGCGGCGTAGCAGACGTGCTGTCGGCGAAGGTGACATAGCCGACAGGTCCGATACCGCTCGGCTGGGGCAGATAGAAAGGAAGCTCGGCGGCCGTTGTTGAAGCGCCCGGGGTGTTGTACGTAACGAAAGCGATGGGCGCGGCAACGGTCACTGAGGCCGTCGTTGGCGCCGTGCCAGTGACGATCTGATTGATGGCGGTCGCATCGGTTACGCCGGTCAGGTTGACCGAACCGTCGAGCGTGGGGTTGGTAGAGAGCGGCGAGAGGGTCTGCGTGGTACCCGAAGTAGCTGAAGGACACTGGGCGTTCGGGAATGGAGGGGTAGGAGGAATAACGACGCCGATGTCATCGAGCGCGATGCTGGAGCCATTGAGGGATGCGCCAAGAATATGCTGACCGTCGGAAGTGGCGCCCAGGACGCTGGTGGGAATGTTGACCGAGTCAGTCGGTGGCTGCGGGTAGAACTGAATGGTTTCGTTGTTACCGACCGTGCCGGAAGGGCACCACGTGTGCGCGACGGTTGGGTTGCCGGCGAGATAAGCGCCCAAACCGGGAACGGTTACGGCCAGATTCTGCGCTCCGCCGGAGGCGCTCAGGTCGTATGTGCTCCAGCCGGAGTTGGTGTCGTGCACATAGAGCGTGTTCGTGTGATTGCCGCCGAGCGTGGCGCTATCAACGATATCGAGAGTATTCGAATCCTGCGTCCATGCGGCAGCAGCTCCGAGACCGCCGAAGGTGGAGATGATGTTGCCAGAGGTGTTGTACAAGTAAAAAAGGCCGCGAATCTGATCGTTGATCAGCAAATAGGAACTGTTCGGAGAAACAGCAAGCACAACGCCAGGGACCGATGTGTCCTGTCTTGTCAGGGTGTTGCTGATGGTCGAGTAGACCATCAGCTCGCGAGGCGAGCCGAAGTAGAGACTTTGCCCCAACTGATCCATAAGCATGGAGTTGGGTACGTAGGGCAGGCGGACCGTGGAGCCGGGCGTGCCGGTAAGCAGCTCGACTGAAGAAAAGTATTGCGACTGGTTTGGCGCCCCAAACCAAACAAAGTCACTGGTGGTACCGGGAACAATGACATCGACAGGGTTGGAAGCGATGGACAAACCGGTGCCATTCAAACCGATTTCGTTGATGGGAGCAGGATTGCAGTTGGGCGGTTTGCAGAGCGCAGTTAACGTAGCGACGCCCGGGAAGGCTGGAGCGATGGAGCCGGACCCGGCGACATCGATCGGGTTGGTGGACTCGTAAGTGAGCGCAAGGCCCGTGATGGGATTACCCAGGGTATCGGTCACCGTGGTGGTGAGGTTCTGCGAAACGCCCTGCGTAACGACGCCCCTGGTGCTGCCGTTGGCCAGCGAAAGACCGATCGATTTCGGCGGACAGGTGGAAAAGTAACCGGCCGAGGAAGAGGTTTGCGCGATGGTCGCGGTGATGACGGTGGTGCCAGGCTGCTGCGCGGTGACGACATTGGTGGCGGAATTGATGGTAGCTACCGCGGGATTGCCGGTGAGAAAGCTGAGCGTTCCGATGGAGGTGGTGCACTCAGGAACCGAAGTGACGCCCGGCGCCAGCCCACCCGGACATGAATAATTCGCGGCCGATAGCGAAGGCGGCGCGCAGAATTCATACTGCGTCCCGTTGCTCACATAGCATTCCTCGGCGTCGAGGCTCGCCTGCTGATTCTGTGAGTAACAGCCTTGCGGGGAGGAGCCGGAGCTGGGGGTGGTGACAAGGCTGACGCTGGAAATCGGGGCGTGGATGTAGACAGTGACGGGATTGGAAGTGACTGCGTCGGCCGTTGCCGTGATGTAGGCGATGGTGTAGGGCAAGCCATTCGTCGAAGGCAAGGGATTGGGGAAGTTGCAGTAGGTGTAGTCAGGGATGCCGCCGCCGCTGTTGCGGTTCCAGGTGCCGGCGCAGATGTTGCCGTTCGGCGAGATGTCGACCAACTGATTGTTGCTGGTGCCGTAACTGAGCCCTCCAGAGGCGATCGATGCCGGGTCGCCTTTGCAGGTGGTTGCGGTCGGAGTCTGTATTTGGGTGGTCTGTCCGTAAGCCAGCGTAATGCCAGCGATCTGCGGCTGCAGCGTGAGGTTGGTCACCTGGGTGAGGGTTGGCCCATACCCGAGGCCGTTGCAATAATTGCCCGCGGGATTGCGTACGCATCCGGAGATGGAAATTCCGGCCGGTAAGGCCAGACCAAGTAAACAAACAAGCGTTAAGAACCGCCGCATGAATCCTCCCCGTCCCGCCCTAGAACCGCGGAACGGATTTGAAAAGAAACGAAGAGAAGAATGAGTGCTCACCAACCATCCCGAAGCTCACGGCCGGACCGTCGGTTGGCCAGCGCCGGGTGAGTCGCATCGCGGCAGCAGGTTCCCGGCGGCACACTGCCTCATGCGGCCGGAAAGACGAAACGCACACTGAAGACTCCAAGAAAAAAGTGTATCAGGATGGGCCTGCCTCTCAGGCGGTTCTCCAATTAATGTGGAGCTTTGATGGCTCGCAAAGTGGCATTTTCTTGAGGAAAATGCCACTTAAGATTCCAGGCTCCGATCTACCCCAATTGGAGAACCGCTATAGCATCGGGCCAGGACGACGAAAAGGCTCTGCCAAATAGACTGCCGACGAGCCGGTTAGGGAGCGCGCGAAGGGTCAGGAACCGGGTGGCATGTAGCGGGCGAACCAGTCGACGGCGCGCTGCAAGGTGTCGCGGCGGTCGGCGGGATCGGAGAAGCCGTGGCCTTCGTTGGGATAGACGACTAACTGCGCTGGGACGTGCAGATCGCGGAGTGCATGCCAGAACTCGAAGGATTGCGGCGCGGGACATTCGCCGTCGCGATCGCCCACTACAGTAAGGGTTGGAGTTTTCGCCTGTGTGATGAAGGTGATGGCCGAGCTTTTCGCGTAAATCGCGGGGTCGTCGTAAACGGAGGCGCCGAAGTAGGGAATCATCCATTGATCGATGGAATTTTCGCCGTAGTAGGAAAGCCAGTCGGAGATGCCCGCTCCAGCCACCGCCGCGCGGAAGCGATGGGTCTGGGTGACGGCGAACATGGCCATGAAGCCGCCGTAGCTCCAGCCGGCGATGCCGACGCGATTAGGATCGACAGGATATTTGGCGAGGACGGTATCGACGCCGGCGAGAATGTCGCGGAGGTCGCCATATCCGAAGTCCTTGCGATTGGCCTCGGTGAAAGCCTCGCCCTGGCCATAGCTGCCACGAGGATTGGGCATGAGAACAAAGTAGCCGAGCGCAGAAAGAGCAGTAGAGTTGAAACCACCTGCGCCGCCGTTCCAGCGCGAAGTGACTGACGATGCGGGACCGCCGTGGACCTCGACGACGAGCGGATACTTCTTTTCCGGATCGAAGTCTTTGGGCAGCAACAGCCAGCCTTGAATCCGGAAGCCTTCATTGGCCCACGAGAGCGAAACGGAATCGCCCCAGAAAGGCTTGACGCCGTCGTTGAAGTGAGAGAGCTGCACGAGGCGTGCGGTGTCGGGCGAGTGGACGGATGGATCCTGTGTGGCGCGCGCGGCGAATATTTCGGGCGGGGTATTGAATGAGCTGGCCTGAAAGACGAAGAGGGAGCGATCGGCGGAGGCGGAGAGGCCGGGTTCGTATTGGACGGAACTCACTTCGCCGGGAATGGTGAAGACGGGTTCGCCAATGGCGGTTGCGGCGCCAGCGGTTGCGGACCATTGCACGCGGACGAGCCGTTCGTCGCCCCCGGCAACTTCGTCAACGTAGAGGGACTGGTCGTCGTCCCACGTGATCCATTGGGCGGATGTGGGACGGTTGGGCGTGAGGTCAATTGGTTCGCCACCGGTTGAGGAGACGACCCAGACATCACCTCCGACGACACCTTGATCGCTCATGAGACCGCCGATGAAAGCGATTGTTTTGCCGTCGGGCGACCAGCGCGGAATGGCGATTTGCAAGTCGTGGAGCGGGCCGGCGACATCCGCGGGAGCGAGGATGGCGGTGGGTTTCGAGTTGGTGTCATCCCTGGTCCCCAAGTGCGAGGGACCAGGGGCACCCGGATCCGTAGGTGATCCGGATGGGGCACCCTCAGGTTCAGTGGTCGCAACTGAGGAGACGGGTTGCGTGTAGAGCTTTGCGACCCACCAGTTGTTTTCGCCGGGAGGGTCGGCGGCGACGTAGGCGAGAGATTTGGAATCGGGCGACCAATCGAACTCGAAGACGTGAAGGTTTGGCGGAGTGATAAAGGCAGGGACAGCGGGTTGAGAAGTATCGGCGGAGACAGCGGCCACGCGCTGAATTTCAATGTGATCTTCTCCGATAACGCCGGATGGCAGAGGTTCGGCGGCGAGCGCGCCGGAGGGACGCGTGGCGCCCTCGACGTAGAGAAACGCGATGCTCTTTCCATCCGGCGAGAAAGCCGGCGCATCGACGTAGCCGTGGAGTTGGGTGAGGCGAGTGGCTGGTTTGCCGTCAAGGCGAGAGAGAAAGAGATCGGGCTGTCCGCCGGGATCCGCGCAATCCGAGAGGAAGGCGATGGAGGCGGAGCCGGGAGACCAGACGAAGGCGGCGGCGTTGCAGGAGTATCCGGGCGAAGCAGCGGTGACGGGCTGGCTCTCCAGGGGTTTGTCGAGCTGGGCGAGATTGCCGAACGGAGCGACGCGAAGCTGGCCGGATTCAAGCCAAGCGACGCGCTGGCCATCGGGAGAGATGGCGACCTGAGCGATGGTGCGGGCGGTGTTCTGGCTGGAGAGGATTTCATTGAGCTCGGCCGACGGTGGCGCGACTTTGGCCGGCGCTGGGGCGGCGGATTGAGCGTGATTGAGTGACGCGACGCAGAGAACGATAAGAATGGCAGCGCGATGAAAGCTGCGTGACGACCAGAACATAGGGGAATGGTAATGCAAGGCAGCGGGGTTAGCGGGTTGGCGGGTTGGCGAGTTGGCGAGTTGGCGAGTTGGCGGGTTGGCGAGTTGGCGAGTTGGCGGGTTGGCGAGTTGGCGAGTTGGCAGGTTGGCGGGTTCGCGTCGAATCCCAGGTCCCCAAATGCGAGGGACCTGGGGCACCCGGCTAGCGGGGTTCGCGAGTTGGTAGGTTGGCGGGTTGGCTGGTTGGCATCGCGTTCCAGGTTCCGTCCGCCGCGGCGGAGGGGCCGTTCGGCAAGCTCAGGGCAGGCGCTCGGCACACTGCACTCTGGGGTCGAATTCGGGCCGTTTTGAGCGTGAAATCGCGCCGAAAATCGTGAAAAAACGCAAAAAATCGCGAAAAATCGACGCGAATTTTGAGAATGTTTTGTTGATTCTAAAGATAGTTAGCGTCAAAAACCGCATTTTGGAGTGTATAAAATCACTGCCTCTCTTTATTTTGCGGCCGCAGCGGGAGACAAAGAGACGGCGCCGCAGGAATCGAGCGAGATGGCGAAGTTTACGCATACAAAACAAGGATAGCGACTTTGAGGAATTAACCGGCAAAGTTCGGTTGAGAATTTTGCGAATGAATTCAGCGGGTTGGGAGATTTGTTGGGGCGCCGGGGCTTGACAGCAAGATCAGGGGCGGTTGACGGCACGGGCACCGTAGGGGGCGAGGAGATTGGAGACGATGGGCGTGACCACGGGCGACCCCGTACCGACGAACTCGGTGACGGTGTTCAGCGAGGCATTGGTGACCCAGACATTTCCTGAGCCATCGATGGCGATCGAGAGGGAGAGATTGAGCCCCGCCTGGTAGCCGGTGGAGGGAGAGATGGGAACGCCCGCAGAGCTGAACTCGCTAATGACACTGGGCGGGTACGGCGCTGAGGTAGCGGTGCTGCCGCGATTTGCGGCCCAGACGTTGCCTGCACCGTCGATGGCGATGCCCTCGGGAACGTTGAGGCCGCCGCCGGTGTATCCGGTGGAACTGGAGATGGGCGAACCGGCGGCGCCAAACAGGCTGATGCTGTTCGCGCCCGATCCAGTTGTTCCACTATTCGCAACCCACACATTGCCGTTGGCATCGACGGCGAGGCCCCAGGGATCGTTGAGGCCACCGGCGGTATAGCCGGTGGTAGAGACGGGCATGCCGGCAGACGCACCGGCGGAGTTGAATTCGCTGAGGATGCCGAGAGTGATGCTATCGGAGACCCAAACATTGCCCAAGGGGTCGATGGCAAGGGAGACAGGATCGGTGAGCCCGCCGCCGGTATCGCCGGAGGAACCGGAGATCGGCGAGCCGGTGGAGCTGAACTCACTGAGACTGGCGCCAACATTGTTCACAACCCAGGCGTGGCCAAGCTGGTCAAAGGCGATGTCGTAGGGGGCGTTGAGGCCGCCGAGGGTGTAGCCGGCGGACGTGGAGACCGGCGTGCCTGCATTGCTGAGCTCGCTAAGGCTGTCTGGAGTGACGTTTGCGGTCCAGACATTGCCGGATTTGTCGATGGCGATGCTGAAGGGATCCTCGATGCCGCCGCCGGAGAAGGGCGAGCCGGTGATGGGCGCACCGACGGGACTGAGCTCGCTGACAGTGTTGGCGCCGGTAGCTGTATTGCCGACCCAGACATTGCCGGCGGCGTCGATGGCAATGGGAACGGGTGAATTCATCCCAGCGCCGGAGTAGCTGACGGCGATGGTGAAGTCATTGGGCAGGGGCGTGGTGGGCAGCGGGGGCTGGAACGGCGAGTCAGCGGTCTGAAGGCCGAACAAGGTGGCGACGTTGGCGCCGGGATTGTGAGCGATGTTGAGGGCGGCGGTTGCCGTGTCAGGAGCATTGACGCCGTTGTTAGTGGCGTTGGAGAAGAGCGTGGCGCATTGCGTGGACGGGGAGCTGACGGAGTTGGCGGAGTTGACGCAGGCGGCAAGAATGTTGGCGAGGGTGTTGATCTCCTCCTGCGGCACGGTGCCGTTGAGGCCCGGCGTGGTGGCGAGGGCAACACTCAAGTTGATGTCTTCAAGGTTTTTGATATTACCCACCGCGTTGGTGAGGGCGTTGGAGGCGAGGGTGGTGCTGGAACTGGAGACGTGTGTGGGATCGCTGGCGAAACCGGCGAAGGCATAGACGGATGCGATGGTCGAAACTTCGTTGATGTCGGTTGATACGGAAGTGTCGCAGGCGGGAGCCGGAGCCGTAAGGGTGATGGCTGGGTTAACGCCGGAGCCCAGACCGGGATCGCCGCCGGAGGCATAGTAATAGATATGCGAGTAGCTGCTGGGACAGCTGTAATCGCCGGTGATGGTGAAATTGCCGTATTGGTCGGTGGTGACGTAGTAGTGGTTGCTGCTGTCCTCAGTGGTGTTGGCGCCGCTCCTGAGCAAGGAGATTGAAGCGTTGGTCGTGGAGGCGGCGATGCCGGGACCTCCGTAACCGGTGTCGTTGACGGCGTAGAGATAGACGTGCGCGCCGACAATGGGATTCTGGCCGCCGTGGACCGAGCCATGGAGAACCGTGCCGGGAACGGAGTCAGTATTGGACACGGTGTTGGCCGGCATGCCCGCGCAACCGGAGAGAAGAAGAGCACCGAATGAAGCGGCAAAAGCCGCGAAGATGCGCATGATGAAGACTCCCATCGCCGGGTGTTGTTGCAGTGCTGCGGCCCTGCTTCGACGGACTATAAGCGAAAACGCGAAAGACAAATCAGTTGTGGGCGGCAAGAAGAACTGGGAGTTGTATACCATGGCGCAAGGCGCGAATCAATGACAAAGCAGAGGCAGGAACCGGCGGCGGCGGAAAGCGGGATTTCGAGGCGCAGCGAGGGGCGGGGCTGAAACTTGTCAACAGGCTGGAGGGCAAGAAATTTGCTAAGTGATTGAAAACACGCAGAAGATTCATGGGGGCGAAGTTTGCAGGTAATTTATGCGGTTTGGAGTAAGCTGAAAGCATTCTTACAGAAATGATTCTGACTGGCGGAGAAGCCGAGAGGCTTTTCCGATCTTCTTCGGGCCATCACCGCGGTGCGCGGGCACGAGGAAAGAAGAAGAGAGCGGAGGGGCGACTCGATCGACGAGTTGCCCCTTTTCCTTTTCCGCGGCAGAGAGCGAGACCGCGCGATGGGGCGAAAGGAGCCGGTGCGAGGAGCGGTGAGAGCAGGTGGAATCCGCTCGAAGCACGGGATTCAGATCGCGCGGTCTCGAAGCAAGAAAAGGACCGTGGATGGGTGGCCGGAATGGTGGAGGAATGGAAATTGCAGGGGCAAACGTGAACAAGAAAAAGCAGGAAGCAAAAAACAAGGTGGTGACGATGCCGCCAGCGAACGGCGGCAAAGAATTGGAGGAGGACGAAAAAGGCGGAGAAAAGGCCGCGGCGAAGAAGGGCGACAAGAAGGAGGGCAAAGGAGGGAGCAAGGCGCTGCGCCGTGAAGTGAACAAAGTGGTAAAGGGCCGCAAGGAGAAATTTGCGGACAAGCTGGTGGATGAGGCTGAAGAAGGCGATGTCCGTTGCGCAGCGTTGGTGTTGTCGCTGATGGAAAAGAAAAAGAAAGACGGCGAGGACGACGACGATTGGGACGGGCCAGGATTGGCGGACCTGCTGGTGCCGGGCCAATGGCAAGAGAAGCTAGCAGCCAAGAAAGCCGCGAAGGAAGAAGAAGAGGAGACTAAGGCGGCGTGAGAACAGCTTTCAGCCATCAGCTATCAGCTTGAGGCTTGCGATTGAGAGCTTGTTGGCAATTGATTCATTTTGTGGCTTGTTTGGAGGCTGGGGTTGGCCGATCTGCTGCGGCCGGCCCCAGCGAATTGAGTTTGCGAAATGCAGTGAGAAGAGGGATGCGATGGGAATGAAGCTCATGACAAACAGATGGTTCAGGGTGCGGCGGATGACATCGTGGGTTCCCACCCTTTTCGCTAAGTACGCGAAAAGGATAGGGCACCCGATCGCGGTGTGCGCGGCGGCGATGGTGCTGACGGCGACGGCGATGGCGCAGGCAGTGAGCACGACGACGGTGCAAGGGACGGTGTACCTGGCAAACGGGCAGCCGGGCGCGGGGACACTGGTGATCAGCTGGCCGGCGTTTACGACTGCGGCGGGCCAGGCGGTGACCGCGGACTCGACGACGGTGAACCTTGGGCCGGACGGATTTGTGAGCGTGAACCTCGCGCCGAATGTGGGCGCGACGCCCGCGGGAGAGTACTACACGGCCGTGTACGACATGAGCGACGGGACGACGAGCACGCAGTACTGGGTGGTTCCGGCGGCGGCGCAGGCGAGCCTGGCGCAGGTGCAGGCGCAGGTGATGCCAGCGGCGCAGGCGGTGCAGGCGGTGAGCAAGGCGTATGTGGACCAGGCGATTGCCGGGTTGACCGGGGGCAGCGGATTGTCGGCGACTGGCGGAACGCTGACCGGGCCACTGTATTTGAGCAGCGATCCGACGCAAACCCTGCAAGCAGCGGACAAGCATTATGTGGATACGCAGGTGGCCACAGCAGTGCCACTGGCGGGCGGAAACATGACGGGCGGGCTGACGACGCCGGCAGTGAACGGCGTGCAGGCTCCGGCGACAGCGAGCGCACAGACAACGCTGCAAGCAACGATGAATGCGGCGGGGACGAATGGGGCGATGGAGATTCCGCCGACGTACGCGGGAAAAGATACGTTCACGAATGCGAGCGGCGTGAAAGTAACGGATCTGCGCACGGCAGGCGCGCAACAAGCGGAGCGCAGCGTGAAGGAGTTTGGCGCGGTGTGCGACGGAGTGACCGACGACACGAACGCGCTGCAAGCGGCACTGAGCTACGCGAACGCGCACGGCGTGGCGCTGACGATTCCGCAAGGGACGTGCAAGACGCGGGCGCTGAGCTGGCATGGGGAATCGATTGGAGGATTGGGCAAGCAGGTGTCGGCGCTGATGGGATTTCCGGGCGAGGATGTGCTGGAGAGCGGACCGGACGCGACGAACATTTTGAGCTACACGCGAGTGCACGATCTGACGGTTTATGTGGACCAGAGCGCAGATGTGTCGTGTTCGCCGACCGAGGGACGCGCGGCGGCGGGAAGCTGCCAGCAAAGCCGGCCGATCGAAGCGAATTCGATTTTTTCGCCGGGCGGGAATGGACTGACGGGAACAACGGGAACGGGCGCGGCTTGGGACGTCGGCAATTGCGCGATCGCGATGCAGGCCACGACGGGCAACGGGGGCAACGGACTGCGCGTGGCGGAGATTGAGAACGTGGAGATTGCGGCGACGGGCACGGATCAAATGGCGGCGCAGTACCCAGGCGCGCACTCGACGCACACATGCGGGATTTATCTGGCGCAGTGGCCGCAGTGGAGCGAGTTCAGGAACATCGACATTCGCGGAATGAATACGGGCGTGGCGATTCCTGCGTTGCCGACGACGCCGGCGGGGTTGAATGCGGATTCGAATCGCTGGCAGAACGTGACGATCCAGGCGACGCACGCGTTTACGGCGGCCGCGGGATCGAACAATGTGCTGGACAACGTGGTGGCGCTGGCGGGAAATTCCTCAGCGACGGGCGAGCCGCCGACGGGCCTGGTGCTGGACCTGAACGGAAGCGGGCAAAATCCGCAGCAAAATCCGCAACAGGGATGGACGGTGCGGAACGCGGTGGTGGTTCCGGCGTGGAACGCGGTGCAGCCGGCGTTGACGGTGACGACGGCGGGCGGCGCGGTGACAGCGGTGACGGTGGGAAGCGAGCAGGGCCTGGGATGGGATCCCTACGGAACAAGCGTGCCGGTTGTGTTCAGCGGGTTGTGTTCGGCGCAGGCAACGGCGACCGTGAATGCAAACGGGGCAATTTCAGGCGTAAATGTCACGCAGGGCGGAGTGGGCTGCTCGGCGACAACGACGGCGAGCCTGAACGCGGCGGGGACGTGGGATACGGCGGCGCCGGTGAACCTGATCGGCGGGCAGGATATGACGTTCTTCGCTGGAAATCTGCTGAAGGGCAATGGCGGATACACGGTGTGGAACGCGGCTAACTCAGCGAGCTACGGAACGCAACTGGATGGTGGAGGCGGAACGCTGCCTGGCGGCGGCACTTACGTGGCCTTGGTCGGAGGCAGTCGAGTTGGGGCGGCTTTTCAGGTGGATCAATTTCCGGGTGCGGACATTGGAGCGAAGATTCAGGCGTGCGTGAACGCGGTGAATGCGAGCTATGGCGGAACGTGCGACGCGAGAAACTTCACGGGCAGTCTGACAATGGGATCGAGTCTGACGATTTCGACGGGGAATGTGGCAATTCTGCTGCCGTGCGCGACGATCACGACGGCGAACCAGATTGTAGTGACGGCAGGGACGCGGAACGTGTCGCTGCGGGGGTGCGCGCTGCGTGGCGGGACGCAGGCGAGCGGAAGCACAGGCGGAACGGCACTCGCCTACACGGGATCGAACGCAATGGTCGAGGTGGGCGACCCGACATATGCGACGGATACGCCGGGCTTCCACGTGGATAACATGGTGATCAATACAACGGGAGCTACCAATGCGACAGCGCAGGGGTTGGTGGCATACCGGACGCAGGAGATGGACTTAGAAAGCCTGTATTTCCTGGGTAACTCGAACCAAACGGGCATGACTCTGGATGGGACCGGGAATTACACGGGCGGAACGTTTCTGGATAACGAGTTTAGCGGGTTCTGGACGGCAGTGAATGCGATCGGGCACCAGGTTACAAATCCGGCGACGACGGATTGGGCCAACGCGAGCACATTTGTGCGGCTGCACATCGATTGCCCGACAAGCGGAGGAAATCCGATCAGCGGCACTTACGGGATCAACTTACAACAGGGCGACGGGAACACCTTTACCGGAGGAGATGTAGAGGGATGCTCGACAGCGCTGCACTTAGGACCGAACGCGCAGAACAACACGATCGTGGGGCTGCGGAACGAGAACTCGACGAGCCAGGTGGTGGCGGAAGCGGGGAGCGCATACAACAACTGGATGACGGGCGGCACGATGTTCATCGGAAAGCTGACCGACAACGGAACGCGCAACAGCTTCCTCGATACGTTTCACCGGAGTTTCAACGCATTGAATGGTGACTGGTACATGAGCCAGCAGGACGCGACTCTGACCAATCACTTCCGGCTGGGAACCGGAACGGGAAATGAGCGCGGACTACTGAACGAGATCCAGACCGACTATGGCTACCGCTGGCTTTATGGATTCAGCGACGCCACCGGCGGACAGCAGCTCTACCAGATGCAGGACCTGCTGAACAATGTGTACCGGCTGCAGATTCAGCAGTGGAATTCAGGGCAGAGCAGCACCAATAATCAAACCGCACTGAACGCCGCAGGGACCGGCAACGTGTGCTTCAACTGCTCGACGAATTCCGGAACCGGGGGTGTGACTTTTGCCAGCGGCGGCGCGACGCCGCTTGCAGTGGCGACAGTCGACAAGGCAGGAGATGCCCAGTTTGTGGGAAATCTTCTGGTCGGCGGGACGACGCAGTCGGCGGGGACGCTCTCGTTGCGCAACAGTGCCGATGCCGAAGTGGATTACTACCTGTGGCCGGGACTTACAACGAGCCAGAAAGGATCGTTTACTTACAAGGATTGGAACGGGGCCAGCCAGTGGTACATGGTGAAGGACGCGAGCAATAACTGGGCGCTTAACTCGGCAACCGGCGGGTTGGACAGCTTCAAGGCGTATCAATCCATCAACAGCGGAGATACTTACATCGATGCGAGTAACTCCACGGGACATATCCGGCTCAATTACGAGACCGGATCAGGAACGGAGACAGATATCTACTCAGGATCGAGTACGAATCTGGATGCGGCATTTGTCGCGCCGAATGCGATCAAGTTTCCCGGGCTGGCAGCTTCGTCGGGAGATTTTTGCCTGCAGATCGATAACTCCGGATACATCACCAATACCGGATCGCCCTGCGGGAGCGGATCGGGTTCCGGCGGCGTGAGTGGCACCATCAATTCGGGCAGCGCAGGACAGATAGCGTTTTACACTGCGAATGGCGCCACGATCGGCGGCATGAATGCGGTTCCACTTTCGTCCGGAGGAACGGGAGCAACGAGCGCGAGCGGCGCGCTGGCAAACCTGGGGGGTCTTTCCGCGGCGGCCACAACTCCGCAGACTCTTGCGAGCGCGCTGACCGGGCCCTCGCTCAATGCCAGCGTCAACACGACAATCAACGTGATGGCCCCTCCGTATAACGCCAAGGGCGACTGTTCGACTGACGACCACAATGCTATTCAAGCCGCTATGACGACTGCGGCCTCGTATAGTCCTCCCGCTGTGGTCTATTTTCCTAAATCTCCGGGCGCTTGCTATCTCACCAGCACACTTACGTGGAACGGAGCTTCTTTTCAGGGACAGGCACCCTTGGGCGTTAACCCTCCCACTGGGACCGCAGGCGTCATTCTTCGTGGAATGCCGGGAGAAGACGTACTCCATGTTCCCGACCCCAGCACGGTATCGACTGCCAGTCCTACTGCAAGCTGGTCAATCAGAGATTTAGTGATTCAAACGGATGATAGCGTTGACGCTTCCTCTTCCTTCCCTCATCGCTGGCCAGGTCGCTGGTTTAACGATGCCGCCATGTCTGCGTCAAGCGCCGTGCTCACGACGACTAGCGGAGAGATTTCCTGCGGTGACGTGGGACAGAACATTCAAGTCAACGGGGCTGGAGTCGGCGGAGCAAATCTGATTACAACGATCAGTTCTGTTGTGCCGTGTGCCGGGAACATTCCCCAGACGGTCACTCTCGCCGCAGCCGCTTCTACCAATGTCAGTGCAACCGCAGCTTACATCACTCCGGCCAGTATTCCTCTGACGACCACAGTCGGGAATTGCGGAATCGCTTTTGACAACCGGGACGGCAATCCTGCCGACTGGACAATGACGAACGTGCAGGTTCCCAATCAAGATGTCCTTCGAGACCTTGTTTTTACTTCGACCTCATCGACGCTGGCAAATCATTCTTGCGGGATTTTCACGCAAGGAACCTGGGGCATGTACGCTCTCGACGCCCAGAACGTCGATTTCTCTGGTCTTGATTTTGGGGTTGTGCAGGCATGTTCCGAAACGAATTCCCACTACCAAAGTTGTGCCAACGATTTTCAGACATGGGATCACGGGGACTGGTCTATGGAAACCTACCCGTGGATCAGCTACAACGGCGGAGATATTACCGTCAAGGCCATCGAATTGACCACCACAAACGGCCCGCAGGTACTCCAGTTGGGGAATCAATGGCACGATCAAGCGGCCAGGTGGGAAATCAGCGCCCCGGAATTCGAGGGCAATACAGGCGTCGTTGGCTGGAGGATAGAGGGTGGCCCCATGGTCCTCGGCAATACCGTTCTCGGCGGAAGTGCCCCGGCTTATTTGGATGCCAATGATTCAATCTGTAATTCCTGTTCCGGGTACGGGCTTCTCACGTTAAACGGCTATCAAGACACGGTAGAACTCAGCGGCGATATAAACCACGCGACCATGCAAATTTCTGATGCCGGTTTTGGAAACTTGATTACCGGCGCCTATGACTCCAACCCGGCAGGTAGCCAAGAGGCTACTCGATTTTCGGCGCAGAACATGACACGAGGCCCGCAGCCCGCAGGCATAGAAACAGCCGATTTTATTCGCGGCGGAAACGTGGCCACTCCCTACTTCAACGACCTCGACCTCTTTATCTGGCCAGAGGATATTGGGATAAACGGAACCGGCCAGCGGTTGACCGCCGACAGCACTTCTCTGACGGGAAAATACTACGCTTGGCCGCAGGACGGCACGATGGAGTTCGTTAGTAGTCTGGATTTGAACAACGGACGTGCATCGAACAGTGGAAATGCTTTAGTTATCTCAAACACCCCTGCTGGCGGCAACGTGCCGGCTATGAAAGTCATCGTCTATCTAAATGCAAAGTGTGCCAGCCCGACGACGATGTACATGACGGTCCAAGCCGGTGCGACTTCGGTTACCAGCACCTCGGCTTCCTGCCTCACTACCTATTCGACAATGAGTGTCGTCGCCGATCTCAGCGGCTATTCGGGTCAGGATTTGGGTATCAAAGCTTCTGTGGGATCAGCGGCGAACCTGTTGGTTAGCTGGTTGGCGGTTCGCCCATTTCAGGCAGACTACAACGGCCAGCAGCCGGTGTTGAGCTCAACGCCAATCGGCACTACAGGCGGTGGAGCGGCGGTTCCTACCGGCCCAGCAACTTCCGCCTCTGGCGACGTGGTTACTTACACCGGCACCTCCGGCCAGGAGCAAGATAGCGGCGTGCCGCTTTCGAGCCTGAGCGCAAGAGCGGGGACAGGCTCCTGCCCCACGGGCCAATACGAGACGGGAGATGCGACCGGCGGTCCAACGTGCACGCAGGTGGCGTATACCCAAATTTCAGGCACGCCTTCGGGGCTGGCTCCCAGCGGCGCGGCCGGCGGCGATCTTGCGGGGAGCTATCCAAACCCGACTGTTACGCAGATCAACGGCGGAGCGGTGCCAGTGAGCGCGACGGTGCTGGGAACGAATGCGAGCGGGCAACCGGTGGCAACGACAGCGGCCGAGATTGTGAGCGCGATCGGGACCACTGCGGTGGCGAGCGCGGCGACGGCTGCGACTGCAACCACGGCAACGACGGCGACGAACTTTACGGGGAGCCTGGCCGGCGACGCAGCAGGAACGCAGGGCGCGACGACGGTGAGCAAGATCAACGGCGGAGCGGTGCCGACGAGCGCGGGCGTGCTGGGAACGAATGCAAGCGGGCAACCGGTGACGGCGACGACGACGGGCAGCGGAAGCGTGGTGCTGGCGACGAGCCCGAGCTTGTCTGCGCCCACGGTGAGCGGAACATTGGCGGGAGCTTCGGAGACGCTGAGCGGAACGCTGAGCGTAGGCGGAGCGACGACGATGCAAAACAACGCGACGCTACAGAATGGAACGAATTCGAGTCAGACGCTGGCGATTCAGCCGGGATCGAGCGCGGACCAGATCGGAGCACTGCAGTTCAACAACTATTCGGGCACCGCGGAGTGGCAAGTGCGCAAGGACGCGAACAACTATCTGCGCGTGACGGATCAAGTGAATTCACTGGACCGGATGATTCTTCCGGCGAATGCGAATACAACGATCAATGCCGGGGCCGGCGCGAACGCCGTGGTGATCAACAACACGAGCGGGTCGGGGACGGGCGGGTTCATTGTGTACGAGGGCGGATCGAATTCCTCGACTGCGGCGTTCCAGGTGTCGGGGAGCGGGAACACGACCGCGACCGGCTACCTGCAGGGGAAGTTCATGATGGGGACGGGCACAATGGGCGTGGCGGCGGGCGCGGCCGCGGGATCGAGCCCAACCATTGCGTGCGCGACGAGCCACACATGCGACGGCGTGAGCGGGACGGTGACACTGACGACGGGGACGAGTCCGACGGCAGGGACACTGGCGACGCTGAGTTTCCCGAACACGCACACAAACCAGGCCAACTGCATGGTGAGCACGCTGAGCGCGACGGGAATGATCACCAGCAACACGTGGACGGAGAGCACGACGGCGATCACGATTGCAGCGAACACGGCGCT
Organism: uncultured Acidobacteriaceae bacterium; assembly: GCA_963823805.1. Taxonomy (GTDB): domain Bacteria; phylum Acidobacteriota; class Terriglobia; order Terriglobales; family Acidobacteriaceae; genus Telmatobacter. Next base: position 238,426 of record CAWGMW010000001.1, on the reverse strand, counting down.
GACGGCATCGACGGCGTACACGATCAAGTACTGGTGCGGAGGATATTGAGGAACAGGGAACAAGGGACCGAAGGACCAAGGGAACAAGAGGCTACGGGACTAAGGGAGTCAGGGACTCAGTGACTGAGGGTGCGGGGGTGCGCCGCCCTTAACAAAGACAACACAGATTGATGGGTCGAGATTGGAGGTGCGGCTCGGGGCGGAGTTGCGCCTTCGCTTGGCGCGTGACTTGGGCGGTCGCGCGCCAAGCCTGCATATGGGGCAGGATTGCGGCGAGTGGTCCAGTTGGGCTCAGGGGGAGGGACAGTTGGCGGCAGTGGATGAGGCAAGCGCAGCAAGAGTGCGTCGGGTGAAGGAGAGCCTGGAGAGACTGGACAGAAACGAGTTGGTGAAGCTCGGAAATCTCCTGGACGTGCCGTCGACCCCTGATGGCGGAATCACTTTGGCAATGACGCTGGCAGCGGAATTGCTGGTGGTGAGGACGCGCGCGGGAAGGCCGACGAAGCTGGAGGCCAATGCCGTACAGATGGCTTTTGAGGAGAAACGCGGCCAGCGAAATATTGTGCTGAAGGCGCGGCAGATGGGCCTGACGACGTGGGTGGCGGGGCGATTTTTCCTCAAGACGATCACGCAGCCGGGAACACTGACACTGGAAGTGGCGCACACGCAGGAGGCAGCGGAAGAGATTTTCCGCATCGTACACAGGTTTGTGGATTGGCTGCCGGACAAGGCACGCAATGGGGTGCTGAGGACGGCGCGCTCGAATGTGCGGCAGATCGTGTTTCCGCGGATCGATGCGCAGTATCGCGTGGTGAGTGCGGCGGACCGGAACGCGGGGCGGGGACTGACGGTGCAGAACCTGCATTGCTCGGAGATTGCGCGCTGGCCCGGGCATGCGGCGGAGATTCTGGTGGGATTGCGTGCGGCACTGGCGCCGGGAGCAGAGATGGTGCTGGAGTCGACACCGCAGGGAGTTGGAGGGTGTTTCCACGAGGAGTGGCTGAAGGCCGATGAGACGGGGATGGTGCGGCACTTTTTTCCATGGTGGATGGAGTCGCGGTACCGGGCACGGGCAGTGGGCGAAGCGAGCCTAACGGAGGAAGAGCGGGCACTGATGGCGATGCACGGGCTGGATCTCAAGCAGATCGGGTATCGGCGGCAGATTCGGGCGGATTTTCGCGGGCTGGCGCGACAGGAGTTTGCCGAAGATGAGGACGGCTGCTTTTTGGCGAGCGGCGAAAGCGTGTTTGAACTGGCGGCGGTGGAGGCGCGGATGAAGACGATTCGCGAGCCGGTGAAGCGAAGACAGAATGGGGAACTGGAGATCTGGTTGCCGCCGGTGAAAGGCAGGGAGTACGTGGTGGCGGTGGATCCTGCGGGAGGCGGGAGCGAAGGCGACTACTCCGCGGCCGAGGTGCTGGAGATGGAGACCGGCTTGCAGTGCGCGGAGTTTGCCGGGCACATGGGCGGGCTGGAGCTGGCGCGGTTTGTGACCGACCTGGCGACGGAGTACAACGGCGCGTGGCTGGTGGTGGAGCGGAATAACCACGGCTCGGGCGTGCTGGCGCTGGCGGAGACAGCGTGCAAGTACGGGAGAATTTACCGGCAGGGCGGGCAGGCGGGTTGGCTGACGACAAGCGTGAGCCGGCCGGCGATGCTGGGACAGCTGGATGCGGCGCTTGTCGAGGAGCCGGAGCGGTTCCAGAGCCGGCGGCTGCTGGGGGAGTGCCGGAGCTTTGTGCGGCAGGCGAATGGGACGAGCGGTGCGCAGGCTGGGACACACGACGACCGGGTGATGGCCATGGCGATGGGGGTGGCGGCGAGGGCGGAGCTGGTGGGAAGAGCAGGGAGCAAGGGAGCGAGGTAGCAAGTTGGCGAGTTAGCGTGCGCTGAGCGCAAGTTGGCGGTTCGCGGGGTTCTTTGGTCGAGGGAAAGCTTGCCTGTCTTTCGAGTGGAAATTATAGATAATAAATATAGTTATGAATCGTGTTGGCCCTTCGCGACATTCTTGACGCCAAAACAGGAAACTAATCGAAATTGCGGAAAAATCTGTGGATTCTACCTTTGACAGGAGAGGCGATTTGGCGGTACATTAGGCGAACAAAAGGCGAATAACTAGAGACGCTTCGAATCCTATGCCTACTGCCGCCGCACTTCGTTTGGAGATTGAGCACGCGCTGGAACGCAGGTTTCCCGCGGCGCTGACGCCTGCGCCGCGCGCAATGCACGAGGTTGCGGCGACGGGAATTGCGGCGGTGGACGAGCTATTGCATGGCGGGCTGCCGGTGGGGGCGATCAGCGAGCTGACAGGGGCAGTGTCGTCGGGGCGGACGAGCCTGGCGCTCCAGTTTGTGGCGCAGCGGACGGCAGAGGCGAGAGCGTGCGCGTGGGTGGACGTGAACGACGCGTTCGATCCGGAGTCGGCCGCGGCGAATGGCGTGCGGCTGAAGCAACTGCTGTGGATGCGGTGTGGAGCAAGGGAACGAGGAGCTAGATCCCACCCTTCGCGCGATTGGGCTGCGCGAAAGGGTGGGGCAACCACACGGTGGGTGAGTCCAAGCTGGGCGCGACTGGAGCAGGGGTTGCGGGCGACGGACCTGCTGCTGCAGGCCGGAGGATTTTCGGGTGTTGTGCTGGACCTGGGCGATGTGGCGCCGGAGCAAGCGAGCCGCATTCCGCTGGCGACGTGGTTCCGATACAGGCAGGCGGCGGAGAGGACGCAGTGCAGTCTTGTTGTTGTCGGGACGCGCGGGTATGCGCAGTCGGCGGCGGCGGTGGTGCTGGAGTGCGCGGCGCGGCGCGCGGAGCCAGCGGGCGGGACGGTGCTGCGCGGCTTCGAGTTTGCTGTGCGGCGCGAGAGAGAGCGGCAGGCGCCGGTTGAAATTACGACACGAAAGCCGCCGATGGCGACGTGGCAGGCACATGCGGCGTGGGATGCGGAGGCGCGTGCATGAACAGCAGATTGTTTGCGTGCGCATGGGCGGCGGAGTTTCCCGCGCAGGCACTGCTGCGGCTGCGCACGGATTGGCAGACGGAGCCGGTGGTGGTGCTGGATGGACGCGCGCCCGAGGAGTGGGTCTGCTCGCTGAACCGGCTGGCCGAGCGGAGGGGCGCGGCGGCGGGAATGACGCGGCTCGAAGCGGAGAGCATGAGTGGACTGCGGCTACTGAAACGCTCGGCGGAAAGCGAGGCGGCGGCGCGGGCGGTGATGCTCGAGTGCGCGGCGAAGTTTTCTCCGCGGATTGAAGAGACGGGCACAGCGGAGCCGGGCAGAGAGACGGCGTGCGCTTTTGTGCTGGACATTGCGGGCACGGAGCGGCTGTTTGGGCCGCCGGCACAGTTGGCGGAGCGGCTGAGGGAGGAACTGGTCGCGGCAGGGTTTCGCGCGTCGATTGCGGTGAGCGCAAATTTCGATACTGCGCGAATGAAAGCGGCTGCCATGCGCGGAATCGCGGTGATTGCCGAGGGCACGGAGGCGGAGGCGCTGGCCAAGCTGCCGATTGCGGCATTGGGATTGGATGAAGATTATGCGGCGACATTTGCGCTGTGGGGCATTGGCACGCTGGGCGAGCTGGCGGCGCTGCCCGAGGCGGAGCTGGTGGCGCGGATGGGTCCAAAGGCGCGCGTGTGGCGAGCGCTGGCGCGTGGCGAACGGGAGCATACGTTCGAGCCAATCGAAACCGTGTTTGCGCTGGAAGAATTTTGCGAGTTTGAGACGCCAGTGGAGCAGATCGATTCCCTGCTCTTTGTGGGCGCGCGGATGATCGACTGCCTGGCGACGCGGGCCGCGGGACGTGCGCTGGCGCTACGTTCGCTGACGGCCGAGATGGGACTCGAGGGCGGAGGGACGCATGGTTGCGCGATCCGGCCGGCGGTGCCGACGATCGACCGGAAATTTCTGCTCAAGCTGCTGCAACTTGAGATTGGAATGCATCCGCCGCAGGCTGCTGTGGTTCGACTCGCGCTGCGAGCCGAAGCGGGAGCGCAGAGCAAGGTGCAGTTGGGATTGTTTGCGCCGCAGACGCCGGAGCCCTCGCGGCTGGACGTGACGCTGGCGCGGCTGCGGGCGATGGTGGGCGAGGAGCGCGTGGGGTCGCCGGTGCTCGAGGATACGCATCGCGCGGACGGATTCCGGATGGAGGGGTTTGCTATCCCCGGTCCCCAAATGCGAGGGACCGGGGGCACCCATGATGCGGAAATCCAGAAGAGTTCACGGATGGCGCTGCGGAGGGTAAGACCGGCGCGGTTGGTGCGGGTGACGGTGCGCGCAGCGAAGCCGACAGTTTTTCGCGACCAGGAAAATATATACGAGATTGCGGCGGCATACGGGCCGTGGAGGACGAGCGGTTGCTGGTGGGCAATGGAAGCGTGGGACACGGAGGAGTGGGATGTGCTGGCGGCGCGCGTCGAAAAGCTTCCCTCAGGGGCTAAAGCCCACAATCATTTTGCGAGCGATACGGCACGACTAAAGTCGTGCCCCTTCAAAGCGCCGGCTATTCCCACAGGCATCGAAGAGCTCTCCGCAGGGGCTAAAGCCCCAACCTATTTGGCTGATCAGACGGCACGACTAAAGTCGTGCCCTGACACTTCGTGCCTCTCCGATGAAATCTTCCTGCAGTCGTCGAAGCCATGCCATGATTCACAGCCGAGTCTTTCCGCGTGCACTGCAAGTAGCAACAGCGCGACGATTGCGTGTTTGCTGGTTCACGATCGGGCGCGGAATGCGTGGCGGCTGGAGGCGTTTTACGACTGACCCAAGCATCGATATTCCAAATACGCACTCGGTGCCGAATGCGCGCTCGGTTCCGAACGCACGCTCGCCGGGGACGCCAGCATGCCATCCGAACGATGCGTACAGGCCGCCTGTATCGAAGTCTGTAGAACAAACCGACAAAGAACAACCGCAGATCCTTCGACTCGGTCGCCGAGACGACCTCGCTCAGGATGACAAGCGAAAACCACCGGCGAACGCGAATCATTGCGAGTACGTGGAACTGCACGCAACGAGCGCGTTCAGTTTTCTGGCCGGGGCGACGCTGCCGGAGCAGTTGATCCAGCGCGCAGTGGAGCTGGAGATGCCGGCGATTGCGCTGGCTGACCGGAACGGCGTGTACGGCGCGGCGCGTTTTCATACGGCGGCGCAACCGTGCCGCGTGAAGGCGCACATTGGCGCGGAGATTGCGGTGTCGTCGCTGGGCAGCCGCGTGACGCCGCCGGAGTGGCTGCCGCATCAGTTTCCCGACGAGCCGGCGCGCGTGGTGCTGTTGTGCGCGTCGCAGGTGGGCTACCAGAATCTATGCCAACTGATTACGCGCTTCAAGATGAGGGAGGCGACGAAGGCGGAGGGCGCGGCGACGGTTGAGGACCTGGAGGAATTTTCGGCCGGACTGATTTGCCTTACGGGCGGCGAAGAGGGTCCGCTGGCGGCGGCGCTCGCGCGCGGCGGAGAATGCGAAGCGCGGAAGACGGCCGAGCGGCTGACGGCGATTTACGGGCGCGGCAATTTGTACGTGGAACTGCAGCGGCACCAGGAGCGTGAAGAGGAATGCCGCAACCAGGCTCTTCTCAGAACTGCGGAGAGCCTGGGCCTGCCGGTGATTGCGACCAGCGGCGTGCGCTATGCGGAAGAGAAGGACCGCGAGATGCTCGACGTGTTCACCGCGATCCGGCATCACACGACGCTGGACCGCGCGGGGCGGCTACTCGCTCGGAATACGGCGCGGCATCTGCGCACGGCGCGCGAGATGGCGGCTCTGTTCGAGGACATTCCCGAGGCGATTGCGAACACGCGCATTGTGAGCGAGCGGCTGGAGTTCACACTCAAAGATCTGGGCTACGAATTTCCGCATTATCCGATGCCTGAGGGCGAGACGATGGACAGCTTTCTGGCCAAGCGCGTGGAGGAGGGCGTGCGCAAGCGTTATGGATCGCCGGCGAAGCGGCATTTACTCGCGAAGGCGCGAGCGCAGGTGAAGCACGAGCTGGCGCTGATCGCGAAGCTGGGGTTTGCGGGCTATTTCCTGATCGTGTGGGACATCATTCGCTACTGCCAGTGGCGCGGATTTCTGGTGCAGGGGCGCGGGTCGGCGGCGAACTCGGCGGTGTGTTATGCGCTGGAGATTACGGCGGTTGATCCGGTGGGGATGGAGCTTTTGTTCGAGCGGTTCCTGAGCGAGAACCGCGGCGAGTGGCCGGACATCGATCTCGACCTGGCTTCGGGCGACGAGCGCGAGCAGGTGATCCAGTACGTGTATGAGCGCTACGGCGGGCTGGGCGCGGCGATGACGGCGAATGTGATCACGTATCGCGGGCGGTCGGCAGCGCGCGAGGTGGGCAAGGCGCTCGGTTTCGAGGAGGAACAGTCAGCGCGGCTGTCAGGCTTGATGGGCCACTGGGAGTGGCGCGGGCCGAACGACACAATGGAAAAACATTTTGCGCAGGCGGGCTTCGACGTGCGGTATCCGCGGATTGCGCGCTATCTGGACTTGTGCCTGCGCATGAAGAATCTGCCGCGGCATTTGGGGCAGCACTCGGGCGGCATGGTGATCTGCGCCGGACTTTTGAATCGTGTCGTCCCGATTGAGCGCGCGTCGATGCCGGGGCGGACCGTGGTGCAGTGGGACAAGGAGGATTGCGCGGACCTGGGACTGATCAAGGTGGACCTGCTGGGGCTGGGAATGATGGCGGCGCTGAAGGAGTCGATCGAGCTGATCCCGCGGCACTACGGCAAGCAGGTGGATCTGGCGCTGCTGCCCGAAGATCCGGTGGTGTACGAGACGCTGTGCAAGGCGGACACGGTGGGCATGTTCCAGGTGGAGAGCCGCGCGCAGATGGCATCGATTCCGCACAATGCGCCGGTGCGTTTTTACGATCTTGTGGTGCAGGTTGCGATCATCCGGCCGGGGCCGATCGTGGGCAAGATGATGCATCCCTATATGCGGCGGCGGCAGGGCAAGGAGGAAGTGACGTATCCGCACCCGCTGCTTGAGCCGGTGCTGAAGCGAACGCTGGGCGTGCCGCTGTTTCAGGAGCAGTTGTTGCGCATGGCGATGACGGTGGCGAGCTTTACTGGCGCGGAGGCCGAGGAGTTGCGGCGAGCAGTGGGCATGCGGCGGTCTATGGAGCGGATGAAGGACCTGGAAGGACGGCTGCGCGCGGGGATGACGCACAATGGCGTGGACGCCGCGGCGCAGGACAACATTGTGCAGGGGATTTCGTCGTTTGCCATGTACGGATTTCCCGAGAGCCATGCGGCGAGCTTTGCGCTGATCGCGTATGCGTCGGCGTACCTGAAGGTGCATTTTCTGGCGGCGTTCACATGCGGATTGCTGAATAACCAGCCGATGGGGTTCTATTCGCCAGCGGTGCTAGTGAAGGATGCGCAACGGCACGGGCTGCGGGTGCGGCCAATCGACGTGCAGCGATCGGAGTGGCTGTGCACGCTGGAGAAGGAAGTGGATGGGTCGATTTCGCTGCAGCTGGGGATGAATTATGCCAAGGGACTGCGGCAGAGCTCGGCAGAGACGGTGATTGCGGCACGCCGCGCGGGAGGGTTTGCCAGCGTGGACGATTTGACTCGGCGCGTGCCGGAGCTGAATCGCAAAGAGCTAGTGGCGCTGGCACAGATTGGCGCGCTGAATACGCTGGGCGAAGTGGAGCACAGGCGCGATGCGCTGTGGCAAGTGGAGTGGGCGGGAAGGCCGGTGGGTCCGCTGCTGCGCGGAGAACCGCAAGCCGGCCAGCCAGCGAGTCAGCGAGTCAGCAAGTCGAGTTCGTGCGATCCCTGGTCTCAGAATCGAGACCAGGGGCACCCGGCGTCTGCGCGGGGTGAGAAAAATTCCGGCGGCGGAGCCGCGATGCCGCTGAAGCAGATGACGACGGAGGAGCGGCTGGCGGCGGATTATACGGGGACGGGATTGACGACGGGGCCACATCCGATGGCGTACCACCGGGAGGAGTTGCGGGCGGAGGGGATTTTTTCGGCGCGGGAGCTGGAGGCGTTGAGGAGCGGCAGGCGCGTTGCGATTGCCGGATGCGTGATTGCGCGGCAGCGGCCGGGCACGGCGAAGGGATTTGTGTTTTTGTCGCTCGAGGACGAGACGGGAATCGCCAACGTGATTCTGACGCCGGATGTTTTTGAGCGCGACCGGCTGGTGGTGACGCGGAACCGGTTCCTGCGCATCGAGGGGCCGGTGCAGAACCAGGAGGGCGTGATCCATGTGAAGGCGCAGAGGATTGTGCCGCTGGAAGTTACGCGCTTGGAGGTGCGGTCGAGGGATTTTCATTAAACAGCTATTAGCTGTCAGCTTTCAGCTCTCAGCTTGTTCGTGCTGAAGTTGGCTTTGGAGGTCAAGTTGAGGCCGTAAGTCGTTGCAATGGGAGCTATAAGCTAGTGGCTAAAAGCTTGTTTTCCAGTTCCCTGCCCCGGAATTGCGAAAGCGGGCAAATCCCCCTACAATAATAAGGAGAGAAGAATTGCAGGAAAGGTCTGTCTGTCGATGCCCAAGGAAAAGATTCATCCCAATTACGCCGCGGTGCGGGTGATGTGCGCCTGCGGAAGCAGTTTTGAAACGCGGTCGACCCACAAGGGCGACATTCACGTGGAAATTTGCTCGGTTTGCCACCCGTTCTTTACGGGCAAGCAAAGGCTGGTCGACACGGCGGGACGCGTAGAGCGGTTCCGGCGGAAGTACGCGAAGAGCGACAAGGCGATTGCGGCGGCGAAGTAAGCCGAGGCAGGAGTTGAACAAGTGGGCCTCCGCCACGGCGGGGGCTCACGTTTGTTTGGGGGACACATGAAAGCGCGCGAAGAGATGAAACGCGAGATTGAGTCTGTTGACGAATACATTGCAGCGCAGCCTCAGGTTGCGCAGCGAGCGCTCAACCGTGTGCGGAGCACCATTCGCAAAGCACTGCCCACGGCTGAGGAAACTATCACCTACAGGATTCCCACTTATAAAGTGCACGGCGAGCGACTGCTTTACTTTGCGGGGTGGAAGCAGCACTATTCGCCGTATCCTGCGACCAAACGGCTGCTCGCAACCTTTGCGGACGATCTAAAGCCCTATGAGGTGGTCCACAGTACGGTGAGGTTTTCAATTGCGGAGCCGGTGCCGGCGAAGTTGATCGAGCGCATTGCGAAATTTCGCGCGAAGGAAGTTTCGGAAAGCAAGGAAAGCTAACAGCTAAAAATTCGGCGGCGATTGCATGGCGAGACGCGGATTCACGGTGAAGAAGGACTGGGACAATCCGGTGGAGCACACGATGCCCGCAGAGGCGCGGGTTCCTGCGGAGGTGCGGCTGGGCGCTGTTGTTGTGCGGCCGGCGACGGTGCTCGCGCCGATGGCAGGAGTGACGGACACGGTGTTCCGGCGGTTCATTCGGCATGCGAGTTTGTTCAGCGGAGATCAGAGAACAGAGATCAGAGAGCAGGAGTCAGAAAACAGGGAACAAGGGGCCGAGGGAACAAGAGAACAAGAAGGCGGGGAGCAGGGAGCGAGGGAGCAGGGTAGCGAGGGAGCGGCAGCCGCTACGGTTGATGCGGCGATCTCGAATGTGGAGTCGGGGTGCGGGCTCATCATGACCGAATTCACGTCGGCGGATGGGCTGGCGCGGATGCGGGAGACGAAGCGGCGGCGCTATCTGACGTTCTACGACGACGAGCATCCGATCGGAGCTCAACTGTTCGGATCGAACGCCGAGACACTGGCGGAGGCCGCGCGCATTGTGGAGGAGACGGGCTTCGACACGGTGGATTTGAATCTGGGCTGCCCGGCGAAGCGCGTGGTGGGGTGCAACGGAGGGTCGGGACTGCTGCGGGATCTGCCGAAGATCGGAGAGATCTTCCGGGCGATTCGCAAGGCAGTGACGATTCCCTTCACCGTGAAGTTCCGCATGGGCTGGAACGACTCGCAGATTGTGTGCGTGGAACTGGCGCGGATGGCCGAAGCCGAGGGGTTGAATGGGCTGGCTCTCCATGCGCGGACGCGCGAGCAGGGATACAGCGGGCAGGCGCAGTGGCAATGGATTCGAGCGGTGAAGCACGCGGTGCGGATTCCCGTGATGGGCAACGGCGACGTTCGCACGCCGGAGGACGCGGCAGCGATGGTGGCCGAGACGGGCTGCGACGCGGTGATGATCGGGCGAGCGGCACCGGCGAATCCGTGGATCTTTCGCCAAATTGCGCAGTACACGGCGACGGGCAGCTACGAGCTTGCAACGAATCTGGATCGCTACAGAATGATTCGCGCGTACTTCGAGATGCTGCTGGCCGAGGCCGAGGCGACCAAGGACCTGCCGCGCGATGCGAGGATGGGCGATCCGGTGGGAAAGATGAAGCAGTTTGCCACATGGTTTACGCACGGCGTGCCGGGCGGGGCAAAGCTGCGCGCGGCGATTTACCAGGCGCGCACCGGGCCTGCGGTGCTGAGCGAAGTGGAACGGTTCTTCACAGCGCAGGGCGCCGGCGTTTTTGAAGAGCCCGCGGACGGCGCAATGGATTTTCGCGAAGCTGCGCTGGTTTGCGACTGAGCCGATATCTCCCACCCAAGCGAGGCTTGGATGGGGCACCCGTTTTCTTGGTGTGTTGGGAGCGGGAAAAGCAACCGGAGGCCCTTCGACTCCGACTCGCTAACGCGAGTCGTCGCTCAGGATGACAACTCATTGATTCCTGCGTTGTGTGCGATCAACAGCGCGAGCGCATTTTCCACATTCGGTCACGAGGTGTGCACCGAGTGCGCGCGAGGGCGAGTGCGCTAGGCTGGAATTCGACATGACGGTTTGCAGGATTTGCGATGGGGTGGGCCTGGTTCGGGTGAAGGATGCGGCCGGACATTGGGTGAGCCGCGCCTGCGAGTGCCAGGATGCGGAGCGGGAGCAGCGGAGGATTGCGGCGGCGCAGATTCCGGCGCGGTACAAGGATTGCACGCTGGACGCCTTCGATCCCTCGTATCCCGGCGCCGACCCTTCGCTGGGGAGAGCGCTGCAGAAGGCGCGGAAATTCGCGGAGACCTACCCTGTCGACACGGCGGGACGCGGGCTGCTCTTTGTCGGCACAGCGGGTTTGGGGAAGACTCACCTGGCGGCCGGCATTCTGCGCCGGCTGATCCAGGAACGCGGAGTGAAGGGACTGTTCTGCGACTACCGGGAGCTGCTGAAGAGCATCCAGAACAGCTACAACTCCGAGGTGCGGACGACGGAGCTTGAGCTGCTGAAGCCGGTATTCGCGGCCGAAGTGCTGGTGCTGGACGACCTGGGCGCGCAAAAGCCGAACGAGTGGGTGTGGGACACGGTGGCGCTGATCCTGAACACGCGCTACAACGACCGCCAGACCACGATCATTACGACGAATTATCCGGACCTGCCGGCAGGAGCAGGCGCAAAGTTTGACAGGGCCGGGGCCAAAGCCGCCGTTCTTGAAGACACGCTGGGGGACCGAATCGGCGACCGGATGAGGTCGCGACTGGCAGAGATGTGCGTCCGCGTGGAGATGCAGGGTGACGACTTCAGGCAATCGGTAAAGCGGGCGCGGTTTGGGTGAAGAGCCAGCCCTCAGCTGTCAGCTTTCAGCTCTTGTCGCGATCCAGTCGGTTATCTCTAATTGGACGCTGCGTGGCGGCGCGGCGCGGGGAACCTACCAAAGCGCCACAAGACTGGCAAGAAGCGCGACCATAGCGGCGATGGTGATGCCCCGGTAAGCCCGTTCGGCGTGCGGGTTGGGCTGCGGAGAGGCGCTGGCGCACGTGGGCGCGGAGTTGAATCCGTGGCTTGGGGAGGGATGCATTGGCTGGCCTGCCTTTCAAATGCATTTCGTTAGGGCGCGATCACTTTGCTGGTTTCCTTCTTTTTGGGTTGAGGTTTCGGGAGACTTGCCAACGCCGGATGGCCGGCATCGAATTCTCTCTTGCCAGCTTAGACGCGCGAGAAATGCGCTGGATTCAAAGAAGTATTCAGGAAGGATGAAAAGTTCCGGTGCGTGCCGCAATGGCGGCGCGGAAGCGACAGGCGCGGCCATGGTCGATGCTGAGCGGGCCGCAAATCCAGCAGAAGCGGGTGTACAATCGCGCTCGTGAGCACAGGTCCACAACTCATTCGTCCTGCCGAGGCGCAGGAGCGCAACTGGCTGCCGGTGGCGATCGCTGTGGCGATTGTGCTGGCAGTGGCGGTGGGAGTGGTGCTGATCCTTGGGCACGGGAAAAGCGCGCCCGCAGTGACGCCGATCTCCGCGACCCTGGACCCGTACGCGGGGAATCTGCCGATCAGCAACCTGGAGATGAGCGAGTCAGCGAACCTTGCCGGCGGCAAGGTGACTTATGTCGACGGATCGATCGCCAACACAGGAAGCCGGACGGTGACTGCGATCACCGTGCAGGTGCTTTTTCGCGATCCGGCTCACGAAGTGGCGCAGAACGAAACGGAACCGCTGAAGATCATCCGCACGCGCCAACCGTATGTGGATGTGGAGCCGGTGTCAGCCTCACCGCTGAAGCCGGGCGACAGCGCCGACTTCCGATTGGTTTTCGACACGGTTGCGCAGGACTGGGATGGCGCATTCCCTGAGATCCGAATCATTCACGTGGACTCAAAGTAGGGCACTTCGACTCGCAGCGCGGGCGAGGATTTCGGGGCAGAGTAGAAACTACGCAAACGTGCAAAAATTACCCGCAAACTGGGGTATACAGGGTGCAAAGCGGGCCGATTTTACGCCGAGTCTTCCCCATGAAGTGACTTTCTTTTCAAACAGATAGGTGTTTTCCCGATCCCTCTCCACCTTTGGCACCGGTATTGCTTTTACTAAGGCGAGCGGACAGCAGGCTCAGCTCGCGGACGCAACTCCAATAGCCGCGAACCAAAAAAGAGGGATTAAACCCATGAAAACATCTGCGAAAGAAGTAAGCTTATTTCCCCGCCATTTGGCTGTGATTGTGTTGGCATCTGCGATCGCGATTCCCGTTTGGGCGCAGGACCAGGTAAACACTGGTACGTCGTCCGGAGTTTCGACACAGAGCACGAACTCTGCTTCGGCCACGCAAGCTCAGCCCTCCCCAATGCCGATGACCGAACAACCGTTGAATACCCCGAAGGAAGGGTTCTGGGGCCGGATCTATCCTTTCGCCCGCAAAAAGTGGGTAAAGAGGCAAATCGATCCGATCAACGACCGGCTTAGTGAGCTGGATGAAGTGAACGCCAAGAACGCGCAGGACATCAAGGATGTGGATGCGCGAGCTCAGGCGGGGATCCGGAAGGCGCAGTCGGCAGCCGATGCGGCGAACCAGTTGGCGATGGCTGCCAACACGCAGGCGGAGAACGCGAACAGCGCCGCCCAATCAGCTTCGACCCACGTGGATCAGATCAACACCACGGTGGGTGGCCTCGATCAATATCACCAGGCGACGGACATTGTGATCAAGTTCCGTGGCTCGAGTCCGACACTGAGTTCGGATTCGAAAGCACAGTTGGATCAGCTGGCCTCGAGCCTAACCGGGCGCGAAGGCTACATCCTAGAGATGGAAGCGCACTCGCCGCTGGCGGGCAGCGCAGGCATAGAGAGTTCCGAGCGCCTGTCGGAAGCAGTCAAGCGCTACCTTGTAACGGAACATCAGATTCCCGTCTACCGCATGCACTCCGTGGCCCTCGGCAATGAAGCTGAGGTGGCCTCAACCGGAACCGGCGATCAAGACCCAGACCAAAAGCCGGAACGGGTGAGGTTCAACAGCGTGCATTTGCGGTTGATGGAAAACAGTTTGGCGGCCCGGGCAGGAGCGTCACCCCAAAGCGCTCCCGCCGCAGCTGGCACAGAGCAGCCGTAATATAGCGGCCAACTCCTCCCCCGAGGCTCTGCTCCTGCGCCAACGGCCACCCCGCCGTTAGGCCGCCAACCAAGCTCTCGCAACGCGAGAGAACCAAGGCAACTTGGCCCCCGTGGAAACGGGGGCCGTTTTTTTTGTATGGCAGGAGGCGAGGTGCTACCCTTCGCACGATCAGCCCGTGCGACAGGGTGGGGCAACCGCGAGGAGAGCAAGGGAACCGAATTCGCGAGTTGGCGTGCGCTGCGCGCACATGGCAAGTTGGCGAGTTGGCGGGTGAGCAAGAGACAAAGGGAACGAGGGCCAGGTGTGGGCCAGTGGACTCCCTTGGCGAGAAGCCTTTGCCTTAGTATAACATCTGTTATAATGATTAGAATGGATGGAGGTTGGCGATGATCAAGCTCAAGGTGACGACGGTGGGGAGTTCCGCGGGAATTGTGCTGCCGAAAGAGGCGTTGGCGCTACTCAAGGTAGAAAAGGGCGATTCCCTCTTCCTCACTAAGTCGCCCGACGGATTTCGGATTACGCCGTACGATCCGGAGTTCGAGGAAGACATGGGACTGGCTCGGCAGGTGATGCGCAAGCGCCGCGATTTGCTTCGCGAGCTTGCAAAGTGACCGCTCCGGAATGGAGATGGCTCAAGGAAACCTCGGTTCTTGCCATCCACGAAGAGCAGATTGCAGAGCACGGCGGCCTGGCGGGAATCCGCGAGATGCCGCTGCTGCTCTCCGCGCTGGGGCGGCCGCAAAATCTCGCAGCCTATGGAAATCCCGACATCGCGGATCTGGCTGCTTCTTACGCCATCGGAATCGCGCGGAATCACGCGTTCCTGGACGGGAACAAACGGACGGCTTGGGTGGTGGCGGAAACTTTTCTGCTGAAGAATGGCTATGAGCTCATCGCGAGCGACCGGGACGGAGTCGCGACGATGCTGAGTGTCGCGGATGGGACGATGTCGGAGCCGGAGCTGGCGCTGTGGTTTCGCACATACACGATGCCATTGCAATCTGAGTGACATTTTTCCCTGTGCTTGCGGCGCAAGTTCTCCACGCTACAATGCTCCCAATGCATGAACGGAGGCACAAATGAGAAATTTGACGCGCAGGATTGTTCTTGCCGCAGTGACAATGGCGTTTGCCGTGGGCTTTGCTGGGCCGCTAGTGGCGCAGGGCGCGCCGCCGCAGACGAGCGCCGGGGCGCCGTACACGATCGAGTACTACTACAAATGCCAGTGGGGCCATCAGCAGGAGTTCCTCGTCCTGTTCCTGAAGAACCATTGGCCGCTGCTCAAGAAGATTGAGTCGACGGGGCGGATTGTTTCGCTGAAGATCGAGTCGCCGGCCTACCACACGACCGAGGACGGACGCTGGGACTATCGCGTAACCATCGTCTACAAGGACTCGACGGTTGCGACGAGCTCGAACCCGGATGAAGCGGCGTTTATCAAGGAGCTTTGGCCGGACCAGGACACGTACAAGAAGGAAGAGCAGAGGCGGTTTGAGATTCTGCTCGGGCACTGGGATCTGCCGGTGACGAAGATTACGCCGGGAAAACCGTGAGTCGTGGGTCGTGAGTCGTGGGTCGTGGGTCGTGAATCGTGGACCGCTGCTCAGAGATCGTCGCGGGCGCGCCATTGGCGGACGAGGTCGGCAGCGGCTTCGGGCCAGGTGGGAAACTCAAACTCAAATCCGGATTGAAGAAGGCAGCCGGGAACGACGCGGCGGCTTTTGAGGATCAGTTCGGGCTCGGTGCGCAGAAGAAACGTGCCGATGACGATGAGCGGCGCGGGCGCCCAAAGACCGTTGGGCACCTCCCAGGCCTCGCGCAGCGCGGCCATAAACTCACGGTTGGGTAGCGGATGGGGCGCGGCGAGATTGATGGGGCCAGCGAGCTCTTCATGCGCAATGAGGAATTCGAGAGCGCGGGCGAAGTCGGACTCGTGAATCCAGGATACATATTGGCGGCCGTTGCCCTGCGTTCCACCGAGGCCGGCGCGGACGAGATTCGAGAGTACGGCAAACACGCTGCCGGGCTCGGGGCCGAAAACGAGAGAGGTGCGCAGCGCGATCTTGCGCGTGTTCGGCGTTTCGGCGGAGAAGAAGGCGGCCTCCCAGTCCTTGACGAGCTGGGTGGTCCAGTTCCACTTGGCAGGAGGGCGGCGACGGCGCGAGATCGAGTCATGGCCGTCCAGGTGGTCGTTGCCGCCCAGCTCGCCGGTGGCTTCATCCATATCGCGGTCGAGTGCGTGCCGGTAGATGGTGGCCGTTGAGGCGTTCATCCAGAGGCGTGGCGGATTGGCCAGCGCGGCGAAGGCCCGATGCAGCAGCAGTGTCGGCCCGATGCGCGAATCGTAAAGCTCGCGGCGGGTGCGGGCAGTGTAGCGGCAGTTGATGCTGCGGCCGGAGAGATGAATGCAGACATCGGCGCCTTCGAGTGCCTCGACCCAGGGGCCGAGCTCGATGCCGTCCCAAAACACGGTCTGCCAGGGCGCTGTATACGGCCCGCGCGTGAGGACCGTGACGTGATGGCCGCGCTCCTGAAAGAACCGCGCCAACATGCGGCCTACCTGGCCGCTGCCGCCGGGCAGGACGATGCGCAAGGAGCGAGCAGCCAGATTGCCTGGATGGTCCATGCCAACAGCGTAACGCCCCGACGGGCGTTTGATGGCGCTATTGCCTTGGCGGAAGCGGGTAGGCTTGGGCGAATTGGCGCTGGCGATGGACGCGGACCTCGTGGACGATGACGAACACCACGAGGAAGATGACCAACAGCGGGCCAAAGAGAATCCAGGGCGAGAATACGACGTGGTCCTGGCCGACGGAGACGCTGGCTGGGGTGTGCACCGTGCCGAACATCGCGACCAAATCCTGAGCCACCCTTACGTTTTCTCCCAGGCGAATGGAGCCAAAGAACGACACGAGGTCGCCGCCAATGGAGGAGTTATCGGCCGCGGTCACGTTGCCGAAGAAGTTGACCACGTCCTGGTGGGCCCGGCCATCGAGGCGCACGTCGCCGAAGAAGACGACAATGTCGCCTTTTACGTCGCCCTGGGCGTGAACGCTGCAGAAGAAGCAGACGGCATCGCTGACGGGGGCGTCGGGAGTCACGTCGATGTTATGGAAAAACTGGACGGCGTCTTCTTCGGCGCGCACCGGCGCGGCGACAACCGCGAGAGCGGCGCCGAAAAGGCAAACGGCGAGAAATCTACTATGCATGAATGTTTGATCCTCGCTACAAGCAACTATACGCGCGGCGAGGCGCAGAAGTTCCAAAGAGATTGGGTCAGTGAAGATCCTTATTTTGTGCGATTTACACCGGGATAAGCGCCTGCGTCCATTCGGCGGCGGTGGAGACGAGCACGTCGGGAGGGGAGTCCGAAAGATTTTGGGGGCCGAAGCCGAAGGCACAGCCGACGGACCAAGCTCCGGCGTTGCGGGCTGTCTCGACGTCTACTTTGCTGTCGCCGATCATCACAGTCTCGCCAGGTGTGGCGCCGGTCTCGTCCATGAGCGAGCGGAGGCCGAGCGGATCGGGTTTCTTGAGGGGGAAGCTGTCGCCGCCGTAGATGTGAAGGAAGTAGCCGGCGAGGCCCAATCCTTCGCAGATGCCGCGAGCGGGACGCACGGGTTTGTTGGTGAGCACAGCCATGATTCTTTTTGGGACCCGGGGCGCGTCGTGCAGCTCGTGCAATGCCTTGAGCGCGTCAAGAACGCCTTCGTAGGCGTAGGTGAAGTCGAGCTTGTGCTCGCGGTAATGCTGGAGAAAGAACGCGTAGGCTTTGGCAAAGAGGTCCTCGCTGATTTGGTCAGGAGCCATGCTCCCGGCGAGGGCCAGCGAGCGGCGCATCAGCAAGGGGGCGCCATTGCCGACAAAGCCGGCGATCGCCGGGTCGGGCAGAGGGCCCAGATTGAATTCCCTGAGAGTCGCATTGACGCTGTTGCACAGGTCCTGCGCCGAGTCGATCAGAGTGCCATCGAGATCGAAGACCAAGAGCTTGAGCCGCTCGACGGGAATGGGGCGAAAGACGCGAATCATGCTCTTTTCAGTCTAAAGGGCGGGCAAGGCGCATTGTTTACACTGTGCGAAGCAATGGAAAGAAGTTCCGCATGATGAGCAAATGTTTGACCCTCCTGGCGGCGCCGATCATTTTGGCGATGGGGCTGGCGATTGGACTGGCGACCGGGTTGAGTTCCCTTCCGGCGCAGCAGCCGCCGCGCCCGGCCTTCAGCACCGACGCCGCAGCGGAGCGGATCCCCAATCTCGGCACGCTCAAGACGGAACTGAAGGCGTACCACGATTGCACGTGCAAGTGCGGTTGCTACGCACATGACCTGGACGTGCAGGCTGATCGCGCAATCGCATTCCTGCGCCAGCGGGCTGCGCATCAACGTCCGCATGAGAAACTGGCGCTGATTCTGGACATCGACGACACTTCGCTATCGACTTATGCTGAGATGTTGGGTGCGGACTTCGCCTACAACAAGTCCCAATTCGATCAGTGGCTCGATACTGCGCAGGCGCCGGCCATTCCTGGCACTTTGCGGCTCTACAAGGAAGCGCAGCGGTTGGGGATTAGCGTCATCTTTATTACGGGCCGCTATGAATCGCAGCGCGCCGCCACGGAGAGGAATCTGCGCGCGCAGGGTTTCGACAACTGGAAGCTGCTTGTGATGCGCCCGGCGGAGCCCGGCTCGCAAACGATCGGCGCCTTCAAGGCTCAAGCGCGCGGGCAGATTGCCGCTGCCGGCTACACGCTGGCGCTTAATGTCGGCGACCAGTGGAGTGACCTGAAGGGCAAGCCGAAAGCGGAGTTTTCGGTGAAATATCCTGACCCGTATTACTTCATCCCGTAGCGCAGCTTAGTGAATGCGGATGTTGCCGGAACCGGTTCCGATGTGCACGGCCGGCCCTCCGCCGCCAATGGCGCCTTTGACGTGGTGGCGGTCGATCGTGCCTTGCGACACGATTTCGCGGTCGCAATGAACGCTGCCTGAACCGGTTCCGGCATCGAGCGTGAGCGCGGCGCCGTCTGTCCAAAGCTCTACACTTCCAGAACCCGTGTTGATGCGCCACGAAGCAACCGGCGTGCCGTCCACCTTGATATTGCCCGACCCGGTTCCGGCGCGCAGCCCGCCGTGCAGGTTCTTTATCTCGATCGACCCAGAGCCAGTTTCGGCCTTTACGTCGCCAGAGCCTGTCTGCGCGGCATCGATGTTGCCCGATCCGGTTTGCACCGTGAATCCGCCCTGCAAACCCGTGGCGTGAATCGATCCCGAGCCCGTGCCCAACCTGGCATTTGCGCCCACGCCCTCGTCAGCGACGTTACCTGAGCCTGACGCTGCATCCAGATAGGCATCGGGCGGAGCCTGAATCTCGTAATCGATGCTGATGTTGCCGAGATTTTGATGCGTCGCGCCGATGCGGACGATGTTGCCGGTCTGCTGGATGGGAGGATGGGCCGCGATCTCCTGCACCGCAGCGTCGTTCGAGCCCCAGCCCGACTTTATGCGCGCGAAGATATGGACGCGCCCGGCGGGGCCGCTGGTGAGATGGATGGAGCCTGAGCCGGTGTTGACAGTCAGATCGACTCTGCCAGTGACGGCCAAGTCGCGCTCGAACGTCGCCTCGGCAGCCCGCGCCGGAACCACTGCGGTAGCCGCCAACGCCGCCAATACGGTGACTGCGGCAAAAAAATGCTTCATCGCGATCCTCATTTCGGCCCCCGAATGATTCTACGCAGCTGACGGGACTTTGGTTCCAGAGAAATGCAGCGCGCGAGCCGCTCTCGACGCCTCGCGCACCGTCCAATGCTATCCTCACTGCGAGATGGACGAGCTTTTGCTCATCAAGCCGGTCGCCGTGGCCATGCTGATCCTGGCCAACGCCTACTTTGTCTCGGTCGAGTTCGCGCTGATCTCCATCCGCGACACGCGCGTTGAGCAGTTGATGGCTGCGCACGTGCCGGGAGCGAAGGCGGTACGGAGCCTGCAGCGCAATCTCGACGACCTGCTGCCCGCGGTGCAACTCGGCGTGACCCTTTGTTCGCTGGCGCTTGGCTGGCTGGGCGAGCCGCTGGCGGCGCAGATGCTGGCAGGATGGGTGGGCGCACTGCCGCACGCGAATCTTTACGGTCACGTGGTGGCCGTGACACTCGGGTTCGCCATCATCACCTACTTTCACGTTGTGGCCGGCGAGCTGGTGCCCAAAGGGCTGGCTCTGCGGCGAGCGGAGGCGCTGGCCGTGGCAGTGGCGCCACCCATGCTGGTGTTTATGGCGGTCGCTCGCCCCGCGGTGCGGCTGCTCAGCCGCTCTGCCGCAGCCGTTCTGCACGCATTCGATATTCCGTCTGGCGAACGCGCCGCATCGATCCACTCCGCCGAGGAGCTGAAGCTCATCGCGACGGCAGCCAGGCGCCTGGGGCTGCTGCCCGAATTTCAGGAGACGCTTGTGCACCGGGCTCTGGAACTGAGCGATGTTCAGGTGCGCGAGATCATGACGCCCCGGCAGAAGATCTTCTCGTTGCCATCGAACATGCTTCTTGAAGATGCCTGCATGCGCGTCTTCGCGCGCAGCCACTCGCGCATTCCTGTTTACGACGAGGCTCGCGGTCCCGAGTATATTGTCGGAGCGGTTTACGCGCGGGACCTGGCCCGGTTGTTCTATCAACGTGCGTCGACGGCAGCGCCCCAGGGCGAGGTTCGCCTGGGCCAGATCATGCACGAAGTACTGGCTGTGCCGGAGACCAAGTCGGCGCTGGACCTGCTGCACGACTTTAAGCAGAACCGCCGGCATCTGGCCATCGCGGTGGACGAGTACGGATCGACCGTGGGCCTGGTGACCGCGGAGGATGCGATCGAACAGCTTGCGGGCGAGCTCGAAGACGAGTTCGACGTTCCCACGGAACCGCTCCTGAGCAGCGCCGGAGGCGCGGTGGTGATGGATGGCAACATGAACCTGCGCGACCTGGAAACGCAGATGCACTGGAGCTTGCCGCGCGACGGCGGCGTGGAGACCCTTGCGGGATTCGTGCTGGCGCGCCTTGGGCACATTCCAGAAGTGGGCGAGACCGTGGAGTTTGAAGACCGGCGCCTGACTGTGGTGGAGATGGATGCGAGGCGCATCGCGAAGATCCGCGTCGAGCCGATTAAACGAATCTCCCCTGCATTGGAATAGCCGCGGGCAGGCTGCATGCAGGAGATCGGCAGACGAAGCGGCGCAAAGCCACTTCGGCGCGTACATCATCCATTAACCTCGCATAGATGCAAAACCGGTTTGCATGGATGAAAATAGAATTGGATGAATTTGGCAGACAGGACGAAGAAACAGTTGACGCCCACCCATACTGAAGCTCACCCATGGACCGCAGAGGAGTTTGAGCGGCTGGTTTTCGAAGGCAAGCCGAAGGTCGCGGTGTTCGACTGCGACGGAACCCTTTGGAGCGGTGATGCGGGTTACGGATTCATGGCCTGGTCGCTGGAGCAGGGGCTGGTATCGCGGTCGACGAACGACTGGATTGACTCACGCTATCGCGCCTACCGCGCGGGAGGCGTGAGCGAAGCGGCCATGTGCGGCGAGATGGTGCAGATGTACGCGGGACTACGTGACAGCGAGTTGGAGGCAGCCGCGGCGCGTTACGTGGAAGAATTTGTGCGCCAGCGCGTCTTTGCCGAGATGGCGGCGTTGGTGGAGAAGATGCGGCAAGCCGGGATTGAGATATGGGCGGTCAGCTCGACGAACCTGTGGGTGGTGGCTGAGGGCCTGCGCGATTTCGGCATCACCAGGGAACACATTCTGGCGGCTGAAGTGCGCGTGAAGGACGGCATCATTACCAGCGAGATCGTCGATGTGCCGACGGACGAGGCGAAAGCGGATGCGCTCAAGCGCGTTGGCTTGCCCGCGCCCGATGCGGTATTTGGAAACTCGATCCACGACCTGGCAATGCTGGAGATGGCGCGGTGTCCCTTTCCCGTGAATCCTTCACCGGCTCTATTGGAAGAGGCCGCGAAGAGAGGTTGGGGCACCTTCAGGCCCCGGGCCGCCGAAGGCGTTGAAGCTGCGGTAGGTGGGGAGTAGAACCGGTGTTGGCGTTCGCCGCCATTCGGGACAAGACTCCGGACGAACGAGCCCGCAAGTTGCAAATGGATACGATCCTTAGACAATTCTCTCTTTTCTTTCATTTACACTGTATTGCGTGAATGACAGCCCGCAGCAGCCGAAGACACATACTCCCGGTCCTGCGCTTCGCTTTGTGGCGGCGGCGCTGATCGTGCGCGACCGCGAAGTGCTGATTGGGCAGCGGCGCGCGGATCAGCCGATGGGCTCATTGTGGGAGTTTCCCGGGGGGAAGATTGAGCCCGGCGAGAGCGCGCGGGAAGCGCTGGCGCGCGAATTGGTCGAAGAGCTGGGCATTCGCGCAGAAGTTGGCCCGGCGGTGACACGCATTCGCCACAACTATCGCGGAGGCGGCGCGGTCGATCTGCAGTTTTTCGCGGTGCGGGAGTTTGCGGGCGACATCGACAACCAGATCTACCAGCAGGTGCGCTGGGTGAAGCTGGAAGAGCTGACGGACTACAAATTCCTGGCCGCGGATCGCGGGTTGATCAAGGATTTGGCGGCGGGGAAGCTGCTGTAGGGCGGCTTTCAGGCAGCTGCTAACATTTCTACTCTCAGTGCCCGGGGATCATGCCCCAGAGCATTATGAGCGTCATACCAATGACGATGATGCTGGTGCCCCAGGCGATCCAATTCCAGAGGCGCGAGTTTTTGTACTTACCCATCAAGTCAGTGCGATTGATGAGCATCAGCATGAGGATGATGACCACCGGCAGCAGGACGCCATTGAGCACCTGCGACAAAATGGCTACGTTGATGAGCTGAGAATCCGGCAGCAACAGGACAGTGACGGCGCCGCCGGCGATGAGAAGCGCGTAGAGCCAGTAGAAGAACGGCGCCTCCTTGAAGCTTTTGTCCACGCCCGACTCGACGCCCAGCCCCTCGCAAACGGTGTAGGCGGTGGAGATGGGCAGGATGGACGCTGCGAAGAGCGAGGCGTTGAAGAGCCCGAAAGCAAAGAGTATGAAAGCGTAGTCGCCGGCCAGAGGGCGCATGGCCTCAGCGGCGTCGGCGGCCACCTGAATGGCTCCCATGCCGTGCACGAAGAGCGTGGCCGCGCAGGCCACGATGATGAACCATGCCACGATGTCAGTGAACAAGCTGCCCACGATTACATCCAGTCTCGAGGCGGCGTAGTCCTTGACGCGAATTCCCTTCTCCACGATCGACGACTGAAGATAGAACTGCATCCAGGGCGCGATGGTGGTGCCAACGACGCCGATGGCCATGTACATATAGGCCTTGTCGCTCCACACCGACCTGGCCGGCAGCTTGACCGTGGCCCACAGCGCATCGTGCCAGTCAGGCTGCGAGAGTACCCCGGCGAAGATGTAGCAGATATAGACCAGGGAGGCGACGATAAAAATCTTTTCCGTGCTCTTGTAGCTGCCGCGCACCACCATGTACCAGACCAGGGCCGCGCAAAAAGGGACGGAGATGAACTTAGTGACGTGGAACAGATGCAGAGAGCCGGCGATGCCGATGAACTCGGTGACCACGTTGGTGTAATTGACCACGACGAGCAGCACCATGAGGACAAAGGTGAGGCGCAGGCCGAACTCCTCGCGGATAAGATCGCTGAGACCTTTGCCAGTGACCACGCCCATGCGGGCACACATCTCCTGCACCACGATCAGCGCGATGGTGATGGGGATGATGGTCCAGAGCAGGGTGTAACCGTACTGCGCGCCGGCTTGAGAGTAGGTGAGGATGCCGCCGGAGTCGTTATCGACATTGGCGGTAATGAATCCGGGACCGAGAACGGCCAGGAAGAGAAGGATCCGGATTCGCCAGCGCTTCCACATACCGATGCGGGTTCCTAGGGTCTGTTAACACTACTGAGGCGGATGGCGTTGCGATCGGAAATCCGGCCAGACGAGGCCGAGTCCGAAGACTGTGGCGGCCCCACTGTCGAGGGTGAGAACGAAGTATGGCCGCATTTGCGCCGCAACCCGGAGGGACGGGGCCGGTTTTCCCCATTTCGTCGTCGCTCGTCGCTCCAGTAAATCATTACAGTTCGTTCCTCGCTTCTCGAACTGAGAAAAACCGGCTCCCGTCGCCGCCACCCCAGTAGTGTTAGCAGACCCTAAGGTGGATTCATTGCAGTCTGAGCTTGGCGGAAGATTATTCCTCAATGACCATAACAGGCAAGACCCGAAGGCGCGAAGCCGGCAAGCGAAATTGATGCGCAGGGCGCGACGTTGTGCGGCAACAGATGCTTTGGCGCGGCTGCGGACAACGTGGTTCGATTAGAATTCCCTTTCACGGCGAACGCCCAGAGGAGGAGCGCCAATATGAACCCATTCGATGGACAGGAAAATTTTCGCGCCGGCCGGCGGAGATTGCTGAGCTCTCTCGCCACGACCGCCGGTGTTTCAACGGCCGCGATGCTGGGCATGAATGCGCCGGTTGTCTCCGCGGCTCCGGTTGATCCGGCGGTTCCGGAAGAAATCTTTGCGCTGTCCCGTCTGCGCAACTACAAAAACCTTCGCTCCTCGAGCTGGGACCGCACTGGCGGGAATGCCGACTCGGTGGCTGTCGATCCGGGACAGGCGGCAACGGTGCTCGACGTACATGGCGCCGGGGTGGTCACACACATCTGGTTCACCATCAATTCACCCGATCCCATGCACCTGAAGAATCTTGTGCTGCGCGGTTGGTGGGACGGCGAGAGCGCACCATCGATCGAGGTTCCTGTCGGAGACTTCTTCGGCCTCGGATTGGGCGAATATTTCATCTATCAGTCGGCTTTGCTGGCCGTTGCGCCCATGAAGGCTCTGAACGCTTACTTCCAGATGCCATTCGCGACCGCGGCACGCCTCACGCTGACGAATGAAGGAACGGAACACACGAAGAACCTTTATTTCGCGGTTGACTATGTGGCGCTGGCGAGCCTTCCCAAAGGCCTGGGCCGCTTTCACGCGCAGTATCGTCAGGCCGCGCCGTGCAAAGCAGTGAAGAGCGACGGGAAAAACCTGAGCGGGCGGGACAATTATGTATTTCTGGAGGCCACAGGGAAAGGACATTTTGTGGGCGTGACGCAGGCCGTGGTGCAGAACGAGAACGGCTGGTTCGGCGAGGGCGACGACATGATTTTTGTCGACGGTGACGCGATGCCCACGATCAACGGCACCGGAACGGAAGATTATTACAACGGCGCGTGGGATTTTGGCGGACAGCCGTTCGCGAACCTGAACCAGGGCGCACCGTATATTGTGGAGCCCGAGCGCACAGGGGGCCGCTATTGCCTCTATCGCTGGCACATTGAGGGCCCCATCGCGTTTGAGGAATCAATCCGCGTGACGATCGAACACGGAACGGCGAATAACCGCTCCGACAACTTCTATTCGACTGCGTATTGGTACCAGACCGAGCCGCACGCGGCGTTTCCGGCGCTGCCAGCGCCGCCGGAGCGCGTTCCGAAGGTGCTCGCGGTGGGCGGAGAGAAGGGCCAGCCGATGACGTAGGGCCTGCTTACGCTATCGCGCTACGCTATGCCATGGCCGCGAGCATGGGCGTTGTCTGCCGCCTCGCGTTCGCGCTCCTGCCGAGCAGGTTCTTCACCACGTCCGCTGCGCTGTAGCTCGAGCGCCCCGGCGCAATGAACTGCGCAATTGTATTCAGGTCGTCGCCCACCGTTATTAAAGCGGGCTCAACTGAGCCATCCTTGCGCGTTTGAGCGTGCCCGATATTCGCCAGCAGCGTGTTGCAGAGGCATTTGCGCCCCACTGTTTCCTCGATCTTGCCGCCCTTGGACAAATAATTCTCCACTGGCTCCGCCGAGCAGCGGTAGCCGATCTGGTCATCGCCCACGAGGTATGGCTCGCGTAGATAACCCAAATCGCAGGTCCGGAGACGTTCCGCATAGATCGCGGACGCCGAAGTGGTGCCATCAAGCTGCGCAACTTTGAACGGAAATCCTGTCGGCGAAGCCAGCGGATCGGTAAAGACTTCGCCGGTGCCCGCAATCGCCTGCTCGATGAGCCGCGATTTCAGGTCGGCCCGCATACCCGATTCCTGACTGAACGCAAACGCGGTTCCCACCTGCACTCCCGTCGCGCCCTGGTCCAGCGCCTCGCGCAGCTTGGCGGCGCTGCCATATCCGCCTGCCAGCCAGAAAGGAACGCCCAACGACTTCAGCTCCTCAATGTTGACCCGGTCGCGCTCGCCATAAAGCGGCTCACCGGCGGCGTTGAGTTGCAGCTTGCCCCGCGGCGGCGCATTGTGCCCCCCTGCTGTCGGGCTTTCGATCACAAGGCCGTCTACGCGGCCACTTGCGCGGCGCAGCATGGTAGCCGCCAGGGTGTTGGAAGAGACGATGGCCAAAAATCGGGGACGGGTGAGCGAAGGCAGCGGTCCCTCAGCATATTCGGCAGGATCGAGCCGCATCGGCGCGTCAAGATTCGCGGACTGCCCGTGCGCCGCGCCGGTGATCGCCAGGCGATACTCGGCGGCATGGTTGGCCGCAAACGCGTCCAGCACTCCGGGGATGTGGAGCGGGATTCCCGCGCCCATCAGCACGTAGCCTACACCCGCCAACATGGCGCCGTAGATTGACGGCAGGTGGGGAATTTGCACTTTCTCAAGATAGTTGATGCCGACAGGATTGTTGTGGCCTTCCTTAGCCAGAAAGACCTCAACGAAGTTGCTGACCATGCAGAGCTCGACGAGCTTGCGGCAATCGTGTTTCTGGTGCATGGAAAGCGCCTTGTAAGGCGCACTTGCTTCCTTGCCGCCGGGCACGAAGTACTCCTGCCAAATACGTCTCGCCATCTCCTGAAACGGAAACGCGTCCAGTCCACGGCGCATGTGCCCGCCCTGGTCGCCATCCGCGAGGCGACGCACAAAAACTGCATCCAGAGCCGTGCCCGACACGACGCCGAGCTGGCCAAGTTTGGAGACGGCCTGGGCCAGTCGCCAATTGGACACACCGACGCCCATGCCACCCTGAATGATCTTAGGAAATTGGATCATTCTCAAATTGTTTCACAGATTTCGTTGCGGCCGGGGGTTTTCACGCGAATTGGTAACAAAAGCGTCGCAGGCAACTGAAGGAGTTGGAAGAGCGAGGGCCTCGAGCGACGGCCGATTCGAGCACAATCTAAAGCTTTTCGCGCAGAAAGCTGATGACGCGCTCGGCCTGCACCACGCCAACCATGCGGCCCTGCGAGTCAACGACGGGAAGCGCGTGGAGGTTGTATTTGTCGAACATTTCGGCCAGTTCGTTCTGCTTCAGGTCCGGCGGGCAAGAGAGGACGCGGGGCTCGGCCAGGACACTCAGATGCGAATCCGGCTGAGCCATGACCAAACGCGCCAACGGAATGGCGCCGCGAAGCATGCGCTTCTCGTCGAGCAGAAAGACTTCGGTGACGCTTTCCGGATCGCCGTCGAAGCTGCGCAGCGCCTGCACGGCCTGCGCAACGGTGGCGTCCACGCCCAGGTAGACGAACTCGGTTGTCATGCAGCCGGCGGCGGAGTCCTCGTCGAACTCGAGCAGTTCCTCGACCTCCTGCCGCTCCTCCGGCTCCATCTCCTCGAGAATGGCGTCGGACTTTTCCTCGGACAGCTCGGAGAGCAGATCGGCCGCGGCGCCGGGGTCCATTTCCTCCACGATGTCGGCGATGCGCTCTTCGTCGAGCTTTTCAAGCAGCGCCTTTTGCAGCCTGGGCTCGACTTCTTCCAGAGTCTCGGCGGCCACCTCTTGGTTGAGCGAGGTGAAGACGGCCTCGCGTTCGGCAGGCGCCAGATCTTCCAGAATGTCGGCCAGCTCGGAGGGGTGGATGCCGGCGAGGCGCTCGTGCTCGATGCGCAGCTTGACGCGGCGCGCGGGATCGGGCTCAATGACGTCGACAAACTGCCAGGGAATGGCGCGCGCGCTGAACCTGCGGGAGATAGATTCGAGTCGTGCGCGCGGCAGGACGCCTTTGAAAACCCTGCGAAACGCTCCCCGCAATCCGACTTCGACTTCAGCTACGCGCAGATGGTGGGCCGCTCCCTGGTCGGTCCATTCCAGATCGACATCGTTCACGCGGACCACTTTTCTGCCGTTGATGTCGATAATCTGGCGGTCGACGAGGTCCCGCTGCAAAAAGAGATAGCTGCCTTCGTCCTTGAGCGGAGCGAGCGCCTCAGCCGAGCGCAATTCGAGCGTGCCGGCGGGGGTCTCCATCACCTCCTGCGAAGGAACAATCGAAAGGCCGGAGCGGGTTTTGAGAGCGATTCCTGCGACCCTGCCGCCGTCCGGTCCCGTGGTGACCACGATATCTTTGAGCTTGCCCCTCAACTGCCCATGCGCGTCCGTCACCGGCGTGCCGAGAAGCGCCGTCAAGCTGACGCGGATTGGGGTGCGCTGGTTCATGCGCGGCTCCATGGGTTGAAGGTCTACCTATGGACCGCAGTTTACTCCCAAGGGTGTATCGACATATACGGGCGCGCAGCGACGGGGCCAACGATAGTAATCCCATGGCCGCTTGACACAATCGCATCCAGACTTGAAACTGCCAGCTAGGTTGATGGAGTGCGGGGTGGCGTTTGCGACGCCCTCAGTGGAGGCAGTAGGCAGCCTGGTGACTGAACCGAGTAGAGAACGGCGGAGTTTCCGGCTGAGCTCCACCATGGAGAGTGTCAGCGAGGTGGAAGAGGCCGCGGATCATTTGGCCACCGAGGCAGGCCTGGACGAGGATCAGCGCTTCCACATCGGAATGGCGGTCCGCGAGGCGGCCATCAATGCCGTATTGCACGGCAACGAATACGATCCCACGCGCCACATTGCCGTTTCGCTGGAGAATACGGGTAAGGACCTGGTGATTGTGATTGCCGACGAGGGGTCCGGGTTTAATCCCGACAAAGTGCCCGATCCGCTGGCAACCGAGAACCTTCTCCGCGGCACCGGCCGTGGCATCTTTCTCATCCGGTCGCTCATGGATGAGGTACACTTTCGGCAATTGCACCCGGGAACTGAGTTGACGCTCATCAAGCATTTGGCGCCAACGGCAAAAAACACTTAGCATGGTGGCGGGAGTGGGGGGCGCGACGGATCGTCGTTTTTCCCGCGAAAAGGCCGGTCAGGGAATTTTCCGCAAGCCGGCGGCGGCAAAGATGCTATAACCGATGTGTAAACAAGGAGGGATTTTCCGTGGCACTTGCGATAGCTTCCCGTGAAGTGGATGGCGTCACAGTTTTGGAACTCAGCGGGCGGATCACACTGGGCGAAGGCAGCGTGCAGTTGCGCGACGCCATTCGCGACCTGATCGCCAAAGGGCAGCGAAACATCCTGCTGGATGTGGGCGAAGTGAGCTACATTGATAGCTCGGGCCTGGGTGAACTGGTGAGCGCCTACACCTCAGCCAGGAATCAGGGCGCGAAGCTGAAACTACTCAAACTGACCAAGAAGGTCCACGATTTGCTGCAGCTGACCAAGTTGTATACCGTCTTCGACATCTACGATGACGAGGCCAGCGCCATCGCATCCTTCAAGTAGCCCCGTTCGGGCGAAGCTCTGAGACAAAGAGGCCATTCCGCGAAAGCGGAATGGCCTTTTGCGTGATCCCTGGCAAGAGCGGCAGCTCGAATCTAAAAGCTCACGTTAGGCACGGCTTGCGAAGCCGGGCTTGCAGTGAAGTAGGCATTGTTCTGATGGAAGCCGGCAATTCCTGCCCAGACGCTGTTGGGGAATTGCAAGATGAAGGTGTTGTAATTCTGGATTGCGTCGTTGTAGCGCTTGCGGGCAACGCTAATCCGGTTCTCGGTCCCCGAGAGCTCATCCTGCAAGCGCATGAACTGATCGCTGGAACGCAATGTCGGATAGTTTTCTGTCAGGACGAGAACCTTGGCGAGGGCATTATCGAGCTGGCCGTTCGCGGCGATCTTGTCTGCCGGGGTCTGGGCATTCATCAATCCGTCCCGGGCCTGCGCAATGTCGGCGAACACGCTGCTCTCCTCTTTGGTGAAGCCCTTCACGGTCGACACCAGGTTGGGAATCAGGTCAGCGCGCCGCTCCAGTTGCACGTCGACCTCAGACCATGCGGCTTTTACGGCCTGATCCTTGGTCACCATCTGATTCCTGGCGCTCACGTAGCTGCCAAAGACCATGAGGACCACGAGAAGCAGAACACCCAAAACGGCGAGCGTAATTCCAAGTCCACGGCTCATACAGTTTGATTCTCCTTTGCAAAACAGCTATCAGCTTTCAGCCGTCAGCTTTCAGCCTTTGTCCCTTCGCTTCCTTCTGGTCAGAATTCGCTGAAGACTGAGAGCTGAAAGCTAAAAGCTGAAGTGTTACCAACTTCCTCCGGCGCCGCCGCCACCAAATCCGCCGCCGCCACCGCCAAATCCACCAAAACCTCCGCCACCACCGCCGAAACCACCTCCGCCGAATCCGCCGCCCATTCCAGAGCCGCCGCCCCAACCGCCGCGGCCCCAGCCGCCAAAGAACAGGCTGGCGCCGAAGAGCATGCGGAGAAGCGAACCTCCACCGAAGAGGATTAACACAAGAATGAGAAGGATCAGTTTGCCTATCCCCGAGCCTTGGTCAGCGGGCTGGCTTGGCGGGGCCACCGGCTGGTCTTGAGTGAGCGTGATTTTGGCGTCGTCGGCGATCACCTGGGCCACTTCGCCTACCGCGAGCGTCACCGCGCCGTCATAATCCGAGGCCTTCAGATCGGGAACCATGTCGCGCCCGATGTCGCCAGTTTTGCCATCCGGCAGGATCCCTTCCAGCCCGTAGCCGACCTCGATGCGGTACTTGTGGTCGGCGACGGCCAGCAGCACCATGACGTACTTGTTGTCGCCCTTGTTGCCCATCTTCCAGTGGTCTTCAAGCTGGTTTGCGTAGTCGGCCGCGTCATCGCCGTCGAGGTCGTGCACGGTGACCACGGCGATTTGCGCGTTGGCCGTGGAGTGGTCGAGCTGAGAGCAGATCGAGTCCAGCCGCGCGATCGCGTCAGGCGAAAGCACGTGGGCGAAATCGCTCACATAGTCGGTGGGCTGGGGCAGGCTTGCGACAGACTCGGCGCGCAAAGAGATGGGAAGGAATGCAAAAAGAGCCGCCAGCAGTGGCGGAATCACGGCGAAACGCGCGCGGCGAAGACCTCTCATTCCTTCTTCATTGTACGTGGGCGGGGCGGGGCGAGTTCCAGGGGAGATTGCGTTGGCGACCCCTTATTGCGGCAGAAGATGAGGAGCCGCGATTTCGATGAATTCGCGGGAGGAAACGACCTTGGTGCTCCGCCAGAACCGTGGGAAATGCCTCAGATTGCCCGTGATCAGATAGTCGGCACGGGCTGCTTCGGCGCATTCCAGGAACAAATTGTCGCCGGGATCGGAGGTTGCGTCGAGATTGCGTCGGGGCGAAACCAGGAAACTGCGATTCCGGATCATCTGGAGAATCTGCGCGCGAACTCCTTTCCGAATTTGCAGCAGGCTGCGGGCCAGCACCTCCGAGTACTCGTCAAGGACTGGGTCCGAAACATAAAGCCGCGCCGGCCTTGTGACCGCTAGAATTAGCGCCGTGCGCTCGAGTCCTTGCGGCTTGAGCGCGGCAGAAACCACGACATTGGTGTCGATGACAAGCCGCAGATTGAGCATTAGCGCCGCTTCTTGCGTGCGCGCGTAGACTTGATCAGCTGGTCGATTTGGCGCGAACTGAGCTTATCGGTTCCGTTGCGCCGCGACTCTTCTCCCACGATCTTCAGAATTTCAGGCTCAGGAGCGGCGAGTTTCACATAGTCGCGAATGCTGAGCAGGACGGCTCGCGGCGTACCCCGCTTTTCGATGACCAGGGATTTCCCCTCGTTGGCGAGGCGATCGAGAATCTTGCCAAAATTGGCTCGAACTCTCAAAGCGGAAACGACAGTCGCGCTATCAACGGTTCCAGATGCCGCCATATCAACTCTCCAGTCTGTTAATTTGAACTGTACGGTTTTGCGCAAGCACAGTCAACCGTTACACTGAGAGAAATGATCGAATCTACGACTCCCACGCCTCCAGTCGCTCGCAAACACCATACCGAAACGCAAATGCACGGAGTTGTCCTCGCGGACGATTACGCCTGGCTGCGCGACAAAGAAAATCCGGATGTGACGGCGTACCTGGATGCCGAGAATGCGTATGCCGACGCGGTGATGGAGCCGCTGGCCGGCCTGCGTGAAGAGCTTTACCAGGAGATGCTGAGCCATGTGAAGCAGACCGACGTCTCGGTTCCCTATCGCGATGGCGCGTGGTGGTATTACACACGCACCGAGGAGGGACTGCAGTACGGCATTCACTGCCGCAAGCGTGGAGGGCCCGCGGGAGCAAATGCCGACGCGGCGGAAGAGGTGCTGCTGGATGGAAATCAGCTGGCGCAGGGGCAGGCGTTTTTTTCGATCGGCGACACCGACATTACGGATGATGGCCGCTGGCTGGCTTATACAACCGACACCAAGGGCTTTCGCCAATACACGCTGCGCATTAAGAATCTTGAGACCGGCGAGACGCTGGCGGGCGAGGTTGAGCGCGTCGGGTCTGTCGTTTGGGCGGCGGACAATCGCACACTCTTTTACACCGTTGAGGACGAGCAGCAAAAGCGGCAGTTCCAATTGTGGCGCCACCATTGCATGGAGCAGCCCAACGAGGACGTCTTGGTATATCAAGACGACGACGAGCGCTTCAACCTGGCCGCGGGGAGGACGCGCGATGGCAAGTACATTGTGGTGGAAGCAGCCAGTCACACGACGAGCGAGGCGCGAGTGCTGCGAGCGGACGAACCAGCAGGCAGCTTCTCGCTGATTTCCGCGCGTGAGGATGAGCACGAGTACTCGGTCGACCACCGCAATGGGCTGTGGTTTATCCGAACAAACGATCGCGGGCGGAACTTCCGGCTGGTGACGGCGCCCGTGGCCACGCCAGGCCGCGAAGACTGGACTGAACGGATTGCCCACCGCGACGCCGTGATGCTCGAGGACGTTGATCTGTTCGCGGGGTTTTTTATCGCCTGCGAACGGGAGGATGGGCTGCCGCGATTGAGGCTGTGGAAGTTTGCGGGCGACGGCGCGGAAGCTGCGCCCACCAGCGAGATCGCCTTCCCCGAACCGGCCTACAGCGCGCACCCGCACATCAATCGCATCTTCGAGACGACGACGTTTCGCTACGGCTACCAGTCGCTGGTCACGCCAAGCTCGGTGTACGAGTACGACGTAGCGACGGGCGCGTCAACGCTGCTGAAGCAACTCGAGATTCCGGGCGGATTCGACCACACGCTCTACGCGAGCGAGAGGATTCACGCAAAGGCGCCGGATGGGGTCGAGGTGCCGGTCTCGATTGTGTACCGCAAGGACACGCGCAAGCCGGAAAAGAATCCGCTCTATGTATACGGCTACGGGTCGTATGGCTACTCGCTCCCGCTGGGTTTCAGTTCCAACCGTTTGAGCCTGCTCGATCGCGGCGTGGTGCTGGCGTATGCGCACATTCGCGGCGGCGGCGACATGGGCGAGCCTTGGCACGATGCCGGAAAGATGCTGGTGAAGCGCAACACGTTTACGGACTTCATCGCATGCGTGGAATACCTGACTGCGCAGGGCTATGGCGATCCGAGGCGCGTGGCGGCTGAGGGCGGATCTGCGGGAGGGTTGCTGATGGGCGCGATTGCCAACATGCGGCCCGATCTTTTCCGCGCAATCGTGTCGCACGTGCCATTTGTGGACGTGATGAATACGATGCTCGACGCTTCCCTGCCCCTGACGGTTCCTGAATACGAAGAGTGGGGCGATCCGAATCAGGAGGAGTATTTCCGCTACATGTTAAGTTATTCGCCATACGACAATTTGCGCGCGGCGAATTACCCGGCAATGCTCGTCAAGACCAGCCTGCATGACAGCCAGGTGATGTATTGGGAACCGGCCAAATATGTGGCCAGGCTGCGAACGCTCAAGACGGATTCGAATCCGCTGCTGCTGGTGACGAATATGCAGGCCGGGCATGGCGGAGCAAGCGGGCGATACGACTATTTGAAGGAGATCGCGCTGGACTACGCATTTCTGCTGAGGGAGCTGGGAGTTGTGTAACGATCCACGCTAATCAGCTGATCACTCGCCGGTTTTTAGTTCCGCCAGCGTCTTTTCCAGGCTCGCGGCATCTTCCACATTGAGCGATTTCAGGTCGGGATCGATTTGCTTGAGCAGGCCGCAGAGGACTTTACCGGGACCGACCTCGATGAATACCTCCGCGCCCGCAGTTTTGAGCGATTGCACACAATCGACCCAGCGGACTGCGCCCGTGACCTGGCGGATAAGCGCGTCGCGCGCGGCGTCGGCCGTGGTGACGAGGCCGCCGGTGACGTTGGCGGCCACCGAAATGTGCGGATCGCGCATCGCGATTCCGGAAAGCACACGTGCCACTTCATCCTGCGCGGGCTGCATGAGCGCGCAATGGAATGGAGCGCTGACGGGAAGCATCACGGCGCGGCGAGCGCCTTTGGCCTTGCAGATCGCCGCAGCTTTTTCGACCGCTGCTGCTGCGCCGGAGA
This sequence comes from uncultured Acidobacteriaceae bacterium, assembly GCA_963823805.1. Lineage (GTDB taxonomy): Bacteria > Acidobacteriota > Terriglobia > Terriglobales > Acidobacteriaceae > Telmatobacter. The sequence goes on along the minus strand of CAWGMW010000001.1, from coordinate 204,007 downwards.
TCACCGTTTGATTCGGCGAGTTGAGATTAGCCGCTTGCACGGTCAGGCCGGTTTCGCGAGCGGCCTCGGCACATGCCACGGCCACCTGCGCGGCATCGAGAGCAAGGACCGCTGCCATGGCTCCCTGCCCCGCCGGAACCGCCTGCTGCATGGCATGACCGCGAGCCTTTACGGCGCGCACCGCATCGGCAAAAGAGAGCGTGCCGGCGACGACGTGCGCCGACCACTCGCCCAGCGAATGGCCCGCGGCGAGCGCCGGCGCGACGCCGTGTTCGGCGAGGACGCGTGCGGCTGCAATGCTGACCGTCATAATGGCCGGCTGCGTGTTTTCGGTCAGGCGCAGATCCGATTCAGGCCCCTCGAAGCAGAGCCGCGAGAGCGGGAAGCCGAGAGCCGCATCGGCCTCGGCGAAGGTTTCGGCTGCAATGGGAAATCGTTCGGCGAGCTCGCGGCCCATTCCGACGGCCTGCGAACCCTGCCCGGGAAAAAGAAAGGCAATCTTGTTGGTCATTCCAGAGAGGATTGTAGCGGATCGTGCTACTGAATCTCAGCCGCACGACAGCCGGTCTGCCACCCCAGCAAGCCAAAAGCAGGCTTGCCCCCCGCTGCGCGACCCCGGTCAGGAGACCGGCGCTACACCTGATCCTTGTTCCCTGCTTTTCAGTTCCAGCGCTTCTTGTCGTCCGCGTCCTCATCGATCCGGCGGCCCTGGCCGTCGAACTTCACGGTGCGGCCCTGCGAGCGCATGTAGACCTCGAATTTGCGCGCGGCGCGACGGCGCTTCCAGCGGTAGTAACGATTGCGCAGGCCAAACCAGCTTTCGCTGAGCATGAAAGACATTCCGCGCCGCGGCGCCAGGCGCACGAAGGCGAGGCCGGCGAGCGCCCCGCCGAGTTGCGCAAAGGCATACATCCGTTGCTGGCCAAAAAGCATGGCGACAGCAACGAGCGCGTAGATCAAGACCAGATAGCGCGCCTTGATGCCAATGACGAAGAACAGAAGGAACTGCGTGTCTCCGTAAAGGATCCCAATGGCCACCAGCAGGCCGAATATTCCGCCGAAACAGCCGAAGAGCGGGTTGACGTTGAGGAGCAGCGACGGGGCCAGCGTGCTCGAGACCAAATAAAGCACCAGCGCCGCCGCGGCCGTGCCCAGCACGGATACCGCATAAAGGCTCGTGACCCAGCTGGCATCGTGAAAGGCCTCGAGAAATCCGGCGAGAAACCACAATGAGAGCAACTCAAAAAGCGTGCCAACGATTCCGAAATGCACGAAGCTGTAGGTGAGGGGCTGCCAGAGCGCCCCATGCATGAATGAGTAAGGATCGAAGACGAACGAGCCGGCAATCCGCAACGCGGAGGGGGATGCGATGCTCGCCACCAACAGCACAAAGTATGCGGCCAGGTTGATGAGAATCAGGCGGCGAGTGGCACCCTTGAAGTCAGGAAAAGCAAACGGACTGGAGCCAAATCTCGGCATCGTAGTCAACAGGGTAAACGCTGAAGCGCTCCGGTGTCATGGCGGCCGCGGTTACGCCTGAGGAAAGGGCCGCACGTGGCGGATCAAGGCGAGAAATCAAGGCGCCTAGGATTCTGCGCCATCGAAGAGGGCGGCCAACAGCCGTCCCAAAAAGCGCATCGTCTAAGGAGTACGGACGGTATGTTTTCCGGCAACGAAAATGCCGGCCTCAAGTGCGACTTTTGGCTCTTGACCTGAGGACGGGTTTTCCCTAAAACTAGCGATGGTTGCCGAACGACGACGGTTTCATCCTGCGATACGATTCGGCTTGGAAAGTGAGGAGGCTACCATGCCCAGCTGCCCTGAATGCGACACCGCCCTGAACATTGAAGTCGACGAAGTGGAAGAGGGCGACGTGATAGCCTGCGAGGAGTGTGGAACAGAGTACGAAGTGGTCGGCGTCGAGCCACTGGAGTTGGCACGCATCGAGGAGGGCCTCGAAGAGGAAGAAGATCTCCTCACCGAGGATGAGGAGGAGTAAGAATGAGCCGAGCCGGCGTGCTGGCGGCGACAGTATTGAGTCTTCTTACATTCGGAGCGCTTCCTGCCGGGCCACGGAATGCGTTCATTCCTGCCGCAGCGTGGGCCCAGAACATCGGCATGCGCACCGTGTCGGGCACGGTGCTGAATGCGAACTCCCAGCCCGTTTCAGAGGCCACGGTTTTCCTGCGGAACGACAAAACAAAGACCATTCGCAGCTACGACTCGACGGCCGACGGCCACTTCCACTTCGCTCAGGTCGACATGAGCATCGACTTTGACCTATGGGCAGAGAAGGATGGCAAGAAGAGCGCCACGAAAACCGTGAGCTCGTGGGACGCGCGCAAAGACTTCATCTCGGATCTGAAGCTGAAATAGGATTTCGCGGCCAGCGTTCGAGCGGGGTCCCGCGTGCTGTGGAGTTGGGGTCAGGCACGCGGCTTGAATCTCAACCGTCCAACTTTTTCACAACCAGCTCATTGAGCAGCGCCGGGTTGGCCTGGCCCTTCGACGCGCGCATCACCTGGCCGACAAAGAATCCAGCCATCGTTTTCTTGCCGCCGCGATACTGCTCCACTTGCTTTGGATTGGCGGCGATGACTTCGTCAATCAGCTTTTCAAGCGCGGCGGAGTCGGTAATCTGCTGCGGCTTCTCGCGCTCATAGACGGGGCCGAAATCCTCGCCCTTCTCAAAACTCGCATCGAAGAGCTGTTTCATTTGCTTGGAGCTGATCTTGCCCTCATCGAGCAGATCGGCGGCCTGCACAATGCCGGCCATGGTTACCGGAGATTGATCCAACTCGAGCCCCAAAGCCTTCAGGCGGCCGCCCACTTCGCTCAGGAGCACGTTGGCCACGCGCCGGGGATTGCGCGCCGTCTTCGCCGCAGCCTCGAAACGGTCGGCAAACTCGCGCGAGGCGGTGAGCGTGTGCGCATCCTGCACGCTCAGGTCGTATTCGGCGATCATGCGCTTGCGCCGCGCCTCCGGCAGCTCCGGGAGCTCCGCTCTTCTTCGTTCAAGGAATTCGTGCGAAACGATTAGCGGCGGCAGATCGGGCTCGGGAAAATAACGGTAGTCGTGCGCTTGCTCTTTGGAGCGCATGGAGTAAGTGCGGCCCTCGCTCGCATCCCACAGCCGGGTTTCCTGCGTCACGTGCCCGCCCGATTCGATGACCTCGACCTGGCGCTCGATCTCGTACTCCAGCGCCGCGCGAATGAACTTGAAGCTGTTGACGTTTTTGACCTCGACTTTCGTGCCGAATTTTTCCTGACCTCTTGGGCGGACGCTCACATTGGCATCGCAACGCAGCGAACCTTCCTCCATGTTGCAGTCAGAGACGCCGGTGTAAAGCAGGATCTCTTTGAGCCGCGTGAGATATTCGAAGGCTTCGTCAGGCGTGCGAATGTCGGGCTCGCTGACGATTTCAATCAGTGGCGTGCCGCAACGGTTCAGGTCGAGATAGGTGTGCGTAGCGGAATCGGAGAACCCTTCGTGCAGGCTTTTGCCCGCGTCCTCCTCCATGTGCACGCGCGTGATGCCGATTTTTTTATTGGTCTTGGACGAGGTTGGAACTTCAATCCAACCAAGCTCAGCCAGCGGCTTGTCGTACTGCGAAATCTGGTAGCCCTTGGGCAGGTCGGGATAGAAATAGTTCTTGCGCGCAAAGATCGACTGCTCGCGAACCTGGCAGTTGAGCGCCAGCGCAGCCAGTGCGGCGAATTCGACGGCCTTCGCGTTGAGCACTGGCAGCGCGCCCGGAAGCCCGAGGCAAACTGGGCAGATGTTCGTATTCGGGGCCGATCCGAAGTGGTTGGCGCAGCCGCAAAACGCCTTGGTGGCTGTAAGCAGTTGCACGTGCACTTCGAGGCCGATGACCGGCTCGAATTTCGTCTGAACTGGAGAAGAAGTTGCCGTAGCAGGCATGATTGGATTTTAGCGCGGTGCGCGGACGGGCCGTCCATTGGGGCACGAGTGGCCTGCATGAGGCGCGATTGCCTACAATCGGAAGCGGATCACTAATCGATCGGAGCACTCTCGTGGATCATTGGAAGCTTTGCAAAACGATTCTTCTCTTCGCGGCACTGGCCGGGTTTTTTGTCGTTGCACCGCTGAAGGCCCAAGCGCCGGCAACCCCGCCCCAAGTCCAGGCACCAGCGCAAGCGGCGCAGACTTCGCCTGCGATTCAGACTTCGCCTTCGGGACATCCAAACAATCCGTATTGGATGGACCACGACAAGCAACTGCTCGTGGACTTTGGCGGGCTTGAGCGGTTCAAGGAGGCCAATGCAATGCTGGCAGCACCAAAGCCGGGTGAGGATCGGGTGGTATTCATGGGCGACTCGATTACGCAGGGATGGAAGCTGGATGAATCGTTTCCCGGCAAGCCGTATATCAACCGCGGGATCGGCGGGCAGACGTTGCCGCAGATGGTGGTGCGGTTCCGTCAGGACGTGATCGACTTGAAGCCCAAGGTCGTGGTGATTCTGGCCGGGATCAACGACGTTGCGGGGAACACGGGGCCAATGACGCTCGAGCAGACGGAGGACAACATCGCTTCGATGGCCGACCTGGCCAGCGTGAATGGAATTCGAGTTGTGTTGTGCTCGGTGCTTCCAGCGTTCGACTTTCCGTGGGCGCCGGGACTGACGCCCGGGCCCAAGGTTGTGGAAGTGAACGCGTGGATGAAGCAATACGCGGCCGAAAAAGGCTATGTGTACGTGGACTATTACTCGGCGATGAAGGATGAACGCGGGGGATTGCCAGCCACACTCAGCAAAGACGGCGTGCATCCGCTGCCGGCCGGGTACGCGATCATGGCGCCTCTGGCGGAGGCGGGGATTGAAAAGGCGCTGAAAAGCGGGGAATAGGGATCAGGGATCAGACGGAGAACGACGTGCCGCACCCGCAGGAGCGAGCGGAGTTGGGATTGATGAAGTTGAATCCCTGACGGATCAGCGTCTCCTCGTAGTCGAGCGTCATGCCCTGAAGATAGACAAAGCTCTTGGGATCGATGAAGACGCGCACGTCTTCGAAGGTGAAGATGTTGTCGCGCTCGCGCGGATGCGCATCGAAGCCAACCGAATAAGACATCCCCGAACAGCCGCCACCCTTGACGCCCAGTCGCAGCCCGCCTTCTTCCGGCGAGATGCCCTCCTTGGCAAGGATGACGCGAATGCGCTTGACGGCGCTGGCGGTTACCTGCAGGCCGCCAGAAGCCGGGGAAGGTACCTGTGGCCCGGCATTCGTATCGCTTGACACGGGGTTCGATCCGATCGTGACGATGTTGTCCATAGTTTTGGTTTCGTTTAGCAAAACAGCTTGCCCTTTATTCGATTCGGCTGGAGCGGCTGCCGATTCTAGTTCGCATTGCCCCTTATAACGTCAGCGAAACCAAGCCTTGTCCGTCGGGCGCTTTCGCAGCCGCATGCTCCTGCTCGGCGAGGTCCTGGATACTGATGCTCTTGAGAACACCGGCGATAGTCTCATTGACGCGGGCCAGGGGTTCCTTGATGGTGCAACTCGGGGTTAGATCGCAGGACTTTGCGCCCTTGAAGCAGGAGGTGATGAACAACGGCCCGTCGATGGCGTGGATCACCTCGAAAGCTGAAATCTGCCGCGCATCCCGGGAGAGCGCGTAGCCGCCGTTCATGCCGGCATGAGAGCGCAAAAGGCCGACCTTGGTCAGCCGCTGCAGAATCTTGGCCAGAAGCTGGGCGGGGATTCCGTAGGCGTCCGCGACGTCCTTGGCGCTGAGCGCAGGCGTCTCCGGATGCTCGGCGAGGTACTTGAGAGCCATGAGCCCGTAATCCGCTTTTTTGGTGAGCTTTAGCATGAAATATGCGACTGGTTAGGTCCGTATTTAGTATACGTCCGCTTGAATTCGCCTTCAAGTAGACGATTGCAGGTTCAAATCTTGGTTAGTTCCGGACGCCAGACCTACGGATTCATCAAAAAATCGGTTTGCAATTGGCAGAAAGACGGCTACAATCTGGCGGAAAGAGCACCTATAGCCATTCCCGAGCAACCATACCCGAAAGCCAGCACTCCCAAATGGAAGCAACCACAAGGGAGCGGTGGTCCTCCCCTCATCGGGGGCGGGAACAACAGCTTGGGAATCGGCAGAGGAGAACCAGGCTCGCAGAACGATGGCAACCGCCTGCAAACACCCAAAAGTCCGGATCGTTTCCCGGCACGACGACACAGAGTACGTCGAATGCCTGGAGTGTGGCGAGGTCTTCGATTCCGAAGAATTTCGCGATATGGAGATTGAAGACACGGTTGGAACCGAAGACGTGCAAGACGATTCCTAGATACGACAGGTGACTCCCACGCGAGCGGGAAGGTATCTCGCGCGCCCGCGGCCGCGCGGTCGTTTCTCTATTTGGCGCTGACGCCGCTGGCGGCAGTGGCGCCGCTCCGGCGCGAAACCAGCCATGCATAATGCAGGCCCGACGCCACGGTAAGCGCGATGGTGGCGCCAAGAGCAATTGACCGCGTGACCGCGACCCAAACCGCCGGCGTGAGTTGATGCAGCAGGACGGCCGCAACAGCGCTAATTTGGGCGAGAGTGTTTGCCTTGCCGAAGATGCTGGGATAGAACTCCCTGCGCCCCACAGCTGCATACAGGATGGCTGAAACGAGCACGATCCCCACGTCTCTGCCGAAGACCAGCACGGTCACGGTTCCCGGCATCAATCCCTTGTAGAAAAGCACCAGAAACAGCGTGCTCAGCAGTAGCTTGTCGGCAACCGGGTCAAGATAATGGCCGAGCATGGAACGCTGTTTAAGGGCGCGCGCCAGCAGGCCATCTAAGCCGTCGGTCAGCCCCGCGGCGACAAAGAGAATAAAGCTCAGCAGGAAGTGCCCTTCAAGGATCGCGGCCACCAGAAACGGCGCCAGACAGATGCGCATGAGCGTGAGCAGATTGGGCGCACTGCGCAACGGGTTCAATCGGGGTTGTAGGTCTTCGTGCATGGCAGACTTTCAAGCAAAGTGCGGCCAGCCGCTTGGCGGCAGAATGCGCAGGCCCGTCAACGATGGTAAAGCATCGAAGTTACGGGGTGCAGTCCGGTTGCCGCCAGGCGATGCCGCCCGACCGTGAACCCGGCCGGCCTTTTATGCCTCGACCGGCAGCTCCGCCGAAAGAATGTTCATGGGAGTGAGCCCGCGCTGGCGCATGGCGCGCAGGCTAAGCGCATCATGGCGCTTGGCCAGCCGCCTGCCATTGTGATCCACCACGAGGCGGCAATGGTACCAGGCAGGAGGGTTGAAACCGAGAGCCCGGAAGAGCAGAATCTGCCGTGCGGTCGACTTTAGCAGATCTGCGCCGCGCACCACTTCCGTGATGCCCATGGCGGCATCGTCGGCCACGCAAGCCAGCTGATAGCTGGGAACGCCATCGCGCCGCCAGACCACGAAGTCGCCAAAGTCAACGCCGGCGACGAATCGTTGCGGACCAAGATTGAGGTCGACGAACTCGATTACCTCGCCGTCGGGAACACGGAAGCGCCAGTTCGTGCCGCCGGGATCTTCAAACTCGCTTGCGGTTGGACCGGGAAGTTGCGGCGTGCCACCCATGAAAAGCCGGCAAGTGCCGGGATAGATCGGCTCATCGTCCGGTTCATCGTCGACGCTGTCAAAGTTACCGCCTTCAGCCGCCGTCTGCATACGCTCGTGCGGCGCGGCGAGTGCTCTCGCCAAATCTTTGCGCGAACAACGGCACGGAAAGAGGCGGCCGGTGCGCAGCAGCCTGCGCCAAACATCGAGGTAAGTGGAGCGGCGCTTGCTTTGCACGTACGGAGCGAACGGCCCTCCCTTGTCTGGGCCGCCCACGTCCGGGCCCTCCTGCCAGCGGATGCCCAGCCAGCGCAGGTCGTCGAGCGCGGCCTCGGCGTAAACGGGGCGGCAGCGGTCCGGATCGAGATCCTCCATGCGCATGACGAGCGTGCCGCCGGCCTCGCGCGCGCGCTGGAACGCGGTCCAGAACGTGCGCGCGTGGCCCACGTGCAGGTAACCGGTGGGCGAGGGCGCAAGACGCCCGCGATAGCCCGATGATGGTGCGCGATCGCCTGACGTCGCGTTTGGAGTAGAGCTCGCCATTCTTGAAATGAGTGTAGCGAGAGGGCGCAGCGGAAGATATACCGGCTTTGGTACCTGAGGCAGGGACTGAGGGACCAGGTTACGGCGAGCTTTGCCTTACGTCTGCGGTTTCCAGCGCAGGATCGGCTTCCGAGCAGCTTGCACTTCGTCGAGCCGCGAGACGCGCGTAGAGTGCGGCGCGCTTTTTATGAGTTCTGGAGTAGTTTCTGCTTCATGAGCAATGGAGCGCATGGCTGCGACAAACAGGTCGAGCTCCTCGCGCGACTCGCTTTCCGTCGGCTCGATCATCAGCGCGCCATGCACGATGAGCGGGAAGCTGACCGTGTAGGGATGGAAGCCGTAATCGATAAGCCGCTTGGCGATGTCGCCGGTCTTGACGTCGCACGCCGCCTGCCGCTTGTCGCTGAAGACCACCTCGTGCATCGAGGCGGTCTTATACGGCAGCTCGTAGACGTCTTCAAGCTTCTTGCGGATGTAGTTGGCGTTCAGCACCGCGTCTTCCGTGGTCTGGCGCAGGCCGTCGGGACCGTTCGCAAGAATGTAGGCCAGCGCGCGGATGAACATGCCGGTATTGCCGTAGAAGGCGCGCACGCGGCCGACCGATTGCGGGCGGTCATACTCCCAGCGCAGCGGGCCGCCAAAGGGATGAAGCGGCAATGGCTCTGTGTCGCCGACGCGCTCTCCGTCCGGCTTGAGAATTGGTGCGCGGAACAACGGTGGGCATCCGTCGGCCGTCGGCTCGGCATTGGTGTCCTCCCAATCTCCCGCATCCGGGCAGGGGCACTTCGTGCCGTTCTGGTCTCGGATGAGAACCGGGGCCGGCAAGAAAGGCTCAAGAAATGCCTTGCAGGCCACTGGGCCGGAGCCGGGGCCACCACCGCCGTGCGGCGTGGAGAAGGTTTTGTGCAGGTTCAGGTGCATCACGTCCACGCCGAAGTCGCCCGGCCGAACCTTTCCCACCAGCGCGTTCATGTTGGCGCCATCCATGTAGAGCAACGCGCCCTTGGCGTGCAAAATGTCTGCGATCTTGTGGATCTGGCTCTCGAAAACGCCGAGCGTCGACGGGTTGGTCAGCATCAGCGCCGCGGTTTCTCCGTCCACTTGCCGCGCGAGTGCTTCGAGATCGATTCCGCCATCGGAGTTCGACTTGAGATTCTCGACCGCGTAACCGACGATGGCCGCAGTGGCCGGGTTGGTGCCGTGCGCGGAGTCGGGAATGAGAACCTTTTTGCGCGGATTTCCCTGCGACTCGTGCCACGCGCGCGTGAGCAGGATTCCGGTGAACTCGCCGTGGGCGCCTGCGGCGGGCTGCAGCGTGATCGCGTCCATACCGGTGATGTCGAGCAGGCAGCGCTGGAGGAGATCGAAGATTTCGAGGATTCCCTGTGCCAATGATTCTGGCCGGTAGGGATGCGCTTCGGCCAGGCCCTCGATGCGTGCTACGAGCTCGTTCACGCGGGGGTTATATTTCATCGTGCAAGACCCGAGCGGGTACATGCCGAGGTCGATCGCGTAGTTCCAGGTGGACAAGCGGGTGAAGTGGCGGATGATCTCGATCTCGCTGAGCTCGGGGAGTAGGCCGGGCGTATCGCGGCGCGCTACGCCCAGCAGTTTGGCTGAGTCAACTACCGGCACATCGAGCGGCGGCAGCTTGTAAGCGCGCTTGCCCGGCGAGGACTTCTCGAAGAGCAGCGCCTCATTCTGTGTCTGGTGCGGGCGGACCTTGCCGAGGGTGCGGGGGCCGGCGGAGGGGGCTTCCGGACTGTTCGCGTTCGTTGTCATCGGCCTCTCCTACGCCTCCACCGGCTGCGCAGCCAGCACTTTGGCCGCGGCATCGATTTGCTCCCGCGTGACAACTTCTGTCGCGCACCAGAGCGTGCAGTTATGCAGCTCCGGATACCAGCGGCTCAGATCAATGCCGCCGACAATTTTGTTCTCGAGCAGCCGGCGGCTCCAGGCCGCGGGCGCTTCTTCCGTTTGCAGAACGAATTCGTGGAAGCGAGGCGCGTCCTTGAATCGCAGCTTAGCGCCCGGCTGCGCAGCGAATGTCTTTGCTGCGTAGTCGGCCTTGGCCAGGTTGTGCTCGGCGAGCTCGCGGATGCCCTCCTTGCCGTAGACAGCGAGAAAGATCGTGGCCATGAGCGCCACGAGGGCCTGGTTGGTGCAGATGTTCGAGGTCGCCTTCTCGCGGCGAATGTGCTGCTCGCGCGTGGCGAGAGTGAGCACGAAACCGCGGTTCCCTGCCCCGTCGACGGTCTGGCCGGCGAGCCGGCCCGGCATTTGCCGCACGAATTGTTCCTTAGCCGCAATGACGCCGCAGAACGGCCCGCCGTAGCTGAGCGCAACGCCAAAGGACTGCGCTTCCATGGAGACGATGTCGGCCTCCACGGGCGGACGAACGATGCCGAGCGAGACCGCCTCGGCAATCGAAACGATCAACAGTGCGCCCTTGGCGTGGGCGATAGCTGCGATGGCTGGAATGTCTTCAATGATGCCGAAGAAGTTCGGGCTCTGGACAAGAACGGCTGCGGTGTCTGCGGACACCGCAGCGTCGAGCGCAGCGAGATCCGCGCGGCCAGTTTCAGGATCGTAGCCGACCAGCGCTGTTGGCAACCCCTGATGCTTCGCGTAAGTCGCCAGCACCTCTCGATATTCAGGATGAACGGTCGCGGCGACGACCGCCTTGCTGCGGCCGGTAACCCGCACCGCCATCATGACTGCCTCGGCCGCGCCGGTCGACCCGTCGTACATGCTGGCGTTGGCCACATCCATGCCGGTGAGCTCGGCGATCATGGTCTGGAATTCGAAGATGGCCTGCAAGGTGCCTTGCGTGATCTCGGCCTGGTAAGGCGTGTAGCTGGTCAGGAACTCGCCGCGCTGGACGAGCGCATCGATGATGACGGGACGGTAATGACGATAGGCGCCTGCGCCGAGAAAGCTGGCGTAGTCGGTGGCATTTCTCTGCCCGGCGGCGCGGAAGTACTCGACGATCTCGCTTTCCGCTTGCTGGTGCGGCACTGTGAGGTCGCGTTCAAGTCGATATTCAGCCGGAATGCTCGAAAAGAGATCGTCAATCGATGCCGCGCCGATTTCGGCCAGCATCTGGCGTCGCTCTTCATCGGATTTGGGGAGGTAGCGCATCGCTTAGCTGGTCGTCTCCTCCGCGATAAACGCCTCATACGCAGCAGCGTCGAGCAGCTTGCCGACCTCTGCCGGGTTCGAAAGCTCAACTTTGATGATCCAAGTACCGTGCGCGTTCTCGTTGATCTTGTCGGGGGCGGTCTTCAGCTCCTCGTTCACAGCGGTCACCTTGCCGCTGACGGGCGAAAAGAGGTCGCTGACGGCCTTCACGCTCTCCACCGAACCAAACGTGGCGTTGGCCGTGACCGTATCGCCCACCTTGGGCGCATCCACATAAACGATGTCGCCAAGTGAGTTCTGCGCGTAGTCCGTGATTCCGATCGAGCCGATGGCGCCATCCACCGAAATCCATTCGTGCTCGCGGCTGTAGCGATAATTCGTGGGATAAGGCATGGCGAGGCTGCTCCTTCTTGTAAGACAGCGAAATTCCAGTTTAAGGCGGGAGGCCTGATGGCAGTGAGGAAAAGAGGGGAAGCACGGAAGCTGTATTCCCGATTGCCTGTTTGATGCCGTCAGCCCATTACGACTACCGGCTGAAAGAGCGTGCCTGCCACCCTGCGGGCGATTCCAACCAGCTCACGCGGTCCGGCGAAGACCTTGACCATCGGAGCGGCGGAGAACTCCGGCAGATTGGCTTGCGCCCCGTTGCGTAGACGGCCAAGAGCCTGGCCATCGCCGGTCACAGCGGGCATCACCGGCAGCAATGCGCGCGGATGAATGCACAAGCCTTCCAGTGCTTCGGAATTTCCGGTCAGCGCCTCCAGTTCTTCCAGCAAACGCGCGTCGGCCAGCGTAAACGCACCCGCGCGTGTGCGCCGCAAGCCGCTCAGGTGAGCCCCGCAACCCAGGTCACATCCCAACTCATGCGCCACGGAGCGCACATATCCGCCGGAACTGATGTCGATGGTAAAGCTGGCCTCGGCGCCTTCCAATGCCTCAACCGCAAAGGCGTCGATTCGAATTCGAGCCGGCTTCAGCTGCACCGGTTTGCCCTCGCGGGCCATCTTGTATGCCGGCTGCCCGTCGACCTTTTTGGCCGAAAACTGCGGCGGCATTTGTTCCATCTCACCGTGGAAGCGCGCGGCGGCCGAACGCACCCGCTCCAACGTCACTGCCGCGGCAAAATCGGGCCATCGGTCAAGGCCGGCCGGGTCGCCCTCGGCGTCGTAGGTGTCGGTGGCGAATCCCAAGCGGATGCTTCCCTGATAGCTCTTTTCAGCAGCCGAAAAGTACTGTGCCAGGCGCGTAAACTTGCCCATCAACAGCGGTAGAACCCCGGTGGCCATGGGGTCCAGCGTGCCGAGGTGGCCAATGGATTGCTCACCGGTGATCCTTCGCAGCCGGTTTACCACATCGTGGCTGGTCATCCCGCCCGGCTTGTCGATCACAAGAAGCCCGTTCACATCATCACTTTAGCCCCCAGCACCACGCTTGCCAATCCAGCCTGTAACGCCCCAATCTAGGGAGAGAGATGGCAGAAGAACTGGAACGCGCGCGCAAAGCAGTGCGGGAACTGAGCAAGACGCTCAAGAGCTTGCCTTTGGATCCCCCACCCGAGGAGGTTCACAAGCTGCGCACGACAACGCGAAGGGTCGAGGCGATCGTCTCCGTGCTGGCCCAGGTGGAAGGCAAGGAATCGCGGCGCGTCCTCAAATCGATTGAACCGATACGCAAGGCGGCAGGCGGCGTGCGCGAAATGGATGTGATGATCGTGAACGCGCGCAAGCTGGCGCGCCACGTGGCCGGCGATTCCCTCACCCGCCTGCTCGATCACCTGCAAATTGCACGGCAACAGAACGCTGAAGTGCTGCGCCGCGTGCTCGGCCGCAGGCGCGAACTGGCGCGGGAAAACCTGAAACGGTACTCCAGGTTCATTCGAACCGCGCTGGCTCCGGGGAAAAAAGCTGAATCTCGCGACGCATTGCCCGCACCCTCGCATGAGGGGGTCCACTCCGCGGCGATCAAAGTTGTCCGCGAGCTGGGCGAATGGCCGCCGTTCAACGCGGAGAACATCCACGCCTTCCGCCTCAAAGTGAAGGAGCTGCGTTACATCCTGCAGCTTTCAGCCGACGCCGACTCCGGCCTGGTGGAGACGCTGGGAAACGTGCAGCGCCTCATCGGCGACTGGCACGACTGGCAGCAATTGGAAGAAATCGCGCGAGAGCTATTGAACATGGAACGGGGCGGCGCGCTCGTGACGCGCATCGGCGAGACGAGCAGGAGAAGATTCAATCAAGCGCTCAAAGCCGCGAATAGCCTGCGGGGAAGGTATCTGACGGTGCCATTCGCGCAGGGGGCTTGAAACTCATGCCCGGCCGCAAAGGAACCCGCACTCGCCTATCCAACTGTCGGACCGGCTCCTAAGACGCCCTTCAAGTCGATTACGCAACGCTCGAACAATCGTCTACACTGGCAGTACTCCATCCAACAGCTTTCGATCAGCTCGTTGAATCGTGCAAGGAGGAGACGCACGTGAAATCGGTCTTGCGGTCGTCCCAGTTTTTCTGCATTTATTCTTGGATTTTCCCGTTTTTGCTACTCCTGCCCGTTGCTGCGTCCTCGCAGCAGTTCACCCGCAATGAAGTTTCCGTCAGTATTGGGTTGCAGACCTTTGGGCAGCAAACCTGCGTGCTCATCGGCTCGGGCCCGGAGTGCCAGCCGGAAACGAATCACTATGCCTATCCGTCCCTACCATCGTTCACCTACACGCGCAATCTATCACCCAGCCTTGCGCTGGAAGGCATGGTTCAGCCAACCTCCTTTTTTCTTCAAACCAATGGTTTTGGCTCGGGAAGGCAAATGCTTGCACTCGGCGGCGTTAAAGTTGGTTGGCGAGGCCAGCGATGGGGCTTCTACGGCAAAGTGCGTGCCGGTGTAGCGGGCTTCAGCTGCGGCACATTTGATTACGATCCAACCGCATGCTCCAACTGCGCGTGGCAGACGAATTTCGCCATGGAGTATGGCGGCGTGGCCGAGTATCGCCTGCGGCCGCGGTGGGCTCTGCGCGTGGACGCATCGCATCTGATGATTCTCCAATTCGATCAAGTCCTGGCGCGCTATCCTGACGGACTTCCCCTGGAGTACCGCCAAGGCGCAACACTACAGCACTTCGACGCGCGCGCGGGCATCACGCGCAGTTTCGGGCGCCTGGATGATGCGGCGCCTGAGCGAGCGCCAGACAAGCAGGCGTGGGATCTGGGCGCGACGTTTGCCCTGCAGCCGCGAATCTTCCGCGCCTTTCAATTCCTGAGTGCTTATCCGACCTGGGGCCTGTGGGGTTCGTGGAACTTCAGCCGGCACGTCTCCTGGGACTCGGCGGTGATGCACTCGGGCAGAAACCCAGGATTTACCGAGTGGATTGATTATCAGCAGGGAGGCCGCGCCTTCGAGGCGCTTACTGGCGTCAAGCTGGGAATTCGCCGCGACCACATGGGATATTTTGGGGAGATTCGCGGAGGAACGATCACTTTTGGCAAAACCGAGAAGGAGATTGTTGAGCCCGCGCCCGGCTACCTCAATTTTTACGAAGGGATGTTCACAAATCCGGTTTTAAACGTGGGCGGAGTGCTTGAGGTGTACCCCTCGAGGCACACGATTCTTCGCTTCGATACCGGCAGCGCAACAATTTTCTTTCTTCCGAAGAACGTGGAGCAAACCTTGCTCGGTTCGACTACGACATTCTCGATTCCGAGCACACAGCAGACCACAATGCTGATGAGCTTTGGAGCCGGATTCCGATTTTGATTCTGACCCGGGGACACTGCCGCGGTGTTCGCGTCAGACAATTCCCGCCCCTGGATGCCGCACCAGCGACAGGAACTCCGCGCGCGTCTCCTTCTGCCGGAAGCAGCCCACCATGGCGCTGGTCACTGTGGACGAATTCTGCTTCTCAATGCCGCGCATCATCATGCACAGGTGCCGCGCCTCGATGACCACGCCCACGCCCTGCGGCGCAATCGCTTCCTGAATGGAGTCGGCAATCTGCCGCGTCAGCCGCTCCTGCACCTGCAGGCGGCGCGCGAATACCTCCACTAGCCGCGGAATCTTGCTGAGACCAATGACCTTCTTTTTGGGAATATAGGCCACGTGCACCTTGCCGAAAAAGGGCAGCATGTGGTGCTCGCAAAGCGAGAACATCTCGATGTCCTTGACGATGACCATCTCGTCGTATTCCACGTCGAACATTGCCCCGTGCAGAACCCTCGCCGGGTCCTGATCGTAGCCCTTGGTGAGGAAGGCCATTGCCTTTTCCACGCGTTCCGGAGTCGAGCGCAGGCCGTCGCGGTCAGGATCCTCGCCCAGACGGCTCAGAATCTCGCGATACATTTCCTGTGTGCTGAAGCTGCTCAACCCCTCGTCCGCCTCGATTGCCCCACGAATGGGTTTACTTACCGCAATTGCTTGCGCCATCGTTTTTTATCCTCTCGCCGAACACTCAAAGAAATTGTTTTCCGTCTCTTCCACGCGAACATGCTCCAACTCGCCCGCCGGCAAGGCGTCATCCAACAGATCGAAGATCGTCTTACAGAAATTCTCCGTGGTCGGCACGCGATCGGCAAATATTGGATCGACATTCAGGTTGGCGTGGTCGAATCGATCCAGAATGCGCGTCTGCACGGTTCTATCCAGCTCCACCAGGTCCACGACCATTCCCGTCTCCGCATCCACCGCGCCGCCCACCAGAACTTCAACGAAATAATTGTGGCCGTGGCCGTGCTCATTGTTGCACTTTCCGTATGCCACGCGGTTTGCTTCCGCTGTCAGCGCCGGCGTATGGAGCCGGTGGCTTGCGCTGAGTAAGTAGCGACGGCCGAAGTACGCTTTCATGCCTCACCTCTATACTCAGCAAAGATCTCCGGCGTCTCATAGACGCGGATGCGGCTCAGGCGCGCTCCACCGGCTGCGGTCACTTCCGGTTCCAGCCGCTTCCATATCGCAATCGCGATATTCTCCGTCGTCGGAATTGCATGCTTGAACTCCGGCACATCGAGATTCAGGTGCTTGTGGTCGTAAGCGGCCAAAACCTCGCGCTCCATCACGCCCTTGAGCCACTTGAGATCGACGACGAAGCCAGTCACAGGGTCCGGCTCGCCAGCCACCGTCACTTCCAGCGTGTAATTGTGCCCGTGCCCGTTGCGATTCGCACAGCGTCCGAAGACGCGCTCGTTCTTCTCGGCGGGCCAGGACTCATTCCAATAGAAATGCGATGCGGAAAAGGTCGCCCGCCGCGTCAAAAAGATCATTCCTGCCCTCATTGATCAGATTCCAGAGCTGAGCAAAGGTTTCACGGAGCCAAGGTGAACTTGCGCGGGATCGAAAAATCCCTGCGCGATTCATGGCCCGCTCAAAAGCTTCTGCCGGGCCTCTTGTTCTACGGCGCGTAACTCCGCCCCTTCCAGCTTACGCGCTTGAGGATGCGGTGCTGAAACCAGCTTCGATAGAGCAGGACCACGAACAGCGGCAGACCCAGCGGCGCGAGAGCACAATCCAGGAAGGGAAAGTTCGACTTTGCCACCCGCGCATAGAACCGGAACAGCGTGCGCAACCAGAGCAACGCCAGAACCCATCCCGCGCCAAGCCACTCCAGCCCATGCGCACCCAGCCGCGCGTTCCACAGTTCGTAGGCCAGGATTGGCAGGCCGAATAACAGCCCAATATCCAAGGCCCTGAAGACGGCCAACAGCAGCGCGTTGTTGAAGAGCAGCTTCAGATTCTTGGTCCAGCCCTCGATCATTGCCCCTGTGCTGCGGTACATGCGCGCGGAGACGGCGTCGTCGGCATAGCGGAAACGCAGGCCCACTTTGCGTCGCTTGGCCAGGAAAGCCAGCTCCACATCTTCCAGCACCTTGCCAGCCACGCTGGGGTGCCCGCCAAGCCGCCGATAGGCCTCCCGCTCCACCAGCAGAAACTGGCCATTGGCCGCGGCAATGCGCTGGGCGGGGTCGGAGACCTTGGCCGGCGGATAGGCCAGTGCCAATTCGCAAAAAACCAGTGGCATGAGCGAACGCTGAGCCAACCCACGCACGATTTGCCGCGGCGAGTAGCTCAACATGCCCACCTTGTGCCGCTCGGCCTCGTGCAATGCCCGGCGCAGGTCCCCCGACTCATGCACCGTGTCGGCATCGGTAAACAGCAGCCACCGGCCCCGCGCGCGACGTGCCGCCGTCCAAATTGCGTTGGACTTCCCCGTCCATCCCGGCTCCAGCTTGCCCGCCTCAAACAATGTGACGCCCGTGAATCCGCGCGCGACTTCGGCCGTCCGGTCAGTGGATTGATCGTCCACGACGATCAGGTCCCAGTCGCGGCCCAGCTTGAAGATTTCTTCCGATTGGCTGACCAGCGACTGCAGGCAATCGCCGAGGCAGTCTTCCTCGTTTCGCGCCGGAACGATGACCGTCAGCTCGATCAGCTCCGCCGGCTCCGGCTGGTCGAAAACCGTTCCGGGAGCGGTCTTGGCGGCCCAGTCGCGCCAGTCCACTGCGGGGGGCGAGTCGTCCGCGGGATCGGCCAGGCCCAGCACCGGCTTGTACCCCGGCGACGAGGAGCTGTCGCCGGGGGCCCCACGTTTCCAGGTTCTCGTCCCGCTCCAATTCGGCTCATCCTTGCTCATTCGGTCGCACCGTTTTCATCCGGACTCACGCTCCGTATTATAAGGATGTGCGGTTTCCTCGTTGCCTCATCGTGGCGTTGCTGTTTCCGTTCGCTCTTCTGCCCGCGTGTAATCGCGGTTCGCATCCGGCGCAAACCGGCAAACCTGCTCCCGATTTCACCGTTTCCGACGGCACTTCCAGCGTCCATCTTGCCAGCTACCGCGGCAAGGTCGTCCTGCTCAACTTCTGGGCAAGCTGGTGCATGCCGTGCGTCGAGGAGATGCCTTCTCTGCTCGAGCTCCATCACGAGCAGCCCAATCTGGCCATTCTGGCGATCAGCATCGACGATGATCCCACCGCCTACTCGAACTTCCTCGTTCGCGATCATGTCGACCTCATCACCGTTCGCGATCCTACGCAGTCGGTGGCGAATCTCTATCACACGGATATGTGGCCGGAAACCTACGTCATCGACCGCCAGGGAATCATCCGGCGCAAGCTCGTCGGCCCGCAGGAGTGGACCAGCCCGGAGATCGTCGGCTATCTCAACAGCCTCTGAGCGCGAGAACTTTGCGCGTCCGCTCCTTGCTATTCTGTATTCATGACCACGGTGGAGATTGTCTATCGCTACGCCGAGCCGCCGACGGAGCAGGTAGCTTTGGCGCTGGCTCACGCGCGAGACGTTTACGGCATCCGGCAGCTCAGTTTCGATCGCGCCGCCCGAACCCTCAGAATCGAATATGACGCTACTCGCCTCAACGCCGCCGCTGTCACGAAGCTCGTCCGCGATGCAGGGCTCGACATCGCTGAAGAGGAGCCGCTTCTTTCCGCGCCGGTTCCGGTCGCAGCTCTGCCACCAACGGCGTAGCCCGGTTGCGCCACTGGTCCAGTCTCGCGCCGCCGCGGTAGCTTTGCGCTGGCGGGCGAATCTTGCGCTGACGGGCGAATCTTGCGCTGACGCTCTGGCCTTGATACTCTGACAAAGGTTTATCCCTCGGGTTTCGTCCTGAAATCCGCGCGCGTGCGCCCGTAGCTCAGCTGGATAGAGCGACTGACTACGAATCAGTAGGTCGGGAGTTCGAATCTCTCCGGGCGCACCATAAAACCCCAAGAAAACAAAGAATTTAAGAGCCATTCGAGACAATCTCTCGTGTGGCTCTTTTTGCGCTGGTGGCTGTTTTGGTGGCTGTTGGGCTTCCCTGTGGCTGTCGGGTGGCTGTGCGTCCCATTGGTGGCTGTTGCGGCTGACTTGTGCTACTATTCCGTCCGTGGCAACAGCCACCCGAAAGCGGGAAGCGAATGGCAAGAGCGAAAGAGGAAGAGAAAGTCCGGGGCATCTTCGAACGTCCAGCCGGGTCCGGTGTGTGGTGGGTCGTTTACTACGCGGATGGAGTCCGGCACCGGGAGAAAGTGGGCCGCAAGGGTGACGCCATCAAGCTGTACCAGATTCGGAAAGCGGACTCACTCCGGGGCAAGAAACTCCCCGAGTTGCAACCGTCAAAAGTTGTGCGATTCGGTGACCTTTCCGGGATGGCCGTTGAGCACGCCAAAACGCATCTCAAGACCACCCATGACTACGTTGCCAAGGACGTTGTGCTCCGTGAGCCGTTCGGGGAGCGTCCAGCGGACTCAGTGACGCCACAGGACATTGACCAATTCCTCTCCAAGCACTGCAAGACACCGGCAACAGCGAATCGCTACCGTGCGTACTTCTCACTCTGCTACCGGCTTGGAATGGAGAACGGAAAGACTACGGTCAACCCGGCCCGTCTGGTACGGATGCGGACGGAGCACAACGCGCGGATGCGCTTCCTCAGCCGAGATGAATACACCAAGCTGTTGGGCATCATTCGGCGCGACAATCCCGAGCAAGTGCCCGCGTTCATCGTGAGCGTGTACACCGGCATGAGATGGGGAGAGCAATTCTCTCTGACGTGGGAGCAAGTGGACCTCAAGCGGAAAATGATTCGGCTGACAAAGACCAAGAACGGCTCAGCACGGAATGTGCCACTCAACAGCATTGCACTGGAGGCGCTCACGGGACAGCGTGAGGCTGTGTCGCACGAGGCTGGTAAGCCGGTGTTTCCGCGTCCAGGTCCCCGCTCGGATTGCCGCTGGTGGTTTGAACCTGCGTTGATCGAAGCCAAAATCTCTGACTACACTTGGCACAACAACCGGCACACATTCTGCTCATGGCTTGCGATGGCCGGAGTCAGCACGAAAGAGATTCAGGTTTTGGCCGGTCACAAGACCATCACCATGGCCGCTCGTTACGCGCATCTCTCGCCGGAGGCTACGGCGTCAGCATCAGAGCGGCTTGTGACGGCGTAGTGGTTCCCCCGCGCATACGCCACAAGGGAGGCGTGCGTGATAAGCACCTTCTTGCCAATGCGCCGCGTCTCCAGGTGCTTGTTTGCGATGATGTAGTCCAAGGTTCGGACGGAGATTGAGAGCTGACGCGCGGCCTCTTTACGGTCGTAGAGAAGGCGTGTTTCCATCACCGTGCCTCCAGTAAAAGCAACGCTTGCGCGATTCGGGCACGCTCGCATGATACGTCTGAGAACTGAGCAAGCAGCTTGTCACGCTTGTACGCAGACAGCGTATTTGTCAGCGGCAGTTCCATCGAAAGCGCGGCGGCCTCTCCGATTGTCAGAACGTCCGAGCCTTCCATTCCGCTCCATGCCCTTTCAGCCTTCCACCCTTGTAGTTTTCGGGCTTATGTGCGCGCGCTGAAAAGGGTTGAATCAAATTAGCGTTTCAGGGGTTCGGATGCGCCCTGGCCGGGACGTGGAAACGGAAGATGCGGCGCGCGGGGTGAGTCCTACCGCCGTGCCTTCACACGGCGCTTTTCCTCCCGGAGCTTCGCGTTGCGGCGGGAGCGGGCTGTCCGAAACCGGACCCCATGCGCCGCCGTACAGCACACTTGAGTTTCTTTCTTCGGAACAAAGGGACGCTCGCACTGAGGGCAGACGCGAATCCCGCCAACGTAGCGCATCACAAACGCCGCCGTCTTCAAATCAGGACAGTAAACGCCGGGGCAAATCGGCCCTTTGCCTTTCCCCTCGCACCACATGACCAATCGCGCGCCCTGAAGACACGTGCTCATTTGCTGCGAGTATTCCCACCGCGCCGCGTCCCACATCTTTGGCCCCGTCCAATCCACTTGCATGGTAGTCCCCGGATGCTCGCGGATGAACGGGCGTACTCTGTCGAGCGCGTCCAGCATTTCCAACCCGTCCCTTCGGCCATCACTTCGGGCATAGGCACGCGCTAACCCGTCTAGCGCCTTGAATAGTTCCCAATCCTTCCCGCGCAAAATCTCGCGTAGTTTCTGTGTGACTTCCTCCGGGCTGATTACGCGAACATTCTTGAGCGATTCGCCGCCCTTTTGCGGGTAGAAGCCCCACGCGCCTTCGGCGGCCTCGGACGGAGCGCTAATCAGAATCGGGAGTGTAACGGAACGTAATGGGTCACGTGACATGATTTTAAGCATAGCGCGATACTGAGGATGTTGCAAACAGAGAGTGCAAACGGGGACCGCAAAAGGAGCAAACGACCGATGTCAACGTACAGCGAGCGTTCTACACAATTGGCTCTTGACGCCTCCGTCGCGGTCATGGTTCTAGCGAATCCGCAGTGTGATGACGTGGAGATGTTGGAATTGCGACCCCGGCAGTTAGCGCAGAGCGGACTCGCGGCCTTGGCGTCCCGTTGGGCGGGCCGTGGCCTGCGGTCGATAGGCGTCATCGGGCTTGTTGGCGCATCACCGCGCTGCGAATTCAAAGAGCAGTTGGACCCGGAACAAGTCTCCACCCTTGTGGATGAATTCCTCGCTTACGCCCACCGGCTTTTTTGCGACGGCTTTACCGCGCGACAAGAGGCGGAACTCCGGCACATGTGGATGTTGCCGGACACGCGCGGCGGTGTTGAGTGATGCGCGCCGCCCAAGAGTTTAAGTGCTGTCCGAGTAGAAAGGCTCGGACCATCCGCGTTAGCTGCCTCAATTCGGGGACGGGAGACGTGGGTTGCTGTAAACCGCGTGCGGGGAGGGGCGCGGCAACTCACTTCGAAACGAGGAAAGTATGCGATTGTTTGAAATGAAAAAGGAACTCAAGGATGTCCTTGGGCGGAAAGAACAACTCTTGTCCACGGCGCGAACGGAAGGCCGTCAGATGAGCGAGGCAGAGCGCCATGACTATCAAGCCGCATTTGCCCTTGAGGGCGAATTGCAAACCAAAATCAACGAACTCGAATCCCGTTCGACAATCCGTGGATTAGACCCCGTGGCACTGTTGGATGGGCACGCCGTCAGGCGGGGCGAGTCGGATGCGCCGGACCGAACGGAAACGGGCGCATTAGTGACACGGGACCATCCGAAGTCCGCCGCCCTCAAGCGTCAGTTTGGCGCTTGGATGCGTCGGACGGTGGGGTCACTCACTGGAATGGCTCCCGCGCCCAATGCAGATGAATGGCAGCCGGAGATGAGCGCGGCCAATCCGTCGGGCATTATCAGCGTGGGAACTGGAACGGGCCTGGACTCTGTAGGCTTCGCAGTTCCGGTCCAGATTCTCCCGTTCATGAAGTCCTACTTTGCATTCTCGCCGTTTGAGAAAGCGGGTAGCAGCCTCATCTCCACGGAGCACATGCGCAGCATCAACCTGCCCATTCTCGCGGCGGGCGCTACGCCAAGCACATACGCCGAAGGACAGGGACCGGCAGCGGGCGCGGCAGGATCAACGCCTCCGGGCTTGACCGGCTTCACGTTCGGGGCCATCAAGAAGTCTCGTCAGGTCATCGCAGATTATGAGTCTCTAATGAGCACGGAGACTCCGCTTCAGCCGATGATTATCGACGAACTCTTGGTCAGCATCGCAAACGCTTTGACAGCGGACGCAACCACGGCCCTGTACAACGCGCTGACCGCGCCGCCGAACTATACCATCGCGTCCGGTTCGCTGCCCCCGCTTCAGGTTGGAGGCTCCGCAGTGCAATCCGACAATTACGGCCAGCTTACCGGGCTGCGTCACGCGCTTGTCGAAGGCTTGGAAGAGCCAACCAACTCTTTCATGCTCTCGCGTAGCAGCTTGGCGATTATCCGCAACACCCGCGCGTCCACGTCCGGCGTTCCGATGTTCGACCCGGAAAAGGATCTCATCCTCGGACGGCCCTACGTCGTGAACGAATTCTTCGATTCGACTTGCGGCGCGGGCTTCGTGGCTTACGGCAATTGGAATAAAGGCGCGTGGTTGCGCCGGACGCCGATTCTCACCCGCGTTCTGCAAGAACTGTATTGGGCGAGCAATACGAGCGTGGGCTTCGTTGCGACCACCTGGGGTGACAACCACTTCCTAGCGGAGTTGGTTGGCGCAATGAATCCGCCCACTCATCAGCCGGTCTATTACACGGTCCTGCCTTCGGGCGCGTTGCAATAGCCGACCCAACACCGGCTGAAGCGGGAGGCGTCAGCCGGAGACACTTTGGCGCGGTTTCCTTTCGTCCCGCCTGGCTCCGGGCCTACGCGGACCGCGCCCTATACGGGAGCGTAGGAGTGAGCAAGTGCGGTTCGGCGTTCCGCAGGAGTAATTCGCCGGAGAGAATGGGGCCGCTCGCTTTCAAGGGAGACAACGAGCGGCCTCGTTTTCACGGGGGAGGGAACATGAAGCGGGTCACGATTCAATTACCGAACGCGCTCTATCAGGAGTTGGCAGAGTTGGCCGCGAAGTTTGAAGAGCCGGAATTCGGCCCTGTGCGTTGCGCGCAAGAGATTCTAACGGCGGAGTTGGCGGCGCGCCGGTTGCCAAAGGTGACGCCCGCGAAATATGGCGCGCGGCCCATTAGCTCATTTGAGGCCGCGTCGTATCACTTGGCACTCCCTGAGATGGAGTCCTGCACATGAGGCCGGACGCGGAGGAGTGGGAAGACATCGGCACGGGAGGCATGATTGACGACCTCTATTACCTCATGCGGCACAAGCCGTGCGGTACGACGTTGCAGATTCTAGCAGGGCATAAGTGCATTTGCCCGGAGTGCCAACCGGAAGAGTACGAGAGACAGAGGAAGACGGCATGACGCTCCTAGACGTTGCGCTCGGTTGCATCGCTCGCGGATGGTTTGTGCTCCCGTGCGTGCCCAAGGATAAAAACCCGTTGATAAAAGGCGGGTACAAGAACGCCTCCAATGATGAAGCACAGATCCGCGCGTGGTGGGAGAAATGGCCGGACGCGAACGTGGGAATCGCTGTCAAACAAAGCGGGCTGACCGTGCTCGACATTGACAAGGGACTCTCCGGCCCGGATGACCTGGACGGCGTGTGTGGGGACAAGGGACTACCCCCGACGTTCGCAGTTCGCACAGGCGGACGCCCTGAATTCAAGGTCCAACTGTATTACTCCGGCGAAGGCGTAAAAAGTATCGCCTGGGAAGACGGCGAACTCGCCGGGGACATACGCGGAACGACCGGACACGTCATGGCGGCGGGGAGCATCCATCCGAGCGGCGAAGTATACGCGGCCTTGTGGGAGTTGCCGATTGTCTCGGTTCCAAACTATGTCCGCGCGCTGAAACCGCGAGCCATCCCCGGCATTATCGGCGGAGAGAATCCCAAGCTCGTGGACGACGGCGGACCTATTACAGAATGGCGCAACGTCCATCTCATTAGCTTGCTCGGGAAGAAACGCGGTGAAGGCGCAACGGACGACGAACTTCACGAGTACGCCGCGAGCATGAACGAGACGCGGATTCAACCACCACTGGACGAAGACGAACTCGAACGCATCATCTCGAACGCTTGCAAGTACCCGCTTGGCAACCTGGACCCCGTTCCTGTGCTCGGTACGCTTGTGCAACCCGAAGCCGCGAAACTGCCGGAGCGCGCTCGTCCCGTTTATCCCATCTCCGCTTGGGACGGGACGGTTGTAGCTGAATTCGCAAAGCTGTGCGGACATGACAACAACGTCCCGCACAAGATGTATGCGGAATCATTCCGCTGTGTGCTCGGGGCCGTCGTTGGCGACCTTCTTTCGTGTCCGGGCGTGGACGGCGCGTTGCCGCGCTCATACACCGTCATAGTGGCTCCAAAAGGCAAAGGTAAGGGGACGTGCATCCGCCGCGCTGTCCGTTTCTTTAATCAGACGTGGGCGAGCGCGCGGCTCTCGTTCAATCCCGGTTTGCTCTCCGGCGAACGAGATTTTGCCTGGAAGCCCAAGGGGATCGGCGCATGGATGGCCGCCGCGTCCAGCGTCCCCGGCATGGCCCGGCTCTGCAAGGATCTCGAATCGACATCGAAGTCGAAGCCGCATCTTACATGGGGCAGTACCTTGCCGCGCGTTCTCAGTGTCCACGAGGAAATGAAGACGTTCCTGTCCACGTTGTTCATCGAAGGCGGCGTTGGCAGTGGAATGGAGGGCGTCGTCTGCCAGCTTTGGGATGATGTTGTTTTCCACGGCACAGCCACGGGATCACGCGAAGCCGCATACGGCGAGATGCTGTTCTCCATGCTGTGCGGAGTTACGGAGCAAGATTGGTTTGACTTGCTCAGTCGTGGGAACGCCGTTGGCGGCGGGTTAATGTCCCGGTTCAACATCATCGGCACCGAAGGCAACTATGAGAACGTCAGCAAGCTACATCCGCCGGACTTCACCGCATTGCAAGAGACGTTTTTGCCGCGAGTAATTCAGCTTGAAGACGCACACGCCCGCATCATGCCAACAGAGGCGGCGGAGCGCATCGTCAGCGAGTGGACTGACGACTTGCCGGAAGGCTCCGAGCGTATGAACATCCACGTTTGGCGGAGCGCGCTGTTACTGACCTGGCTCCGGCATGAGGAAAGCATCACCGCTAAGACGGCAGAGGACGCCGTGAGCCTTGGTCAGTATCAAGTGGCGTCCCATGACTTCTATCGCACGAAGTCTGCTGACACGGCAAATGCGCGCGTACAGGCGCGGATACTGCGCGTCTTGGAACTGAAAGGACCGATGCACAGGCGTGCGTTGCAAAAAGCCACTAACGCGCACAGAGACGGGACCGAACTATGGACGCGCGCTCTCGATGGGTTGACCCGAGACAAGGCCATCGGCAAACGGGAAGATGGAGCCTACTACTTGGCGGATTAGACCGCCGTCATGCCGTCAGCCGTGCCTGTTTCCATACGTTTCTTTATTGTTATGTATGTATGTTGTTGATAATAGGGGGATAGTGCAATATGGCAACAGAGGCACCCCTGACGGCGCGACGGCATTGACGGCACTTTGTCGGGCCGTTGGGCAGTGCGTCGAGAGTTAGAGCGCAGCTACGCCCGCGAGCACCACATATAACCACTATGGAATGAATAGCATGGGGGTAGGGTCAAATCTTGAAACAGGGTCAAGGGAAAGCACGCATTAGGTCATTTCTCTCCACAAAATCCAATAGATTTCATTTTGTGATTCCATGAAAATGTATTTCTATCACACGGAAACGCCCTAAACCGGCCCAACCCGAGTGGAATCACCGGCTCCGCTCAAAAACTACAAGGGTGGAGGGCTGTTTGTGAAAACTGACCTAACAGGCCGGACGTTCGGACGGCTTATCGTGCTGTCCCGCGCGCCGAAGACTTTTTTCAAGGTGAAGCAATGGCTTTGCCGTTGCGCGTGCGGGGCGCATACGGTTGTCCCGACCGAGAAGCTATCCAGCGGCAACACGCGCTCGTGTGGCTGTCTCCGGCGCGATGCGGCGGGGAAGCGCAGTACAACGCATGGGGCCACAAAGCGCGGCAAGAGAACGGGCGCGTTCAAATCGTACATGCACGCCAAAATGCGTTGCACAAACCCGCGCGTCAAGGGCTACCAGAACTACGGCGGACGCGGCGTTGAATTCCGCTTCGATTCGTTCGAGCAATTCTTCGCGGAGTTGGGGCATCGCCCGCTCGGAACGACGCTTGACCGCATCGACAACGACGGGCATTACGAGCCTGGGAACGTCCGATGGGCAACCGCAATCGAACAGGCACAGAACAAAACGCCCCGCAGTCCATCGGGACCACGGGGCGCTAGGCGGTGCGGAGACTATGCGACTTGGACGGGGCGCTCTGAGGCTTGGTACGCAAGCGGGACGGCGTGAGGTTTGGAGAGGAAACTCGCGGTGCTTAGGCCCATCTGCGATTCAACCCAACGGCGGAGACACAGAAGCGAGCAAAAGAACCAACGGTGTTTCGTGTTGGGCAAGTGTGCGTTGCAACTGAGAGTGATGCGGATGCGTGGCAGAGGCTCCGAGCATTGCTCACAGCCGGGCGCGTTTCTCATCGTGGTTTCCTTTCGTCTCTGATACCGCGCAATCGCAACTAGAAGCCCGTAGGCGCGTTGCTGAAAATCGCGGGTGGGGTAGTGGCGCTCATTTGGCGTTGCTGTTCTAACGCGTGTGCGATTTGACGCCAGTGCATCTCTTCATCGCGGCATACGTTGCGCGTGGCGTCATTGTTCTCCGCACGATCAGCTAATCCCTGCCAGTGAAGAGCGAGTTGGAGAGCCTCCGCCATCGTGGGCTGAGGACGTGCGTGTACGATTTGCAATCCGGTCATATTGCCTCGCACGTAAGCGGCGTTGCCAGCTCCAGCTCGGCGATAGCGCGGGCTGCAACGCGGCCAATGCGCTCAACACGGAGCGCCATATCCTGCCAGTGATCCGCTTCAAAACTAGCGAGCGCACGTGTGTGATCGTTGGCTTTGGGATTGGTAGCTTCCTTGCGCCAAAAAGCCGCAAGGTCTCGGCATTGCTGAGCAGTGGGCGAAACGTGATGCCGCGCAATCTGTGTTCCGGTCATGGAGTCTCCTTGGACCCCATTAACGCACGAACGCATTACCGCGTGCAATACTTAACGCAAAAGTGCCTGATACTTTTGTCGCATGAACGCCAAAATGGAACAGGAGCTAGTCCCTACTTCCATCCGGCTGCCTCACGGCCTCTTGCAGCGCCTCCGGTTGGCCGCTGTCATGGGTGAGACAAGCCAACAGACCATCGTGATTGAGGCCCTGGAGCTGTGGTTGGAGCGGAGTGAAAAGCCCGCACCGAAACGCAGAGCATAGGTCGTGAAGCGCCTGGAGGCACCACAGGACGCAACAGGAGGCCGCTAGGCGCGTCCGTGGGAACATCAGGCGGGGTAGGGTGCGCCGTTTTTGCAGGGTCACCACGGCGCTCTGCGGGGCGTTTCTTGGTGGCTGTTTTGGTGGCCGTTGGAGTTGGAATTTGATGCGTTCTTGCGTGACACAATGCAAAGTTGATACTCGCTGTAAATGTTGCAAATAGTGGATTTATGCTTCATTCTGCGACGATGCGTGACGCAGTGCAAAACAGCCAAAATCTGACTACGAATCAGTAGGTCGGGAGTTCGAATCTCTCCGGGCGCACCATTCAACCAAATTCAATCAATACGATAAAAGGCGGGAAAATCGCGTGGGCCGCCCCCCTTAATTCTGGGGCGTAGCCAGCACATGCGGATCTGCGTAAAAAGCCTTGATCGCATCAGAGTCTGACACGGCAGCGGGCGACAGCAGCATCCAACGCCAGTTCACCTCTCGCGCGAGCACGTCGGTAGAAGGCACGCCCGAGGCGATGCGAACACCGAATGGCTTGCCGCCGGCAAACTGAGTCACAAGGCGATCGAGTGGGAAGCGGCTTCCGCCAAGCGTTTTTGCATCCAGCGTGATCGCGTCAATGTGCAACGGCCCGGGAAAGAAATCTTCCCAACCATTGTTTCCTCCGGGATTGAAACTGGGAGGCACCGCTTCCCAGATCCACGCAAGGTTGTGGAGGTTGGCATCGCCGGTGAGGCGCTCATAGAGCCTCCGGTACAATTCCTGGGAACCTTCAGGCCCAGGGTGACCCGACCACCAATTGCCATCGCCGTTCAGTGCCGGATAAGGGCTCCAGAGCACGGCGAGATGCGCGTCGGCGAGCGGGCGCAGCAGAGCGGCTGCGGCGTCTGCCTGCGCTGCCCAGCGATGATTCAAGTCTGTTCCTGGCTCAAGCAACTGCTGCCATTCGAAACTCGTGAGCACGCCCGTAGCGGCGCCGTCGGTTGGGCGAGGCGGCGTCCAGCGTAATTCGACCAGCTCGCCCTGACGCGTCGCCTCCTGCACCTGCGCGAGAAGCGCATCCGGCCCCGTGGCTCCGGTCAGATCGATTTCGATGATCACAGGTTGTCTGCCGGTTGCGCCAAGGACCGCCTGCACCTCGGGAAAAGCTGTGGCGGAGGATTCGACGACGCTTTGTCCGCCGAGAACTCCCTTTCCCTTTGCATCCGCTAATCTTTCGAGCAGGGCACGCACTTCAGCATCTGCGTTCACGTCTCCCGGTGCCGGGGGCGTGGTTGGAGCCGCCATTGGCGCGGAAAGGCGCGAGTCGCCGCGATTAAGGATGTTCGGCGCATGAAAGATCGCCTGCAACTGGTCGGGGGTATTGGCGCCTTCTGCCATGCCACTCCACATCATGAAATATGCCCAGCGGGGCTGCGCTGCGAGTGTCGTGAGGGGCGGCATGGCTCCGACCTCGGCCAGGGCGATCGGCTTATGAAGGGGATCCGCAAGCGCCACCATCTGGTCATAGAACTCCTGGCTGAAGGGTCCATAGATATCCATCGTGAGCACGTCAGCATAGGCGAAGCCCGGAAAATAGTCTGCAACGGGGCCGGCGTTTCCGCTGGGGCTGTTTACGTTCCACACCCAAACGAGATTGTTGAGATGATGCATGTGAACATAGCGGTCATAGATCTGGCGATAGAGTGCCGCCGAGCCGTCCGGTCCGGGACGGCCACCCCACCAGAACCAGTTGCCGTTCATCTCGTGGTACGGACGGAAGAGCACGGGCGCAGCTCCTTCAGGTAGCCTGCAATGCGGTCCACCTGCCGGCACCAGCGCAGATAAAGATCCGTACCCGGCGTAAGGACCTGGCGCCACTCCCAGTCAGTCAGGTGCCCTTGCACGCTGTCTCGAAAGGTCACGGGCTCGTCATCTGTCGGGCGCACGGAGTGCCATGTGAGTGCAATCACGGCGCCATTGCGATACTGACGAATCACTTCCTCGATCATCGACGGACGCCCAAGCGTGGAGTCCTTATCGTCTCCGCCCGCGAAGCCGAAGTCCTGTCCGAAGATGCCGGGGTATTCACCGGTCAAATCGTAGACGCGGTCAGAGTAGCGGGAGACGGAGTTGGGGAAGTTATGCTGGCCGGCGATCGTGGCGTGGCCAGAGATCGTGTCAATATCGTGCAGGAGAGCCCGTGCGGCCGGCGTCGCATCCGGGTTGACCGGCTGAGCATCGGGCGCTTGCGCGGTTGCGGCGCGAGTCGTACAGATGCACACGACGGATGCGAAAATCAGGCGCCGGATGATGGCGATCCGCAACCCGGCCCGTTCGGGCGTCGAGGCATGTCGTGCGGAATCATTCATGGCCATGTCCTGCCCCCTGCCGACGAAAGTCTCAGATGCCGGTGCGGTGATGCTGCTTTAGGCGCAGTTCTTGTCGATTGGACCGGCGGCCACAACCATAGTATTCCCTTTGCATGTTTCGGGCCGACGACGGAGGCACTGCTCGCAGTTTTGGGATCGTTGAGCCTTTTCGCCTTCGTAGGAATGCGGCGATTGCGGTTCTGGCGAACTGAACTTTCTTCAAACGCCGCTGTACGCCGAAAAGCCTCCGTCCACCGGAATCACGACACCGGTGACGAACTCGGAAGCCGGCGAAAGCAGCCAGAGCACCGCGCCGAAAAGGTCTTCCGGCTCGCCGAAGCGCGCCATGGGCGTGTGCCCGATGATTGATCTGCCGCGCGCGGTCAGCTCACTCGTCTCCTTGTCGAGCAGCAGGAAGCGATTCTGGTTGGTCAGGAAGAATCCCGGCGCGATTGCATTCACGCGAATCTTCGGTGAGTACTCCTGCGCCATGTGCACAGCCAGCCACTGCGTAAAGTTGCTCACTGCGGCTTTGGCCGCCGAGTAGGCCGGAATGCGCGTGAGCGGCCGGAAGGAATTCATGGACGAAATGTTCAGGATGGTCCCGTAACCCTGCGCCGCCATGATCCTGCCAAATGCCTGGCTGGGCAGAATCGTGCCCAGAATGTTCAGCTCGAACACCCAGCGCAGCGCGTCAGCCGGCAGATCGAAAAACTTCAGCTCGTTGCTGGTGGTGGCCTGGGGCTTGTTGCCTCCGGCGCCATTCACAAGGCAGTCCAGGCTGCCCAGACGGTCAACAACTTCCTGAGCGGTCTGCGCCACGCTGTCGCGGTTGAGCACGTCACACTGGAAGACCGAAACGTGTTCGCCATGCTCACCCATCCGTTGGACGGCGGCATTTCCCGCCGCGGGATTTACGTCAAGAATGGCCACTTGAGCGCCGCACCCGGCCAGCGCGCTGGCAATTTCGCTGCCCAGGATGCCTGCGCCACCGGTGATGGCCACCGTTCGCCCGGAGAAATCGTACATCCGCGTCAACTCCGCCAGGTCAAACGCAGCCCGATGCGCGACTCCCGCTTCGTGCGCAGCTTCCATCAATGCCGGTCCTGCCATATCGCACCCTTTCCGTTGCCCTTCCCGAACCCAGGCTCATCCGCGAGCCGAAGGGACGCTTCACGATAGAGTTTCGCGTATTGGGCAATGTTCTCGGTGCGTGTTGTCACACGCGCGTGTATGCCAAATCACGGTCCCGCTTCGCAGCACGATGTATCGATAAAGAGGAAGACTACGAAGGGGTATTCCCATGCTTCTCGAGTTGAGCGTTTTGCCCAAGGGCAAGGCCCATCATGCCGGCGGCCATACCGTCGACGTCGCCAAAATCATCGATGCCAGCGGCCTTTACCACCAGACAAAGAACAAAGGTGAAGTACTCGAGGGCACTTGGGAGCAACTGATGGCGGTGGCCAAGAAGTGCCACGATGAAGCCATGAAGACTCATCAGAAGTTTGTGACCGTGATGCGCGCGCTAGACGGACCGAACATTGACGGTCCCGACGTGACCCCCTGCTCGCAGGCGCCGGCCGATTGCGCAGCCATGAAAGAGCTGCTGGAAGACGACGGCGATTGGTTGATTCCATAAGAAAAGCGGAGCCGCATGGGCTCCGCTTTCCGTTCCTCAGATGAATTGACGCCTCAGTAGAGCCTGAAGTCGACCTCGATGTTGACTTGCACCGGCACGGCAGTCTTACCGTCCTTCATAGCCGGCCTGAATTTGTACTGCCGGATGGCTTCGATGGCCTTCTCGTCCAGCCCCATGCCCAACGCCCGTGCAACACGGATGTCCTGCGGATTGCCCTGCGCATCGACGATGAGCGAAATGATGCAAACGCCTGAATACTTGGCGCGCCGCGCCTCGTCAGAGAACTCAGCCTCTACGCTGTGGATCACTTCAGGCGACGAAATTCTGCCGCCAACCTGGTAGACACCGCCGCCATAGTTGCCGCCAGTTCCCGGGCCGTATCCATTCCCGCCTCCCGGCCCCATGCCGCCGCCGCTGCCCGTTCCCATGCCTGCGCCGTTTCCACCGCCGGCCGAGGCCAAAGTCACATTGGCCGACTCCTTCATGCCGATCATCGGCATGTTCATGTTGTCGGGCAGTTGGATGTTCTTTTGCACGTTGATGGTCGGTGGGTCGGGCAGCTTGGGCTTGTCAATTGTCTGCGGTTGCGGGGGCGTTATCGTATCCTTCGCCTTCTCCGGCAGCTTGCCTTTGTTGGCTTCGATAATGCTCCGGTCGCCGCCGCCGCCGCCCCCGCCGGCCAGCGTGCTGGACTTGGGCATCTTGTAGTCGCCTACGTCGATGTTCGTCGCCTGCATGGGCGGATTCACAACGGTGTTGATCACGCGAATACCTAGCCAGATGGCAAGCAGCAGGATGGTAATGTTGAGGGTCGTCGAGATCCCGATGGCCCAGGGATTTGCCTTCACGGCCATCCGGTCGGGCACCGGAATGGGCGTCGAAGTCAGCTCCAGAGGCGGCAATTTGACCGGGAAAAATACGTCCTGGACGCGCTCCCAGAGGCTCGCCCAAATGGGCTCCTCGTTGAAAGCCTTCCCAAGGAAAGCGTCCAACTCGTGGCCGCTCACTGGAACCGAAGCTCCCCGGTCGCCCTTTTCTTCCGGTGTCATGTCCGGTGTCATGTCCAGTGTCATGTATTGACCGCTTGCCTCATCTCCGGCGCCGTCCCCGGCCATTCCTGCCTGCCCTTGCCTGTCTCCTGACGCGAGCGCGTCCGTCAACAGGCCTATCGATCCATTATGCTTGACCGCGGCAGCCTTTGTCTCGGCTCCCGAACTGGCTTCAATCCCGGCTTCCGAATTCTCATAGTCCACCAGCTTCAGGACTTCCATACGCAATAGACGGTAGCCGGGTTCGGTTTGTTACCCGGAAAAACGGGCCTCGTTTGTTTACACTGATTCTTGAACAAATTCGCATCCAAGTTCGGATCCTCGATCGGAGTCCCTGTGTCCCCTGCGCCAGAGTTGAAGGCGACCCTTACCCTGCCCCAAACCGCCTTCGCAATGAAAGCCAATCTGCCGCAGAATGAGCCGCTTCGACTGGCCCGGTGGACCGAGCTCCGTCTCTATGAAGAGATGCGAAAAGCAGGCCGCGGGCGGCCTGTCTACCTGTTGCACGACGGCCCTCCCTACGCCAATGGGCCCATCCACCTGGGACACGCCCTCAACAAGGGCCTGAAGGACTTCGTCGTGAAGTCCAAGACCATGGCCGGATTCGACGCGCCCTACGTCCCCGGCTACGACTGCCACGGGCTGCCCATCGAGATCAAAGTCGACGAAAAGTTGGGGCACAAGAAGCTGTCCATGCCCGTTCCCGAGGTTCTTGAAGCCTGCCGCGCCTACGCGCAGAAGTATGTCGACTTGCAGACCGAGCAATTCGAGCGAATTGGCTGCTTCGGCCGCTGGCAAAAGCCTTACAAGACCATGGCTCGCGACTACGAGGCCCACATCCTGGAGGCCTTCTACGGCTTCCTGGAAAAGGGCTTCGTCTACCGCGGCCTCAAGCCGGTTTACTGGTGTATCCACGACCGCACCGCGCTGGCCGAAGCCGAGGTTGAGTACGCGAACCACACCAGCCCGTCGATCTACGTGCGCTACGCCCTCCACTCCCAATCCCGAATGAGCCCCGCGAAGCCAGAAGAAATGACTCTGTCCCAGGCGGCCGCCGGAACGTCCGGTCTACGCAATTATTTGGACTACTACACCATGGACGCTTCCGGCCTCCATGGCAATTGCGTTCCATCCTGATTTTGAGTATGTGTTGCTGGGCACGGATGACAACTCGGCCTACATTGTCGCAGCGGAGCTTGCGGACAAGGTCGTTGCAGCCTGCAAGTTGGGCAATACGAAGGAACTCGCGCGCGTAAAGGGACAGGAGTTGGAAGGAACGCACTTTCTTCACCCATTTCTAGACCGCGAAATCCCGGGCGTGCTGGCCACCTACGTCACGTCCGACACGGGTACCGGCGCGGTGCACACCGCACCCTCGCATGGCGCCGACGACTTCTACACCGGCCAGCGCTACGGCCTCGACCCAACCTCGCGCGTCGACGCCGGCGGGCACATCCACGTCGATCCGGATTCCTGGCATAGCGCCCAGCCGCCCGCCTACGACGGCCTGACCGTGTGGAAAGCGAATCCCGTTATTGTCGCCATGCTTGAAGAGCGCGGCGCGCTCATGGGCGGCTCTCAACTTGAGCACTCTTATCCGCATTGCTGGCGCTGCCACCACCCCATCATCTTTCGCGCCACAGAGCAGTGGTTTATCTCGCTCGAAACCCCGGTGAAGCGCGGCGACGGAAGCGAGACGACATACAGAAATCTCGCCATCGAAGAAATCAACAAGGTGGTCTGGGACCCGGCGTGGGGCAAGGAGCGGATCACGAACATGATCGCCACGCGCCCCGACTGGTGCATCAGCCGCCAGCGTATCTGGGGCGTGCCCATCGCGGTTTTCATGTGCGAAGGCTGCAGCCAACCCATCCTCGACACCAGCCTGAACGCGAAGATCGTCGATCTGTTCGAGCGCGAAGGCGCCGAGGCGTGGCATACAGCACCGGTCGAATCCCTTTTGCCGGCGGGCGCCCAGTGCGCTCACTGCGGCGGGACCAGCTTCCGCAAAGAGACCGATATCCTCGACGTTTGGTTCGACTCCGGCGTGAGTTGGTTTGCTGTCTGCGAATCGGACCCCGACCTCAGCGTTGCCCACAAGGCGTTTGAGGAACAGGACGACCCGAAAGCTGCACGAGAGGTCCTCTATTTAGAGGGCGGCGACCAGCATCGCGGATGGTTCCATTCGTCGCTGCTGACCTCAGTCGCGCTGCGCGGGCGCGCTCCCTACTCTCATGTCGTTACCGCCGGCTGGACACTTGACGAGCAGGGCCGCGCCATGTCGAAGTCGCTCGGCAACGGCGTCGATCCCGTCGACATTGCCAACCGCATGGGCGGCGAGATCGTTCGCCTCTGGGTCGCGTCTGTCGATTTCCGCGAAGACATGGCCGCCAGCGAGAACCTGATGCAGCGCTGCGCCGAGCTCTACAAAAAACTGCGCAACACCTTCCGCTTCCTGCTCGGCAATCTCCATGGATTTGTCCCGGCGCGCGATCGCGTGCCCGAAAACGAGTTGCTCCCGCTCGACCGCTACATGCTCGCCCGCACGCGCGAGCTGGCCGAGAAGATTGTTGGGCCGGACGGCAAAACGGGCTGGTACGGAGCCTTCGAGTTCCATCGCGTCTACCAGGCGGTGAACGAGTTCGCCATCGTGGACCTGAGCTCCTTTTACCTCGACGTGCTCAAAGACCGCATGTACACCTTCGCGCCCACCAGCCAAGCGCGCCGATCCGCGCAGACGGTTTTGTGGCGAATCACCGAAGCACTGGTCAGACTCGTCGCGCCCATCCTAACCTTCACCGCCGACGAGATTTGGGAACATCTGCCCGCGGTCGAAGGCCGCCCGATCAGCGTTCATCTCGCGCTATTCCCCAAGCCGGAAGAGATCTTCTCCGAAAACCCAGCAATATTGGTCGGGGAATGGAAGGTTCTCTTTGCCATGCGGGAGGGTGTACTTCGTTCCCTTGAGGACCTTCGCCAGAGTAAGGTCATCGGGAAAGCGCTAGAGGCTGACGTAGAACTCTATGCTGCGGATGTTATCTTCGAGATCCTGCACAAGAACGCCGCGAGTTTGAAAGAGCTCCTTAATGTTTCGAGAGTTCACTTGCACAAAGTTAGTGGGTCGAATCCGGGAGAGGTTCCTGAATCCCAGATTAGAACCAGGGTGGCCGTGACCATCGCGGGCCTTCAGCCTTTTGTGACGCCTGCCTCCGGCCACAAATGCACGCGCTGCTGGAACTTCATGCCCGAGGTCTCCAGCTACGGCATCTGGGAGAACGTTTGCACGCGCTGCCAGTCGGCGCTCCACGAAATGGGCATCGAACCACTGACTAGCACGGGATAAGTGTTGATTGTTTTGCAGAGCATGATTCAATATTCAAACGCGCCGGAGGCGCAATGGTTTTTAGCCCCGCGCTTTAGCGTGGGGAAAGTTGCAATTCGATCCGAACAAGCCCCGTAGGGGCGGCGCGGTTTTGAAAGGGCACGGCTTCAGCCGTGCCACAAACCACGCAAAATGCAAGTCGGGCTTTAGCCCCTGAGGGATGTTCTTGAGACTCGCTTTTTCACGACTCTGCGTCACGGAGGCCACCCAATGAACTGGCCCCGCCCCCGCCGTCTTCCCTGGCTCCTGCTGATCTCGGCGGTGGTGATCGTCGCCGACCGCCTGACAAAAAATTGGGTCTCCAGGCACATCCCGCTGGGCGGGGCGATTCCGGTCATTCCGCGCTTCCTGCGCATTACCCACTGGACCAACGAGGGCGCAGCCTTTTCGCTGTTTGCCGATACCGCTTCGCCGCACGCCGTGCGCTGGGCCCTGGTCGCATTCACACTCGTCGCCGTGCTGGTCATCTTCATCGTTTTGCTGCGCCTCGGCAACCAGTTCACGCTCACCGCCGTCGCGCTCGCGCTCATTCTCGGCGGGGCGCTCGGCAATGTTCACGACCGCATTGTTTACGGTTCGGTCATCGACTTCATTGAGGTCCACATCTTCACTTACCACTGGCCCGATTTCAACGTGGCTGACTCCTCCGTCGTCACCGGCGCCTGCCTTCTTCTGCTCGACTCGCTGCGGCCGCGCCGAAAAACTCCGCGCTGAGCTTGGCGCCACGTCGCGGAAAATCAGTTCCTGAGTATCGCCGGTATAATTGGTCGGACCTCCTAGGCCCCCAGACGGAGCCGCACCCAATGACCGTACAAGGTACTGAATCCTTCGCTCCTTCCACGAGTCTGGCTCCGGCCGGGAAAATGACGCACCTGCGCTGGGCAATCTGCGCCCTTCTTTTCATCGCCACGGTTATCGCTTACGTCGACCGCGGAGTCATCGCCTACCTGGAGAAATTCCTCGAGGGCGTGATTCCAGGACTCAACAGCATTAAATACGGGTACATCCTTGCTGCGTTCCAGGCGGCTTACGCCATTGGCATGGTGGTGGCCGGCGGGCTCACTGACAAGCTGGGCACGCGCAAGGCATTCGCGATTGCCATCTGCCTGTGGAGCGTCGCGGCCATGCTGCCTGGCTTGGCATTTTCGGTCATCACATTCGCCGTGGCCATGTTTCTGCTCGGGCTGGGCGAGGCGGCAAACTTCCCGGCCTGCATCAAGACGGTGGCTGAGTGGTTTCCCAAACGCGAGCGCGCGCTGGCTACCGGGATCTTCAATTCCGGCGCCAACATCGGAAACATCGCGGTCCCGCTGATTGTGCCGTTTCTCGTCGCCATGTTCAGTTGGCGCGGAGCATTCGTGGTCACCGGCGCAATGGGCCTGCTCTGGTTGGTGGCATGGCTCCTCATCTACCGCCGGCCGGAACACCACCCCAGCGTTTCCCCAGCCGAGTTGGGGCTGATCCTGAGCGATCCGATAGAAAAGACTGAATCGGTGCCGTGGAGCAGCGTGCTGCCGCTCAAGGAAACCTGGGTCTTCGCCATCGGCAAGTTCCTCACCGACCCGATTTGGTGGTTCTATCTTTTCTGGCTGCCGCGTTACCTGCAATCGACCTTCGGCCTGAGCTTGTCCGCAAACCGGCTACCGCTGGTCATCGTGTACAGCATCTCGACGGTGGGCAGCATCGGCGGCGGATGGATCTCGTCGACTCTTCTGAACCGGGGAAAGAGCCCT
Organism: uncultured Acidobacteriaceae bacterium; assembly: GCA_963823805.1. Classification (GTDB taxonomy): domain Bacteria; phylum Acidobacteriota; class Terriglobia; order Terriglobales; family Acidobacteriaceae; genus Telmatobacter. The sequence continues at coordinate 165,958 of CAWGMW010000001.1, read as the reverse complement.
AACTTCGCCCGCAAAACGGCGTTGGTGATTTGCGCGGTGTCCGTGTTTCCGGTCCTTGCCGCGCCTTACCTTCACCACTTATGGCTCGTGGTGGGGGTTGTGGGCCTGGCCACCGCCGCGCACCAGGGGTGGTCGGCGAATCTCTTTACCCTGCCCTCCGATCTGTTTCCGAAGGCTGCCGTGGCCAGCGTGATCGGCATCGGCGGCATGGCGGGCGCGATCGGCGGAGTGCTGTTTCAGTTGGCAACCGGCTACGTCGTCGGACTGACTCATAGCTACGTGCCGCTGTTTGTCGCGGCGTGTCTTGCCTACTCTCTGGCGTTGCTCATCATGAATGCCTTATCGCCGAAGCTGGCGCCGGCGCAACTCGATTAACGCTCTGTGCAAGAATCAAAAGTGCGCCGCTCGGTGATTCACCACGAGTGGCCGCATCGCAGGGTCTTTGCGGAGCGTGTCTACAGCTTCCGCAGCCGTTCGCAGGCCTCATCGAGCTCGGAATCCTGCTTGGCGAAGCAGAAGCGCATCAGATTCTCGCCTCGCCCCTCGCGGAAGAACGCCGATCCGGCTACGGCAGCCACCACGGTCGAGCGCAGTAGGTACCGAGCTTTCTCGGCCGCTGTTTTGCCCGGCAGCCGCTCGACATTGGCCATGATGTAATAGGCGCCCGGAGGCACCGAAGGCTCCATGCCGGCGTCTTTGAGCGCGCTTAGCAACCGGCCGCGCTTGGACTGATGATCGGCGGCCACTTGCGCATAAAAGCCCGGCGGCAATTGTTCCAGGCCCGCGGCGGCGCCAACCTGCAGCGGCGCGGGCGCGCACACGTAAGTCAGGTCGTGGAAGTGCGCCATCGTGGGCATCCAGCGCGCATCGGCCGTCGTGTAGCCAATGCGCCAGCCAGTGATCGAAAACGTTTTGCTGAACCCTGAAATCACAATCGTGCGCTCGCGCATGCCGGGCAGCGTGGCCGGGCAGATGTGCCGCGCTCCGTCATAAACGAAGTACTCGTAGATTTCGTCTGTGATCAGAAACAGATCGCGCTCAATGGCAAGTTGGGCTACCGCTTCGAGCTCCGGCAACGTGAAGATCTTCCCTGTCGGGTTCGCTGGCGTATTGAGCAGGATGGCGCGGGTGCGCGGAGTTACCGCAGCTCGCATTGCGTCCACGTCAAGCTGCCAATCCGGCTCGACCAGCGCGACCAGCACCGGATTCACGCGCAGCGAGTCGAACGTGTGCACATGGTAGCCGTAGAACGGCTCGAAGACGAGCACCTCGTCGCCGGGATTGAGCAGCGCCATGGCGGCGGCATGCAAGCCGGCGGTCGCGCCTGAGGCGACCATCACTTCGTTTTCAGCATCGTAAGCCAGCCGGTAGTCGCGCAGCTGCTTGGCAGCGATGGCCTCGCGCAGCCGCGCAATGCCATCGCAGCGTGTATAGATGTTCTGCCCATCGCGAATGGCCTGGATCGCTGCCGCCTCCACAACATCAGGCACCGGCGTATCGCACACCCCCTGCGCCAGGTTGATGCCGCCCATGCGGTCGCATTCGGTGGTCATGGCGCGGATTTCGGACTGAAGCGCCTCAGGCGCAAGCGCGCTAAGCGCAAGGCGCGACTCAATTCCGGTGGTGTGCGTGGAGGTGCCTGGCAAGGGGAAGATCCTTTGCAGTCATTTTACATTTTGGGGCTGGTTTATTGCGTGTGTGCGCGGTCGCAGCCAAAGCCTGCGCAGGCGTAGTATCTTGCAGGAAGAATCGATGCACGAGCTTTCCATCGCGGCCAGCATTGTCGAGGCGGTCACCGAGTCGGCCTCCGCGTACCCCGGCACACGCGTCATTGCGGTGCGGCTTCGCGTGGGCGCGCTGGCCTCGGTCGTTGAGGATTCGCTTCAGTTTTGTTGGGAGCTAGCCTCTGAAGGTTCACCTGTTGCCGCCGCGAAGTTGGTGATCAACAAGCTGCCGGTGATCGTTCACTGCGACGCCTGCGGCGTGGACTCCCAGATCGAGGGCGTGCAGAGCTTCCGATGCCCGCAATGCGGCGAACTTGCGGCCGACCTTCGCCAGGGGCGCGAACTCGAGATCGAATCGATTGAGCTGGATGAACCGGAGCCCGGAGAAGCGCAGATCGGCGCGCCGAATCCGGTCGAGGAGCACATATGACGACCCGGATTGTTGAGTTGCGGCGGGGCATTCTAAAGAAAAACGATGAGCTGGCAGCGGGGCTACGCCAGCGTTTCACGTCAGCTGGTGTGCTGGTGCTGAATCTCGTCTCGAGCCCCGGCACGGGCAAGACTGCGTTTCTTGAACTGACGCTCCGCGAGCTGCGTTCTCGCGGCGCAAGAGCGGCGGCTTTGGTGGGCGATCTTGAAACCGACAACGACGCGCGGCGCCTGGCGGCGAGCGGCGCGCCTGTGCGCCAGATCAACACGCACGGCATTTGCCACCTCGACGCAGAAATGGTGACGAAACATCTCGAAGGCTGGGAGGGCGTCTCGCTCGAGGGACTCAACTATCTTTTCATCGAAAATGTCGGCAACCTGGTGTGTCCGTCGAGCTACGATTTGGGCGAGCGCATCCGCGTTGCGCTCTTGAGCGTGACCGAAGGCGAGGACAAGCCGCTCAAGTACCCGGGGCTTTTCAATTCGTCCGATGCCGCGGTGATTACGAAGGTCGATCTTGCGGTTCCCTGCGGCTTCGACCGCGAGCTGGCGCTCAAAAACATCAATGAGATTCGTCCCGGCATCCGCATCTTCGAGACCTCGGCCAAAACCGGCGTGGGCATGGATGAATGGTTTGCCTACCTCGCGGAGCAGGCGCGGCATTCCTGAGTCCCGCGCGTCGCCCGGCAGTCACTGAACGTTCACAGCGCCGGCGTTGCGTAAAGCTCGTCCGAGGCGATACCTTTCAGCTAAGGTCGGTGGAAAAACATGTGCCCCTCGGATTCCCCCGGGCAGGATATGGCTGCGAGGCAGAGCGTCGAGCCGGGTTTTGCCCAAAATACAATCGAGCGGTTGTTTGAGTTTTCGCCGGACGCCATTCTCGTCACAGACGGAGATGGCGTGATGCGAGCCGCCAACCCGCGCGCCGAAGAACTGTTCGGCTACGCCAGCCACGAGTTCATCGGGCAACCGATCGAGATGCTGGTGCCCGCTCGTTTCCGCGGCGGCCATCCGCGGCATCGTGAAAACTACGGCGCCCATCCCCGTACCCGCCAGATGGGCGCGGCCCTCAATCTCTTCGGCCTGCGCAAGGATGGCACCGAGTTTCCCGTCGACATCATGCTCAAACCCATGCAGACCGCAAGCGGCCAGGTAGTGGCCAGCTTCATCCGGGACGCGACCGAGCAGCGCGCCGCGCAGGAGGCGCTGCGGCTGAACGATCTGCGGCTGCGCTCCATTGTTGAGAGCATCGGCGAATACGCCATTTATCTGCTGGACCGGGACGGCCACGTGCTCACCTGGAACCCCGGCGCCGAGCGCATAAAGGGCTACAAGGCCGACGAGGTGCTGGGGCTGCATTTCTCGCGATTCTTCGCGCAGGAGGATGAGGAGCGCGGCAGACCAGCCGAGTTGCTGCGCCAGGCCGCGGCCCGAAATCGCGTGGAAGAGGAAGGCTGGCGCGTGCGCAAGGATGGATCTCGCTTCTGGGCCAACATCGTGATCACGGCCATCCGCGACAGCAGCGGCGAGGTGACGGGATACGCCAAGGTCACGCGCGACATGACCGACCGCAAGCGCGCGGAAGAGGCGCTGATCTTCCAGCTCAGTGGGGCTCTGTTGGCCAACGTAGATGCAGAGAAACTGCTGGGTGCGATTTCGGCTACCATCCGCGAGGTGATTCCCCACGATAACGCGGGCCTGGTGATGTACGACGAGACGGCCGGCGACCTGGTGGTGCAGTTCCTCGGAGGCCCGGGCAGCGAGGTTTTTCCAAGCGAACTGCGCGTTCCCATTGACGGCTCGCTGTCTGGAATCGCGTTTCGCACACGGGAACCGGTCCTGCTGGAAAGCATTGCCAAAGCGTCCTATGCTCCCGAGACGCTGGCTTACCTCAAGCAAATGGGCATGCAGTCGGGCTGCTGGGTTCCGCTTGTTCATCACGGCAAGGCGCTTGGAGCGCTCTCCGTCGTGAGCCGGCAGGAGGGGACTTTTGGGCAGCGCGAACTGGAGATGCTGGTGCAGATTGCCGGGCAGGTGGCGATGGCCGTCGACAACGCCATGGCATTCCGGCGCATTGCCGAGATGCGCGACCGGCTCAACCAGGAAAAACAGTATCTTGAAGAGGAGATCAACGTCGAGCACCGCTTCGACGACATCGTGGGCGAAAGCACCGGCCTGCGCAATATACTTCGGCAGATTGAGACCGTGGCGCCCACCGACGCGACAGTCCTCATTGAGGGCGAAACCGGAACCGGCAAAGAGCTGCTGGCGCGAGCCGTCCACCGCCTGAGCGCGCGCGGCGAGCACACGTTCATCAAATTGAATTGCGCCGCCATTCCCGCGGGGCTGCTGGAAAGCGAGCTCTTCGGCCACGAGAAGGGCGCATTCACCGGAGCCATTGCACGCAAGATCGGCCGTCTGGAGCTGGCGCACGAGGGCACGCTCTTTCTCGACGAAGTAGGCGATCTGCCGCTTGACCTGCAACCCAAGCTGCTGCGCGCTTTGCAGGAGCGCGAGATCGAGCGCCTCGGCGGAACGCGGCCCATTCTTGTCAATGTGCGCCTCATCGCCGCCACCAATCGCGACCTGGCCAAAATGGTCGCGGAAAAACAGTTCCGCAGCGACCTCTTTTATCGCCTCAAAGTTTTTCCCGTTTTTGCGCCGCCTTTGCGCGAGCGGGCCGCCGACATCCCCATTCTCGTGCGCCACTTTGTCTCGCGCCATGCCCGTCGCATGGGCAAGAACATCGAAACCATTCCGCCGGAAGCAATGGATGCGCTGACGGCGTGGAAGTGGCCGGGCAATATTCGCGAGCTGGAAAACTTCCTTGAGCGCGCCGTGATTCTTTCGCGCGGCCCGCAGCTCCACGTGCCTCTGGCCGAGCTCGAATCCATGGAGGATGAAGAAGAAGACGCCGAAGCCGCCACCAATCCAACCTTGCAGGCTGCCGAGCGCGACCATATTCTGCGTGCGCTTCGTGAGGCCAAGGGCATCATCGGCGGACCCGGTGGCGCAGCCGAGCGGCTCGGGCTCAAACGCACCACGCTCAACTCCAAAATGAAGAAGCTCGGAATCGAGCGCGGCGACTACATGTAGTCTCCGTGACGAAATACCGTCTTCGTCATTTCGTCACGCACCGCGACTCGCAGCCAGCCATCTCTCCGGTCGCGCAAATCCAACTCCTTTACATTCAATGTGATGCAGCCACCGTCGCGCCGTGCCCAAAGTTTGGCACGCGCCGTGCCATATACCAGGCGTGGCGCAGGACGAGCCAGCAAGTGCTTCGAATCTACTTTCAAGAAAACTCGAACTCGATCGTGATCAAGCTGGAAGGGCGCGTCGCCGGACCCTGGGCTACCGAACTTGGCCGCCTATGGGAAGAGAAAGCTCCTGTGGTAGCGCAGAAGAAACTGTCTCTTGATTTGCGGGAAACCACTTTTGCTGACGCCGGGGGAATCAAGGTTTTGAGAGCCATCTACTCTCAATCGGGAGCCGCGATCCTCACTGGCACACCCTGGACCGAGTACCTTGCCGAAGAGGTCGCGCGCAAGGGCTCCCAACAAGAGGACACGGAGAGCTGAGATGCAAACGGGGCACGATGTAACCAACAATGCGGGTGTAGCTTCTTACCGAATGGGCGAGTTCTTTAAGGCGTTGCCGGCCGCGGCACTGGCCGATCTGGAGCCGCTGCTCGCCGCCTCCTCCTTTCCGTCCAACGTCGTTCTCTTCACTGAGACGCAGCCGGCCTCGGGCGTCTACGTGGTCCTCGATGGCGAGGTCAAGCTCTCCATCAACTCCAGCGATGGCCGCCGCTTGAGCTTCCACATCGCCAAAGCCGGCGAAGTGCTGGGGCTGTCGCCCACCCTCTCCGGTGGTGAGTACGAGATGACTGCCGACACGCTCTACCCAGCCAGGATCGCGCACATCTCGCGCCAGGTGTTCCTGCAATTCCTGTCTCGTCATCCTGACGTTTATCCCATCGTCACTCGCGAAATCAGCCGCAGCTTCAACCTGGCCTGCGAGCAGTTGCGCATGGTTGGCCTGTCAACATCGGTTCATGAGCGCCTGGCCCGCCTGCTGTTGGTTTGGAGCGACGAGTCCGGCCAAAAGCAAGAGCGGTCCGCGCACTGCCGCATGTCGATGACGCACGAGGAGATCGGCGAATTCATCGGCGCCTCGCGCGAGACAGTCACGCGCACGCTGAGCATCTTCAAGAACCGCCGCCTTGTGGCGCAACACGGTTGCACGCTTACGATTCCCAGCCGCATGGCTCTGGAAAGCTACGCGCGCGGGTAGGCCTCACTGGCGTTTCATGGGTCACAGATTTTCACGGGGGAATCAAAGCAAGCTCTGCTGAACTGAATGAATTTGACCTGGCCGTTCAACGGGCCGTGCGATGCGGAAGGCATTGCGGGGCTTCGTTGAGCGGCCGTCGTTTTGCGTGTCTCACTACTTCTTCTTCAGCTGCCGCAGCGCCAGCCGTGCTGCGTGGTAGCCGCACATGCCGTGCACGCCTCCGCCCGGCGGTGTCGACGCCGAGCACAAGTAGACCTTGGGCGCGCCCGTCGCGTAGCCGCTGGCAGTCGGCCGGAAGAACATCTGGCGCATGGTCATTGCGCCACCACTGATGTCGCCGCCAATGAGGTTCGCGTCCATAGCTTCCAGCGCAGCGGGCCCGGAAACGTGCCTCGCCAGCACACAATCCCGAAATCCCGGCGCAAACCGCTCGATCTCCGACTCGATGCGCTCTGTCATGTCGAACGTTGACCCGTTGGGCACGTGGCAATAGGCCCACAGCACATGTTGTCCCTCCGGCGCGCGCGATGGATCGTAAAGCGTCGGCTGCGCCACCAGCACAAAAGGCTGTTCGGCTTCGCGTCCATTGGCCACAGCGTGTTCAGCGGCCGCAATCTCCTCAAACGACCCACCCACGTGCACCGTGATCGCTCGGTGGCAATCTGCCGCGCGCCACGGAACTGGCTGCGAAAGCGCGTAATCGACTTTGAACGCGCCCGGCGCGCGCTGAAACTTCCCCAGCTCACTTCTGTATTTCGGCGAAAGCCGCTCGCCGGCGATCTCAACCAGTTGCCGCGGCGCGGTGTCGAAAAGCACCAGCTCGCTGCTCGATTCCAATTCGCGGAATGCTGCCGCGTCGATGCGGGACGAGGTGTGCACCGTTCCGCCCAATGTCTTCAGATAGCCGGTGAGCGCTTGCGTGATGGCCCGCGCGCCACCCCGCGGAATCGGCCAGCCCACCGCGTGGATAGTGATGCCGAACATCCATCCGATGGTCGCGCTGAGCGGCTGGTCGAAGCTCAGAAACGAGTGACCCGCCAATCCCGCGAAGACGGCCCGTGTTCGCGGGCTAACGAAATGGCTCTTGGCAAAGCTTTGCGCCGACTGAATTGCCGTCAATCCGAAGCGCGCCATGCGCAGCGGATGATGCGGGATGCGCAACGGCGGCCCAAGCGTGTCTTCCGCAAACTCCATCCAGTCGTCGGCCGCAGGCTGCATCAAGCTCCGCCACAGCTTGCCGTCCGCGCCCAACGCGCGCTCCGCATGTTCCAGATCGCGCTCCAGCACCACGGCCGAGCCATCGTCGAGGGGGTGGGCCAGCGGCGCTTCTCCGTGGATCCATTCCAGTCCGTGATCGGCCAATGGCAACGTGGCGAAAAACGGAGAACCAGCTGCGAACGGATGCACAGCCGAGCCAAAGTCGTGCAGAAACCCCGGCAGCGTGAGCGGAAGTGTCCGCACAGCGCCGCCCGGCTCGGCTTCTGCTTCAAACACATCCACGCGCATCCCCGCCTGCGCCAGCACAATGGCCGCGGCCAGCCCGTTGGGGCCCGATCCAATCACGCATGCGCGGCTCATCATCTCGCCCTCCTCCTTGCAGGTCTTCTCTTAATCGTGTGGCGGCAGCTCCTCTGGCCATTCCACCGCGGCAAAGTGGCCAACCGCAGCCATCGTCAGTTCCGGCGCGTACAGGCCCAGATACTCGCGGCGCCACCAATTGCCGGTTTGCCGCTTTTCATCCATCGTCGTAAACCAGTATTGCCAAATGACCGCGCGCACATAGCGTGGCGGAATCTGTGGGAAGGGATTGTCGCGAAACAGCGCCACCACTGCACCGTCGCCGAGCAATAATCGCTCCTCGGTCAACGGAACGATCTCGTTGTCGCGCCACCCGCCGAGAGACGCAAACCACAGGTTCCAGTCGAAGCGCGGCTGGTAGGGCGCATAGACGCCGGGCGCTTCATTCAATGCCTGCGGCTTGTTCCGAAACGGATACGCGGTCCAATTTGTGCCGTCGCTTGAGCCCTGGAACTCGATCTCGTAGCGTCCGCGAGTCATCACCGCAAAGAGCCCATATTGATTGGCAATGCGAAAAGGCTCAAGCGCAATCAGCGGCTTCATCGGCAGCGGAATGTCGGGCAGCGGAATCCCGATCATCTCCACAGTCGTGTTGTAAGCAATCCATGTGAGCATCAGCGCCGTAACGGCCAGGCTTGTAATCCACCAGAAAAATCCGAGACGGTTGAGGAATGGGTGACGCTTCGAAATGCGATCGCTGTCTTCGATGTCCGCCGTCGCCACACTGGCCTCGCCCGCTGCCAGAATCGATAGCGGTTGTTCATCCTTCGATTCAAACGCAGGGTCCGCGATTCGCTCCGGTTCGCGAGGGCGGAAGCGCGCAGGTGTGAGTCGGAGCAGGAATTTGTCGTCAAGCAGAAGGAAGCCCAGCGACAGAACCAAATAATTCAGGAACGCATAGTTGGCTGTTAGGATGACGCCAATCTCCCACGGCGTGACGATAAAGAAAAGGATCAGCCGCACTCGTCGTGGAAAGAACATCATAAAAACCAGGACCAATTCGAGCGCCAGCGTTCCTCCAACCGTGGCCGCATGGAACCAATGCGGCAGGTGCTCGACGTACCATCCGATCCACGTAGGGAGCGGGCCGTTCTGGTAGTACTCGTCCATGGCGGTGAAGTTGCGCCACTCCACATCCCCGCTCGCCAGCTTCACCATGCCCGATTCGAAGTAAATCCTAAACCACTCCCATTGCAACAGGAACCAGCTCATGCGCGAGGGCGGATCGTGCGCGCCCCAGCCTGGCCAGAGCCCGCGCGGCGCGAAGAAGAGAGCAATGAATCCGGCTTCCAGCAGCATGCCGTCCGACTGATAGCTCGAGAACACGCTACTCGCGCCGACGAACGAAAGGAAACAGACAAAACAAACGAAAAAACTCAGGCGCGGCCACAGATTGAAGAATGCAACTACCGACGCAATCAGTCCGATCCACGTCGCCGCCATCATCATCGCGGAGCTCGACGAGATCCAGTAGAGCGACGGCGCGTACCAGTAGCGCTCCAGGCCCAATTGCTGCGCGATATCAGTCAGATAATCCTGAGCGGGCAGAATTCCGTCTGGACCGATCAGTCCCTTGATCTGAAATAGAAGCGAATAGAACGCGGAGAAATAAATGAGGGCGAGCGCGCGCAGAAAGATCCACCGCGGAACCATCTGACCTCGCGGGCCGCGATGGCCATCGAAGAGCCACCTGAATACGTCAATCGGCTTGCTCCACCGCATCTCTCGAACAGGATACTGGCTGGACGGCGCTCATCCACAAAGGAATGTGCGCTGCTCCAATGATCTGCGGTTGACTGGTCTGACCTGTTGGAGTATCAAGGCTTAGTCATGATTCGAGCCACTTTTGCCGCTTTCTTTGCATTGACCTTCTCGTGTTTGGGATTCGCCGCCGCGCGGGCTGCCGCACAACCTCCCGCTCCTGCGCAGAATGCTACTCCCGCGTCGCGCAGTCGTGCCGCAGATCCTGCAAACTTTGGCCGGTTGCAGCTCGAACAGTATCTTGACGGCCTCGCTGCGCAGGACGAAGCTGCCCGCGCAGCCGCAGTCGCCGCCATCCACACGCGCGCCCAGGCCGAGGCACGCCAGTCCAGGGTTCGCGCGCAGATTCTCGCGCTCATCGGCGCAATGCCTTCGCGGACGCCGCTGAATGCGAGGATTCTCGGCGAGACGCAGGCGAACGGCTTTCGCATTCGCAAAGTAATCTTCGAGAGCCAGCCCAACTTCTTTGTCACTGCGCTGCTCTATGTTACCGATGGCGAGGTCGCGGGCGGCAAGCGCGCCGCGATCCTCATGAGCCCGGGTCACGCTCCCAGCGGCAAGGCAGGCGATGCGCCCGTCGCAGCGATCTTTGCCCGCAATGGCTTCATCGTGCTCTCCTACGACCCCATCGGCCAGGGCGAGCGGCTGCAATATCCCGATCCAGCCAAGCCCGGCGCATCGCTCGCCGTACGCCCGACAGGCGAACACGGCGAAGCCAGCCTGCAGCCCATGTTGATCGGCGACACTTTCGCCCGCTACGAAGTTTGGGACGCGATGCGAGGCGTCGATTTTCTCGCTTCCCTTCCCGATGTGGACCCGCATCGCATCGGCGCCTTCGGCTGCTCCGGTGGAGGAACGATCACTGCCATCACCGGCGCGCTCGACACGCGCATTGCCGCCATAGGGACGGCCTGCTACATCACTTCATTCGACGCGCTACTGCCCGCGCTCGGTCCGCAGGACGCCGAGCAGTCCACGCCGCGCTTCATCTCCTCGGGCCTCGGTTTTCCTGACTGGATCGAGCTCGCCGCACCAAGGCCCTACGCAGTCCTCGCCACCTACTCCGACATGTTTCCCTTCGCCGGCGCGCGCTCGACAGTCATCGAGGCTCGCCGATTCTACTCGCTCTTCGATCCGGCCAGTGCCGGAACCCGCGTTGGCAGCGCCGCGCCATCCGTTCCACCGACGCCTACCCTGCCCGCTCTCAACGCCGACACGACAAATGTCGTTCCTCCGCAGGCACGCCTGCAGTGGATCACCGGGCCCGGCGGGCATGGCGCGCTCATGCCCATCATGGGCGATACTGTCAGCTTCTTTCTCCGCAGCCTGCAACCCGGCGCCGATGCCGACCACCCGTTTCTACCTGCGGGGAATAATCCGCGGGCCGCGATGACACTGATCGCGAGCTTGCCCAAAGATGCATTCCAGGTGACGCCGACTGGACAGGTGGCCACGAGCTATCCCGGTTGCGCCACGGTCAACACGCTGAACAAGAAGCGCGCGGCACGACTCATTCCCGCGCACCGTCCACTCATTGCCTTTGACCAACTCGGCGCAAGGATTCGCGAAGCGACCGGCGCGGAGGCAAAGCCCGGTGCATCCAAATTCGATGCGGCAATCCTCGCCGCCAAATCCGGGCCGATCGACTTTCCGACCGCTGGCGGCCTGCATCTTGAAGCCGATCTCGCCGTTCCGCCAGCGCCGGGCCGCCATCCAGCTGTCCTCATGCTCGTTCCAGGTTCAATTCATGGTCAGGACGCGATCACGCGAGCCAATCAGGCAAAATTCGAATCTCTCGCTGCTCAAGGCAACGTCGTACTGGCTCTCACGCCTCGGCCATCGCCACCCGGCACTGACGATACGAAGGCTCCGCTGCTCGGACCGTTTTATCTGCTGAGCCTGCGCGCCGATCTGGTTGGGCGCACTCTCATTGGCCTCCGCGCCGACGACGTCATTCGTGCCGTCGATTATCTAGCTGACCGCGCGGATGTCGATCCTGCGCGAATCTCTGCTCAAGCGAGCGGCCATCTCGGCTTAGTGCTGCTTCATGCCGGCGTCCTCGATCGCCGCATTCGGCCCATCGAGGTTGACCACGTGCTCACAAGCTACCGCAGCCTGATCGACGCGCCTTTGCCCACAGGCGCGCCAGAGGATGTCATTCCCGGTGTGCTGCTTCATTACGACATTCCCGATCTCATGCGCGCGCTTGGGACCCGCATCAAAGAAAGCGCTCCCCTGAGCGGAACCGGTGACCTGAGCCAGGTTTCGACCCCGCTCGGTGCGGTCCCCAGTGCCGCCCCATGAGAAGGCGACTCAACATCGCGACTCTTGCCGGCAGCTCGATGCGACACCCGGGTGCCCCGCTGCTGACCGATTTACACAGAGAACCATCATGTTATCTTGCACTTATGCTATAATTCGAATCGCAAACAAATTCGCCTGTATCTGCCTCTTTTCTGCCCGGATTGGGCGGCAAAAATCGATTTCAGCTTCATGCTTTCTTCGTTCCACGCAATCCGGTAAAGTATCTCTGCAATGCCGCAAAGCTTGTTCGACTTGACGGGTAGAGTGGCCGTGGTGGCAGGTGGAACCACGGGTCTGGGGCATGCAATGGCCCTGGGCCTTGCCGCCGCGGGCGCCGACGTTGTCTCCAGTGCGCGCCGACCAAACGAGGTGGAGAAGGCCGCCGCCGAGATAGAAGCGTTGGGCCGCCGCTCCCTGCGCGTCGTCAGCGACGTCCTCGACCGCCCCTCAATTCAGGCGTTGCATGACGCGGTCCTCGCTGAATTCGGCAAGATCGACATCCTTGTAAACGCCGCCGGCATCACCTTGAAGTCCCCAGCGCTGCAAACAACCGAATTAGATTGGTCGCGCATTATCGAAACCAATCTGACGGGTACCCTCCGCGCTTGCCAGATATTCGCCGCCACCATGGCGCGCGCCGGGTATGGACGGATTATCAACGTCGCCTCTCTGGGCTCGTTTGTCGCATTTCGCGGAGTCGCGCCGTACTCCGCCAGCAAAGCGGCCGTAGTCTCATTGACCAGAACTTTGGCTATCGAATTAGCGCCCAGCGGAGTGAACGTGAATGCCATCGCACCGGGCGTCTTTTCCACGGAGTTGAATCGCAAGCTTGTCCAGGGAACGCCGCGCGGCGAGGAATTGCTGATGCGCACTCCCATGCACCGCTTTGGGCAGGCAGATGAGTTGGCCGGAGCGGCCATCTTCCTGGCTTCTGAAGCTGCTTCGTTCGTGACTGGCGAAGTACTCGCCGTCGACGGCGGATTTCTGGCCAGCGGAGTCAATCAATAGTCTCACCGGCACGCCGCGCGCAACATCACCGCCAGCGTCCGGCTTTGCTAAAACTCAACCGGCGCGATCAGTACCTTTCGGCCTTCGGCGCACGATGTGTAGATACTCCGCACCAGTTGCAATGCGCGGTACCCATCCACTCCGGATGACGCCGGCGGCCGGCCAATTTTGCACACCTCGCCGAAGTCGGCCAGTTGACGCTCAAACGGCGTGAGAGAAATTGCCATGGGGTCCGATGCGCCCGACTTGGCCTCAAGCGAAATCGGCGCCGGTTCGCCCTCATCATCCCGCACATCCCACGTCGTCAATTGGTCGCCGGTCACAATCGCGCTTCCCTTTGTCCCATGGATCTCGATCCGCTCCGGATAGCCTGGCCATATCGCTGTCGCGGCCTGAATCACGCCGGTTGCTCCCGACGCATAACGGAGCACCGAGCACACCAGGTCCTCCGATTCGATCTTGTGCGTGGCTCCCAGGTGCCAGTATCCAAACACCTCATCCACTGCGCCGATCAGATACAACAGCACGTCCACCTGGTGAATGGCCTGGCTGATCAATGCGCCGCCGCCTTCGCCAGCCCAACTTCCCTTTACCGGCCGTGCATAGTAATCGTCACTGCGGTGCCACTTCACGTAGGCATCGGCCTCGAGGATTTTGCCCAGCCGTCCCGCCTCGATCGCGCGTTTCAGGAACAGCGTCGAGTCGTCAAAGCGATGTTGGCTCACCACGCCGAGTTGAATCCCTGCTGCGCGCGCTACCTCGATCATCCGCGCCGCGGTCTCCAGATCCACGGCCATCGGCTTCTCCACGAGCACATGCTTGTGGGTTTTCGCGGCCAGTTCCACCGCCGCAAGCCGGTAGCCGGGAAAGGTGCAGATATCGACCCAATCCACGTCCGCACTTTGGCAAAGCTGCTCCGGCGTCGCGAAGAACTCCGCGCCCCATACATCGGCGAAGTTGCGCCCACGCTCTTCCGTCCGATCCGTAACCGCCGCGATGCGGAAACCGATGTTCTTGTATGCCTGTGCGTGCTTCGCCGCGATGCTGCCAGCGCCAATGAATCCCACTCTCATGAAGGGTCAGTCTCCCGCATCGTTCTCGCCCGTCATCCGATCGGCCGATGAGAATTCTATGTGTGTGAAGGGACAAGTTTGGGTCCGACGCGCTCGCCGCCGCGCATGTGCCGCGGCGCAAAGTCCACTTGCCGGAAAAGCACCTTGTGCAGGACCAGAGCAGCGGCGCCGCGCAGCCTGGCTGCGTCGCCATCCATGGCCGCCACAACTCGTGGCGTGTGCGGCGTAAACGATTTGGCGATCAAGTGGCTTTCCAGCAGGGGGCAGATGCGCGGCCACAGCACCGTGCAGTCGCCCACGATGATGATCGCCTCTGGCGCCAGCCCGGCCGTCAGCATCGCTAAGCCCCGCGCAAGGTAGGTCATCATCTTGTCGATCGAGCGCAGCGCACGGATGTCGCCTTTCAAGGCCAGATCGAGCAACTCCTGAAACGAGGTCAGCGTGCTCTCCGGGGCCAGTTCGCGGTAGTACCGCACCCCTGCGCGGTTCGACGCGAACATCTCCCAACAGCCCACGTTGCCGCAGCCGCAAACAGGGCCGGTTTCCTCAATCGGCATGTGGCCGAACTCGCCCGCCATATCGTCTCTGCCCCGCACCACTCGTCCATCCACCAAGATTCCGGCGCCGATGCCCTCGGAAACCGAAATCGCAATCATGTTCGACGAGTCGCCGAAGTTGCCGAACCAGCGCTCCGCAGCCAAACAAGCGTTGGCGGCATTCTCCATTTCGATCGGAGTGTCCAGAACCATCTGCAGCTCCGCGTAGAGATCAATCTGGCCCCAAAGCGCGTTGGGCGAAAACACAAGGCGGTGCGTCCTCTGGTCCACGCGCCCTGAGACACTCACTCCGAGACCCTGAAACACGCGGTCGCCGTAGGTCGCTCGCAGAGATCGAGCCGCTCTCGCGATATGCGCGATGGCCGCTTTGGCTTCTTCAGCCGTGGAACCCGGCCTGATCTCAACGGCGACCGCCTCCCGGCCCAGAATCTTCCCATTGATGTCGACCACCGCCAGATTGGCCTTCCCCGGCCGCAGATCGATAGCCAGCGTGACGTGCCGATCGTTCAGCGTCACGAAGGTGGGCCTGCGGCCCCGTGGCAGCCGTCCCAGGCTTCCTGGCACCACCCATCCCTCATCGATGAGCTGGCCAATAATGACCGAAACCGTGCTCGGCTGCAGGCCGGTCAGGCGCGCCAGGTCAGCCCGGCTCACCGGCTGTTGCAGATGAATGGCGTGCAGAAGGATGTCGCGGTTGATCTCGCGCGCAGTTTCGCTCGAAGCCACGGCACGGCGAGGTCGAACGGGCTTATCGGTTGTGTGCATGGCTCGTGGCTCTCGTCATCTCTGGGCCCCCGGATCCCTCGTCGCCTGGCGCCACGTGCCGCACAGGGTCCACTGCGTCCGCTCCCGCAATCACTATATCCGACGCGGCGAATCACCGGCAGAGATTCGCTGCTTCCTGAAGGTGGAGAGAATGGTCACAAAATAAGTGCGGCAGCCCCCGGAGGAGCTGCCGCGCCGGATTTGATCCGAATTTCAGTTAGAAGTTGATGCGTCCGCTAAACTGCATCTGGCGTGAGCCCGCGTTCGTGCCGAAGGCCGCGACATTGAAGGCGTTGAAGTTGGTGATGAAACCAGTCGAGCCGCTACCGACCTGACTGTTGGGGTTGTTGAGCCACGGGTGGTTAAACACGTTGAAGGCCTCGAAGCGGAACTGGAACGCTGCTTCGCGCCAGATGTGGAAGCTCTTGACGAGGCTTGCGTTGGTCTGCGTATTGCCCGGCCCGCGGAACTCGTTGCGGCCGGTATTTGGAATCATCGGTGCAGCAGCCGACTCAACTGGGTTCGAGAAAGAGGTCGGGTCAAACCACGGCTTGCCGCCAGAAACTGGGTAGGTAGCTTTCTGGGCATGGCCGCGCAACTGCTTATAGGAACCAGTGAGTTCGGCGTACGTGGCGCCAAAGCCGGGAGTAAATCCACCGATCGTGTTACTGTTTGCGGTAACCGAGAACGGGAAACCGCTGTAGTGGCTGAACTGCCCGCTCAGCTCCCATCCCCCAATGAGATCCCCCGCCACTCCGTGATTCAGCCACATCTGGCCGGGACCGAAGGGCAGGCTGTAGACGCCCCAAACCTGCAGGTTGTGATGTTCGTCGAAACCAGCCGAGCCCCTGTTGAAGCGGAACATGGCCGGATAGTTGAATGTCGTCCCGGCTGATCCTGAACCGGCGCCATTGTCCTCGAAGTCGATGGCATGCGACAAGGTGTAAACCACGCCCAAGGAGGAGTTTTTGCCCGCATTGCGCGTCAACTGCGTCTGCAACCCGTTGTACTCAGAGCTGAAGACCGGCAGATTGATGGTGATGCCGCCGGTGTTGTAGCAGGTGCCCTGCGCGGTGCCCGTAACTGTGGGCGGGCAGGGCGCTCCAATGTTGATCGTTTCATTGGCGTTGAAGCTGCACGCGCCGGTATAGCCTGACGTTGGGCTGAACTGCCCATTCGGCATGCATGGTGAGGAAGAGCTCGGAAAGTTTGCCGCATTCAGATAATTGATGCCGGCCTGCTGGCGGACGAAGTGGTCGCCCACGTAGGCGACGGTGCCAACAAAGCCCGCGGGCAAGGTCCGCTGCACAACCAGGTTCCAGCTCTCGATGTATCCGCGGCGGAACTTCTGCGGAACTGTGTTCGTCGAGCCTGCGACCGGGAGCGTTGCGAACCCGGTGGAGTAGTTGGGAGCCAGCTTGGCCGTGTTCGGGATGCCGTAGGTTAGGTTCATGGGCGCATTGCTGTTTGCCGGATCGACGGCAATGGTAAAGTTCCCGGTTCCCTGGTAATTAGGCGCGAGGTCCTCGGGGAACGAGTCGCGCAGGTACCGCATCGAGTCCGGATCGGTCGTCAGGCCAAAGCCGGTGCGAATCACAGTCTTGTCGTTGAGGCGGTAAGCAATGCCCAAACGAGGTACGATCTGTCCCCATCCGGCGCCGATGCCGGCGCTGCGCGGGTTGCCATTAATGCCGCCGACTTCCACATTGGCGGATTGTGGCAATTGGGGTAGCAGAACGGACGCACCGGTGTGATCGCGATAGGGAGCCGGATAAACCTCATACCGGGCGCCGAAGGTGAGGGTCAGTTTGGGTGTCACCGTCCACGTGTCCTGCCCGTAGACGCCGTCTTCGCTCCAGCGCAAGGCGTTGGGGTTATAGACCTGCGATGGATCACCAATCGCATTGCCGGTGCCGTTATTGGGCAGGCCCAGCAGGAAGTCGGCGACTGAATTGTACCCGTCAATGGGGCATGCGGCGGTCGTAGCGGCCGTCGAGTTGCCGCAGGTCATGCCGCCCTGGAACGTGAAGCCGCCGCGCGGAACGTTGGGCTGGCCGCCGCTGGTGGGCTGGAAGTGGTTCAAATCGAAGTGGTAGTAGGTGTAACCAATCTTGATGGCGTGCTTGTTCTTCAGCCAGCTCAGGTTTACGTCGCCCGTGAATTGGTTATCGCGGAACTCGAAGGGGTTGGAGCCATTGTTGTTCCCAATGCCGGTAAACGGCGATCCGAGGTAGAATCCCGGCTGGCCAACATAGTTCAGGCCGATTCCATTGGTCCCCGGAATCTTCAGCACGTTGAGGCCATAGTCGCCGAGAGCGATGTCCAGCGTCGATTGCGCGAACGTCACCAGGCGGGTAAAGCCGAAGTCGGCGTCGATGACCAGGTTTTGGTTAAACACATGACTCATGCCCAGCCCTGCGTTCTGGCCGCGCCCGCCCACATCGCCCGGCTGCCCGCCGTCTGCTGTGGGGCCGCCCGCGCAAGCGGTGGTAAAGGGAGGAGTTCCCGTGCAAGGCGTGTTGCCAAAAACCTGCGGATCGATGAAGGCGTACGGAGTAATGCCGTACTTGCCGAAGATTTGCGTATTCTCGTTGGGAATGTACGTAATCTTCGAGTCCGAGGCGTTGCGGCTGTAAGCGGAGGTCGCTGTTGCCCGGTAATCGTTTTGCATAACGCCCGAATAGTTCACCGTCGGCTGGCCCGTTGTCCCGACCATTTTCGAGACCACCAAAAGGTCCTGCATCATGATCCCGGGCGCGTATGCGACCCTCGACGCCGGAATGGTGTTTATGTTGCCAGCACCCGTCTCTCCATATTCAGCCGTGAAGCTGGGCCGGCACTGGTATTGCAAGTATTGGTTGGTGTACGAGGTATCCGGGCTCGGACAGAGCGTGGGGTTGACCTGGCTCTCCCAGCCTGTAGCCTGCGGCTGCGGATCGTAGAGCGTTATAGGCGAAGTAAGCGCGGCCGTCTCCGAGAAATTGCCGGCGTCCATCAGGGCGTCGGGAACGGTTTCGGTGTTGGTGGCCAACGCGCGCTGCGTGACGCGGTTGAAGTTGGTAAAGAAAAACAGCTTCTTTTTGCCGGTAAGGATTTTGGGAATGTAGACCGGCCCGCCGATGTTTCCGCCGTATTCCTGATAAATGTTTTTGGAAAGCGCTCCGGTGTTAATCAGGTAGCCGCGCGCATTCAACACTGCGTCCTGGTAATACTCCCACGCGCCGCCATGGAAATCGTGGCCGCCGCTCTTGGTGGTGACACGGATGGATGCGCCGCCTGCCTGGCCCTGCTCGGCATTGAAGTCGTCTGTCGTAACCGTCACGTTCTCGACAGCGTCTGCCGGCGTGACGTAAGCGATGAGGTAAGGCAGCCAGCCGTAATAATCGATGGCGCCGTCAATGCGCGTGGTGTTGCCGTTGTATGAGTTGCCATTCACGTTCACCGACAGCGCGCGCGAGGGGTTGCCGCCAACAGAGTTGTCTTCCTTTACCTGAGCAGCGCCGGGAATGATCGTGTAGAGCTCTTCGTAATTGCGGCCCTTGGTCGAGGTGATGGGCAGTTGCGATATCGCGGTCTGGCTGATTTCGCTGTCGACTTCGGCGGTTTCAGTCTGCAATTCGGGAGCCGCTTCGGTAACCACCACCTGCGTGGAGACAGACGCCGGTTGCAGCGTAACGTCGATGCGCACCTGCTGGTTCACTGTAACAGTGATGCCCTTTTGTGTAGCGCCGGCGAAGCTTCCTGACTGCGCGATGGAAAGCGAATACGTTCCCGGCAGCACGTCTACAAAACTATAGAGACCGACTCCGCTCGCCTTCTCGGTGCGTATTGCACCTGTCTCCTGGTTGGTGATGCTTACCGTCACGTTCGGAATGACAGCGCCAGTCTTGTCTGTGACCAAGCCGGTCAGCGATCCGTATAGGACCTGCGCCTGGGCGACGCTGCTCATCAGCAGCAGCGCAACGAACGCGATCGCCGTTGTCGTAATTCTGATCGCGTATGAATGAATCTTCGAGTCACTTGTTGGCCTGCCTGACATAACTACCTCCAAAGGTTTGTTGATGTTGCCAATAGCTTTGCAAAACGACACGGATTGGGCGAAGTCCTCCGCTCATTACCGACCGAGGCCGGCTGCGGTGCACGGTGATTGGATACGCACTGGGTCATGCCTTAATTGGCGATCCGAACTATATGGGCCTCTTGGGGCGATTGTCAAGACAAAAATCGAGCATGTTGGCGGGCTTAGAAAACGATTTACCTCACCATGCGGAGGCATCCAAATTCAAGCCTTCCGAATCCCTCATCATTTGGCGGAATTCACGATTAGTTTCTTCATTTTAGAATCCCGTACCTAACAGCGTTCCAAGCCTCGACTCTGCCTATGGTGATGAGCTCTATTTAATTTGATATGCGAAGTTATTTCCGCGAAATGGCGTTTGCGCCTCTCATTGGATTAATTTCAGCCGCTTTCATCGATTCGGGGCCGCGCCGGGCCTGATCGCCTGGTTGACAGTGGGCCTGCGTCGCGCAATTGGCTGCCTTTTTACAGCTTCCCGCTAGAATCATCCTTGGTGAACCATGACCGTTCTTTCTTCGGTTTTGCGACGGCTTCTTTTTGGCTCCGTTTGTCTGCTATCCCTTTGCATACCGCTGGCGGCACAGGCGGCCGGCGCCGCGCCCGCTCGCGACGCCAAACTGCAACTCGTCATCGTGCTCACCCGTCACGGCGTTCGTTCGCCACTCACTTCCCAAGCCGATCTTGACAAATATTCGTCGCTACCGTGGCCCACGTGGGAAGTCCCACCCGGCATCCTCACCGCACACGGCTATGACCTGATGAAAATCTTTGGCTTCTGGGATCGCGCGAAGTTTTCCGGCGAAGGCTTGTTCGCGCCCACTGGTTGCGCGGATTCAACGCACGTCTCGATCCTGGCCGATATCGACCAACGCACGCGGGAGACCGGCAAAGCTCTCGCCGAGGGGATGTTTCCGAATTGCAGCGTCGAAGTTCATTCGCGACCAGATGGCGTACCCGATCCCCTTTTCAGCCCGCGGAAAGCAGGCGTCGGCCATCCGGATCCGGCGCTTGTGGCGGCAGCCATTGCGGGGCGCATCGGCGGCAACCCTGCCAACCTGACCGAAACCTATCGCCCGCAACTGGCCGCGCTCGATCGCATCTTGTCGGGCTGCGGGCGCCAGCCGGCCAATCCGAAGCGCACCTCGATCTTCGATATTCCCGCCAGTCTTCAGCCCGGAACAGGCGATTCTCTCCTGTCGGTGCGCGGCCCGCTCGTTACTTCTTCCACGCTGGCTGAAAATCTGCTCCTCGAGTACACGCAAGGCATGAGCGACGCCGACACTGGCTGGGGATGTCTGGACGGCGCCACGTTGCGTTTCATCATGCAAGCCAACATTGCGGCCTGGAACTATGAAGATCGCACGCCCACCTTTGCGCGCATCTACGCTTCCAATCTCCTTGACCACATTCGCCGGACCATGGAACAGAGCGTGACAGGTAAGCCCGTGAGCGGTGCGCTCGGCAAGCGCGGCGACCGCCTCATTATCCTGGTCGGCCACGACACGAACATTGCCACGCTCTCCGGCGCTCTCGGGATCGATTGGATCGCTGACGGCCGCGTCGACGATTCACCCCCGGGCGGCGCGTTGGTCTTTGAACTCTGGCGCTCTCCCAAGGCCGGCCCCTTCGTGCGAGTCGCGTTCACCACGCAAACTCTGGAGCAGATGCGAAACTCGGATCCGCTCACGCCCGCCAATCCGCCCGCTGAGGCGCCCATCTTCATCCCCGCTTGCAGCCGACCCGATCTCTCCTGCGCCTGGGACGGCTTCTCCAGCGCCTTGCGCGAAGCCACCGATCCGGCCTACGTCACCGCGCTGCCATAGAGGCTTTCTTCTCACGCGAGAACGGCATGCGCAGACCGTGTCAGGCCTATAGAATTGCTTTGCGCAATGCATCACGCTTCAGAGGGAATGCGCATGAACTCCATGTCGAAGGTCGCCGTTTTGAGCTTGCTTCTGCCGGCCCTGGCCGCCACCGTTTCTGCTCAGCAGGACTACTTCAGCAACTGGCCGGCGGGGCGTTCACCGCAAGAGGTCGGCAAGGCCCTGGCCGAGCACTTCGTCACCAGCCCGCACCAACATAGCCCGGGCACAATCTTCTATGGCGAAGTAGGCACGTGGTACGGCGCGCTCACCTTCGCGGAGCTGACCCACGACTCCGATCTGCGCGACCGCCTCATCAAGCGCTTCGATCCTTTGCTGCCCGGCGGCGCAGAGGCGGCTCTTGTCCCCATGCGCGATCACGTCGACGACTCCATCTTCGGCATCGTTCCCCTCGAGATCGCAATACAGACCAAAGACAGGAAATATCTCGACTATGGGCTCTCGTTCGCCGACCGGCAATGGGAGAATCCCCTGCCCGATGGGCTCTCGCACGAGACGCGTTTCTGGATTGACGACATGTACATGCTCACCATCCTGCAACTGGAGGCCTACCGCGCCACCGGCGATAAAAAGTATCTCGACCGCGGCGCCAACGAGATGGCCGCGTACCTCGACAAGCTGCAGCAGCCCAACGGCCTTTTCTATCACGCACCCGACGTCCCATTCTTCTGGGGCCGGGGCGACGGATGGGTAGCCGCGGGAATGACAGAGATGCTGCGCGACCTGCCCGCCGATCATCCGCAGCGAGCGCGCATCATGGCCGGCTACAAACTCATGATGGCTGCGCTTCTTAAGTACCAGGCTCAGGACGGAATGTGGCGCCAGCTCATCGATCACGACGAGGCCTGGGAAGAGACCTCCAGCTCGGGCATGTTCACCTTCGCGCTTGTCACCGGCGTCAAGAACGGCTGGCTCGACGCGGCCACATACGGTCCCGCCGCGCGCAAGGCTTGGATTGCGGTCACCGGCTTCATCGATCAAAACAACGACATGACCAGCGTCTGCGAAGGCACCAACAAATTCAATAGCCTCGAGTATTACCTGGAGCGCAAGCGCAGGACCGGCGACTTTCACGGCCAGGAGCCTGTGCTCTGGGCCGCGTCTGCTCTGCTCCGCTAACTCCGCAGCTCTAATCCAGCCGCGTCAGGAACGCGTCGCCTTCCACCGGCTGCAGGTGGCGGGCGATTTGTTCGGCCATCGCGCGATCGTCGCCTTGCGGCCGGATGCGAACCCAGTAGCTCTTCTCGCCGGGGAACTCAATTACGTTCGCGCCGGGATAATCGCGCAGCAATTGCTCCTTCAGCGCAATTGCCTCGTCCTCGTCATGGAACGCGCCGATCTGCACGCACCAGCGCCCGCCTGAATTGATCGGCTTGGGCGTCTCGTACACATCCATGCGCACCATTGCCATGCCTGTACGGTAAATGCCCACAGCCTTGGCCGAAGCGATCGTTAGATCGAGCATCCTGTCTTCCACAAACGGTCCACGATCGGCGATCCGCATGGCGCTTGATTCGCCGGTCTTCAGGTTGGTCACCACCACCAGCGATCCCATGGGCAGCGTGCGATGCGCCGCCGTCATCGCGTCGTCGTCGAAAACTTCTCCATTCGCGGCGCGGCGCCCCTTGTACGGCGCTGTGTACCACGTGGCGTAGCCGACCTCGCTCAGAATCGGCCTGTGCGTCGCAACGAATGCGAGGTCGTCCTCGCTGATTCCTCCCGCGGGCGCGGGCGTCACCGGGATTCTTGCAGGTGCCGATGCAGTTGGCGCCACGGGAGCCGGCTCGGCCTCCGGCGGCAGCGCCTGCGGCGGGACCACGCGCGTGTTCTCCCGGTGCTTGCACCCGTTCGCCCCCAGCGAAATGATCGCAACCAGGACGAAACTCACCGCCCAGCGCACTGCCGCGCCGTGGCAACCTGCAACAGGCCGCATATCCCGGCCCTGAGGCTCGCCTGCGCTCAAGTGCGCGGCTCCCGATTTGGGTTATTGGCCTGGTTGGGCGCCTGGCCATACGGCTGATTCGGCGCGCTGTTGCTCTGCTTCTCAAAACGGTCAGCCAGATTGCGCAGCGTGTCGGCGGCTGTGCGCATAGCAGTAATCGACTCCCTGCGCACTTGCGGAATTACGGCGTTGTTCACGTAGGTAATCGCGTGGCGCAACTCCATCTCGATCAGCTCAATCGCTTCGTCGATTCTCTGGCCCAACGTGGGCGGACCGCCCCACCCCGGCATATTTGGCGTGCTCATGATCGAAGCCTTCCCTTCACATCCTTAGATAAATGCAGAACCTGTCCAAAGTCTGCGCGACGCGACCAGCCGCGTCAATGCCTCGGCAGCCGGCGGGGACCGCCAAGATTACTATTGACGCGAACCTGACGCTTTCGCATGATGACCCTAGAGGTTCCCCCACCCAACCCGCGGCTCGTTTACGGCGGATATTTCTGGTTCGATTGTTCACTGTCTGAGGTTCCACCATCTTGCAAAGCGAAGTTTTTCGCCATAAGACGATTGGATGCGGTTTATCGCGTGCGCGAGCGCGGAAACCCCGGATCTTCGCCTTGCAACTTTTCGCGCTGGCGCTGTCTTTTTGCGTCTGCGAGTTTGCTGCCGCGCAAACCCAGACGACCGGCACTCTAGCCCCGCAACAATCGCCCGCTGCTCCGCCGTCGCCCCAGCCGCAACGCTCAACCCAACCCGCTGCAACCCCGCCCGCCAAAACGACAAATGCGCAGCTCGAGAGTCCTCTTCCACCGAAGCCCGCCAACCCTCCGGAACCCCCCAATCCCTGCGCCGTGAAAAACGCCGGCGCATCCATGGCAGCCACTGGCGGCTTGCGCGCCGTCTCCGTGCTCGGTTTGGGCGAAACCAACCGCGATGCTGGCTCAACCGCGGTCGAGTCGACGGTCTGCGTTGAGCACGCGCCGTTCTTCAACTGGTACACCCGCTTTGTCACCGGCCCCGAGGTCATGCGATTTTCGCCCGCGCAAAAACTTCGCCTCGCCCTGGATAATCTGATCAACCCCTTCAACCTCGCCACAATCTTCGGCGAGGCGGGCATCGAAGTCGCGGCCAATTCGCATACGGCGTACGGTCCGGGCTTTCCCGGCTGGGGCAGGTTGTCCGGGGTCAACTTCACTCAGGACATGACCGATCAGTTCTTCGGCACATTCGTGGTTCCCACCGTCACGCACACTGACCCGCACTATCATCGCCGTCCCGACCTCAGCATTCCGCGGCGCATTCTCCATTGCGTCGACGAGACCTTCTGGCAGCGCGCCGACAACGGCTCCAACACGCTCAACTACTCCCAAATCGTTGCGCCCGTCCTCGACATCGCCATCTCCAACCTCTACGTTCCGGATCTCGAGACGCGCTTCTCCGCCGACGCCGAACGTTATGGAATCGACGTGGCGACCGCGCCCATCGACAACTTCATCACTGAATTCGTGCCCTCGATCGCCAGTCACATCCACACGCACGTCGTCTTCGTGCAGCGCATCATCAACCAGGTCGCCGTGAACCCGCCGTAGCACCATGGTTGTGGTTGTCGTTGGGCCCTGTTGTCGTGGTAAATTCACATCACCAATGCCCATCCCCAGCTGTGTAGGTTTCATCAACCGCAACGGAGGTTATTGCAGAAAATGAAAAGCGTTCGCAGGCCCTTTTCTTTGAGTACGCTTTGCCTGGCTTTTGCATGGATGCTGCTGGGAGTGATGAGCAACCAGACCGCCAGGGCGCAGGCCTCGGCCCCGCCGATCGGCAACTGGGTGAATGTGAACAAGACCAACGGCCTGGTGGTGGAGCAGAACGGGGTCTGCGGCTTCCTGGTCAATGGGAAGGCCAAGTGGTCCGGCACCTGCACGTGGGAAACTCCCTCGGCCAGAGGCGGAATTCTGGACCTCACCTATCCAATGCCACTTCAGCCGGGACACATCCGCTGGAGCGTGATCTGGGTCAACCAGACCACCATTACCCTCGATGGAGAGACGTTCTACAAGCAGGCCAAATAGGGTGCAACTGAGCGTCGAGAATCCGGACCCTCGATCGCCAGTCACATCCGCACGCATGTCGTCTTCGCGCAGCGCATAATCAGCCACGTCGCCGTGAACTTGCCGTAAGTTATTCGACCCCGCGCCCCACGCGGCTTTTGCAGAAAAGGGTCAGAATGCTGAGCACTGCTGCTGTTTGGACTTTGCCGTGTTCCCGCTGCCGCTGATGTTCGTGTTGCCCTGGCACTGCAGGTTGCCGTCGACGACGTTGCTGAATACCTGAGTCGCCGCCGTGTTGCTCTGGTCCTGCAGGTTGCCGGACACTGTGTTGCCATCGACGGTTGTGGCTGCCGTGTTGGACTGCACGGTGAGATTGCCCTTCACACCGTTGTCATCGATGGTTGTGGCTGCCGTGTTGGACTGCGCGGTGAGGTTGCCCTTCACCGTGTTGCCATCTACGGTGGCAGGCGCCGTGTTGCTCTGTAGTGTCAGGTTGCCGTCGACAACGTTGCCAGGGCAGGAAGCAGGGGCGGCCGCGCCGATCAGCACCGCAGTTCCGTTGCCCTGAAACTGTAAGTTGCCGCTGACAGTGCTTCCGCAAACCTGATTCGTCGCCGAGCCGGCGGGAATATTCTGAACTTGTAGATTCCCCTCGATGACGCTGCCCGAGGTGACGGTGAACATGCCGCCCCCGGTGACCTGCAGATTGCCGCCTACCGTGGATTGGATCAGCTCAAGAGTGCCGCCGCTCTGCTGGATGTTTCCGGTGACTCCGCCATCTACGAAAATGCAGATTTGACCGGCCGAAACTTTCAGGTTGCCGTTAAATACTCCGTTGTAGGCTCCGTTGCAGAGCGTGCCCCCGGCGGGAGCCGACGCCGTGAACAGGCCCACGCCCGAAACCGTTGCGGTTCCGGTGTTCCCATCGGAATCGGTCGCGGTTAGCGTGGCGCTGCGCAGGCCCACAGCGTCGGGTGTGAAGGTGACCGCCGTCGGGAAGGCGGAGGCGCCCGTCAGCGTTGTGGCGCAACCGGTAGTCGTCTCGGCGGAAAACTCGGTCGTCGAGGAGGCAATGCCTGCTGTTTCCCCTGATGCGCATTCGCCGTCATTCAAGATCGTAGTAATTGGGTTGAGAGTTGCCGAGTTAGTCGCCGCAACCCCGACCGGAGTCGAGGGCGCGGTCAGTTTGTTCACCGCTATCTTCGCGAGGGTGTTGGTGCCGGAAGAGTCTGCCCAGGCCCAGGCCGCCCCGTACAGATTGCCTTGGGCGTCGAGGGTTAGCAGCCCGAATCCCTGCGTCGAAAGCGTGTACATACTTGAGGCCACAGATGCCTCGGTGAGGTCTGCGCCCTGGTTCGGGAAAGCAAAGATTCCGTTGTACTGGTCTGCAACGTACACGGTGCCCTTCGAATCAACAGCTACGCCGTCTATCTCATCGTCGAAGCCGTTTGGAGAAGCGATGGTTTCGGTGTACAGCACATTCGGCGTTGCTGCGTAGCCCGTTGCGCCCGATCCCGTATAAGACAGCTCGTTGAGATCGGAAAAAGAGCTCGGAGGGTTTTGGCCCGACGAAATCGGATTCGGAATGATTAGGTTGGAATCAGTGAAGAACAGATTTCCCCAAGGATCGATGGCCATACCGCCGACAGAGAGCTGCCCCGTCGTAGTGGGAGATGCTCCGGCTGGCTCCTGGAAGAGCAGCACCGGGGCTGGAGAGCTGGCTGTATTTTGCAGACACGCCGCTGTGCATTCATAAATGGAATTGCTGAGGTCGTTGATAACGACACTGTTGTTGGTGGTCGCCATAAAGATGTCGCCCTGGGAATCAAAAGCCAGCGTCGCCTCCCCATTGGAATTTAAATTGGTGAGCGGAGCCACAACGCACGCTGCTGTATCGCTCCCGGTGCAGTTTGGCGGAAGCGGATAGCCAGGCGGCGTGTAGCCCAATGGGGCGGGATCCTCGAACGATACGTATGCTCCGTTGATAAACGGAACCTTAAGGACAATCGGGCTGTACTGGCCCACGATGTAAAGGTTGTTGTTGCTGTCCAGAGTGAGCCCGCCGGAATCGCTGTAGGTTCCCAGCGTGGTTAAGACCTCGGTTTGCGGATTCAGCATCTCGATCGAACCGCCCCACGTGGTGCTGAAGACGATGTTGCCGTTCGCGGAGTTCACGGCAAAGCTGCTGCCAGCCCACATTGGAGCTCCCCAAAGGCCGCCGTTGGGATAATTGGCCAGCCAGTTGACCTGGCTCATCATTACGTCCGTGCCGGCTGGGCGCTCCTGCGCATGGGCGGAGAGGCAAAGACACGCCAGCAGAATCACAATCCCTGTACGGGCCACTTGATTCAGAATAGTTATTGCGGCGCGGCGGTTCGCCGGAGTGAATCCGCTCGGGGTCGAGACAACGGTTGCGTTTTTCATGATTTCGAGACCTCGCAATCCTCAGAGGGCGGTTTGGGGGAAGAAAGGATTAAGGGGGGCGAACCGGCAGCAAGTATACCCCGATTTCAGTTGCCGCAAACGTTTTTTTAATGAAATAGAGGGCCTCGCCATTGGCCGCCCCGACCGGATCCATCGACCCTCATCGATCGGTTCCGACCGCGACTCCGTTCACCACGCTCCGATTACCATTCGCTTGCCAGATTCACTATTGTTTAGCGCGGCCACACATTTCCTCCGTTGACCGCGAAGAAATGTCGCATCACCTGGCGCCCCATCCTTTTCACGGTTTCGTCGTGAAGAGGGTGGGAATTCATGAGTCTCGTGCTACTTCGCTGACTTGTTAACTGACTGTTTTGCAGGCTCGCTGGAAATCCGCATTTCCATCTCCTGAAACGACTTAGCTCACCTCAAGGCAGCACCTCCAGCTTTCCGTTCCCCCCGCCGTTCTCCCCGTTCGCTCACCCGATTCCCCCATTCGCTGCACCCCGCTTGGGTTGACCACCATTCCAAAGTAACCTCGTAATGACCTCTTGGCCTTCGTGTTCCTTCTGGGATTCGCAAGGCCTGAGCTGGGAAATTATTGATCCCCGGCGCCTTAAAACCAATCGAGGAGACCGCATTCATGCCTAAAGCAGTCAAGTACGTTGAGAAGGCCGCCGTCTACGCAGCCAAGGGAGCGTGGGTTGTTTTTGAGCGCTTGAACCGCATCAGCCCCAACGCCTCTTTCACGCCCAAGTGGAGCGATAAGCCTCTCCTCAAGAGCTATCAAAAGGAGAAGCCGCCGCTCGGCTGGCCGCGCACCACGGACTCGCTCTGTCCCAAGTGCGTCCCCGAGATTCGCAAGCAGATCCTCGACGGCAAGCTGCCCCACGAAGTTCTCCTCAACGAAAAAGTCGGCGAAATCAAGGCTCAGATCATCGAGCGCGACGGCAAAATCCTCATGGTCAAGGACTGCCCCAAGCACGGCCACTTTGAAGACGTCATGTCCATCGACCCGGTCTTCTTCAAGCACCTTGAAGAGAGCTTCCCTGGCCGCGACATGCGCGCCCACAACGATGAGAAGCTGCACAATCACGGCACCTCGACTGTCACTCACGGCCGCGGCTCGGTGCTCACCATCGACCTCACCAACCGCTGCAACATGATGTGCGATCCCTGCTTCATGGACGCCAATCAGGTTGGCTTCGTCCACGAGCTCACGTGGGACGAGATCAAGACCATGCTCGACAACGCCATCACCATCAAGCCCAAGCGGCAGATGAGCGTTCAGTTCTCCGGCGGCGAGCCCACTCTGTCGCCTTACTTCCTTGACGCTGTCGCCTACTCGCGCAAGGTTGGCTACAACTCGGTCCAGGCCGCGTCCAACGGCATTGAGTTCGCCAAGTCGAAGGAGCTATGCCGCGCCGCTGCCGAAGCCGGCCTCCGCTACGTCTACCTCCAATTTGACGGCATCGGCAACGCTGCCAACTCGCACCGCAAGGTCGGCAACCTGTTCGACGTCAAGCTGCAGGCGATTAACAATCTGCACGAAGCCGGCGTTGAAATCGTGCCGGTCACGACCATCATCAACGGCATCAACAACGAGCAGGTTGGCCGCATCATCGAGTTCGCGCTCGACAACCCAAAGAAGATCAGCTTCCTGTCGTTCCAGCCGGTCAGCTTCACCGGCCGCGACGAAGAAATCACCGACGATCGCCGCGTTGCTCAGCGCTATACGCTTTCGCACATGGCGCACGACGTCAAGGCGCAGGTCGGCATGGGTGAGCCGGCGCGCGACTGGTTCCCCATCAGCTTTATGAGCACCTTCTCTGACTGGGCCGATCTCGTGCATGGGCCCACCGCCGAGTGGGGCCAGCTCTCCTGCGGATGCCACCCCAACTGCGGCATCGGCATGGCTGTGATGATCGACAAGGAAACCAAGGAGTCTGCTCCCGTCACCGCCTTCCTCGACATGGGTCAGGTGGCCAAGGATCTGGCTAAGGTCAACGACGCCGCCCGCGGCAAGTTCCTGTCCGTCCTGGGCCTTGGCCTCTCGCTCATGCGCAACTACGATCCGTTCCAGGCGCCCACCCACTTCAAGATCACCGACATGATGAAGAAGATGGACAAGACCTTCAACGCCACCGGCAAGAACTACGGCAGCGTCAAGGGCGACCGCACCATCGACGACATCAAGGTTCGCCGTCAGGATCGCTGGAACTTCCTGTTCATCGCCGGAATGTGGTTCCAGGATCTCTTCAACTACGACTTCCGCCGCACCGAGCAATGCATCATCCCCTACGCCACACAGGAAGGCGAAATCAGCTTCTGCGCGTATAACACCGGCGTGGGATGGCGCAACATCATCGAGAAGATGCACATGACCGCGACCCTCACCAAGTGGTACGAGGAGCACGGCCGCCACGAGATCTTCGCCGGCGGCAAGAAAGTGGGCATGAACCACGTCGGCCACGACCTGAACATCAATATGGAACACGTCAACGCCGAAGCCAACCACACGCTTGACAACCTCGGCATCGCCAAGAACGCCCGCGAGGAAAAGATCCGCGCGCGCGACGAAAAGATGAAGCAGGAAGCCGAGAACGCCAAGATGGCCAAGCTCTACCGCGAGCACGTCCTCGGTGAGAAGCCTCTCGAGGGCGGCATGGTTTCGATCGGAGACATCCGCCCCGCCTCGAACAACGCCACGTCGCCCATCAACAGGCGGCAAGAAGTCGAAAAGAAGCAGGAAGGCGAACTCGTCTCCGGCGACTAAGTCACTGGCACCTTGGTTCTCTCAACACGAAGGCCGTCCGCACTTGCGGACGGCCTTCGTGCGTTTGGATCAGCCTTCTGTCTCCAACCGATTTACGAGTCCCTCCAATTCGACAACATAGACAACACGTTGGCTCGAGAAAGACGCGCCAAATTCGATTCGCTTACTTGCACCGTTAAAAAGCTCCGCATCGCGCTCAACTGGATAAACTGCGGCACCCGCCTTTTCGAAGCCGCCATCGTCGCAGGTCCAGCAAACGATCAGATCGATCTGTTCAAGATATTTGGCTTTGTCCGCGAGGTCGTCGAGGATGCCGAGCGCCTCAAATTTGTACTCGACGTTCAGCGGGAAAATGTCTATGCTCTGTGCGGTCTTTTTGTTTAGCTTCTCCCGCCACATCTGTAGAGCCTGCAGACCTACGTCGTCCGCAGCAACGCTATAGCGAACCACTGCGTCGTATGTGGAGGCCGTGTTTATATCGATCGTGTGATAGCCCTTGAGCAGCCCCCTGCCGAGTATCTCGTGAAACAGCGCAATGGTGGCTTGCTCAGTCCGAGGCTCCTTCGCGAACGGAACTTTGCCGAGTTTCAGATCAGGAAAAGCTTTGACGCGGTCCAGCCTGTTGTGAGCCTTCTGAGCCTCGGCGAACTGGTCCACGCTGTCTTCCCCCTCATTGCCGACGAAGCGAGTCTTCCATGCGCGCATTTCGTCCCAGATTGTCTTGCAGGCCCTCTTAATCACTTCTTGTGTCCGGCCAGGAACCACCTTCCTGCCAGCGTCAAAGGTCAACCAATCTGCCTCGACTAGGAAGTAAAAATTGTTCCAGTAGCCCGCTTCCGTAGTGCCAGTCGGAAATGGAAGACTGATGCCTGTTGGCATCCCGCGCACTGACAAGTAAATCCCAGGTTCGACATCTCCGGGCTCGTCCGCGTGAGGGATCTCCCCGCCAGCGCGCTCGGCCTCGCGCTGCCTGACCTTGTACCTACTCAAGAGATCCGCATCCGCTGCCAGCTTGTCGTACTCCGGTATGCTCAACATCAGTGTGTAAAAATAGGCAGGCTTGCCATTAGACAGGGCCGCCTTCCGTTTGTCTGTCAGGCCCCATCCTTTGAAGTCTCTCAGCTTATTGTTCTTAGCAAGCTCGCGAATCTCGGCCAACGACTTCCTGTGAGCCAGACGGTCTGCCGGATGCCAGAAGCTGTGTTCAAGACTCTGAGATTTTTCCGCTCCATCGCTCTCGATAATCCGGAGCGAGATACTAATCTTGGCGTTCTTCGACACAAGCTCCGGCCAAAGCGGGAAAGTGCTACCAAGCGCCGTTTTCGTCAAAAGGAGATGGCGAAGCCGATGTTCCTCCAACTCGAAATCCGAACAAACATCGTTAGCAGTTACCCTTGTGAACGACCCAGAGGACTCGGCGACGCTGGTCGCAACGACCATGGGCCGGGTATCCCGACGGCCCTCCACCCAATCCCGGCCACCTTCAAAAACAACTGTGTGGATGAAACCATCGCCAGTCGACGTTCTCATCACAATTTTGTTGGCCCTGAAGGCGCAGAACGTTAGCCCGAGCCCCTTCTCGCCAATGAGCTTAGGGTGGCCCTTCTTGAACGTCATGTTTGGTGCTAAGGCCTTCTCAACCTGCTCACGTGTCATGCCGACGCCGGTATCCGAAACCCCCAATTGCCCGATTTCTCCGGTCGAATAGTACACTGATGTCTCCGCGCGGCGGATCCTTCTCGCGAAATGCGTCGACTGCGTTTTGGCACAACTCGGCGAGAACATCCCAGTCGTGGTGATAGCTGTCAATTACGTTCTGGATTCCTTGCCTCAAGCTGTCGTCTGTTTTCTGGTCAAGGATATCGATTGTTACTGGCGCTGTAGCGACTGTGCCCATTCTGGCTCCTTCCGCCTGTGGCGCGCGGACCTGCAGCAATAGCACCGATTATACAAACGGTTCCCGACTCGCCGGGGACCCCAATCCTGCTCTTGGGACCTGGGATAGCACGATCCCACACAACCTCCGCTGCGCTTCACCACACTTCCATCTTGGAATCCTCAAAATCCTGAATCAACTCGAAGTCCGCGCGGTTCGACGTAATCAGTCGCGCGCCGTTGGCGTCCCAGCAATTTACCCCTTCGGCTCGCCCTCATCCGGCGGCGAGCCAAGACGCTCGATCTCCTGCGCAATCGCGGCCTGCAGGGGTGGCAACGCCAATTGCACAGTGTCCCACACCAGCTTGGCGGCCACTTCCTCGTAGTCGTGCCGGTATACATTCCCCGCCCCAGCGATGTCTCTCCACGGTATGGACGG
Source organism: uncultured Acidobacteriaceae bacterium (assembly GCA_963823805.1). GTDB lineage: Bacteria > Acidobacteriota > Terriglobia > Terriglobales > Acidobacteriaceae > Telmatobacter. Next base: position 132,999 of record CAWGMW010000001.1, on the reverse strand, counting down.
GTGACGCGCTTTCAAATCCTCGGGAAGGCGGCGCGTGGCCTCCGAGATGATTTCAAGGCAGCGGATTACGGCGAAGACTGTCCGGGTGTCGTTCTGGAATGCCTCGCGGTCGCGCCCCGCCACGAACTCGTCTGCGAGATTGATATGGCGTTCAATGTCATGGAGCACTGCCGAGGCATTAGAAGGCATAGATGGCATCGGCTGCCGCAGCAGGCTTTACATATGGTTTGAGCCCGTCGCGGTTCACCACATCGACGGGGCCGTCAAACAAGGCGGCCAGGTCCCTCTTCAAGCCGGCGTAATCGAAGACGGTAACCCGGGCCATGGGATCGAACTCGATCATAATGTCTGTATCGCTCTCCCGCCGCTGATCGCCCCTCGCGCGCGAACCGAATAAAGCAGCATGAGCCACACCCCGCGCGCGCAGCGCTGCTTCATTTTCGCGTAACCGTGCGATGATCTCTTCGCGCTTCAACGGAGTCTGCTCCTTTTTCTCAACGCCCCAGAAACAAGGTATCTAACGCCATGGGCATTGAAGGCGGACAAAAGGTCTTTGTAGTCTTGGTACATCCGGCTCGACCTCCCAACCTTTCAGCGCATAGGCCGTGCGGATCATCTCCTCCACCGCATCCATCCGCTCATGCACGGGCCGGCTCTGCCAGTAGCGATACTCGTCGGCCTTCATCTCGTCGAAGCTCGTGTATTTGCGCAGCACCGTACCCATGTCTTTATTTGACCACCTCGGCAGGTTGATTTCAATGCTTCATTTTTGCCGCGTTGAGTGGCGAGGCGCCTGCGGCTCGAACCTTCCCGTCCGGGATTGGACGGCCCTACCAAACTTCCAGCTTGAAATCCCGATAATCCCGAATCAACTCGAAGTCCGCGCGGTTCGAAGTGATCAAACGCGCGCCATGCGTGCGGGCGGTCAGCGCAGGTTGCCCCAGGGTTCTATTCCGAGCCGTAGGTCGAACTAGCCCACACCGACTCAGCTTCTTGTTCCTCGCCTCCTAAGCCCCGATTTTCCCTCTGCCCTGCGAGCGAGATACTCGGGTCGCTCCAAATCGAGCATCCATCTGACCGCGATGCGTGCGGCCTCGGTTCTGGACTTGACGCCGAGAACTCGCATCGCTTCCTCCGCAAGCTCCCGGCTGACCCGAACCCGTGCCGTTTTCTTCTCCATAGCATTCCTCCAATCAAGCATATCGGCAGATCTGACCTTTGACTTCCGTCATGCCCCCAACAATCCGTCCCCGCCCTTCGCTCCCACGCGCTTTCGCCATCCGAAAGTCGGATGGCTTCTCAATCCTCTTCTGCTACCATTGCGCAATGATCCCCCAAAGTTGTGGGAATGATCTGGCGCGTGGGCGCGCCGGCGCGGCTGAACCTCGCAAATCGGGCGCTGAAAAGCGGCGCTGCCGGGTCGCCGAGTCTTTCCCCCGCAGGTCTTGCCGCCTGAAGCGATTCGCATTCGCGGCATTTCTCGTCTTCTCCATTTCATCGAGAGCTCAGCAGCCTGCCGCCGGCTTTGCCTGGCAGGGCGCTCTGCACGATGCCGCCGGCTCTCCAATCTCCCCAGCCAAAATCCGCCTCACCGGCAATGGAATCAGCTTCGAAGCGCCCACCACCGCTGACGGCACGTTCCGTTTTTCCGGCTTGCCCGCCGGCCAATACAAACTCATCGTTGAGGTTCGCGATCGCAAGGTCGCATATCCGTCGTTGATCACAATCTCGCCGGACGCCCCGTTTGCCCTCCTCACGCTCTCTGGCGGCGAGCTCTCCGTCAACGCTGCGCAGTCCACCGGCGCCACCGGCGGCGAGCAGCTTTCCAGCGCTGCCGTCAGCGAGTTGCCGCTCAACAAGCGCGACTTCAGCCAGCTGCTCCTGCTGGCGGCGGGCACCATGACCGACGCCAACGGCGCTACAAACTTCACGCAGCAGTTCGCCATCAACGGCCAGCGCGGTGTTGAAGCCACCTTCGCCATGGACGGAGCCGACATCAGCGACCCTGAAATGGGCGGATCAACCTTCTCGAACTTCAACGTTGATGCCGTCGAAGAGATTCAATCCAGCTCCGGCTGGATGCCCGCGGAGATCGGACGCGGCGCATCCGGTTTCACCGACATCATCACCCGCTCCGGCGCCGCCGGCTTTCACGGGTCGTTTTTCGAGTTCGTGCGTAACTCCGCCTTCGACGCGCGCAATTACTTTGACCACGCCACTCCCGTCTATCCCGGCCGCATCCCGCCCTTCCGCCGCAACGAATTCGGATTTACCAACGGCGGCGCTGTGTTCCTTCCCCACGTCTACGATGGCCGCAAGCGCACCTTCTACTTCACGCAATACCAGGGCTTCCGCCAGAACCTGGGCACCACCCAGGTCATGCCTGTACCCACCGCCGGCGAACGCGCCGGGCTCGACACCACCGCGTTTCCCGGCGATACGCTTCAGGTTCCCGTCGATCCCGGTATTGCCGCTGTCCTCCAGCGCTATCCTTTGCCGAACGACTCGGCGGGTTCCTTTGGCGCGAACACTTACGCAACCCCCTCCAGCGTCATCACCAACGCCGATCAGTTTTCCCTCCGTCTCGACAATGCCTTCAGCGCGAAAGACCAGTTCTTCGCGCGCTTCAACATCGACAACCTGACCGGACCTACCACGAATCCAGACCAGACGGCCATTGATCCCTCCTTTGGCACCACGTACATCGACCGGCAGCGCAATGTCATCGGCACCTGGACGCGCAACGTCTCGCCCCGCCTCATTCTCGTGTCTTCTCTCAGCATTACCCGCTCCACGCCCGGATTTCCCACAACCAATCGCACCGATCCAGCGGTCAAATTCGTCGATGGCCTTTTCGAGCCATTCAACGCCGCCGGCGGCTCGGTGATGCAAGCCTACGGAAACCTCTTTCAGGGCCGCCAGCTCGTCACCTTCTCGCGGGGCCGCCACTCGTTCAAAGCTGGAATCGAAGTGCGCCTGAATCGTGATACCACCTACTACGGCATGAGCCCAAACGGCGAATACGACTTTGGCGGCGGGGCTGCATATGCCATCGAATTCATCCCGTCGCAGAGCGGCACGCACGATCTTCATCCAGGCGATCTATTGCCGGATACGCTTTCAAGCTTTCTCTCCGGCAGCCCATTCGCCTACACGGTGGGCATCGCCCCTCCATATTTCTCCAACGGCGCGCACATTGGTCCCGCAGCCATCAATCGCAACAACGTCAGCGCCTTCGTGCAGGATGCTTTCAAGGTCACCAGCCGCCTGACCCTCGATTACGGCATTCGCTGGGATCTCTACACGCCCATCAGTGAGCGCGCACGTCGCACATCCACGGTCATCACCGCCAACGGGGCGCAGCAGTATGTCATCAACCCGCAACCCGGCTACAAAACCTCCTGGCACGCGTGGCAGCCGCGCCTGCAAATCTCCTGGCAAGCCACGCCCAGGCTGCTGGCGCGTGCCGGCGGAAGCGTCATGACCATCCCGCCCAATATCTGGCAGGACAACTTCCTCACCGGCTCCACGCCCTTTGCCGTCTATCCGCGCCTGCTCTCGGCCGCCGCCGCACCCATTCGTTACGGATTTCAGATCACTCCTGCCGAGCTTCCGCCCGTCTACACGACTTCGGGCGCAAACATCTTTCCTGCCGACAATCCCCAACAGGTCCCTGCCAACACCGTGATGGACGTGAACCGCTACGAGCAGGAACTTGCCGCACTCACTCCCGGTGGCCCCGTAAGCGATTTGTCTCTCAGTGGCATCGATCCATCCTTTGGAAACGCCACGCTCTACACCTGGACACTGGGCCTCGAGCGCAAACTCGGAGGCCTCACCGCCGACGCGACCTACGTCGGAACGGCCGCTGAAAAACTTCCCGCAGTCAGTTTTCCCAATGCGTATACCGGCGCTACTTCGGCCTTCGCGCGCTACACCACATTCGACGCTTCAGGCGATGTCACCGGTGGCTTCGGTACGGAGAACCTCATCGTGGCATCGGCGCACTCCACCTACCATGCTCTTCAGGTTTCGCTCTCGGGGACGATCGCAAAGGTCGGACCCGGCATTCAGGCCGGCTTTACGTGGAGCAAATCGATCGACGACAGCAGCGCCGTCATCGCGGGCGGCGCAACGCCCCAGAATCCCTTTGACTATCACGCCGAAAAAGGCCCATCGACCTTTGATGCGACCACGTCCTTCAGTCTAAGTGCAGCGCAGAACCTTCATCTCGATCGAGTGGCCCTGCTTCGTTTTGCCGGCAGCGGAGTCACGTCCGGCTGGGAGCTTTTGAGCATCGCTTCCATTTCGTCGGGCTCGCCCTTCACTGTTTACTCCGGCATCCAGCAAACCGGCGCGGGTTCCAATGGCGTCGACCGGCCCGATCAAATCGCCACTCCGCATCTCTCCACGGCACGCCAGGTCCGCGAAGACTACTTCGGCGAGGGCGCGAACAACGCCGCCGATTTCTTCTCCATTCCCATTCACGTCAGCGGAGGCACGGGGCCGAATCAGGGGCGATTCGGTCTTCTCGGCCGCAACACCTTCCGCGGGCCGGCGTTCTATGACCTTGATCTGGCGGCAATCAAGGACACGCCGTTTGGCTCGCGAAAAAACGGTGCAGAACTGGTTGATCTCCAGTTCCGTGCGGAGTTCTTCAACATCTTCAACATTGTCACCATGGGACTGCCGGCAAATATCATTTCCGGCGCCGGCTTCGGCGAAATCAGCAAAACCGCCGGCAACTCCCGCCAGATTCAGTTCTCCCTTAAGCTCATTTATTGAGTCGCCCCGCACCCCCACATCGCGCAGCGCGCGTCGAGTTGCCCTTGTGGTTACCGTTAACCGGACTGAAATGCCTGAAATCTCATCGTTACCTTTGGCACTCCTTCTGCGCTCTTCGGGGAACTTCGCCCTGAGCCGCTTTGGCTGTACAATCCCTACAGGTCGCTGCGGTTTGCCCGGCACTTCAGGGCGGTCGCGGAAGCCAAATTTACCCAGGTGTCCTGATGACTGTGATCCGCGACAAAAACGAGCCGCGTAAGCTGCCCATGATGCCCATCCGAGATATGGTCATCTTCCCCTATATGATGACCCCGTTTGTGGTGGGCCGCGAGTCCAGCGTGCGCGCCCTCGAAGAGGCTCTCAGCGGCGATCGCAAGATTTTCCTCGCCACCCAGCACGACGCATCCATTGACGAGCCCAAGGCCAAGGACATCTACCAGGTCGGCTCCATCTGCAGCATTGTGCAAAGCGTCAAAATGCCCGACGGCAACATCAAGGTTCTGGTCGAGGGTGTCGAGCGCGCCAAGTCCATCGAAGTCACGGACCGCGACGGCTTCTTCGTTGCCACCGTCCGCACCGGCAAGCGCGATTTCGAAATGACGCCCGCCGCCGAGCAACTCATGCAGCGCGTCACCACGCTTTTTGAAAACTACGTCAAGCTCCAGCAGTCGCTCAATTACGAAACCATCATCGCCAGCGTGCGCATGGATGAGCCCGCCAAACTCTCTGACACCATCGCCGCCAACCTCCAGGTCGGCATCGAGGAAAAGCAGGAACTGCTTGCCATCTTCGACCCCGCCGCGCGCCTGGCTCGCATCGCTGATGTCCTCGACGTTGAGATCGAAAAGCTCGACATCGACCGCAACATCCAGTCCCGCGTGAAGCGCCAGATGGAGCGCGCGCAAAAAGAGTACTACCTGAACGAGAAAATCAAAGCCATCCAGAAGGAACTGGGCCGCGGCGAAAAAAGCGAGTTCGACGAGCTGCGCAAGAAGATCGAAGCCGCCGGCATGCCTAAGGACGTCCTCGAAAAGTGCGTTCAGGAGCTCAAGAAGCTCGAAGCGATGCCGCCCATGTCGGCCGAGTCCACCGTCAGCCGCAATTACATTGACTGGCTCCTCGCCGTGCCGTGGAAAAAGCGCTCCAAGGAAACCCGCTCCATCGACTACGCCGAGAAAGTTCTCAACACTGACCACTACGGCCTGGAAAAAATCAAGGAGCGCATCCTCGAGTTCCTCGCCGTCCGCCAGTTGGTCAAGAATCCCAAGGGCTCCATCCTCTGCTTCGTCGGCCCTCCCGGCGTCGGCAAAACTTCGCTCGGCATGTCTATCGCCAAGGCCACCGGCCGCAAGTTCGTGCGCCTCTCGCTCGGCGGCGTACGCGACGAAGCCGAGATTCGCGGCCATCGCCGCACCTACATCGGCGCCATGCCCGGCCAGATCATCCAGCACATGAAGCGCGCCGGCACCAAGAATCCCGTCTTCCTCCTCGACGAAGTCGACAAAATCTCTTCAGACTTCCGCGGCGATCCTGCCTCTGCGCTGCTTGAAGTTCTCGACCCCGAGCAGAATGTCACCTTCCAGGATCACTACCTCGACGTTGACTACGACCTCTCGCAGGTGCTCTTCGTGGCCACGGCCAACGTGCTGCACACCATTCCGGCGGCGCTGCAAGACCGCATGGAGGTTCTCCGCCTGCAAGGCTACACCGAGCAGGAAAAGCTCGAAATCGCGCGCCAGTATCTCGTCAAGAAGCAGCGCAGTCAGACCGGCCTGAGCGACAAGAATATCGTCTTCAGCGACGACGCCATCCTCGAAATCATCCGCTATTACACGCGCGAGGCCGGCGTCCGAAATCTCGAGCGCGAAATCGGCAATGTCTGTCGCAAGGTCGCCCGCAAGGTCGTCAAGGCAGGCAACAAGCACAAGGAAGAAATCACCGCGCAGAATATCGTTGAATTCCTCGGCGTGCCCAGGTTCCGCGATTCCGAGGTCCACGAAAAGAGCGAAGTCGGCCTCGTCACCGGTCTCGCGTGGACTGAAGTTGGCGGCAGCATCCTCACCACTGAAGTCCAGGTCCTCGACGGCAAGGGCAAGCTCACCATCACCGGTCAGCTCGGCGACGTCATGCAGGAATCGGCGCAGGCTGCGCTTGCCTACATCCGCAGCAAGGCGCAGGCTCTCGGCCTTTCGCGCGAGTTCTACCGCAACGTCGACCTTCACCTGCACGTGCCGGAAGGCGCCATCCCCAAGGACGGACCTTCCGCCGGCATCACCATGGCCACGGCTCTCGCCAGCGCGCTCGCCAAAATTCCGGTGCGCCGCGACATCGCCATGACCGGCGAAATCACGCTCCGCGGCAAGGTGCTCGCCATCGGCGGCCTCAAGGAAAAACTACTCGCCGCTCTCCGCGCCGGCATCTTCGAGACCATCCTGCCCCGCGCCAACGAGAAGGATCTTTCCGAGCTGCCAGATAACATCAAGAATGCGATGAAGCTCCGCTTCGTGGACAACATGGATGAAGTTCTCGCGATCGCTCTCGAGCGTCCGCTCCCCGCTCCACTGCTCGCGGAAACCGAGAACCTCGCCGCCGTTCCCCCGCCCGAAGTCTCCACCAACCTTCCCGCTCCGCAGTAAGCGCGGTGTCCGCGAATCCGAAATCCCATGTTGGACGGAGATCGGCGCTCCCACCTCGAATGGGTGCCCCACCTTCGCGAGTCCGAAGGACGAGCTAAGGTGGGATATCTACCGTTTCTTACAGCCGTCTACCTTCCTTGAATTCTCTCGTGCCTGGGCTGTCCAAAACGACTCAATCTCTACGACACCGCGTTCACCGGTCGCGTAATGTCGAAAGCTTGACCATTGCCATTCATCCGGCCGCTCCACTAATCCGCGCTGCACCGGGTTGCGATGAATGTACCGAAGCTTCTCAATCTGCTTGTGCCCGCTTAAAACGTTGAAGTCGTAATAGCGGGCCTGCCAAAACGGATGCTGTCTCGACATCTTGGATACTGAAAGTTTAAGTGCTTGGAGAGCCCGAGCGAGTGCCCTGTTCGCGGGCTCTCCAACCAGCAGGTGCACGTGCTCCGGCATGACAACATATCCGACCACCAAAAACTCGTAGCGCACGCGCACCTGTTCCAAAGTCTCTTCAACAAGTCGGCGCGCGCGTGAGGATGCCAAATAGGGACGGCGCTGATAACAACTGAAGGTGACAAAATGCAGATCGCCTGTGGATTGATATCGCTTCAGGCCTTGTGTCATGCCAAGAATTGTAGATCGAACCAGTTGGCTCGAAGAGTGATCGATATCCCACCTTAGGCGCGTTAAAGCCGCGCCGAAGGTGGGGCACCCGTCCGTAAGACGAATTCTGTCCGATTGAGACTCAGAGATTCACGTCATCCCGCGCGCATCCGCGCTTCCAGCCCCTCCAGCGCATCGCACGCCGTCTTCACGCCATCTTCCCGCGCCACTTCCTCGGCCACGGCGCGAGCCCGCTCTTCAAACTCCGGCTCCGCCAGCATTGCCTTCACCCTCCGCGCCACACGCCACGGCTTGTAACTCGATCGTTGAATCACCCGCGCCACGCCCATCCTCTTCATGCGCCGAGCGTTGTCCGGCTGGTCGTGCGAGTAGGGCATGATCAGCATCGGCCGCCCCGCGCGCAGGCACTGCGCCGTCGTTCCCACGCCGCCCTGGTGTACCGCCAGCGCCACTCTCGGAAACAACGCCGAGTAGGGTGCATATTTCGCCACGCAAATCGAGTCGGGCAGCGCCTCCTGCGGCCGGTTTCTCTCGTCGTCCCCAATCAGCAGCACCGCGCGCACGCCCAGCTTCTTCGCCGCCTTCGCCGAATTCTCGTAAAAGTCTCCCGCCGCCAGCACCGCCGCCGACCCCAGCGTGAACACGACTGGCGCCTCGCCCGCGGCCAGAAACTTCTCAAGTTGCTCCGGCAGCGCCGCATTCCCCGCGTCCGCATCGTAAAAACAAAATCCCGTGATCAACGTATTTTCCGGCCAATCCCTCTGCTCCACGCCCAGCACGTGCGAAAACAGCGCCAGCACCAGGTGCGGCGAATGTTTCGCATCGAAGATTGGATTCTTGCCCTTGGGCAATCCCAGTTCGCGCCGCAGCTCATAAACCGGCTCCGGCCATTTGCGCGTCACAAACCGAGCCAGCCGCCGCATCGCGCGTCCCATCCCCTTGATCTTGTCCGCGCGCGCCAGCCTCGGATACGGCGGAAGCACCGGCGGATCGAACGCCGAGAAAAACGAGAACGGCGCCAGCACGTAACTCGCCCACGGGATGCCCGTCACCTCCGCCACAATCGGCCCCGCGTAGTTCAGCTCGCCAAGCAGCAGAAGGTCCGCGCGCGCCGGCTTGGTCGCCGCATCCAGCAGATCGTCATAAGTCTGCCGCAGCACCGGATACAGAAACTCCCGCAGCCCTGTCTCCGTGCCCTTCTTCACGTCGTAGATCATATCTACAAGCAGCGTATTTGTGGGGTCGATGTCCGGACGCAGTGCGTGAAACTCGAGCCCGAGCGGCTCAATCTTCGGCCGGTAGACGTTAGGCAGCGCCATCACCGGCACGTGTCCGCGCCGCTTCAGCTCCAGCGCAATCGCAATCAGTGGATTGATGTCCCCAAACGTCCCAATGTTCGACAGAACAATGCGCAATCGCGGGCTCCAAAACGCGTGATGGTTTCGCAACTTTGAGACTAATGCATCGGCGGCGCAATTCAGTGACTGTTCAGGGTTGGCGGGAGTTGCTTGGAAAGGTTCGGCGTTCTCAGGGAAACAAGGGGCAATCGGGCTTAAATCCTAGTTCGTGGGCTTAGTCACCGCATTCGCGCACGCCGATGGGGTGTCTTTCAACGTTGGCTGCAAATCCGGCCAACCCGGGCTCGTCTTCAGCACCGAGCAAAAATCCGCGAGCGTCGGCAGCGGGCTCTGTTGCGCCTTCGGCCCCAGTGCATCCACAAACTTCCACGCCAGATCGGAGTGCCCGCCGTAAATCAGGTTCAGCACCGTTTGCCACATCGTCGTTCCGATGGAATCGGCATCGGCCGCCGCCACCGCCTTCTGCGCCGCACTCAGCTCACTGTTCCACTCCGCGGTCGTCGGCGCCGGCGTCTGCATCTTGTCCATCGCCACATGGAATTCGCCGCCATTCGCATCGGCCACCCACTGCAGCGTTACGATCATCGAAGGCGAACATGCATAGCACGTCGGCCAATAGTCAAACGTCCCGTCGCCCGTCACGTAGTAGTAGTGGCCGTCCGCCAGACGCTCAAAGTGAGCCATATCGTCGTCGGCATCGTTTATCGTAGCCAGCAGCTTGAACTGCGGCCCCAGCTCGAAGACAAAGTGAATCGAACAGCAATGCGCCCCGCCGGTAAACAGCGAAACAATCATGTCCGGCTGCCCGCGCCCCGTCACGTCCGTCCCGTTCGCGATCGCCGCAATATTGTCCTGCGCATCGTCCGGCTGCCCCAACGTGTAGGTCTCAAAGCTGTCGACACTCTGGGTGTAAACGGTCTTGCCTCCGCTCGTCACCTGCAGGCACGCGCCATCGCTGCTCTTGTGCGCAGTAAATTGGTACTGTCCAACCGTCGCCGCGGCCGTCTGATTCTTGAACGCGCACGCCTCCGCAGGATTCTCCGCCGGACCTTGTGCCAGCAGCCCAACAGAAGACGCAATCCAAACCGCTGCGGCCAAACCATTCAGCACGAACGCACGATTGCTCATCTCTCGCCTCATCGCTCCACCCTGATTCTGCCCAAAATCGGTCCTGTCCAAGATAGCACCAACTCTCTCCCGCATCGCCTTTTTCATTCCTGCCCCTTTTCATTCGCGCCCCTGTTCATCGCGCCCTCTCAGGGGTTCATCGCGTATTGACCGTGCCATCAACCCCTGCGTGCTATCCTTGCCCCGTCAAAATTCCGTTCGGAGCCCCTCATGTCCTATCCTCGTCTTCCGCTCATCGCATCCCTGGTCGCCGCAGCCGCCGCCCTCCTCGCTGTCATCGCCACGCCAACCCTCACCGCGCAACAGCCTCCAGCTCCCGCGTCTTCATCCGCGACGTTGCAACAGCCCTACCACGTTGTCGACCACTGGAAAATCGGCGGCGATGGCGGTTGGGACTACCCTGTCGCCGATCCCGGCGCGCATCGCCTCTACATCGCCCACGGCACTGAAGTCGATGTCGTCGACACCAACACCGGTAAATCGATCGGCACGATCCCCAACCTCCACGGCGTCCACTCCATTGCTCTCGACACGGCCGGCAAATTCGGCTACATCACCGACGGCGGCGCCAATGCGGTCGTCGCCTTCGATCGGTCCGCCCTCGCCATCACCGCAACCATCCCCGCCGGAACCGGCCCTGACGACATCCTCTTCGAGCCCGCCACCCAAACCGTTTGGGCCTTCAATGGTCACTCCCACGACGTCTCTGTCATCTCTCCCGTCTCGAACGCCGTCATCGCAACCATCCCTCTTCCCGGCAAGCCCGAGTTTCCCGTCACCGATGGCCAGGGCACTGTCTTCGACAACATTGAAGACAAAAACGAAATCGTCCGCATCGACGCTCACTCCAAAACCATTACCGCAACCTGGCCCGCCGGCTGCGACTCACCCTCCGGCCTCGCCTTCGACGTCGCCCGCCATCACCTCTTCCCTGCCTGCGACGGCAAGCAGGCGTCCGTCATCGACTCCACCACCGGCAAGCTCCTCGCCAACCCCGCTATCGGCGACGGCCCTGACGCCGCCGGCTTCAGCGACGCCCACTCTCTCGTCTTCATCCCCAGCCGCGACGGCATTCTCTCTGTCATTGACGCCGCCGCCCCCGGCTATCCCACCATCGAAAGCCTCACCACCCAGGCCGGCGCGCGCACCATGACTTACGATTCCTCCACCGACCGCGTCTATCTCATTACCGCCGACTTTGGCCCGCGCCCCGATCCCACTCCCGCGAATCCGCGCCCGCGTCCGCCCGTCATTCCGGGCACTTTCACCGTCATCGTCGTCGGCCGCTGACCACCGTTCACTGTCCACCGTTCACCGTCCACCGGCTCTATGAAAATCGTTCTCATCATCGCCGCGATCCTCATCGTTGCCGCCTCGTTCTTTGCTGACTACAAATGGCGTCAATGGCTTGCCCGCAACCGTCGCGATCGCGACCAATAGCCTCCAGGCTAATGTTCACTCTTTCTCTTTTTCACTTTCTCTCTCCTTCACTTGTTCACTTTGACTCTAGGCCCCTTAGTCCCTTGCTCCCTCAGTCCCTTGTTCCCTGCCCCTTCCATCTCTCCCGTTACAATGGCTTTAGGGAGCCGTCCAATCGCTATGCATCGTTTCCTCAGCCTTCATTTCGCCTCGCGCCGCCCCGGCGGCCTTGTCTTCACCCTTGCCCTGGCCGTTGCTGCCTTGCTCACCGTCCCCGCCCACGCCCAATTCGGCGCGCCGCCCACAACCCAGGTCCACGACGCCTCCGCCCTCAAGCCGCCGCCCGGCGCACGCGTCGCCATCATCGAGTTTGAAGACCTCGAGTGCCCTGACTGCGCCCAGGCCAATCCCCTCCTCAAAGAGGCCGCCGCCAAGTACAACATTCCCTGGGTCCGCCACGACTTCCCGCTCCCCCAGCACAACTGGAGCTTCCAGGCCGCCGTCAACGCCCGCTTCTTCGACACCAAAAGCAAGACCCTCGGCAACGACTATCGCGACGCGGTCTTCGCCAACCAGATCTCCATCGAAACCCCCGCCGATCTCCAGCAGTTTACCCAGAAATGGGCCTCCGACCACGGCGTCGCCCTGCCCTTCGCCATCGATCCCATGGGCCGCCTCTCGCAGGAAGTCAAAGATGACCGCGATCTCGGCCAGCGCATCGGCGTCGACCACACCCCCACCATTTGGATCGTGACCAACGCCGCCCACGCGCCGCCATTCGTCGAGGTCGCCGACCGCGGCCGCCTCTTCCAGCTCATCGACGAGGCCCTCGCCGAATCCCGCGGCCACTAACCGCCAGCACAAATGGTGCTTTGAAAGGGCTCGGCTGGTAGGTCGGGGATTTATCCCCGACTGCCGCAACCGGAACAGAACCAACAAGGCATTTAGTCCCTGAGGGACGCTTCTCGGGGATCTCTCCCGAAAGTAAGCCTCGCCCCGCATCTAGGCGCAAATCGCTCCTCGCGATTTGCGCCGAACCCCGCTCAAATAAGCGCCCGGCGAACCCTGCGCGAACCTGTCTTGTATCAGGGCTCGGCTGGTAGGTCGGCGATTTATCCCCGACTGCCGCAACGGGAGCAGAATCAACAAGGCATTTAGGCCCTGAGGGACGCTTCTCGGGGATCTCTCCCGAAACAAAGCCTCGCTCCGCATCCAGGCGCAAATCGCTGCTCGCGATTTGCGCCGAACCCATCCCCTCTGCTCGCCAGCCCGCACTCTCAGCCGAATTAGATCCAGGCGCAAATCGCTCCTCGCGATTTGCGCCGAACCCTGCTTGCCCCCCAAACAAAACCGGCGTTCGCCCCCCGCGAACGCCGTCTCCATCCCTCTCTCAATCTCGGCTAAATTCCCACCGCCGTCGCCCTCGCACCATCAGAGCTGAAAGCCGACGGCTGACGGCTGATAGCTGAAAGCTGGCAGCTTCAGCTGCCCTGGATCTTCACCAGCTCCTGCCCGCCCGGCGCAACCATCCGCGTCTGCGGAGCGCGCCAGTGGTCGATATAGCTAATCCTGTGCACGCAACCCACCGTGCAATTCGGCGCGCAGCTCTTCGCCGTCGTAAACTCCCGCTTCAAATCCGCCTTCGTATACTCGGCCACCGGAACCCCCGGGTATCCCCGCTGCTGCGAGCAGTAGTGCACCAGCCCGTCCTCGCACACATACAAATACCGCGACCCCGCCCGGCAACGCCAGTCATTCGCGCGCCCCTCGGCAATCGCCTCCTGGAACTTGTCGAACTGCGCGTAGTTCGTCTTCTTCCGCGCCTTCATCTCGTGGTACACCCGCGCCTCTTCCGGTTTCAGAGGCTTCAGTTGCCCGTCGCCATCATGAATAATCCCGATCGTCGACTCGAACCCCAGCTCCAGCGCCCGACGGCCAATCACCAACGCATCATTTGGGTCTTTTATTCCTCCGCCCACCACCGAATTAATGTTCACGTGGAACTCGGCATACTCGGCCAGCATCGCGAGCCGCTTGTCCAGAGTTTTAAGGGACTTCTTCGACACCTCGTCCGGCTCTAAATTATCGATGCTGATCTGCATGTGGTCCAGGCCCGCCTCGTTCAGCCGGGCTATTCTCTCAGGACTAAGCAGGAACCCGTTCGTGATCATCCCTGCAATCGCGCCCGTCTTTCTCATGCGGCGAATAATGTCGTCCAGTTGCGGGTGGGTCAGCGGCTCTCCGCCCGAGATGCCGATCATGGCCGTTCCCAGCCGACCGAGCGCGTCGATCCGCCGGTACATCTCTTCCAGAGGCACCGGCTCGCTCACCTTGTCGTACTCGTTACAGTAAGCGCAGCTCAGGTTGCAAAAACGCGTGGGGATAATCTGCACCAGCATGGGGTGCGAAGTGTCCGCCAGCGCCCGCGCCACCATGGCGTACTCACGCACCTTCCGCTTGGCCGCAATAGCCCGCCCACGCACCGTCGATCTCCGGGGAATACCCATCTTTACTATTGAATCACAGGCAATAGCGGGCCGCGAGCCAATGCGCTCAAACAGCCAGCCATTGGAGATTATCTACGGGGCAGGAGAATAGTACTTATGACTCCGCGGGTTTGCGACTGCTGACGCGCCATACGTCGATGAAGCGCGCCTCAAGAGCCTCGAAATTCGGAGAAAACTCGGGAATCTTAAATCTACAAGGTGCCCCGGTTCGGGGTTGTGCCGGAGCTGAAGAAGCTGAGCACGCGACTTTCCGTGCGGCGCCGGGAGCGCCCCAGGGAAATATGCACCCCACAGCTGCCCGCGGAGCTTAATCGCCCTAAAGGTGCTCGAAAGCATCCAGCCATCGAGCCCACGCAGGAGATCCTCATCATCGACTATCGGGTAGAAACTCATGAGACCCCTGAACCTGAGCAATGGCATCTGCCTGGAAAGGTATTTACGCACCATAGCTTCGGTCAGGTCTCCGTACAAATACCTACGAAGCTGATAAATAAGAACTGGATAGTCCTCGTCAATTTTCCCGAGCATCCTTTCGGAGGGGAAGTTTCCGCGCGCGGGCTCCTGCAACAGATTCTTGTAGATGAGGAACGAGATATGCTTCTTGATCCGTCTTACGCTGCTCCCTCGGATACTCAGGTGGTCCCGGCTAATCGAATACCCGAGAAACTCGACGAAGCTTTGCGAGGGAAGCTCCGCCTTCAAATCGGTTGGCGCAAATAGCGTAATTCCTTTCGACTTGAAGAGGTTTAGCTTCACGCCCATCTCGGCCGCCGCCTCCTCAAGCGAACTCGCGGCGCGTCCGATTTCGTCGTAGCTGTCGGACCATATGAGCGTGTCATCGGCGTATCTAACAAAGCCGACGCCAAGACGCTCCAGCCGGTGATCCAGAGGGTAGGCCGCCAAGTTTGCGAGAAAGAGCGAGACGGAAGTACCTTGCGGAAATCCATCCGTGCGAGGCAACGATGGCCCAATATACTCGTGCGCAGCACGAGAACGAGATTTAAGGAACACTTCGAGGATCAGTCGCTCGCGGCGAGTCACAAAAAACTTGCGATCTTCCAACATCCTCAGGACGTGCTCGTGAGACACCGAGTCGAAATACTTAGCGAAGTCGAATTCGGCCAGATAAAGGCGATTCTTAAACTTGAAGTCAGAGCCAATATGCAGAATAGCGTCCTGAAGGGACAGGTCAGTCCTATAGGCATAACTATTAGCACTAAAATGTCTCGCGTTCTTCGCTATCAGACGTCTAAATGTCAACGCTGACAGCGCGCTATCCGCGATTTGAAAAACGGAGACTGTGCGGTTGGTTCCATCGCCACGCGGCACCGAATATCTGTAAGGAGGGAACGGAGAGTAGTCTTCAGCGGCGAGCCGGCGCTCGAGCGCTCTAGCGATGGCTTTTGCATGCCGCCTCACATAGTAGGGGTTGAAGCCGTTTGCAAGAGACCAATACTCGGGTACCTGAACGATCGTGGTTTGCGCCAAACCCGACCTGGCCTCATGCCGCTGAGCTTCACGCGCCAGATTTGACGCATACATCTCATGCCGCCGGATCAGCTTCTCCGCCTCGGACCGGACGGCCTTCTCAATCGTGACTGACATGTTAAGACTTCAGTCGCCGCTCCGGCGTGAAAATAAATCTTCCACTCGTGTTTTCGACGGATAGTCTCTAGCACACAAACCCGTGGCATTTCAGCCAGAGGCGAAGAGCCGGAGCGGCTAATCCCCTTGGGATATGAAGAGAAATATAACACGCGATTCGAGTGTGTGGTGGCAGGCCCGCCAAATCTCGATTCCTTCGGCTCGAAAAGCTCCCGTAGGGAGCGCCAGAAGTTAGCCCAGGGCAAGTCGCCGTCACCGGGGTCCCCACGGACAGGCCTTCGTCCGTGGGGCGGGGGCGACGCAGCCCTGGGAAAGCCGCCCCAAGAATCTCCAGCCCCGTAGGGGCGAAAGAACTCCTTCTCGCCACCCTATTAAAATCACGGCAAAGCGACCGCCCTCACAAAGTCCGCGTGTTCCGCGAGTTCCCCCGGAACGATCCCGTTGGGCAAGGCGATAAGAACCACCTGGACTCCGCTCTTTCGCGCCAGCTTCATAGCAGCGACGCAATCGGTATCCGCAGTCACCAGAGCGATCCTGTCGATCCCCTTCAGGGCCGAGTAGGCAGCAATATCGAGACCGATCCGCATGTCGACGCCCTTCTGCTCGAAATCGGGGTAAAAATCAGCATCGGTCAGTGCGGCAATCCCCGTCACGGGAGTCGTCTTCAACTTGTAGCCGCGGAACTTCAGCACCCCGAGCCGAACGGCAAGTAGGTCCCTCTTTGCAAGATCCTTCAACCACTGTCCTGATGCCGCAAAAACCTGGGCCGCGCCTGTAACCGGGAGCTTCTGCGACCCCTGATACGGCGCGCAGTCGTAATAGAGCGCCCTGATAAGTTCCTCGTCCGCGGTCACGCAGTTTCTGCAAAAAGCCTCTATAAAATCGGGGTCGTATTTCCTCTTCGCTTTCCTGGCAGAGACGCGAAGACATCCCCCGTCGATCATGAGAATCATCTTCTTCACAACGTTGCCTCACAAAAAACAAACCCCGAGACTCTCGCCTCGGGGTTTGTGGGATACATGCTCGCCTACGAGCGTACGGAATACATCCATTCTGGCCGCATCTGCGCGTTATGTCAAGCAATAACCGGACGTTAACCCGCCGTGCCGACTCGCTAACTTGCTGACCTGCTGCGTCTCTCCGCCTCCATCAGGTTCACCAGGATATCGTTGATCCGCGTCAGGTGCCCTTCGCCCTTCGACTTGAGCCACTCCAGCACCTCCGGATCGAGACGCACGCTCACCGCCTGCTTCCGCCGCACGTCGCGCAGCCGCACCATCTGCGCAAGCTGCTCTGCCGTCAGCCGCGGAATGTCCTCGTATTCCTCTTCAGGCAAATCGAGTCCCGCTGCCCGATCTGCCGCTGCCCGCCGGATCGCCTGTTTCTCGGCCTCAGTCCACTTCCTGTTCCTGATATCTTCTGAGGTCACTCTCACTAGCTCTTCGGGCTGAGATAATACGGATAATCTCTTCGCCATTTTCATCCTCTCTGTACGCGTGCACCACCAGCAAAAAGTCCGCAGTTCCCGATTCCAGGAACACCGCGCCTAACGCGTGCCATCTCTGCTCACCGGTCTCATCCACTCTGTCCTTGGTGAAAACGCAATCTTCATCCTGAAAAACAAGCACGGCCAACTCGAAGCTGATCCCTGCGTGCTTCCGTTGGTTCTCGCGGTTCTTTCGTTCGTCCCACTCGTACCGCATCTGTATATACATATCGTATTACCACAGAGGGCAACCGTCAACCCACTGTCAAGCGCCTTCTCCGCAAGAACCCGCGCAACCCGTTGAAAATGCGACCCAAATAAAATCACGAGGTTTGCCGATCAATTTGCGGCTTTCGCTATCCTTGTCTCAGAATCACCAAAAGGAATTTTGCCGGAGCCAGATCGCTGCGGAACGAGGTCGAGGAGGAGCCTTGGTCCCTCGGTCCCTTGTTCCCTTGTTCCCTGTTCTCTACTAACTCCTTTTGATGGAAGATTTTACGCGATAAACCCTTTGGAATCATGGATTTAGAGCAAATGATCGAGGGTACAAACCATTGAAAATAAACCTCTTAACCCCCAAAAAGGGGGTAATATTTATTTCCGGCGCCAATCTTTGGAACGGGGTGCCGCGGGGTGCGGAAATCAGGCAGGTTCGATTGCAAATGCGTCAGCTTTTCCCTGTTCACTGACCACTGATCACTGAATTTCCAGCGCCTCCCGATCCCACTTCGCGCAATTCGCCGCCGCTTCATACGTGCTCTGCAAAAACTTCAGCAGCGCATCGTCCGGGTCCGCCGACTGCCGCATCGCCTCATACGGAAAAATGAACTCGCCGAAGTTCTTGTCAAACCTTGCCTCCGCCGGCGCAATCACGTAATCCCTGTAGCCGGGAGGCTCCGGGTACGCGTAGCTGTAAAAAAACGGCTCGATAAATCCTGCTCCCGGCGGACCAGGTGCTCCCGGCCAGAATCCGCAACTGCTCACCTCGTGCGAATAGGCGTCGCGCGTTACGCGGTCCGGCAGCCCCGGCATGCTCGGATGCTCCGGCGCCGTGCGCCCTGAAAATCGGGTGCACGCCAGGTCCATCGCCCCCCAGAACAAATGGATCGGGCTCACCTTGCCAATGAACCGCGCGCGAAACACCTCAATCACCCGCGACGCCTGTAGCAAGATTCTCCAGAACCGTTGCGCATACTCCGGGTCGTAGGCCCGGTGTACGTCGTCTTTCTTGAACGGAATCGGCTCCGCCACTTCGCACGGCACCGGCCACATGTTGCACAGCGCATCCAGGCTCTCGAGCGCTGTCATCAGCCGCCGGTAAAACTCCGCAACCGTCATCGGCTCCAGTTCGATCATCTCGCGTCCGCCGGCGTTCGTCTCGATCACCAGTTCGTGGCTCACAAAATCGAAATCGATCTGGACCATTCGCGAACCGTGGCGCGACCCATGCGCCATCGGCATTGTGGTCAGCCCGCGAATCGTGGGATAGAGCGTCACGTTCCAGCAATGATTGATCGCCGGCGTCAGCGCCATCCTCACCTTGCCAACCATTTGCAACCACAGTTGCAGCGTGGCGCACGTATCGCTCCACGCGCTCTGCGGCAGCGCCGGCCAAACTTCGTCGTCTTTGTTTTTCTGTGCGTCGCCCTTCATTGCCTCGCGATCCGTCATCGTCGTGACCTCCTCGCAGCCCATCATAAGTCCTAGCCACGCTCCTATTCCCTGCTCCCTACTCCCTGATTCCGGCCTTTATACTCTCCGCATGCCCTTCCCGCCCGACCAACTCGTCGCTCTGATGATCGCCGTCAGCTTCGCGGCTGGGCTCAACGTCTACGCCACCGTGGCCACTCTCGGCCTCATGTCCCACACAAGATTCCTCGACCTGCCCCCATCGCTGCATCTGCTGTCGAACTGGGGCATCATCGCCGCGGCTCTCGTTCTCTTCGCTATCAATTTCTTCGTCGACAAGATTCCCGCCCTCGATCTTGTCTGGAACGCGCTCCACACTTTCATCCGCGTCCCTGTCGCCGCGCTCCTCGCCTTTCAGGCCACAGCCGGCCTCACGCCCGGCGAACAGCTCGCCGCCACTCTTGCCGGCGGCGCCATCGCCTTCATCGCCCACGGAGGCAAAACCGCCGTCCGCGCCGCGGTCACTCCCACGCCCGAACCATTCTCCAACATCGCGCTCAGCCTCGGTGAAGATGGACTGGCCATCTTCCTCACATGGCTTTCTACCTGGAAGCCCTACATTGCCGCGGGCATCGCCTTCATCTGCATCCTTATTACTCTTATCCTCATCCGCTTCGTCTTCCGTGCCCTCGCTTCCCTCCGCCGTCGCCGCAAACAAGCCGCCCGGGCCTGACCCCGCTCGTCTAGAATCGCTTTCAAGCACGCCGCGCCCGGCTTCCTGAAACCAACCATGCCACCTCGCTCCGCCTCACCACGCAGATCCTTCACCGCGCTCCTCGAGCCCGATGGAACCGCGCTCAAGTGGGTCATTGCCCGTGTCCCCTTCGACATCGCCAAAGCCTGGCCGGTGCGCAACGGCCGTCGCGTACGAGGAGAAATCGCCGGCTTTGCCTTCCGCACCTCGCTCTTCCCCGATCGCCGCCGCGGCGGCCACTTTCTTCTGGTCAACAAGAAGATGCAAACGGCCTCCCGCTCCCGCGTCGGCTCCCGCGTCAAGATCTCGCTCGAGCCCGACCTCGTCGAGCGTCCCGTTTTGCTCCCACCCGAGCTCACCCGCGCCCTCAACTCCGACCGCCAGCTCCGCCAATTGTTCGACTCAATGAGCCCGTCCAGGCGTCGCGAGTTTGGCAAGTTTGCCGACCTGCCCAAAACCCCCGCAGGCCGCGTCAAGCGTGCCGGGAAGATCGCCGAGCTCTTCATGCAGGCCCTCGAAGGCGAGCACGATCCGCCTCCCATCCTCCGCGCTCTCTTCCAGCGCCACCCCGGCTCCCGCGACGCCTGGATCGCCCTCACTCCCGCCCAACGCCAAAGCCACCTGCTCGGAATCTTCTATTACGAGTCCGCTGACGCCCGCGAGCGCCGCGCCGCCAAAGCCATCCAGGCCGCACTCCACGCCTCCCAGCGGAAATCCGCCTCGCCACGCGACGAGGAATCCAGCTCGCCACTCGAGGAATAGGACCCCGTTCATCGCGAGTCCTGACCCCATGATTCTCCGGCACTTACGGTCGACCCGCAGGCCGCCTTGCGCGAAACCACGCCGACAGCAACCCCACTCGGCAACACCGTCCACAGCGCTCCCGAGCAGTCCCGAGCCGTCCCGCACAGCAACTTTGTGCTACGATTCCGTGTTCGACCTTGGTAACAGGAGGGCAGACGGTAAGCCGGGATCCCCAATTTGGCTGGTCTTCACCGGCGGTTTTATCGTCTAATTGACCCAGATGACACTTGCTTCAGTTCGGACACTCTTCCCTAAAGCATCTGCCTTGGTAGCCGACGACGCCGCGCGGCAGGAAAGTCTTGCCGTAGCCGCTGGCCTCAAATGCCAGAAAGCCGGCCTGCTCGAAGAACTCATCGTCCGCTATCAGCACCGTCTCATGCGTTACCTGCTCTTCCTCACGGGCAACCGCGACACCGCCGAGGACATCTTTCAGGAAGTCTGGATGCGCGTCCTTGTTCGCGGCGAACAATTCGACGGTCGCTCTCGTTTTGAAACCTGGCTTTTCACCATCGCCCGCAACCTCGTCATCGATCATCGCCGCAAGCGCACCATGAACTCGCTCGACGAGCTCATCGACGGCGTCACTGAAGATGACCGCTCCATGACATTCGAAGTCGTCGCCGATGATCCCACGCCCTTCGATCGCGTCTCCAACCTCGAAGATCGCGAGAAGATCGCTGCCGCGTTGCTCGAGCTCGATACGCTGCATCGCGAGGTGCTGGTCCTCCGTTTCCACGAGGAGCTTTCGCTTGAGGAGATCGCCAAGGTCACGCGCGCTCCCCTTTCCACCGTCAAATCGCGTCTCTATCGTGGCCTGGCCATGATCAAGCCGCGACTCGGCTTTGCGGCGGCGCGCTTTCAGGAGGCTGTGTGAGAGCAGTTGAACTGGCCGGCGACTCTGCCGCCAATCCGGCTTCGGGCGCAAACGCGAGCCCCGCAGCGGGTATCCCTGGCGATCGCGATCTGCTCTCCGCCCTTACCGGTAAACAAGCCGGCCGGGAACGCGCTGTTGCTGAAAGCACTCGGCGCGTCGTTTTGGCTTCGCTTGGCGTCATCAAGGATCAGCAGGCCGGCCGTCGGCGTACACGCTCTCTCGTCCTGGCAGTCCTTTTGCTCGCCCTCCTCGGCTTCGGGCCCCTGGCTTGGCGCGTCGCCGACGACCTCATTGGCGGCGAGCACATCAGCGACATTGCCACCCAGACCAGCCTTTGGGCCTGCATCCTTTTCCCCGCCGTTTTGGCCGCGTTTTTGATTGCCGGCTGGTCGCGCAGCAAGGAATAACTCCCACCAAAGTTTCCCCGATTTTTGCCCCAGATTCGCTTCTGGCGGCAACTTCTGGCGCGGTTCCTCCGTCCATTGAAAGAGAGGCGAACCTGTCTCTGAACCACTTACCCGGGGAGCAACGGCCCATGCCAGACCAAAAGCCCATCCGTTTCAACGAAGAAGAGCGGCTGATTCCTGTCTGGTCGATCATCGCCGCCAGCCTGGCCTTTGTCCTCGTCGAGTACTACTTCTGGGTTGTCGCGCCGGAGCAGCGCCATCACCCGCCTTCAGTGCTCGGCCTCCGCATTTACTTCAATATCTCCTGGGGAGTCGTCGCCTCCCTGTACTTCCTCATGGTCGGCTACATCAGCAAAGACGCCCCGCGCCGTGCCATGAGCATTCGTTTCTGGATGTTCATCTGCCTGGTTGGGCCGCCCGGCATCGGCGCCGTGTTGTACTTTCTCCTGCGCCAGCCCGTCGTTTCGCGCTGTGCGTCCTGCGGCACACACGTTCAGGGCGACTTCCACTTCTGCCCCCAGTGCAACTATCAGCTCACGGCAAACTGCGGCACCTGCTTCCGCACCGTCCGCGCCACCGACATTTATTGCACCAACTGCGGCCACGAGCTTGCCCACGACCACACCCCGGCTCGCCTCCGCGTCCTGGCCGACTAGCTGAGCGCTGACCGGCCAACTTGCCGACTCGCTGACTTGCTGACTTGCTGACTCGCTTTCTCGCCGCGTACCTTCCTCCGCATTGACCCGCCCGCTACGCGTTCCTACAATTGAGTCTCCGGTTCCCATGCCCATCTCCACGCTCATCATCGACGACGAACAACTGGCCCGCGACGAGCTCAAGTACCTGCTTGATTCCGTGGGCGGCGTAGATGTCGTTGCGCAGGGCTCGAACGGCTTTGAGGCTGTCAACCTCATCGAAGAACATCATCCTGACCTCGTCTTTCTCGATGTGCAGATGCCCGGCCAGGATGGCTTCGCCGTCATTCAGCGGCTCGTGGACCGCAAACGGGCCCAATCCGCAAAAGCGGGCGCGGAGAAGGACGTTGCGCCTCTGCCCCAATTCGTTTTCGCCACCGCCTACGACCAGTATGCCGTCCGCGCCTTTAACGTGAACGCCGTCGACTACCTGCTCAAGCCCTTTGACCTCGCCCGTGTATCCGAAGCCGTCGAACGCGCCAAGGCGCGCATCGCGGCCGGCAGTTCATCAGCGGGCGCAGCGCCTGAACCCGGCATCGAGTCGCAGATCGATCGTCTCTTGCGCCTGATCAACCGTCCTCAAAGCACCGAACAGGGCCGTCCTCCCGCCAAGCTCATCGTCCAGGCGCAGAGCCGCCTTCTGCTCGTCGATCAGGCCGACATCTGCTTCGCCGCCATCGACGAAGGTGTCATTCGCGTCGTCACTCGCGTCTTTGAAGGCCAGTCAAAGTGCCGCACCCTTGAGGAACTCCTCGAGCTCCTCGATTCTTCGCGTTTCTGGCGCGCCCATCGCGGCTTCGTCGTCAACATCGATCAGATCCGCGAGGTCATGCCCTGGTTCAAGTCCAGCTACCAGCTCCGCATGAACGACAAACAGCAGACTGAGATCCCCGTCAGCCGCGCCCAAACCAAGCGTCTCCGCGAGCTGTTCAACCTCTAATGCTCGCTGCGCTGTTCCCTGCTTTTTCCTGTCAAGCCCCTCGCCATCCAAGCGCACCCGCCAAATTCTCCTCAACCCACTGATTTCTCAGTCACTTACTCATTCATTTATTTTTTTCCCAAGTTTGCCGATTAATTCTCCCAAATCGCTAGCCTTAATGATGAAGGAGCAAGTTCATGGCAGACACCATCGTTTCTACCGATACCGCCGCAGCCGAACTTCCAATCCAGACCGCACTTGAACCCACGACCGCACTCGCCGCCGCGGAAGCGCCGACTGCGACCAGCGCGCTTGAAACCACGGACCCACTTGCAACCTCAACCGCGCGCGCCGGCTCCAAGGCACGCCAGGACAAGAAAGACAAACCCGACACCGAAAACGAGGCCATCGTCCACTGCATGAAGGCCTGGAACTACACCTATAAAAAGGAAGCTGCCAAACTCGCCGAGGGCGAAAGCGACTGGCCGGCCGAAAAAGCCGCCAACCAGGCCTATCTCCGTGAAACCCCGCCCCTCGTCGGATACAAAAACATCTGCGACTTCATCGCCTGCATCAACTTCGCCTCCATGACCGGCATCGTCACCCGCCGTGAAGCAGCGCACTACCTCGCCAACGCCAGAGTCGCTCTGGCCGCGCTCAGCCTCCAGCCAAAACCTCAGGCGACAGGCGCTAAATCGGGTGGAAAATCCCCAACAGACCCGCCAGAAGGCGAGGAGGAGTGATTTTATGCACTTTGAAACCTCCAAAATGACAATAACTCTTTTATCATCAACGAATACGTCTCAAAATTCGCATCGATTTTTTGCGTTTTTTTGTGATTTTTGTTGATTTTTATGCGCAAAACGACCCCAAATCCACCCAACCGAGCACGAGGTCGGAGCCGTTCTAGTCGTACCGCTCGAAGACTATCTGCTTCTTGTTCCAGCCGTAGCCGTCGAGCATCTCGCGCACGCCGGAGACCATGAAGTTCAGCCCGCAGATGTAGCAGTAGATGTCGAAATTCAGGTTAGCCGCCGGAATCGCAGGATCGACGGGCGGAGCAGGCAGCGTTCGGCCCTGCCGTTTTGCGCGCTCTTCGACGATCTTTGCAACATGGACCTGCACGTGGCCGCGCAGGCCGGTCCAACTATCCAGGGCGCGGCTCAGTGTGGGCAGGTAGTGGAAGTTAGGCACTCGCTTGTCCAGCGCCTCGAACTCAGCCTGGTAATAGATGTCGGATTCGTGGCGCGTGCCGTAGACCAGCCAGATGTCCTTGCCCAGGCTGCGGTCGGCGCCGTCCGCGGGAAAGAGCCATTGGAGGTAAGCGCGCATCGGCGCAACGCCTGTGCCGGTGGCCACAAAGATCGAGTCGGTGATGGGCTCCTGCAGCACGAAGTGGCCGTGCGGCCCGTGGATCTGGATGGTAGCTCCCACCGGCAATAACGTCAGGTCCGCCAGGTAATTGGAGAAGAATCCGTTCTCCACGCGGTTCACGCACAACTCGAATTTGTTGCCGCTCGCCGCCGACGCAATCGAGTAAGCGCGCGTTTGCTGCTTGCCGTTCTCGTCCGGGGCCACGGCCGAGACGAACTGACCGGGACGATAGTCGAAACTGTCACGTCCCTCAACTTCGAAAAGGAAGTGATAGCACTGTGCAACCTCTGAGATACAGTCTTTGCGCAAAAGTCGCGCGGTATAAAGCTCGCGTGCCAAATTTTTCCTCGCCTTATTGGGAAAGTTGGGGCCGGACTCGTAACTGTTGCGATTATAGGTCGCCGGCCTCCGCCGTTGCCATCTCGGTCGCGCCCGCCTTTCATCCGCAGGCGCGCGCGCCTATGCTACTGCGCGCCCATAACCGGAACCTCGATCTCCGAATCGTTTTCCGGTCCGGAATAGATCGTGATCGTCGCGGCTTTGTAGTCGGCTGGCTTGGCCTTCATGATGTTCGGCACAAACTTCTGCGGATTGCGGTCATAGAGCGGGAACCATGAGCTCTGGATCTCGACCATTACCGTGTGCCCGGCCTTGAAGACATGATCCACGTCGTGCAGGCTGAATTTGTACTCGTGGATCGAATCCGGCGCAAGTGCAGCCGGCTTGTCGTACCCCGCCAGATACCGCCCGCGGAAGATCTCGGCGTTGGTCAGCAGTTGGTAGCCGCGCATCGTCGGGTCCGCGTCTTCGGCCGGATACTCATCGATCAGCTTCACCACCAGATCGCTGTCTGTCCCCGTCGTCGAGGCAAAGATGTCCGCGACGACCTCGCCGGTAATCGTCAAATCCTTCGTGAGCACCGGCAGCTTCCACACGGCCACGTCCTTGCGGTCCGTCACAAATCGCTGGTCCTCGGTCAGCCAGTTGTACCACTCGGAACCGTCGCTGTACGTCGGCTGGATGGGCCTGTGTCTGTACGGAACAGGATTGGAGGGATCGCTGATGTACGACGTGGTCGCCTGCGCCCCCGCCTCCGATTTCGCCGCGTTCCAATTCAGCAACCCTGCGCCCTCAAGGTAGAGCGCCGTCGGCCGCGACTGCGTTGGCGGAAAGTGCGAATAGTATTTCCATGTGTTCGAGCCCGTCTGAAAGCTCGCCGTATCGTCGAGATCGAAGCCCGGCTCGTCTTTCAGATAATGCGCAAAGAACTTCGCTTCGATTTGCGTGCGAAACTCGGTGCCGATGGGCTCGCCGAAGTCCAGGTTCCCCATACGCCGCGACGACGAATCGAAATATCCATGCCGCCACGGCCCGAGAACGAGGAAGTTCTCATGCCCGGTGTCGTGCGGCTCGAGCTTCGCGTACTCCTCCTGCGGCCCATACATATCTTCCTGGTCGTAATAGCCGCCGACGGTAAGCGTCGGCACGGTGACAGAATCGAGCGCGTACTCCACGCCGCGCGACGACCAGGTCGAATCGTAAGCCGGATGGTCGAGGAAGAGCTTCCAAGTCGGCAGCTTCTTGGACCCGGACTCACTTACATCCTCGGCAAAGTCGCCGCGCTGGAGAAAGTAGTCGAACCCGTCGATGGACGCGCCACTGGCGTCGTTCCCGTAACTGACGTTGGTCTCCGTCTTGGTGGACTCCATCCACAGCACGTAGTCGTATCCGTAGCTCTGGCGAAAGGCCCCGTTGTGAAAGAAGTCGTCGCCGATCCACACGTCGATCATCGGCGCCTGCGGCGAAATTGCCCTCACTGCCGGGTGCGGATCGATGCCTGCCATCATCGCCAGGAATCCCGGATAGCTTGCGCCCACCACACCAACTCGCCCGTTATTCCCGGACACATTCTTGATCAACCATGCAACAGTGTCATAGGCGTCGGTGCTCTCGTCTGTCGCATGCGCATCGTGATGATCGGCGAGCGGCCGCATCATTACGAATTTGCCCTCGCTCTTGTATCGCCCGCGAATGTCTTCGGCCACGTAGATGTAGCCGTCGCGCGCAAACTCGGGCCGCTGGGCAAAGAACGACGCGCGGTCTGTACCATCCACCCCGTACGGCGTACGCTCCATCAGGATGGGCAGGGGCGCCGCTATATCCGCCGGCTTCAGAATCACCGCGTGGAGCTTGACCCCATCTCGCATGGGGATCATCGCTTCACTGCGCTGGTAATCGTGAAAGACGCCGCGTACCGGCAGCCCGGTTCGTACGTATGTCTTTCCGGGCGCATTCGAAACGGTGAGGGAGATCGCGCGGCCGGACGAATCGAGGGCAAAGGCAACGGCGGTGTCGAATGCGGGAATGTTGAAAACCGTTCCGGAAATCGGGGCGAGCTCGGACGGAACCACGCGAGGAGATTCGATCGTAAGGCGGCCATCCTCAACGAAGATGCTGTAGCCTTCGCCCCCCTCAACGGAATCCGTGTATTCTCCGGCGAAAGTTTCGAGCGGCGGTGCGGCGGACTGTTGTGGCGCTTGAGCGCCCGCGCGGGCCAAAGCCGGCGGTACTGGAAGGAGCACGAAGCAAATGGCCGTGAAAAGCACGCGGCGGGAAATCAAATGTCAATCCTCCACTTGCCTCCGCCAGCCTGCGCTAGCCGGTTCGGAGACGCGTCAAAAGCCAGCTCACCCTATGACGCATTCAATGCGCGTGACCGTGATGATGGACGTGTCCGCCGGCCATCTCCTCGGGAGGCGTGACGCAGCCTTCGAGGGCCTCGCAGCCGATATGCTCAAACTGGATGGTCGTGTGGCCGATCTCGAATTGCCCGCGGAGATCGTCCTTGAGCTTGGCCAGTATGCATACGCTCTCCGACGGAGGAATGTCGGCAATCGTCACATGGCAAGCGAGGGCGCGCGTGTACGATCCGAGACACCAGACGTGCAGGTCGTGAACATTGACCACTCCCTCGACCGCTTCCATGACAGAGCGAATCTGGTGCAGCGAAACGCCGCGCGGCGTGCCTTCGAGCAGGATGTTCAGCGTCTCACGCACGATCCCGATGCTCGACCAGAAGATGAATGCGGCAATGAGCAGTGACAAGGCCGGGTCAATCCAATTCCGGCCAGTGAACAGAATGCCAACGCCGCCCGCGATCACCGCGGCAGTCGAGAGCGTGTCGCCTGCCATGTGCAGAAAGGCGCTGCGCAAGTTCACATCGCGGGCCACACCCCACAGCAGGGCTGCAATCACACCGTTCATCGCCACGCCGGCCGCGGCCACGATCATCATCGTCTTCGGCTGTACCGTTACCGGCGAGCTAAGCCGGTGCACGGCCTCAAGGGCGATCAACAATGAGATGGCAATAAGCGTCGCCGCATTGATGAACGCGGCAATCACACCGGCGCGCTGGTAACCGAAGGTTCTCGCGTGGTCAGCCGGCCGCGACTGGAAGTGGACGGCCGCAAAGCTGAGCAGGAGAGCCAGGAAATCCGAGACGTTGTGCCCTGATTCGGAAAGCAGCGCGAGCGAATGTGCGCGCAATCCGGCGACAAATGTAACGACGACGTACGCCAGGGTCGCAGCCATTGAGATGCGCAGGACCAGAGTTGTCCGGCCTGCTCCCTTGCCCGCCTGCGCCGCGTGAACATGCATATCGATAGTTTAACCAGGTGTCGGTATCGCGCGCCAACGCCAGGCCCTAGCCTTTTCCGGGCCGGAGGTGGCTCAAATCCAGAGGTTCGGGATCATCGAAAGAAGGCAGTTGCGGAAGACGTTCGCGCAGCCCAGTCCAGCCTTCTCCCACAACGATGCTGTTGTGCGGATTACCGGGCTGGTAGCGCACGGTGCACGGAAATCCGGCTCTCACCTCTGCCGCGTTCACCAGCTCACGCATCGCGGTGATGTCCTGCGAGCATTCGTAGTTCACGCCGGCGATGCGGTAGTTGAACAGAAGCATCGTAAGGGTCCGCCCGTCCTGCGCTTCCACCTCATATATGTCGAGCAGCATGCCGTCGACCAGCCGCCCCGATTGCACAAGGAACAGACGCCGCGCGCGCTCCACCTCGTCTGCGCTGGGGCGCTTGCGCAGCACCAGCCATGTAGCTGCCGCCGCTACCACGACGGTAGCGGTGAGCCCGGCGGCAATCTCCCAATTATCTGTGGTGCGCAGCAGGATCATCTTAGAATGGGGCTCGACGCCGAGGTCCTCAACTTGAGGATACCGCAGGCGAAATCTGCTCCGTACCACGCGGCAATCGTCCGGTGCCATGCGAATCACCCCTCAGAGCCGAGTCCCTTCAAAGCCGGTGAAAGGGTCCGTGAAAATGACCTATACTCTAGGTTGCATCTGGCGCAGGATTCCGGTTTTGATGGTGCATCTTTTCCGGTTTGTCGCCGTTCTTTTACGAGGCAATTGAATGAAAGAACGTTCGAAGTTCCGGTCGACCACGGTTATCTGCGTCCGCCGCAACGGCCAGGTAGTGATGGCCGCTGACGGTCAGGTGACCTTTGGCGACCATGTGCTGAAGCACTCGGCCAAGAAAATTCGCCGCCTCTTCCAGGACAAAATTCTGGCCGGGTTTGCCGGCTCCACGGCCGACGCCTTCAACCTTTTCGCGCGATTTGAGACCAAGCTCGAACAGCACGCCGGCAATCTGAACCGCGCCGCTGTCGAGCTGGCCAAGGATTGGCGCACCGACAAGATGCTGCGCAACCTGGAGGCCTTACTCCTTGTTGCGGATAAAGGGCAAACATTCCTCATCTCCGGTTCAGGCGACGTGATCGACCCCGATGAGCCGTTGGCAGCCATCGGTTCCGGAGGCAGCTACGCCACCGCTGCCGCCCGCGCACTGATGGACAACACCGATTTGAGCGCCCGTGAAATCGCCGAAAAAGCCATGAAGATTGCAGGCGAAATCTGCATCTACACCAACGATCACGTCACAGTCGAGGAGCTATAGAGTTTGCGGAGGGTCTCCGCAGACATTCGTCCATGGCCATCTATCTTCCCGCATCCGCCGAAGAACAGGAACTCGCGCTTGACGAGTTGACGCCGCGCGAAATCGTTGCCGAACTCGACAAGCATGTTGTGGGCCAGCGTGCCGCCAAGCGCGCCGTGGCCATTGCTCTCCGGAATCGCCAGCGGAGGCAAAAGCTGCCGCCCGATCTGGCCGATGACATCATGCCCAAGAACATCATCATGATCGGCCCTACCGGCGTGGGCAAGACCGAGATCGCACGGCGTTTGGCCAAGCTCACCAACTCGCCGTTCCTCAAAGTCGAGGCCTCGAAGTTTACCGAAGTGGGCTACGTGGGCCGCGATGTCGAGTCAATGATCCGCGATCTGGTCGAAATCGCCATCGACATGGTCCGCGAGGAGCGCCTGGAGGAAGTGGAAGACAGGGCCGAGATGAACGCCGAGGAGCGGCTGCTCGACGTGCTCCTGCCGCCGCCGCCGGCAGCGCCCCACACACAGGAGGGGCAGCTCTCGCTTCCCGGCACCGAAAGTCACCAGCGCTCGCGCGAAAAGCTCCGCCAGCAGTTCCGCGAGGGCAAACTTGATGATCGAATGGTCGAACTCGATGTGCGCGAACGCAGTTCACCGCAATTCGGCATCATCTCCAACCAGAACCTCGAAGACATGGAGATGAACCTCAAGGATATGCTGCCGAACATCTTCGGAGGCGGCTCCAAGAAAAGGAAGATGAAGGTTACTGATGCCTTCGACTATCTGGTGCAGGAAGAAGAAGGCCGGCTGATCGACATGGATTCGGTGAATCGAGCGGCAGTGGAGCGTGTGGAATCCAACGGGATCATCTTTTTGGACGAGATCGACAAGATCGCCGGGCGCGAAAGCGGACACGGACCGGACGTCTCGCGCGAGGGCGTTCAGCGCGACATTCTACCTATCGTCGAAGGCACCACGGTCAATACTCGATACGGCATGGTGCGCACCGATCACATTCTCTTTATCGCCGCGGGCGCCTTCCATGTGTCGAAGCCCAGCGATCTGATCCCGGAGTTGCAGGGCCGATTTCCAATTCGCGTTGAGCTGCAATCGCTCACCGTCGACGATTTTCTGCGCATTCTCACCGAGCCCAAGGCCTCGCTCACCAAGCAATATTCGGCGCTGCTTGAAACCGAGGGAGTGCGCCTGGAATTCGCGCCTGAGGCTTTGCGTGAGATGGCCGAATTCGCATTTCGAGTGAACGAGACGACCGAGAACATCGGCGCCCGGCGACTACACACCATCATGGAGCGGGTCCTCGAAGATGTCAGTTTTCTGGCGCCCGACGTAGCCCGTCATGCGCGAGACGAAGATGCCGCAGCGGCGCTTTCCGCAGCGATCAAGAACGAAGCGACTACACCGCTGCCGTATCAGGAGCGAATGACCGCCTCCGGCCCTGAGAAGGTTTTCCTCATCGACGACGAGTACGTCAAGCAGATGGTCGCGTCCATTGTGAAGGACCACGATCTGTCCCGGTACATCCTCTAATAACTTCTCACTTCTTCACAGACGGCACTGCTTTTAGAGGTAATGGCACCGTCATACCCTTGTGCGCAGCCAAGGTATCGTGGTCGTGAAATGCTCTCAGTGCACGCACGTTTGCGCCGCTGAAGCTCGCGCTATAGAATAGAGGAGCTTTCGCAAGCACGTCGGGGAGTGGCTCAGCCTGGTAGAGCACCTGGTTCGGGACCAGGGGGTCGGAGGTTCAAATCCTCTCTCCCCGACCAATTTTTCCAATAACTTACAGTTTTGGCGGTAGACCCGCTGGTTTTGACCCGGATGCCCTACATTGGCAGGATGCATTCATATTTGGTTTCTCGCCGAGACCTGGATGCACCGCCATTTTCAAAAACATCTACGGTCGAAAGATAAAGCAAGTTTTATGTGCGGAAAGCGAATCTAGATAATTCGCCTTTCTATTTGGCTTACGAGGAGATCGTTACTTCTTACGATGGACAAGTACAAAAAGTCCCTGACGCTACCCAACACTTGCATTGGTTGCCGGTCACCCGACCAAGCTTGTATATTGTTCGGTTGACGGTATCACTTGCTGCAATTAGACAGGTCCGCCCTGATTCCTCACGGTATCAGGTGCGAGTTGAGAGTAGAAAAGTCCTCGCGATAATTCTCGGCCTTTGACTTTAAGCGTTCGACCTCGATGGTAAGAAGCAAACAGTCCTGGGGAAGTGAATTGTCCGAACCCTCTGGCAATCAATCAGCGCACAAAATGAAGCGACGAGACCGGGCGGCGGTTGTTAATCGAAGGCCCACCATGAACGACGTTGCGCGCTTGGCGGGCGTCGGCGCAATGACTGTTTCGCGCGCACTGAGCGGAAAGGTTCGAGTTTCGGCAGAGACCCGGAAGCGCGTAGAGGTTGCGATCGAGCAACTGAAGTATCGTCCCAACGAGGTGGCTCAAGCCCTACGCGGTCAACGAAGCCATTCGATCGGACTTATACTGCCTTACCTCTACGACCCGTTCTTCGCGACATGCGCACACGCAGTCGCCACAGTCGCAAATGAACGAGGCTACTCTGTGATCGTGGCAATGTCCAACGGAGATCCGGAGGCAGAGTATGCCGAGGCGGAACGAATGTTGGAGCGACACGTTGACGGGATGGTCGTGATTCCCACTATCTTCCGCCAAACGCGCCTCACCCGTTCCCTGTTTGGCAAGACGCCGGTAGTCGCCTTTGACCGCCCGCTTCCCGACAAGGCCATCGATGTTGTGGTAGTGCAGAATACCGCCGGTGCGCGCGGCATGGTCGAACATTTGATCGGGCACGGGCACCAGCGCATCGCCTTTATGGGGCTCACCCGCGGACTGTTCACCATTAACGCGCGATTCCTCGGCTATCGCCGCGCGCTGCAGGATGCGGGGTTACAGGAAGATTCGTTCTTCGGCTGCGAATCAGCGGAGGAAACGCTGCGGGTGTTGGCGGAGAAGCTGAAAGGAAAGAACGCGCCAACGGCGATCCTGACCTCGAACACGCTAGCGACGCGTTACGTACTCAGTTCAATTGCGCATCTGGGCGTGCGGGTGCCTAACGATCTTGCCTTTGCCGGCTTTGATGACTTTGACCTGGCGGAAATCGCTTCACCGCCGTTAACAGTGGTTCGCCAACCGGCGCAAGAGATGGGCCGGGTAGCGACGAGTCTGCTCTTCGATCGCATCACCAGCGGCGAAACGCCGCACACAGGGAACAGGATTGTGCTGCCGGTGGAGATCGTGCTGCGGCGTTCTTGCGGCTGCAAGCATCGTACACCGGTTGTCATCCACTAACCGACTGCATGTGAACGCTTGTGCGCCGGACGTGTAAGCCCTGAACCCTTGCGAGTGGTCGGGCAGCCATGCCGCTGGTTGGCGCCGACGGCAAGCTGCTGGCGAGGTTTAATTGGCCCTCTGAGTGACCTCAAGCAGCGATGAGACTTCTCTCCGACTCAGCTTTGTGAACAGCTTACGTAATTTCGGGCGACAGAGAATACACTCTGTCGCCCGAACGAATGGCCAATACCATCAATGATGCACCCCGGAGGGGTTGTGGAGCGAAGGCCGGGTTGTTGCCCGGCCCTCGTCCATCGCTCCTTAGAAGGATGCCTTCACCACCACCTGGATCTGCCGCGCGGTGCCTTCGTAGCCGGTAACCTGGCCGAATTGACCTGAAGTCAGGTTCGCGCCGGCATTGTTGGTCAAAGGTCCGAATGAGGGATGGTTGAACGCATTGAACATCTCCAGACGGAACTGGACGTTGTACCGTTCGCTCGCCCCCCACATGGTGTTCTTCGCGACAGCCAGATCAAGATCCTGGTAGCTCGGGTTGTTTTGATCCCACAACGCGCGCGGAGCGTTGCCGATCGCGAACGATATGGGCGTGCTGAAGACGTTAGGGTTAAACCACTGCTTGGCGGTCGGCTTCTGTACCTTCGGGCTATTGCCGTTCCATGCAGGGCGCTGGTTGAATGGCGCGTTGCCGCCCCAGAGCGCGTTCTTGGTCGTGCCGTTGTCCACCGCAGCCAGAACGATCGGCTCACCGGACGTCCAAGTCTCGATACCGGTAACCTGCCATCCGTTGACGATCTTGTCGCCCACTGCACCGCCGTGGTTAAGGAACGGCTGTCCGTGACCGAACGGCAGTTGGTACAGGAAGCTCGATTCGATGTCGTAGGGGATGTTAAACGCGCCGATGCCCCACTCCGCCTTCGGGTTGTACTGGTCGGCGTAGGTCTGGCTGCCGGTGCCAAGGTAGTTTACCGGCGATGCCGCATTGTCGTACTCGCGTCCGTCGGTAAACGAGAAGGTAAAGGTCAAGCCGTGGCTGAAGTTCTTATCCGCACGGAGGGTAAAAGCGTTGTACATGGAAGCCGAACCCGGCTTGCGGAAGCTGGATACGCTGCTGTACTGAGGCCATTGTTTCAGCAACTGACCCATTTCGACGGTTGAACTGCTGGTCAAGCCCGAGGAAGCCACGGTGTAAGTGGTGCCCGGCCCAATCACTCCGTCAAAGGGGTTCGTGACCTGATTCAACAGTTGGCAATTCCCCGTGGGCGCGCCCGGCGTGCAGCCGTACTGCGCCAAGGTGGTTGTAGACAACTGATCGTACGGCTTGCCCGGATCGCCATTGATCAGGAAGACGCCCTTGTTGGCCAGGTATCCAAGTTCGAGTTTGATGTCAAACGGCATCGCGAATTGTACGTTGGCGTTCCATTCAATTGAATACGGGTTGCGGTCCGAATCGAAGTACGAATTCTGAAGCTGGTTGCCAAGGTCAATGCCTTGAACGCACGCCGCCGAGGCCAGACAAGCGGCCTGATGGCCCTGCGGAGAGGCGTAGCTCGGGAACGGATCGTAGGCAGAAGCCGACAGGTTGCCGCCCGCCTGGGCATCTGGACTATACAACGTGGCGATCGGCAGATTGTCCTGATTCGTAAAGGACGGGATGAAATTAGTTTGAGTGGAGAATCCCTCGTTGCCTGGAGAGCCGGTGGTTCCTGCCGCCTGAAAAGCCGACGGCTGGAAGATGATGCCTACTCCGGCGCGGACAACGATTCTTGGAGTTGGGTTATAAGCCAATCCAAAGCGCGGTCCGAAGTCTTTCTTTTGCAGCGGTACCTGTTGGCGCCCATACGCCGCCCCTGGCGTGCCTACAAGGGTCATTGCACCCAGCAGGTTGCTGCAAGCCGGGCAGCTCTCGCCGGTTGACAGGTTCGCGCTGATACCCGCACCCTGCAGCGGCGATGCCGCGGTTGGGTTCCAATAGCTCAGTTGGTTGCGAAGCTCCTCGTGCGGAGTGTCGAGATCCCAACGTAGACCCAAGTTGAGAGTCAGCTTGGGAGAAACTTTCCAGTCGTCCTGCCCATAGAACGCGTAGTAGTCGCTGGTCGAGATCGATTTCTCATCTTCGCTGATATCACCGCCCGAGGGTAACCCCAGCAACATGGAAGCGACCGAGAATCCGGAGCCCGCCTGCAAAACGCCGGCATTGTTGTATTGGCTAATGAAGGTCTGCGGGAATTCGCGTGTCCAGCTATCGTCCATACTAAAGGTGCCGGACGGGTAGCTCCACTGGTAGAAGTTGTTGCGGAGGCTGCGAAACTCGCCGCCGAACTTGAGGCTGTGGCCGCCAAGTATCTTGATAATACTGCCGTTGATGCTTTGCGCCAGCGGATCTTCCTGGTACTGTTCATAACCCAACGGGCCGAGGTCCGAGAAGCCCCCGTTGCCTCCCCAACCGAAGTGTGGGAACATCTCGCCTTCCAAACCTGCCTGGGTCACAAAGCCGGTGTCGAAGCCAAGAGTCCCTGGGCTAAAGTTTCCGCCCACGGGCACGCGGTTGTAGTTCTGCTTCGAGAACCCATACCGGAATTCGCCTAAAAGTGTGGGAGTGAAGGTAATCGTGTTGTTGAACGAGCCGCTGAAGTCCGGTTGGTGGTAAGTTCCGCCGTAGTTGCCCGGAGAGGCGGCATCGTTGTAGTCATTCAGGGTTGAACCAGTCTGATTCAACTGGGAGTAGCGCAGGAAGGAATGCCACTTCTTAGTTACATCCGCATCGATGCGCGCGTCAAAGTGCCAGTAGTCGGTCGGAACGCTGCCCGTCTGCTGAAAGTTGCTGTACGTACCCGTCGCACTGGGGCTGGGTTTCGGGTAGTAACTCAGCGCTTTCTGGGTTACAGGCGAAATGCGACCTGGCGGAATGATGTTGTATTTCCCGCCAACGACAAACGGCTGGCGCGTGTAGGTTCCGCCGACATTGGCGACCGTATCGGGATCGTAGAGCACCGGCGTCGTAGAGCCGAATAGGCTGGTGAAGTCGCCGTTGAACCATGCCGGATTGGGAACGGAGTAGGTGCTGGTCTGGCCCACCAGCTGCCGTGAATCCTCATAGTCGAAAAAGAAGAAGGCCTTGTCGTGGCCGTTGAAAACGTGCGGAACGAGGATTGGCCCGCCGATCGTGCCGCCGGTCTGGTACTGGTGCATATCCGGCTTCGGGTTTGTGTTCTTTACGCCCGGCGCGCCGAAGGGAATGGCGTCCAACCCGCCGTTTTGAATGAACTCATAAAAGCTGCCGTGAAATTGATTGCCGCCGGTCTTGGTGATCAGACTGATGATGCCGCCCGAAAAGCGCCCATATTCGGCCTCCGGCACGCTGGTCGTCACGTTTTCTTCCTGAATCGAGTCCTCGACCGGAAGATAGGCGGATAAATTGTTGCCCACGTTGTTTTCCGGCAGAATATTCGTCATTCCGTCAATGAGCTGCTCGTTGTTGCCATTGCGGCTCCCGCCGATGTGGGGCGTGGACGCACCCGCTTCCGAGGAGCCCGGAACGCCGTTGGTTACGCCCGGAACCAGAAGCGCAAACTGGAAAATGTTGCGCCCATTGCTGGGAAGCTGAAGGAGGGTCTGGCTCTGGATGGTTTCACCCAGGGTCGAGGTATCCACGTCGAGCGCCTCGGTACTGGTGGTGACCTGGACCGTCTGATTGACAGCGCCAACCTCCAGTTGGAAGTTGATCGCGCGCGTCTCTGTCACCTGGATCAGGACATTTTCCTGCCTGGCTGACCGGAAGCCTTTGGCGTCCGCGCTGATGTTATAGGTGCCCGGATCGATAAACGGGACGTTATAGCGGCCGCTTGCATCGGTGACCGTGTTCCGGGTCTCGTTGGTTGCGGTTTCGACGATGGTGATCGATGCACCCTGAATCGATGCGCCAGTTTTGTCCGTCACCAAACCCTGAATGGTGCCGGTAGGCGTCTGCGCCATTGCGAAGACCCCGAGAACGGCGAGTGCGATCAAGCACACAAACGAGCCTAGTTGCTTCATGCTGCCTCCTAAAACGCCGATGTGCTCGGCGTGGCTGGGGGAGGGAGAGCGGGACCGCCGTCCCCCCAATTTCCGCAGGTCGAACTCGGTATCGCTATCATTTCACTATGATTTTGGGCCGTTACGATACCGATATCATTGAC
This sequence comes from uncultured Acidobacteriaceae bacterium, assembly GCA_963823805.1. Taxonomy (GTDB): domain Bacteria; phylum Acidobacteriota; class Terriglobia; order Terriglobales; family Acidobacteriaceae; genus Telmatobacter. Next base: position 95,520 of record CAWGMW010000001.1, on the reverse strand, counting down.
CCGAGAGTAATACATCTTTCGATGGAGCCTTGTCAACACCTATTTCCTGCCTATCTCTCAGAGGATTAACCCTGTTGGTCTGGTAACGTCGGCTTCATAAGTTAGCGCTATCATTAACGAGGATGCAAGCGGCCCTAAAGGCCGCGAGAAAATCGATTCTCCTGTAACTCGGGGAGGCGGGTGCGTCTTCCGGCCTCCCCGGGAACCACGTCGGACTGCATGGCAATTCGAAAGATTCTCTCCGGTTTCGCCCCAGAGGTTCGAGTTCCGGGCGGAGGCAAGGGGGCGAATCCCCGCTGCGCTGCCAGGTATTCAGAGCCAGTAGGAGGGGCTAAACTTCCACTTGCGGCTGTCCATGCTGCTGGATCATGCTTCTCTTGCGGGCGCCAGGGCCGCTTGGTTCAGTTCTTCATCCGTGTAGTTCGTTGGCGCCTCGATGGATGCTGATGCAACTTAGATCCCTCATTACCGCTTCGTGCTTGCTTGTTTGCTGCCGGAATGGACTCTCGCAACGGCGCCCTGCCTGCGCCGGGCCGCAGGCTCTGGAACTGGCGGTCCGGCAACATCCAACGGCAGAGAATTGGTCGGCCCTCGCCGGCTGGTTCGGAGAACAGCGCCAGTATGCGTGCGCCGTCCCTGCCTTCCGGGAGGCGCTGAAGATCGAACCTGCTTCGGCAGGTCTCCACTACTATCTCGGCCTGACCCTTCAGAGCAGCGGGCAATCCGAAGCGGCGATTGCCGAGCTTCAACATTCCATTGAGCTGGATCCAGAGCAGTTGCAGCCGCGCCTGGTGCTCGGCGTGGCTCTCAACGCAACCGGCCGCATGGCCGCGTCAGAGGAGGCATGGGAGGCCGCTCTGCGCCTCGATCCGAACTCGTTGGTCGCGCTTGACTGGCTTGCCAAGGCACGCATCTCCAGCGGGCAGTTCGATGCCGCCATCGAATTGCTGAACTCGGCTCCGCCGGACGAAAGCCTGACCCTGGACCTGGCGCTTGCCTATTCTCAGTCCAACCAATTCGACAAGGCGATCGAAACCCTGGAAGCGGCGCTGGCAAAGACGCCTGGAGATCCTCGCTTGGGCGCCGCTCTGGCCACCGTCTATGTCCAGTCTCATCGCTACCAGGATGCAACCAACCTGCTGCGCGCGGCCGCAAACCAGCGTCCCGACGATCCCACAATCCAGCTCCTCTACCTGCGCGTGCTCGTCCTGCAAGACGACGATGCCGATGCGGAGCCGATTGCGAAGCGGCTTCTGGACCAGCATCCTCACGAATTCGACCCGCTCTATCTCTCAGGTGTCATCGAGAACGATGAGCAGCAGTTTACAGCCGCAGCCGAGCACCTTAAGGCTGCAGTAGCCATCGATCCCAACCATTACGACGCGCGCTTCAATCTCGGCGTTGCTCTCTCGCATCTCGGCCAGAATGATGCTGCACGCGAGCAACTGGAAAAGGCGGTAGCCATCGACCCCTCCCAGGCGGAAGGTCATTTTCACCTGGCCCAGGTCTTGCGCGCGCTCGGCCAAACCGCGGAGGCCCAAGCGCAGCTCAAGCTCTTCCAGGAACGGCAACAGGCTACAATCGAATTGGCTCTGGGCCAAACCAAAGCTGGGCAGGCCGCACAGGCCTTGAAGGACGGCCATGCGGACCAGGCCGCTGCCCTCTATCGTGAAGCCGCCGAGGCCCAGCCTCAAAACGCCTCATTCGAATTCGACCTTGCACAGGCACTGGGCCGCACCGGAGATCCCAAAAATCTGCCCAATGAACGCGCCGCATTGGAAAAGGCCGTCCAGTTGAAGCCGGGCTTCGCCGCCGCGGAAAATCAACTTGGATACCTTGCCGCGCAAGCTGGCGACACTGTGGCTGCCGAACAGCACTTCCGCAGAGCACTCGCATCGATGCCTCGCTTTGCCGAAGCTGCCAACAACCTGGGCACCCTGCTGGGCCAGGAAGGCCACGACGCTGAGGCTGAAGCGTGTTTCCGCTCAGCTCTTTCTGCGAATCCGCGTTCTGTGCCGGCGTGGGTCAATTTGGCCGCCACGCTGGCCAGCGAGTCCCGTTTCCCCGAGGCGCGCACTGCCGTTGAAAGCGCGCTTCGCGTCGATCCTCAGGACAGCGATGCGTTGCAGCTTCGGCAGATGTTGCCAGCCGCCCGAAACGACGGGGAAGCGCCCCCCGGAACATCGCGCACAGATGACGATTCCACCGCGCGAAAACCACATTAGCATCGATGACCAATCACTGCCACTCCCGCTGGTCCCGCCGCCGCCTTCTGCAATCTGGCGCCTTCGCCCTCGCCCCGGCGCTGTCGCCCCGGCTCTTGCAATCCTCTGAGAATGCGGGCCCGCCGCTTCCGCCCTTCTCCCGATTTACCGATATAGCCGCGCAGGCCGGCCTCACGCAGCCGATCGTCTACGGCACTCCCGGCGATGTCACATACATCGTCGAATCGATGGGCGGCGGCTGTACCTTCTTCGACTACGACAACGACGGGTGGATGGATATCTTCATTCTCGGCGGCCGTCGCCTCGATGGCATTCCACCCGGCTCCGGAAACCGCCTCTATCGCAACAATCGTGACGGCACCTTCACCGACGTGACCGTTAAGGCTGGCCTGAGCGATCCGGGTTGGGCGAACGGCGTCTGCGTCGGCGACTACAACAACGACGGCTTCGAGGATCTGTTTCTTACCTACTACGGGCACAACCGCCTTTACCGCAACAATGGCGACGGCACATTCTCCGACGTCACCGCGACCGCCGGACTGCTTCATCCCGGCAATCGCTTTGGCACAGGTTGCACCTTTCTTGACTACAACCGCGACGGCCACCTCGACCTGTTTGTCGCCAACTATGTGGACTTCGACTTGGCCACCGCGCCCAAACCCGATATCCATGTCGCCACTTGCTCTTATCAGGGGGTAGCCGTCTACTGCGGGCCACGAGGATTGCCCCTGCCCACGCAGGCTCTCTATCGCAACAATGGCGACGGCACATTCACCGATGTTTCCAAGGCATCCGGCATCGAAGCCGTGCAAACCTCTTACGGGCTCACCGCCGTTTCCTTCGATGTGGACGAGGATGGCTGGCCTGACATCTTTATGGCCGCCGACTCTACACCTAGCCTGCTCTTCATGAACAACCACGATGGAACATTTCGCGAGGAAGGCCTGATGCGCGGTCTTGCCGTCAGCGGTGATGGCCAGGAAATGGCGGGCATGGGCATCGCTACCGGCGATTACGATCTCGACGGACATATCGATATCTTCAAGACGCACTATCAATTGCAGTCCAACGGCCTTTACCGCTATTCAGACCAAGGCCAATACGATGACGTAACACTTCAGGCTGGGGTTGATTCGGAGCGCCGTTTCGTCAGTTGGGGCGATTGCATCCTGGATCTGGATAATGACGGCTGGCCGGACATCTTTTACGTGACCGGCAACGTCTATCCCGAGCTGGAGCGCGTCTTCTCCCGGTTCCCCGCGCGGAGCCAGCCGATCCTGTTCCGTAATTTGCGAAACGGCAAGTTCGTCGAATTGGGCGAGGAAGCCGGTCCTGCAATGACTGCCCGCCATTGCAGTCGTGGCTGTGCTTTCGGCGATTTCGATAACGACGGCGATATTGACATTCTAGTAATGAACCAGAATGAGCCGCCTTCCTTGCTGCGCAATGACGTGCCGCCCGGAAACAATTGGATCAAAGTGCGCCTGGAAGGAACAAAGAGCAATCGCAGCGCCGTCGGCGCGCGTGTTCTAGTTCGATACGGAGCCCACGTCCAGGCTCAAGCTGTGATGAGTCAGAGCAGCTATCTTTCCAGCAACGATCCCCGCTTGCACTTCGGCCTCGGCAAGGAAGACAGCGCCAGCGTGGAAGTGCACTGGCCCTCGGGCGCGGTCGAACAATTCAAATCGCTGCCGGCAAATCAGCTCGTTACTCTGCGCGAAGGCGTTGGTCTCGTAAACGGTCGGCCCTTCAGTTCGCGGACGTAGGGCTCGGCCTTCCTTGTTGTCCTAAGCGCCCGCGGCCTTGATGCATTTTCCGGCGGGTTCTTTTCGTCCCATCGAGATAGTCAAAGACTCATCGTTCGCCTTGAGCTTTCAGCATGATCTCAAGTTGCTGGGCATCCTTGTTATCGGGTGCGATCCGGAGAGCCTCTTGTAATACATCGCGCGCCTCCGCGAAACGCGATTCGCTGGCCAGCGTCGCGGCCAGATTCACGATGGCGCGCGGGAACTCCGGGTTGTCCTTGATCGCCGCGCGGAACTTCTGCTCGGCGGCCGCGTCGTTTCCCTCCTGCCCATAGAGCGTGCCGAGATTGTTCTCAGCGTCCGCATTGTGGGGATCGAGCGCGATTGTAGTCTTGAACTCCTTTTCCGCTTCGCCGGTTTTGTCCGCTTGTCCGGTCGCAAGCAGTACACGGCCGAGATTATTGTGCGCGTCAGCCAATCGGGGATTGATCTGGATTGCCTCCGTGTACCTCTGGATTGCATCATCCAGATTCCCTTGCTTCTCCAGTGCGTTCCCAAGGCTGTTGCGAAGATCCGCCGAGTCGGGATAGAACTCGAGCGCCTTTTCGTACTCGGCGACCGCGGCGTCCGCATGGCCCGCGTCAATCAGCGCGTGGCCAAGGTTGACGTAGACCAGATTGTATTCCGGATTCAATTCCAGCGCTTTTTCGAATTGCAGGATGGCCTCTTCGTACTTGCCTGTGCGGGTAAGCGCCGCGCCAAGATTGTTGCGAATGCGCGCGTTGTCCGGATTGCTTGCCGCCAACTTCTCCCACTCGGCAATCGCCTCCGCCTCATGGCCATTGGCTGCCAGATCGGCTGCGTGGTCGAACTCCTGGTACATATCCACTGCCGGGGTGCTGATCTTGATCAGACCGCCAGGCGGAATGTTCACGAACTCAGGCAGGTTTACGGCGCGATTCGCCGCAGTCGGATTGTCAATATAGATCGCAGGACTGTCGTTCCCATTCTCGTCGATGTGCGTCAGGTACATTCTCGTGTAAGGCCCGCGGCTTTTCGACGAAAACACCAGCCAGCGTCCATTTGGCGACCAACTATGCCAGGAGTTCATGGGATACATATTGGCGCGCAAGCGCCTCGCAGTTCCGCCCTCGAAGGGCACAATGTAAAGTTGGCCGTCGGGGCGCATAAGCAGTCCGTTATGAGCTTCGACAAACACTACCCACCGCCCATCCGGCGAGACCTTCGGAAAGGAGTTGCTCATGCCATTGTTGGACGCGCCTGCGATTGGCTCAGCCGTTCCCCCTTTGCCGTCGTTGAACGGCACCCGGTAAACATCGTATTGAATCTGAATCTCGTTTGGATCGTTAGAGTGAGTGGCGATGGGACGGCGCGGAGGGTACGGGTCCTGAGCTTTAGCCCGGATAAAGACAATCCATTTGCCATCCGGACTCCACACCCCGTTCGTCTGAACATAATTGGGATCGTCGGCTCCCGGCAACGGATGCCTCTGGCCGGTTGTGCGGTCATACCAATAGAGCACGCCCCGCGTGGGATAAAAAACTTGCAGGAACCGGTAATCGAGAAAGTTGGCGACATAAAAATTGTTTTCCAGCGGTCGCTCCGCGCTGGTGACCATGGTCAGTACATATCTTCCGTTTGGCGAGACACGGGACATAAAGCCGACGCGATTGAACGCGAACTGGCGATCCTCGGAGGGATTCCACGAAACCATGTCTTGACTGCGAATGACCGTCTGCGGCTTGAGCGCGACCACGGCATACAAGCCCTTGTCATTTTGCGGGCCATCCATATCCATGCCCATCGTTTTGCCATCCCCGGAAAAGGAATGGCAGTTCGCGCAGGTGTGCATGTCCTTCAGAATCACGCGGCTCTCGGGCTGGTCAATGGATCGCAGTCGCCATTCGATCAGCGGAATCGCCGTCGGCGACAGTGGCTTGATGATTCCCTTCTCGGTCTCTGAGGGCATCAGCGGCACGTCGCGATAGAAGATGGGCGCTCCGACCGGGTCCTTCGAGGTCGAAATCTCGACCTCTCCATCGGACAGCGCGTGCCCGGAATCGTTCTGGTCGAATCCGGAGATGGTAATCTTCGCCGGTCCGGCTATCGAATGTCTTTTGATTCGATCCCATGTCTCTTCGTCGGGAATCCAAGTGTGCGCTTGCGCCTGCTCGGGCGTAAGCGAGGGAAGCTCGTTGCGCGCCGAGATGCAGCGTTTATCGATCTCTCCAATGGTCATCGGAGGGCCTGGAGAATCCGCGCGCAGCGGCGCCGAGCCGTCGCTGAACTGGACCTCAATTCGCCATCGGCTCGCCGTTGACGCGGCGTCGCGCCAGATGAAGGTTGGTGGCGTAATCTCCGGTGGAAAGATCGACTCGTTCTTCGGATAATCGATCGCGATCGCCGAGGGGGTTCCCTCGGCGGCGAAAACCATGGCTTCGAGCGTGTAATAGGCCGCTACGGAAACCAGCACGACCCCCGCGGCAAGTGCCGCGATAACGATAACATTCTTTCTTGCGAGCAATTCGTTGTCCATTCTTAGTGTCCTGGCTATTTGGGGAATTCAAATTGGTTGGCGGGCGTGCTGCCAGGTTCTTACGTTCGGCAATTTGCCATTCTGGCCTTCTCCAGGAGCGCTGTCAAGAGGGAATGTCGTTTCGCCGGGCAGAGGCAGATCTCGAAGCGGGGCAATTTCGCCTTACAAATCGGGCGTCTTTCCAAGAGGCCGGTGCCCTGCTTTTCCGTGCGGAACATCGCGATGGCCTCGATCTCGGCCAGCAGTTCGGGCCGGCAGAGATCGCCGGAATGCCCGTGGACGCCGGCAAAGGATCGAGTCCTTGTTCGTCATAAAACGCTGCGCGCTCCTCGTTGAATGCATCGTAGTCGCGCTCGATATCGCGCAGATAGCAGGTGGTGCGCACGATATCGTGCCAGGTGCAGCCTTCACTCGCTAGTAGTTCGGCGATGTTCGCAAACGTTCGGCGCACCTGCGCCCGGAAGTCGCCGATGTGGACGCTCTTGCCGTGCTCGTCGATCGAAGCCGTGCCTGAAATCAGCAGAATGGTCAACCCGTTCACGTCGATCTTCATTCCGCGCGAGAAGGAACTCGGTTTGGCGTAAGCATAGGCTTCGTTTCGCACGTCTTTATTCGTAATGGCTCGCTTCTCGATTGGCTTGTGTACGATGGCGTCCACATTTTCCCTTGTTGCAGTCAATTCCGGAAGTATGTGGTTTACGCAATGCGAGTGACAAAGACTCAGATTCTACGAGATTTCCGCAGCTTGCAGCCGATTCGAGTTGACCTCCCAGCCCCATAATTCGACCTCCGGCCAAAGAACGTTACCGCGCTGATCCCGCGCTCATGGCACACGCCCGCCGTTTGTTCTCGGGCCTAATGTTGCTTAAAAACGCCAATAAGCTGCTCTTCCGTGTAACGGCCCTTCTCCATATCTGTCCTCCCACTCAGATACCGAGAGAACTCCAGTTTCAGCTGATTGAGTTTTCCGGAAGCAGGCCAAGACAACCCCCTTGCATCGCCTGCGCGACTTCAATGCGAGCATTCTTCAGGGAATCGATGGCATTCCCGGTTGGATAGAATTCCATGGCAATGAATCTGTCGTAGTGAAGCTCCGCGAGCTGGCGATAAATATTCGCGTAGTTCACTTCGCCTGTTCCGGGTTCGTGCCGTCCCGGAACATCTGCGATGTGAACAAGCCCGACTTGATCGACGTGATTGGCGAGTTTCTCGATCAAGTTACCGAACCCGCGCTGCTCATGATAGAAGTCATAAAGAACCCTCACATTCGGCCTGCCGACCTGGCCAACGATTTCGAAAGCGTCGGTCACCGTCTGCAGGAAAATCGTGGGATTTTCGAGCGCATCAATCGGCTCAATTACGATCTCAATGTGATCGTTCGCGGCGAGATCCGCGGCGTGCTTAAGATTCTCGACCGCGGTCTGCGTTTGTGCAGCGGGGCTTGACTCCGGCTCGCGCTTGCCCGATAGAAGAATGACTTGTGGACAATCAAGCCGTTTCGCCGCGTCAAGCTGATCCTTAAACTGCGAGATAAAAATCTCGGTTTCGGAAGCGGTCGAGAAGCCGGCCCGAACACCGCTCATGGAATCGACGACGAGTCCGAGAGAATGGATCCGGCTCATGATCCTCTGAGTATCTTCCGAGGTCCACTTCTGAAACTCTCCCACGAGCTGAACCCCGTTGTAACCTGCCTCTGCTGCGATTTCAACACAGCGGTCGAAGGGAAACTGTTTCTCAAGCGTCCACAACATGATCGAAAACCGGAACCTGGGTGGACTGGCGCTGGCGTGTAGCGCCTCGGTGAGCAGCGGTTGTGCAAGTGTTGCTCCCGCAGCGAGTTGAACAAATGTGCGACGATTCATAACCATCCCTCTGCTTTCTCCCTCATAACTTTTCCCTACGGGTTTCATTACCCGACATAATGAGGCCCTATGGACGACGAGAAATTGAATTCACAATCCCTCACCTTTTCTTGCCAAGAAGCTGTTCACCGCAATCTACAGGGCCTTCTTCATCTCCGCGATGCCGGCGGTGGAAACGCTGAAGTCCTGGTCTCCCTTTCCTCCGCTGAAGGCTGCAACGAGATAACCGTGTTTCCCCCGCGCGATTGTGCCGCCGCTCCAACCAAATTCTCCAGTGAGTGGCGGACGGACATGACTCCCGCTGTTCTTCAACGTATCGGCCATTTCCGACGCCTTGGAATAAGCGACTGCGAGCAGGTTGGAGACCTTTTGGTTCTGCGCAGGCTGATCCTCGATTCCACTACCTACAACGATCATCTTGGAAACCCACGATCGAACACTGTCGCCATCGAAATAAGCCACAACCGCAACGCCCTGAATTCCCAATTCGTGCGCGCGTTTTTCCATCGCAAGCAAGGCGCGATCCGCGCTGCGATCAAACTTTGCAACGTGAAGGGGATGGCCGTCGCCCGGGCCAGCCGACGGTGCGGGATTGCCGTCAACGGTGGCCGGAGTTTGCTGAGCAGTTGCGCACGCGAATGTGAAACACAGGGCGACGGCGAACGCCCATGTTCTCGCTGTTCCAATCCGATTGCTGCCTTTTACCGCCAACGACGCAATTCCCATCTGTTTCTCCTCCACTACCATTGATTGGGATCCGGCGAGGGCTGAGTTCCGGAGTAAGGGGAACAGCATGGAGTCTTGACCGGCAGGAACTCCATGAATTCGACCCGCGTGCCTGCGGGATCGGTGAGGTCCAATTGAAGTTTGCCGTCAACTCCGAGCACTTGTGGATTCTTGCCCGGCGCCGGTTTCCATCCGCGCTGCTCAAGCCGGCTTTGCAACTGGGCGACACTCACCACGCCCGGCGCAAAGTGATCCGCGCTGCCTAGCTGCGCGCGTGTTGGCCGATCTGGCAGATACAGCATGTATTCGATCCAGTCGGTTCCGTTTGGAACTTGCATCATGACCCAATCGATGTCGCCCTCTTTGGCCCCACCCTGCCAGTAAAGGTGAAATCCGAGAATGTCTTTATAGAAGCGATCCATCGCGGCACGGTTGCGCACAACATAGCCGGCATGAATGATATGTGAGCTGAGTCGCCTCGATGCCAGCCTTGGCTCCGGTAGTGAATGAGTTCCTGGCTCGACGAATGCGATCCGGTTTCCTTCCGGGTCATGGACGAGAAGAGTTTTTGACCCATCACGATCGACGGTCAAGGCTCGTGGCACAACAACCTGCCGACTGTCCAAATAGCGTCGCAGAGACTCCGCGTCGGTTGTGGCAAAGGCGATAGAGTCCAGGCGGTCCATGCGGCCCGGATCCGGTGGAGATATTAGCTCAATGTATTGGAGATGGTTAGCATAAAAACGGGCTCCAGGCTTTGCATGGCCTGCAGGCACCATTTCCCAGCCAAGCAAAGACTGATAGAACTGCTGCGACTTCGCCATATCGTCTGCATAGAGAGTGACGTGGGCAATGCCCGTGATCGGTGGACGCATATTCGACGAGTCTTGTGCCGAAGCGATTCCGGGAAGAGCGAAGACGGTGCATAGGATTAGGGTTCGTATCATGGACACGTCCAATGCCAAATCAATTAGGCTCAGCTAGACGCCGATCTCGCGCGAGGAAATCTTCAGAGTCGCGGTTGTCAGTCCGAAGGCGGCTGCCTCAACAGAGATCGTTCCGGCTTTGCCCGTGGAGCGAATCAATGCAGTGGCAATCCCCGCGGCGGCTCGCACCGGGTTCGCAACACCGTTACGACCGCCAATGAGTTCCCCTTCCCCGGCCACTTTGAAAGTGATCTGGTCGTCGCCATATGGATAGGTTGTGCCCCGGTTATCGCAGACGTGCGCGTAGACACGCACCCAGTCTGATCCATCCGCGGCAAGATCGCGGCCACAACCATCCAGAACCAGCGTCAACTGGGTGGGAACGCCAGGGGCCTGCAGCTCGTGAACCGCAACAACCTCGCCGCCTACGAGCCCTTCCGCCTTTATGTTACCGATCGCTGTTCCCGGTTTTGAAATTCCTGTGGCAAAAAGCATGGAATGCAGTTCGCTGAATTGAGAAAGCCGGAACGTAAACGGCGGATGCGGCAAATGAAATCCAGAGTCGGGTTTCTGCGTCGCAATCTCCTTGCCGTTCTGTGACAAACGCACCTCCTCGCAGTTGCTAAAGACCATTACCGTAACCGGAGACTGGAAAGTTGCGAAGTTTGTGATGTATACCATGGGTCCGCTGCCGATGTTCATTTCCATTTTTTTCAATGGGCGTTGGCTTTGGAACAGGTAGTAGTTGAACTTTGGCAGCCGAAACAAGTCCAGTGGCGAGCCATAAAAGGGTTGATGGTGGTAACCGCGATAGTAATCAATCCCTGCCCAGAGATCGGCTCCCGCTGCGCGTGCGGTCCCCGGGATGGGAGGAGCGTCCAACTTGGCGTAGATTGCATCAAGAGTTTCGAGATGCCGTGCCGACTGGGTCAACATCGCAGTTTCGCCCCATTCCCTGGCCACGCGCACGCTTCCCTGCTGGTCTGTCCAGTTATCTACTTGATCGCCCCACTCGCGAATCCACAACGGCTTGGCCCCGTTGTTTCGCGAGTACTCCACGTCCCAACCGTCAAAGCCGGCTACCGGCTTCCACATTCGGTCGCCGGCAGCATAGCAACCTTCGACTGGAAACTCCTCATGAACGATACGGTAAAGATCCGCCGCGACAAGACTGTTGTCTGTCTCGTTGAGCTGGGCTTCCCATAACAGCACGCAGGTATGGTTACGGTCGCGGCGTATCATCTCGCGTGCGTTCTGGCACGCTCGTTTGCGGAACAGCTCGTCTCCCATGAACTGCCAACCCGGATTGGAGACAATGGCGAGAATGCCAAGCTCGTCGCAGGCATCCATAAAGGCCGGGTCCTGGGGGTAATGGCAGCGATAGGAAGTGAATCCCGCCTGACGCAGCTTGACTGCATCGCCGTGATGCGCCGAGGCAGGCAGTGCGTAGCCAACATAGGGATGGTCTTGATGGCGGTTGGCGCCGAGAGAAAAGAAATACTCACCGTTGATCTTGAGTCCCTCGTCTTTATCGATGTGAAAGGTTCGAATGCCTATGCGCGCGAACTGGTCGTCGATCATTTTCGCATCCGCGCCTCCATCTTCGACGACCGTAGTGTGGAGCAAGTAAAGGTAGGGACGCTCCGGATGCCATAACTGCGGCATTCGCACTTCAACGCGCTGAGTCAGCGACTTCGATGAATCTGGATCGACCTCGAGCTCACTCTCCGTAGTTGCAACCAGGGCGCCGTCGGCACTGAACAACTCCTGGCGCACTCGTGCGCGCCGTCGATCGGCTGAGAGGTTTTCCACGTCTGTCTGAACCTGAACGGTCGCGTTGTCAGCCGAGACATCTGGAAAGGTGACGAACGTACCCCCGCCAGCAATCTTGTTGGATAAGATCGGGTCACTGATGTGCAGACTGTCGAGCACCTCAAGCGTAACGCTGCGGTAAAGCCCGCCGAAATAGACAAAATCAAGCCGGTCCTGAGGTTTGCCCGGCGGCACTTCAGAATTGTCCGAGTTGTCCAGGCGTACGGTGATTACGTTTGATGCATGCTCTCCAAATTGAATATGTTTTGAAATGTCCACGGTGAATGGAAGATAGCCGCAATAATGAGTAGTCAAGTACTTGCCGTTCAGCCATAAATCGGCAACCTGCATGGCACCTTGAAATACCAAGTGCACGGTTTGTCCTCGCCAATTCGATGACGCGGCAAAGTGTTTTTGATACCAGCAGATTCCCCGATAATTGCGCCCGCCGCTTGCGTCGAGCGGTTCAAGGCGCACAGTGTGAGGCAAAGCGACGCGCTCCCAGGCAGCATCGTTCAATACGGCGAGGTCCGCGCCTCTTTGTAGCTGAGAGGAAAGGCGCCGCAAGTTGGCAGACGCGTCATCGGACCGGATGAAGTTCCAGTACTGGTTAAAGCTCAACTGCAGACGTGCTTCGGGCTTGCGCGGCCATGCAGACAAGTTGATTCTCTTCGGATACGCGGCTTGAGCGGCTACGCTCCCCTGCCCGAGGATATTTCCAATCGTCAGCCCCGCCGCCGTAATCGCGCTGGACTCCAGAAAACCTCTTCGTGAAATCGTCATTTACTTCCCCATCCCGTTCGAACTCGAATGTCGCAGATGAGAGCGTCTTGTTCGTCGAACATTATTGAACCGCTGCCTACAACGTGGACTGTGAGCGTGGCGCGCAAATGACGGCCAGCCGGATGCGAGTCTCCGCAATCAATGAATCGGTTCGAATTGAACCGTTGGAGTTTCCCGCTGATTACAACTCGACAGACCGGCATCTCTTTCGCGAATTGATGTTTCATCATGAATGGGCGGCGAATTCTCGTCGCAGAATCGGCAATTGCTGTGGACCACAAACGACACCTTACTCAACAAAAAGCTGCCAATCTGGCTCCTTTTGAGTAAAGCCTCTTTGGCATAAGCTAATATAGGCGCTTCAAAGTCGAGGGGAATCAGCCAAAAGTCTGATTCGAGGCATTTTGCATGAAATTGCGGAGCAAGCCGAGGACCGAAAGCAAGCATCCTGCGGAAGCGGTTCGGAAACCGGGGAAACGCTTACAGAATTCGCTCATTCCTTGCCTTTAAGTAGCCCGCTCGAGCCCAGCCAGCGATAGAACAGATCCGGCCACGAGCTGACATTTGCAGCATTGCTGGCGCGAATACCAAATCCGTGCCCGACATGCGCAAAAACATGCAGTTCTGCCGGAATGCCAAGTTTTTTCATCGACAAATAGAGCTCGGGAAGTCCCTCAGCGATGTCCGGGCGGTCATCTTGTCCGCATGCGAGAAAGGCCGGCGGAGTTTTGGGTGTGAGCGCAAGGTCTTGAGGAATCGCGGGATAAATCAACGACTGAAATGCAGGCACCGCACTGAGCCGATCAATCGGATCAGGAGCCGCAGGATTTCCGTCACCGGATCTGGTTGCGGCGAGCGCAGCCAACTCTCCGCCCGCGGAGAAGCCCATGACACCGATCCGGCTCGGGTCAAGCCCCCATTCCGCAGCGCGGCTCCGCACCAGGCGGAGGGCTCGTTGCATGTCCCCGAGCTCAGTACCTTCGACGGTGTAGGTTGATCCTGTCTCCCGGGCAAGGCGGTATTTCAAAACAAACCCGGCAATCCCGTGATCGCTCAACCATTCTGCAACAGCGTAGCCCTCGTGATCGATCCACAGCTCACGATGGCCGCCTCCCGGCGCAATGATCACGGCGGCTCCGGTTGCCTTTTCAGGCGACGGCAGATAGACCGTTACAGAGGGGCTGTGAATGCTGGAGAGAACATGATCGCCCTGGGGACTGATTCTTACTATTTCCGGTGCTGTCTTGCCCTCCGAACCTGGTGCACCGTCAGGCCACAGGAGAACAACGGGGTGCTGTGCCACCGTTGCCGCCGGAGGCGCCAACAGAGCGACAATCAGCAATCGCCAGAGATGGAAACTTGTCCAGGTCCGCATTGCGCTCATTTCTCCGCACTCATGTCGCTGAGTTGGGGAGCTCGCGAAGAATCCGCGCTGCGGTATGGTCTCTTTTCGAGGTAAAGTTTCTGGCGCAATTTCAGATCGGCAGCAAGCTCCTTGTCGCCGCGCGAATCCGCAACAACGATAGCGCGCGAAATCTGGGCTGAAGCGCGATCGAATTCCCCAGATTCCGCGTAAGCCGCCGCGAGCACATCGAGCAAATCGGGATCTTCGCCGGGACTCAAGGCAATCGCGGATTTTGCCAAACTGATTGCCTGCCCGCCATTGCGCACCGATGCATCGGGCGCGGTTGCCATCAGCCAGGCGGCGCCCGCTATTGCGCTCACCCGGTTGCTGTCGAGCTCCATTGCGTCCTTCCAGTGATTCAGCGCTTCGGGCCAGTTGCCGAGCGCTTGATAGGCGCCGGCCAATGCCTCCTGGGTTCCGGCGAAACGCGGCTTGAGCTCAACCGCCCTATTTAATTCTGGAATTGCCTCGTCCGGGTGTCCCTGATCGAGCAGGAATTTGCCCAAAACAACATGACTTTCAACCCACATCGGATTAATGCGAATGGAGTTTCGGAGATGTTCAAAGCCCTCCTGGGTGTGACCCTCGAGGTATAGGGAGACACCAAGCCCGTTTTCTACCTTGGCGTTCTCCGAATCCAAGGCTTCGGCTTTTTGCCAAATCGGCAGCGCATCTGCGTTTTTCCCATCGTCCTCGAGGTGTGTAGCCTGATCGATAAGCTTATAGACTTCAACCGCTGGTACCTGAATGTCGTCGATCCCGTCGCCGGGGATGTTCACAAACTCGGGGATGTTGACCGCGCGGTTTGACGCAGTTGCATTATCGATCAGAATCGCGGGGCTCGAGTCTCCATTGGCGTCGATGTGTGTCAGGTACATCTGCGTGTAAGGCGAGCGCGCCTTGGAGGAGAAAACCAGCCAGCGCCCGTTGGGCGAAAAACTATGCCACGAGTTCATGAGCGGTGTGTTTGCCCGAAGCCGGCGCGCCTCACCGCCTTCAAATGGGACGATATACAACTGGCTGTCGGGACGCATCAGCTGGCCATTGCGGCACTGGACAAAGACAATCCACTTTCCGTCGGGCGAGACTTTGGGGAAATTGTTGCTCATGCCGTTGTTTGACGCACCAGCGATGGGCTCTGGCGTGCCGCCGCGCCCATCGTTGAAGGGAATGCGGTACAGGTTGTACTGCAGCTGCGTTTCGTTCGGATCGTTTGCGTGAAACGCGGGCTTTTGGCCTTCCCGGTATGGGTCGCGTGCCTGGCTTCGCGCAAACACAATCCACTTCCCGTCTGGGCTCCAGAAGCCATCGGTCTGCACAAAAGCGGGATCGTCGGCGCCGGGCAGAGGTTTCCGCTGGCCCGTTTCACGGTCGTACCACTCCAGTATTCCTCGAGTGGGATAGAAGACCTGCAAAAAGTGATAGTCCTTGAAGTTCGTAATGTAGTAGGTTCGCTGGACATCAAGCGATGGAGGGGCAAACGTGCTTACAACGTAGCGGCCATCCGGCGACACCTGCGACATGAAACCCACTCGCGTCAGACCGGGTTGGCCGTCTTTATTCCATTCGATTACATCCTTGTTTCGGATGGTGATGTGACGCGAGACGGGAACAACCGCGTACAGCCCCTTGTCGTTCGCCGGACCATCCACGTCGATGCCCATGGTTTTGCCGTCGAGGGAAAAGGAATGACAGTTGGCGCAAGTGGGCATATTGGTGAGCAGCGTGCGGCTTTCCGGCTGCCGAATATCGCGCAACCGCCATTTGATCAAGTGAATCGCCGACGGAGAAAGCGGTTGGACCGTGCCGTTAGCGCCTTGAGAAGGCATCAGGGGGACATCGCGGTAGAAGATAGGGGCGCCCACTGGATCAAGCGAGGTTCTAAAGCTGATGCGCGCCCGGGACACCTCCGAATCTGCTTTGCTGTAGCCCGTGATCGTTAGTGCGGCCGCTTTCCCGAACGAGCGGGACTGAATCGCTTTCCATGTCGCGTCGTCGGGGGTCCAAGCCCATGATGCGGCCTGTTGAGGATTCAGCTTGGGCAATTCGTTTGTCTCGCTCACGCAAGCCGGGTCGATCGGTCCGAGGTGCATACGTTCACCCTTGGAGACAACATGGATCGGCGAGGAGTCGCCCGGTAACGTAATATCAATCGTCCAATAAGAAGCTATGCCATCGCGCCAAAGAAAAGTTGGCGGTGTGATGCCAGGGGGAAAGATGGAGCCCTCTTCGGGATAGTCAATGGAGATGGGCCAAGGCGAGGAATTCTCTTCAGATTGAGATTGCATTCCTCTTACGGCCGAGCTGAGAGTAGGACCCACAAGAGCAACGAGGATCGCGACACCCGTGACGGACAAGGCGGCAGAGACCAATCGGCTGCGCAGCCGGGATATCGCGCCTGCAGGATAGAGCATCGAAGACCTCCGGTGTCACTCTTGAATCGTGACCAACTTGCCTGGGACTGTCAATCGTGCGAATTGAAGCGAGCGTGCAATCGCGGGGAAGCTCGCATGACAACATTTGCCGGACGTAGAAAGGCCCGGACGGCAGATTCGCCATCCGGGCCTTCGTTATGAGCGGCTAGAAGCTGAATTTCAAAGCGGCCTGGCCGATACGAACCGTGTTTCCAGGACCGCCTAACTTGTTGCCGGAGTTGATTTCGCCCGAGTTATTGTCAGAGTTAAGCGGATTGGCGTCCGGGTTCCCCTGAATCGGGTGATTGAATGCGTTGAACATTTCAAAGCGGAGTTCGACGGAGTACTTCTCAAGAATCGACCAGTTCTTCATCAAGCTCGCATCCGTATTGAATCCCGGAGGACCTTGAATCAAGTTCCTAGCACTGTCACCAAAGGTACCATCGTGATTGGCGGTGAAGGCCGCAGGATTGAAGTACTCCTTGAGCCAATGCGCCTTGCCACCCTGGCGGACGTTGAGGGGTACGCCCGGAACGCGGTCGGCGCGGTAGCCGCTGCATGCCGCGAGGCAACCAATGGCGATGCCGCCGCTGTTGGGTTCGCCATACGCGGTACTGGGGTTGCCACCGCTGATGCCGAACGGCGTGCCCGACTGCCAGGTCATGATGGGAGCGAGCTCCCACCCTGCGAGCGCTTCGCGCACGAGCAGACTCTGTCCCTTGAGCTCCGGACTGCGCAGAACGAAGTTCGTGGTCCAGGTGAAGGGAATACTCGCACTTGAAATGCCACGGCTCCAGCGCAGGTTCTGCGGATTGGTGATCCCGTTCTGGCTGGCGGCGATATTGGCGGAGGAAGCTACGTCGATTGTCTTCTGCCAGGTAAAGCTGGACTGCGCCTGGAGACCATGGGCCATGTGCCGTTGAACGGTGACTTGCAGTGAGTGATAGTTGGCTGTTGCACCGCTGTCGTACTCCAGAATTGTGCTGTAAGTAGGAGCGTATGGAGCAACTGGGCCGGGGGCCGCGCTCGGACTGGGGCATGTCGACACAGTGTAAGAGGTGCAGTAGCTATACCCGGCGTAGTTGTCGTCCTGTACGTAGCTCTGGTGGTAGGATTCGCTGCCCACATAGGCCACGCGAAGCGCCATCACGTTGCTCAGTTGCTGTTCCACCGACACGTTCCAAGCCTGGGTCATGCCAGCATGGAAGTTCCGGCCGAACGAATCCTGCTCGTACACCGGGGTGGGAATCGTGGAGTCCATCGGAGGCTTATAGCTCGGAGTGGCCCAGGGAATCTGGCCAGGTCCGGTGCCGAACGGGTTGCCGTTGGGCGTACCGAATGTGGAGGTATTCCACGGACTGTGGAAGTTCTCGTATCCGGTGATCGATTGGTCGGTGTTGGGCGCGCAGGCAGATCCACCGTTGCAAATCGGCCCGTTAGAAGGCGCGTAGGGCGAGAACGCCGGGGCAAACGGCGCCATATCGACGACGTGGTTGTAGTCGGAGTAGGGCACCGGGTTGCTGAACATGCCAAACGCCGCGTGGACCGCAGTATGTGGCAAGTTCTTGGGCTGCCAGGCTATACCGAGGCGAGGTTCAACGAAGAACTTGCTGCCGGGACGAAGCGCGGCGTCCACGCCATGGTCACCCGGATAAACGAGGCCCACAGGCGCGCCCGGAAAGATGACACTCTGTTGACCGGCGACGAATGCTGTTCCGCGTCCGCCCACTGAAACCGGCGCGAGGTCCGGATCCCAGCGCACACCGAGGGTAAGTGTCAAGTTGGGCTTGAGGCGGAATTCGTCGTTAAAGTACGGGTCGACGAGCCATCCCTGGATGTCGGCAAGTTCGCCAGCGCCCTGCTCAAAGCTCGACATATAACCCAGCAGCCAGTCGGCTTCGGCGTTGTTGGTGTAACCGCCGCCGAATCCGATGATAGCGTCAGCCGGATAGTTGGCTGCATTTTCCACCGCCCTCTGGTGGATGACGTCCGCGCCGATCGACAACGTGTGGCGATGTACGGTCTCGAGAAGGGTTTCGGTAAAGCCCAGCGTACCCCGAACCTCGTTCGAGGGCTCGGTCCAGCCGCCGTTGGCGCTGCCGAAGTCTGCGCCTTCCATATAGCAGACCGGCTCGGTGATAGAGATATAACGCGACCAGCACATGGGCTTGCCGTTATGATCCAACACCGGCGTACCATTATGGACGCTCTGCTGGGTCCACAAAGCCGTGACCGTATTCACGGTGTTGGAGTTCACAGTCCAAGTGTGCTGCAGGAGCTCGTTGAAGTACCAGCCCTGGATACCGAATGTCTGGTTCCAGGTGTTCAGGTTCAACACCGAGAGGACATTGCCCGGGGTGTCGCCTGCCGGCTGAACCCACTTGTTGACGAACGAGCGCACGGTAAGGATTTGGTTCTTGGTCAAATCGTAGTCAACCCTGGCCGTGTACTGGTTGAAAGGTTGATTGGCCAAGTTGGCCGAAGCGTAGTCCATATTGCCTTGGAGGTTCTGGGCCGCGGATGTGGACGGTACGGTTCCCGATGCAGGGGCGGTGTGTCCCGGCAGTCCGTCATTCGTCACTTGAACGGCCACCGGATCCAGCGAGCCTACCAACTGGTTGTAGGTGTATACGCCGCTGTTGACTGTGGTGGTAAACGGTCCATTCAGGACCCCGCACGTTAGCAGGTTACCGGCCGGGACCTGCGTCCCGGGTGCCCCGCATGTGACAGGGTGATTCGCCTGCTGGTAAGTGACAAGTCCGCTAAAGTCGCCGCTCAACATCTGCTGTGTCGGCGTGGTGGTGTTGTTTGAGGTAGACCCCGGGCCTCCGGTAATGTCCGTGCCCTGGTAGTTGAAAAAGAAGAAAAGCTTGTCCTTGATAGCTGGCCCGCCGACAGAGCCGCCAAACTGATTCTGCCTGTACGTATCCTGCTCCCGGCTATACCAGTTCTTGGCGTCCAGATCTCCGTTGCGCAGGAATTCGAAGAGGCCGCCGTGCCAGGTGTTCGTGCCGCCTTTGGTGACCTCGGAAACGACGCCGCCGCTGGCGAATCCGTATGCGGCATTGAAGTTGTTGCTGATGAGGCGAAACTCCGCGATGGCGTCCGGATTTGGCGCGGGCGAGCTGGAGCCCAGGTAGGTGTCCATGTTAGAGACGCCGTCGAGCATGTAGAAGGTGCTGCCGATGCGGCCGCCATTGCCCGAAGCCGCTGCCTCATTGGGGAATGAGAACCCCGATTGCGCCCACATGACGCCTGCCTTGTTGGCGTCGACCATGCCCGGCGACAGCAGTGCCAGAGTAGTGGGGTCGCGACCGTTCAACGGCAAATCGGACATCGAAGTCGAATTTACCGTCATACCCAGCTCGGACGTGGTGGTGTCAATCAATTCTGTGTTGGCCGTAACCGTGACGGTCGCTCCGACCTTGGCCACCTGCATCTGAATGTTTTGGGTCGCGTACTCGTTGGCATTTATCACAATTCCATTCTGCACGTATTGCGCAAACCCCGTGGCCGAGATGGCCAACGAGTAGTGGCCGGCAGAAACCAGCTTGAAGGAATAAACTCCCGAACCATCGGTTTTTGTGGTCTGCGGGTAGTTGGTGTCAACGTTGGTTAAGGTCACATCGGCGGCAACCACAGCCGCGCCCGTTGGATCGGTGACCTGACCCGTGAGACTGCCATAGGTGCTTTGCGCGTGCGACACTGTGGCGGAACTGAAGGCGCCAACCAAGGCGACAATCATCAACACCCGAAGGCACTTCCGAATTGCTGATTGCATACCTACCTCCCGAATTTTTGTTATCTTCCGTGTGGATTGATCACAATAACGTCAACCACGTCGTTAACTCCAGTCGCGGCTGGATGGAATGAAATCGTTTTCAGCTCTTCAACGTCAACTTGCGCACTTCCAAGTCCCGCCTGCCATAACGGTTTCGTTTGAGCAAGCTCTGTTGCGCCAGTAACAACTTTTCCCGAACGACGCGAAGTCTACGCCCTCAATTTGGCGCAAAGCATCCGCCAAAAGTATGATTACGTCGCAATTTTCTATCCGAACCTTTGCCTACTCGGTTTGCGGCATGGAAGTCGATTCGATCCAATCAGTTAAATCAACAGCGAACTCGTTATCCTAGAGGTCCGAACCATGCTGGCAAGTCCGACTTTAGTCGGATAGCGTCGATTTAGCCGGACCATATAAACTTCTCGCGCGTGTGCGAGTCATCAGCCGAAGGGTGGAAGTTGTCTATGCAGCGCAGAACCCTGGAATGGAGCCGAAGTTGGTCCTTAGAACGTCACTGAATCGAGCCCGGCTCACCCTCGGAACCACCGTGCTCCATTTTGTCCTTCCGGGATTGTGTTTCGGTTGCACCTCATTCGCAGCGATTGCACAATGCACCCCACCATCAAATTTGCGCGCGCAACTTGCAACGCATCCGCCAGCCGAGAATTACGCGAACCTGGGCACGTGGTTTGCCGATCACAAGCAATTTGAGTGCGCAGCCAAGGCGTTTGCTTCGGCCTCCGCAATGAATCCATCCTCATCGTCGCTGGCTTATCTGTGGGGTTTGAGCTTATTTTCCGCTGGCAATGACTCTGCTGCGCTGGTCCCGCTTCGCAAGGCGGCGGCGCTGGGCCCGAGCGATATCCGGCCTCATCTGGTGTCGGCGGCGGCGCTCGACAAGCTGAAACGAACCACCGACGCTGAAGCTGAATGGCGGAAAGCGCTTGCCATCGACCCCAGCTCAACACCCGCCCTTGACGGTCTTTCCCAGGACTTGATCGACCAGAAGGATTACCCCACCGTTGTTGCACTGCTCGAAAAGCCCTCGGCCGCCGGCGAGCTCTCGCCCGAACAGTGTGTGAATTTGGGAATCGCATTCGCAGCTGCTGCAAGACTTGAGGAAGCGGCTCGGGTTTTGCGCGACGGTCTCAATACAGCTCCTGACTCGATCCAGATTGCCAATGAACTTGCCGTGGTCCTCTTGTTGATGGGTAGAGATCGCGAAGCCTTCAGCATCTTCGAGTTGGCGATTCAACAGCACCCCGACGACCAGGCAACCAAAGTGCTGTATCTCCATGCCTTGATCAACAGCCACGCAGAAAAGGCGGCGCCCTATGCGAAACAACTTTTCATCGAATATCCGCGGCAATGGGAAGTTCTTTACCTGAATGGCGTGCTCGTTCAGGAGGACGGAGATTATCAGCAGGCGAAAGACTACCTGCAACAATCGGTCTCGCTGAATCCCGATTTCGGGCATAGCCGCACCGCACTGGGCAACGTCCTGGCCCATCTAGGCGATCCGCGCGGCGCAAAGGAGCAACTCGAAAAAGGCATTTCGCTTGGCGACGATTCTCCAGAAGTGGAATACTCTCTGGCCAACGTTCTTCGTAGCCTTGGCGAAACCGATGCCGCCACGCAAGCTTTGCGCCGGTACCAGGAGTTGAAGAGCTCGCAATCCGGCAAGGCACAGGCCGCCGGCAAAGCGGAGTCCGGCGATCAGTCAATGGCCAATGGCAATTTCGCCGAGGCCGCCGCCAGTTATCGCGACGCGCTGACCTCGGATCCCGACGAGGCGATTCTGCACTACAAACTCTCTCGGGCTCTCGGGAAGATGAATGACGTGGCCGGCGAAACATCCGAACTCTCGCGAGCCATTGAGCTGGATCCCAAACTCGCCGAGGCCCAAAACCAGATGGGCTACCTCGCCGCGCACAATGGTGACCTGGGGCGCGCGGAGGCATATTTCCGGGCGGCGACGCAGGCGGAGCCCTCGTATATTGGCGCATGGATCAATCTCGCGGCGACACTTGCCGGCGAAGAACGGTGGGTTGACGCAAGGAAGGCCTTGGACCAGGCGCTGCAGATCGATCCCGAAAATGCGCAAGTGCTTCAGATGAGTCACGAACTCTCCGAGGCGCATCCGGCCCCATGATGGATTCGATGTCACCCTCTCCTCGATCCTTGTTGCAGAAGGATTGGTCACGACGGCGTGTGCTCAAAACAGTGCCGTCGATTTTAGCCGCTGCATCGCTTCCATTCGCGGATCCTCTGTTTGCATCCGTGCCAGATGGGGGGATGCAACGGCCGTTCTCGAATTTCGTGGATGTTTCAGAAGCCGCCGGTCTGACCAAAGTGATGTTTTACGGCGCTGGAACTCATGCCACCTATCTGACCGAAATCATGGGTGGTGGCTGCGCCTTTTTCGACTACGATAACGACGGTTGGATGGACGTTTTTGTCCTTGGAGGCCGTCTGCTCGAGAGCATTCCTCCAGGCGCCAGCAACCGGCTTTACCACAACAATCGCGATGGAACATTTTCCGACGTAACGGAAAGGGCAGGCCTGCTCGACGCCGGATGGGCGGTGGGAGTCTGCGTTGGCGACTATAACAACGACGGTTACGAAGATCTTTTCGTGACCTACTTCGGCCACAACCGCCTCTATCGAAACAATGGCGACGGCACGTTCAGCGATGTAACTGAGCACTCCGGCTTGAGCTCGCCAACAACACGCTTCGGGTCGGGTTGTGCGTTCGTAGACTACGACCGGGATGGCTGGCTCGACCTTTTTGTTTCCAATTACGCTGATGTGGATTTGGCCAAAATGCCGACGCCATCGCTGGAACGACCCAACTGCAACTTCGAAGGCGTACCTGTGAATTGCGGTCCGAGAGGGTTGCCGTTTCCCACACATCTGCTTTACCGCAACAACGGTGACGGCACCTTCGCCGATGTTTCGAAGCAATCCGGTGTTTCAGCGCTGCACGAGTGTTATGGATTGACCGCCGCTGCCTTCGACATCGACGAGGACGGTTGGCCCGATATCCTTGTGGCCTGTGACTCAACGCCCAGCCTTGCGTTGATGAATAACCATGATGGCACCTTTCGCGAAGAAGCTTTGATGCGCGGTCTGGCTTTAAGCGGCGACGGCGAGGAGATGGCGGGAATGGGCGTCGGCGTCGGCGATTACGACTGCGATGGCCATCTCGACGTCCTCCGCACCCACTATATGAACCAGGCCACGGGTCTTTACCATAACCTCGGAAAAGGCGAATTCGAGGATGTCACGGCGCAAGCCGGGCTCATCCGCGAGCGGCGCTTTGTATGCTGGGGCGCGGGCCTGCTCGACTTCGACAACGACGGCAACCCCGACATCTTTGTTGTTACGGGGCAAGTCTACCCCGAGCTTGAAGCAGTTCTGCCCAAGTACCCCCGCAAGGGACCTCGAATCGTGTTCCGCAACCGGGGAAACGGAACATTTGAAGAAATAGCCGATGGCTCACAGCCTGCTCTCGATGAGCGCCACGTGAGCCGGGGTTGCGCATTCGGCGACTTCGACAACGACGGGGATCTTGACGTTTTGATTATGAATCAGAATGAGCCGCCAACGCTGCTTCGTAACGATGCGCCGGCAGACAATCATTGGATTAAGGTTCGGCTGCGTGGCACCAAAAGCAACCGCAGTGCGATCGGCGCGCGTGTCGTAGTGCGAAGTGGGTTACGTGTTCAGGTCCAGGAGATGATGAGTCAGTCGAGCTATGTCTCCTCAAACGATCCACGGCTGCACTTCGGACTGGGCTCGTTTGAAACTGTCGAAATTGAAGTACGATGGCCCTTGGGCACGACGCAAGCGTTCAAGGGAGTCACAGCAAATCAACTGATCACTTTGACCGAGGGGTCGGCGGAGATTAACGCCGAAAAGCTGGTTCCTGCGGCTACACCTAAATGAGATTCGGGTGTAACATCCCTCGGGAGGAAGCGCTCGATGACTCGGTGGACGTCAAGAGAGCACATCTGACAAGAGGTGAACGAATACCGATCAGCAGTTCTCCCCACCGATCGATGACTCGACGAAAGCAATACGCCGAACTGGAGAGGCGAAATGATGAACGAGATAACTGGGATCCTGGAAACGCTTGGCCGAGCGCCAATCAAAAAACGTGCTATCACCAATCACGGAGTATTGAACGAAGCCTATTCTTACGAGAAACCCAGCTCATTCTCCCGCGGGATGAGGATTGATTTGAACGGAGTTACGATTCTTCTCATTTCAGGAACGGCTTCGATCGACGAGGAAGGAAGAAGCGTACACATTGGCGATTTCCGGGCGCAGATGCGGCGTACCCTCGCCAATATTACCGGCTTGCTAAGCAGCGAAGGCTGCACCTGGCATGACGTGGTTCGAACCACTTGTTATCTCCGTGATATCGAACGCGATTATGAGGCGTTCAACGAGGAGCGCACAGCGTTTTTCAAAGATCTGGAGCTTGACCCGCTGCCAGCGTCGACCGGCATCCAGGCAATCCTTTGCCGTCCCGAGCTACTGATAGAGATTGAGGCGATCGCCATGTTCCGTACCGGAAACACCGCTGATTCTAAGTAACGGAGGCTCGCCGATTGGCCGTGCACTAGGGGAAGTTCGATGTAGCATTGCTGCATAATCAGCGCGCGTGCAAAATGGATCCGATCAGCGGGGAGACGCGGGTCGGCCTGGGACAACTGCCGCAGGCCAAAATAAGCCCAGTGAAGCGTTAAAATATCTGCGAATGGCTATACAGACGGATCCGATGAATGCAACTTCGCACCTTAGGCTGTCGCGCGCGTGCCGCGCCCTTCGTCTGGACGAAGAGGCATAGAAAAAGATGAAACTCAACCAGGAGGCGAGGGTGACGAAGGATGGAGTCGCGCAGATGTGCGTCGAGATGAATCGCAGACCCGAGCCCGAAGATGACGTTCCACCCGAACCACAGCCATGAGCGCGACGCCAAGGATGCGACGAACTGAGGCTTGTCCGAAGCCGAGTCAGTGTCAGGCTTTCGCTCCGTTGGCGAGAAGTTGGGTTGTGGCAATCTGTCTGGCGCTCTCATGCCTGGCAGCATGCGCGACAGCGCCGACCGGATTCACGCGAAAGGTGTGGCAAACGCAAGATGGGTTGCCCGAGCAGACCGTGCAGGCGTTTGCGCAAACTCCAGACCATTATTTGTGGATCGGAACGACAGGTGGACTGCTGCGCTTTGATGGCGCGCGGATGACGGTTTTTGACGACGAGAACACGCCCCAGCTCAAAACGAACAGTGTTTTCTCGCTTATGGTTTCGCGGGACGGAAGCCTTTGGATTGGGACTGAAGGCGGCGGTCTGGTGCGATACTCGGCAGGCAGGTTCCAAGTATTTGGAGCGCAAGATGGGCTGAGCGACGGATTTGTACGCGCGATGCTCGAAGACCGTCTAGGGACCATTTGGGTAGGAACGGACAACGGATTGCTGCGTTTTGTTGGGGGAAGATTCGAGCGTGTCGACGGCGTGGATGGGCAGCCGACGATCGCGGTACACGCGATTGCGCAGGATAAGCTTGGCAGATTGTGGGTTGGAGGATCACGATTGCTTTGCTTCGATCACGATAAATTGAGCGAATATCACCTGCCCGGGGTGAGCAGCCAGAATCGGGTGAAGTCCATACTCGAGACGGCAGACGGCACAATCTGGGTGGGCACCGTTTCGGGATTGTACCGGCTTCGGCCGGGCGCGGGAGTCTTCGAGCGCGTTTCGGGAATTCAAGGCACTGTGCGAGTGTTGCGACAAACCTCGGACGGTATGTTGTGGGTGGGAATGATTGGAGGAGGAATCCGCAGCATCAAGGGATACGATTCCGTAACAATGACTGCCGAGGACACCTTGCCCAGCAATACAGTGCTGAGTGTTTTTGAAGATGATGAGCGCAACATCTGGATTGGGACACAAGCAGGGATGGTACGCCTGACACGCACGCCCGTGAGGATCGCGTTGCTGCCACAGACCGTTGACTCTGATTTTGGCACGATCTACGCAGACCGTGACGGCACAATCTGGGTGGTCTCAACCGACGTGTTTCGCATGCGTAACGGAGTGATCGAGCCTTACAGATTCCCGGGCCTTGGAGATGTTTCCGTGCGCAATGTGTTTCGCGACCGGGCGGGCGCATTGTGGGTTGGGACCGACGGGGATGGAATCATCCGGATCAATGGGAAGAATCTGCTGTGGTTGACCACAAAGGATGGGCTGACGAACAATTTCATCCGCGCGATCGTGCAGAGTCGAGACGGTAGCATGTGGATCGCTACAGACGAGGGTTTGAGTCACTGGACTCCCCGTGGGTTTACGAACTACCGGATGAGCGACGGATTGTCGTACTTCAGCACGCGAGCACTGCTCGAAGACCGCAACGGAGACCTGTGGGTGGGTACCGATCGCGGTTTAAACAGGATTCATGAAGGCGTGATTGTGCATGACGGTGCAACCGAGGGGCTAAACCAAAAAAAGGTCTGGACCATTCATGAAGACACGGATGGCGGGCTATGGTTCGGTACACGCGACGACGGCCTTTACCGCTGGAAGCAAGGCAAGCTCAAACACTTTACTACGGATAAAGGGCTGGCGAGTAACAGCATCTACCAAGTAATTGAAGACACAAAGGGCGGGTTCTGGATAAGCGGTCCCAATGGGATTTCACTTCTGAACCGTCACGAATTGGATGAGGCTGCAGATCACCCCGACCACCGCGTGTCCGTCACTTTTTTTAGCATCTCGAACGAGGTGAGCGCCGCGCAGATTTACGGTGGAAGGCAGCCTTCGGGCTGCGTGGATGCCCAGGGGAATGTCTGGTTCCCAACCAACCGGGGCCCCATTCACATTCTCAGAGATTTCGCGGAGCACCCTGCGCCGCCTCCGGTGGCGATCAATGAAGTGCTGGTTAATGGACGACCGGTTGCAGCGGATCGGCCGGTAGTGCTTTATCCAGGCAACAGCCGCCTTGAGGTCGCCTATGCGCCCGTTCTGCTTCGCTCGCAGGACGAAGTGCGATTCCGCTATCGTTTGGAGGGGTTCGACACGAACTGGATCGATTCCGCAACGCGGCGTGTAGCCACCTACACAAATCTGCCGCCGGGCAAATACACCTTTCGCGTGTCGGCCTTTGAAGGCAATAATGCACTCAATGCATCCGAGGCTTCGCTGGCGATTGTGCAAAGGCCTCTCTTTTACCGCACTCCGTGGTTCATCGCAATCTGTGTACTGTGCATGACGGCATTGATTTTAGGCGTCTACCGATTCCGACTGTGGCAGATCAGGATGCGATTCGAGGCCGTTCTGGATGAACGTGGACGTCTGGCCCGCGAAATGCATGATACGGTGATTCAGGGTTGCGCGAGCGTGTCGGCGCTGATTGAAGCGCTCTCGAGCCTGTTGAAGGGGGAAGATCAACTGGTGCTGAACCTGATGGAGCACGCGCGAACACAACTCCGCAGCACCGTCGACGAAGCGAGAGAAGAGGTTTGGAATTTACGCCGCAACAAGGCTGCGGAGAACTCGTTTGGGACGGCGTTGCAGACGATGGCAGAGCAGATTGCCAAAGAATACAAAATCCCTATCGTCTGCGATTTGACCGGAAAACAGTTTGTACTGAACCAGTTGGCGACGCACGAGCTGTTGATGATTCTGCGCGAAGCGCTGTATAACGCGGTGTTGCACGGGAAGCCTAGTAAGATCGACGTTCGCCTAGCATTTGCGCGAAGCAATCTCACGCTGGAAGTTCGAGACGACGGCGTGGGATTTGATCTTGAGGCAATTGCACCGAACCAGAATCATCACTACGGTCTGGTAGGGATGCGCGAACGCGCGCAGTCGGTGGGTGGGCGGTTCAGGCTGCAGAGCGCGCTGGGAAAGGGAACCGAAGTGCAGATCCAGATTCCGCGCAGAGTTTCAACGGCGCAGAACGCGATGCTAGGGGCATGACCATGAGCGAAACCGCAAAGATCAAGGTAATGATTGTGGATGACCATCCGATTATGCGCGTCGGCGTAGCGGCGATCATCAACTCCTGTCCGGATATGACGACTGTGGGCGAAGCCGGAAGCGGCGAAAAGGCCATGGAGTTGTTCGAGCAGCATCGTCCCGATGTCACACTGATGGACCTTCGCCTTCCAGGTATGAGCGGAGTAGATACGATTCGCAAAATCCGCAAGCGGCATCCGCAGGCGTGCTTCGTTGTGCTTACAACGTATGAAGGGGATGAAGATATTTATCAGGCCCTGGAAAGCGGAGCGCGGGCGTACGTCATCAAGGGCATGCCGCGTGAGGTGCTGGTAGACGCATTGCGGCGTGTTCATGCGGGTGGACAGTTCCTGCCCCAGCCGGTCTCACGCACGCTCGCATCGCGAACACCTGACTCTGATTTCAGCGCAAGAGAGCGTGAAGTTTTGCAGCTGATGGCGCAGGGTGAGAGCAATAAGGGGATCGCCGCGCTGCTGGGCATTACTGAAGCGACCGTAAAGTGCCATGTGAGCGTGATCCTAAAGCGGCTGCAGGTAGTAGATCGCACGCAGGCAGTGTTGGAAGCACTGCAGCGCGGATTGGTCCACCTGCCGCGCGAGGCGCACTAAACGCCGGCGGGAACGGTGGTAATAGTGAGGCTTGCCGAGGCCAGGCCGGGCGACATTGCCGTGATTCTGATTGAGCCTGTCGACGCTGTTGACTGCACGATGGCCATGCAGAGGCCATTGAATGCGCGCCGGCGATTGGTCTTGAAATCCTCGTGACTCAAGGGATCGCCGTTGTCTACCCCGATGAGTCTCCCTTCACCTTCAACGGTGAACACGATCTCGTTCATTGCCACCGGGACCAGGCGGCCTTGCTCGTCTTGAATCTCCAAGGCGACATGCGTGACATCGCGGCGATCGGCAGAGATGCTGGAGCGATCTGCCGAAAGCGCAATGGCCGCTGGTGCGCCGGCCGTAGCGAGCTCAACAGTGGACACGACTTCTCCGTTTTTCACTCCAACTGCTTTCAGCACCCCTGGCTCAAAGGGCACATCCCATATCAGATGCAGGTCCGAGGTCGTGCGTAAGACCCGCGCGCGCGCCGGATAGTTGCCATAAGTTCCTTCCATTCCCAAGCGCGGAAACTCGTAGCCTTTCACACCGAAGGATCTTCCGTTCAGGAAGAGCTCGACCGTATCGCAATTGGTATAGCAGGTGAGGGGGATGACCTGCCCTATCTTCTCCTCCCAGTTCCAATGGGGAAAGAGATGGATCATGGGCTTCTGGGTCCACTGGCTTTGATAGAAGTAAAAACCATCCTTCTTGAAGCCACAGGTGTCGAGGACGCCGGAGGGTGAGATGCGCATTGGCCAGAAAGACTCGCCGAGGTAGTCGATCCCAGTCCACATAAAATCGCCGGCAACATAATCGTAGGTGCTGACAAACTGCCATAGCTGCTCAACATCGAGATTGCGATTCTGCTGGAAGAGGAAGCGCCGAACCTCGGCGGGATTATCGGAAGCAAACAGGCTGCGATAGTCGCCTCGAATGCCGCCCAGGGCGCCGCTCTCGGTGCCGATGACACGGCGGTCCGGGAAAGCTGCATGATCGATGCTGTAATACTTTTCGGCACGGTCGCGCCAGCGATCCGCATAGTTATAGCCAACGATGTCCAGTTCGGCAAGAAACTCCGGTTTCACGGTATTCGAGGGAGGCTCTGAGGCAATGCGGTCACACGCAGCAGTTACGGGACGTGTGGGGTCCTCACGATGGAAGATGCGGAGCAGCTCGCGGAGAGTTTCAGCGCCTTCAGGTGCAGATTGGTCGCCAATCTCATTGCCCGCGCTCCACAAGACGATCGAGGGGTGGTTGCGGTCGCGATGGAGAAAGTTGATAAGGTCGCGCTCGTGCCATTCATCGAAGTAGAGGCTGTACCCATAGCGGATCTGCCCTTTTGGAACCCGCCACTCGTCGAATGCTTCAGCCATGACGAGAAATCCCATGCTGTCGCAGAGATCGAGGAACTCCGCAGCGAATGGATTATGACTGGTGCGGATGGTATTGCAGCCCATTTCCCTGAGAATTTCCAAACGGCGCTCCCACACGCGAACCGGAACCGCGGCGCCAACGCTGCCCGCTTCGTGGTGGATACACACGCCGTTCAATTTGATCTGTTGACCGTTAAGGAGAAAACCGCGTTCGGCGTCGAAAACGGCTTCGCGAATGCCGAAGGGGGTGTTGTAGACATCAGACACGCTTTCCGGGACGCGAAGCGTATTGCGCACGAAGTAGAGATAGGGATTTGCCGGAGACCAGAGATTGGGGTTCGGGACGGCGACCTGCTGGATGAAACAAGTGCTGTCGCCAGCAGCAATGGTTTGGGGTGTTTCGAGAGTGGCAACAGTGACGCCGCGTGCGTCAAGAATCTCCGTCGTCAATTTGCATTGGGCTGCAACGTCAAGTGAATTGGCGACGGTTGTTCTCACTTCAACAGTGGCTGCGTCCGCCCGAATCCTCGGACGGGTCACAAAAGTTCCCCACTGTGAAATATGTACTGGGCTAAGCACGTGCAGCCACGTGTGCCGGTAGATGCCGGACCCGGAGTACCAACGGCAGTTCGTCTGTTTGGAGTTGTCGACGCGGACAGAAATGACATTTTCGCCGCCGAAGTTCAAGTGATCGGTAAGCTCATAG
Organism: uncultured Acidobacteriaceae bacterium; assembly: GCA_963823805.1. GTDB lineage: Bacteria > Acidobacteriota > Terriglobia > Terriglobales > Acidobacteriaceae > Telmatobacter. The sequence goes on along the minus strand of CAWGMW010000001.1, from coordinate 64,581 downwards.
ACGAACGGGATATAACCGTAGGGCCGGTGGCCAAGATGGTGGCCATTGACCCAAACGTCGCTGTTTTGGTAGACGCCGTCGAACTCGAGTGCGACCGCTTTGCCGCGATAGGCCGCCGGGATGCTGAATTTTTTGCGGTACCAACCGATTCCCGTCGGCATAAAGGCACCCGGGCCCGCAGAGGGCGCGTGCTCATCGACGGGCCCCTCAATGCTCCAGTCATGAGGCAAGTCGACCGGGCTCCAGTCCGAATCTCTGAAAGTTGGCAGTTCAGCTCCCGATGCGTCGTTTTTGACAAACCTCCACCCGAAATCGAAGCTTTCGGTGATACGCGGCGACGAGGCGCCTGCGGCCAACGGCGTTTCCATTGCTTTCAAATAAGGGGCCGCGGAAAGAATCGCGGCACTGCAGGCGGCTTGCGCCAGCAGGTCGCGTCGAGTGAGGTGTTGCTTTGCCCCATCGTTATCATTCGCCACTGAGCTGCCCTCCGATTCGGAACATTGCCGGCAATGGATCCCCACTCACAGATTAAGGGAGACGTTGTGCCGCGGATATTCTCGCTCTTGCATTCAACCACGGATCACTTTCGCTGAAATCCGACTTTCGTAGGATTCTTGGACCTCAGCGAAAGCGTATATTGGCAGCGACCCGATGTTCGGAGACTGGCGAGCATTCTGCAACCCTCCGGATGTAAATCATGCCCCTCTAGATACTCCCCGAAAGGATCATTATGCGCCTCAGCCTGGCTAAGACGATTGCCGCCGTTCTGATTCTCGCCCCTTATCCCGCTCCAGCGCAGGGTACGCCTGGGATGGTCCCATTCTCGCTCGATCACCGCCGGGCCACGGAATCCCATTCACCTGTAGATGTTTCGTTTCTTCTTGAAGCGCCCGCAGGAAAGCACGGCTTTATTCAGGTGTTGAACGGCCATTTGGCGACCGGCGACGGCCAGCGCATTCGCCTGTGGGGTGTAAATATCACCGATTGGAGCAAGGGATCGCGGCAGATTCCCTCAAAAAAAGATGCGCCGCTTTGGGCGGCCACGCTTGCGCGGTTTGGCGTAAACTGCGTGCGCTTTCAGTTTCTCGATCTTGAGGCGCCGCGCGGGCTCATCGCAGCCGGGCGCCAGGACACACGCAACCTGGATCCGGACCAGTTCGATCGCGAGGACTTTTTCATCGCCGAATTGGAGAAACGCGGAATTTACATCGACTTTAACCTGCTCGTCGGGAGGCCATTCAAGGCGGGCGACGGGGTGGAGGACGCGAACCAGCTCCGCGAGGGCGCGAAAGGAACGTCGCTCTTCGACAAGCGCATGATCGAGTTGCAAAAGGAATACGCGCAGCAATTGCTGGGACATCGCAACCCCTACACCAGCCTTGAATACACGCAGGATCCCGCAGTCGCCCTTATTGAGATCAACAACGAAGATGTGCTCAACATCGGCTACCGGGCGCCCTCGCCGTTCTACGGCCAGGAGTTGGCCGGCATGTACAACAAGTGGCTCGCCGCGCACCGCACGCCGGAGCAAATCGCCGCGCTGCGGCAGATGGCGGGAGTCCAAGGAAACCAGGGCGATGTGCCGCTAATGGTCTGGCGAGGACAAGCAGCTACGGCTCCTCCGGAACGCTTCCACGCGGAAGCGGAGTTTTACAACGACACGCAGCGCGAATATTTCGCCGCGATGGAAGACTACCTGAAGCAAACGCTGGGATCGAAGTCCCTGGTGATTGCGACAGCCGATCATAGCCATTCCGGCAGCGGGTATCCGATCCTGATGGCAACGATCGGGAGCGATGTCATTGACGGCCACACCTACTGGGAGCATCCCGAGAACTATGTGCGCAAGTCGCCGATGGTGGATGATCCATTCAATTCGATGGTTGTTGAGCTTTCCCGCTCGGCGATCGCCGGCAAACCTTATACGGTGAGCGAAGTAAACGAACCGTTCCCCAACGACTATGCGGACGAAGGCATTCCGATTCTGGCGGCGTACGGAGCGATGCAGGATTGGGACGCGATTATGTGGTATACGTTCGAGCCCAAGCAAGACCCGGCATGGAAGCCGTACGTCGGAGATCCATTCGATATTTCGCTCGATCCACTAAAAATGCCCGAACTGGCGGCCGGAGCGTTGCTGTTCCTTCGCGCAGATGTGGAGAAGGCTAAGCAAACTGTAGATCGCTCATACACAGCACAGCAGGTGTATGACAGCATGCTGCTGCCAGCCACCGAGCGCCCGTTTTTCGCTCCTGGTTTTCCGCTCTGGCTTCCGCTGGAGCGCGAGGTGCGAATCTCGTCGTTTGATGGACCGCCAATGCGGAGCGTTACGGCTGGCGCGATGCCGAATCCCATTCGCTCCGACACCGGTCAACTGACTTGGTACCACTCAGCGCCAGAAACTGGCGCGGTGGCGGTGGATTCGCCGAGGACTCAGGCACTGATTGGCTTCCTTGGGGCACAGAAGGTGAGCGACGGCAATCTTGAGGCCGAAGTGGAAAACAAGTTCTGCTCGATCCAGCTCAGTTCCCTCGATGCGGCGCCGATCTCGCGGTCCTCGAAGATGCTGCTTGTTGCAGGGGGACGTGTTGAGAACACCGGCCAGAGCTGGAACTCGGCCGGAACCGATGTAACGAATTGGGGAGATTCGCCCACTCTCATTGAACCGGTTGTGGGCACACTCGTCCTCAAGCATCTGGAGCCCGCGCATACGATTCAATTGCAGGCTATCGACGGATCGGGCCAGCCCATTGGCCCGCCGGTCTCGGCGACCAAGACCGGCGCCAATTGGAAACTTCCGCTCGGAAGAACGGTAACCACGTGGTACGAGTTGACCGTTAGCAGGTGAACCGAGGAAGAGAATCAGTCCGAAGCGAGATTCGGATGCATTTTTGCGGCTTGGCATTTCAGAATCGCCCGCAGGATTGAACCTTGTTCGGCGCTCAAACCTACGACCGAACGACAACATCGCCAATGGCTTGGTCGATTTGTTCAAGCGCATCTGCCGGCAAAACGACGTTGGCAGCGACGATATTCTCTTCAATCTGCTCTGGACGAGATGCACCGATGATCGCAGAGGTTACCTCCCGACGCCGAAGGACCCACGCCAGAGACATTTGACTCATCGTTAAACCCAAATCCGATGCGATCGGTTTAAGCTTTGTAATTGCTTCAAGCAGGTAGCCGGATCGATAGTGCCTGCCGGCTGTTTCCATGTAAATGTTCATCTGTTCGCTTGTGGCTCGGCTATTTGGCGGTGGTGGCTGACCGGGTAAGTATTTTCCACTCAAGACTCCTTGCGCAAGGGGAGAAAAGGCCAAGTTGCAAATGCCATGCTTTTGGCACATCGGAAAAATCTCTGCTTCCGGTTTCCGCCATAAGATGGAGTACTGCGGCTGGCTTGAAGCGAAGGAAATCAACCCATTTGCCGCGGTGATCTCCGTCGCGGCCTGAATCTGTCCCGCATTCCACTCGCTAAAGCCGATTGCACGCACCTTGCCCGCACGAACAGTAGTGTCGAATGCGAACAACGTCTCGTCCAAAGGAGTTTCATTGTCGTACCTATGACACTGGTAGAGATCAACGAAATCCATCCCCAGTCGTTGCAGAGAGCGGTTGATTTGCTTCTCGATCTGCGCGGCTGAAAGTCCGTGGTCCGGGTCAGTGCCGACGGGGAAATAAACCTTTGTCGCAATCTGAAAACGATCGCGTGAAATACCCCTGAGAGCTTCGCCCAACACACGCTCGGCTTCGCCGGCCCCATATTGATTTGCGGTGTCGAATAGAGTAATGCCATTTTCCAGCGCGGCGTGGATGCAGCGACTCGCCCTTTCGTGCTCAATCCCACCGGCTACGGTCAGCCAACTGCCAAAACTCAATACGGAGATTTCGAGTCCGCTTTGACCGAGTGGGCGCGTGAGCATGCTTTGAACTTACTCCTTGTGCGAATTCTAGTTGGATTCTTTACCAACCCTCACGCCTGGTCAATCATACTTTCGGCGGAATTGATTCTCCCGCGTTGGAAATCTCACGCCATGCGAGTCTTGCTTTATAAGGCATAACTTATTGAGCGAGAGGTTGGCGCCATTCAATGCGTCGACTTGGGATCGACGGGATTAAACCGCCGCGCAAGATCGGGCGTGGACTGCACATCGGCGTTGGGGGGATCAACAGCTTTGTCGACCTCAACTCCGAAGACGTAGCTCGGTCCAAACATATTGCTGGTAAAGATAACGAGCTTCGCGTCCGGCGAGAAACGCACGTTGGGCTCCTCGCGATAGTTGTGGTGCGACATGTTGACCAGATGCTCGGAGTGGAAGACACCAGGCTGCCAGAAGTCCGGCGCGTCAAGCGTGTCGGCAGTGACGGTCAACATACGCGGATGGAAAAGTTCGATCCACTCCCCATCGGGTGCTTTGGCCACCTGGCCGGGATCGCCGCCATCGCCGCAGAACAGATCGAGATCCCGGGTCAGGTTGAAGTGAATTGACCACTCGTTGCGCTCCATGTGGAAAGCGGTGCGCTTGCCGGTCTGAAGGTTAGAGCCGGCAAGGTAAAAAACTTCGCCCCTGGGATATTGCCAGTCGTACCAGATCGTTTCGCCGTCGAGTCCCCAGAATTCGTGGCCCGCGATTTCATCGGCCATGGTGCGCTTGTGAATAAGCGTGTTGTGCGTGCCGTCAGTATGGATCATCCAGATACGGTCAACTTTTTGCCAAGGGCCTTCATGGCAATACATCAGGAGCTCGGGATCGGTGGGCGAAAAGAGCAGATGGTTGATCCAGTCGGTGGAGTGGAGAAGGATTTTGATTTCGCCGGGATGTTCGCCGTCTGCGCCGGGCTCAAGCCGAATGGTAAAGAGTTGGAGCGGGAGATGCGCCGCGAGCCGGCGTTCCATCATCTGGCCTTTGTCGGGGGGTTGATAATGCGGCCCCGGTTCCGCGCTGGCGACACGATTGTCGCCGCCGGTGGATTGGGGCCGCGCGGGCGCGTTCTGCCCGTATTCCTGCGCAGGCTGGTTGCTTTCGTCGAAGGTACCAGCCGCAAGTGTCTCATCGGCGTTGATGGAAACGATCATGTGTCGAGGCGGCAGATCGATGAGCTTGCGGATTGCGCCGGTGTCGACGTTGGCCTTGTAGACGGAGGTCACGTTGGTTGTTGGGTCTGTCTGCGTATAGAAGACGCTGTTGGTTCTGAAGCCTGCGACGAGCGCATGAACGCCATAGCGGAGGAATCCGCCGGGAACCTGGGGCGCATCGGCTGGCCTTGGAGGATTCAACACGAGCAGGCGCGTCTTCAAGGTGCCCAGGTCGAGGACGTGGATTCCGTCGGGCGCAGTGTAGACCATCGACTTGTGGTCGGGAGTGTAGGCATTGATGTTGAAGTAAAAGCCCCCTGAATTCGCCTCATCACTTAGTCGCCAAACGCGATGGCCGGTATCCTTGTCGACCCAGGTGCGTGGTGGATCGGCAGCTCCTGCTGCGGTGGAAATGAGGGCAGTTGCGGCGAGCAGGGCAAGGATGCTACGGGACATGGGTGATGGGTTCCTTTGCGGGGAAGTGGAGTGCTTGCGTGGTGCGCGGGAGCGGCTCTTTGGCCAGAATCCACGGATCAGAGATTAGTAAAGCCCAGACCTTTCCGTCGAACCGGAATCCCTGTCTTAACTTTCGGTTGCGAACCAATATACCTCCATTTGCCTCCGTTCGCGATCTGTTTGAATCCCTTTCCATCTCAAGGCCCCTGGCGTGCCCCGGTGAGCCGTCTCCGTGACCAGGAAACCGGGATCTTCCCCATTTCGAGCACCCTCACCGTGATTTCTCACCTCAACTCCGCCCCGTAGTCCAGATTGCGAATCGGTCTATCGATGCATCTGCCGGACTTCGCGCCCCGCCAGAAGAAAAGCGCCGACGCCGTATGTATAACTCGAAGAAGCCTTGAAGGGCTGAGGCTCCGCGCCGGTCTGTTGGATGCAGCCCAGGCGTCCGTCAGCGTACACATGATGCAGCATCCCGACCCATGCCATTTCGATCACCGGCCGATAGACTGTTTCGTCCAGCCATCTGTTGTTTACCCCCGCGGCCAGCGCAAAGGTAATGAGAGCAGAGCCGGAGATCTCAGGCAGATCGTAATCGCTGGAATCGAGCAGGCCGGCTCGCCACAGCCCATCGGGCGACTGAATCGCTGCCACGCGTGCAGCCATCTCCTTGAGCTGCTCGATGTATTTCGCGCGCGCCGGATCATCGTCGGGAAGATATTGCAGGGTTCTGACGATTCCCCCCATGACCCATCCGTTTCCGCGCGACCAGAACATCTTTTTTCCATTGGCCTCGGTCCTCGTCAGATAGGTTGAATCGCGAAAATAGAGATGCTCCTTTGTGTCGTAGAGACGATCTGACGTTTTGGCCCATTCCTCATCGAGGTACTGAATATATTTCCTGTCGCCGGTGGCGGCATACATCCGCGACCAAACAGGAGGCGCCATGAAGAGCGCGTCGCACCACCACCAAGCGATCTCCTTGCCCGGAATCGTCGTCTCCCGCGGCGCCGCGAGAGTGTCATCCAGCTCCTCCTGCGTGGGCTCGATCATCGCCGGGTCCTTTTTGAGGAGATAAAGCTCCAGATAGGTCTGGCCAACGCTCTGATCGTCGGCATTGGGCAAATGCGACCTCAACTTCCAGTCATATTTCTGCCCCATGGTCATCATTGCATCACGATATTTCGGATCGCCCTGCGAATCCGAAGCAGCCATAAACCCCGAGTAGAGAACGCTCCAGGTCCATATGCGGTCAAAGTAAAGCTGGGATCGATCGAGTTGCCAATCTGCAACTTTGCGCATGGCTTTGGCCACGGCTTTGGGCTTGATGGAATAGGAGAGATCGGTCGCAATTGGCCCGGGATTGTCAGGTGCGTCGCCAAAATGCCGCGCTTCGTTGGTGGCAATGTTCTGCTGCTCTTTTGGCGTGAGCTGATGCTGCGCTCTTGCCGAAGGCTGGTAGACACAAATAGGAATGCCCGCTGCAATTGCGAGCGCTACGATCCTTGCCTGGACGTTCATGTTCGTACCTCAATTTGCGATTCTAGTGCCATTGGAACCGGGCGCACTTGAATTTGCGTTAGATGCGTCGCCCGGGCGTCAGCGGACGACAATCAATTGCGTTTCGTACGGCTGCAAGTCGAGGCGCACTCTGAGATGTCCACCTATGCTCGCGGCATCGATAGGAGAGACGGTTCCCGACTGCGCATCCCACGCTTGCAAGCTGTGCCCCTTGCTGAAAAGTGTGACCGCATGTTCGATTTCTTGATTGCCCTCGTTGAAGAATAGGTAGACCTCGGCGTCTTTCCACCTGCGCTTCATCACCTTCAGCGCGGCATCGGCGGCGTCCAGCCGCACGGCCGGCTCGACCACCGCGGCGCTGATTGCCGCGAGGACCTGGTCGGGAACGACCTGGGGCGTGGGAGGGCAAGCCGGCGGGTTGGCAGGTGGGGTGGGAGTTGGCGGCAGGAGCGCATCCACAACAGTCGCCCATGAGAAATTTGCTACCCTGGCCGGCTCGGCGTCCCGAATGGTCCGGCCAGCGATCAACCTGGGCGTGCCGCCAATGAATACGACCTTGCCGCCGCCCTGGGCAAACACCTTCAGCCGCGCGAGCGCGTCCGATGAAAGCACAGATGGCGCGGGTAGAATCACCGTGCGGTAGCGGTTACCGCTGAGCGTCTCGAAACTGCCTTTGAGCGCCTGCATGTCGCGGGCAAGCGCGTCCTCATCCACGATATCAAAATCAATCTGGTGCTCGCTGAGCAGTCTTTCCGTTGAGACAAATTGCGTGTCCGAAACATCATCGCCCAGCCACATGGAGCTTGAGGGAAGAAACAATGCAACTGATGCGTCGGGCCTACCCATCGCCATCAGGTAGCTCATTCTGCGGACATAGGTGAGTAAATCCGGAAAGCCCCGCTGTCCCATATATCCCGGAGGCGGTCTCGGTCCAGCGGAAGTGGCGGGAAAATACATGGTCTCGATGAGATTCACGCCGCGCACAAACTGCTCGTTCAAGATGTAGCGCGCCATCTCCACGTCCGGCGTGGGCCTGTAGGCCGCAAAACTTTCAGTGAACGCGCGCGGCTTGCCGTAAACATGGGCTGCGGAACTGGCCAGGCGCGGATAATCGGAGATCGTATCCTTCCATATCTGATGCCAGATGGCATCGATCCCCGGTACTTCGACGGCCCGCATGTCGCGAAAGAACGAGCCTTCGCTGTGCGTCAGTTCCATCTCCATCTCTTCGTGATTCAGGTGCACCTGGTATTCCAGGTGGTTAGCTGCGCACCAGTCTCCCTGAGGCTTGAAGAATCCTGCGGCGAACATTCGCGAGAAGACGTTGTAGTAGTCGCCCTTGATGCGCATCTGCTCCGGTGTCAGATGGATTGCAACGCCAGGATCGCGGCGCGAAGGCGTTTGCGCAAACAAAGCGGCATAGGGCTCGACATCGTAACCCTTCATTTCGCGAAAGCGTTCGAAAAATTTTGGCGTCCAAGGCAGGCCGGCGATCGAGTAGTCGGGTTCGTCGCCGCGAAAGCCCATGATCGTCTTGCCAAATTCGTCGACCACTGCCCTCTTGTACTGCTCGTGCGTGAAGCGCAGGTACTGTTCGGTCGCTGCTGGATCGAGATAATCTTCGAGCGATCGCGAGGTGTCTTTCACGCGCTGCGAATTGGTGTCAGAGCGCGTGGGCGAAGTGCGGAACTGGTGATCGACAAGCAACACCGTCCAGTTACCGGCAGGCGCGGTCCAGTCAAGCGTGTCACCGTGCAGAGGAACCGGAGTCGCCGCGCCGTCCTGATCCACCGCAGCCGCGCTCACCGTGCCGGGGGGCAGTTTCCGATGCAAGACCGTGCCTGCCGAGACTGGAATCTTCTCCGCCACTTCAAGCGCCTGCATCCGCAATTCGGGTTTCTCTGAAGTGAACTTTCCGCCTGCAAAGCCGCTCGGGTATCCGGCATCGTCGACGATCCACACCCGCATGTTGCGCCGCTTTGCTTCGAGAACAAACTTGCGAAAGAAGGCGAAGTACTCCGGCGAGAGATATGCAAACGGCATGTTGTAGCCGGCCTGCACGGTGACTGCCTGAAAGCCAAATCCGTGCAGCGTGTCCAGGTCGCGTTGAACCTGGGGGATGCTGACATTGCCGTTCAAGCCATAATAAGGCTCCGGCCCGTACTCAGGTGGAGGTCTCTTCCATCGTGCGGCAACCTCAGCCGCCGTGAGATTCTGCAAATGCTGCCAGGCCTGCTGCGCCAGCGCCAACTCCTGCGGCACCCCTAAAAAGGAAATGCCCGCCATGATAGCGAGCATTTGAATCGGCTTTCGAACTGGCATCTACCGGCCTCAAGCACGAATTGAAAGATGATCCCGGTTAGAGGGAGATCGCCGTTCCAGCGCGATCCCCCGCCGACCGGGCAAAACCAGCAAACTAGAATTCGTACTTCAGTGCGAACTGCCCCACGCGCGGTCCGGCGCCATTTTCACCGGTGATGGTTCCAAACGAGGTACTGCTGCTTATGGGGTTACTAACGCCTGGGTTGCTCAAGATGGTGTGATTCAGGATGTCAAAATACTCCATGCGGAACTCCAAGCTGGATTCACGGTAAACCGGGAAGGAACGGACCAAAGCGCCGTTCCATACCGTATAGCGCGGGCCGCGGAGCGTGTCTTTGACGATATTGCCGAATCCGGTACCAGCGCCAGTGTTGGCAGGAGCTGAGAACGCTGCCGGATTAAACCAGCTTTCGCAGATTTTGGTTGTTGGGCAATCGCCCGCGGGGGTTTTGCTTTTGAGGTAAGCCGGGAGCGAAAAATTGCGCTGGCCGCGATCCTGCAGGAGACCTGTGTCCGAGTTATCGGTGCCCATATAAACAGTAAGGGCATCGCCGGAGTGGGACTGAACGAGTCCGGAGGTCCGCCAGTCATTCAGAATGGCCCGGACGAAACCAAAGCCGTTGTTGATCTTCGAGGGCGCCCATTCGTAGGAGACCGAGAAGACCTGCGGATGGTCGATATCGGAAAGACCGCGGTCGAGGGCCTTGATGTCCGACACAAAGCCTCCCGTTGGCAAGTTGGTGACGTTGGAGGGATAGAGAGGATACACATACGATTCGCCGCTATTGAGATCCTCGGTGTTGGAGTCGCGCGTGGCCTGTGGCATGTCGTCGTAGGACTTGGACCAGGTGTAATTCGCCAGGAGTTGGAGTCCATGCGACATTCTTTTCGTCAGAGTGGCCTGGAAGGAATTGTAGTGGGCGCTGCCAATCATGGCCGCTTGGACGATGGCGCCGTAGTTTTCGTTGCAGCCTGTGGTTGTGAGGCACGGGCCGACGGTGGGAGCCGTGTCATAGACCCTCCTGGCGGCGGCGTTGGATGTGCCGCCCGGGAAGGTCAACTTACCGGCCACGATGGTTCCTGTGTTCACATCCGGGTTGACCTCGAGGTTGACAAACAGGTGGCGCGATGCGGAACCGACATAGGCCAGACGCGAGGCCCAGCCGCCGCCATACTGCTGCTCGATGGTCAGGTTGTAGTCGTAGGTGACCGGCACGCGGAAGTTTCCGGTGGGATCGTACTCGCCGACCTCTATTTGGTTAGGAAAGACCTGCGAAGACTTGAAAGGCAGAGTGAACGGGAAGGGATTTGCAATCGAACCCGCCGTGCAACCCACGCAATAGGGATTGCTGAACGGCCCGCCGGGACCGCCGGCGCTCTCGGCCGGGTTGGCGATGGGCCCCACGGTGAGGGTGTTGGGAGTAAAAGTGGGCTGGCTGAGGTTGAAGAAGCCCTGCGTGCGGTCCTCATAGAAGATACCATAGCCGCCGCGCAGCGCCGTCTTGCCGTCGCCGAATACGTCGTAAGCAAAACCGACACGGGGCATGAACTGTTTGTACTGGTTCCGGACACCATCCTTCGGGAAGCCCGGGTCACCCGAGAGCACCATTCCTGCAGGCAGGCCTGGGGTTCCCGATGACGTGGCAATGGCGTATTGGGACGTGCCCGTGTTGGCCGCAAACTCGGTGGGGCTGAATGCGGTCTGGACGCCGTCCTTGTCGTGCCAGGGAGCAAACATCTCCCAACGCAGGCCATAATCCAGGGTCAGGCGGCGGTTGATCTTCCAACTGTCCTGGGCGTAGACGCCCGGGAAGTGGCCGCGGTCGTTGCACAACTCGAATTCGCCTTGTTCGAATGTGGTCATGAAACCAACCATGTAATTGGCCATGGCGTTAACGTTGCCGGCAGGGAGAGACGTCCCGGCCAGGCCGAAGTTGAAAACGCCATACGAGTTGTACACGTTGACCACGTCGAACTTGCTTAGCTCGTAGTGCCCGCCAAAGGCAAAGTTGTGTGCGCCTTTGACCCAGTGCAGATCGTCGTTGAAGGTGTAGTTATTGCGCTCAAATACGGCGCTGGCCGAGGACGCAGCCTTGAAGTAGCCACTGATGGTGGGATCCATGTAGGGGCCAACATTCGGCTGCCAGATGTTGGCGAGTGGGCTGCCTGGGGCAAGAGCTGTGACGTCCTCGCTACCTGGAGGGCCGCCGCGCTGGGAGACCTCGCGCTGGTAGTTGAGCACCAGATTGTTCAGCAGGTTGGTGGTGAAGGTGTGGGTTTCAGCGAGCAGCGCATTCTGGTAGCGGGTTTGGAAATAGGAGGTGTAACTTTCGAGGTTGGAGGGGTTGAAGATGGCCGGCTGGTGGTACCAATCGTAGAAGTAGCGGCCAAAGAGGTGGTCGTTCGCGCCAAAGCTGTGGTCGACGCGCGCCGTGTCCTCGTTGAAGTAGTTCTGCGTGGCGGTGAAATAGTTGACCGTGTTGCCGATTTTTCCAGCGGCCGAATCCGCAGTTGCCGTGGGGAAAAACTTCGCAAAGGCGACCGAAGCCGGATCAAAGGCGCTGGAGGGTATGTGGTTGTTGGGCCATGCCACGCCGGTGAACGGGTTAGAGATCTGCTGGCTGGCCGTATTGCAGAGGCCCGCCCCAGTGAAGCCACTGGTGCAGAGGTTGCTGAAATCGGCGTAGGCTCCACCGGTTGAACTCGAGGCGAGGCCCTCTTCGGCTGCGGTGGGTGCCGTATACGTACTTGCAGCGGATCCAGAATGGATTTGCGTGTACTGATAGCCGTAGAAGAACTGCGTGCTCTTGCCGCTGGAAATATGCGGAATGATCACGGGACCGCCGATAGTGCCGCCAAACTGATGCCGGTGCAGCGTGTCCTGAGAGCCCGCTGGCGAGAAATGGTTCTCTGCATTGAAGAAGCCATTGCGCAGGTATTCAAAGAGATCGCCGTGGAACCGCTCGCCGCCGGACTTGGTGACGATGTTGACCACCGCGCCGGCGCTCTGGCCGAACTCCGCATTGTAGTTACTGGTCTGGACGCTGAATTCCTGGGTGGCATCCGGCATAGGGTACGGATCGTTGACGTTGGTCATTTCGTCCAGGTTGTTGCCGCCGTCGAGCAGGAAGTTGTCCTGGTTAGGCAGCGTGCCATTCACACTGGCCACCTGGACGGGGCTGAGCAGACTGCCGGAGAATGTTTTTCCGCTGCCCTGGTTGACGCCGTTGCCTTCATTCGTGGCGTCGACGACGCCTGCCACCAAGGTAACCAGCGTGGCCGCGGCCCTGCCGTTCAGCGGCATTTCGTTGAGGCTGTCCTGGTTGATGACCTGCGACAAGGTGCCGGTCGTGGTGTCAACCTGCGGCGCATCGGCTGAGACGCTCACAACTTGTGTTTGTGAACCGATTTTCAGCGTGATATTGACGGTGAGCGCCTGGTCGGCCTCGAGCACGATGCCCTTTTGCGAGTAGAGCTCGAATCCCGCTGCAGTGACCGAAAGTGAATAACCGGAGGGCAGAAGAGTCGGAAAGACAAAGCGGCCGTCCCTGGCCGAGGTTGTAGTCGTCGCGTTGCCGGTTTGCACCTCTGTGGCAATCACGCTGGCGCCTGGAACGACTGCGCCGCTGGGATCCGTGACCGTCCCGCTGATGGTTCCGTAGCCCTGAGCATGGAGACTGGCCGCGGAGATGACAAGGTACATGCAAATGACCGTCGCAATCCCGGCCAGCCTGCGGAGCAAACGGACCTTGGTGCCGGTCAACACTGTCGATGCACCAGGGAACCACTCTGCCCTGGAAGCCCTGCGAGATAGATTTCTTGGTGTAATCGTTGTCATAAGAACTGCCTGAAAGCCTCCTTGAAGTGAAAATGTCGCGAACGGACTTTGTCGTTGAAGCACTTGCTGAATCTCCCGTCAAACCGAAACAGTGAGAGGGCGACATCCCTTTCACGGCCGGAATAGCGGTGGTCCGACCTCAGCCCAGAATTAAACGCACTATCCGCTATGATTGTCAATAGAAAATTGTTTTGTGATCTGGTTAAGAGGCCCCGTCAGCCCTGTATGATACCGACCCCTTTATGAATTCCAGGCTTTGTGAATTCTTTGATTTGCCGCTAAAACCATTGACGCCAGCGAGGTGAGGAGCAAATGTCCCGCAAGACCCTGTGATGACCTCTGCCTGCCGAAAGCAACGGCAATCCGCGCCTGCGGATCGCCCAAAACCTATCCCGTCAAATAGTCGAACCCGTCAGTTCGATCATTCCCGCCGCCGTTTCGCTCTCGCGTTTTTTCCGAAGTCAATTGACATCGCACTTGCCAAGTGAGCACAAGGCACCAGCAACGTGAAGCCGACGATCTCAACCGGAATCGCCGGCCGCGCCAGACCGAATAAGACCGTCAGATCTGATTTGTGTCGATATTGTCGTAGACGGCATCGGCAGCGGCGCGGCTCCAGCCGATGCGCAGGTCCTTGACGTTGTGGAGGGCAAAGGCGCCTTCGGTAGCGCGCGGGGCAGTGACGGCGAAGAAGTCGGCGCGGTCCACGTCTGAGAGATAGAACGCGGGCCGCGCATCGGGCGTAGTGTTGGCGATTTCGACGTGGCTCATCTCCAGGTTGCGAATGTGGCGGAGGAAGAAACCAGAGGCGGGCATGGGACCGAACATCGAGGGCTCAGGGTAGGAGTCTTCGTGCTCGGGCGGAACGATCTGCGCCATGCCGGCTGTGGCGCCGCCGACGTTCTCTATATAGATGTTGGCAAGCTTGACGTCCTCAATGGCGTAGCCGGGAATTCCACTCAAGATGGAGGTGACGCGCATCGGCGCGTTGTGGCACACCAAATTGTTGACTACGATGCGCTTGAGGGTGCCGACCTGCGTGGATTCTTTGGGGCCGCGCAGGCGCGCGCCAAGGCGCATGAAGAGCGGCGGCGAGATGAGATCGCGCATGGTGGTGTTGGTGATGGCGATGTCCTCGAGCAGAGCGCCGTCGACGGTTTCCAGAGCGTAGCCCTGGCAGCCCTCGAAGACGCAGCCGGTGATAGTGATGTTGATAAAGCCGCCGTTGGACTCGGTGCCGCACTTGATGCGGCCGGTGCCGTAGGCATGCGCGCCCGCGGGAAACTTTTTCCAGGTGCCGTCGAGAACGGTGCCGAGCTGGTAACAGCCAGTGACGAAACAGTTGGCGATGGTGACGTTGCGCGTTGGGCGAGCGTAGCCGAGAGCGTAGCTGGATTTGGGACAGATGCCGTCGTCCCAGGGCGAATTGACAGTGCAGTTCGAGACGCGAACGTTCTGGCAGCAGTCGATGTCCATGCCGTCGCGATCGGTGTCGAGGATGAGGTTGTCGATGGTGACGTTGTCGACACCGGTCAGCAGCAGAGCAAAGTGGCCGCCCTTGAGAATGGAGAAGTCGCGCAGCAGGACGTTGCGGCAGTTCTTGAGGGCGATGGCCTTGTTGCCGACGCCGGGCTGTTCGGCCTGATACATGGGGTAGTTGCCGCGGGCCATGCGCGCGGGATTTGGCGGCGCGGGGGGTGGCGCGGAGCCTGATGGCGCGGCCGCACCGGTGGGCCGCTCGGGGCCGAAGCCGCGAATTCCGGATTGTTGTCCCCGACCGGGGCCGGCGCCAAAACTGAGGCCCTTGCCGTAGATGAGGCCAGGGCCGGTAATGGAGAAGTCGTGCATGTCTTCGGCCCAGATGAGGGAGTTGTGCCAATGATTATGTCCGTAGTCCTGGTAAGCGTCCCAGGCGGTATTGGGCTCAGCCGCGTCGTATGTGCCGCCGTTGTAGCCGGTGGTCTCGCCAGGCTTGGGCGATTCGGCGGCGAGAATAGTGGCGCCTTCGTCGAGATAGAGGTGGACGTAGTTCTGGAGATGGATGGAGAAACAGAGATAGATTCCGGCGGGGAAGAGAACCGTGCCGCCTCCAGCGGCGGCGGCAGCTGCAATGGTGCGATTGACGGTGTCGGTGTCGAGGGTCTTGCCGTCACCGGTTGCGCCGAATTGGCGGACGCTGAACACTCTGGCGGGGGACGAATCCGGCTTGTCTTTGCCGGCTGCGGAGGCAAGGGCGGGCAACGCTGCTCCGGCCATGCCAAGGCTCCCGACGCGGAGAAGATCGCGGCGTCTGGAATTGAATGAGTTCATGGTGCATCCTCCGAGAACGAAGCTTCTAGCTGCTTGCCTCTAGTTGGTTGTGGTCTGGTCGAATCTCGAATTACGAGCCGATCCGGTGGGGATGTAATCGTGCCGCATCGCCATCGCCTGTAAGAACAAGAGCTAATCCAAGTGGAAGACTTCCTCAAGCGGGAAAAGAGTATCATCCACTGCGGCTCCATTGGGAGAGTCGAATAATGGGGCCATCTCAGTTTGCCAGCGCTGGTTAACCGGGTGACACTTCATGGCCGCTCGACACTCGTCGAAATCGCCGGCCTCACAATAGCCGACCACGAGACCGTCAGGGCGCAGAAAAAGGGAGTAGTTCTGCCAGCCAGTTTGGCGGAGCGCGGCGAGCATCTCCGGCCAAACCTGCGCATGGCGAGTCTTGTATTCCTCGATTTTTTCAGGGCGGACCTTAAGAAGAAAGCAGGCGCGCATTTTGTTATTTTTCACCTGTGAAACAATTTCAAAATCTCCGCGCAGAAATCGTAACACCCGCGGTCAAGATAATAAAGAGGGAGAAAATCGCCGGACAGTGCGGGGGTAGAACGTCTCACCTGGGGACGAGGTTTGGAAAAGGGGCATAAAGGGGAGGGGGGAACCTGGAGCGTGGGCCGGGCAGCGAGGGCAAGGCTGTGCAGAACAACAGTACATATGATCAAGAATTCATGGCAGTTATCCAGGGTGGCTGTTCCGGCAGTCTCCATGCTGGGTGGGGTAATCATGCTGGCTATGACCGCCAGCGGCGTTAGCCGAGGCCATGCTGGCCGGCGGACTGCCGATCTGGCGGGCGGTTACTCTTTAAAGGCTGCTAAAGAGGGCGCTGGAGTGGTTGTCGGCCCCGGCACTTGCTGAAAAGACCTGAATTTCGCTCCGCATCTTATTTCCCAATTTGAATGCCAGCGAATTACGATGGACCGCCAGGGGGCTCCGTCGCGGAGCCGAGCTTCCATGGGAATCTTGCTCGGAGCCCGGCAGAGTCTCCCAAGAGGTCCTCAACGTGCGAATCTCCTGGACAACCCGCTCTTTTCGTCTCCGGGCCTGGCTTCTTTTAGCCGCAATCTTGCTGGTTCTGCTTGCAGCACCGCATGCACCAGCTCAAGCATCGGATCAGGCGGATTCCCTGGCGGCCGTTCGCGCCGGATTTACCACGCCGCCTACCGACGCGCGGCCCATGATGCGCTGGTGGTGGTTCGGGCCAGCCGTGGAAAGGACCGAACTGGCCCGCGAACTACGCACCATGAAGGCGGGCGGCATCGGTGGCGCCGAAATTCAACCAGTGTATGCGCTGGAGCTCGACGATCCAGCCAAGGGCCTCCGCAATCTGCCCTACCTCTCGAAGGATTTCCTCGACATGGTTAGCTTCGCCGCGCAAACGGCGCACGATCTCGGCACGCGCCTCAATCTGACGCTGGGCAGCGGCTGGCCGTACGGCGGATCGTATGTTCCGGTGACGGATGCGGCAGGGCGCCTGCGCATCGTGGTCGACCCTGTGCCGGCCGATACCACTTCCCTTCCGATTCCCTCCATCGGCAATGGAGAGAAATTATTGGCCACGTTTCTCGCCTCAGGAACTCCGGGCCAATACGATGCCGAGCACGCAGAGCCGTTGCACAGAACCGGCGCCTACAGGCTAAGCCTGCCGGCCGGCCTCTCCGGCCCACATGTGGTGCTCTTCTTCATCTCCAGCCGGACCGGTCAACAGGCGAAACGCGCGGCCGTCGGCGCGGAAGGATTTGTCCTCGACCACTTCAGCATGGAGGCGATTCAGAATCACCTGAAAACCGTCGCCGATCCACTCATCCAGGCTTGCGGGAAAAACGTCCCCTACTCGGTCTTCAGCGACAGCCTGGAGGTATACGAGTCAGACTGGACCCCGAACTTCCTAGACGAGTTCCGCACGCGCCGCGGCTACGACCTGACGCCTTACTTGCCGGAGCTTGTTATGGAAACCACGCCCGAGGCCACCGACCTGCGCTACGACTGGGGCCGCACGCTGGCCGAGCTGATCGACGACAACTATTTGACTCCACTGAATACGTGGGCGCGCGAGCATCACACGCGGTTCCGCTCGCAGAGCTACGGAACACCCGCCGTCACGCTCTCGAGCAACGCGCTCGTCGATTTGCCTGAGGGCGAGGGGTCGCAATGGCACGGGCCGTTCTCCTACACGCGGTGGGCCACATCGGCAAGCCACGTTTATGGGCGGCCCATCACATCGTCGGAGACGTGGACGTGGTTGCACTCGCCGTCGTTTCGCGCGACTCCGTTGGACATGAAGGCCGAGGCAGACACGTTCTTCCTTCAAGGAATCAATCAGCTGGTGGGTCACGGTTGGCCCTATTCACCGCCGTCAGCCGGCGATCCCGGTTGGTCGTTCTACGCGGCCGCAGTCTTCAACGATCACAATCCCTGGTGGATGGTGATGCCCGATGTGACGAGCTACTTGACGCGCATGAGCTATCTGCTGCGCCAAGGCAAGCCTGCCAACGACATCGCAGTCCTGCTGCCTGAAGAAGACGCGCAGGCCCGGTTCCGGCCCGGTCATGTCTCGGTGAGCGACGAGATGGCCTCGCTCCTGGGGCCCGACCTGGTCCCGGCGATTCTCGACGCGGGCTATAACTTCGACTTCATTGACTCGGCTGCAATCGATCACGAGGGCGTTCGTTATCCGGTGCTGATCCTTCCAAACGTAGAACGAATGCCGCTCGCAACATACCGGCGCATTGAGGACTTCGCGCATCGCGGCGGCCTGGTGATCGCAGTGAAGGGCCTTCCCTCGCGCGCGCCGGGCTTCAAGGAAGCTCCGCGGGATTCGGCTGCCGTGGAGCAGGTCTCGCGGGAGTTGTTTGCGGACGGGGCGAAGAATGCCACGCTTGTTGCCAACCCTGCCGATGTGGGCAGAGCAATCGGCGCGGTGCTTCAGCCGGATGTGGCGATTTCTCCGGCAACTCCCACGGTCGGCTTCATCCATCGCAAGCTGCCGAATGCGGACATTTATTTTGTGGCCAACACCGACAACCAGCCGCATACGTTCGACGCGACCTTCCGCACCGCGAGAACTGGCTCGGAGTGGTGGAATCCGTTCAGCGGCAAAGTCACAGGCACAGGATCGAACCGTACGCTGTCGATGCGTCTCGAGCCTTATGAATCGAAAGTGGTGGTCTTCACCGATCATGCCGCACTCGCATTAAAACAGCAGCCGCGCGCGCAGTTTTCGCCCATAGACCTTTCCCATGGCTGGAAGGTGACATTTGACAAGATGGGTGCAACGGAGACGATGGAGACGCTGCATTCGTGGGCCGACGACGAAACGGAGAAATACTACTCCGGCACGGCGACCTATGAACGCGCGGTCGAGGTTCCTGATTTTGTGGCCCATGCCGGCGCCGTGATTCTTAGTTTTGGTGTCGGAACGCCTGTAGAGCGCACGCAGCTTCATCAAGCAGGGATGCGCACCTGGTACGACCCGCCGCTGCGCGAAGCGGCCCTGGTTTACGTGAACGGAAAATTGGCAGGAGCGGTGTGGCATCCGCCGTTCGAACTGGATGTTGCGCCCCTGCTGCGTGCGGGCACGAACGAATTGAAGATTGTTGTGGCCAACACTGCCATCAACGAGCTCGCTGGGCGCGCCGCGCCGGATTACCGGCTGCTTAACCTGCGCTACGGAGAAAAGTTCACACCGCAGGACATGGATCATCTGCGGCCGCTTCCCTCCGGAATTCTGGGCCCATTGCGGCTGATCTCCGAAAAGGATGCGGAACAGGAAGTGAATCAGAAGTGAACACGGAATCCGTTTGGAGGTTAGATGATTCCCTGCAATGCCGCAAGAAGGATCGGCTATTTGGAGGCAGGAACTGCCGCGGGCGTCTGCCCCTGTTCAAGGTGAGGGCTCATTTTATTGATGAGAGCGTCGTCAGCGGCCTGGGTAAGGCTCTTGGCCTTGCCAAACTCGGCTTCCGCCTCTTCTCTCTTACCCATCGCCCGGTAGAGCCGCCCCAGGCGCCAGTGCACATTTACGTCGTTCGGCTCCAATTTCAAAGCGGCCTTTAGCTCCTGCATCGCTGGGTCGCGGCGGCCGGCATCGGCATCGATCGATCCCAGATCGAGATGAGCCCTTTCAATTTCCGGGTCGATGCGAATTGCCTTTTCCAGTAATGGAGCGGCGAGCTCCGGATGGCTCAATTCCAGTTCGCTGTCTGCCAGGTAGGTGAGCGCCTGTGCGTGGTTTGGGTTATTATCCAGCTCCGCCTGTAATTCCTGGGCAGCTTCCGGGTACTGCCGTTTGGTCCAGAGCAGGTAGCCGAGGCCGAAGTGCACATCGGGCATCGTGGGGTCAGCCTTCTCAGCCGCGCGAAAGTCGTCAATGGCGCCAGAAGCGTCCTTCATCTCGTCCAGAGCCTCGCCGGCCAGCATATCGGCCTCGGCCGAGTCGGGATTGAGTTGGAGGATTTCGCGGTAAGTGTCGAGCACCCCCTGGTATTGCCTGGACCACAAATAGCTGTGTGCGAGCGCCAGGCGCAGAGGTAGATTCTGCGGTTCGCGATCCGCAGCGTCCTTGAGGTAGGGCGCCGCTTTAGCGTATTCGCCCAGGCCATAGTGGCACATGCCAATCAGGATGGTAAGGCGCTGCCGGTCGGGCGAAGACGGCGGCGCACTCTTCAGCAGTGGCTCGAATTCCAGCAGGGCATCCTTCATCTCGCCAGCCTTGAATAAAGCGAGACCGAGATTCAGACGCAAACCTGGAATTCTGGAATCGAGCGCCAGCGCTTTCCGGTAGAGCGGTACAGCTTCTTTATAGCGCCCCTGGCGCGCTTCCAAAAGGCCAAGATGGGCGTAGGCCTCGGAGCTCGATTGATGCGCTTTCAGGTACAGGCGCCACGCGGCCTCAGACTCGTCGTTTTTTCCCTGCTGCTCCAACAGGAGCGCTGTCTGCCGTTCATTCTCCGGCGTGGCTCCACTCTGGCCAGCGCACGCCGCCGCGCACAGCAGCAGACTTAATGCCACGCACGGAACCCGGTGCAAGCGAAGGCTTCGCCGGGCTCCTCTCTTACTGTTGCTTTGGGCGTACACGTTCCTGATCATCAGGGGCATCTTTCGACAAAGATCTCTTGGCTTGATTCTCTCGCTATCGAGGCTTGGCAGACAAGCCGGGCCGAAAACTTGGCGCAAAGAAAAAGGGCGCGACAGGGGTTGCCTGCCGCGCCCAATTGGAGGTTCTGGTTAGAAGTTGATCTTGCCGCCGAATTCGAACTCTCTCGGATCCTGCGCGCCATTTACGAATCCGAAGTCGTTATTCTGCGGGTTGGTGTCCTGTAATGAATTGAACACCGTGTGGTTGAAAGTGTTGAAGCTCTCGGCGCGGAACTCGAAGCTGGATGACTCGCCGAAGGCAAACGACTTGTACACTGAAGTGCTGAAGTTGGTGCGGTGGGCGCCAACAACTGCGTCTTTGCCAGAATTACCGAAGCCCATGTTCGGGCCACCAGCCCACGCTGCGATAGGCGCTGAGAAGTGGGCCTTGCTCACATAGTTAAAACCGGTAACCGCGCTGGATCCGCTCCCCACCGTGGTAACTCCCTTGGTGTAGACCGGTTTGCCAGTTAGGTTGGGACGGCTGGAGTAATCGCCGCCGAGGCCGACCGTATCGCCGTAGCTGTTCTTGGGAGCATAACCGCCAAACCAGGGAAGGCCGGACTCGGTGATAGCAGTGCCCGCGATCTCCCAGCCGCCCAACATGGTGTGCGTCAGACCGTTCGCATGATTGAAGAACGGCAGTTTGTACTCGTAGTTGATGTTGAGAATGTTGCGGCGATCCAGTGCGCCTGAACCCTTGTCGTATTTCAGGTTCCAGGGATCGTAGGACGGGTTATTGTTGTCCACGTCTACGCTGCCCGGCGTGGAGTCGATCTGGTGAGACCAGGTGTAGTAGGCGCCGTAGCTGAGACCCCACTTGCTTTCCTGGCGCAGGCCGGCCTGCAAGCTGTTGTACGTGCCTGTCGCCGGGTTTGATTGCAGGCGGATGGTGCCATAGCCTTGATAGGTTCGGGCAGCTTCAACCTGTTCCGAAGAGAGGGTCCCCGCTGCGTCTGCCGAACGGGTAGCCAGCGGAGTGCTGAGCGGGAAGTTGTTGATCGGAATCCAGACGTTCTGATCCCATTCCGTGTTGCCCACGTACTGCACAGTCAGGATCACCGCCGGAGCCAGCTCGTGCTGGATACCCATGCTGTACTGCGCATCGCCAGGATCGGGATAGTGGGTGTTCAAGGAGTTGTACCCTTGCGGATACGACGGTGTTGAAGCGGATGTGCCTGTCCCCCAGTTGTACGAGGGGTTGGTGAATTCAATATTGTTGGCAGCCGGAGTGCTGATGAACGGAGGTGAGCCGGCCGCGTCGTAGATGTCGTTGCCTTGGATGCGCTCGTAGAAGGTTCCGAAGCCGGCGCGCAGGATGGTTTTGCCATTCCCGAACAGGTCGTAAGAGAAGCCGAGGCGCGGCATGATGGTGTTGTAGTCGTTCTTTACCAGAGCCCGCGGCACGCCGTTTTGGCCTGCAACCGCAATGCCGTTCATGTAGAACGGGGTGGGAACTCCGCCCAAAGTGAAGGTTTGCAGGCCCGCGCTACCCGATGCGAAGGAGCCATCCGCGTTGAATGTGGGCGTAAGCGCCGATTGATAGAGCGTAGGATCGAAGTTGGAAACCTGGTTGTTGCGCTCCCATACATGCGGCATGGCATCGTAACGCACGCCATACTGAACGCTCAACCGGTTGGTTACATGCCACGTGTCCATCCCGAAGAACGAAATGTTGTTGTTCACGTAGTGGTTGATCGGGTTGGCATTCGATTGCGAGAACGCGCTGCCGTTGGTTGCGTAAGCCAAGCCCATGAGGAAGTCGAGGTAGGAATCGCCTGTCAATACGCCCGTTGGAGTGTTGGGGACGTAACCGGAGGCGCAACCGGATGTCGGGCATGGACCGTTCCAGCCGTCGTTGAAGTTGTAGTCTCCCTCGGAGTCCTTGCCGATGACCTGATTCTTGGTGTAGCGGTTGTAGCCGCCGCCGAACTTTAAGTTGTGTTTCCCGTGTACCACCGATATTCCCACGGTCTCGGCGTAGTCCTCGGCGCCGTTGGTCCAGGGATCGTTCCCAGGTCCCCAGGTGGTGCCGATGGTCTGCCAACTGATGTCGGGCAGACGGTTGCCCACATCGTTCGCTGCCGGGAAGTAGGTCCCGGTGGTCCAGCCCGAAGGCTTCACAAAGCTCGCGCCGCCCGCGGCCACTGGGATAATCGCAATCTTGTTACCGTCGTAGTTGAACGCGGCTTCCAGCAGCACATTCTGAGTCAGCGAGCCGGTCAACTTGATGACTGCGCTGTAGGACGGGTTGCTGAAGTTGGAGCCGACGGTGGGATAGTTGTCTCCCTGCCACTCAGGAGTAGCCTGCACCGAGTCGTTGGCATCGTGGATGAAGTGGCCGAGCAGGGCCCACTTGTCGTTGATGTTGTGGTCGATACGGAAGAGATCTTCCCTAACCGTGATCGGCAGATGCCCGCCGGTCGGCGTGTAAGTGTCGGTGGTCGTGTTGGTGGCCGCCGGAAGATTCTTGGTGGTGTTGAAGAGCAGGGCGTTCGCATCCAGCAGGTTGCCTGGAATTGTGTTGCCGGGGAATGGCGCGCCCATGGTCAGGTGGTCCGCGATGATCGCCGCGCCGATCGGCGAGCTGGGAGAAACCGTCGGCACAAAAACAGCGGTCGCGGGATTGTAGCTTGGGATCGCATAGTTGAATGTCGACGCTGACGTTACTTCATCCGCCGCTGGCATGGTCTTGATCGGGTTGGTCGATACGCCGTTGACCATCCTGCGCCATTCTTCGTTGTAGAAAAAGAAGGTCTTCTTTTTCGCGTCGTTGTAAACGTGAGGGATGAAGACCGGACCGCCGAAATTGGCGCCGAAGATGTTATAGCGAAGTTCAGCTTTGGGCGCGTGCTGGCCGTTATTGTTGTCGAAGTAGCTGTGCGCATCCAAATCGTCGTTGCGATCGAACTCCCAGGCTTCGCCGTGGAACTTCGCGGTGCCGCTCTTGATCGACATAGTGATGGCGCCGCCGGAAGCGATGCCATAGTCGGGAGCATAGTTGCTGGCCAGTACCTGGAACTCTGAAAGCGAGTCCTGCGAAGGCATGACTGACATCTTGCCGCCTGAGCCGCGGTCGTATGCTTCGCCGCCGTCAACGATCCAGATATTGTGCGCCTGGTTCAGGCCGTTGAAACTGATGGCATAGTTCGCGTTTACCGAGAAGGGGTTTTCCATGTCCGGCAGGTTGCCGCTGACGCCCATACCCAGTGTCGCAAGGCTGATCACGTTGCGGCCGTTGGTGGACAGCTCGGAGATCTGCTGCTGGCTGATCAGAGTGCTGACGACGTTCGAGTCGGTTTGCACGGTCAGCGCGTCGGCCGCCACTGTAACTGTTTGCGAAGTTGAGCCGACGGTTAGGCTAACATCCACTCGGAAGGTCGCGGAGATGTTGACTGTGATGGCGGTCCGCGTGGCCGTCTCGAAGCCAGTGGCCGTAACCTTCATGTTGTATTGTCCGGCATTCAAACCGGCAATGTTATACAAGCCGGCGCTGTCGCTGACGGTTGTGTGAACCGCGCCAGTGGCCGGATCGGTTAGCGTGATCGTCGCTTCTGAGACGACCGCTCCCGTCGGATCTGTGATGATGCCGGTGACGTTGGAATTGGCCTGCGCAAATGCTCCAGCGCATGTCAATCCGAAAAACAACGCCAACAGCAAAAACCTGTTTTTTGCAATCTTTGCCATGTGACACTCCTTTAAAAAATTGGTTCTTTGGTTTGGTTTACGTCGCTGCCTGTCCAGCGCGAACAAAGCCGGATTCGGCATGTCGTTCTCTTGCCGCGACGTTTCGGGTTGCAATTGCTGCACAGGCCGCTCCTTCTAAAACCCACGTCAAGAGAGAATCCGTGCCTCTCCCGATCACTTCTTCACACTCAGCCCGTCTCTACGGCTTCGCCCAAGGAACACCCATGTAACGCGCCGCAGAGATTCATCAATGCAGATTTCCAAGGCCTGAGGCCTAATGCGTGTTCAGTTCTGCGTTCTAATGGGCCCGGCAAATTCACCGGGGAGCTGGATACATGCGTTCCTGCTTTTGTCTCTGAACTCGATCAACCAGAACAGAGGCTTGCCGCGCTCGATTCTCCATAAAATGGAAAAAGAAATCTGCCCGTCTACACTTTCCTGGATTCAACCTAAAACGTTTGAGTAAGCCTGAATCCGAGCCCCTCTTTCATTGCGATGGGAAACATACTCAATCGTTCGGACGGGAAGAATCCCACGCCTTTCGGATGAGAAGCGAACCCACCTTTTGGAGCCGGGAGACATTTGAGCCCTAACAAAGGACACTTGTCAAGAAGAAATTTCCTACTTAAACGTTTGAGCTTGCCAGGAATCCGCCCAACCCCTTGTATAGAACGGTAATATACCCCAAATAAAACGTTTATCTTGTGTCATATAGGCGATTCGTGGCGCTTGAAGTCGGCAAGTTAAACGATTGAGATCGATCGAAAACCAACTCCCAATCGAAGGAGGCAAATGTATCAAGATTGGCGGTTTTTGGGGCTATACCGGGCGATTCCTGACGTGTAATGTCAGCAAGAGGCGCAGAACACCCCAAGCATTTGCAGGACCCTTTGTACGGCTTGTTTTGGAGGGCATTTAACGGACCATGAAGGCCCATAGAACAGAGGGCGAAGCCATGCTCTGCCTGTGCGCAACTAATCGAATCACGCTATCTCAGGTGCTTCTCAGATTAAGTGATCTTGGCTCGGGCTCCCCAACTCCAGAAGGACTGACTCAAACTTCATTCTGTCACCCAGTCTAATGCGCCCCCTGAGCGGCCGCGTTGCCGGCCGAAGCTGGTGCGGATCCTGCCGGCTCCGCACAGGGCTTGCCACTACACAACGCGCCAGTAATTCCCTGCCGTTCCGTGATCGTGTAGATGCGATCCGCCGCAGGCAACCGCACCGTTTCTCTTTTGCCCGAGGGCCAATGAATCTCCGCCGTTCCGGCAACCGTGGCGTCGCCGAGCCCAAAGTGGACCCGCATATCGTTCGAGGAGAGATAGCTGCCGCCGCTCAGGACGTCTCCGCGCTGACGCATTCCTGCCGCATTCAGGTAGACCGTCGCTCCGACGGCGTCACGAGGGCTCCCGGGACCGCCGATCAGCTTCAACTCCACCCAGTGATGCCGGTCCGGATTCACGTTGCGAAGCAGTACCGGTACGCCGTCCATATTGTTGATGACCACGTCGATCTTGCCGTCGTTGAAGATGTCACCAAAGGCCGCGCCGCGGCCCACACTGACCACTGCAAGTCCGGTTCCCTCGACGGCGGGAACCAAGGCGAATTTGCCATTTTTCAGGTTGTGATAAAGCAGCGGGCGCTGGGCGTAGCTGCTGCCCCACTCCGGATGCTTGTCGACCTCAGGATAGACGTGGCCATTCACAATCAGCAGATCCTTCCAGCCGTCGTTATCGTAGTCCAGGAACCCGTCGGCAAAGCCGACGAAGGGAATGGAAGACTCCGCAATTCCCGCTTCAAAGCTGACATCGGTGAAAAAGCCTGTTCCGTCGTTCTGGAAGAGGACATTGTAATCGTCGGCAAAATCTGTATTGACGATGGAGAGATGCCCATTGTTCTGATAGTCGCCAGCCGCAATGCCCATATTTGCGATTTCGCGTCCGTCATTGTTGAGCGCATAGCCGCTTTCGTAGCTCTGATCCTCGAACGTGCCGTTCCCCTTGTTCATATACAGATAGTTTGGCGTCGAGTCGTTGGCCACGAGCAGGTCCGGCTTTCCATCCCCGTTTACGTCGACAAAAAGCGCGCCCAAACCGTAGTACCCGTTAGGGTCATCCACGCCCAGTTTCTTGCTGACGTTGGTGAACGTTCCATCGCCGTTATTGTGAAACAGGTGGTCATGCTCGCCTGGCAGGCCGCGCGGCCCACACATCACCTGTACGCCGCGATATTGACAGTACGCAAAGTTGACCGCCTGGGATCCCGAAAGTGGTGGATTCGCCAAATCGATCTTGGCGTAGCCGTCCACGAAAAGATCCAAATGCCCGTCGCCGTCGTAGTCGCCAAAAGTCGCGCCCGTAGACCATATCGGCTGCTGCGCAGTGCCCACGCCGACGCCGGCTTTTTCGGCGACATCCGTGAACGTGCCATCGTGATTGTTGTGGTAGAGGCGGTTCTGCCCGTAGTTGGTTACATAGATATCAGGCCAGCCATCGTTGTCAAAGTCGCCCACCGCACACCCGTATCCCCAACGGTCGTTGGCAACTCCGGCCTTTTCTGTGACGTTGGTGAATGTGCCATCGTGATTGTTGTGAAAGAGGGCTGCATGCGGCGGAGTGGCTTTGCCCGCCAGTGCATCGTAGGTCGAACCATTGACGAGATAAATATCGAGCCAGCCGTCATTGTCATAGTCCAGCAAGCACACGCCGGGGCCTTTGGCCTCCAGGATGAGACGCTTTTCGGGAGTTCCCGCCGTGTGATGCCACTGTGTGAGGCCAGCCTCCGCAGCAACATCCTGAAAAACAATCGGACCCGTTTTTACAAAGCCGCCGGCGGTGATCGGACGGTGCTGGCTATCGAAGACGGCCTCGTGAGGGCCGGCGCTAGCCATCCCGCCCCCGGTCGCTCCTTGAGTTCCACTCTGCTGGGCTTTATCGGTCGCCTGCTGCGAAGCGACGTGCGTGTCCGGTGCCTGCTGTGCAAATAAGGCGGAGGCTCCTGCCAGGAAAAGAACGAATAAAATACATGCCGCATCAAGTCGTCCAAAAAGCCAGCTGTAATGCGAACTGAATACACGCAGGAGGCGCAATGGGCATGTCTGGATCGAATCGAATTTCAAAACCTGATCTCCTCTTCCGAAAAATCGTACATCGAGAAAGGCAGGAATCCGAATCTTGTCATTGGTGCAATGACTCTTGAGGGCGCGACGCAGTCTCCTCCTCGGTGACGACGAAAAAGCTGCGCAAGTCTGCCTGTCCAAACGAAGTGGTCATCGCCACATCTGCTGCATCCCGGCCCGTTGCCATCAGGACACGGCCGATCCGCGATTGATTGTTCCGCGCATCGAATGTCCACCAGCGGCCTTCCAAGTAAACCTCGAACCACGCGCTGAAGTCCATGGGGAGCCTCACGGGCACGCCAATGTCGCCCAAATACCCGGTTGCATAGCGCGCCGGGATGTTGAGCGCGCGGCAGAAGGTAATCGCGAGATGTTGAAAGTCGCGGCACACGCCTACGCGTTCGGTAAAAACATCGAGGGCAGTTTTAGTGGGCCGGGCATGTTGATAGTTGAACGCCACTTTATTGTGCACCCAGTTGCAAATTGCTTGCACGCGGCCCCAGCCGGGTTCGATGTGTCCAAAGAGTTCAAGCGCGATATTCGAAAAACGATCTACCTCGCAATAGCGGCTGTTGAGCAGGAAGCTGAGCATTTCGTGCGGCAGATCGCCAACGGCCGACTCGCGGGCGAGCCAATTGAACTCATCCGGAACTCCGGAGTCTCGAATCAGCGTTGAATTGAAAAGCCTGAGCTGTCCTCGTGGAGCGACGAACCGCGCACAACGATTCCCGAAACTGTCGATGTAATGGGTAATTTCAAGATTCGGTTCGGCCTGCAACTCGTCCGGCTCCAGCAGATCGTGAGCGCGGGAAGGATGGACATTGAGAAGCGCTACCATGGCGACCGCCGCCGGAATGTCGAATTGAATGTCGTATGCAAGGCGGATCAACATGTTGGTGCCTCTATGGATAAGGTTACAGGGCTGGGCAGTTTCCTGCGGCAGAAGACACGGTTGGTTGGGATTCCCTAGAAAATCCCGATCAAGATTGAGGATGGAAATTGCCGATGGCGAGCGGAAACCGGAGAGTCACTTTTCGTTGAAATGTTCTACCAATTGTCCGACTGAGACGAATTGAAATCCCCGTTCACGCAAGCCTGCGACGATGGCCGGGAGAGCTTGTGCGGTCCAGATGCCGCCGTTATTTACATGCATGATGACGACGCTCCCGTTGCGCGTCATAGTCAGCACCCTGTGCTCCAAGACGTTGGCAGTGTTGCGCGGGTTGGGATCGCCTGAGACGACCTCCCACATCACCGTGAGAACGCCAAGGCTTTTCGCAACCTTTACGAGCTTGGGCGGGCAATCGCCGTAGGGAGGGCGAAAGAAAGGCTGCGGGTGATAGCCCATCTGCACAATCGTTGACCGGGTGCGATCGATTTCTGAAGCGATGACCTGCTCTGTCAATTCACTCGATTTCCAGTGATGATATCCGTGCAATCCAAGCTCGAAGTACGGCGTCTCTGCAAGTTGCTTAAGGCCGTCCTGACAGTGCACTGCCCATAACCCGGAGATGAAGAATGTGGCCGGAATCTTTTCCTTCTGGAGAAAGTTCGCGATTTCGGTTGAGAATTCAGGGCGTTCCTTGCGCGGGCAAGCGTCGAAGGTCAGTGCGATTTCACGACGGGCGCGACTGCCGTGATAGAGAATCTCCACCGGGAACGGATAAGGTCGAGGTGTTTCCGTGGCGTCGGATGGGACGGACGGACTGATTCCGTGAGCAGATTGCGCGGCGCCTAAACCGATAGCCCGGCCGAGAGCTACTGTGCCCGCCAACTGAAGTAGTGTTCGTCTGTCCACGGCGCTTGCTCTCGAATCCTTCCGATGCGAAATGCTCACTGATGAGGATCATTCTATTTGTGGGGACGAGAGGCGGCCAGTTGTCTATAGCCGAGCTTTGGCAAAAGCGCATACCGAGCCGTAACCCTCCCGAAGAGGGCGTCCGCCTGCGCTAAGGCTCCGGCGCGACAGCCTTCGCCCATCAGCCTTCGGCCGTTGGGCGAAGGCTGGTGGAGGCGGCGGGAGTCGGTCGGACTCTAGTACCTCAATCCACGTAACTTATTGACTCTGTGAAGTGCAAATCTGTCATGATTGTCATCATTTTCAGATCTTGGCACAATCCGGTCACAAAATGGCTTCAACTCGGACCCTGCTCACTTCTCAGCACCTTTCCACACTTCCCAATCTGGTTTCATCATTCGAGCACTCTGAAGTGCTCTGGGACCCTTTATACATGATTCGCCCCAGATCAGCATCAGCCGGAAGCTAATGCGGCCCTTCGGATCTACCCGATGATCTTGATGTTTGCCGATTGAGCAATCGCAAACACTTTGACAAAACCGCTTCCCGAATCGATGTCGGTCGGACCGGAGGTGACAGTGAGAGCTCCTGGGGCGCAGCGATCCCCGAAGAGCATGTACGCCAACCCGGAGCCGCCGAGACGTGGACGCCAGCAGAGACCCTGAAGCGCGGGGAGACTGTCGTGCAGGAAGCGAGCCCAGGTGCGAGTGTGCGGGTATTGGCTCGGCGGAGTGTGAATCAGTTCTTCCTCCTTCAAGGAGGTGCGGCGGCGCGCGATAGCGAGTTGGCGCAGCTGAGGGTTCGTCAACTCAACGACAACCAGGTCGGCGTTGACCACGAGCTCGCTATAGCTTGAATCTTTGAGGCCGATCCGAGGGAAGGTCGGTGATGGAATGTGCTTCACGCCGTGGAAGATGCTTTCGAGTGCCGCCGCGGTGATGTTGTCGGCAGCGTATAGCGTAGGCACATTGGCGGCCGGAGCTCCAGGAAACGGATTGAATCGAGCGCCTTCCTCCTCGATCTCGATGCGTTTCCCGGTGTTCGGGTGATAGATATTGCCCGCACGCGATTTGCTATGGAAGCGCGTCAATGCCGAGCCCGCCTTTAGGATCGCGGTCTGGATGACGAGTGCGGGATTTGCCGCGACAGGCGCGGGCGGGCATTTAATAGGCATCGGCGGGACTGGCCGCGGCACGAGCAAGCGAGAGAACACGTTCGGGATCGGACTTCAGTAGTTCGAGAGGCTTCCGCCCTCGGATGTTCGCGTTGGGAGTAGCAAAGAAGTAAGCGAAGTCCCACCCATTGGCATGGCTCGGATACGCCTGGATGACCTGCCCAATTGTGGTCAGAGGCTCTCCATCCTGAAACTGGAAGCGCGGATACCAGAGCTGCCCCTCGTATTTCACCGCGAAGATCTTTCCTTCTTGAGCCCAGCGCGAGGCGAGCGCAGCTCGATTCTTCGCAGTGCTGGTACTTTGATCCGCAACATCCTTCGCGGTCCAGCTCAGATTGTTCTTCATGAACTGGCTTCGCCATTCCACCGTATCGCGGTCGATCGTTTCCTGAGCTGCAATCTCATCGAAGGTGGCTTTGACGAAGTTCTCCCATCCGGGCAACGGTTCATCGTTCTTTTGTTCTTTCTCTTCTACCTGCATGACGAGAGGCATGTTTCGGAATCGCTCGGGAAGGTGAGGCAGCCTGAGATCATCAAGCAAAAGGGTGTCGAGATGGGCCGTGTTGATGTAGACGCCAGGCGATGGCTTCGCTTCTTTTTTTAGAGCGCTCACCGCTGCCTTGCCCGCGAATACCTTTACGATGTAGCGGACATTGCTGTGTTCGAGCACACCGATAAGAGCGTTCCCTTTTTCTCCAGCGCTCACCACTCCGACTTCCATCTTCGAGAGAGCGGTCCATCCCTTCAGATAGGCTTGTACGAACCAACCGGTCGCACTCAAGATGTTGGGTGCCGGGACCCTCTTGGCGGCATGGTAGATCACGACACCGTAAGCCGCGTTGGCATGGCTTTGCTCGGGAGAGACTGCTGCAATGAGTTTGTCCATGGCATGGCGAACATCGAGCGTATGAATACCGGTAGGCTCAAGGAGGGCTGCAGAAGCTGTTAGAGACTCTGACATGACGGCACTATCCATGATTTCCATGATACTAATGATCTTCGTGATAGTCAAGCCTCCCTTGGCATGATCTTTGCTCGCAACCCCAATCGCAAGGCGGGTCCCCCCAAGCTAAGTTCTTCCAGGACAAGCGAATAGTGGGCGTATGGCCACTTCATGGAAGTTGCTCATTTTAAACCTCGCCGCAGCGCCAAACCCCGAAGATGGGGGACCCGAATAAGGCGGTCCGGCTGCAACCCCGTGAATTGCTCACAGATTCCAACTGTCAATCGGCTCGTGCCAGACCATTCGATCAACGAATCTGTGCCCTGCATCCTCTAATCAGGGTTCGGCTAGCGTGGCTCTTCGTTATTCGTCGGCCCGGGATTGTTTGGCCCATTTGTCAATCCGGCATTGAGGGGTTCATTTGAGTCTGAGCGCGGATAGTTGAGCACCGCCAAGCAGCACCTCTCCATCGTAGACAATGGAACCTTGTCCCTCCCGCAATGGACTCAGCAATAGCTCGGAGACATCGAGTCCTGGCACGGCGGCTCCAAGAGCTTCAAGGAGAATGGCAGCACTACTAAAGTCAGCTTGCCGGGGCTTCAACTCGTCGCCATAGACAATGACACGATAGCTGGCAACGGGATAGAGTCCGAGCTGCTGGATGACGAGGCGAAGAGGAATTGGATTCTCTGCCATCTCTAGGCACGTGTCTCCTGGCTTCGAACTTGAGGAAATAGATCGTAGAAATCGGGAAAAGAGGGCTGTTTGCCAAACGCCACAGACCGCAACCGGCACAATCGCGCTGCGTGAACGATACTTCGCCCATTTGTGAGCAGATGTGATTTGCGTCACACCTTGTCGCCACGGAACACAGGAATAGTAAATTAGAAAACTCGAATATTCTTATGGTAACATTGATTCCATGCCTGACTCCCTTCGCCGCTTCAAGGCCGATGTATTCCAGGCTTTGGCGCATCCGACCCGAATCGCGATCATCGAGTTGCTTGGGAATCGAGAACTCTCGGCCGGCGACCTGATTGGGGAACTTGGCATGGAACAGGCCAATGTTTCGCAGCATCTGGCCGTTCTCCGTTCGAGACAACTCGTGGTGAACAGGAAGTCCGGGAATCAGGTCTTCTATTCCGTTCGCGATCCCATCCTGCTTGAAGTTCTTGCCCTGATGCGCAGCTACTTTCAGAAGCACTTGGCCGAAGCGCTGGCCATCCTGGAAGAGATTGGCGAATCTCAGATGGAGAACGGCAAGTGAGCAGGCTTCTTCAAATATCTTCAATGTTTCCGCTCGATGGATTCCTATCGGTGCGTGATGCGCGCGCTCGACGAGGAGAAGCCGCGTGAACGCGCAGCTCTGGACCAGTTTCTCAAGCTCAGTTTTGAATCACCCTCTAGCTTCCACGCTATTCCTCGTAGCGTGCTGGCCGGGGATCGCACTTGCCTGTCTGCTGCGCCCGCACAGCATTCGCTTCGTCGCGCGCTTTCTGTTCCCGGCTGGCGCGTTAGTCTGTGTCGCCATGTTTCTATTGGCCGGAACATTCCTCATCTTCGGCCTCTCACCGGAAGTGATGACTCTGCCTCTGGGACTGCCTGACCTTCCGTTCCATCTGCGCCTCGACGCGCTTTCTGCATTCTTCCTTATGATTCTTGGCTTGTCGGGTGCAGGAATTTCTACGTTCGCAGCAGGGTATTTCCGTAGTGGCGAAGGTACTGCGCCTGGTCTGCTAGGCCTCCATTACCACGTGTTTCTTGCCAGCATGGCTGTGGTCATGCTGGCTGATGACGCTTATCTCTTCATGGTGGCCTGGGAGACGATGGCCCTCAGCTCGTACTTCCTCGTTACCTCGCAGCACCGGATACCGGAAATCCGGCGCGCCGGTTTTCTATACCTCTTGATGGCACATCTCGGCGCGATCTGCATCCTGCTCAGCTTCGGAGTCATGCAAGGGGGAAGTTGGCAATTCACTTTCGACGCCATGCGCAATGCTTCCCTAACGCCTTTCTGGGCGACCGTCGCGTTCACACTCGCACTCCTCGGTTTCGGTGCCAAGGCGGGATTGGTGCCCATGCATGTCTGGCTGCCCGAAGCGCATCCAGCTGCGCCCTCTCCGGTCTCAGCCATGATGAGCGGCATCATGCTCAAGACGGCGATCTACGGCCTGCTGCGAATTACGTTCGATCTGCTTCACGTTCAATTTTGGCAGTGGGGAGTAGCAGCGCTCGCGCTGGGGCTCTTCTCGGCTCTGTTCGGAGCCATCTTTGCCGGCGTCCAGACCGACATGAAGCGCCTTCTGGCTTACTCCTCCATCGAAAACGTTGGACTGATCTTTACCGGCATTGGACTGTCCATTCTTTTCGCGGCAAGCAACATGCGACTGTTTGCCGCGCTCGCCCTTGCTGCGGCCCTGCTCCATGCCCTCAATCATTCGCTATTCAAAAGCTTGCTGTTTCTGGCTACCGGCAGTGTTCTGCATGCAACACGGCAGCGCAGCCTGGGAAAACTCGGTGGCCTGATTCGTCCCATGCCGTGGGTTGCCGCCCTTGCTCTGATCGGCACTCTTGCCATCGCCGGCTTGCCTCCGCTCAATGGCTTTGTCTCAGAGTGGCTGCTGCTTCAGTCATTTCTCTATACCCCGCGGCTTCCCCATGCGTTCATCAACATGCTGATTCCTCTCGGAGCGGCGGCGCTGGCTCTGACGGTTGCTCTGGCGGCTTACGTCATGGTCAAGTTCTATGGCGTAATCTTTCTCGGACAACCACGCGAAGCGTCATTGACAGAGGCCCATGACGCAAATTGGCTGGAACGCATCGGCCTTGCATGGCTCGCCGCCGGTTGTATCGCGATCGGCGTGCAGCCACAACTCGCGCTTCACGCTGCGGGAAAAGCCACCGGAATGCTTCTGGGGCAGACAATTGCGCCAGACCCGTCCGTCTGGCGCATTGCTCCGATTGCGCCAGAACAGGCTTCGTACAGCGGATGGATCTTTCTTGCGGTCATCCTCTGTGTTGTCGCGGTGACGTTTCTAGCCGTGCGCTTGTTGGCCCATGGGCGCGTGCGGAGAACACCTGCCTGGGATTGTGGATATCCCTGGCAAACATCCCGCATGCAAGACACCGCCGAGGGATTCGGTCAGCCGATTCGTCACATGTTCGGTGCGTTCTTTCGAATGGAGCGCGACCTTCCGTCGCCAACCGATTTGACACCACGGTATCGCGTTCATGTTGAAGACCATTTTTGGTACGCGGTGTACAAACCTATCGCCGCTGGGGTGCAGCGATTGGCAGGCGCGGTCAGCTTTCTCCAGAGTGGACGCCTCGCGATCTACCTGCTCTTCAGCTTCCTGACTCTGCTTGCGCTTCTGGTGTTCGTGCTATGAGGGGAATCGCATTCGTCTCGCAATTCGGAGAGGTCCTTCTCGCCATTGCGTTGGCGCCACTCTTTTCAGGGTGGATTGCTCAGTGCCGGGCCTGGATGCAGAACCGGAGTGCACCACCGTTGACGCAGCCATATCGCATGTTACGTAAGCTGTTCTTGAAAGATGTGGCGCTGGCTGAAAATGCATCTTGGCTGTTCCGCGCCGCACCCTATGTTCTGTTCGGAACCATGGTTCTCGCCGCGGCGATCATCCCCTCGGTGGTGACGGACCTTCCCTTTGCCCGCGCCGCCGACGCCATTGCGCTGATCGGACTCTTTGCCACCGCCCGGGTGTTTCAAGCTCTTGCGGCTATGGACATCGGAACTGCGTTTGGAACGCTTGGAGCACGCCGGGAAATGATGATCGGTTTCCTTGCTGAGCCGGCGATTCTGATGGTCTTCTTCAATGCCTTTCTTCTCTTTGGAACCACTGCCCTCACAGGCCTGGTCGACAACTACGCCACGCATCCATCGGTGATCGATCCAAGCGTCGTCTTTGCCGCTATCGCATTCGTCATGGTTCTGCTCGCCGAGAACGCGCGCATTCCGATCGATAATCCGGCGACGCACCTGGAACTCACCATGATCCATGAAGCGATGGTGCTCGAATACTCCGCGCGCCACCTCGCCCTCATCGAATGGGCTTCGAGCCTCAAGATCTTCAACTATGCCTGCATAGGGATTGCGCTCTTCATTCCCTGGGGTATCGCCATTCACGGAGCGAACATCTCTGCCGTTCTGATCGCCCTCCTTACACTGATCGTGAAACTGGCACTGTGCGGAGCTGGGCTTGCACTTATTGAATCTGTTTCTGCCAAACTGCGTATTTTCCGTGCTCCCGAGTTCATGGCGATGGCCTTTCTGATCGCCGTGCTTGGGTTACTCGTTCATCTTCTGCTGGGAGCGAACACAAGTGCTTAGATCCCATCTCGATGTCCAATTGCTGAATCTGCTTGCTGCGGGCATGCTGCTCATCTCGTTTGCCATGCTGTCGACGAGGCGAACACAGCAACTGATCACGCTATTTGCCTGGCAGGGTGCGATTCTGTTTCTCTCAACGTCTCTCGTCGCGCATGAAGCGGGACTGACCGAACTCTACTTTTCCGCAGCACTGACGCTGATCTTGAAAGTCGTCACCCTGCCTCTGATTCTTCATACGCTGATCAAGCGGCTGGGAGTCCAATGGGACAACGAGCGCCTGGTCAACATTCCGATCACCATGCTTGTCGGTCTGGCGCTGGTCATCTTCGCCTTTGGTCTCGCACAGCCCATCAGCCTGCTGGCCACAACCATCACCCGGCACACCATCGGCATCGCGCTTGCTGTAATCCTGCTCTCCTTCCTGATGATGATCACGAGACGGAAGGCTGTCACGCAGGTGATCGGCTTCCTGGCGATGGAAAATGGCCTTTTCTTAGCCGCAACCAGTGCCACCTACGGAATGCCCATGGTGATTGAGTTGGGTATTGCACTCGACCTTCTGGTCGCTGTCTTCATTCTCGGAATCTTCTTCTTCCAGATCCGCGAGCAGTTCGACAGTCTCGATCTGCATCACCTTGAATCACTGAAGGAGGAGTAACGTGGAACTCTGGCTGGTTCTGGGAATGCCGCTGCTGGGAACATTTGTGCTTGCGCTGCTGGGCGCACGCCGTTATGCGGCTGAAGTGAATGTCGCCGTCAGTCTCGCGACGTTGCTTGCTGCCTCTCTCCTCGTCGTAAGAATTATTCGCAACGGACCGCTGTTGGTTGGGCATGAGCAGTTTTTTGTGGACCCGTTCAACGTCTTTCTGGTTGCGCTGACCGCTTTCGTAGGATTCACCACCGCAATCTTTTCGCGTCCCTACATGCGTATCGAGGAACATCACGGCCGGCTCAATGCCCGGCGCCTGCGCCTTTATCACAGCATGTACCAGCTTTTCATGGCGGCAATGTTCCTCGCTCTGCTGACCAACAATATGGGGCTGATGTGGGTGGCGATGGAGGCCGCAACGCTATCAACCGTGCTGCTGGTCTCGCTGTACAGAACCAAGGCAAGCCTGGAAGCGGCCTGGAAATACTTCATCCTGTGCGGCGTCGGAATCGCCCAGGCGTTGTTTGGAACCATCCTTCTCTATTTTGCCGCGGAGCGCACGCTCGGCCGACAGGGCATGACAGCATTGCTCTGGACTCACCTGAATGCAGCGAAGGCCGATCTGGAACCAAGGGTCATGGGCCTCGCATTTGTCTTCCTGCTCGTTGGATATGGGACCAAAGTAGGCCTGGCCCCGCTCCACAACTGGCTCCCCGATGCGCACGCCGAAGGCCCGACGCCGGTTTCTGCCGTGCTCTCCGGGCTCCTTCTGAATGTCGCTCTCTACGCAGTGATCCGCTGCAAAGTATTGGCCGTCGGCTCCATCGGTCCGCTGATGCCGGGCCGGATGCTGATGACTTTTGGATTGTTATCCGCGGTCCTGGCAGCGTTCTTCCTGTGGAGACAGCGCGACATCAAGCGTCTCTTCGGTTACTCATCGATCGAGCACATGGGCATCATAACCTTTGCGTTCGGCCTGGGCGGTCCCATCGCAAATTTCGCCGCCCTGCTGCACATGACGGTTCACTCCCTCACAAAGTCCTCCATCTTCTTCACTGCCGGTCACGCGTCTCAAACCGCGGGAACACAGCAGATGGATGGAATTCGCGGTCTGGTCGGAATTAGCCCTACGATTGGATGGGGCCTGATGCTCGGCTCGCTCGCGATCCTTGGCATGCCTCCGTTCGGCGTGTTTGCGAGCGAGTTCCTGATCCTTACGACGGCGATGCGGGAGCATCCATGGGCGACACCGTTTCTACTCATCGCACTTGGGGTGGCATTTGCCGGAATTTTCATGAAAGTACAACCGATGGTATTTGGGGAGAGCGACGCGCCCAAATTGCCGCACTCTCCTGCGTTGGTTCCGGTATTTGTTCATTTGGCGATGGTCTTGGTATTGGGCCTCTATATTCCTCCCGCGCTGGCAGAGTGGTACCGCGCCGCTGCGCGGTTGATCGGGTGATGATGGAATGACTTCTGAGTTCAAACAAGGAACGACGGCGCTGCCTTCGAACCTGCCGTGCCGGCACAGCAAGGCGGGTGCCGTCGAGTGGCGGCAGATTGCCCAATCGGTTCGCACAGCCGGTGGGCGTCTGCTAACTCTTTGGGGTGCCGACGACCGCGATCGTAATGGCCGGTATCGTGTGTATGCTGCTTATCTCCAGGCCGGCGGTATCGCCGTTGTCGAACACCAAATGGAGTCCGGAGCCAATCCAACCTATCCCAGCCTTCGAGAATTCTTCCCCAGTGCATTACGGATGGAGCGCGCAATATTTGATTTGCTCGGTATCAAGAGCATGGAACCAGACCATCGCGGCTGGCTTCGCCACTGTGGATGGCCGGAGAAGGTGTTCCCGCTTCGACGAGACTTCGACCGCAACACCCAATTTGCAGTCGTATCCGAACCCTACCCGTTTGTCCAGGTCGAGGGAGACGGAGTGCATGAAATTCCAGTCGGACCGGTGCACGCCGGCACTATCGAGCCGGGACACTTTCGTTTCTCCGTAGTCGGAGAGAAGGTCCTGCGGCTTGAAGAACGTCTCGGGCACACGCACAAAGGAATCGAAAAACTGTTTGAAACGATAGGCCAGAAAGAAGGGCAAACACTCGCCGCACGCATCTCCGGCGATTCTGCAGTCGCATATGCATGGTCATACTGCGCGGCTTTGGAGGCAATCACGCACACTACCTGTCCGGCACGAACTGTCCAATTGCGTGCACTTGCTCTCGAACATGAACGAATAGCCAATCACCTCGGGGACCTGGGGGCACTTGGGAACGACGCGGGCTTTGCCTTTGGGCTGACCCAGTTCTCCCGCATGAAGGAAGACCTGTTGCGCACCAACTTGGCCTGCTTCAGTGCTCGTTATCTGATGGATTTCATCGCGCCGGGTGGGGTGACCGATGATTTGCCCGAAGAGGCTCCTCGATTACTTCTCGACCGCTATCACACACTCGAGACGGATGTTGTCGGAATGCGAAACATCTACGACAATCACGCGGGTGTTCAGGATCGTTTTCGCGAGACCGGAATTCTGTCTCAGGAGAACGCATGGAAACTTGACGCCGCAGGTTTGCCGGCTCGAGCCTCGGGCATTCCACATGACCTCCGTTCGGACTTCCCGTGGCCGCCCTACGATAAGTTGAATGTGAAAGTGTCAATGCAGACCTCCGGAGATGTGGCCGCGCGTGTTGCAGTCCGGTTTGACGAGGTCCTCGAATCACTGCGTATTTGTCGTGCGTTAGTAGCGAATCTTTCCGGGGGCGAGATCCAATGCGCTGTTCCGGACGCCGAGCCAGGTCTACTTGGAGTAGGCGTGATCGAAGGCTGGCGGGGTCCCGTACTCATCGCTCTTGAAACCGGTTCAAACGGAAGCATTCGCCGATGCCATCCGCACGATCCCTCATGGCAGAACTGGCCTCTACTGGAGTATGCGATTCTCGGCAACCTGGTGCCCGATTTTCCCTTAATCAACAAGTCCTTCAACTTGTCCTACAGCGGACAGGACATCTGAGGCTCTTATGATCAACACGCTCTCGCGCATGATTCGCACGGGGATTCTGACCGAAGAGGCTCCGCATCCGCCCAAAGAGGGCTTGGCAATGGGAGGCCTCCAGGAAAACATCAGGAAGGTCCTGGGCCGTGCACTCTGCATTCGTCACGTTGACGCCGGCTCCTGCAACGGATGCGAACTTGAGATACATGCGCTCAACAACCCCTATTACAACATCGAAGGAGTCGGCATAAAGTTTGTCGCAAGTCCTCGACACGCGGATTTGCTTCTTGTGACCGGCCCGGTGTCGGTGAACATGGAAGAAGCGCTCAAGAGGACATTCGACGCTGTTCCGGATCCAAAGATCGTCATTGCGGTTGGAGATTGTGGCACTTGCGGCGGAATCTTCGGCAAGAGCTACGCCAGCAGAGGCGCCATTGCGAATGTCATTCCGGTCAACCATTCTGTGAAAGGTTGCCCTCCCTCCCCCACGGCAATCCTCCAAGCAATCCTGCAAACCATCCAGCCAACCACTACCTAGAAGAGTCGCTCTCTATGAATAAAGACCGGTTCGAGACAGGATCAACTCGGGAGCCACGCCGCTCGCTGCACGTTCTCGGCAAATCTTCTCGCAATGAGGGAGTTCGCATGGATCGTTCATTAACCCGTGGCAAGATCGGGCTTGTCGTCGCCATAATCGCTCTCCTTGGATGTTGTGTCATCGGCCTTGTTCTAAGCAGCATGAGAACAAACATAGTCCAGCAGCGGTCTCCACAACAAAAGCACATCATCAAACTCGCAGACCAGCTTTCTTCACTGTCGCAGACGGACCTGATCGTGTTTCCAGACGGCCGGATCTGGTACGTGCGTGCAATACACGGGAGGAACATGGAGGTCGTCGGTTGGGTTGGGGACAACGTCAGGTCCGAGAATGTCGACTCATTTGTTCTTAAGGACGACACTTTTACGATTGTTCGTCACAATGACCCAGCCTGGCAGGCGCAAAGGGATAGGTTTCTCGAACAATAATCTTGTCGAATAACCGATCTCCTAAGTCCGCATACGAAAGACTGTAGAAAGGAGAAGGATGATCGACCTGAAGACGATTTTGAGCGCTTTGGCGAGAACGTTCGGCGCATCTAGCCGGCTGCTCCTCGGTTTCACTTGTTTTTGTAGCAGTTCTCCACGGCGTCCTTGTCGTGTTTGATCCGTCAAAGACGCCGCACGGACATTTGCGGATCGCTCAGCGCCCCGCTAGGGCAACGCCGCGTTCTTCGTCCTGGTCGCGCAAGGATGAACTCGCTCCACCTTGCACTTCCTTGCTGTACGAGTGTCCGGTGAGCAATCCAAGTACGAACCAGGCGAATAATGCTGCTCCGATTGAGAACAGGATGTCTCCCGGAACTCTCATCCAGCGCAGAGTCTGCATGGAGCCGGACTGCATGAATTCCGACGAACGCGCGTACCAGGTTCCGCGTTCAATCGATGCCCAGGCTTGCAGCAGTCCGACCGGTAGCATGCTGAGAATGACCATGAATATCAAGCCGAAATTGAGAGACCAGAAGGAAAGCTTTAGAGAGGTCTCCTTCCACTTTGTTCCCGGATTAAGTGCTCTCAGACAGAACAGAGTGAGGCCAAGACCGAGCATTCCATACACGCCGAAAAGCGCGGTATGACCGTGGACTGGAGTCAGGTTCAGCCCCTGCACGTAATACAGCGAAATCGGCGGATTGATGAGGAAACCGAAGAGACCGGCTCCCACGAGATTCCAAAATGCTACAGCGACAAAGAAATAAATGGGCCATTTGTAATTGGCGATCCACGGAGACTTCTTGGTCGGTTGTGCTAGGCGGATGTTCTCCCATGCTTCATAGCCGATCAAGGTCAGTGGCACAACTTCAAATGCACTGAAGATTGCGCCCAGACCAATCACCGCTGGAGTCGCACCGGCGAAGTAAAGGTGATGAAACGTACCGATGATCCCACCTGATAGGAAGATGATCGTCGAGAAGAGCGCAGCCTTTGTTGCTGTGCGAATTTCGATCAGCTTTAGCCGCGTGAAGAGGAACCCGATCACAACCGTTGCGAATACTTCAAAGAAGCCTTCTACCCAAAGGTGAACCACCCACCAGCGCCAATATTCGGCGGTGACGAGATGGCTGCGTTGGCCGTACATCAATCCGGCCGAATAGAAAAGCGGTATTGCAATGCTGGAAATGAGAAAGAGAATCAGAAGCGATCTGTCCTCGCTCTTGCGAACCAGAGCCGGTTTGAGAGCCGCGACCATCAGCACAAGCCATAGCACTAGGCCGATGAACAGAAGGATTTGCCAGAAGCGTCCGAGATCGACGTATTCATACCCCTGGCTGCCAAACCAGAACCACATATTGCCGAGGCGCTGTTGGATGCCGAGCCATTCGCCGGCAAGCGAGCCGCCAACCACGAGAATCAACGCACCGAAGAGTGCGTTCACACCAAGCCGTTGGTACTTCGGCTCATGCCCGCTTACTGCGGGCCCGACATAAAGTCCGGTGGCGAGCCAAGACGTAGCGATCCAGAAAATGGCGATTTGGAGATGCCAGGTGCGGGTAACGGCGTAGGGTAGATACTTAGCGAGCGGGAATCCAAAGAACGCCTGTCCCTCGACACCGTAGTGGGCAGTCAAGACGCCCATCAGAATCTGGACACCCCAAAGGATCACCACCACATAGAAGTATTTCAACGTCGCACGTTGTGACGGGGTGGGTTTGAATGCGAGAAATGGATCCTTTTCTGGATAGGGCCCATGAACCAATTCCTTTTCCTGCGATGCATACCACCAGACCAGGCCTCCGATTCCCGCGAGCAGCCCGACGAAGCTAAGTACGCTCCATAGGACGGCGCCTGACGTCGGTACATTGCCGATCAGGGTTTCATGTGGCCAATTGTTTGTGTATGTCGTATCTGAATCAGGTCGATCCGTGCCGCAAGCCCACGCGGTCCACCAGAAGAAAGCAGCTAATTGATGCTGCTTCGCAGAGTTTGTCAGTGCCCCGCTGGGGATTGCGTATTCAGACCGGCCCGTTGCGAACACGTCGGTATAGTAAGCACGAAGCTGTTCAAATGCCGCCGCGCGGTCAGCGCTCAATGTGACGCGATTACGAGAGGCGTCATACGTATTGGTGCGCATCTCGCGGATCAGTCGAGCTTTGAAGATGGCCTGTTGGTCCAGCCCGAGAGCTTCAAAATTCGCCGCACCAGCTCTGACGGCCCAGGTGTTCAGCAGAATCTCTGATTCCCGGTGCAGCCAATCTGCGCTCCAATCGGGCGCGACGTAGGCTCCATGACCCCAAACTGTGCCGATCTCCTGTCCGCCGATCGACTGCCATACTCCTTGCCCATCGGTGATGGAACTTCCAGTGAAGAGAAGCTGCCCGCCCGCCGAGTACACGTCAGGGATGGGCGGAGCTTCGCTGATCATCTTTCTGCCAACTCCTCCGAGAACGGCGAAAGATCCTATGATGACGACGGCCAACGCCAGCCAATAACGCCTGTAGTTCATGGTTTTGCCTCAATTCGCATGTAAGAATTCACAAAAGGGTTTGCTGCAATTAAGAAGGTAAAATGAGGTGAGGCGAATTGCAGGGACTTTAGTCACAAAGATGACGGCGGCCGCATATTTTCCCCCGCGATCAGGCAGGAGCCTGGATCAGTCTCGGTATCGCACTAGCTGCATTTTTAGGTTCAATTCACGCATGCGAGTGACAAAAACGCATTAGGCTTGTTTGCCCAAATCGAGAATCACTTTTGTTCCGGCGGCGTTCCAGAGGCTGGCGAGTGGCCCGTAAAGCTTTGCGGCAAGTGTCGGAATCCGAGTTGATCATTGAGGCATTCTCTGCCGTCTTCTAGCGCAGACCTGCTTTGACGATCTTATGGCCCGACGTCCTGCGCTCGCTCTATAAGCTTGCGGATCCGAAGCAGGAGCATAAGCAGCGTCATTCGGTAGCCCGTTCCGCCGCCAAAGTCGTCAGGAAACTCCGTACCAACCAACCCATAACGAGCAGCGACTGGCCGAATCCAGAGCCGAGCGTTCAAGAAGTAGCGGGAGCGATGGTATTCGCTGCGAGTGTCGATTCTCTGGAGCGGCCGAAGCATAGAATGACGACATGCCTATCTCAGAGCCTACCGGACAGGGTCTCAGCCAATTAGCCGAGCTTGGCATTGCTTTCCTGCTCTCTGCAGTAATCGGGCTGGAGCGCGAGATCCGCCACAAAAGCGCGGGACTTCGCACCTATACAGTCGTTGGCATCGCCGCTGCCCTTTTTCTGTTGATCTCGAAGTATGGCTTCACGAATGTTCTGGTCACCGATCGCATTGTGCTTGATCCGTCCCGAGTGGCTGCGCAAATTGTCACCGGCATTGGTTTCATAGGCGCGGGCCTAATATTTGTGCGAGGAGACCGAGTCGCAGGGCTTACGACCGCCGCTACCGTCTGGCTTGTTACCGGGATCGGCATGGCGTGTGGCGCCGGTCTTCCGCTGCTGGCGGTCGCTGCCACTATTGCGTACTTTATCGTCGCGCTGGTTTTTCCACTTCTCTTACGTTTGCTTCCGGGCACGGATATTCCTGCGGAACAGAGCGGGGATACAAAGCATGATTAGTGGATCGGTAGCTCGGGTGCAGGGTTTTCTCTTCATCGCTGAGTTTTGAAGGACCTAGCCGCGCGCTAGGCGCAATCGAATGCGCTGCTCGATTTCGACAAGAACGACCATCGGGTCGCGCCACCGGCAGAGGATGACATCGAGCCTCCAAGGCGAGATCATTCGGCAGCCGATATCGCGCTGGGGCAGCCTCCGCGCTCTGTTCCATTCGCCAACTCTATGTCTTGATCGAAGGCCCCTTCTACAGGAATTCCGCAGAACGGCGATCTCTGAATCGAAATAGCCATCATGGAAGCACGCTAGAAGCCCAGAGAGCGTACCACCCGTTGGACGGTCTCGGCGCTGGAACGCAGTCCGGCCTCTTCCTTCGGATTCATTGGCACCGGCAACAGTCCTTCCACTCCTCTGCGGCCCACAATAGATGGTACGGAGAGACATACGTCGCTAATGCCTCGATAGTCCGTCAACAGGGAGCTGACGGGCAACACGCGGCCCTCATTCCAAAGGATGGCTTCCAGAATCGCAGCCACGGCCAAGCCTATCGCGTAGTTGGTAACCCCCTTGCCCTGGATGATCCTCTCTGCCGAAGTAAGCACGCTTTCGAATATCTCCTTTTCTTCCTGCATGCTCATCGCCCGGCGGCCGGGCATGCGCCAACCTTGTACGGGCACATTACCGATGCTGGCGCTCGACCAGAGAGGAATCTCGCTTTCGCCATGTTCGCCGGCAATGTAGGCATGCACGTTCTGTACGGCCACCGCGCAACGTTGCGCGATCAGAAAGCGGAAGCGGGAGCTATCCAGCACCGTTCCGCTGCCCAGAACTCTGGTGCTATCGAGTCCGCTCAACTTCAACGCCACGTAG
This sequence comes from uncultured Acidobacteriaceae bacterium, assembly GCA_963823805.1. Lineage (GTDB taxonomy): Bacteria > Acidobacteriota > Terriglobia > Terriglobales > Acidobacteriaceae > Telmatobacter. Next base: position 19,699 of record CAWGMW010000001.1, on the reverse strand, counting down.
GTGAGCACATCCACCGGATTGGTCACCAGCAGCAGTTTCGCATCCGGTGCAACTCGCAGCAGATCAGGAATCAGCTGGCGGCAGATCGCTGTGTTCGTCTCTGCCAGATCGATGCGCGTCTGCCCCGGCTTTTGCTTAGCGCCGGCGGTTACCACGATGACGTCGGAGTGCTCCAGCACTCGGACGTCATCTGAGCCGTCCAACTTTGCCATCGGGACGAACATCAGTCCATGGTTAAGATCCAGGACCTCGGCCTCCACCTTCGCCTTGGCCCGGTCAAAGAGGCTGATGTGCTTACCAACTCCGCGCACTATGCACGCGTAGGCGATGGTTGCTCCCACACTGCCCGCGCCCACGATTCCAATCTTTTCTGCCCGGTCGCTCATGGATACCTCCCGGATGCTTCCATAAACTTCGTTTCTAACTTCCGATCATAGGTGCGGTGAGAACGCAACGCAGGGACATTAGTCACAGGGACGCTACTCTCGGCACATTTGTCAGGAAAGGCCCTGAAGGTTGTGCCGGCGAAGAGCGAAAAGGTCTCGACTGACAAAAGGTGATTTCATACATGGGTGTGCGCAAATGCAGAGCGACCCAGGTGAAAGGTCAGCATAATATTGACGGCGAACACGAGAACACCGCTCAACTCCAGCATTCCGGAGACGGGAAGCGTCTTCCATGCGAAGGTCAGGATGCCTTCGTAAGCAAGCGGCTCAGAGCAAACGCGGAGGGTGCAGCCCGTTTGAAGCAAAAGCAGGCTGAGAAACATTAGCCGCTTGCTGAAGATATTTTGGATGCCAGCAAAGTGGGGCAGAATGCGCGGCCCGATGGCGAAGACCATGGTAGCGGCAAAGCCGACTGTAAGCGCGTGACGAGAGGCGCCCCAAATGCCTCCGTGCTGGTCGGCAACGGCCGCCCAGACACTCATTGAGCCGGCGATTACCAGCCATGCGTAGGCAAGCCGAATGAAGGATGGAAAGCTGGTATGAATTCCCTGCACCTTGGCAGGACCGTGAGGCCGCTGTGTCAGATGCAATGCGAGCCCGATTGCAATTGAGGCTGCGGTGAGCAAAATTGTCGCTGCGACGGTCCAGCCAGCTACGCCGAAAACAACGCCAATCAGATCGAGGATCAAAGCGGTAAAGAAGACGGGCACGCTCGGCCGGGCAATCGCGAGAAAGGTAGGCAGCCAGCGTGCAGAAAATCCCCAGACCACTGGAACGAGGAATCCCCAGGCAAGCAAAATCAGGTACTTTTGGTCGAGAGCGTGCGGAAAGGCGAGAAGCGTTCCACTGACTGCCAGGCGTACGCATTCAACAAAGTTGAAGATGACCAGAGCTGCGAGCCCGGCAGTTCCCATCAGCACGGAGACCATCCACAACTCCATTCGCTGCTTTGCAGCCTGACTTGGCGCCCGCTCTGGCAGCTTGTGTTGGGACGCGGCAGCGATGAACAGAAGAACTGCGATCAATTCAAATCCGGCAGAGATCGGGAACATCAAACGCCAATGCCAGCCGTAAATGCTCGCTGTCCATCGCATCGCAACGCCCGAGGTCCACAGAACGAAGCATGTCAGCGGAATCCTGACCACCGAACGCCCATGCGATGGCTGCGAATAGAATCCGATTCCGAGGATGAAGCTGCCGATCCAGCCAAAGACCTGCGCATGTCCGTGACCCTGTATCCACGCGGCCGGAAGAGCGCCGAGACCATGATGCGTGCTGATCGCCAGCAGGTTTGAAAAGCCCAGCAAGGTGCCCGGCAGTGCCATAAAGATGAGCCCGGCGAAAATCCAGGCACGGAGCATCTGGCTCTTCAAACGCTCGTGGGACTCAATGTTTCCAGAGAAACTCGCCGCGTCAGGAGAGTGTAATTGATTGATCTGGGAGATTGTCGCCATTGTTATCCCTTCCTTTGCAGCGCGCTTTCGATCTCAACCGCGCGTGGAAACAATAGGTCGTTCTCCAGATGCACATGCTGCCGGAAATCGGCTTCGAATGCGTGCATTCCGCCATACAATGCGACGTAAGTGCCGCAAGCCCACTTTGGCGGTTCAAACTCATCCGTAAGGGTGCGCAACTCTTCGATAATGCGGTCGGCTGCGTCATGCTCCAGCATCATCATCCTGATCGGCTGCGCAACCGACCGGAAACATGCACGCGGCGGTGAGCTTGAAGCGACCGCATTCTGATCCATTTCCGCGATGAACGGGAAAAGAACCTGTTCCTCCTTTTCGAGATGGGCGAACATCTCGTCCCGCAACTCATCGAGGAGTCCCTCAATCTTTTCCAATTCCGGCGAACGCTTGCTATGCTTGCCTGCGACCTTGTGCGCCATTTCGGTCAGCCTCGGCAATTCGCGACGCACGCATCGATGGTGAGTGCGGACAATGTGCTGGATCAGGCGACTCATGGAATAGCTCGCGAGATCCGCGGGCTCGGCCCCAGGTTCATTTGCTGCGGCGTCGGCAAGCTTTTCCAGTACTTGGTCGACCGAGAGTTGTAGTCCGGTGCACGCCTGCTTGAGCGATTCCTCGGCGTGCGAACAGAGATCGATGTCAAACCGCTCAAGAACGGCTGCTGCCGATGACTGTGTGGAAACAATCTCGCGGATGGATTGTGTTGAGGTGGCCATAAGCATTCTCCACCTTCAACGGTAGAGAATGGCGGGGACAAGTACAGTAACTTATGTCACTCGAAAACCCGCATTTCTGAAGCGGTGACGTGGAGTCGCGAGCTTCACTGCACTCGTATGAGTGAGGCGCAGTGATCCGCAGGAAGTTCAAAAGCAGTGCCCACCGCCATCTCATGTTGCGACAGAGAGCCGAGCCACTTTTCGGAAACCTCGGCGGCCGTGATGGGTTTGCTGAAGTAATATCCCTGGATTTCGTCGCATTGATGTTCACGCAGGAAGGAGAGCTGCGATTCCGTTTCCACTCCTTCGGCGATCACTCTTAAGTTCAAACTCTTTGCCATACCTATAATTGCCGCTGTGATGGCCGCATCCTCGGAATCAGAAGCAAGGTCCCGAATGAAGAAGCGGTCAATCTTTAGCTTGTTGACACGAAACTGCTTCAGGTAGCTGAAACTGGAGTAACCGGTTCCGAAGTCATCGATTGCCAACTTTAGACCCATATTCCTGAGATCATGGAGAACCAAGGCCGTAATATCCGAATTGGATAGCAAAATGCTCTCGGTGAGCTCCAGTTCAAGGTATTGAGGAGACAGGCGGGTCTCATCAAGCACCCTCTGGACGAGGGAACTGAAGTTTTCCTGGCGAAACTGGACTGCCGACACATTCACCGCGATGGGAACAGCCCAAAGGCCGTCATCATGCCATGCTTTTGCTTGTGCGCAGGCAGTCCTGAGCACCCACTCACCGATTCTGGGAATCAGGCCATTGTCTTCGGCGATTGGTATGAACCTGTCGGGAGGGACAAGGCCCAACTCGGGGTGCTTCCAACGAATCAATGCTTCAAACCCCGCAATTCTCCCTGTCGAGACTTCCATCTGCGGTTGATACACAAGGAAGAATTCATTTCTGTCGAGCGCCACGCGCAAGCCGTTTTCCAACGTCAATCGCTCCGCTGCCTTACCATTTATTTCATTGGTGAAGAACCGGACGAGGTTGCGGCCCCCCTCCTTTACCGAATGCATAGCTGCGTCGGCATTCTTGATCAAGGTTTCCCCGTCTGAGCCGTGCTCGGGGAAGATGCTGATGCCGATGCTGCAAGTCATCGCAAGAGAGTGGCCCTGGATTGCAAATTCAACACTCATCGCCCGCATCACGCGATCGGCAGTAATCGCAGCGGCGGCCACGTCTTCCACGCCACTCAGCATGATCAGGAACTCGTCGCCGCCCACTCTGGCCACCGTATCCTGGGCCCGGGTACATTCCTTCAGCCGATCGGCAACCGCTTTCAACACAAGATCCCCAACCGAGCGCCCAAACAAATCGTTGATGAGATTAAACCGGTCAAGATCAAGGAACAACAACGCAACCTTTTCATCCCTGCGCTCTGCAGCTGCCAATGCATTTTCCAGGCGATCTTGCAAAAGTGCGCGATGCGGTAATTCAGTAAGAGCATCGTAGAAAGCAAGATGCTGAATCCGCGCTTCAGCGGCTTTGCGCTCCGTGATGTCCTCGACAGTACCCTCATACAGAACAAGATTGCCGGCCTCGTCCCGGATGCCTCGCACATTCGTCGAAATCCACTTGCGCCTGCGATCTTTCCCATAAACTTCGACCTCTGCGCCACGCACTGCGCCATGTTCGGCCACCGCTTGGCCGAGTTCAATCATCCGGCTAGGGTCCACAAAAAGTTGCTCTGCTACATCGGAGACTTGAGCCGTCAGCTCTTCTGGAGACTCATAACCATGCATTTGCGCCAGCGCGCGGTTGATGCTGACAGGGCGCCCATCGGGCGTGGCTTGGAAAATTCCAACCACCGAGTCTTCAAAAATTGCCCGGTACTTCTCTTCTGCTCGCTGAAGTGCCTCTCCCGCCTGCTTCCGCTCCGTAATGTCGTAAGCGGCCACCAGCATAGCTTCGACTCCTTGAAAGTCAAGATGATGGCACACTATTTCAACGTCGATGATCGCGCCATTCTTTCTGCGATGTCTCCAGACCCCCGGTTTCTGCAGACCCTCCGTGCGCTCCTTCACGTCTTTTATCAAGTCCGGAACATCTTCCTCGGGACGAATATCGGCGATGGTCATCGCCAGGAACTCCTCCCGCGAGAAACCATATTGCCGAACCGCTGCTTTATTAATGGCGAGAAATCGTAAAGTTTTGCGGTCGAAGGCCCACATTGGGACCGGGTTTGTGTCGAACAGGAGACGATATTGCTCTTCCGATTTGCGCAACGTCTCTTCAGCCCGTTTTCGATCCGTAATGTCCCGCGCGATAGACGAGGCTCCTATCACCGCTCCTGCTCCATCAGTAATTGGGGAGAGGGCGAGAGCTAACGCGACCTGTCGGCCGCTCTTTGTGACACGGATAGTCTCCAGTTCAGAGACTTCTTCACCGCGAGCTACTCTTTCCAGGATTCCAAGGAATTCGGTCGGGCGGTCATCCGGCGCAAAACGCTTGACTGACTTCCCGATCGCTTCTTCGGCGCTATATCCGAAGATCCGTTCCGCGCCGCGATTCCAGGTTTCGATCACTCCTTCAAGAGTGAGGGAGACAATGGCATCGTCCGAACATCGCACGATGGCCGCCAGCCGGCGATTCTGCACTTCGGCGTTCCTCAGATCCGTGATGTCGGTCAGCGTGCCCCTGATCACCTCGCCGGATCCGTCATCTGGTGTCAGCAGGGTTGCACTATTCAACACCCAGACAATACTGCCGTCCCTTCGTCTGAAGCGCTGCTCAAGGTTGGTGACACTCTTTTCGGTTCGTAACTTTTCGAGGAATTGAATTCGATCCGCGGGATTCAGGTAACCAGTTTCAACCGAGTGACCGATCACTTCCTCACGCGATGAGTACCCAAACATCTGGCAGAAGGAGACATTGCAGTCCAAAATCCGGCCGTCTTCCACCGAAGTCCTGTACGCTCCAGCCAGGCTTCTCTCGAAAAGCAAGCGATAGCGTTCTTCGCTCAAAGCGGTTTCACGGCGTAGCAGTTCATTCCATTTGAGAACTGCAAAGCTGGAAACGGCGGCCATGGCCGCAACGAAGAGAATGGTTAGCGAATGAGAAATCCATATCTGTATGTGCGGGGCATAGGCCTCCTTGGTGACTTCGAAAACGCTCATCAGGCAACCAGTGATCGCAGTCGTTTGTAGCACGCGTTTACGCGTGATTGACGCTGATTGTTGCGACGACTTCGATAGCTGTTCGATACGCATGCTTGAAATCAACCTGGGCCCCGGAACGCTCTCGCTCACGCATCTAGAAGTCTGTCGCTGATAAGGCGGTCTCGATCAACAGAGAGATATCTATTTGATTTTTAGTTCACTTAATAGAAAAATGTTACTCCCCGTTAGTTGCAGGGGAGATGTGACGTAAGTCACTGCAAGGCCGGAATCGCCGACCGCTGAAGAGGATTTAGGAGTGCTGAATTGCGAGAGATTGTTAGAACGTGCTCCATCAATGCCATGCCGTTACTTACCGTCTATGGAAATCAACGATTTATGGGTTAGAAATCTATTTATAAAACACGCGCTCCAGGCAAATCATGGCGCCGACTCGAGCAGCGCGCTTAAGCCCTTCATGTCCTTGACAACGATCCTTCTGGCATCTACTTCCAACAGTCCTTCGGCCTGGAGCCGCATGAGATTGCGGGAGACCAGTTCGCGGACCGTTCCAAGCTGATTGGCGAGTTCCTGATGGGTTGCCGGCAGTTGGAACTCGATTCCGAGTGAACTCTGCTTGCCCTCGTTTTGCGCGAGTTTGAGAAGTGCCGATATGAGACGCTGGCGGATCGTCGTGAACGATAGCTCTTCAATGATCCCAACGAGCCGCCGCAATCGGCATCCAACCACTTGCAGCACCTTGAGTGCAACTTCAGGGTGCTCCATGCAGTACGCCTGAAAATCGCGCCGCGAGATGAATGCAATTTCTGCATCCTCGATCGCAACCGCGGAAGCCGGAAATGGGCCGCCATCGAATACCGGCAATTCCGCGACTGATTCGCCCGGAACGTTTACCGCGAGAACCTGCTCACGGCCGCTGATGGATGATTTGAAAATGCGGATCTTGCCCTGTGCGATGATGTGCAACCCGTTGCACGGCTCGCCTTCTGAAAAGAGCAACTCTCCGGTGCTGAACAGTTTACGGACAGTACGCGCAGCCAGCATCTTCAACTCCGTCGGCGTGAGACTCGACAAGAGTGCGGTTTTCCCGAGTGCTGTAGCGAGATCGGTGCGTTCAGCAGTCACTGGGGAATTCTACGGCATTATCGGGAAACCTGCGTCATCTTCGGTCTCGTGCAGGGTCGCCGCTCCCTGTTGGTCGCGTCGACTCAAGGGCGGAGGCTTCGCGGTGCACCATTCCCGATAATGCGACGCAGCCTGGGACTTTGGTCACTGCATCTGCCCGTATCAGGCTGTCTCATAGGTGCATGAACCCGCAAATCAACACGACCGACTTCAATGAACGGCCCTTCATCGCCATCTGGGAAGTGACCCAGGCATGCGACCTCGCCTGTGTGCATTGCCGCGCATCCGCACAACCGGACCGCAGCCCCCTGGAACTCAGCACAGATGAGGGAAAACTTCTGATAGACCAGATCGCCGCCTTGAAGGTTCCGGTTTTTGTATTGACGGGCGGCGACCCGATTAAGCGGCCTGATCTTTTTGAACTGATCGCTCATGCCCGCTCGGTTGGAGTCAGAGTCTCTCTGACGCCAAGCGCCACGCCCTTGCTGACGAGGGACGTCATTGTCAGACTCAAAGAGGCTGGTCTCGCCAGATTAGCCGTGAGCATGGATGGCGCCAGTGCCGAAACTCACGACGCATTTCGCGGGATGGGCGGGTCATTCGCGCGAACGCTCGATGCAGTGCGCTGGGCAAATGAAATCGGATTACCGGTGCAGATCAACACCACGTTCAGCCGCAGGAATATTGCTGAGATCGACGAGATTGTCGCCTTGATGGAGAAGTTAAAGATAACGCTCTGGAGCGTTTTCTTCCTCGTCCCAACGGGACGTGGAAAGCTGAACGATTTGTTGAGTGCGGAGGAGTTCGAGTCGGTCTTTGCAAAAGTTTACAGTCTATCCAGAACTGCAAGCTTTGACATCAAGACGACAGAGGCGCAGCATTACCGGCGCTTTGTCTTGCAACAAAGAGTCGCCGAGCGAAAGGCGGGATTGGGTGTCGATAGCGTGCATGAAAGATCCGTCGACGCGATCGGTCGCGCGCCACGTGGTCTTAACGACGGCAAGGGGTTCGTCTTCATTTCGCACAAAGGCGAAGTCTTCCCAAGCGGCTTTCTTCCTCTCTCAGCTGGCAACATCCGTAAAGAGAAATTGGCCTCGATTTATCGCGACTCGCCCCTGTTCCGCGATTTGCGCGACACGTCAAAGCTCGAGGGAAAGTGCGGCTCCTGCGAATTCAAGGAGATCTGCGGAGGATCGCGAGCCCGCGCCTACGCCCTGACCGGAAACCCGCACGCCGAAGAGCCATGCTGCTCTTATATTCCAAAGAACTATATGCAGCTGGCACCTCAACTGATGACAGCGACCACTCTTCATGTTCTCCAGGGCGCGTGAGATTCGCAAACGCCAGCGAATGGGCGACAATCATCAGAACGGTCGAGATTGAGGGGGAACTCCATGACAATTCAGATTGGTGCAAAACCTGACAGCGGATTCGATGATCCCATTGGCATGCTGAAAGACTGCCATAGGAGGATCGAGAGCTTCCTCGGCATTCTTTGCATCGTGGTTGATCGGGCGCAGGGTCGGAGTCTAACCGATGAGGAGCGCGATGCAGTCAAGACTGCGCTTGAGTATTTCAGAACTGGCGGACAACGCCACACGGTGGATGAGGAGGAATCACTCTTTCCGCGACTGCGCAAGTCTGATGCGAAATCCTTCGAAGAGATCGACCGTCTCGAGGACGATCACCACGAGGCAAACGATTTGCATGGATCGGTTGAGCGGTTATATTCAACCTGGATTGAGTCGGGCGGCTTAGGGTTGGAGGAAGCGCACCAGTTGCACTCCCATACCGCGCGACTCAAGCAACTCTATTCCGACCATATCAAGGTCGAGGAAACGATCGTTTTCGCTCGCGCGATTCAGGTATTGGACAGCCACGCTATCGCAGCGATCGGGACCGAGTTTCGTTTCAGACGGAAGTAACTCTCTGCTGTATAGATGTCATGCCGACTGGCACCGCGAGCCCGACGGCAGTTTCCTGTCGCCCCAACTCCCGTCCGTCTCACTCCTTACATGCCGGGGTGACCCGCCTCTCTTGCATGAGAAACCAGATCCATATATACGTCGCGTGGCAGATTCGTCTGCCAATGGCCAGTTGCCTTCGCTGTTACGACCAGGCAGAGAAAGACGCACGCGAGAGCCGCTGCAACCACAATAGGTTCGACCATACGACTGCGCCATCTATCCGCCGGTGTTGCCGCCTTTCTCGGTATCAACGAAAATTGCAGGGCATTCTCGGCGGGGCACGCGGCGACACACGCCATGCATGCCGTGCATTCAACGGATCGGATTTGTACGAACTGGTCAACCGCCAGTCTGGAAGGACAGGCCCGCGCGCATTTTCCGCAATCGATGCAGGCCTCGGCGTCGCGGCGGACCTTTACCGGACTGAGCAGCGATGTGACTCCCAGCAGGGCTCCATAGGGACAGAGATACCGGCACCAGAAGTTCTGGATCAGCATGGACAATAAAACCAGCAAACCGATGACGATTGCCGCTGTTTGCCCGATGTCGCGGAAGAAATTCAGCATCTTGACATCGGCGACCAGGCCGTAGGGTGTGGACATGAAGTCGTGAATTGCCTCGGCGGACATTGCACCGATCAGGAACATGAAGAAGCTAAGAAGCAGGTACTTCAACCCCCGTAATGGGATATCCACCCATTTTGGTGGATGCAGATTGCGGCCGAATACGCGTCTTCCTAACTTCCAGAGTTGTTCTGAGAGAGTTCCGACTGGGCAGAGCCAGGAACAAAAAGCCTTCTTGAGCAGGAGGCTCATCAGCATGAAGGCAATAAACAGGACCATGGCTGCGGGATGGATTGCAGGAACGCGGCCGGTGAGGAAGAAGTATTTCGTATTCATCAAGCCTGCGATGGGAAGCCAGCCTTCGGCGCCTGCGGGTCTTGACACGCTTAGCCCCGCCCCGCCGCGCTCGCAATAGCGCACCCAGAGAAGGAATTGGATTCCCAGCCAACCATTCAAAGCCACAAACAGCCACTGAACGATTCGCCTGATCCTTTGCGAACCATCGGAGCCGGACCTGCGGACAAGCTTCTTTTTGCCTTCCTGCTTGTGGATTGTCGTGATGGTTGCTGCGCCCATGTCGAATTGACCTTCCGTCTATGCGCAAGCTTAGGCGAACAGAACGGAGATCTCAGCGACTTTGGTCACACCGACCATATGGAAGTGATTGGCGACCGGCAGGCGATCACGGAACTTCGGCAGGCGCTCGAACGAACCTCGGAGTTGCGCGGCGGATTCCCTATACCGAACAAGCAGCCGCGGATGCAGACCTCGTCGATAAGATCATGGCCCTGGTCAAAGTTGTGCCCGGAGTCAAGCAGAAGGACCTGAAGACCAGAATCGAAGGCGATGGTCCGAGACTTGGCATCCTCGCCTCGTCGCTTGAAACGGGGAAGCGTTTGCAGCGAGTCAGCCAAGGATCGACATTTCTTCTCCATCCGGCGGGATTCCCGCCCATTTCGCTCGCGCGCTGGAGTGTGTATGTTTCCAACGGAGCAGAGAGGAGCCAAGAGGAGAAATTGGAGCCTCTTCAGTGCACAACTGGACCAAAGTTTGGACCAAGTTTTTTACTGGGCTCCTGATCCCAACAACAGGCCGACAGTTGGAACATCTTACGAGTAGCGCCCTGCTCGCAGTTCTCATAAGAGTCAGTTCGTTCCAGCTCTTATCTGAATGAGCAGCATTCTGACAGGAGACTTCGCCAAGATGCCGTGAGTCAACATCGGGGGCATATAGACAAATGAGCCTGGCTGGGCGTTGACCTTATCCTCTCCCAACTGGACTTCAGCGTCTCCATCCAGAAAATAAAGGATGGCAGGCGTCGGGGCCGAATGTGCGGAAAGTTCCTGCCCTGACGAGAAGCCAAACAGCGTCACGTTCACCTTTTCGTCTTTGTGCAGAATTCGGCTCAGGATTCCGTCTTCTGGTGGCGCGAACTCTTTGTGCAGGTCTGCTAGAAATGTATAGCCCATGGATTTCTCCTTCGTGTATGTGCCGTAAGGTACGGTGTGATAGCTGACGGCACCTTTGAGGCCGGATTCGCTTGATCGAGAGCACCACAACGCCCTGGAGAGAGAGGTCTGGGTAATAGCAGAAAGATGGGACCTCGGTCCCTGCCCGCTTGCATACATCGATGAGCAATGAGCCCGATGCTGCCTGCACTTTCTGTCCGTCAACGATGATCGTGACTTCAGCCATCGATTCCTGCGACCGCCGGATTGCCTTGAGCCTATGCCTCCAACAATAGACGGGAAATGGTCTGGCTGTAATTGGAACAGGGACAGGTGTACTCGTTCATTGTCGAACGATTGCTGCGAGAATATTCACATCAGTTTCTTGAGTAGTCGCGAATAGCCATCACCGGATCACTTGGGGACTGACAAGGTACATTTTCTGTGCTGACCTTGCATCTATGGGACAGAGCAGCCTTTTACCACTCGATGGATGAAGTATGCGGAGATCATCCGCCGCTGCATCCATTCGACAAATCTAAATCCGAGAGGGGTCCAGTTGTGGCAAAGAGAATAGCGGAGCTCTTTGTAGAGGTTCTTGCTGCGGCGGGAGTGGAGCGTATTTACGGAGTTGCAGGCGATTCCCTCAACGGCATTACAGATTCTGTGCGAAGACGCAACGGAATCGAGTGGGTGGGCGTACGGCACGAGGAGACAGCGGCCTTCGCGGCAGGAGCGGAAGCTGCTCTAACAGGAAAGCTTGCCGTATGCGCGGGAAGCTGTGGCCCGGGCAACCTCCACCTCATCAATGGCCTGTACGATGCCCATCGAAGCCGTGTACCGGTCCTCGCAATTGCTGCACAAATCCCGTCGCAGGAAATCGGGAGCGGGTACTTCCAGGAAACCCACCCTGAACACCTCTTCAAGGAGTGCAGCCATTTCTGTGAGTTGGTCTCAAGCCCTGCCCAGATGCCTCGCACGCTCGAAATCGCGATCCAGACGGCTCTGGCAAAGCGCGGCGTAGCCGTGGTTGTGCTCCCTGGCGATATCGCATTATTGAATGCGGAAAATGATGATCGCCGTGTCAACTTCACATTTTCTCAGCCGTACATTGTTCCCCGTCCGGAAGAGTTGGATCAGCTGGCGACCGAACTCAATCGTGCGACGCGAGTGACAATCCTGGCCGGCGCAGGTTGCGCGGGCGCGCATGATGAGCTGATCCAGTTGGCCGCGAAGCTCCAGGCGCCAATCGTGCATGCCATGCGCGGTAAAGAATTCATCGAATACGACAATCCTTACGATGTCGGCATGACCGGGCTGCTCGGTTTTTCTTCGGGCTATCACGCGATGATGAATTGCGATGCGCTGCTGATGCTTGGCACGGACTTTCCATACCAGCAGTTCTATCCAAAGAATGCGCGGATCCTGCAGATTGATCTTCGCGAGGAACAGTTAGGACGGCGCAGCCATCTGGACCTAGGACTCGTCGGAGGCATTGCGGAAACGCTTCCTGCACTACTCCCCCGCATCGCGCAAAAGACCGACCGTAGCTATCTTGATGCTTGCCTCAGTCACTACCGAGACGCACGCAAGGGTCTTGACGATCTTGCGACGGGCAAGCGGGGCCAACGCCCAATCCATCCGCAATACCTTGCCAAGATCCTCGATCTGGTTGCGGCCGACGATGCAATCTTTACCGTGGATGTCGGGACCCCGGTGATCTGGGCGGCACGCTATCTGACGATGAACGGGCGCCGGAGACTGCTCGGTTCGTTCAATCACGGATCTATGGCCAACGCTTTGCCTCAGACCATTGGGGCACAAATCTCGCATCCACACCGCCAGGTCGTTGCCCTTTCCGGAGACGGGGGATTCTCCATGCTGATGGGTGATTTGCTTTCGCTCCGGCAACTGAATCTTCCCGTCAAAATTGTCGTGTTCAACAATGGCTCCCTCGGCTTTGTCGAACTTGAGATGAAGGCCACGGGATTTGTGAATCATGGAACAGATCTCGTGAACCCCGACCTGGCTGGGATTGCGAAGGGTGCGGGCGTTCTTGGCCTGCACGTAGACGATCCTGAGCAGATTCGCCCTGCGTTAGAGGAAGCCTTTGCGCATAACGGTCCTGCTCTCGTGGACGTTGCCGTAAACCGGCAGGAGCTCGCCATGCCGCCTTCGCTCAAGCTTGACCAGATCGTCGATTTCAACCTGTATCTGATCCGGGCGATCCTCAATGGCCGAGGAGACGAGATTATCGATCTCGCCCGAACGAACCTTTTTCGATGACGATGACGAGTTCACGGAGGTGCAGCCTCCGAAGGAAGTGCGAAGTTTGGATTCAGTTTTTTTCCTTCAACGGGCCTCGTAGTGACTTTTGTCACGGCGATCCCTGTGTCCTGCGCATATTGTGGTTGCAGTGAGAGATCAATCAAACGTATAGGAGCAATCTTCCCCAATGGAAAAACAAAATGAAGAACTGGACCTGCGCAACGTAGAGCGCTTCCAGCGTCATCCGCTAGTTTTTGCGAAATTCGATGCTCTCGATGTTGGAGAGTCGTTCGTGCTGATCAACGATCACGATCCGGCTCCCTTGCACGGACAAATGGAAGCGATGCGCCCGCGCCAACTCACATGGGAATACATCGTGCGAGGGCCGGAGATCTTTCGCATTCGAGTTAGCCGTGTCGCGCCGTTGTGCGGATCTGAAACCTCACCCTCTTCCACACCACAGGCGCTGTGGGGAATCCAGCAATCGCGATAAGCGTATCGCCTGGCCGCCGTCTTAGCCGCGCTGAAGTTGCTGCATAAGTGAGTCTGTACAATCGAGCGGACGTATGTCCTACTGAGTACCGCATCCATCCGCACTTCGCAAACGACTTTTGTCACTGCTCCTCAGAGGCAGGTTTACCTACGCTGGATTCAGGAGGTTGCCTATTATGGCATTCGTAATTGCTGAGCCCTGCATCGGAACCAAAGATACTGCTTGTGTAGATGCCTGCCCCGTGGATTGCATTCACCCGAGGAAGGACGAACCGACGTTTGGGACCGAGCCGCAACTTTACATTGATCCAGTGGAATGTATCGATTGTGGCGCCTGCGTACCGGCATGCCCCGTATCCGCAATCTATGCTGCCGATGACTTACCCGAGAAATGGAAGCACTTTGCCGAAATCAACGCCAAACACTATGGGCACTAGGCTTCTTCCAGTATCGGAGGGTTAGTTCAGCCAAAGCACAATCGATGGAAAGGGCAGCGGCCGCTGCCTTTCTCCGATCAGTCGAGCAGCCGATGAAGTCATTGAGTTTCGAGTTGCGTGCGATTCCGCCGTTTCGTCTGGATCTGACCGCTTGGGTACTGCGCCGGCGACCGCACAATACAGTGGATCGATGGGATGGGACCAGTTGGCGGCGTGTCCTTGTGATCGACGATGATCCGCTCGAAGCTGCTGTCACGCAAATCGGAACGTCTGAGCAGCCTCGCCTACATGTGACTCTGAGCGGCTGCCGCATCTCTCAGCATGCCAAGGAAGATGCGGCGAGGCGTCTGCGGCAAATGCTCGGGCTCGGCATCGATCTCTCTGCCTTCTATAGACTTGCCGCGCGTGACAAGCGTCTGGCCCCGCTGGCGCATCGCTTCCGCGGGCTGAAGCCCCCGCGCTTTCCCTCAGTCTTCGAAGGCCTTGTGAACGCGGTTGCATGCCAGCAATTGTCACTGACAGTAGGCATCGTAATACTGAACCGCCTTGCGGAGCAGTGTGGTCCTGCTGTCCAATATGGCGGCGTTATGCAGCACGCGTTCCCGCAACCAGCGGACCTCATCCGCTTGAGCCCGGATTCCCTGCGCGCGCTCGGCTTCAGCTTTGCCAAAGCGCGTTCTCTCCTGGAACTAGGACAAACGGCCGTTGCGGGACATTTGGAATCGAAGGAATTGGAAAAGCTCCGTGACGAGGAGGTGCTCTCCCTGTTGCTTAGCCTGCGCGGCATCGGTCGATGGACTGCAGAGTATGTCCTTCTCCGAGGCCTCGGCAGGATCAGTGTCTTTCCCGGAGACGATGTAGGCGCTCGTAACCGGTTGGCACAATGGCTGGGACGCGACCAACCTATGAACTATGAGACCGTTCGCAGCGCCGTTCGGAGGTGGCACCCGTACTGCGGCCTGGTTTACTTTCATCTTCTTCTCAACGGACTTGCCGAGTCCGGAGCAATCTCGTTGGAACTCGGCAGGGGCCTACCATCTGCCTAAGCGCAAGCCTCGAAACCCGGTGCGTCTGTTCTATTCTTTGGTCTTCCTGTTCCATAGCACGCTCGCTCTGATCGCTCTACGCTTGAGCTGTCGATTGACAAAGGAGATTTGGAATGGAACCGCAGAATTACCAATAACAGCATTTTCAAGGCAATCTCCCACCAAGTATGACGTGGATGCCGGGGCGATCAATCGAGTTCTCTTTGGACGACGAACTCGAAGCACTGCGGAATAGCCCAGAATGGCTAACCGGAATCGCTCGCAAGAAGCAGATTCAATACCCGGATTTCCAGATGACACTGCGCAGGATGAAGCCCAACACCCGAATCCCCGAACACTTCAATCCCGGCAGAATTTGTGTTCAGACTCTATTCGGCCATATCCGGATGCATGCAGACGGCAGAACATTTGATCTCCCTCGTGGCCGATGTCTGGCACTTGATCGGGCCGTCATTCACGATGTGGAAGCGGTTGAGGAAAGTGGATTTCTGCTCACTGTTGCACGCAATGAAGCGGGTACGCAATAGTCAGCCTTCTGTTATTCAACGGCCCACACGCAGAATCCCTTCCCCCGTTGAAGAAGTTCTTCCGATATGTCCTGGCTGAAGAGTTCGTGAAGCCACGACACCGATTGCCGGCCAACAACAACTGTGCGGCATTGGCATTCATTAGCCATCCTGAGTAGCGTGTCAGCAGTCTCTTCGGGTTCGCCTGGATCGCAGAACAGCGGCCGGACAGCTGATTTAGGGACCCCGGCTTTCTTCAGTATCTTCTCGGCTTGATCAAGGCTATTTTGTGCACTCTTCTTGGTGGCCGCGATCCAGCAATCCTGTTCTTTCCTCAGTGCTAGATCCAGTCGCCGCTCTTCTGCTGAATCGCTGGAACCGCCGTGTTCCCGAAGTGCCGGTGGCAGAGGAGGAAGAACATGAACCAGGCAAATGCTGAATCGTTTACGCCGTCCAACGAATTTGGCTGCATACCTGACTGCCCGCATTGAAGCTTCCGAGTCGTCGAGGACGATAAGAATCCTGGTATCCTCTGTGTTCTGGCTCATGTGAATATCGCTGCCACCATGAAGATTCGATGTGCTCATTTCTCTTTTGCCGCTGTGCCCAGGCTTCGGACGTAATATGTTGCTTGCCGGATCTCATCGTCCGAGAGGGTATTGCCAAAACCTGGCATACCGCTAAACCGAATGCCGTTCTTGATCACCCAAAACAACTCAGGGTTCGACAATCTCTGCACTTCGGGCGATCCAAGATCCAGAACACGCGGATACATCGACTTCCCAATGTTCGTCGGGTTACGCCCGTCCGTTCCGTGACAGGATGCGCAGGCCATGCTGAACAGGCCCTGCCCGGCTGAGATCTCAGAGGCGTCAGTTGCAGGTACTCTGGAATGCGAATGGGCCGCCCCCTTGTCGATATACCAGTTGCGAACTACAGTAAATATGCTGGTTTCAAATGGCGCCGGCTCTGGAAGCGCGCTGATGGTGCGCGTCACGATCCAATAGGCGACCACAACGAGAATCGCGATCGCAACGACCCCGGCGCGCAATCGGGGCGAGGGAAAACGTCTATGCGTCTTGTCATTCATTCTTCGGGTGGCGCAAACAGGTACATACGCTCTTAAGTTGGTTAAAGGATCATGCTCAAGGGCGATACTCCAGTGAGGAGTGAGATCTGGCTATGAACCAGCCTCAATCTTTTCGACGTGAATTGTCTTCGAGCCTGTGTCGTAGGTCCCGATGACCTTCACCTTTTGCCCGGCAAATTCTCTGGGCTTCTGCTGGTCATCGAGTTGATATGCGGTCTTCGTTGCCGAGTTGTAGAGTACGAACTTGCTGCCCGACTTAACGCATTCCAACGTGCAATCTTTCGGCGTGTGCGTGTTACTCATTTTGTAGCCGGCGTCATGGTTGCCCATGTTCGCGCAGGCGCTATCCATGATTTCGCCGTTGAAAGTTCGATTGACTGATTTGGGAGCAGCATACGCACCCACTCCCACGAGCATGAGTGCGGCTAGAGCTAATACTGTTGGCTTCATCGACTCCTCCATCTCTCTTTGGAATTGATAGGATTTTCTTGCCCGTGAACGACTTTCCTTATAGTCCCGTGCCAATCAACCTGCAATGAAGCGTTCGTCCCTGCCCAAGTGACATTTGTTGCATATCTTTGGGCGACACTTGTCACTCTTCGGCGATCACAGTGCTCATCTCACATCCCAATACCTATGCGCTCAAAGACTGCCGTACGGGTTTGCTCGGCAACGGCCGCAGCTCTTGCCGATCCACGTGCCAGAAGTCCTTCGACATATGCATGTTCCTGCCTCAATTGCTCATACCGTTCTCGGACAGGACGCATATAGTCAACCAACCGGTCCGCAAGGGCATTTTTGAACTGCGCATATGTCTTTCCAGAAAAGGTTTTTTGGGTGTCTTCGAGACTCGTGCCACTCACAATCGAATACATCGCGATCAGATTGCTGATTCCGGGTTTTTCCGCAGATGACCGGATTTCACACCCCGAATCTGTTGTGGCGGCGCTAATCTTCGAGCGGATCACTTCGGGAGAATCAGTCAGGCGTATCAATCCCACCGGAGATTTTGCGGACTTCGACATTTTCTTTCGTGGATCGTGGAGATCCATGATACGAGCCCCTTCAGGGGCAATCAGCGGTTCCGGTATTGTGAAGGTTCCTGGATATCGGGTGTTGAAGCGCTGTGCGAGCGTACGCGTCAGTTCGAGATGTTGCCGTTGGTCCTCGCCGATTGGAACGCGATCAGCTTGGTACAGAAGTATGTCGGCAGCCTGCAACACCGGATAGGCGAACAAAGCGGCGGTGGCTTCAGATTCACCACCACGAGCTGACTTATCCTTGAACTGCACCATCCGCCGCAACTCTCCGACGGTCGTAAAGCAGTTCAAGACCCAGGCCAGTTCCGCGTGTTGCGGAACCCGTGATTGGAGAAAGAACACCGATCGTTCAGGGTCGATTCCGACGGCCAAAAGAACTGCCGCCGTGTCAGCTGTCCGATCGCGCAGTTCAGTTCGATTTTTAGGCATGGTGATCGCGTGCAGATCGGCCACCATGAAGAAACACTCCGCCTCTGACTGCAGCAGAACCCAATGCCTTAATGCCCCGAGGTAGTTGCCGATATGGAGTTCGCCGGTCGGCTGAATTCCCGATACGATGCGAGTCACGCCGCGTTCCTCTTCGTGGCCACGTCAAGCTCCTCTGCGATCGGGCCGAGCGAGGCCGACCAGCGCACCCGAATGGTGTCGGCTGGGGCCGCAGGCGGGATGCTAAGATCGTGCGGCCACGCAATTGTAATGAGAAGTGCACTTTCCTCCACGGCTTCGATCTCGTGTTCCAGATGCGGATCCAGCGAAAGGGCGTGTCCGCTGTACACGCCGACGATGTCATCAAGGACACGAGCCCGGATGCACCCGCTCATTACCTGAATCAGAACCGTCCCTCGTGCTTGATGGCTGTGCAGGCGCGCCCCTGGCCGCATGACGGTGAGGATCAGACGAAAATCGGCGTGCTTCACAAGCGTTCGGGAGTTACGTCCATCCGACCAAGCGGCTTCATACCGGAGTTGCTCAGCCATCGTAATCAGATCGAGATCCAGGACAGGACCACTTGTCGCCCTCGGAACGCGTATTCCGTCAGTGGCGACGGCTATGCTCACTGGTTCTTTCTCTGCAGCCTTCTTTGTCGCAGTTGTATTCGCTATCGACATTTCGGTCTTCTCCTCGGTGCGTCTTGTTCGGTTCAGATTCGTCGATCAATCGTTCAGGCTCACGCAGCGTGAGCCTGCCCTGACCTCGATACGTCCTTCATACAGTGCCGGATTGCGGCACTGCATCTCTCTGCGGCGTGGCGAGCTTCCGCGCCTTTCATGGAATCGATCAGATTCAGGGAATCTGCCAGGGAGCGCTTGTCTTCCTCCGACAGGACTTTCTCCGCCATCGGCAGGAGTAGATAATCTTCCTTCCAGATGTGGTCCGGGAAGAACTCTGCCAGCGCTTCGAGCGTATTGATCAAGGTTTCCTCGACCACCCCACCGCTCTTCATATATGCGCTCACAGCCGAAGAAAGTTGGTCAACAAGCGTTGTACGCTTTTGATTCTCATAATTGATCACTACGATCGGGCAGGCCCCGGTTGGAACACCCTTTTCGTGCA
This sequence comes from uncultured Acidobacteriaceae bacterium, assembly GCA_963823805.1. GTDB lineage: Bacteria > Acidobacteriota > Terriglobia > Terriglobales > Acidobacteriaceae > Telmatobacter. The sequence continues at coordinate 407 of CAWGMW010000001.1, read as the reverse complement.
GTAGAGAGAGAAGTGCTTCTTCCGCCTGCCGGTGATACCGGTCGCCATACTGCCGGAAGAAATCGACGATGCTTTCCAGAACGTCCGCCGGCACTTGCGCTCCACGTCGCAGTACTTCGGCGCAGACGCCGCACGCACTTGCCACTTGTTCGATCACACGGTGTTCCTGCTCAAGGGTTTCAGTCGCTTTCATGGATTCCTCCTATCTAAAGCTCTTACCTGACTTCTATTTCTGCGCCGATCGCCCAAGCGAGACAATGGACGATCTGTACTATGCAAAGGCCCGGAAATACCACCACGCACCAATGGCGCCAACTGACGCGGATGGATACTTGGCATGGCAGCAGGAAAGGCCGCTACTGCAGCCTTCGAGCGGCACGCGACAACTGGAACGGATGACCGCTTTT